>NZ_RPEN01000157.1 GCF_003991405.1 Pseudorhodobacter sp. E13
CGCACGGTCAGCGGGGCCGAGGTAAAGGCAGATGTCATTGCGTCTCATGCCCCGATTGTGACACACCTGTTCACGGTTGGGAATCTTCCGTCAGGCGGCTAACACTAGTATCGATTCATTAACGATCTCACCAGCCCTTGCCTACCTATTATGTAGAGCCAAGAGAAATGTTGAGACAACGAAGTTTGACTGTGTTTTTCACTTTCATGAACCCCAAGTATTCAAAGGTGTCGTAGAGGGAAACGCTTATCCTATAGTCACGATTGATACAAATCGGGACGAGCAGCACCGCGACATTCAAGATCTTCAAGCGCAGTTGTTGCAACTCCCAAGCAAGGCCGATTTTCTTGTCCTTATGGAGTATCTTGAAAAATACATTGCATATCGAAAAATCGAAATGCCTGCCCTTAAGCTAACGGTTGCAAGCGCAGATGTTGCGCTACCTGAACACTATCTCAGTTATATTGATGAATGGGAACAGCTTTCGAGAGATTTGGCCGATGTTGTGGCCCTCGAAGTCGAGGCGGCAGAAGACGCCAACTCATCCGGTCTAGCCGGTAACGGCGACATGACCGAAGCAAACACAGTCCTAGAGCGCTGGGTTAAACAGCTTGGTACAAAAGGTGAAAAAGCTCAAAAGGATGACGATCCTGACAAGGCGGTCATCAAATAAGGGGCATTAGGCTCCCTCACCCAAACAACCTCTCCACCTCATCCATCACGAAATCCATCCGCATGCCCGTGGCATCCGGCCCCGTGAACCTCAGCACCCAGCCGTCGGAGGTCATCTCGCGCCGGACCACCACGCCCGGCGCTGGCCGTAAGACGCGGCGGGGGCGGCCGGGGCGTTGGGGGTGGGTGGGTTGGGGCTGTTCGGCCTCGGCCATCACGGGCAGCAGGGCTTGCCATTGCGCCTCGATGGTTTTGGCGCGGGTTTCTTGCAGGGTGGCCACGATCAGCGGGGTGAAATCGGCGCGCAGGGCGGCGCTCAGGCGGAGGATCTGACGTTCGGACAGATGCTCGGGGGTGGCGAGGTGGCCGTCCAGTTCCTCTACCACCAAGGCGGCGGAGCGCAGGCGTTGGCGTTTGGCGGCATTGGCATGGGGGTAGAGCGCGCGGGTGGCGGCGTCCAGCGTCTCAAACTCTCCATTATCGCGCAGGGTGGTGATGATAAGGCCGCGCTCCCACGCCGATGGGTTCTGGCGGATGTCATTCTCCTCCACCATGGCGATGAGGGCATCGGTCAGGGTGGCGGGGCTGCGGATGAAGGCGGCGATTTCGGGCGTGGTGCCGCGCAGGTTGCACAGGTTTGTCACCGCGGTCAGGCGGCAGAGGCCGGAGATGAGCGCGTAGCCGGTTTCGGTCTGGAACACCTCGATCGGCATGCGCAGGCCGTTGGTGGCGATGGAGGCTTGCAGTTCGGCAATGGTTTCGGGGTTCAGGTGGATGCGGTCGCGCGGCAGGGCTGTGGCGTCGATTTCCGCGATGGGAAGGGTGGTGAGCATGTGCATCCTCTTGCGTGGGGGGGGCTTTGCGGCCATGTAGGAAGGCAGGTGTTTTTGAGAGGGTTCTGCGATGGATATTGAGCAATTGATTGGTGGGAATGCGGTTTACCTTGCGGTCGCCGTCTTCATCATTGTTTGTATTTTTCTGGGCGTGCGGATTGTGCCGCAGTCCGAAAAGCATGTGGTGGAGCGGTTTGGCCGCTTGCGGTCGGTGCTGGGGCCGGGGATCAACTTTGTGGTGCCGTTTCTGGACAAGGTGGCGCATAAGATTTCGATCCTTGAGCGGCAGTTGCCCAATGCGATGCAAGACGCGATTACCGCCGACAACGTGTTGGTGAAGGTGGAGACATCTGTGTTCTACCGGATCACCGAGCCGGAAAAGACGGTGTATCGTATCCGCGATGTGGATGGCGCGATTGCGACGACGGTGGCGGGGATCGTGCGGTCCGAGATCGGCAAGATGGAGCTGGATCAAGTGCAATCCAACCGGACGGAGTTGATCGGCAAGGTGCGGGAGTTGGTGGCCGCGATGGTCGATGACTGGGGCATTGAGGTGACGCGGGCTGAGGTGCTGGATGTGAATCTGGACGAGGCGACGCGGGCCGCGATGTTGCAGCAGTTGAATGCGGAACGCGCGCGGCGGGCGCAGGTGACGGAGGCCGAGGGCAAGAAGCGGGCGATGGAGTTGAACGCGGATGCCGAGCTCTATGCCGCCCAGCGCGAGGCGGAGGAGCGCCGCGTGTTGGCCGATGCCGAAGCCTATGCCACGGGGGTGATTGCCGAGGCGATCCGCCAGAACGGGTTGGAGGCGGCGCAGTATCAGGTGGCCTTGAAACAGGTGGAGGCGTTGACGGCTGTGGGCCAAGGCTCTGGCAAGCAGATGATCATCGTTCCGGCGCAGGCGCTGGATGCGTTTGGTGATGCGTTCAAGATGTTGAAGGGCAAAGCATGAGCTGGTTTGCTACCTGGTGGGTCTGGATCGTCGCGGGCTTTGCCTTGGGCGTGTTGGAGGTGCTTGCGCCGGGCTATATCTTCCTTGGCTTTGCCATCGGCGCCGTAGCGACCGGGGTTTTGGTGGGGGTGGGCCTGTTGGGCGCATCGCTGCCGCTGACCTTGCTGGTGTTTGCGTTGGCCTCGCTGGGTGCGTGGTTTGTCACGCGCAAATTGCTGGGCAAGCAGGCAGGGCAGGCAAAGATCTGGGACCGCGACATCAACGATAACTGACGATCCGTCGCGCCCTGCCATCGGGTGGGGCGCGACCCTTTGGTGACATTGGGGGCCGTTATGCCCATTTTTCTTCTTGCGCTGGTCTGTATCGGGTTTTTCATCTGGTCCAATTGGGGCCGGGCGAAGGCGCGATCGGAACTGAGCCGCAAGCTGGACCCGATGTGGGACCGGCTGCGCAAGCCAAAGCAATGCCGCTGGGTGGCGAGCCGCCAGCACGGGCAGGGGTTGCGCGAATTCACCTGCGAAACCTGCCATGTCACCGCCTATAGCGGGCACCCGGACGGGCCGAAGGATTGCAAGAAAACCATCGGCGGCGGCGCGCTTTAGGAGGTCTTGGTCATCAACGCCTCTAGTGGTTGCAAGGCCTTGCCCTTGGTCAGCCATGAAATTGCAAAGGCAAAGATGCCGATGCTTTCCAGAATGAAAACCAGATAGCTGCGATCAAGCCGGGTTTTGCCTACGCTGTCTTGCATGGCATAGACCACGCCATAGACGCCCAGCGCCAGAACGCAGGCGACGATGGTCCAGCCGCACAGAGCATAGATGCGGTTGCGGGCGGCTTTTTCGGCATCCTGACCCTGCCCGCCATCGCGGCGGAACAGCACAAGGCAGAACAGGGCCAAGGATGAAAAGAAGATGCCCGCAGCAAGGTAGTGCAAGCGCCGGCTGATATTTTCGCCGACAAGGCATTGGAACACGCTGCAATCCTGCATGACCTGACCGGGCGGGGCGAGGTTGTCGCCGGTTGGGAACAGGGCCACGCAAATCACGGCGACAGCGGCAATGCGCGAGACTTGTTTGTCGGTCGGTGCCTCGCCCCGATGCGCGGGCGGGTAGCCGACATAGGACCACAGGAACACCCCGATGGCGCAAAGCGTGCCGACAAAGAATTCGCGGCCCTGACCGTGGTAGAATTCGGAAATCGAGGGGCGCATGGGTTCATCGGTCAGGATGGCGGTGGCCAGTAGCGACAAGGGCAGGAACAGGCCCAAAAGCCCCAGCATCCGGCGCACGGCGAGGAAGGACAGCACCAGATCATTCTGCGCCTCGGCGACAAAGCCGGGTTTGGGGTCGCGGGGTTGCATCAACGCCTCCTGTCCGTTGTTCACGATCAGGATGCCACAAATTTGGCAAGAAATCAGGCGTGGTGCGGGGGCTGGGGCCCCATTTGACGCGGGATTGACGGGCGGCAGGCACGGGGACCAAGCGGGGTGGCCAAGCGCGGGGGGCTGTCTGCCCCCCCTTGGCCTTGCGGCCAATTCCCCCCCGAGGATATTTGAGCCGAAAAGAAAGTGGATCAGGGGTCTTGGGCCAGCAGGGCCGCAAGGCCCGCGCGGTAATCCGGGTGGATCAGGGTGATGCCAAGATCGGATTTTAGCTTGTCGTTCCGAACGCGTTTGCTTTCGGCGTAAAAGCTGCGGGCCATTGGGGTCATCTCCGCCTTGTCCCAGTCTTCGGCGGGGGGGATGGGCAGGCCGAGCAGTTCGGCGGCATAGGCGATGACATCTTCGGGCGGGGCGGGATCATCGTCGCAGACGTTATAGATGGCGCCCGGATCAGGGCGCGTGATGGAGGCGGCGAGGATTTGCGCGATATCCTCGACATGGATGCGGGAAAACACCTGGCCGGGTTTCAGGATGCGGCGCGCGCTGCCATCGCGCACTTTGGCAAAGGGGCCGCGACCGGGACCGTAAATGCCCGCCAGCCGGAAGATGTGCAGGGGCAGGCCGAGGGCTTGCCATTGTGCCTCGGCCTGCACGCGCTGTTGGCCGCGTTTGGTGCCGGGGGTCAGCGGGGTGGTTTCATCGACCCATCCGCCTTGATGGTCGCCATAGACGCCGGTGGTGGACAGATAGCCGACCCATTCGAAGGCGGTCTGTGCGATCTCCTTGGCGTGTTCGGCCAGCACCGGGTCGCCATTGGCATCGGGCGCGATGGAGCTGAGCAGATGCGTGGCGCGGGGCAACGGGAGCGGGGTGCCCGGCCAGACCAGCGCTTCGACCCCTTGGGCGCGCAATTGGACGGCACCTTCGGTGCTGCGGGTGGTACCGATGATATGCCAGCCCTGCGGCTGCAACAGCCGGGCAAGCGCTTGGGCGGAATAGCCATGGCCAAGGGAAAGCAGTGTTTTCATGCCCCCTTTATCCGGTGCGGTCCCGTGCTGTGCAACTTGATTTTATGCGCCGGATGCGGCTTGATTGACGCATGAGCCAGCCACCCGATCTTGACCAAGCCTATGCGCTGAAAACGCCCGACGATAACCGCAAGCTTTATGCCACATGGGCGCAAAGCTATGATGAGGGGTTTGCCGCGCGGATGGCCTATCGTTTGCCCGCGCTGGTGGCGGGGGCGTATGCGGGGGCCGGGCCGGTGCTGGATGTGGGTGCGGGGACGGGCCTGCTGGGGCAGGCGCTGGCTGCGCGCGGGGTTGGCCCGATTGACGGGATCGACATATCGCCCGAGATGCTGGCGGTGGCGCGGGGCAAGGCGGTGTATCGCGACTTGCGGTTGGCGGATGTGACGCAACCGCTGGATCTGGGCCAGCGCTATGCCGGGGTTGTCAGTTCCGGCACCTTTACCCATGGCCATGTCGGGCCGGCGGCGATTGCCGGATTGCTGGATCTGGCCCTGCCCCGGGCGCAATTTGTGCTGTCGGTGAACAAAGGGGTTTTTGCCGCCCAAGGGTTTGACGCGGCACTGTCGGCGCTTGGCGGGCGGATCGCCGGGGTGCATCTGCACGAGGAGGCGATTTATGGCGATGCCCCTGACCCGGCACATCGGGCCGACCGGGCCATCATCCTGACGTTTCGGGCCGTGTGAAAGGGTGTCTTTGCCCTGTTACCAAACGGAATTAGCGTTACGCGAGGGCTTGCAGTGGCCCCCCGGCATCGGGTTATATGCCCAATCATTTTTAACAAGAAAAAGAAAAAACGAATGAACGACGATACCAATCTACCGATTTTGACCCCCGCGCATCCGATCAGCGACAGTTTCACCAGTGCCGAGGCCGCCGTAGACCGGCTGGAAGCGCTGTATCGTGAGGCGACGGAATTTCTGGCGCGGCATTTCAGCACCACGGTGCAAGGCGCACGCCCCGAGGCGCGGGTGCGGGCATTTTATCCCGAAATCCGGCTAACGACGACCAGCTTTACCAAAAGCGACAGCCGCCTGAGCTTTGGCCATGTGGCGCAGCCCGGCACCTATTCCACCACGATCACCCGGCCTGATCTGTTTCGGAAATACCTGATCCAGCAGATTGATCTGTTGATGAAGAACCACGGCGTTTCGGTGCAGATCGGGCCATCGGAAACACCTATCCCGGTGCATTTTGCGGTGGCGGGCAATCCGGGTGTGTCGATCCCGCAGGAAGGTGTGCTGGAGTTCAGCCTGCGCGATGTGTTCGATGTGCCGGACCTTGCGACCACCAATGATGATATTGTGAACGGCACCCGCACGGCCTTTGCCGATGGGTCGTTCCCGCTTGCGCCCTTTACGGCGCAGCGGGTGGATTACAGCCTTGCCCGGTTGACGCATTACACCGCCACCGACCCCGAGCATTTCCAGAACCATGTGTTGTTCACCAACTATCAGTTCTATGTGGAGGAGTTCGAGGCCTATGCCCGCGCGATGCTGGCAGACCCGGACAGCGGCTATACCGCCTTTGTCGGCACCGGAAACGCGGTGTTGACGGATGCGAAGGGCGATTTGCCGGTGCCGTTGAAACTGCCGCAAATGCCGACGTATCACCTGAAGCGCGCCGATGGGCAGGGGATTACGCTGGTCAATATCGGGGTAGGCCCCAGCAATGCCAAAACCGCCACCGACCATATTGCCGTGCTGCGCCCACATGCCTGGATGATGGTGGGCCATTGTGCGGGCTTGCGCAACAGCCAGAGCCTTGGCGATTTCGTGCTGGCCCATGCGTATCTGCGCGAAGATCATGTGTTGGATGATGACCTGCCGGTTTGGGTGCCCATTCCCGCATTGGCGGAAATTCAGATCGCATTGCAAGAGGCGGTGGCCGATGTGACCAAGCTGGAAGGGTATGAGCTGAAGCGCATCATGCGGACGGGGACGGTGGCCACGATTGACAACCGCAACTGGGAATTGCGCGACCAATCCGGCCCGGTGAAACGGCTGTCACAATCCCGCGCAATTGCGCTGGATATGGAAAGCGCGACGATTGCCGCCAACGGGTTCCGGTTCCGGGTGCCCTATGGCACCTTGCTTTGCGTCTCTGACAAGCCCCTGCATGGCGAGTTGAAGCTGCCGGGCATGGCCTCGGATTTCTACAAAACCCAAGTGGCCCGGCATTTGCAGATCGGAATTCGGGCGATGGAACGGCTGCGCGAGATGCCGCTGGAGCGCATCCACAGCCGCAAGTTGCGCAGCTTTGAGGAAACCGCCTTCTTGTGACGCAGAGAAAACCCGCCGAAACATGCTGTTTTACTGGAATTTGGGCTTGATTTAGGTCGCAAAAACCTGTGTAGCGATGGCATCGGCCCTGAAGGGCAGCGACGGCCCCTGACATAATGGGGCATGAACAGGAGACAGGACATGAATAAGCCGATGACCAAGACGCAGTTGATTGCTGCACTGGCCGAAGAAATGGGCGCAGACAAGAAAACCGCAACCGCAGCGCTGGACGCTGTTGCTGCGATCGTCACGCGCGAAGTGGCTTCTGGTGGCGCGATCACGCTGCCGGGTTTGGGCAAAATGGCTTGCCGCGCCCGCCCGGAGCGTATGGTGCGCAACCCGGCGACCGGTGAAACCGTGCAAAAGGCTGCCGACAAGCAGGTGAAATTCACCATTGCCAAGGCACTGAAGGATTCGGTCAACGACTGATCCAAGGCGTTCGGCACTGCCGGAACCGATGGGCCGCCCCTGCATCAGGGGTGGCCTTTTTCTTTGCGCGCCTATGACCTGCCAAGGGCCAAGGGCGGTTGACCTTGGCCGCGTGCAGGTTCACCAAAGGCCGCAGGCAGCAGCAGGTGAGACGGATGGATTTCAAAGCGATTGCGATGGGCTTGGCCTTTGCGCTGATGTGGTCTTCGGCCTTTACCTCGGCGCGGATGATCGTGGCCGATGCGCCACCGCTGACGGCGCTGGCCTTGCGGTTTCTCGTTTCGGGCCTGATCGGGATCATGATCGCCACGGCCCTTGGGCAAAGCGCGCGGCTGACGCGGGCACAATGGCGGGCCACGGTGATTTTCGGCATTTGCCAGAACGCGCTTTACCTTGGCTTCAACTTTGTCGCGATGCAATGGATCGAGGCGTCAATGGCCGCGATTGTCGCCTCGACCATGCCGCTGTTGGTGGCGCTGGCAGGCTGGCTGATTTTCCGTGAGAGGTTGGCCCCCTTGGGCTATGCCGGGTTGATCGCCGGGATGGTTGGCGTGGGCATCATCATGGGGCATCGCATTTCGGATGGGGTGGACCTGATGGGCCTGTTGTTCTGCGGGATCGGGGTTCTGGCGCTGACCTTTGCGACGCTGTCGGTGCGCGGGGCCTCCAGCGGGGGGAACCTGCTGATGATCGTGGGGCTGCAAATGCTGGTCGGCTCTGCGCTGCTGGCCGTGGCGGCACTGGCGCTGGAAAGCTGGGATGTGAACTGGACGCCGCGGCTGGGCCTTGCCTTTGCCTATACCACGTTGGTGCCGGGCTTGTTGGCAACATGGGTCTGGTTCTTGCTGGTGGCGCGGATCGGGGCGGTGCGGGCGGCGGCGTTTCACTTCCTTAACCCGTTTTTCGGGGTGGCGATTGCGGCGCTGCTGTTGCGCGAAAGCCTGACGTTGTGGGATGTGGCGGGGGTGGTGATCATCGCGGCGGGGATTCTGGCGGTGCAGATCAGCCGCGTGGCGCGCGCGCCGGTTTCGTAACAATTCATCACGCAGGCTTTGGGTGACTGTGATCCCGGCTTGCGCCAATTTGGCCCAAAGCAAGTTAGCCGGGGCGTGATGGAGATTTTACTGGGATATGTGGCGGGGCTGTTGACGCTGATCAACCCGTGTGTGCTGCCGGTGCTGCCCATCGTGCTGGCCAGTGCCTTGCAGGCGCATCGGCTGGGGCCTGTGGCGCTTGCGCTGGGGATGTCGGTCGCCTTTGTCAGCCTTGGGCTTGGTGTGGCCGTGGCGGGGCGCAGCCTTGGGATTTCCGAAGAAACGGTATCGAAAGCGGCGGCGCTGCTGATGGTGGGCTTTGGCCTTGTGCTGCTGGTGCCGCGCCTGAACAGTGGGTTCGCACTGGCCACCGGGGGCATGGCCGCGCGCGCCGATGCCGGGTTTGATGAGGCGGTTCAGGGCCGCTTCGGCGGTGGATTGCGCGGGCAGGTTCTGGGCGGCGCGTTGCTTGGCGCGGTCTGGAGCCCCTGTGTCGGCCCGACCTTGGGCGGTGCAATCGGTTTGGCCAGCCAAGGGCAAAGCCTGATCTGGGCGGGTGCGATCATGGTCGCCTTTGCCGCCGGTGTTTCCAGCATCATTCTGGGCCTTGGCTATGGCGCGCGGGCCGCCCTTGCGCGGCGCAAGGCGCTGTTGCGCCGGGTGGCCGAGGTTTCAAAGCCCGTGATGGGCGTGGTGTTCGTTTTGGTGGGGCTGATGATTTTCTTTCAGCTTCATTATGTGATCGAGGCATGGCTGTTGGACGTATTGCCCATATGGCTGCAAGACCTTTCGGTATCTGTTTAGGGAGAAATGCAAATGAACCGTCGTGATTTTATGTTGCTGACCGCTGCTGTCACCTTGGCCGCCCCGATGGCGCGGGCCGAAGCGGCCGCCTATACGCCGGACCTGCTGGAGGCAGAGCTGGCCGCAGGCAAGACCGTGTTTCTGGATTTCAAGGCAAGCTGGTGCAGCACCTGCAAGGCGCAAGGCCGCGTGATCGCGGCGTTGAAGGCCGAGAACCCGGAGTATGCCGCCAAGATCAGCTTTATCGACGTGGATTGGGACCAGTGGAAAGACGATATGATCGTCGCTGATCTGAACATCCCGCGCCGGTCCACCTTGGTGGTCTTGCGCGGGGATGCCGAATTGGGCCGCATCGTGGCAGGAACCGCCAAGGATGAGATCAAGGCGCTGCTCGATACGGCCCTCGCGGGCGCTTAAGCGGCGGCGTGCTGGGGTGCCAGTTTGGCATCCCGCGCCTTGGTGCGGACGCTGGCCGGGCGGGCGATGCAGCGCGCGACCCAATCCGCGATCAGCGGGTCATCGGGCATGGCCTCGGAAAACCACGCATAGGGCGAATGGACCAGCAGGTCTGCGGCGGTGAAATGATCGCCCAGCAGCCAAGGCCCCTTTTGCAACGCCGCGCGCAGCCGCGCCTCAACCGCGTCGGTGCCGCGAAAGGTTTTCGTCAGAATAGGGTGGGACAGGCCCGCAAAGCTGTGGATCAGCACAGGCTCCATCACCGATCCATACCAGAACAGCCATGTCAGAAAGGGGCCGCGTTGTGGGTCGCCCTGTTGCGGGGCCAGCGCTGAGGGGAACAGATCGGTCAGGTAAAGCATGATCGCGGCGGTTTCCGAAATCAGCGCGCCGTCATGGTCCAGCAGCGGCACCTTGCCTTCGGGGTGCGGGTTCGCCGGGTCCGCGCCGCCTTTGCCATCGTTGCGGGCGATATCCACCAGTTTCAGGGTGATCTGATCGGTGATCCCCAACTCATCCGCCAAAGTCAGGATACGAGAGGAGCGGGACGGGGCCGCGTGATACAGCGTCAGCATTTTGTTTTCCTTTGTCGGTTGCGATAGCGGTGGTATAGCCGGGGCATCCTGACAAAAACCGACAGTATGCCATGGCCCGCTCTGACCGATTGTTCCGCCTTCTGGATGCGCTGCGGCGTTTGCCGCAGCCCGTCACCGCCGCCCGTCTTGCCGAGGAAACCGGCGTTTCAGAGCGCACGCTGTATCGCGACATTGATACGCTGCGCGCGGGCGGGGCGCTGATTGATGGGGCGGCGGGCTATGGCTATACCCTGACCGAAGACCCAAGCTTGCCGCCACAGATGTTCACCCGGCTGGAGGTGGAGGCGCTTGTGCTGGGGCTGGCCGAGGTGCAGATGGCCGGGGATGCCGCGCTGGCTGCCGCAGCGCAGGCGGCTTTGGCAAAGATCACCGCCACCCTGCCCGAACGGGTGCAGCGCCAAGCGTTACATGCGGTGCAACAAACCTATCGGTTTGAAAGGCGCCCCCCTGCCCCCGCTGCGCTGGCTTTGATTCGCGAAGCCTGTTGGGATGAGGCGGCGCTGGAGATCACCTATACCGACAACACGGGCGCGCAGACGCAGCGGCGTATCTGGCCGCTGTCGGTGGTCTTTCTGGACCGCCGGTTGATGATCTTGGCGTGGTGCTGTCTGCGTCAGGGCTTTCGCAAGTTCCAATTGCACAGGATCGAAGATGCCAAACGGACGGGAGAGTCGTTCCGACCCCGGCGGGTGCCGCTGTTGCGAGAGTTTCTGGCAGAGTTGAAGCGCGAGGGCGCAGCGCGGCGCGCAAATGTTGAAGGTTAGTTCAACTGAAATTGCAGCGGATAGCGGCCATCTTCAAAATCGCCGAACAGGTCCGACAGGTCCGGGTGATCCACCGGTTCGCCGGTTTCATCCGGCATCAGGTTTTGTTCCGACACATAGGCGACGTAATAGCTTTGGTCATTTTCGGCCAGCAGGTGATAAAATGGCTGGTCCTTGGAGGGGCGGCTTTCTTCGGGAATATTCTCATACCATTCATCGGTGTTAGAGAACATTGCATCCACATCGAACACCACGCCCCGGAACGGATGTTTCCGATGCCGCAGCACTTGGCCCAAATGGTATTTCGCGCGTGATTTCAGCATCTGTTGCATCCCCCGACTGTGGTTAGTAATCCCTTGGGCTAGGTCTTGTCCACTGGGCAGACGGCAAAATAGGGAAACAGTCTGTGAACCTCATCCTTACAGTCCTGCAAATCGTGGCCCCCGTTGGTATTTTGGCAGGCGTTGGCTTTGCTTGGGTCAAGGCCGGGTTCGAATACCGGATGGAGTTTGTGACCCGTCTGGCGATGACGCTGGCGACCCCCTGCCTGATCTTTACCGCGCTGATGAAAACCGAGATTGACCGCGCGGCGCTGGCCGATCTGCTATTTGCGGCCATTGCGGCTTATGGCCTGCTGACGCTGGTGTTCTGGGGGCTGACGCTGGTGCTGAAACTGGAACGGCGGACCTATCTGTCACCGCTGATTTTCGGCAATACCGGCAATCTGGGCCTGCCGCTGGCCCTGTTTGCCTTTGGGCAGGTCGGGCTTGGCTATGCCGTGGTGGTGTTTGCGGTCGCGGGCGTCTGGGGGTTTACCTTTGGTGTCTGGCTGGTCAGCCAAGGCGGATCACCGCTGCGGGTGCTGAAAGAGCCGCTGGTCGCAGGCACGCTGCTGGGTGCGCTGTTTTTGTGGCAAGGCTGGCATACCCCGCTGTGGCTGACCAACAGCCTTGACCTGATCGGGCAGATGGCGATTCCGCTGATGCTGATCACACTGGGGGTGGCCGTGGCGCGGCTGTCGCCGGGGCGGTTGGGGCAGGCCGTCTGGTTGTCGGCGCTGCGGGTGGTTCTGTGTCTGGCGATCGGGGCCGGGGTGGGGCATCTATTCGCGCTGGAACCGGTGGCCGCGGCGGTTCTGATCTTGCAGGTCAGCACGCCAGTGGCCGTGACCACCTATATGCTGGCCGCAAAATATGGCGCAGATTCCGAGGCTGTGGCCGGGATGGTCATCGTTTCTACTCTGCTGTCGATTGTGACTTTGCCGCTCACTCTCGCTTTTCTGATCTGACGCGACCCCCTGCCCCATTTCCCTTTGCCGCGTTTTGCCCTATGTTGGCTAAAAATAGAATGTGCGAGGGGCATAATGAGCAGGTTTCTCCGCGCGTCGATCCTTTTGTTGTTGCTTGGCTCTTGCGGCGGCGGCAATTTTTCGGCGCCCCGTGATTTGGACAATGCGTGCAGCATCGTGCGCGAACGTCCGAAATATTATAGCGCCATGAAGGCGACAGAGCGGAAATGGGGTGTTCCTGTTCACGTTCAGATGGCGACGATCCATCAGGAATCGAAGTTCATCGGCGATGCCAAGACCCCGCATAAATATGCGTTGGGAATTATTCCCTTGGGGCGTCAAAGTTCGGCCTATGGCTATAGTCAGGCGCTGGATGGCACATGGGAAGAATACCAGGACGATCAGCGCCGCCGATCGGCACGGCGCGACCGGATCTCGGATGCGACCGATTTCATGGGTTGGTATATGGACCAATCGGAAAAGAGCCTTGGCATTTCCAAATGGGATGCGCGCGCGCATTACCTTGCCTATCACGAAGGCCGCACCGGCTATGCGCGGGGCAGCTATAACAGCAAGCCTTGGCTTATCACCGTGTCGCAACGGGTGGCCGACCGGGCAGAGCTGTATCGCGCGCAATTGGCAAGCTGCGGACGGTGAGCGCGCAAGCGCTTGCCCCGGCTTGGCCCAAACTGGCGTGAAGGTGTTTCGAGCTTCACAAGATTGGCCTGTCGCGGCCTGACATCACAGGTTTCAATGCGATGGGTGGCGCTGTTCGCCACGGGCCAAAAGGGGAAATGGTGTCCACGGCGGGATTCGAACCCACGGCCCCAGGATTCATACCACTTCGGCTTTCACCGCCGCCCTTTCGGGGCGTTCGTGGTCTGGACTGTCCCTTCACCCTAGGCTTTGCGGCCCTTAGGTGCTGCCCTACCAGTCTCTACACCTTCCCCGGTTTGCGGGGCTTGGCTCGGGATTGGCAAGGTGCAAGCGCACCGTAGCGTTCCCCGAATTTGAGCAGATCCGTTACGCCGTTTCCGCACGCAACGCCCAATTTTGAACTAGGAATCCTGTGCTCTATCCAGCTGAGCTACGCAGACGTCATTTCCTTATGGTCCGTCCTACACTGATCCGGCTGTCTGGGCAATATCTGCGCGTTACCCCTTGGCGGCGATAGCGGCTTCCAGCACGGCGCCGGGAAACGGGGCCAGCGTTGCGTCAATCTCGGCGCGCGTTTGTGCAAGGCAGGCGCTGGTGGACAGCGCATCGGCCAGCGCCGCCGATGGGGCCGAAACGGTGATGGACTGCCAGACAGGTGCCGCGCTGTGCCCGGTTCTTGGGTCCAGAATGTGGCCTTGCTGCCGCCCTGCATCGAAACACGTCCCCAAGGGGGCAGAGGTGGCCAGCGCGCGTTGGGTCAGCGGCACCTCCCCGCCCGAGGCAAGCTGCACGGGCCAGGCCCCGCCCCCCGGATGGCCGCCCAGCGCGCGGAACTCGCCCGTGTCCACCAGAATATCGTTCAACCCTTCGGCAGCCAAAAGCGCCGCTACCCGGTCAGCGATATAGCCCTGCGCGATGCCGTTCAACGTCAGCGCCATGCCGGGGCGCAGGGTGATGGCATCCGGTGCCAGCGTCACCCCGCCCCAGCCTGTCAGGGCGCGCGCGCGGTCAAGCTGGGCGGCCAAAGGCGTGCCCCCGGCTTGCGCATAAGCGGCCCACAGCGGCTGCACCGTGGGGTCAAACCGACCTTCGCTGGCGCGATGCACGGCCCCGGCAAGGCTCAGGCATTCCAGCAGCTCAAACGGTGGGTTTGCCAGCGTTCCGGCGGCGTTCAAGCGTGACAGCGCGCTTTCGGGCTGGAACAGGCTGAACACACGCTCCAGCCGTGCCATTTCGGCCATGGCGCGGGCGGCGATGGCCTGTGCATCCGGGTGGGCCAAGCGCAGCACGGTGCGCGCGCCCAGCGCCTGGCCCGTCCATGTGGTCACATTGGCCGCGCGGACAAGGCTGGGCAGGGCAAAGGCGGCGGCGCTGATGGTCAGAAAACGGCGGCGGGTGGTCATGGTCTTATCCTTTCGGCTGGCGCGACAGGGCGCGCAGGCGATCTTCGAAATCCTGATCTTCGGCAGAGGTCGGGTCGGGTTCGGCAATCGGGGCAAGGGCGGCGCTGTCGGGGATATCGTCAAACCGCATCACCGCGCCGCCGTGCTGTTGCACAAAGGCATTGGCGGCGGCGGCGGTGGCAAAGGGCACGATTTCCGGCGCACCCATGCCGCCTTTGATCTGACTGCCGACCACGAAATAGGCCTGCGTGGCATCGACCCAATTCGTGGCCCCCGGTGCGGCCCAGCTTGCGCCTTCGGCCCCCATGTCATTGACCCAGATCGCCAGAATGGCGTGGCTTTGTTCTGGCATGCGGGCATAGGCCACGGCATCGCGGACCTGACTGAAGAACAGGGGCGCGCCGGGCAGGCCCGACAGGTGTATCTGCGCCTTGGGGCCATCATGTTCCAGCAGGGTCATCTGGCAGTAATAGCCCGCCGCCGTTTCCGTCAGCGCGACGGGGGAGGTGTCTTGCGTCACCTCCTCTTGGCAGGCGGCCAAAAGTAACAAGGGCAAAAGCAACAGGTGTTTCATGGTGTCACCTTACGAAAGGCGAGTGTGGCAAGACCAAGCGCGGCCACGGGCCAGAGCAGGATGGACAGCAGCGATTGCCACAGCGGAATCGCCGCAGCCGCAGCCCCCACACCTGCCGCCGCCGCCGTTGCCTGCGATGCGGCAAGGTTGAACAGGCGGAAGGCATCGGCAGGGTTGGCCAGCAAGGCCACGGGAAAGACGCGGGTGGTGAACACCCCGCCATCATCGGCCACAATCGCCGCCAGCAGGCCCAGATCATAAAGCACGACAAAGCCCAGCCACAGCCCGATCGCCAGCCCCGCCGCCGCCGAAGGCCTGCGCGCCAAAGCCGAAAGCGCATAGCCCGCCGACAGGAAGGTAGCGCCAAGCAAGACCGCGCTCCATGTCAGGCGCCAGAGGGCGGCAAGGCCCGCAACCGCGCCTGCATCCGTGAACAGCGCCGCAATCGCCGCCGCGCCAAAGCCGGCCACAATCGCCAGCGTCAGCACGCCCAGATGCGCCAGCAGCTTGCCCAAAAGCACCTCCCACCGCGCAACGGGATAGGTAAGCAGCAGGGGCAGCGTACCGCGTTCCACCTCGCCCGCGATAGCATCGAAAGACATCAGCAGCGCAATCAGCGGCACCAGATAAACCGACAGCGAGGTAAGCGAGGCAACCGTGACCGACAAACGATCCGCCCCCAAAGCGCCAGAGGGCGCAGAGCCAGCGGCGGCCAGCACGAGCGAGAACACCAGCATCAGCAGCACCGCAATGGCAACCCAGCGGTTGCGGCTGGCGATGCGGGCCTCGGTGGCGGCGGTGGCAAGGATGCGGGCGATCATTGGCCGTCCCTCCGGCTGAAGTGGCTGTAGATATCTTCAAGGCTGGGCGGGATGATTTCCACGTCTGCGACCTTGGAATGCTGAGCGGCGATCTGCGCCAACAGGCCCAGCTTTTCGCCCTGCGCGCAGGTCAGATGCACATCGCCGCGCAACAGGGTGGCACCCGGAAAGGCCGCCATCAGATCCGGCGCATAGCCATTGCATGGCGTGATATGCAGCGCCACGGGCAAGGCGGCATCGCGGCGCAGATCGGGCATCGTGCCGCTTGCCACCAGCTTGCCCTTGGACAGGATCAGCAAGCGGTCGGTGCGGGCCTCTACCTCGGTTAGGGCATGGCTGGACAACAGGATTGCGGCGCCTTCGGCGGCAAGCCCGTCCAAGAGCGCATAGAAATCGCGGCGCGACACCGGGTCAAGGCCAGAGGTCGGCTCATCCAAAACCAGCAGTTTCGGGTGGCCGATCAGCGCTTGGGCAAGGCCGACACGTTGGCGCATGCCTTTGGAATAGGTGCCGATCCGGCGTTTGGCAGCATGGCCAAGGCCGACCCGGTCCAGCAGGCCAATGGCCTGACCGGGGCTTTCGCCGCGCAGGCGCAGGTAATGGGTGATTTGTTCCAACCCCGTCAGCGCCGGATGAAAGGCGGTGTTTTCCGGCAGATAGGCCACCTGCGCGCGGGCCTCGGCGCTGCCCGGTGCCGCGCCGCAGACGGTCACATCGCCTTTGTCGGCGGCGATCAGGCCAAGGATGATCTTCATCATCGTGGATTTGCCAGCGCCGTTATGGCCCAGCAGGGCCACGCGTTCCCCCGCTGCGACATGCAGCGACACATCCGACAAGGCGGCCAGCCCGTCGAAGGTCTTAGTGAGATGAGAGATCGTTAATGTCGAAGTCATCTTGCAGTCCTTTGGCCCGGTTTTCAGCAGCCTCTAGGGCCATTTGGGCATAGGTTGGGGGAACGGCGATCACGGGCGGGGCCATCAGCGGAAAGCTGTCGACCACACCACCCGGAAGCGTCGCGGGAAAGCTGGATTGTGACCAGCGCACAAGCTGCACGGCGGGCGAACCCGTCAGCAGCCGCGCGGCGGGCTGTGACCACAGGATGTGATCCATCAGGTCATTGGGGCGGAACGGGCTGTCGGCAAGCGCATCGCCGTTCAGGTCAAACCCCGGATGATCCGACCAGAAATTGCCGCGCCCCTCAAAGCTCCATTCCACATCGCGGGTGCCGACGTATTTCACCTGCTCGCGGTTGCCAACAAAGCCGTTGCCTGTCAGCACATTGCGCTCGGACCCGGCGGTGAAATGGATGCCGATATCGCAGTTTTCAAAACGGTTGTTATAGATCAGGTTCTTGTGGGCGTTATAGATGAAGGTGCAGCGGTCAGTGCCAAGCTGCGGCTGGCCATCGGCGCGCGGGGCCATCCAGCCCAGCACCAGATTGCCGGAAATATCGGAATTGTTGGTGTAGTTCAGCATCACGCCATGGCTGCGGTCGCCAAGGCTCAGGTTATCCTTGGCGACGACCCGGTCAGAGAACATCAGCGCAAAGCCCAACTGATTGCCGATGGAGATATTGCCCGAAACCTCGGAATCGTTGGTATACATGTAATGCACGGCAAAGCGCAGATCGCGGAACAGGTTGCCGCGATAGATGCCCTTGCGCGAGGTGTTCGAGAAAATGCCATCGCGGCCCCAGCGCACGGTATTGCCTTCGACCAAGGCACCCGGCGCGTTCCAGACATAAATCCCGTTGCCGCGATCATTCACGCGGGGCTGGCGGGTGCCTTCGATGGTATTGCCGCGCACGGTGGCATCATGGCCGCCGTGAATATCGACCCCGTGCAGATTGCCGAGGACATGGGTGTTTTCGATCAAAGCGCGGTCGGCGCCTTTGACAATCTTGATACCGGCATCAAGGTCTTGGCTGTTCATACCCGAACCGGTGACGGTGACGCCGCGCATGGTCACATCATCGCCGGTGATGGTGACAACCGTGCCTTGCCCCAAACCGTCGATAATCGCCGTGGCAGGGCCGGTGACGGTCAGCGCGCGGTCAATCACAACGGGCCCGGCATAGGTGCCCGGTTGCAAGGTCAGCACATCGCCGGGGGCGGCCCCGGCGATGGCGTTGGCAAGCGCGCCCTGCCCCGGCAGCACAGCCACATCCCGCGCCAAAGCGGGCGATGCAACCAAGACCAGAAGAAGAAGGGCGCGCAGCATGGCTCAGGCCTCTTTCGGTTCAACGAACATACGGCCGCGCATTTCCATGTGCAGCGCGTGGCAGAACCACTGGCAGTAATACCAGTAAACGCCGGGCTGTGCTGCAATGAACGTGACCGACGATGTTGCTTGCGCGCTGATCTCCATGGCGACGCCGTGGTTGCCCATGGTGAAGCCGTGGGTCAGGTCGTCGATGTCATCAAGGTTGGTGACGATCACCGTGACCTCATCGCCTTCCTTCACGGTAAAGCTTTCGATCGCGAAGTTCGGTGCCTGAGACGACATATAGACCCGGACCTTGTTGCCATCGCGGATGACGGTATCCTGATAGTCATCCAGATCAACACCATCCGCTTCGGCCTGCTTGCGGGTATCGGCCCACATCGGGTCTTGGCGGTTCCAGATCGACAGCGGGTTCACCTTGGACGGGTCCACGATGATGCTGTCATGCGGCTCGGCAAAGGTCGGGCCGTCATGGATCAGCGTCAGCGTGTCGCCATCAATGGCAAAGAGCTGCTCGTT
This sequence comes from Pseudorhodobacter sp. E13, assembly GCF_003991405.1. Classification (GTDB taxonomy): domain Bacteria; phylum Pseudomonadota; class Alphaproteobacteria; order Rhodobacterales; family Rhodobacteraceae; genus Pseudorhodobacter. Next base: position 18,717 of record NZ_RPEN01000157.1, read on the forward strand.
TTCCGGCTTCAACGGGCCGACGTTCAGGAAGCGGTCCTTGGAAAACTTGTTCATCGACAGATAGTATTTGCCGTTGGCATCCAGGGTTTCGCCCATCGCGGTGGAGTTATGGCCCGGCTGGTAATGCACATCGGTTTTCGACCGGATCGGGTCCACCGCCTCGCCGTTATAGGCCTTGATGGCGTCTTCGATGTTCCAGCGCACAACCTGACTGTCAAGGAACAGCGTGGTCATGGCGTTGCCGGTGCCGTCAAAGCAGGTGTGCAGCGGGCCAAGGCCCAGTTCGGGTTCCGCCACCACGACAGAGCGCGGCTCTGCCTCGTCATTGAACACCGCGTCCAGTTTGCGCACGTCGATCACCGACACGGTGGGCGACAGTTTGCCCCCGATGCACAGGTGAATCTTGTCCGGGGCCATGTTGCAGCCATGCGGGTTGTTCGGGATCGGGATGTAGCGGGTGTATTTCTTGTTCTGCCCTTTGCGGCCGTCGATCACCTTGACGCCGTTCAGTTCGATGAAATCGCCCTCGGCAATCCCTTTTTCGATTTCCGCGATGTTATAGACGACGACATGGTCCATATCGGATTCTGTCATCTCGGGCAGGGTCATCCCCATTTCCGAGTTATACGAGGTCGAGAAGGCGTATTTGCCTTCGTAATCGGCATCGGTGTTGTCAAGGTTGCCCGATACCATCACCTGCCACGCCACGGTCATATCGTCAGCGTTCAGCGCGGTGTAGAAGTTTACATATTCTTCCGGCTTGTCGAGGATCTTGCCGTCATTGACCATCGGCACTTCGTCTTCGCCGTTGCAGAAGACATAGTTGGTGCGGGGCCAGCGTTGCGGGCGCAGACCGTGGATGCCCTTGGCGTTCGGGATCTCGGTGATCTTGTCGCATTTCATCACATCGCAGCGCACGCGGGCGACGCGGGTGTTGGCCTTGTCGTTCATGAACAGGAAGCGCCCGTCATAGGTGCCTTCGGTAAAGGACATGTGGACGTGGTGCAAATCGCCGTTGCGCGGGAATTCCAGACCGTTGGCAGCAAGGAATTTCTTGGTTTTCTCGGTCAGCCCTTCGGTCAGGATTTTCTTGGATTCATTGGTGATGCCCCAACCCGTGGCCGAGCAGATGTTGAACACCGGCACGCGCATGAATTCGCGCATGGAGGGGATGCCAAGGATGCGCATCTCCCCAGTCTGGCCCGAGGACCAGAAGCCGTAATATTCGTCCAATTGGCCGGGCGCGACATTCGCCGCCTCGGAGGCATGGGCCGCTGTGGTCGCGGCCACGGTGGCCCCACCCAATGCACCGCCTGCCAGAATCGCGCGGGCACCAAGGCCACCGGCAAGGGCAGCGCCCCCGGCTGTTGCGCCCAGAAGGCCGCGGCGCGTCAGTTTCATTCCAAGATCGTCAGACATGACTAGTCCTTTCGGTTCAGTTAGGATTTGAGTTGGTTCGGATGCCCCATGAACCCGCGACCGGGGTTCGTGCCAAGATCGGGCACATCCCCCACTTTTTCGCGGCGCTTCATCTTTTTGATGACAACGGGGCAGGTGGTTTTCGACTGATACAGAACCTGACAATGCAGGCAGTTTACACACTCGTTCGGGTTGATCTCACCCGTCGGGTGGATGGCTTGCACGGGGCATTGATTGGCGCAGGACTGGCAGGGGTTGCCGCATTCCTTGTAGCGTTTCAGCCAATCAAACATCCGCAACCGCGCCGGAATCGCCAAGGCCGCGCCCAAGGGGCAAAGGTAGCGGCAATAGAACCGTTCCACGAACAGGCCCGCGATCAGCAAGGCGGCGGCATAGGCCACAAAAGGCCAGGCCCGCACGAATTTCAGCACGATGGCAGTTTTGAACGGCTCCACCTCGGCCAGATGCTCGGCTTGTTCGATGCTCATCAAGGACACGCCGAACAGGCCAAGGAAGATCATGTATTTCAGCGGCCACAAGCGTTCATGCAGGCCCCAAGGCAGCGTCCATTGCGGGATGTGCAGCGCCTTGGCGATCCGGCTGAGCAGTTCTTGCAGCGCGCCAAAGGGGCAAAGCCAGCCGCAATAGGCCCCCCGGCCCCAGAACAGCAGCGCCGCAGCCAGCGAGAACCAGAGGATGAACGTCATCGGGTCCAGCAAAAACGCCTGCCAGCTAAAGCCCGACACCAGCGCGCCAAACAGCGCCATCAGGTTGACTACCGACAATTGCGCATTGGCATACCAGCCAAGGAACACCAGCGTGACGGTCAGATAGCCGATGCGGAACCAGAAAAAGGCGCGGGCGTTGCGGGTGGCAAGCCCTTGGAAAAAGAACACCCCCGTCAGCACGCCCAGCATCGCGATCAGCACGATGATCTCGGGCTTTTTGTCCAGCCAGATGCGTTTCCACAGGGCCTGATGCGCGTCGGCTTCGGATTGCGTGGTCGCCTCTGCCACGGCGGCGGGCATATCGGCGGCAGGCGGGGCTGCGATCTGGCGCAGATATTGTTTCGGCAGTTGATAGGCCAGATCGAAGGTGGTGAAGACCTTTTCAATCGCGCCCACCTCGCGCTGCACCAAAAGCTGAATGCGGAAGGGTTGCGTTGGGTCAAACCCGGTATCGGCGGGAATTTTGAACAGATCGGCCTCGTTAAAGGCAGGCGCGCCCTCGGCGGCCAACCCATTGATGCGGCGGTGCTGTTTGTCGTGGAAGCGGACAGAGACATCATCCTGAATCAGCACGATCCGGTCAAAGATGCCGCCACGCACATAGCCCGAGCCTTTGAAGGAATAGATGCCCTTGCCGACAATCGCGATGGCGGAATCGCCTGTTGCCAGCCAGTTGGCAAGGTTGCCCGCTTCGGCCTCGCCCAGAATGGTTTTGGCGATGGCAGGCTGCGAGACAAGCGCCACCTGCATTTCGATATAGGTCGTCTCGGGTGCTTCGGTCAGGGCGCGCTGGGCGGCGCGGGGGTCTTCCATCGCGGCAAAGGCGGCGTTGACCTGCCCCACGTCCAGCGACAAGCGGCGAATGGTGCCATCACCTTCCAGCGTCATCCAATCGGCGGCGGCCTCTGCCTCGGGGTTCACTTCGAACTGGGGGCCTGCGGGGCGTTCTTCGACGGCAAGCCCGCCAAGGCCCAGCGCGCGCGCCACTTTCAGGCCAGACCGCACGATGGAATCGTCAATCACCATCACCGTCACAGTCGCGCCCGAGATGATGTCCAACTCATGCGCGGTGCCGCCGGAATTGGCTTCGGCCACCAGATCCATGCCGCGATAATTCGCGACCAACGCTTTCATCTTGCTGTCGGGGATGCCGATCAGGACGATGGGTTCGGAATGTTTGACCAGTTGCACGCCAATCACGCGTGCATCCGCGTCTACCGCGACCAGCGTATGAATGGGCTTGCCCGAATAGCCCGTGGTCGACACGAAATCCGAGGTGATGAAGGCCCAGCCCACCTGTGCCCCCGCTTTCAGGATCGGCGCAACCGCCACATCTTCGCGCAGCGGACCAAAGCTGTCGGCACCGTCAACCAATTCGCCCGCCACAAGGTCGGGCAGCATCTTGGCCAGCACCGTATCGGCCTGCGCGGGCAGGGCCAGCAGCAGAAGGGCAAGCACAAATGCAAGAAGGGGGCGCAGCGGGCTCATGTAAGGCTTCCTTGAAGGTAGGCCCCGCCGCTGTGCGAATAGTCTCCGAGTGACACTTTTGATTTGTCAAATGTCGCTGGGACAACCATTCGGTGCGTCATCCGGTTTCCGACTGCTTGCGACAGCGGGGGACCACGCGGCATGGGGCGGGCAATGCTAGGGACAAAGGGATCGGCCACAGCCAAAAGGCGCAGCAGCGCAGGGCGCGGCAGCGGCGGGGCCATGGTTTCGGGCGCAGGTAGCAAGGCCAGCAGGGGTGGGGCGTTGCAATCCAGACAGGGGCAGCAGGTTTGCCCCGGTTCCATCGGCGTGCCACTGGCATCCAGATAGATGGTTTCGGTGCCACCATCGGCACAGATCACCATGGCCGTGCCGCGTGAATCCGCCTTTTGCGCGACTGCGAACAGGGCGACACAAATGCAAAGGACGCTGAGCCCAAGATATCTGGCGATGGCTTTCATGCGGGCCTTCTATCAACCGCCGTCAGCGCCGGGATTGATCTAGGTCAAGGGTCCGCGAATATTTCTTCGTGTTTTCAACTACATATTCGCATTTTAAAATATGTTGCGCCTTCGGTCACTATGGAAAAGAGTTTCCGCCCAATACTGGTATTCTAGTCGACAAGCCTCACGTCTCGGCTTATGGCTAAGGCCATAGCTTGCCACAGGGTCCGCATGCACGCCGCCTCTACCCGTTCCATGACCGATGTTTATCGCATTGCCTGGCCGCTTGGCCTGAAGGCGTTGATGCTGCACGGCATCATCGTGATCGACGCCTATCTGATTTCCGCGCTGGGCGAGGCAGCGCTGGCCGCGATGGGGATCGCGGGGGCGGTGGCGGGGTTGCTGCTGGGCATTCTCTTTGCCTTTTCCAGCGCCACACAAATCCGCATCGCGCAAAGCTTTGGGGCCTCTGGGGCCATCGGGTTGAAAACCGCGTTTTATTGTGGGCTTGCGATCAATCTGGCCTCGGTGTTGGTCGGGGTGGTGTTCGTGCTGGCCTTTGGCGATACGGTCATCACCAGCGCCGCCAAAACGCCGTGGATTGCCGAACAGGCCAAGGCCTATCTGCATGTGTTCTTGCTGGTGGTGTTTGCCGAGGCGGTCGGGCAATGCCTTGGCAGCCATTTCAACGGCTGCGGCAAGACCAAGATCACCTTTCTAAGCTATCTGATCGCCATGCCGGTCAATGTCGGTGTCAGCATCATCCTGATTTACGGGCTTTATGGCGCGCCGGAGCTGGGGGTTGTGGGGGCGGCCTATGGCAGCGCGATGGCGTCCTTGCTGCGGGCGCTGTTTCTGGCGCTGCGCTTTCACCGCCTGCACCGCAGCTTTCTGGACGTGGAAGGCTGGGCGCGCGGCAGTTTCGCCAACAGCCTGAAGCGGCACATGGCCTTTTCATGGCCCATCGCGGGCACCTTCCTTAGCATGACCTTCGGCACCCAGGTGTGCGTGCTGATCTATGCACGGATGAGCGTGAATGACTTTGCCGCAATCTCGCTTATCAGCCCTTGGGTGCAGGTGGGCGGAACCTTCGGGATGAGTTGGGCACAGGCCACGGGCATCGTGATCGCGCAGATGCTGGGGGCCAAGGCGGATGAGGCGACGCTGGACCAGTTTCTAAGCCGGGCGTGGCGGGTGGCCTTTGCGGCGGCGGCGGTCGTGGCGCTGGTTTACCTAGTGCTCTGCCTTGCCTCGCCGTGGATCTACGACGATCTGGAAGCGGAAACCCAAGCCGCGCTGATGCTGTTTTTGCCCACGCTGCTGCTGTTGCCCTTTCCCAAGGGTTCGAATGCGATGTGCGGCCAGACCCTGCGCGCGGCAGGCGATACGCTGAGTGTGATGAATATTTTCATCATCGGGCAATGGGCGTTCAAAGTGCCGATGACGGTGCTGTTCGTGCTGGTGCTTCAGCTTTCGGTGGGCTGGGTGTTCGCACTTTATCTGCTGGAAGAACTGGTCAAGTTTCCGTTCTTCCACCGCCGCCTGTTCAAAGGCCAGTGGAAGCGCGCGGATGTTGATGACAGGTAGCGCAAGACCCGGCGCGCGGAAACACCGGGTTCAAGTGTCAAAGTAATCGGGGTTGCGTTCAAAGATCGCCTCGATCGTGGCATCCAGCCGCGACAGATGCAGCATCCCCGCCTTGACCGCGCCTTCCTCATCCCCGGCCTTGACGCAATCCGCGATCGCGCGATGATCCTCCAGCAATTGCGGCATCCTGTCCTCTTTGGAAATGCTCAGCAGACAAAGCCGATCAACGCTTGCTTTTTCAACGGCGATCACCTCAAAGGCGAATTCGACGCCGCCGATCCGGCACAGTTCCTGATGAAATTCGTAGTCAAGCTTGCCGAAGGCTTCGTAATCGCCCTTTTCCACCACCGCCGCCTGTTTGGCCAGATGCCCCTCCAGCACCTTGCCATCTGCGGGCGTGGCCAGACGAGAGGCGCGGCGCAGAACCTCAGCCTCGACGCTGGAGCGCACGAAGCGGGATTTGGTGACCTCACGCAGGGAAAATCGTTTCACCTCGGTCGCCTTTTGCGGGCGGATCACCAGCAGATCAAGGTTTTGCAAACGGCTGAACGCATCGCGCACGGGCTGGCGCGACACGCCAAACTGCGCGGCGATATCGGCCTCGGAAATCTTGTCACCGGGCAGCAATTCCAACGTGGTAATGGCTTTTTGCAGATGGTCAAAAACCACATCGACGCTGGTTTTGCGGTCTTTTGACTGAATAAGCGACGGCATCTTCACCCCTTCCCTTTGCTGACAGGGTGGTTGCCCCCCTGTTCTTTTTCCAGCCCGGCCCAGCGCTTTTCCCCCGCTGTCGCCCCTGCTGCGCGCTGTGATGTGGGCCATCAGCCATGACTTGGCAAGCCCCCCACCCAACGCTTTGAAATGAGTAGACATCCGAAAAAATCAAAAATCAATACTAGTATACTAGATATTTTAGACTAGTATACCAGATTAACCTGAACGAATCACCCACCCGCCATTTTGGCAGGCCGGTGCGGCAGGGTTGCAGCGCGCGCAGTCGCGCAATGTATCACGGGGGGGGAGAAGCCATGGCTGGCGTTGAATTGAAGAGCATCGTGAAAGCCTATGGGGCGGTTCAGGTTGTGCATGGCATTGACCTTGACGTTCAGGAAAAGGAATTCGTGGTTCTTGTCGGCCCTTCGGGCTGCGGCAAATCCACCACCCTGCGCATGATCGCCGGGCTGGAAGAAATCTCGGACGGTGAGCTGACGATTGACGGGCGCGTGGTGAACAATGTGGCCCCAAAGGATCGCGATGTGGCGATGGTGTTTCAGAACTACGCGCTTTACCCGCATCTGAACGTGGCCGAAAACATCGCCTTTGGTCTGCGCATCCGCAAGGAGGGCCAGAAAGCGATTGACGACGCGGTCGAAGAGGTCAGCGGCATCCTTGGCCTGCGTGACTATCTGGAACGCCGCCCCGCCGATCTGTCGGGCGGGCAGCGGCAGCGCGTGGCGATGGGCCGGGCGATTGTGCGCCGCCCCAAGGTGTTCTTGTTCGACGAGCCACTGTCCAACCTTGACGCCAAGCTGCGCACCCAGATGCGTGCGGAGATCAAGCGGCTGCACAAGCGGCTGGGCGTGACCAGCATTTACGTCACCCATGATCAGGTTGAGGCGATGACACTGGCTGACCGGATCGTCGTGATGCATGACGGCCGGATTGAGCAGATCGGCACCCCGATGGAACTGTTCCTCAACCCGGTGAATTCCTTTGTCGCGGGCTTTCTGGGCGCACCGCCGATGAACCAGATCAAGGGTAAGATTGTCGCGGGCAGCAATGGCCCCGCCGCCGATCTTGGTGGCCAGCATATCGCCTTGGCCCCGCTGCCCGGCCTGCAAAACGCCGTGGGGCGTGAGGTGATCGTGGGCGTGCGGCCCGAATATGCGCAGATCGTGACCGAAAAGCAGGATGGCGCGATCATGGGAGAGTTGGACCTTGTGGAAACGCTGGGTTCCGAGGCGCTGCTGCATATGTCCGTCGGCGGAGCCCCTTTTGTCATCCGCACCGAAACGCTGGGCAATATCAACAAGTTGGAGGCTGTCAAAGGCTTCACCGCCGCACCGGAACTGATCAAGGTGTTTGACGCGAAAACGGGTATGGCCCTGTCCGGCCAGACGCGTGTCGAATGAGCGGCCCGGTGGAAAAAGCGGGCACCTCCTCGGCTGAAATGGCGGTCGCTGCCCAAGGCCGCGTGCTGGCACCCAAACGCAGCAAGCTGGACCGCTTGGTTGGCCATTTGCGCCGGGAATGGCAACTTTATGTCATGTTGCTGCCCACGATCATCTGGCTTTTGGTGTTTCTGTATAAGCCGATGTATGGGCTGCAAATCGCCTTCAAGGATTACAGCGTATTCCGCGGCATCGCGAACAGCCCCTGGATCGGGTTTGAACATTTCGAAACCCTGTTCGGCAATGAGCAATTCCTGCGGGCGCTGAAAAACACCATTTACATCAGCATGCTCAGCCTTGTGTTCGGCTTTCCGATGCCGATCCTGCTGGCGCTGATGTTCAACGAGATTCTGAACCAATGGTTCAAGAAAACCGCACAAACCATCGTTTATCTGCCGCATTTCATCAGCTCGGTGATCATTGCGGGGATCGTAATCACGGCGTTTTCACCTTCTGCCGGGATCGTCAATACGGTGCTGGGCTGGTTCGGCTATGACTCGGTTTACTTCCTGACCAAACCGGAATGGTTCCGCCCGATCTTTGTGGGCACAAGCATCTGGCAAGAGGCGGGGTTCCAATCCATCGTCTATCTTGCCGCCATCGCAGGCGTTTCGCCCACGCTTTACGAAAGTGCCGTGGTCGACGGGGCCAGCCGCTGGCAGATGATGTGGAAGATCACCATCCCGTCGATCATGCCGACCATCATCATCATGCTGATCATCCGCATCGGCAACATGCTGGAAGTGTCGTTCGAGATGATCATCCTGCTGTATCAGCCCGCAACCTATCAGACGGCGGATGTGGTCAATACCTTCATCTATCGTCAGGGCATTCAGGGCGGCCAATATGATCTGGCCGGTGCTGCGGGCCTGTTCAACGCGGTGGTCGCCTTTGTGCTGGTAATGACGGCGAACACGATTTCGAAGCGCTATTCGCGCACGTCCCTGTGGTGAGGAGCTTCGCATTATGACAAACATGAATCTGTATTCCCGCGGCGACAAGATGTTCGTCATTCTGAACATGGTGCTGATCGCCCTGTTCACCCTGTCGACGCTGTATCCGTTCATCTACATCGCATCGCTGTCGATGAGCACGGGGTTCGAGGCGCGGGCCGGCAATGTGATCTTGACACCCGTTGGTTTCACACTGGAGGCGTATAAGCAGGTGTTGTCAGAACCGCAGTTCTGGAACAGCTACAAGAACACCTTCATCTATACCATCGGCGGCACGCTGATGAGCCTCGCGTTCATCATCCCCGGTGCCTATGCCCTGTCGCGCCCGCAGCTTTACGGGCGGCGGTTCTGGAACCTGATGGTGGCCTTTACCATGTGGTTCCATGCCGGGATGATCCCGTTCTTCCTGAACATGCGCGATCTGGGCCTGCTGGACAGCTATTTCGGTATCATCATCGGCTTTGCGGTCAACGGTTTCAACATCATCCTGCTGCGCAACTTTTTCGAAGGTATCCCGCAAAGCTTTGAAGAAGCGGCCCGGATGGATGGCGCGAATGAGTTTCAGGTGCTGTGGAAGGTTTACCTGCCGCTGTCCAAACCCGCCATTGCCACGGTTGCGCTGTTTTGTGTGGTGTCGCGCTGGAACGGGTTTTTCTGGGCCATGGTTCTGCTGCAAGATGACAGCAAGATCCCGCTGCAAGTCTATCTGCGCAAGGTCATCGCCGACCTGAGCGATGACGAGGAATTCGCCACCAGCCTGCTGAACGCCGCCTATTCCTTTGAGACGGTCAGCGCCGCCATCATCGTCTGCTCGATCATCCCGATCCTGCTGATCTACCCTTTCCTTCAGAAATACTTCTCCAAGGGGATTCTCTTGGGTGGGGTCAAGGAATGACCAAAAATAACGCATCAAGGGAGGACACCATAATGCGGAAACTACCATTAGCGCTTGCCATCCTCGGCACGACCGCCATGACGGCACCGGCCTTTGCCGATGATCATCTGCCGATCGTCGACAAGCCGCTGGAACTGACCATCCACATGCACTGGCCCCGCGCCCAAGGCTATGGCCCCGGCGGCGACACGACCAAGCTTTACCCCGTGGAAGAAGTCGCGCGGGAGCGGACGAATATTCACCTGATCGACAAGACCTCGGGCCGCAACACCAAGGACAACAACGAGGCGATGAACCTGTTGCTGGCCACTGGTGATCTGCCCGATATCGTCGGCGGCAACCGTATTCAGCAGCCGGTCAACCAATATGGCCCCGAAGGCGCGTTTCTGCCGCTGAACGATCTGGTCGATGAACATGCCCCGAACATCAAGAAGTTCTGGGAAGAGCATCCCGGCCTGAAAGAGGCGATCTCGGCCTATGATGGCAATTATTACTACATCCCCTATCTGCCCGATGGCAAATATGGCCGGGCGTGGTTCATCCGTCAGGATTGGCTGGACAAACTGGGCCTGAAGCAACCCGACAATATCGACGAGCTGTATGACGTGCTGGTGGCCTTCCGCGACCAGGACCCGAACGGCAATGGCAAGAAAGACGAAGTGCCCTATTTCGCCCGTGACTGGGAAGAAGTGCTGCGCCCGTTGACCTTCTGGGATGCCCGCACCTCGGGGTCGGATACCTATCACGACTTTTACGTCACCGACGAAGGCAAGATCGCGCATCCCTATGCGCAGGACGCTTATCGCGACGGGATGGCCAATCTGGCGAAATGGTATGCCGAAGGGCTGATCGACGCCGAAGTCTTTACCCGTGGCTCCTCCTCGCGCGATTATCTGCTGGGGGAAAACCTTGGCGGCCTGACGCATGACTGGTTCGCCTCTACCTCGGGCTATAACGCGGCGCTGGCCGAAAAGATTCCGGGCTTCAACTTCATCCCCTTCCTGCCGCCGAAATCGGCCAAAGGCGTGCGGATGGAAGAGCATCGCCGCATCCCGATCAAGCCGGATGGTTGGGCGATCAGCTATAACAACAAGCATGTTGTCGAAACCATCAAGTATTTCGACTACTGGTTCTCGGAAGAAGGGTCGCTGCTGTCCAACTTTGGTGTGGAAGGCAAGACATGGAACATGGTGAACGGCGAGCCGATCTTCACCGATGAAGTGTTGAAGTCGGAAACCCCGGTGAACAGCCAGATGTATCTGGAAGGCGCGCAAATCTATCGCGGCTATCCGCAAGATTACCGCTATGAATGGCAGTGGACCGCCGAAGAAGCGCGTAAAGGGATTGAGCTTTACGACACCGAAGACCTGCTGGTCGATCAGTTCCTTGGCGTGGCCTTCAACAAGGACGAACAAGCCGTCTATGACAAATACTGGCCGTCGATCCAGACCTATATGCTGGAGCGTCAGCAGGCTTGGGTTCTGGGCACCGGCGACGTTCAGGCCGATTGGGCCGACTATATGAACGCGCTGGAAAAGATGGGCTATTCGCAGGTCATCGAAGTGATGAACTCGGCCTATCAGCGGCAGTATAACTAAGCCCCTGCGGGTTTCCTGAAACGCAGGCACGGCCCGATCTTGGGCCGTGCCACCCCCCCTTGATCCGCAAAACTGGAAAGAAAGCGCATGCCTCGCAACGACCTACCCCCCCTTGACGAACCGGTTGCCGGGCGCCTGACGATCCAATATGCGCCGGCCGAAGATGCCCGGATCATCGAAAACCCGCCGCGTTTTTCGTGGCTGCCGGTGATCGAGGATGAAGCCGAATATGTGCTTCGCATCTCCTCCGATCCGAAGTTTCCCGCCCAAGCCACGCAAGTGTTCAGCGGGATCACCCTGAATTTCTTTACGCCTGACACGGTTCTGCCCGCAGGCGATTATTACTGGTCCTATGCGGTCTGGGATGCCAAATCCGGCAAGCCCGGTAGCGGATGGAGCACGGCACGCCGCTTTCATGTGGCCGAAGGATTGCCCGAAACGCCGCTGACCAGCCGGGCAAAACGCTATGCAGGTTGCGACAAAAGCCACCCCCGCCTGTGGCTGACGCCAACCCGGCTGGCGCAGTTCCGCAAGGATGTGGCAGCGAACCCCGATCATTGCACCTGGTCCACCTTCTTTGAACAATCCGTGCTGCCTTGGATGGACCGCGACATCATCCCCGAGCCTGCGGGGTATCCCAACCACCAGCGCGTCGCCGCTGTCTGGCGCAAGACCTATATCGACTGTCAGGAACTGATCTATGCAATCCGGCATCTGGCCATCGGGGGGCAAGTGACCCAAGACGCCGCCATGCTGGCGCGGGCCAAGGACTGGCTGCTGTCGGCGGCGGCATGGAACCCTACGGGCACCACTTCGCGCAGCTATACCGATGAATGGGCGTTCCGGGTGAATGTGGCGTTGGCTTGGGGCTATGACTGGCTCTATGACCAATTGTCGGAGGCAGAGCGCGCCGTGGTGCTGAAGGCGCTGCTGGAGCGGACCCGCGAAACCGCCGATCACATCATCAAACACGCCAATATCCATCTGTTCCCCTTTGACAGCCATGCCGTGCGCGCGGTGTCTGCGGTGCTGATCCCGGCGTCGATCGCGATGCTGGATGACACGCCCGAAGCGGCGGAATGGCTTGATTACTCCATTGAGTTTCTGTTCACCGTCTACAGCCCTTGGGGCGATGCCGATGGCGGCTGGGCCGAGGGGCCGCATTACTGGATGACAGGCATGGCCTATCTGATTGATGCCGCCAACCTGATGAAAGGCTATACCGGGATTGACCTGTATCAACGCCCGTTCTTCCAGAAAACCGGGGATTTTCCGCTGTATACCAAGGCCCCCGACACCCGCCGCGCCACCTTTGGTGATGACAGCACCATGGGCGACCTGCCTGCGGTCAAGGTCGGCTTTAACCTGCGGCAATATGCAGGCGTGACGGGCAATGGTGCCTATCAATGGTATTACGATGAGATAAAGCGCACCAACCCCGGCACCGAAAAGGCGTTTTACAACTGGGGCTGGTGGGATTTCAACTTTGACGAATTGGCCTATCGCACCGATTTCCCGATTGTGAAGGCAGTGCCGCCTTCGGATGACGATCAGTTGCGCTGGTTCAAGGGCATCGGCTGGGCCGCGATCCAGCACCGGATGCAAGACCCGGAAAACCATATCCAGTTTGTGATGAAATCTTCGCCCTACGGCGCGATCAGCCACAGCCACGGCGACCAGAACGCCTTTTGCCTTGCCGGGTTTGGCGAGGATCTGGCGATCCAGTCGGGCCATTACGTTGCCTTCAACAGCACGATGCACCAGAAATGGCGGCGGCAGACCCTGTCCAAGAACGCCATTCTGGTAAATGGCAAAGGCCAATACGCGGGCAAAGACAAGGTTCTGGCGATGCAATCCGCAGGCCGCATCAATGCCGCGGAACAGCGCGAAGATCACATCTTCATCCAAGGCGATGCCACGGCGGCCTATCAATCGCTGTCGCCGGAAATCACCTCGGTGCTGCGCGATGTCTATTTCGTGCAGAACCAGTATTTCGTGATCGTCGACAGCATTGACGCTGCGGAACCGGTTGAAATTGATTGGCTGCTGCATGCCAATGCCCCAATGACGCTGGGCGATACCACCTTCCGCTATTCCGGTGAAAAGGCCGGGTTCTATGGCAAATTCCTGTGGTCAGAGGCTGGCGCGCCTGCCCTGTCACAGACAACCGGTTTCCCCGGTGTTGACCCGACCGAGATTGAGGGTCTGCCCGTCAGCACCTGCCTGACCGCCCGCTTCCCCAAAGCAATCCGCCACCGGATTGCCACGCTGTTGGTGCCTTACCCGACAGCCGCCCCCCGCCGGGTTTTCAGTTTCCTCGACGATCAGGGATATGACTGCGACCTCTACTTCACAACCTCAGACGACCGCAGCTTCAAGGTTGTCGTGCCCAAGACATTCGATGTCGGGGCTTAAACAATAAAACGCTTACGAAAGGGACACTTTATGAAACTCGCAGGACAAACGGCAATCGTCACTGGCGGCGGACGCGATATCGGGCGCGCTTGCGCGATCAAGCTTGCCTCGGAAGGCGCGAATGTTGCCATCAACTACTTTTCCAGCAGCGAAGGCGCTGACAGCGCTGTTGCCGAGATCAAGGCCGCAGGCGGCAAGGCATTCGCGCTGCAAGGCGATCTGAACAGCCAAGCGGGCGTTGATGCGCTGGTCGCCAAGACCGTGGCCGAGTTTGGCGGCATCAATGTGCTGGTCAACAACACCGGCGGCCTGATTGCACGCAAGAAAATCTCGGAAATGTCGTTGGAGCATTGGAACAAGGTGATGGAGCTGAACCTGACCAGCACCTTCCTGATGACCAAAGCCTGCTTGCCGCATATGGCCACGGGCACGATTGTCAATCTGGCCAGCCAAGCGGGCCGGGATGGCGGCGGCCCCGGCTCGGTTGCTTATGCGGCGTCCAAAGGGGCTGTGATGACCTTCACGCGCGGTCTGGCCAAGGAATTGGGGCCGAATATCCGCGTCAACGCGCTGTGCCCCGGCATGATTGATACCGATTTCCACAACATCCACACCGCCGATGCAGCCCGCCGCGGCTATGAGGCGAATGCCCCGGTGCGCCGCCAAGGCCTGCCGGTGGATGTGGCCAATCTGGTGCTGTTCCTTGCCTGCGACGATTCCGCCTTCATCACCGGCGCGAATGTCGACATCAACGGCGGCATGTTGATGAGCTGAGGCGCATCAAAGCCAAATCGACCCAAAGGCGCAGCGCCCGGTGCTGCGCCTTTCCATCATTTCACAAACAGGGGCAGGCGGCAGTAAGGCCCTTTTCTTTTGGGCGCAGATTGCTGATCCTGCCCAAAGCCACCACCGCAAATGCAGGAGACATCACATGACCCAATTTCCCGTTGTCCAGACCGGAGAGAATGTAACCCGTCAGGTGTTGGCAGATCATCCCGATCTGATGGTCGTTGCCTTCAGCTTTGGCGCGGTTGGGGCGGTTGGGGCGCTGCACAATCACCCGCATGTGCAATCGACCTATGTGCAATCGGGCCGCTTCCGCTTTTCGGTGGATGGCACCGAAACCGAGGTCGGCCCCGGCGACAGTTTCGTCGTGCCGTCCAATGCCGTGCATGGCTGCGTTTGCCTGGAGCCGGGCCGCTTGGTGGATTGTTTCACCCCCCGCCGCGACGACTTCCTGTAAGCGGGCGCAAGCCACGGCCAGCACCCGCCTTGACCCGCGTAACAAGATTGAAACATTCGGGATACATCGTTTAGGAGCGGGCCTTTTAACCCGCTTGGCCCTGCTGTAGAAGGCAGGAATGGAAAACGCTGCCACCACACACAAGGCTGATTTTGGCCCGGATCTGAATGATCTGGTGGCCTGCCCTGTCTGCGATACGCTGCACCGCTTTTCGGCTATTCCTTCGGGTGGGCGGGGGCGCTGTGTGCGCTGCCATCACACCCTTGCCGCCCCCCGCCAGAACGCGATGACCCGGATCGTGATGCTGGCCATCACCGCGACCATCCTGATGATCAGCGCGATCAGCTTTCCGTTTCTGACCATCGAAACCCATGGTTTGCGGCAGCAAGCCTCGGTGATTGATACGATTTTGGCCTATTCCGACGGGTTGATGGTGCCGCTGTCGTTGGCCATGGCCGCGCTGATCGTGGTTTTGCCGCTGACCCGGCTGTTCGCCATTCTTTACACCATCGCCCCCATGGCCATCGGGCATCGGCCCATCCGCGGCGCGGCGCAGGCCTTTCGCATCGCCGAATATCTGCGCCCCTGGGCCATGGCCGAGGTGTTTATCGTCGGTGTGGCCGTTGCCTTGGTCAAGGTGGGCGGGCTTGCCACGCTGACCATCGGCCCCGCCTTCTGGGCCTTTGCCGCCCTTGTTCTGATCACCGTCGTCAATGACACTTACATGAGCAGTCTGATCATATGGAAAACGCTGGAAGCGCGCGTCACACCCTGACCGCCCGCGAGGCGGGTCTGGTCAACTGTCGGGCCTGTGGCAAGGTCAGCCCGGCCACAACGCAGCTTTGCCCGCGTTGCGGTGCAACATTGCAAAGCCGCGACACGCAAAGCCTGCAAAAGGTCTGGGCGTGGTGGATTGCAGGCGTGATTGCCTTTGTTCCGGCCAATACCTACCCGATGCTGAAAACCGCCACGCTGGGCACAGAAACCGAAAGCACCCTGCTGGGCGGGATCGTGGAATTGCTGCATCACGGCTCTCTGGGGATTGCGGCGATTGTGTTCTTTGCCAGTATCGTCATCCCGGCCAGCAAGTTCTTTGCCATCGCTTATCTGGCAATGGGCACCCGCAAGCCCAGCCGCATCACCGCCCATCGCCGCCACCAGATCTATGAGGTGGTGGAATTTGTGGGCCGCTGGTCAATGATCGACGTGTTCGTCGTTGCCATTCTGGCCGCACTCGTGCAACTAGGCTCCGCTGCAAGCATCCATCCCGGAATTGCGGCGGTAAGCTTCGCCCTGTCTGTTGCTTTCACCATGCTCTCGGCCCAAAGCTTTGACCCAAGGCTTATCTGGGATGCCGACAAGGATACCCCTAAATGACCATGCCCGACCTGCCCGAAATGGATGTAACCCCCGCAAAGCGGTCGCCTTGGCGCAACCTGTCCTTTGTGTGGCTGGTGCCGATCCTTGCGCTGATCATTTCGATGGCGGTGGCGTGGCAAAGCTATAACAACAAGGGCACGCTGATCACCATCGTCTTCAAGGACGCCGCCGGGATCACGCCCAAGGACACCACGATCCGCTTTCGCGATGTGATCATCGGCGCGGTAGAGGAGGTCAACTTCTCCAAGGATATGGCCCAGGTCGAAATCTCGGCCCGCATCAACAAGGATGTCGCCGATACCTTTACCCCCGAAACCCTGTTCTGGGTGGTTCGGCCAGAGGTCAGCGCGCGCGGCATCAGCGGGTTGTCGACCGTTTTGTCGGGTGTTTACATCGATTCCGACTGGGTGCCGACGCAGGATTCCGCCGAGCGCGACTTTGTCGGCCTGTCCGAAACCCCGCTGATCCGCCCCGGAAACAAGGGCACGCGGGTCAAGATCCGGTCCAAGAACGGCACCAGCCTGACCCCCGGCGCGCCGGTGTTCTTTCGCGGGATGGAGGTCGGTCATCTGGACACGCCGCGCCTGTCTGAAACCGGCGACAGCACCGATGTCGAGGCTTTCATCAACGCACCCTATGACAAGTTTCTGACCACGGATTCGCGCTTCTGGAACCTTGCCGGCTTTTCGGTCACGCTTGGCCCGGCAGGGCTGGATTTGAACGTGGCCAGCCTTGGGTCGCTGCTGACAGGCGGGGTTGCGTTTGAAAACATCGTATCGGGCGGCCAGCCTGTCACGGATGACACGCTGTTCCGGCTGTTTGCCAATGAAACCGCCGCACGCGAAAGCATCTTTACGCAGCTTAGCGCCAATTCGGTGACGATGTCGGTTGTCTTTGGCGAATCCATCAGCGGCTTGGCCGCAGGGGCACCGGTGGAATATCGCGGGTTGCGCATCGGGCAGGTCAACGGGATTGGGGCGTTTATCGTCAAGAACCCGGCAGGCAGTTCGGTGAACATGCGCGCGGTCATCGCAATTGACCCGCAGTCACTGGGGCTTGGCGCAGAGGCGGGCGAAGATGTCACCCGTTCTTTCGTGGAAAAACTGGTGGCGGACGGCATGCGCGCCCGGCTTTCGACGACCAGCATCTTCAGCTCGGCGCTGAAAATCGAACTGGCCGAGGTGCCGGATGCCCTGCCCGCCCGGCTGGAAGATGATGCCGATGGCACACCCGTGATCCCCAGCGTCAAATCTGATCTGCCGGACTTTACCGCCACCGCCGAAGGTGTGTTGGAACGGGTAAACAATCTGCCCATCGAAGACGTGATGAATCAGGCCATCTCTCTTATGGCGTCGATTGAGGCGATTGCAGTTGCCCCCGGAACCCAGCGCGCGCCCGATGCCATTCTGGGCCTGCTGGAAGATGCGCGCGGGCTGATCGGCAAGGAAGATACTCAAGCCATCCCGACCGAATTGCGCGCTGTGATTGCCGATCTGCGCAGCATCGTGGGCGAGTTGAAGGAACGCGGCGCTGTGGACCAATTGTCCAGCGCGCTGGCCAGCATCGACAAGGCATCGGCTGATTTTGCCACCGCTTCGGGTGATTTGCCCAAGCTGATCGAGGACCTGCGCGCCATTGCCGCCAAGGTGAACGACCTGAAAGCCGAAGAGCTGATCGCCTCTGTCACCCGCGTGATGGACAGCACCGATGCGCTGATCGGCACCGAAGGCGCGCGCAGCATCCCGCCCGCACTCGCCTCGGCGCTGGAGGAGGTGCAGGTGGCGCTGAAAGAATTGCGCGAAGGTGGCGCGATTGAAAACACCAATGCCACGCTGGCCTCGGCCCGCGAGGCGGCGGATGCGGTGGCGAAAGCCGCCAAAGACTTCCCTGATGTGACAGCACAGCTAGACTCTGTCATCTCCAAGGCCGATGCGCTGATCTCTGCTTATGGCGCGAAATCGACCTTCAATTCCGAAACGCTTGACCTTCTGCGCGAGTTGAAGGCAGCGGCGAAATCCGTTGCCCAATTGGCCCGCACGATTGAGCGTAACCCCAATTCCCTTATCCTAGGACGTTGATGTGACCCTACGTATCGCTGCCCTCACCCTCGCCGCTGCCCTGCCCCTTGCCTCCTGCGGGGATACCAATGCCCGTTTCCCCATCGCATCGGCGACGACGGAAACCGTGGCCAAATCCCGCGTTGCCGTGGGCACGATCGAGGTGCGCGACGTGTCGCTGCCCGCCTATGCCGCCGCATCCGAAATTGTGGTGGAACAGGACAGCGGCGCGCTGACCGTGGTGCCCAAGGCGATCTGGGCGGATGACCCGGTGCGCGCGGTCACAGGTTCGCTTGCGCGCAGCCTTGACCTGCGCTCCACCGCCTCGGTCGCGTCAGAGCCGTGGCCGCTGGCCGAACCCGCCGCCGTGCGGGTAGAGGTGCGCATCGACCGCATGATCGCCAAGGTGGACGGCACGTTTGAGCTGAGCGGGCAATTTGCCATTGCCGCACCGGATGGGGCTGTGCGCGAAACGGTGCAGCGCTTTGCGGTTTCGGCCCCGATGGCCGATAACTCCCCCGCGGCTGTGGCGCAGGCCACCGGGCAGGCGATTGATAACCTGGCCAACGAGATCATCAAGAAACTGCGCCGCTAAGCCAGCGCTTTGTCAGACGCATAAAAACCGCGGCGGGTTTCCCTTCGGCGCGGCGACACTGCGGCTGCAACAGGGCAGGCGCAGGCCAAACCCTACCGCTGCCAATCCGCCAGATTTAGCTGCCGTCTGCCTATATTTTACGCTAGGTTAATTTGTTGCCGTTTGCGACGGGCCTCCAATTGACGCTGTTGAATTAGCACCTTACGGTGACACAAATTTTTAGATGGTTGGGAGTTATCAATGCCATATCCAAGCTGGTCAGAAGTATTCGATATCGATGGCTCTAACGTGAGCCAAACATCAACCATGTTGGCCCTTCTGAACACCGATGGGACGCATACCCGTGTTCTGGGCACGGGGCTTACCTACAGTGGGACGCATCTCATTGGCGGAACGATCACCGGGTTGGCACTTTTTGACCCCAACACAAGCACCGTTTTGGTAAGCTATCTGGGCATGAGCCGACCCGTTGTCGACGTGCTTGCGGACCTGAGCGTCATCGAAGATGTTACCGAAGACTTTGCGCAGCTTTCGGCCTTTTTTGATTTTGAATCATCGGAAGACCCGGCCACTGTGTCACCAAGCTTGTTCGAATCCGTGGATAGCGCTGGGAATGTCGCGCAGTTCATCGGCACCAATCTGTTGACCAGCAGCGGTGACTTCAACTTTGCCACCGGGGTCATCACAGAGGTCCGTATTCTGAACTCCAATGGTGTCCAGTTGGGGACAACAGGACCTGTTTCGTATAATCTGGGTCTGTTTGCTGATGGGTTTGACGGTCCCGGGCGCTATCTTATTAACTCTGCGGCAGGCGCCGCCAGCAACATCTATTACGATCCATCCTACAGCACCGACGATAATTATCTGGATATTCTGCCGGGTTCTGTCGCCAAGACCCTTGACCTGAATAGCAGCGGATTCTTTCTGGTGGGCTATGTCGGAACCAACGGTTTGATTGCCGACCTTGGCGCCGGAACGGTTATTCGTGACGGCGTCACCGATACTTATACTGGCTCTCCGACCGGCTTTGGCCTGCTTGATGGCAGCCCCGGCGACGACATCATCACGATGGGCGGCAATGTTTTCAAAGGCGTCTTTGGTGCAGGGGGCAATGACTCTATTCTTGGATCAAGCGGCAATGACCAGATCGAAGGCGGCGATGGCGCGGATACGATCGAAGGCGGCGCTGGCGGCGATGCCATGTGGGGTAACGGATACAACTATGGTGATTCCGACGAGGATACCTTGGCCTATACAACCTCGGACGCCGGGGTCACGATCAATCTGACCACACAAACCGCCAGCGGTGGCCATGCAAACGGCGATTTCATTCAGGGCTTTACACATGTGCTTGGGTCTGACCATGGCGATGACCTGACCGGGTCAGACGCTGGCAACACTTTGCGCGGCAATGCGGGGAATGACCGACTGTCGGGTGTTAACGGCAACGATATTCTGGTCGGCAGCGCGGGTCTTGACTCGCTTTTCGGCGGCAATGGTGCCGATAGATTGTTCGGCGGCCAAGACGCAGATATTCTGGCGGGCGGTAGCGGTGATGACGAAGCCTTTGGCGGCGACAGCAGCGACGTGATCTACGGGAATGATGGCAACGATACGCTGGACGGCGGCAGCGGCGAAGACGACATGTCGGGCGGCAATGGCAACGACCGGATGTCGGGTGGCGATGACAATGACCTGATGCGCGGCGGCAATGGCGATGACCGCCTTGACGGTGATGACAACAATGACGTGATGGCCGGCAACAATGGCAATGACACGCTTTTGGGCGGAGACGGAGACGACCGCTTGTTCGGCGGCGCGGATGCGGATTTGCTGGCCGGTGGCAACGGCGATGATCTGGCCAATGGTGGCAGCGGCGCCGACCTGATTTACGGGAACAGCGGCCTCGACAGCCTTTATGGCGGCGATGGCGGCGACGAATTGTCCGGCGGCAATGACAATGACCGTCTGTGGGGTGGCAACGACCTTGATACCATGCGCGGTGGCAATGGCGATGATGAGATGTTTGGCGGCAATGGCGAAGATCTTCTGGCCGGCAACCTTGGCAATGATTCCATCTATGGTGACAGTGGAAATGACTCTTTGTTTGGCGGCGGCGGGGATGACTTCATCTTCGGTGGCAGCGGCTCAGATAGGATGAACGGCGGCGCTGGCGCGGATGTGTTCGTGTTCACCGCTGTGACAGACAGCATTCACGGCGCTGGCCGTGACGTGATCACCGATTTTGCCCATGGTGTCGACAAGATCGACCTCAGCGGTCTTGCCGCATCCCTTACATTTGTGGGGGCCAGCTACACGGGCACAGGCACCGCCGGAGAGGTGCGCTATAACGCGGCTATCGGGCGTGTCTATGTCGATTTGACAGGCAGTGGCGCTTCTGATTTCAGCATTGATCTGGACGGCGCGCCGACCATCACGGTGGATGATTTCATTCTGGCCTAAGGGTCATTACCTGAACGAAGAAAACAGGGGCAGCTTGCGGGCTGCCCCTTTTGCCAATCCGCTTTAGCCACTGACCTGCCACGCAGCCAGCCGATGACTGGATGACCAAGGACTTGGCTTGCGCAGAATGAAAGCCTGCACCTCTGGCCGCCCCATCACAGCGCCGCGCCCCTTCCGATACGACAGCCAAAACTATCGCACCCTTCGGTCAAGGGCGCATTGCGCAAGGTCTGTCTCGGGGGATCAGGCGTCGCATTGAGGTTCAGAAAGCGCCTTCTGCGCGTGGCGACGCGGATAGCCTCTTTCCCGAACCCATTCACGCGCAACGGCTTTCCGGGTTTCGTCGGGATTCTGAAAAGGGAAAGTGGTGCCGCTGAAGGGACTCGAACCCCCGACCCCATCATTACGAATGACGTGCTCTACCATCTGAGCTACAGCGGCTTGGTGGCGGGCTATTACCACCGGGAAAGGTAACTGTGTAGCCCTATTTTTCGGTTTTTTCCTCTGGCGTATCGGAAATGATTTCGGCGTCGTCGGGTTCCGGCTCTGCGTCGACGGTGACAGAGGCCGGTTCGGGCGCGCCGATGATCAGTGGCAGGAGTTCCGAGCCAGTGGCGCTGGGGCCAGTTGCATCTGCGGGTTCACGCCATGACAAGGTGTCAAAGCTGGCGCAGTTGTCGCAAACCGGAACCCATTGCGCATGGATCGCCTGGCATTTGTCGCAGCACCATTGCGGGCCGCGCGGCGCTGTCAGCGCGCGGGCAAGCCAGCCACGGATCACCGCATCATCGGCACCTTCGCCACGTTCCACCGCCGCCATGATCGCCAAGGTCCGCGCATTCGGGTGCGAGGTGGCCAGATCGCCCAGCGCGCGGCGGGCGGCGGGGAAATCTTCGGCAGTGATGTTCAACTCGGCCAGAAGCAGGCGGGTTTCGATATGGTCGGGGTTGATGCCAGTCAGCGTGCGGAACCGCTTGAGCCGGGCCGCCACGGATTCGTCCGGGGCAATTTCGGCAAAGGCGGCCGCCAGATCAGGGTGCGGTTGCGCCGACCACGCTTTCTTGAGAACCTTGGTCGCGTTGCGGCTGTCGCCTTTGGCGATATAGCTGCGAGCGGCCATGGCAGCGGCGGGGATCAGATCGGGCGACAGGCGATTCGCCTCGATCGCGGCCTCGCGGGCTTCGATGCTGGCATCCTCGTCGAACACGCCTTTCGCCTCTTGCAGGGCCAGAACGGCATCGCGGCGGCGGAAGATATCGCGCGGCAGATCGCCGGATTTCAGCTTGGCGCCCAGCGTGACGCGCGCGCCTTTCCAATCGCCATGTTCGGTTTGCAGGCCCAGCAAGGTTTCCTGAATCTCGCTATGCTTGGGTTTCAGCGCAAAGGCCTTTTCGGCCAGTTTCAGGGCGGTTTCGGTATCGCCTTCGATCATCTTCTGGCGCATCAGGCCACGGATGCCGACAAAGCGCGATTTGTCATCTTCCAGCAACTGCTTATAGGCCTCGGATGCGCGCTTGGTGTCGCCTGTCATCTCGGCGGCTTGCGCGATCAGCAGGGTGGTCAGTTCCGGACGGTCCAGCAGCTTGTCGGCCTTGGCCGCGCGTGACAACGCCACCCGCCCTTCGCCCGAGGCCAGCGCCATCAGCCCATCCGACAGCGCCTGATAACCCTTGCGTTCGCGGTTGCGGTCAAAATAGCGCGAGATGGCAGTTTCATCACCATTGAGAAAGCGCAGCACCGCGACCAAGAGGCCGATAAGCTTCAGCAGCAACCACAGCGCCAGCATCAGCACCACAAGGGCAACCGCCGCCTGCAAGGGGCCAAGGTTATATTCCATGCCCAGCATGGCGATACGGATGCCGCCACCGGTATCCATCAAGATACCTGCGCCATAGGTAAGCCCGGCGATGGCTGCGACAAACAACAGAACTTTCAAGAGCGACCAGATCATTTTGTGGGTGTTACCTTTCGCTCAGTGCGGCGGCCAATTCGGCCGTTGCTGTTTGTGCGGACAACCGCAGTTTGGCCTGATCGACCCATGCAGCCATGGCCGCTTGTGCCGCTTCTGGCAGGGCAGAGATTTCGGTCAGCGCGGCAGGCAGATCCCCTGCCGCCACGGCGGCATTGGCGCGTGACAGCACGGCATCCGGGTCATTGCCTTCGCGCGGGGTCAGGGAACGTGCGCCGGTCTGGCTGCGCAGGAAAGAGCCGAAGCGTTCGGACCAAGTGCTGCCCATATCGCCGCGCAGGCTTTCGGACAGCGCCTCGCGCGCGGGGGCGGCAAAGCTTTCGGTCAGGGCAGCGATGGAGGGCACGCCTGTCTCGGCGCTATCGGTCAACACCGCAGGCACGGCCAGCCCGGCCTCGGACAACAGGGCCAGCGGTTCGGCAAAGGGGGCGCCGCTGTCCATCGCGGCCTCGACCTTGACCAGCGCGGCTTGCAGCAAGGTGGTTTCGGCCTCGGCCTCTACTTCCAAGCGGGCGGTTTCGGCTTGGGCGGCAGCGGTTTCGGCGGCGGCTTTCTGGGTGTCAATCTCGTTGCGCAGGGCGGCGATATCCGCGGTCAGCGCCGACAGCGCCGCCGGGTCAACCGCAGCACCGCTGGCGGGGCGGGTTTCCAGCGCGGTCAGGCGTTCTTCGATCGCGGTCAGGCGCGGGCCGAAATCTTCGCCGCTTGGGGTGTTGCTTGCAGCCTCTGCCGCGGCCTTTGTCGCAGCTTCGGCGGTTTGCAAGGCGGTTGTGGCGGTATCGCGCAGCGTGGCCAATTCGCTGCCAAGGGCTGCCACCGCATCGCTGGTGCTGTCGGTTTGTGGCAAGGCGGCGACAGTGCTGCGCAGGTCAGCAATCGCGTTGCCCTGTTCGGTGATCTGGCTTTGCAACGGGCTTGTGCCGGGCACGGGCCACCCTTCGGGCACGACATAGCGCGCAAGGGCAAAGCCAAGACCTGCAGCCACCACGCCACCCAGCACCAGCGGCACAAAGCCGGGGCTGGCCTTGACCAAGGGCGGCGATGCAGGCGCTGCCATGGGTTCTGGCTCTGGTTCTGGCGCGGATGGTTCCGGGTCCGGGCTGCTTTGCGTGGCTGCGGCCCGCGCGGGTTCGCTGGGGGTTACAAGGTCGGCTGCGGCGTCATGCTTTTCAGCTTCGGCCGCGATTTCGGCTTTCACGGCGTCGGGTTCATCCAGCACCACTACGGCATCTTCAACGGGGTCTGGCGTGCTTGTCGTGGCGCTGTCCTCGGCGGAAACGATTTCGCTTTTGTCCTCAGGCACAGGCGCAGTGCTGTCTTTGGCCGACTTGTTGCGCTTGCCCGATGATCCTTGGGTAGCCATAAATGCGTCTCCGTTCCAACTCCCCAGATTTCCGGGGTTTTTATCAATCTAGACTGTGATCGTCACAGGCTCAAGGCGTCTGGGTTGCGTCATAGGCACCCACAAGGGAATCAAGCAGCGCCACCGCGTTTGGTTCCTTTGCATAAAGCAGTTTTATCGGTTGCGACAGCAAAGGCTCGGCCACAGCCGCGCTTAGAACCGCACAAACCAACGGCGCGCGCGGGGTGATTGGCCCGACCTGCGCCAAGAATAGGTGGGCAGAGCGGGGCGAGAACAGGGGAACCACAACCGGGCGTTCCCCCCGCAGCAGGGTCTTTGCCTGATCTGTCAGCGGCTGGTCGGCTTGGCGATAGGCGGTGCAGGCTGTGGTGGGGATGCCGCCTGCGGTCAGCCGCCCGGCCACATCGCCGCGCGTGTCGGCACCGCAAAGGTGCAGCAAAGGGCCGCTTGGGCGCTGCGACAGGATCAGGGCGACCAGCGCATCGGCATCGCCTTCGGCAGACACCGGGGCGAGACCCGCCGCTTGCGCCGCCTGCGCGGTGCGCCCGCCCACGCAATAGGCGGTGTTCCCGGTGACAGCAAAGCGCGCCGGATCGCGGCGATAGGCGGCGACCCCGGTTTCAGAGGTAAAGACAAGGGCGGCAAACGGGCCGGATGGCACCTTTGGCACCGGAAACTCTGGCTCCATCAGGGGGCTGATGACCACCGTCAGCCCATCGCCAAAGCGGTCACGCAGCATATCGGCAAACCGCGCGCTTTGCGCGGAGGGGCGTGTCAGCAGAAAGGCGGGCAGGCGGGATTGTATGGCCATAGGGTCGGTGTTACCTGCTAGGAACCCAAACGGCAACTGATCACGCATGGACACACCGCTTACATTCCTTGGCATCGAAAGCAGCTGCGATGATACCGCAGCGGCGATTGTGCGCGATGGCCCTGCGGGGCGCGAGATTTTGGCAAGCGTGGTCGAAGGCCAAACCAGCCTGCATGCCGATTTCGGCGGCGTGGTGCCCGAGATTGCCGCCCGCGCCCATGCCGAACGTGTGGATGGCTGCATCGCGCAGGCGATGGCGGCGGCGGGGCTGGGCTTTACCGATCTGGATGGAATTGCGGTGACGGCCGGGCCGGGGCTGATTGGCGGCGTGTTGGCAGGTGTGATGTGCGGCAAGGGGCTTTCGGCGGCGACGGGTTTGCCCTTGGTCGGCGTCAACCATCTGGCGGGCCATGCGTTGACCCCGCGGCTGACCGATGGCTTGGCCTTTCCTTACCTCATGCTGCTGGTTTCGGGCGGGCATTGCCAATACCTGCGCGTTGACGGCCCCGAGGCGTATACGCGGCTTGGCGGGTCCATCGACGATGCCCCGGGCGAGGCGTTTGACAAAATCGCCAAGATCCTTGGCCTGCCGCAACCGGGTGGCCCAGCGGTCGAGGCAAAGGCGCGCAAAGGTGACGCCAAACGCTTTGCCCTGCCGCGCCCGCTGCTGGATCGTCCGGGCTGCGATATGTCTTTTTCCGGGTTGAAAACGGCGGTGCTGCGCACGCGCGACAAGATGATCGCGGAACAGGGCGGCTTGACGCGGCAAGATCGCGCCGACCTTTGTGCCGGGTTCCAGACCGCTGTGGCCGAGGTGATGGC
Organism: Pseudorhodobacter sp. E13; assembly: GCF_003991405.1. Classification (GTDB taxonomy): domain Bacteria; phylum Pseudomonadota; class Alphaproteobacteria; order Rhodobacterales; family Rhodobacteraceae; genus Pseudorhodobacter. The sequence continues at coordinate 45,120 of NZ_RPEN01000157.1, forward strand.
CGAAAAGACCCGCCGTGCGCTGGAACTGGCCCCGGTGGCCGCGCTGGCGGTGGCCGGGGGTGTGGCCGCGAATGGGGCCATTCGTGCGGTGCTGGAACAGGTGTGCGCCGCGGCGGGCGTGCGGTTTCTGGCCCCGCCTTTGGCGCTGTGCACCGATAACGCGGCGATGATCGCCTGGGCGGGGATTGAACGGTTCCGGGCCGGGGGGCGCGATGACCTGTCGCTTTCGGCGCGGCCCCGCTGGCCCTTGGATCAGACCAGCCCGGCGCTGCTTGGCTTTGGCAAGAAAGGGGCGAAGGCATGATCGGGATCATTGGCGCGGGGGCCTTTGGGGGGGCCTTGGCGATTGCCTTGGGGGCCAAGCAACCTGTCAGCCTGTGGGGGCGTGGCATGTCAGGGCGCGAGATTGCGCGGCTGCCGGGGGCGGTGCTGCCGCAAACGGTGCAAGTGGTTGGGCTGGACGTGGTAAGCCGGGCCGATACGCTGTTGCTGGCGCTGCCCGCGCAGGCGATGGGGCAGTTTCTGGCCGAGCATTGGCGCGTGCTGGATGGCAAGGCGCTGGTGGCTTGCTGCAAGGGTGTCGATGTCCTTAGCGGGTTTGGGCCGACGGGGGTGATTGCCCAGCATTGCCCGCGCGCGCGCGCCGCCATTCTGACGGGGCCCAGCTTTGCCAGTGACATTGCCAAGGGCCTGCCCACCGCGCTGACGCTGGCCTGTGCCGACAAGGCGGAAGGCGAGGCCTTGCAGCAGCGCCTGTCGACCGATGTTTTGCGCCTGTATCGGACCAGTGACGTGACCGGGGCCGAGTTTGGCGGCGCGTTGAAAAACGTGATCGCGATTGCGGCGGGCGTGGTGATGGGCGCGGGCCTGGGCGAAAGCGCGCGGGCGGCCCTGATGACGCGCGGCTTTGCCGAAATGCAGCGACTGGCCTTGCACCTTGGCGCACGGGCGGAAACGCTGGCGGGCCTGTCGGGCTTTGGCGATCTGGTGCTGACCTGCACCTCGGCGCAATCGCGCAACTATCGCTATGGGCTGGCGCTTGGCGCGGGGACGGGGTTTGATCCGGCCCAAACCGTCGAAGGGGTTGCGACCGCGAAAGCCGTGGCTACACTCAGCCAGCACAAACAGGTGGATATGCCGATCACGCAGATGGTGGCGGCCCTTACACAGCAAAAGATCACCCTTGAGGCTGCGATCCATGCCCTCATGTCCCGCCCATTGAAACAGGAGTAAACCCATGCGTGTCGCCCTTATCGCCCAAGACAAACCCGGAGCGTTGCAAATCCGGCTGGACAACCGCGCGGCGCATTTGGCGCATATTGAGGCTTCGGGGATTGTGGAAATGGCAGGCCCGCTGCTGACCCCCGAAGGCACGATGAGCGGATCTCTGGTGATCCTGAGCGTGGAGGATATGGCGCAGGCTCAGGCTTGGGCCGATGCGGACCCTTATGCGCTGGCAGGGCTGTTCCAGTCGGTGACGCTGACCGAGTGGAAAAAGGTTATCGGCTGATGGCATATTGGCTGTTCAAATCGGAACCCGATGTCTGGGGTTGGGACCATCAGGTCGCCAAAGGGGACGCGGGCGAGGAATGGGGCGGCGTGCGCAACTATCAGGCGCGCAACAACATGCGTGCGATGAAGGTCGGTGATCTGGGGTTTTTCTATCATTCCAACATCGGCAAGGAAGTGGTGGGCATCGTTGAGGTGTGCCGCGAAAGCGCGCCCGACAGCACGACCGACGATCCGCGCTGGGATTGCGTGATGATCAAGGCGGTGGAGCCGTTGAAAACCCCGGTCACGCTGGAGGCCTGCAAGGTTGCGCCGGGGCTGGAAGATATGGCCTTGGTCAAGAACACCCGCCTGTCGGTTCAACCCGTAACGCCCGAGGAATGGCGCATCATCCGGCGGATGGGCGGGCTGGACGCGTAAGCGGTTGGGAACAAAACCTTTTCCACGGAAAAGGCGTTCGCAGCCTTAGGGGTTTTGCAAGGGTTTCCTGCCTGCCCTGCGCGCAAGGCCGAAATCCTTTGCCTGACGGGCTGCCTGTCTGTCATCTTGATCCGAACAAGAGGGGGAGAGAGACAATGGGCTTTCTGAGTGTGATCGTGGCGGCGGCAGCATCCTGGGTGCTGGGGGCCGCGTGGTATATGACGCTTTCCAAGCCATGGATGGAGGCGGCGGGCATCGCCTACGACGAGAACGGCAAGCCGAAAGGCGGGGGAAGCCCGCTGCCCTTTGTCTTGTCGGCGCTTTGCATGCTGTTGGTCGCGGGCATGATGCGGCACATCTTTGCCGGGTCTGGTGTTGATACGGTGTTCAAAGGGTTGATGGGCGGGCTTGGTATCGGGCTGTTCTTCATCGCGCCTTGGGTCATGATCAACAACGCCTATGCGATGCGGCCCTTTAAGCTGACGCTGATTGATGGTGGCTATGCGGTGGCGGGCTGTGCGGTGATCGGGGTTGTGTTGACGCTGTTCCAAGCCTGAACCGCGCAAAAGATAGGAGGGCCCCGACCCCATCAGGACCCTCCTCCCACACCACGTGCTCCCTCAGCACCACACGTGTTCTGTTTGAAAAGGTCCCGGGCGTCCTGCCCTATGGTTTTGATATACCCGATCCGGGCCAAGCTGGCAAAAGCCATTCACATCGCAATTGAAACAAGCGCGGTGCAGTTTGTCAGGCTTTTGGAAACACATGCACCCGCGACCTTGCGGGCGCGGGTGCGTGTTGGACTGAAACCGGGGCTGCGTTCAGCCGTAAACGGATTCTTTGCCGAAATGCTTGGCCAGCATGTAATAAATCACGGCGCGGTATTTGTTACGCTCGGACTTGCCATAGGTGTTGATGACGGCATTGATCGCTTCCATCAGGGCGGGGCTGTCGGCAAGGCCCAGCTTTTTCATCAGAAAGTTCTTTTTGACGGTTTCCAGTTCGGACGGGTCGGTGCCCGCGACCGTAGAGCTGTCAGCGTTATAGATCGCGGGGCCGCAACCGATGGTGACTTTGGTCAGCAGTGCCATATCCGGTTCCATCTTGCACTTGGTGCGCAGGTCCTCGGCATATTTCGCGATCAGATCGTCTCTCTTGCTCATGTGTCGTTGCTCCTTGTTGGTTGACGTCCGCTTTTTGCCCTGACTTTGGGCGGCTTGCGAAAGCTTAGGCGGAAAACGAAGGCTAAATAAAGGGAAAATTCACCCAGTTTTCACCCTAAGCGGTGCGACGGTTTATCCGCGCTTCAACTCGATGATATACTGGTTGGCCATCAGGGTCAGCTCAGCCTTGTCGCCCAGCTCTTCCATCAAAGCCTCGACTGCGCGGCGCACGGGGGCACCTGACGCTTCGGTTTGCCAGTTATAATCATCGCCGGAAATAATGCCGTTCGGTTTTACCTTTTTAAGGCACAGCGCCAGATCATTGCCGATAAAGGGTTCGTTGTGATTGCCATCAATATAAACCCAATCCAGCGAGGCATCGGGCAAGCTGTTCAGCGCGTCTTCGGAGGTGGCGCGGTGAATATGCACGCGGTCATCGGATTTGAAGGCGGCGACGACATCTTGATATTTCACTTCCATCAGATGTTCGTTTTTCTTGCGGCCAAACCCGGTGTTGCCAAATTCGGGCTGATAGAGCCATGGGTCGATCAGGTGCAGTTCCTTCGGCTCGCAGATCTCGATGATGCGGCGGCTGAAATTGCCTTCCCAGACACCGATTTCGGCCACGACCGCGTTTTTCGGCATGCGGCCAAGCAGGCGGCCGCGCACGATATCCCGTTTACTCATTTCTTCCATGATCTGCCTCTCTTGCCCCAGTTATCGGGGCTTTATTGTTTTCGTTGGCGCAACAATACACGGGCTTTTGCCAAACACAAAAGCCTTGCGCGCGGTCGCGGTGCAAGCGTTGTAGAAAAGCCGCAAGGGCCGGACCTCTGTGTTGGGTCCGGCCTTTTGGCGCGTGGGACGCGCCTTAGTAGCGGTAATGCTCGGGCTTGAAGGGGCCTTCTTGCGGCACGCCGATGTAATCGGCCTGTTCCTTGCGCAGTTCCGTCAGCTTCACGCCGATACGGGCAAGGTGCAGACGGGCCACTTTTTCATCCAGATGCTTGGGCAGGATGTAGACGCCGGGGGCGTATTCGTCGCCCTTGGTCCAGAGTTCGATCTGCGCCAGAACCTGATTGGTGAAGGACGCCGACATCACGAAGGACGGGTGGCCGGTGGCGTTGCCAAGGTTCAGCAAACGGCCTTCGGACAGCAGGATAAGACGGTGCCCGTTGGGCATCTCGATCATATCCACCTGTTCCTTGATATTCGTCCATTTGTGGTTTTTCAGCGCGGCGACCTGAATTTCATTGTCGAAATGGCCGATGTTGCCGACGATCGCCATGTCCTTCATCTCGCGCATATGCTCGATGCGGATCACGTCTTTGTTGCCGGTGGTGGTGACGAAAATGTCGGCGGTGGCCACAACATCTTCCAGCGTGGTCACCTGGAAGCCATCCATCGCGGCTTGCAGCGCGCAGATCGGGTCCACTTCGGTGACGATCACGCGGGCACCCGCCCCCTTGAGCGAGGCAGCAGAGCCTTTGCCCACATCGCCGTAGCCCATCACAACGGCAACCTTGCCGGCCATCATGGTGTCGGTGGCGCGGCGGATACCGTCAACCAGCGATTCCTTGCAGCCGTATTTGTTATCAAACTTGGACTTGGTGACAGAGTCGTTGACGTTGATCGCCGGGAAGGGCAGTTGGCCCTTTTTGTGAAGGTCATAAAGACGGTGCACGCCTGTCGTGGTTTCTTCGGACACGCCTTTGATCGCGGCTTTGGTCTTGGCGAACCAGCCGGGGGTTTCCTTGATGCGCTTCTGGATTTGCAGCTTGATGACTTCTTCTTCTTCGGATTGCGGCACGGACAGCACGTCCTCGCCTGCTTCCATCCGGGCACCCAGCAGAACGTAAAGCGTGGCGTCGCCGCCATCATCAAGGATCATGTTCGCGCCTTCGGGGAACATGAAGGATTTGTCCAGATAATCCCAATGCTCGGTCAGGGTCTGGCCCTTGATGGCAAAGACCGGAACGCCAGCCTTGGCAATGGCAGCGGCGGCGTGATCCTGGGTTGAAAAGATGTTGCAAGAGGCCCAGCGCACATCGGCACCAAGGGCCACCAGCGTTTCAATCAACACGGCGGTCTGGATCGTCATATGCAGCGAGCCGACGATACGCGCGCCTTTCAGCGGCTTGGCAGCGCCGAATTCCTCGCGCAGCGCCATCAGGCCCGGCATCTCGGTTTCCGCGATGTTCAGTTCCTTGCGCCCAAACTCGGCCAGCGCGATATCTTTTACGACGTAATCCTTCGGCATGTGCCGATCTCCTTGGCAATTATACTGTTGTGGTCCAGATACCATTGTATCCATGTGGGGGCAATGACGGCGAAATTTGGTGAATTAATGGCAGAAATGGGAACAATTCGATGAAACAGGCACGGGCATGGCAACGGATGCTTTCGGGGCGCAGGTTGGACCTGCTGGACCCGACGCCGGTGGATATCGAAATTGAGGATATCGCGCATGGCTTGGCCTTTGTGGCGCGCTGGAATGGGCAAACTGTGGGGGATTGGCCCTATTCGGTGGCCGAACATTCGCTGCTGGTCGAGGAGATTTTCACGCGCGCCCATCCGGCGGAGGCGGCGCGCTGGCAATTGGCCGCGCTTTTGCATGATGCGCCGGAATATGTGATCGGTGACATGATCAGCCCGGTCAAGGCCGCCGTGGGGCCGGGTTATGGCGCGCTGGATGAGCGGTTGACTGCGGCGATCCACATCCGCTTTGGCCTGCCTGCCGTTTTACCGCCCGCGATAAAAAAGGCGATCAAGGCGGCGGACAAGGTTTCTGCCTGGATGGAGGCGGTGCATATCGCGGGGTTCACACAAGCAGAAGCAGACAAGCTTTTTGGCAAGCCCGCGCCCGCGCTGATCCAGAACCTGACCATTCAGCTTCGGCCCCCGATGCCTGTGCGCGCCGCTTTTGTGGAACGGCACGCACAGCTTTTAAGCCAGATGTAGCGAAAAAATAAACGCTGCCCGGTGGGCTAACAATTTCAAATCGTTAAATCATCCGGCGATTTACCCGCAGCCAATGCTGCGGCAAACCAACGCGGTTTGCGCCCGCGGCCTGACCATGTTTCGGTTTTATCCGCCGGGTTTGCATATTTCGCGACAGCCGGGGCGCGTTTGCGCGTCACAGAAACGCTCGTCAATTCGGACAGAGAAAATCCAAACTCTTTGGCTTTTTCTTCCAGCTCTGCGAGCGCTTCTTTTTTCCGGCGGTCTTCAAAATTTGCAATGGCCTTTGAAACCCGGGTTTGCAGGTTTCGCAGGTCATTGAGTGAGAGTGCATTAAGATCAATTTCCAAATCCGGGTCCCTTTCTTCATTGGAACCCGCAAAATACAGGAAATCATTAACTCTCGCAATGAGGCCCGGCTCAATTGGGCGCGATAAAGCCTATTTGGCATTATCGGGTCAAAACCGTTTTGTGGCGCGGGACAATCAGCGTGGGCTGCGTTTGGCCAGAATACGCTGCAAGGTGCGGCGGTGCATGTTCAGACGTCGGGCCGTTTCGGACACGTTGCGATCGCACATTTCATAAACGCGTTGAATATGTTCCCAGCGCACGCGGTCGGCTGACATCGGGTTTTCCGGCGGGGGTGGCAGGGCATCGCCGCGTGCCAGTAGCGCATTGGTCACTTCATTCGCGTCAGCCGGTTTCGACAAGTAATCCGTCGCGCCGATTTTCACAGCGGCCACGGCTGTTGCGATGGCACCATAGCCAGTCAGCACCACAATGCGGCAATCGGGGCGCTTTTCGCGCAGCACCTCGACCACATCGAGCCCGTTACCATCCTCCAGCCGCAAATCCACCACGGCAAAGGCCGGGGGGCGGGCCTGCGCAATCGCCTTGCCCATCGCCACGGTTTCCGCCGTTTCCGGAATAAAACCACGCTTTTCCATGGCTTTGGCCAGACGTTTCAGAAAGGGTTCGTCATCATCTACCAAAAGAAGCGAACGGTCGGGCCCTATTTCTGCGCCAAGATCTTCGGACATTTCAAATCCTTCTTTCTTTGTATTCTTATCTAGGGCTTGTCGCAGACTATCAAGTCACCTTGGGAATTATCGCGCCGCAACGAAACAGGCGACCGATGCGGCCATTTCATCTGGCGTCACCTCACGTTTGAAAAACTCGGCAAAGCCGGTGCCTGGCAACATCAGATAGGTGAAGGTGGAATGATCGACGAGGTAATATTCATCCTCGGCCGGTTGCGCCTTGAAATAGGTTTTATAGGCGAGCGAGGCGGCTTTTACCTGTTCTTCGCTGCCAGTCAGGGCGATCATCTTGGGGTGCATGATTTCGGCATATTCGGCCATCACCTCGGTCGTGTCGCGCTTGGGGTCGATGGTGATGAAAACGGGCGTTGCATCAATGCCCATTTCTTCAAGGATATCCACGGCCTCGGCGTTACGGGTATTATCCAGCGGGCAAACATCGGGGCAGAAGGTATAGCCAAAGTATACCAGGCTTGGCTTGGTAATCACGTCAGCATCGGTGACGGTTTCACCCTTTTGGTTGACCAGAGTGAACGGCCCGCCAATCGCGCCCCCGGCGACCTGACCGGCGCGGCATTGGGCGAAGGGGTCAGAGGATTGGTTGCTGTAAACCCAATAGGCCGACCCACCGATCAGCGCGGCCACCACAGCGACCGCAGCGCCTGCATAAAGTTTGATCATCTGCATCTCCTCGGGCTTGGACGCCGGTTTTCGCGCGGGTCCGGTTTCCGTTGAAACCCTGTCATCCGCTGCGTATCAGTTGAAATAGTCCTTTTGCACTTTAGAGGCAATGCAATGATCTTTATCGAACCCGGCCCCAGCCCGTTTCCGCGCGATGTCGGGCGCAACCAGTTGCGGCTGCGGACGCTGATCTTGCTGCGTTGGATGGCGATTGCGGGGCAATTGGCCGCCATCACTATCGCCTATTTTTACTTTGATCTGATGCTGCCGCTGGGGCTGTGCTATCTTGTGGTAGGGGCCTCGGTGATCGCCAATCTGGTCTCGGCCACCATCTTTCCGGAAAACCGGCGGCTTTCTGAGATGGAAGCGATGGTGGTGCTGCTGTTCGATCTGGCGCAGCTTTCCTTCCTGCTTTACCTGACCGGCGGGCTGACGAACCCTTTTGCCTCGTTGATCATTGCGCCGGTCATCATTTCGGCTTCGGCGCTGCGGGTGCGGACAACGGTTGTGCTGGGCTTCATGGCGATCTGGTTGATCAGCCTTGCCGCGATTTTCAACTTTCCGCTGCATTTTGCCGATGGCTCCATGCTGTCGGTGCCGCGCTTGCTGGAGTTTGGGCTGTGGCTGTCGGTGGTCATCGGGATCTTGTTTCTGGGCCTGTATTCGCACCGGGTGTCGTCGGAAATTCAGTCAATGTCCGATGCGCTTTTGGCCACGCAGATGGCATTGGCGCGGGAACAGAAGCTGACCGATCTGGGTGGGGTGGTCGCCGCCGCCGCGCATGAGTTGGGCACGCCGCTGGCCACGATCAAGCTGGTCAGTGCCGAGTTGATCGAGGAACTGGCCGACAGTCCCGAACTGCGCGACGATGCGCAATTGATCAAGGATCAGGCCGACCGCTGCCGCGATATTCTGCGATCCATGGGGCGGGCGGGCAAAAGCGATCTGCATCTGCAACGCGCCCCGCTTGAAACGGTGTTGCGAGAGGCGGCAGAGCCGCATCTGGACCGTGGCAAATCAGTGATCTTCAAGCTGCAGCCCTTGCAAGGCGGGACGGACCAGCAGCCCACCATTTTCCGCAAGCCCGAGTTGATCCATGGCATGCGCAACCTGATCCAGAACGCGGTGGATTTTTCCCAAAGCCGGGTCTGGGTGGATGCGGAATGGGGGCCAGAGGTGTTGACGGTGCGCGTGGTGGATGATGGCGAAGGCTATCCCAGCCATATCCTCGGCCGGATTGGCGACCCCTTTGTCACCAAGCGCAACGCGCCCCGGCAAAACCAAAGGCCGGAATATGAAGGCATGGGGCTTGGCCTGTTTATCGCCAAGACCTTGCTGGAACGGTCGGGGGCAGAGCTTTCCTTTGCCAATGGCACCGACCCGTTCCTGACCTCCAGCGAAAAGCCGGACCGCTGCGGCGCGATTGTCGAGGTGATCTGGCCTTTGGAAAAGATCGTCGCTCCCGATCAGGGCAGCCTCGGAGAGAACCTGCCCATCGCGCATTGACCGAAGGCCGCGCCGGCAGCGGGCCACAGTAGCGAAAAATCTATGAAAATGACGCGCTTTCTACGGCGCAGTTAACGTCACATTAACAAAATCCCCTTCTGGTTGTGGTTGAAACCGGAAGCATCGCCGAGGGGAAATTGTGACGTTTGATCCGCTATTGGCCTCGGGCCTGCTTGTGACAGGGGTTTTGTCGGCACTGGTGGGCGTTTTGTTCCTTGCTGCGCTTCAGAAAAAGCCAGCCATCGGGCGCGCATCGATTTTTGTGGAAGGCGGCAATACGGCAGAATATCTGTTTGATGGCGAGGTGTTGGTTGATGCAACCCCCACGGCGCGCAGCTTGTTGCCTTCATCTTGTCGGCGGGGGGCGGCGGTTTGGCCCGGCCTGCTGAACTATCTGGAACACCGCTTTCCCGGCGCAAGCGCGCGCATTGCCAACCTGCTGACCGAGGGCACGCTGGTGATGAGCACGGATCAGGACGGAGACTCCAACCCCTTGCTGTTGCGGGCCGAGATCAGGGGCGGGCTGACCCGGATCACGATCATGGATGCAGAAACCAGTCAGGCCCTGCGCGGGATGGACCCGCTGACCCGCCGCGCCATCCGCGAAGAGTTGGAGCAATTGCGCCAAATCTCGGCCATGGCACCGCTGCCGATCTGGCGTGAATCTTTGACGGGCGATGTGATCTGGGCGAATGCCTGCTACCTTGATCTCGCTGCCGAACATCTGGGCGAGGAGGAGGATCTGACATGGCCGCTGCCCAAGCTGTTCGACCCATTGCCAGAAAGTGATACAGACAAAGCGGCAAGCAATGGGCAAAGGCAAAAGCTGACGCTGCGCAGCACCGGGCAGAATCGTTGGTTTGATCTGCGCGGCTATGCCGAGGGCAAAACCCGCCATGTCTACGCTCTGCCCATCGACGAAGCAGTCAAGGCCGAGGAAGGGTTGCGCGCCTTCATGCAGACGCTGACGAAAACCTTTGCACATCTGTCCACCGGGCTTGCGATATTCGATCAGGGGCGCAAACTGGTTCTGTTCAACCCCGCCTTGATGGACCTGACGGGCCTGCCGCCGGAACTGCTGATCCGCCGCCCCTCGCTGCCCGCCTTTTTCGACGCCATGCGCGAGAAATCCATGATCCCGGAACCGCGCAATTATAAAAGCTGGCGCAACCAGATCACCGATATCGAGGAGGCCGCCGCCAATGGGCTATATGAAGAAACCTGGAGCCTGCCCAGCGGCCAGACCTATCGCGTAACGGGGCGGCCACATCCGAACGGGGCGCTGGCTTTGTCATTCGAAGATATTTCCACCGAAATGTCGCAAACCCGGCGCTACCGTGCGGATCTGGAGCTTGGGCAAGCGGTGATTGATGCGGTGGATGCGGCGATTGCGGTGTTTTCCGCCTCGGGTGTGCTTGTGATGTCCAACGCGGCCTATGCAAAGCTTTGGGGCCATGACCCCGCGGCCAGCCTTGGGGGGGAGGGCACGATTTCCATGCTGTGCAACTATTGGCGCACGGCCACGGCCCCTACGGCGCTGTGGGACCGGGTGGAGGATTACTCGACCCAGCTTGGCGAGCGCAGCAGTTGGCAAGACCCGGCCTGGTTCCCCGATGGACGCAGGATCACTTGCCAGTTTTCGCCGCTGGCAGGCGGGGCCACGATGGCAACCTTCCGGCTGGAAGCTGTTGATCCACAAGCACAAGAGGGTTCGGTTTCGCAGGCGCGCAAATTGGCCTGACCACAGGGGGCTTCGCCCTTGCGCCGGGCGATGTGGCGCGTAAAACTGCACCCATGTCATCCCAGCCGCCCTTGTCCCTTTTCCTTGCTGACGAAAGCGCCTCAACCCGGTTGGGGGCGGTGCTGGCGGATGTGTTGCAACCCGGCGATGCGGTGTTGCTGCGCGGCGGCATCGGTGCGGGCAAGACCCATCTGGCGCGGGCCTTCATTCAGCATCGGCTTGGCCGGATGGAGGATGTGCCCTCCCCCAGTTTCACGCTGGTGCAAACCTATGACGCGGCAGGGGCCGAGATCTGGCACGCCGATCTTTACCGCTTGTCGCACCCGGATGAGGTGATGGAACTGGGGCTTGATGCCGCTTTTGACAGCGCGATTTGCCTTGTGGAATGGCCCGACAGATTGGGCGATCTGGCCCCGGCGACCGCGCTGAACATCGCGCTTTCCCCCAGCGGCGACGGAAGGCTGGCCGCGTGCAGCGGCGGGCGGCCCGGATTACTGGCGGCGATCAGCGCTGCATGGGGGCAAGATGACTGACCGCGCGGCCGCATCGCGGCAGTTCTTGCAACAGGCAGGCTGGGGCGATGCCGAGCGCCGCTTTCTGGCGGGTGATGCGTCTGACCGCAGCTATGACAGGCTGCACCGTGCCGGCGAAAGCGCCGTTTTGATGGATGCGCCACCCGGCAAAGGCGACGACCCCAAGGATTTCATCGCGATTGGCGCGCATCTGAACACGCTTGGCCTGTCGGCCCCGCGCATCCTTGCCAAGGATCTGGCACAGGGGTTCCTGCTGATTGAAGATTTGGGCGATGGCATTTTCGCCCGTCTGATCGCGGGTGACGCTAGCCAAGAAGCCACGCTTTACGCCGCCGCCACCGATGTTTTGCTGCATATTCAATCCCATCCCGCGCCGCCCGCCCTGCCGGACCTGAGCGCGCGGGACTGGGCGCAGGCCGCCGCCTTCGCGCTGGATTGGTATCGGTTCGGCATTACCGGGGCGCGGACTGAAACGGATGTTTTTGTCGACATCCTGAACGGGCTGCTGCGTCGCCATGCCGATGGCCCGCGTGTGTTGATCCTGCGGGATTACCATGCCGAAAACCTGTTGTGGTTGCCGGGGCGCGCGAGTCTGGCGCGGGTTGGGTTGCTGGATTTCCAGCTTGGCCAGATGGGCCAGCCCGCCTATGATCTTGTGTCGCTGTTGCAAGACGCCCGCCGCGATGTCAGCCCAGAGGTTGAGGCCGCGATGATCCAGCGCTTTCAAGCGGCACGGCCCAGCCCTGAATTTGAGGCCAGCTATGCCGTGATCGGTGCCCAGCGCGCCTTGCGGATTCTGGGGATTTTCGCGCGGCTTTGCATGGTGGCGGGCAAGCCGCAGTATCTGGCGCTGGTGCCGCGGGTCTGGGGCCAGTTGCAGCGCAATCTGGCACATCCGTCGCTGTCGCCGCTTGCCGAATATTGCGCCCAGACCTTGCCGGAACCGACCCCCGACGCCCTTGAAAGGATTGCCGCCGAATGCGCGAAACACCGGATGCCGTAATGCTGTTTGCTGCCGGGTTCGGCACGCGGATGGGCGCTTTGACGGCCAATCGGCCAAAGCCCTTGATCGAGGTGGGCGGCAAGGCCTTGCTGGATCATGCGCTGGCGCAGGTGCGGGGCGCGGGCCTGTCGCGGATTGTGGTGAACACGCATTACCACGCCGACCAGATCGCCGCACATGTGCAGAGCCAGCGCGATGTTCAGCTTTCGCCAGAGCCTGACCTTATTCTGGAAACCGGCGGCGGGTTGCGAGCGGCCTTGCCTTTGCTGGGGGCTGGGCCGGTGTTCACGCTGAACACCGATGCCGTCTGGACGGGGGCGAACCCGCTGAAAACACTGGCGCAGGCGTGGGACGCGGGGCGGATGGATGCGCTTTTGCTGCTGGCCCCGCCGGACCGGATTGTCGGGTTTCGTGGCACGGGCGACTTTATGCTTGGTGCCGATGGCCGGATTGAACGCGCCAAGGGGCGGGCCGGTTTGGCCTATCTGGGCGCGCAGATTTTGCTGCCGAAAGGGATTGAGGATATTGCCGAACCGGCCTTTTCGCTGAACCTGCTGTGGGACCGGATGATCGCTGAAGGCCGCGCCTTTGGTGTGCTGCATCCCGGCGGCTGGTGCGATGTTGGCCGCCCCGAAGGCATTCCCGAGGCCGAAGACCTGTTGCGGGGTGCGCATGTTTCCTGACCCTCGTCCGCATGTGTTTGCCATGCCCCCCGGTGCCGATTTTCCCGCGCAATTGGTGCAGGGGTTGAAAAGCCGCATGGCGGGGCAACCGCCCGAGGCGATGGCCCGCGTGACGCTTTACGTCAACACCACGCGGATGAAGCGCCGGATCACCGAGATTTTCGTGGCTGGGGGTGCAAGCTTTTTGCCGCGCATCCGGTTGGTCACCGACCTTGCCGATACGCATCCGGCGGCGGGCCTGCCCCCTGCGGTATCGCCTTTGCGGCAACGACTGACGCTGGCGCAACTGATTGAACAATTGCTGCAACAGCAACCCGATCTGGCCCCACGCGCCGCGCTTTATGATCTGGCCGACAGCCTTGCCACCTTGCTGGATGAGATGCAGGGCGAAGGCGTTTCGCCCGATGTCATCGCCGGGCTGGATGTGGCCAACCATTCCGCCCATTGGGCGCGCACCCGTGCTTTCATGGCCATCGTGGCGCAATTGCTGCAAGACCTTGCGCAACCCGACAGCCAGACCCGGCAGCGCAAACTGGTCGAGGCGATCGCCGCCTTGTGGGATGCCTCGCCCCCCCTTGATCCGATTATCGTTGCAGGCTCTACCGGGTCGCGCGGCACGACGGCGCTGTTCATGCAGGCGGTGGCGCGGTTGCCGCAGGGCGCGATTATCCTGCCGGGGTTTGATTTTGACATGCCCGCGCCGATCTGGGACGGGCTGGCAGACGCGATGACCGCCGAAGACCATCCGCAATACCGGTTCTTCAAACTGGCGCGGCAACTGGGCATCACCCCGGCAGATGTGGCCCCTTGGGTTGACCACAGCGCGCCCAATCCGGCGCGGGCGCGCTTGGTATCACTGTCGCTGCGCCCGGCCCCGGTGACGGACCAATGGTTGACCGAAGGCAAGCACCTTCCCGATCTGGTGCAGGCCTGTGCCGAAATGACGCTGATCGAGGCGCAAACCCCAAGGGCCGAGGCGCTGGCGATTGCGCTGATCCTGCGCGATGCGGCAGAGCGGGGGGTGACGGCGGCGCTGATCTCGCCCGACCGGGGGCTGACGCGGCAGGTCACTTCGGCGCTGGATCGCTGGGGCATTGTGCCGGACGATTCCGCGGGGCGGCCTTTGGCGCTGTCGGCGCCGGGGCGGTTCATGCGGCATGTGCTGGGGCTGTTTGAAGATCGGCTGACCGCCGAGGCGCTGTTGATCTTGTTGAAACATCCGCTGACGGCTTCGGGCGGGCCACGGGGGCCGCATTTGCTGTTCACCCGCAATCTGGAACTGAAGCTGCGCCGCTATGGGCCTGCCTTTCCGACCGGTGCGGATTTGATCGCTTGGGCAGGGGCAGAGAAGGACGCGGCGGTTTTGCCTTGGGCGCAGTGGTTGGCGGGGCTGCTGGATGGCATTGCGCTGGGCGCTGTGATGCCCTTGGCCGACCATATCGCGCGGCATCGGGCGCTGGCCGAGGCTCTGGCGCTTGGCCCTGCGGCATTGGCCACAGATAGCGAGTTGTGGCGCAAGGAGGCAGGTGAAGCCGCGCTGAAAATGCTGGTGGAGCTGGAGTCAGAGGCCAGCTATGGCGGCATCATGACCGCCAGTGATTACCGCCATCTGTTTGAGGCACTGTTGAACCGGGGCGAGGTGCGGGAAACCGTGCAGGCGCATCCGCGCATCATGATCTGGGGCACGCTGGAGGCACGGGTGCAAGGTGCGGAACTGGTGGTTCTGGGGGGGTTGAACGATGGTATCTGGCCACAACTGCCACCGCCCGACCCGTGGATGAACCGCGCGATGCGGATGGAGGCGGGCTTGCTGCTGCCCGAACGGCGGATCGGGCTTTCGGCGCATGATTACCAGCAAGCGGTTTGCGCGCCGCAGGTGGTGATCAGCCGGGCCGTGCGCAACGCAGAGGCGGAAACAGTGCCTTCGCGCTGGTTGAACAGATTGACGAACCTGTTGGGTGGGTTGCCCGATCAAGGTGGTGCCGCGGCATTGAAGGCGATGCGCGCACGCGGGCAGGCCTGGCTTGCGCTGGCCGAAGCCTCGGAGCGGCCCGACCCGGTGGTGCCCAGCGCCAAGCGCCCTGCCCCGCGCCCCCCCGTTGCGGCGCGACCCGACAAACTGGCGGTGACGGGTATCAAGACGCTGCTGCGCGACCCTTATGCGATTTACGCGCGTTATATCCTGCGGCTGTTCAAGCTGAACCCGCTGCGGCCATCGCCCGATGCCCTGCTGCGGGGGTCAGTGTTGCACAAGGTGTTGGAGAATTTCACCAAATCGCGGCCAGAGGGCGAAACCCGAGAGGCGGCGCGCGCGCGGCTGATCGCCGAGGCGACCGCCGTTCTGACGCAAGAGGTGCCTTGGCCCGCCGCGCGCGCGCTGTGGATGTCGCGCCTGCACCGGGCCGCCGATTTCTTTTTGGCGACCGAGGCTGATCTGGGCGGCGTGCCGGTTGTGGTGGAAAAGCAAGGCGCGGCCCCACTGACCGGCCTGCCCTTCACGCTGACCGCCAAGCCTGACCGGATTGATGCGCTGCCGGATGGGCGGGTGCATATATTCGACTATAAAACCGGAAGCCCGCCGACCAAAGATCAACAGGCGTTTTTCGACAAACAGCTTTTGCTGGAGGCGGCGATGGTCACACGCGGCGCTTTTGCAGCACTTGATGGCCCGCGAGAGGTGTCTGGCATCACCTATATCGGCCTCGGTTCAAGCCCAAAACGTGAAACGACGACCCCGGATGAGGCCATGTTGGGCAAGGTTTGGGAAGAATTGCACCACCTTATCAGCAGCTATATGGACCCGTCGCGCGGCTATGTTTCACGGCGCGCGATGCATGGAGAGCGGTTTCCCGGTGACTATGACCACCTTGCCCGGTTTGGCGAATGGGAAATGACGGATGTGCCCAACCCCGAGGATGTGACATGAGACGCGACGCAGCCTCGGAACGGCAGGTGCAATCGGCAAACCCGCGCGCCTCGACATGGTTGTCGGCGAACGCGGGCTCCGGCAAGACGCGGGTGTTGACGGACCGGGTGGCGCGGATGCTGCTGTCGGGCGTCGATCCGGGGCGGATTTTGTGCCTGACCTATACAAAGGCAGCGGCGTCCGAGATGCAGAACCGCTTGTTCAAACGCCTGGGCGAATGGGCGATGAAAGAGGATGCCGCCTTGCGGCAGGCCCTGGGCGAATTGGGCGTTGACGATGCGGTTGATGCGGCCCGTCTGGCGCGGGCGCGGCAGTTGTTTGCCCGCGCGATTGAAACGCCGGGCGGATTGCGGATTCAAACCATCCACTCGTTTTGTGCGTCCTTGTTGCGGCGCTTTCCACTGGAGGCGAAGGTTTCACCGCAGTTCACCGAAATGGACGACCGGGCCAGCGCCTTGCTGCGCGAAGAGATTGTCGATGAGCTGGCAGACAGCATCGCGCCGGAGGTGATCGGCGCTTTGGCAGGGGCCTATACCGGCGAGGATTTCGATGCCTTTTCGGATGAGGTGGCCGGGCGGCGCGGCGATTTCGGAACGTTCCTGAGCGAGGCAGAGTGTTTTGCCTTGTTCGACGTGCCAGAGGGCCAGACCGAGGACGCGATTTTGGCGCAGGTGTTTCTGGGCGGCGAGTCGGAATGGCTGGCGGAGGCGACCGCGATCATCGCCACCGGCACCACCAATGATGTGAAAGCGGCGGAGAAGCTGCGCGCGCTGGATTTTGGGCGCATGGATATGGCGCTTTTGTCCGGGCTTGAAGGGATTTTGCTGACAGGTCCGGGCGCGAAAGAGCCATTTACCGCCAAGTTAGGCTCTTTCCCAACCAAGGGCACGCAGACAAAGCTGGGGGATTTGCTGAACCGGCTGGAAGATCTGATGCGCCGGGTTGAGGCAGCGCGGGCGGCGCGGCTTGCGCTGTCCGCCGCGCGGCGCACCGCTGTTTTGCACCGCTTTGCCGCTGTGTTTTTGCCGATTTACAAGGCCCGCAAGGATGCGCGGGGCTGGCTGGATTTTGATGATCTGATCACCGCGGCCAAGGGGTTGCTGACCGATCCAGCGGTGGCGCAATGGGTCTTGTTCCGGCTGGATGGCGGGATTGACCATATCCTTGTTGACGAGGCGCAAGATACCAGCCCCGACCAGTGGCGGGTGATCGAATTGCTGGCGGATGAGTTTACCTCGGGCCGCAGCGCACGTGAGGAACCGCGCACGATTTTCGTGGTGGGGGATAAGAAACAGTCGATCTATTCCTTTCAGGGTGCCGATGTCGCGGCTTTTGATGAAAAGCGCGATCTGTTCCGCGCCAAGCTGGAACAGGTGCAAACCCCGCTGCAAGAGTTGCAGTTGGAGCATTCCTTCCGCTCCTCTCATACGGTTTTGCGGCTAGTTGACCTGACCTTTGATGAACGCCGCCAAAAGGGGTTGGGCGGCGAGGTCAAGCACATCGCCTTTTCGCCGGATATGCCGGGGCGGGTGGAGGTGTGGCCGGTGATCGAGCGGCAGACGAACCCGAAGCCAGAGAATTGGTATGACCCGGTTGACCTGATTTCCGAGGAGCATCACGCGGCGAAGCTGGGCCGCAAAGTGGCCGAGACGATCAAGGCGCTGATTGACCGGGGCACACAAATCCCGATCAAGGGCGGGGCGGAAAGCCGGGCCGTGCATGCCGGGGATTTTCTGATCCTTGTGCGCAGGCGATCCGAGATTTTCAGCGAGATCATTCAGGCCTGCAAGACTGCGGGCTTGCCGATTGCGGGGGCGGATCGGCTGAAACTGGGCGCGGAACTTGCGGTGCGCGATCTGGCGGCGCTGTTGGCCTTCCTTGCCACGCCCGAGGATGATCTGTCGCTGGCCGCCTGCTTGCGCAGCCCGTTGTTTGGCTGGACGGAACAGCAGCTTTACGCACTGGCGCAGCCGCGCAAAGGCTATTTGTGGCGGGCGCTAGAAAACGATGCGGCACATGTCGAAACAGTCTCTATCTTGCAGGATTTGCGGGATCAGGCGGATTTCATGCGCCCCTATGATCTGATCGAACGCATGCTGACCCGGCATGATGGCCGCCGCAAATTGTTGGCGCGTTTGGGGGCCGAGGCCGAGGATGGGATTGACGAACTGCTGTCGCAGGCGCTGGCCTATGAACGCAATGATGTGCCCAGCCTGACCGGGTTTCTGGGCTGGTTAGAGACGGATGACGTTGAGGTAAAGCGCCAGATGGACAGCGCGGGCGACCGTATCCGCGTGATGACAGTGCATGGCGCAAAGGGCTTGGAAGCCCCGATCGTGATCTTGCCCGATACCGCGCAATACAACGCCCGCGAACGAAATGAGCTGTTCGTGCTGCCGCAGGGCGCGGTGTGGAAAGTCAGCAAATCAGACAGCCCGGAGCTGATTGCCCAAGCCCGCGCCGCCAAGAAAGCGCGCGACGAGGCAGAGGCGATGCGCCTGCTGTATGTGGCGATGACCCGCGCGCAAAGCTGGCTGATCGTGGCAGCAGCGGGGGAGATTGGCGCAGATCGCAGCGACGAAGATGCGCCCGGCGTGGTCTGGTATCGGCTGATCCAAGAGGCGATGACGGCGGCAGGCGCGGTGGCGGGGCCCGATGGCAGCCTTGTGCTGGCCGAGGGTGATTGGCCGCCCGATCTGGGGGTGCAACCGCGCAAAACCGTTGCGGCCAAGGCGCTACCCGCCTGGGTTTCCGCCCCCGCGCCCGATGCGCCGCGCCCTGTGCAGCCGCGCAATCCTTCGGATCTGGGCGGGGCCAAGGCGCTTGCAGGCGATTACACCACCGATGATGACAACCGCGCGGCGATGGATCGCGGCACGCAGGTGCATTTGTTGCTGGAACATCTGCCGAACCATCCGCAGGAAAGCTGGCCCGCGCTGGCCGACGCGATGCTGCAAGGCAGCCCCGACAGCGCCGCCCTGTTGGCCGAGGCGCGCGCGGTGTTGACACAACCTGCTTTCAGCGCGCTATTCGCCCCCGGCACCTTGGCCGAGGCACCGATTACCGCCGATCTGAACGGCACGCCGATGGTCGGCACCATTGACAGGCTTGTCATCACCGAAACTTCGGTTCTGGCGGTGGATTTCAAATCCAATCTGATCGTGCCGCAAAGCGTGGCCGAGGTGCCCGAAGGCCTGTTGCGCCAGATGGCGGCCTATCATTCGGCGCTGTGCCAGATTTACCCCAACCGCGCGGTAGAGGTGGCGCTGTTGTGGACCCACTCGGCGCAACTGATGCCACTGGATCGCGATATAGTGAGGTCAGCCCTTGCGCGCACTACACTCCCTTGACGTTACTGGGGCGCGCCCTTACCTTCGATAGCAACACATTCCAATCAGGAGATATGTCCATGGCCACCACCGCCGTCACCGACGCAACTTTCGACGCCGAAGTTCGCAAATCGGATATTCCCGTCGTCGTCGATTTTTGGGCTGAATGGTGTGGCCCCTGCCGCCAGATCGGCCCCGCTCTTGAAGAGCTTTCGGCCGAATATGAGGGCAAAGTGAAGATCGTGAAGATCAACGTCGACGAAAACCCCAACAGCCCGGCAGAGCTGGGTGTGCGCGGCATTCCGGCGCTGTTCCTTTTCAAGGACGGTCAGGTTGTGTCGAACAAAGTCGGCGCGGCCCCGAAGGCAGCGCTGGCGACCTGGATTGCCTCGGCGGTTTGATCTTGCCTAACGTTGAGAAAAGGGCGGCCTTCGGGCCGCCTTTTTGCGTTTCATCGGCCTAATTCACACCGGCCAGCCACACGCCCGCATCCGCGCCAAAATCTGCGCCTCTGCATCTTCGGCACCGCCGTTGATCATATGGGATTTGAAAAACCAATAGAGGTAGGGAACAAAAGGCGCGCGGGCCTCCATCTGTGCGAAAGCCGCCGCCACCCCGTCCCGCGCGACCGAGCCCGCGATATGATGGAAATCTATGCCCGCAAACAGCACCGCCGGCTTTTTGGCAAAGAAGCCCGACAGCGCCACGGAGGAGTTTTGCGTCACTACATAATCACAACGCCACAACAATTCCCGCGCATCTGCCTTGATCAGTTGAAACCGTGGAAAGCGCTGCGAAACCGTCTCTAACATGGCGAAATCTTCGGGGTCATAGATCTCTTTCGGGTGCAAGGTGGCGCGGATTTCACGCTTTGGGTCGGCCTGCAAACACGCCTCGATCATGGCTTTCGGGCTCATGGTTTGAAAAGAGCGGTGATCGCGCAGCCGCCCTTGCAACGGCATGAAGATAAACCCCTCTTGGCTGCGCGCGCCCTCTCCCAACAGTCGTTTGCGCCAACGCCGGAAAAAGGGCTGCGCCTCCTCCAGATCAACAAGGCTTCGGTCAAACCGTTCCCGCGCGATGCTGAAATTCCAGCGCTCATTCGTCGCCTCGATCTGCCAGAACGGGTAAGTATAGGCCCGGCGCAGGGTCAGCACATTCGGCGCGTTGGGTTCCTGCATGTGAAACAGATGCAAATCCGGCCCCGGCACGGCGCGGGCGCGTTCTTCGGGCGTGTCGCCGTGATAGGCCATGCCATAGCCCGCCTGCCCCACCGCCGCCCCGATCCGGTTGATGATGTTGACCTTGCCCTGCATCGCATCATCCCGCATTTGCGGCGGCAGGTAGACATGCAGGTTTGGCATCGGGCATTTTCCTTGGCGATTTTCCCAAGATTACCGAATGCCGCGCGCGGCGAAAGCCAAATCAACCCCCCTACCGTTCTTGTGCCCCGGCCCCAGCGCGGCCATATAGGGCAAGACGAAGGAGAGATTGAGATGGCAGAGGATAAGTTTCCCGGTTGGCACGGCACCACCATTCTGGCGGTTCGGCGCGGTGGAGAGGTTGTGGTGGCGGGTGATGGGCAAGTCAGCCTTGGCCAGACGGTCATCAAGGGCACGGCCCGCAAGGTGCGCCGGCTAAGCCCCGGTGGCCGCGATGTGGTCTGCGGCTTTGCAGGCTCTACCGCTGATGCCTTTACCCTGCTGGAACGGCTGGAGAAAAAGCTGGAAGCCATGCCGGGGCAACTGGCCCGCGCCTCTGTCGATCTGGCGAAGGACTGGCGGATGGATAAATACCTGCGCAATCTGGAAGCGATGCTGATCGTGACCGATGGTGCGGATTTGTTCGTGATCACCGGGGCAGGCGATGTGCTGGAACCGGAACATGATGTTGCGGCCATCGGCTCTGGCGGGAATTTCGCGCTTGCCGCCGCGCGTGGCCTGATGTCCACCGATCTGCGCGCCGAGGAGATCGCGCGCAAGGCCATGGCCATCGCGGCCGATATTTGCGTCTATACGAATGGTAATCTGACCGTGGAGACGATTTCAAAATGACAGACCTGACCCCCCGCGAAATCGTATCCGAACTGGATCGCTATATCATCGGCCAGAAGGACGCCAAGCGCGCGGTGGCTGTGGCCCTGCGCAACCGCTGGCGGCGCAAGCAATTGGCCGATGATCTGCGCGATGAGGTTTATCCCAAGAACATCCTGATGATCGGGCCAACCGGCGTTGGGAAAACCGAAATCAGCCGCCGTCTGGCAAAGCTGGCAAAAGCGCCGTTTCTGAAGATCGAGGCCACGAAATTTACCGAAGTCGGCTATGTCGGTCGCGATGTGGACAGTATCATCCGCGATCTGGTCGATGCCGCGATGATCGACACCCGCGCCCGCATGCGTGAAGACGTGAAGGCCCGTGCACAAGCCGCCGCCGAAGATCGCGTGATCGAAGCGGTGGCCGGCAAGGACGCCCGCGAACAAACCCGCGAAATGTTCCGCCGCAAGCTGAAAGCCGGAGAGTTGGACAATACGGTGATCGAGCTGGACATCGCTGATACCACCAACCCTTTCGCCGCCTTTGATCCCACGGGCCAAGGCGCTGGCGGCCCGATGGGCGGCATGATGAACCTTGGCGATCTGTTCGGCAAAATGGGCCGCACCCAGAAACGCCGCCTGACGGTGGCCGAAAGCCATGAACTGCTGGTGTCAGAAGAAGCCGACAAGCTTCTGGATGATGAGGCCGTTAAACTGGCCGCGCTGGAGGCGGTGCAGGAAAACGGCATCGTTTTCATTGATGAGATTGATAAGGTTTGCGCCCGTGCCGATGCCCGCGGCGCCGATGTGTCGCGCGAAGGCGTGCAGCGCGATCTGCTGCCCTTGATTGAAGGCACAACCGTCTCCACCAAGCACGGCCCGGTGAAAACCGATCACATCTTGTTCATCGCCAGCGGTGCCTTCCATATCGCGAAACCCTCGGATCTTTTGCCCGAACTGCAAGGCCGCTTGCCGATCCGCGTCGAACTGCGTGCCCTGACCGAAGAAGATTTCGTGCGCATCCTGACGGAAACCGACAATGCGCTGACGCTGCAATATTCGGCCCTCATGGGCACCGAAGGCGTCACCGTCACCTTCACCGAAGATGGCATCAAGGCGCTGGCCCGCATCGCCGCCGAGGTCAATCAATCGGTGGAAAACATCGGCGCGCGCCGCCTTTACACCGTGATCGAACGGGTGTTCGAGGACCTGTCCTTCACCGCCCCCGATCGGATGGGCGATGCGGTTGAAGTCAACGCCGCCTTCGTGGAGGCGCATCTGGGCGAATTGTCCCGCTCCGCCGATCTGTCGCGCTACGTTTTGTAAGCGCCACCCCTTCATCTTGGTCCAAATACCTCGGGGGTCCGGGGGCAGCGCCCCCGGCCTTCATCACATTGCAAAAGGCCCAAATTGGGCCTTCCCCCTGCCGGCTTTCCCGATCATGACTGGGGGATGAAAACTCCAACGCTTGCCTTTCTCCGCGACAACGCGCCCTTTCTGGCCACAGGCGCGCTTTTGTCCTTTCTTTCCAGCTTTGGGCAAACCTTTTTCATCTCCATCTTCGGCGGTGAAATCCGGGCGCATTTCGGGCTGAGCAATGGTGATTGGGGCGTGATCTATATGGTCGGCACCGGATTCTCCGCCTTGGCCATGGTCTTTGCGGGCGGCTTGGCAGATCGATTCCGGGTGCGGGTTCTGGGTGTGGCTGTGGTGGGGCTACTGGGGCTGGCCTGCCTTGCGATGGCCTTCAACCCATGGGCTGCCGCCCTGCCCCTTGTCATTTTCGCGCTGCGATTCACCGGCCAAGGCATGACAAGCCATGTCGCCGTGGTTGCGATGGTGCGCTGGTTCGTGGCGGCGCGTGGTCGTGCGCTGGCGGTGGCCACCATGGGCTTCATGACCGCCGAAGCTTTGATGCCGCTCACCTTTGTCTGGCTTAAACAGCATATCGACTGGCATCTGCTTTGGGTGGGTGCGGCGCTGTTTTGCTTTCTCTGCCTGCCGATCCTGCATCGTTTGCTCCGGTTGGAACGCACACCGCAAAGCAGTGCCGAAAGCAACGCCACCTTGGGCATGAATGGCCGCCACTGGACACGGGCCGAGGCGCTGCGGCACCCGCTGTTCTGGTCGCTGACCCCGGCGCTGTTGTTCTTTCCGGCATTTGGCACCGCTTTCTGGTTCCATCAGGTGCATTTCGCCGAGATCAAGGGCTGGGACCATCTGGCGCTGGTTGCGGTGTTTCCGCTGGGCACGCTGACCTTTGGTCTGTTCACCCTTGTCTATGGCTGGGCGATTGATCGGTTTGGCGCGGCGCGTCTGCTGCCGATCTATCTTCTGCCGTTAATCCTTGCGTTCAGCCTGCACGCTTTCGCCCCCTCTTTGGGCTGGGCGGCAGCGGGTGTGATCCTGATGGGCATGGCCGGGGGCGGGCAATCGACCATTCCCAACGCGGTCTGGGCCGAGTTTTACGGCACCCGCCATCTGGGCGCGATCAAATCGGCGGTGGCGGCGGTGATGGTGCTGGGGTCTGCCATCGGGCCGGGGCTTTCGGGTGCGCTGATTGATGCGGGCATCGGATATGAGACGCAGCTTTACGGCTTTGCTGCCTCTTTCGCTTTTGCGGTGCTGGTGATGCTGCTGCCGTTGGCCCGGGCGCGCGCGGCCTTATCGGTGGCGGCGTAGATAGATGTAATACGCCCCGCTGCCGCCATGGCGCAGGTGCGCCTCGGTCACTTGCAGGATTGCCGGGGCGAGGGGGGGCTGGTGCAACCAATGCGGCACCTGCTGACGTAAAATCCCGGTGCGGCGCGGAATGGGCCCGGTATCGACCCCCGGTTTGCCCTTACCTGTAATCACCAGAACCAGCCGCATCCCCGCCGAATGGGCATTCAGGATAAAGCGGATGAGTTCGGGATGCGCCTCGGCCAGCGTCATGCCGTGCAGGTCGATCCGCGCCTCGGGGGCCAGTTTGCCGCGCGTCAGCTTGCCAAAGGCTTTGGCATCCATTTGCAGCGCCGGCGGCGCGGCGGTTTGCGGGCGGGGTGTGGCAGGTTTTTCGCCCAGTCGAAACGGCGCAATCCGCGGCACGGAATGGGATTTCACGGCGGGTTCCGAAAACTCTGCCGGGTTGTCCTGAACCTTGCGGCGAAAAACCGGGGCATGCATCGGCTTGGCGGTGCGGGCCACCGCGCGCCAAAGCTCCTCCTCCTCGGGGCGCAGAGAGCGGCGGCGCGGCATCAGTCTGTCTCCAATGCGGCAAAGGCGCGTTCGATCGGCAAGAGCAGGACCATACGGCCGCCATCCTTGACGGTGCCTGCGTCCTCTCCGGCCTGCGGACCGGTGCCAAAGAAGATATCGGCGCGCTGCGGGCCTTTGATCGCGCCGCCCGTATCTTGCGCCACCATCAAGCGGTTGATCGGGTTGCGCCCGGCCTTTTCCAGCCAGACCGGGGCACCCAGCGGGGTGTAGGCCGGGTCAACCGCCAGTGTGCGCATCGTGGTGATCGACCGGCCCATCGCCCCGATCGGCCCTTTTTCCGGCGGCAGGTCAGGCAAGCGCCGAAAGAACACGAAAGACGGGTTATGATGCAGCATCTCGGCCCCCAAGGTGGGGTTGGCGCGCACCCACGCCTTGATGCCTTGGGCCGAAACACTATGCGCCCCCAAAATACCGCGCCGCACCAATTCCTGCCCGACAGAGCGATAGGGGTGGCCGTTGCGCCCGGCATAGCCAACGCGAACAACCTGACCATTGGGCAGGCGCACCCGGCCAGAGCCTTGAACCTGAAGGAAAAACACTTCGACCGGGTCTTCCAGCCAGACGATCTCTAAGCCGCGCCCGCGCAAGGCCCCGCTGGATTCAATCGCGCCCCGGTCCAGCCATTGCTGACCGTCCCGCAATTCTGGCGGGCGGGCATATAGCGGGTAAGCATAGCGCGGCGTGCGCACGGCAGAGCCGGGAAGTTCAGGTTCATAGTATCCGGTGAACAGCGCCGGGGGTTCGCCCACGATCACGGGCCGGAAGAGCAATTCAAAGAAACTGCGCGCCGCAGCGGGGGAGGCCATCGCATCCGGGGCCAGTTTGCAGATCGGTTCCCAATCGGGATCCTCCAGCAGGGAACAGGTATCCAGAAAGGTCGACAAGGCCGCACGATGATCGTCTTGTTCCCACCCTTTCAGGTCGGAAAAATCCAGCATCTGCGCCATTGCGGACACCGCCGTCAGCCCCAGCGCCAGAAGCGGCACTGCGGCAAAGGCAAGAAGGCGGGCCGCGCCACGCATCAATCCCCGGTGGCAACCAGCAGCCAGTTCGGGTCCGAAGCCCCCATCTGGCGCGAGAAAGTCCAAACGTCGCGCTGACGCTTGATCTCGGTCGGGCTGCCTTCGACGACTTCGCCCAGTTTATTGCGCACGACCGAATTCAACTCAGCCACAAAGCGCACAGAAACCTCACCCTCGCGGGAGGTGGTGTCAAATTCGGCACCTTGCACGGCAAGCTCCCGAATACCGATGAAATTAGCCTCAATCGTCAGGCCCTGCGCTTCGCGGGCGGCGACAGCTTCGGCAAAACTTTCGTAGACATCCTGGGCGAGGAAAGCTTTGACCTTTTCCAGATCGCCGGTTTCAAAGGCCATCAGGATCATTTCATAGGCGCCACGGGCACCGCCCAGAAATTCAGACACTGAAAAGCTGGGCTCTGCGGCTTTCATCGCGGCAAGGGCCTTGGCGGCGGGGGAGCCTTCGGCGACATGGTCCGTGATATCGCGATCCGGTCCGCCTTCGATCACCTCAAACTGCTTTTTGCTGCGGGGTTTCACCTCCTCTGGCAGGACGGGCGGCTTTTCAAACCCCTCGCGCGTGCCCAGAACAGATTTCAGCTTCAGGATCAGGAAAATGGCAATTCCCGCCAGAACAAGGAGTTCGATCATCGAAGAGTTCATATCAGACCTCAGTAAGCCGGAGGCAGGACCCCCGAGAATGAATGCGATATTGGTATCGCCCCGCTTTATCCCTATGTAGGGCAGGGGTGTTGCCAAGTCTACCGACACCTATGCAAAGAATTGAGTGGAAATCACGGAAGGGAAACGGGAAAATGTGGCTTTTATTGGCATTTATCGCCGTTCCATTGATCGAGATCGGGCTTTTCATCAAGGTTGGTGGCTGGTTGACCCTGTGGCCGACCCTTGGAATTGTGCTGCTGACCGGGATCATCGGCACGATGTTGGTGCGCCAGCAAGGGTTGAAGGTGTTGGGGGAATTGCGCAATTCGATGGCGCAGATGCGCGACCCGCTTTCGCCGCTGGCGCATGGTGCCTTGATCTTGTTTGCGGGGGCGTTGCTGCTGACACCCGGCTTTTTCACCGATGCGGTGGGGTTTGCGCTGTTGGTTCCGCCTTTGCGCCGGGCCATCATTGCGGCGGTAGCGGCACGGGTTCAGGTTGCCAGCTTCAGTGCCGGGCAAGCGCCTTCGCCGGGGCCGTATCGGGACGCTGGGCGCGATGATGTGATTGAAGCGGAATACGAAGATCTGACCGAAGACCGCCCGCAAACGCCGCCAAACAAACGCCCCTCGGGCTGGACAGAGCATTGAGGCCAATGCGATCACCTGCTAGACCATGCGCAATGATTTTTTGGGAGAGTTGAAATGACCGAAGGAAATGGCGCTGAGCCGGCAGCAAACACCGCAGCCGCAGGCCAAGTGAAAATGCAGGTTCTGGGGCAATTCGTGCGCGATCTGTCCTTTGAAAACGCCGTTGCCCAGCGCGGCTTGCAGGGCACGGATGTGCAGCCTGATACACAGGTTGCCGTTAGCCTTGATGCCCGCAAGCGCAGCGGCGACCACCAGTTTGAGGTGATCACCAAGTTCCGCGTTACCTCCAAGAACAAGGCCACCAATGAGACGCTGTTCATGGTAGAGCTGGATTACGGCGGCATTTTCCATGTCGAAGGCGTGCCGGAAGACCAGATGCACCCGTTCCTGCTCATCGAATGCCCGCGGATGCTGTTTCCCTATGTGCGCCGCATCATCTCGGACGTGACGCGCGATGGGGGCTTCCCGCCCCTGAACATCGACACGGTGGACTTTTTGGCCCTGTATCGCGCCGAACTGGCCCGCCGCATGGAAGAACAGAAAACCGCGCAGCCGGTTTCCTGAGCATATCCGACATTACGATAAAGGGGCCGGACGTTTTGTCCGGCCTTTTTTTATTGCCGTTTCAACCAGATAGCGGCGTCGCCCAGTTTTCCCACAAAGGCGGCATGGGCGGCGGCTTCGGCCTCTGTCAGGCGGGGGGGCAAGGGGTTTGGCCGCGCAGAGGGGCGCCATTCGCTTTGATCCGTGGCCGACGTTGCGGTTTTCTCTGCGTTGCTGGACAGGCCGAAATCTGGCTGGCGGCCGCCGATCAGTTCCAGATACACCTCGGCCAGAATTTCACTGTCCAGCAACGCGCCGTGTTTTTCGCGGCCCGAGTTATCGACGCCAAAGCGGCGGCACAGTGCATCGAGCGAGGCAGGCGAGCCGGGGAATTTTTGCCGTGCGATCATCAAGGTATCAATCGCCTGACTGTTGGGAAGCGTGGGCAGGCCGATTGCTGCCAGTTCGTGATTGAGAAATTTCATGTCAAAACTGGCGTTATGGATCACCAGCTTGTCGGTGCCGATAAAATCCAGAAAGGCTTGGCCAATCTCGCGGAACACCGGTTTGTCGCGCAGGAAATCATCGCCCAGACCATGCACTTCAAACGCGGCTTTGGGCATGGAGCGTTCTGGGTTGATATATTGGTGATAGGTGCGGCCCGTGGGCATGTGGTTGAACAGTTCCACCGCGCCGATTTCAACAATGCGGTCGCCTTCGGTCGGTTCAAACCCCGTGGTTTCGGTGTCGAGGACAATCTCACGCATGCTGCACCTGTCGGATATAGGCGATGAGCGCGGTCACGCAGGCCTGCGCTGCATCAAGACTAAGGGTTTCGATGATATGGGTGGCGCGTTTCCGCTTTTCGGCATCGGGCATCTGGCGGGACAGGATGGTGTGAAACTGCGCCTCGGTCATGCCGGGGCGGGCCAAAACGCGGGCACGTTGCAAGGCGGCGGGCGCGGTGACAAGCAAGGTCGCATCCATGTCAGATTCAGAGCCTTTTTCGAACAGCAGCGGGATATCCAGCACGACGATATCAGCCCGCGCCTTGTGCAGGAAATCAGCGCGATCAGCCGCGACAAGCGGATGCACGATCTGCTCGATACCGCTCAGCGCGCCCGGATCGGCGGCGATGATGGTTTTCAGCGCGCTGCGATCCACCGCGCCACCGATGATCGCTTGCGGCCATTGGCTTGCGATGGCCGGAACCGCCGCGCCGCCTTGGGCATAGAGCCGGTGGACGGCGGCATCGGCATCCCAGACCGGCAGTCCGGCTGCGGCGAAAAACCCGGCAGTGGTGGATTTGCCCATGCCGATAGACCCGGTCAACCCAAGCCGGAAGGCCGTCATAGCCCCATGACCGTATCGCGGGTGTCTTCGTCCACCTCGGGCCGTTGGCCGAACCAGCGTTCAAAACCGGGGGCGGCCTGATGCAAAAGCATTCCCAAACCATCCACCGTCTGGCAGCCGCGTTCGGCGGCATGGGTCAGCAATTCGGTTTGAATGGGGGTATAGACCAGATCATTGACCAATGCGGCGGGGTTGAGTTCGGCAAGGCTGACGTTGAATTCCGGCTTGCCAACCATACCAAGGGCTGTGGTGTTGACCACGGTTGCCACATCATCCAGACAATGCGCGGATTGCACCCAATCCACCACCGTCAGCTTTGCGCCAAAATCAGAGCGCAGCGCCTCGGCGCGGGCGCGGGTGCGGTTGGTGATGCGGATTTCGGGAACGCCGACCTCTATCAAGGCAGCGACAACAGCGCGGGCCGCACCGCCAGCACCAAACACCATCGCAGGACCGGATTTTGGCTGCCAGTCCGGCGCGTTCTGACGCAAGTTTGCCACGAAACCAGAACCATCAGTGTTATCGGCGTGAATTTTACCATCGCTGCGGAAGATCAAAGTATTCGCCGCCCCGATCAGCGCGGCGCGGTCTGTCACGATATCGGCAAGCGCGATCACGCTTTCCTTGTGGGGGATAGTGACATTCAGCCCGACGAAACCCAATTTCGGCAGCATCCGCAGCGCCTCGGCCATATCAGCCTGGGCGATATCCATCGGGATGTAATGGCCTTTGATGCCATAACGTTTCAGCCAGTAATTATGCAGGATGGGCGAGCGGCTATGGGCGATCGGAGAACCGATAACCCCAGCCAATGGAATGCGCGGATGGTCCGTCATGTGTCAATAAATCCCCTTACCCTGAGATAGCCCAAGAGAGGCAACAGGGGAAGCCCGAGGATGGTGAAGTAATCGCCCTCCACCTCTGAAAACAGCCGGATGCCTTCTTGTTCCAGCAAATAGGCCCCGGCAGAGTGGCGGATGCTGTCCCAATTGCGGTGAATATAGCCATCAAGCCAGGCATCGGAAAAGCTGTGCATGGTCAACCGGGCCTTGCCGACATGGCGCCAGATCGGCTTTGCCTCATGGTAAAGCACCACGGCTGACAGAAGTTGATGCTTTTGGCCGCGCAGTTGCAAAAGCTGGCGCTTTGCACCCTCGGGCGTTTCGGGCTTGCCCCAGGCTTTGCCCTTGAATTCAAGCACCTGATCGCAGCCCAGAACCAAGGCATCGGGCTGGCGTTCCGCGATTTTACGGGCCTTCATTTCGGCAAGGAAATCCGCGATGTCTTGTGGTGTGGCATCTTCTGCTTCCAGCCCCGCGCGCAGGGCGGCTTCGTCGATGCGGGCTGGCTGGTGACATCAACCCCGGCGGCGCGCAGCATATCCAGCCGCGTCGAGGAGGAAGAAGCGAGAATGAACGGCGGCATCGGTTGTGTGTGACCCTGTGGAAAATCTTGATATGTTCCAACGGCCGGTTTTGGGGACAAGCCGCGTTTTGCCCAGTGGTGGGGGTAAGGGGCGCTTTTTGTCAAGCTTTCGCGATGGATATCCACATGTGGAAGCGCACGGAAAGGGGCTGGGGATAGAGTAGAAACGGCGATAGCTGTTGATGAAACGGAGCCAAGACAAAGCGGTTAGTTTATTGATTTTATTGCCGTAATCAGGGTTTGACGAAACTATCCTGTCATTTACCCACAATATTGGCTATGGGGATGAACCTGCGGAGAGATTCAGATATTCTGTTATCCATAGGGCCATCTATATCTACATCTTTCTATATATATCTTATATTTAAAGAGTAGGCAGAGCAGAGAAGACAAAACATGACCTCGATACTGGCGGATATATATCTTTGGGTGAAGGCCCTGCATGTGATGGCGGTGATCTCGTGGATGGCGGGGTTGTTTTATTTGCCACGGCTGTTTGTCTATCATGCAGAGCAGGTGAAAACCGGGGATGCGGCGGATGGTTTGTTTCAGACCATGGAAATGAAGCTGCTGCGGGTGATCATGAACCCGGCGATGGTTGTGACCTGGGTGGCAGGCCTGATGCTGGTGCTGACGCCGGGGATCGTGGATTGGTCGATGGTCTGGCCCTGGACCAAGGCTGTGTCGGTGCTGGGGATGACATGGTTTCACATGTGGCTTGCGGGTCGGCGCAAGGCGTTTGAAGTGGGACAGAACAGCCTGACCGGGCGCAATTACCGGATGATGAACGAGGTGCCGACCATTTTGATGGTTGTGATCGTCTTGTCGGTTATTGTGAAGTTCTGAGGCTTTTCTTGACAATTTAGCGGCTGTTGCCTATCTGGGCCAAAGCTGGGCCGTCCGGTCCGTAAAGCGTTTCCCCTTTTGTCGACGATGCCATCGCCATGATCCGCGATGAGCCGAGGATGTTGCAGCCATGACCGATGAGACCTTTTCCGAAGATGCCCCTGTTGGACGGCTTAATCTTGCTGACCTGAAAGCCAAGACGCCTGCTGATCTGCTGGCGATGGCGGAAGAATGGGATGTGGAAAACGCACCTTCCATGCGGAAGGGTGAGATGATGTTCTCTATCCTGAAAGAGCATGCCGAGGAAGGTTGGGAAATCGGCGGCGATGGCGTGCTGGAAGTGGTGCAGGATGGGTTTGGATTCCTGCGCTCTCCTTCGGCGAACTATTTGCCGGGGCCGGATGATATTTATGTCTCGCCCGATATGATCCGCCAGTTTTCACTGCGCACAGGCGATACGATTGAAGGCGTGATCGCGGCCCCGCGTGAGACGGAACGCTATTTCAGCATGACCAAGGTAACACGGATCAACTTTGATGATCCGGAAAAGGCACGTCACAAGGTTCATTTTGACAACCTGACGCCGCTTTATCCTGATGAACGCTTCAAGATGGAAGTGGATGATCCGACGTTGAAAGACCGTTCGGCGCGGATCATTGATCTGGTTGCCCCGATCGGGAAGGGGCAGCGTGGCTTGATCGTGGCGCCGCCGCGGACGGGTAAAACCGTTTTGCTTCAGAATATTGCGCATTCCATCGCGACCAATCATCCGGAATGCTATCTGATCGTGTTGCTGATCGACGAACGCCCGGAAGAAGTGACGGATATGCAGCGTTCTGTGAAGGGTGAAGTTGTGTCTTCGACCTTCGATGAACCGGCAACGCGGCATGTGGCCGTGGCCGAGATGGTGATCGAGAAGGCCAAGCGGCTGGTGGAGCATAAGCGCGACGTTGTAATTTTGCTTGATTCGATCACGCGTCTGGGCCGGGCCTTCAACACGGTTGTGCCGTCCTCGGGCAAGGTTCTGACCGGTGGTGTGGATGCCAATGCCTTGCAGCGGCCCAAGCGGTTCTTTGGGGCGGCGCGGAACATTGAAGAAGGCGGGTCGTTGACCATCATTGCCACGGCGTTGATTGATACCGGCAGCCGGATGGATGAAGTGATCTTTGAAGAATTCAAAGGCACTGGTAACTCTGAAATTGTTCTGGATCGAAAGGTTGCCGATAAGCGCGTGTTCCCGGCGATGGACATTCTGAAATCCGGCACACGGAAAGAGGATCTGCTGGTGGATAAAATCGACCTTCAGAAAACCTATGTTTTGCGCCGCATCCTGAACCCGATGGGGACAACGGATGCGATTGAATTCCTGATTTCGAAGTTGAAGCAGACCAAAACCAACTCGGATTTCTTCGATTCGATGAACACCTGACCGAAGCGAGGGCTGGGGAGCTATAGACGCTTCCCGGCATTGGCTGTATAGCCCTGCTTTCGCTTCTTGCGCTGTGTTATTCCGTTTTGCAGATCGGCGTTAATTCGGGAGAATGGCCATGTCAGACACCATTTTTGCGCTTGCCTCGGCGAGAGGCAAGGCGGGTTTGTCCGTTGTTCGGCTGTCTGGACCGAAGGCGCATGATGCTGCGCGCCTGTTTGCGCCTTTGCCTGCTATGCGTCAGGCGGGTTTGCGTCGCTTGATGTGGAACGGGGCACTGTTGGATGAGGCGCTGGTGCTGGCCTTTGGGAAGGGTGCGAGTTTTACCGGGGAAGATGTGGTGGAGCTGCATCTGCATGGAAGCCGTGCGGTTGTTGCGGCTGTGATCGCGGCCTTGTCTGAGATTCCCGGCTTGCGGCCTGCGGAGGCTGGTGAGTTCACACGGCGGGCCTTGGAAAACGGGTGTTTGGATCTGACCCAAGTTGAAGGGCTGGCTGATCTGATTGATGCAGAAACGGAGGCGCAGCGGGTTCAATCGCTTCGTGTTTTGTCCGGGGCGATTGGCGAGAGAGTGCGTGATTGGCGCGGCAAGATGATCCGGGCTGCGGCATTGTTGGAAGCGACGATCGATTTTGCCGATGAAGATGTGCCTGAAGATGTGCTGCCAGAAGTTCGTGCGCTGTTGGATGGTCTGTTGGTAGCGCTGCGTGCTGAAGTAGCAGGCGCGGCGGCATCGGAGCGTATTCGGGACGGGTTTGAGGTTGCGATCGTTGGTCGGCCTAACGCAGGAAAATCGACGCTTCTCAATAGTTTAGCTGGTCGGAATGCGGCGATTACTTCGGAAGTGGCGGGCACTACGCGCGATGTGATCGAAGTGCGGATGGATTTGCAGGGGCTTGCTGTTACTTTTCTTGATACAGCTGGTTTGCGCGAAACGGATGATCTGGTTGAGGCCTTGGGTGTGAGCCTTGCGATAGAGCGTGCGCAGAAGGCGGATCTGCGGGTCTTTCTGCAATCAGAAGGTGCCGATGTTGAATTGCTAGAGCCGCAGGATGGAGATATTCTTGCGATGGGGAAGGCGGATATCTTCGGTGGGTGTGCGATCCATGGGGATGCCATTCGGGTCTCTGGTAGAACGGGTGAGGGGGTTTCCGCGCTTATTCAGCGGATTACGGAAGTCCTTTCGCAGCGTGTGGCGGGTGCCAGTGTCCTAACCCGAGAAAGGCATCGTATTGCGATCGCGGAAGCGGTGCGAGCTTTGGAAATTGCCCGAATCGAGGTAGACAAGCTTGGGCCAGTACTGGAGATAGCGTCTGAAGAATTGCGGATTGCGTCGCGTGCGCTTCAGATCTTGCTGGGTGAGATTGATGTTGAAACCTTGCTTGGGGAAATCTTCTCAAGCTTTTGCATTGGGAAATGAGGATGTTTCACGTGGAACATTTTGATGTCATCGTTGTTGGTGGCGGGCATGCGGGCTGTGAGGCTGCGGCAGCCGCCGCGCGCGCTGGTGCAGAAACGGCATTGGTGACACTGAAGAAGGCCGCGTTGGGCGTGATGTCCTGTAATCCGGCTATCGGTGGGCTTGGAAAAGGCCATCTTGTTCGTGAAATAGACGCGTTTGATGGGATAATGGGCTTGGCGGCGGATGCGGCAGGCATTCAGTTTCGTCTTTTGAACCGCAGTAAAGGGCCGGCAGTGCAGGGGCCAAGGACACAAGCGGACAGGAAG
Organism: Pseudorhodobacter sp. E13; assembly: GCF_003991405.1. Lineage (GTDB taxonomy): Bacteria > Pseudomonadota > Alphaproteobacteria > Rhodobacterales > Rhodobacteraceae > Pseudorhodobacter. Next base: position 79,560 of record NZ_RPEN01000157.1, read on the forward strand.
CTGTATCGGCAAGCTATTCAGGGGATTTTGGAGAAACAACAGGGGCTTACCGTCATTGAAGGTGAGGTTGTTGATTTTATCTTACAGCAGGGTCAAATCTTTGGCGTTCGCTTGGCTGATGGTTCTGAGATCCGCGGCAAGTCAGTTATTTTGACAGCTGGGACTTTTCTGAACGGTTTGATCCATGTTGGCGACAAAAGAACATCGGGCGGCCGGGTTGGGGAATTGCCGTCAGTTAAGTTGGCGGAAAAGCTTGCCGATCTTGGGCTGGCGTCTGGTCGGTTGAAAACGGGAACGCCGCCCCGTCTTGACGGCAGAACCATCAATTGGGCCGAGCTGGAAAGCCAGGCGGGCGATGATGTTCCGACCATGCTCTCGTTTATGAGTATTTCACCAGTTGCGCCACAGGTTGAATGTGGGATTACCGAAACCAATGAGAATACGCATGAGATCGTGCGTCGCAATCTGGACCGTTCTGCCATGTATGGTGGCCATATTGAGGGGGTCGGCCCACGTTATTGCCCCTCGATCGAAGATAAGATTGTCCGCTTCTCGGATAAATCTTCACATCAAATTTTCCTAGAACCAGAGGGTGTCGACGATCACACAGTCTATCCGAATGGTATTTCGACATCTTTACCCGCAGAGGTGCAAGAGCAATATGTGCGCTCGATCAAAGGTCTAGAGAAAACAGTGATTTTGCAGCCAGGTTATGCGATTGAATATGACTATTTCGACCCGCGGGGCCTTGGCCCAGATCTTATGGTTCGTGGCGTCACGGGACTGTATTTTGCGGGTCAGATTAACGGGACAACAGGATATGAGGAGGCGGCAGCACAGGGGCTTGTCGCTGGGTTGAATGCTGCACGATTTGCGAGACAGCAGGATCCGGTTAGCTTTAGTCGCGCCGAAAGCTACATTGGTGTGATGATTGACGATCTGATTTCCCGCGGGGTTACTGAACCTTATCGGATGTTCACTTCTCGCGCAGAGTATCGTTTGGTCTTGCGGGCGGATAACGCCGATCAGCGCTTGACGCATTTGGCCTTGTCGATTGGTGCCGTTGGAGAGGGGCGCAAGAAGGAATTTCTTGCCAAGATGGAAAAGCTGGATAAGGGCCGCGATGCCCTGAACCAGATTAGCTATACGGCTAATCAGTTGGTAAAAGCAGGCTTTCACGTGCGTCAAGATGGGGTGCGCAGGACAGCGTTTTCTCTCTTATCCCAGCTTGATATATCTCCTTCAGCGATTGCTACGCGATTGGATGGATTTCCATTCTTGGAGCCCGATGTGTTGATGCAGATGTGGCGGGAATCTCTCTATTCCAATTACTCGGATCGTCAGAGCGCGGACGCGGCTGCGCTGAGGAAAGACGAAGCCGTTGTTATACCAAAGGATTTTGATTTCCAATCACTCCCCGGTCTTTCTGGGGAATTGAAAGCAAAGCTGACCCTGCGGCGTCCTGGTTCAATTGCGCACGCAGGCAAGATAGAAGGGATGACCCCGGCCGCGCTCTTACTCGTCCTCTCTCGTCTGAAAAGCGAAGAATCGGCGCGGCGCGCAAAATGATACTCTTTCAAAGTGCCCCGGATGTTTCACGTGAAACAGTTGATCGACTGCACGCTTTTTGTGATCTGGTCAAAAAGTGGAACCCTGCGATCAACCTCGTTTCGAAATCCAGTATCGAATCGATCTGGAAGCGCCATGTCGAAGATTCCGCGCAAATTTTTCCTCTGATCCCTCAGCATTGTTCTCATATCGTTGATATTGGAAGTGGTGGAGGCTTTCCCGCAATCGTTCTGGCGATCTTGTCAAAGGAGTTTGCGCCGGAGCGTCGTTTTACTTTGATCGAGTCAGATCAGCGCAAGGCCGCATTTTTGAGGGAGGCGGTGCGCCATTTACAGTTGAACGCAAATATTATCCCGGAAAGGGCAGAATTGTTGCCACCGCTTGAAGCGGATGTTCTTTCAGCAAGGGCGTTGGCTTCTCTTTCTGTGCTTTTACAGTTGGCCCAACGGCACTTAATCAGTGGTGGCACCTGCCTCTTTCCGAAAGGTGCGACCCATCTTGCAGAAGTCGCAGAGGCAAAGAAAGAATGGGCTTTCGAGTATGAAGCGGTGCCAAGTGAAACTGATGACAATGGTGTCATATTGAGAATTCAGGATATCAAACATGTCTGACCCGGCCAAACATGGCGCCCCCAGAATTATCGCGATCGCAAACCAGAAGGGCGGTGTTGCCAAGACCACGACGACGATTAACCTCGCCGCAGGTCTAGCGGAGCTTGGTGCGAAGGTGCTGGTTGTCGATCTGGATCCGCAGGGTAATGCATCAACCGGGCTTGGGATTGAATTGGCTAGCCGCAGCCTTACGACTTACGACCTGATGGTCGAAGAAGCGCCGTTGGATTTGGTGGTTCATGCGACCGCGTTGGAGAATATTTTTGTTTGCCCGGCCAATTCAGATCTTTCATCGGCAGATATGGAGCTGGTGGCCAATGAAAAGCGTAGCTTTTTGTTACATGATGCCTTGCGGCAGCCAGCGATGGCAGATTTGTCTTTCGATTTTGTCCTGATCGATTGCCCGCCTTCACTCAGTCTTTTGACTGTCAATGCCTTGGTGGCCTGCCATTCGGTCCTGATTCCACTGCAAAGTGAGTTTTTTGCGCTGGAAGGCCTATCGCAATTGATGTTGACCGTGCGGGAGATCAGGCAAACTGCCAATAGTGATCTGCGGATAGAGGGGGTTTTGCTTACCATGTATGACAAGCGTAACAACCTTTCGCAGTTGGTTGAAGCGGATGCGCGCGAAAATCTTGGAGAGCTTGTTTTCAAGACTATGATTCCGCGCAATGTTCGGGTGAGCGAGGCGCCATCATATGCGCTGCCGGTCCTGTCTTATGATAGCGCATCAAAGGGGTCGGAGGCCTATCGCGCCCTTTCGCAGGAGATAGCAGAGCGGTATGGTTTGGCTCAGAAAGAAACAAGGAGCGCGCAGTGATGGAAAAGAAGCAAGAACGTCGCGGTTTGGGGCGCGGTTTGTCAGCCTTAATGGCGGATATCAATGCGACGGCTGACAAGGACGGTCAGGCTGTCGATGTGCGCCGTTCGGATATCGTCGTTGCTGTTGAAAACTTGTTTCCCAATCCAAATCAGCCACGCCGGGATTTCACGCCCGAAGCACTTGAGGATCTTGCGAATTCGATCAAGCAGAAGGGGGTGTTGCAACCGCTCATCGTTCGCCCGCGTGCCGAGCAAGGCACTTATGAAATTGTTGCGGGGGAGCGGCGTTGGCGCGCGGCTCAGATGGCGCAACTCCATCGTTTGCCCGTTTTGGTGCGGGAGTTCTCGGATACCGAGGTGTTGGAGGTCGCAATTATTGAGAATATTCAGCGTGCGGATCTGAATGCGATTGAAGAGGCAGCGGGTTTTCGGCAGTTGATGGATCGTTTTGGGCATACCCAAGAAAAGATTGCCGAAGCTTTGTCTAAAAGCCGGAGTCACATCGCAAATCTATTGCGGTTGTTGACCTTGCCTGATGATGTGCAAGCCTTTGTTCGGGAGGGAAAGCTTTCTGCTGGTCATGCCCGCGCACTGATCACAACAACTGATCCATCGCGTTTGGCAAAAGTCGCGATTGAAAAGGGGCTTTCAGTTCGCGAAACAGAGCGGCTTGCGCGGGAATCGGCGGAACCATCGGCCACGAGAAAAAATGCCGGTCCACGGGCGACGCCCGAGAAGGATGCCGATACGCGCGCTTTAGAGGCTGATCTGAGCGCCAATTTGCGCATGGCGGTCAGCATCAATCATGAGCCGGGCGGGGAGCGTGGGACGCTGACAATCAGGTATAACACCTTGGATGATCTCGATAACCTGTGTCGCACATTGTCTTTGATGGATAGGGACTAATCCTCCGCTATTCGGCCATCAGCTTCTCAATCACGGCGTTCAGAACCAGCCGACCCGAGGGCGTTGCGCTGAGCCGGTTTTCCCTTCGGACAACCAATCCAAGGGATTCGAGGTCTGCAACAGTGGTTCGGTTCAGCGTCGATTTTGCAAGACGGCTGTATCGTTCCAGATCAATGCCGATGTCCCGCCTCAGGCCCATCATAAGGTATTCTGTTCCCTGCTCTGCGCTTGAAAGCAGATCCCGGCGCTCCTTCGGTGCGCCAGCCTCGATGCTTTCAAGCCATGCTGTTGGGTTTGATGTGGCCTCGGTGCTCCATCTACACCCGTCAAGGCTAAGGCGGCCATGTGCACCCGGTCCAATGCCAATATAATCACCAGCATTCCAATAGATGCAGTTGTGGCGTGATTCTTGGCTGTCTTTGGCGTAGTTTGAGACTTCGTAGCTCTTATACCCTGCCGCATTCGTAGCGTCTTGGGTAGCCAGATACATGTCTGCACCCAGATCTTCGTCTGGCAGTCCTTTCAACAGGCCGCGCCGGAACCGATCACCGAAGGCCGTGCCGTCCTCTATCGTTAATTGATAAAGGGATAGGTGCCCATTCGCAATTTGTAGGGCTTGATCCAGTTCCGCTTGCCACGCTGCAAGGGATTGCCCTTGTCGCGCGTAGATCAGATCAAAGCTCGTCCGGTCAAAGGTCTTTTGTGCGATCTTTATCGCAGCGAGCGAATCTGCAACGCTGTGTAGCCTGCCAAGCGCTTTCAGATCCGTATCGTTCAGGGCTTGAACGCCGATTGAAACACGGTTGACGCCTGCTTGCCGATACGCTGCAAAACGGCCCGCCTCCACGGAACCGGGATTTGCCTCCATAGTGATTTCTATATCGTTTGCCGTTGGCCATGCAGCGCGAACTTTTGCAATAATGGCATCGACAATTTCGGGTGCCAGCAGTGACGGCGTGCCCCCACCAAAAAAGACGGTTTGAAGGATGCGGCCGGGCGTTTCCGCAGCAGCGCGGTCTATTTCCCGCAAATAGGCATCCCGCCATCTGGCTTGATCAATCTTCGCCGCAACATGACTGTTGAAATCGCAATAGGGGCATTTCGACTGGCAAAAGGGCCAATGGATATACAATCCGAAACCACCTTGCTGCCAATCCTCTGCCAGTGGCCGAGCTTTTAAAGGTTTCACGTGAAACATCCCGCGACAAGTTTCCGAAAGGCATCGGCACGGTGGCTGATCAGATTTTTCTCGTCGGCGGGTATTTCGGCAAAGGTGCGTTCATGACCATCAGGTTGAAAAATAGGGTCATATCCATGCCCCAAATCACCGCGCATCGGCCAAATGACGGACCCCGGCATCACACCTTCAAAAACTTCATCATGCCCATCGGGCCAAGCCATCACCAAAGTGCAGCGGAACTGAGCGGTGCGCGGGTAGGGTGCACTGATGGCCTCCAGTTCCCGCCAAGTCCGCTCCATCGCCATGGTGAAGTCGCGACCTGTCGGCGTTTCTGCCCAATCCGCAGTATAGACACCTGGCGCACCGCCCAAACCATCCACGCAAATTCCAGAGTCATCCGCCAAAGCCACAAGACCCGAGGCCTGAGCGGCGGCGTGGGCCTTGATCCGCGCGTTACCGATGAAGTTATCCTCTGTCTCCTGTGGTTCGGCCAGCCCAAGCTCCGCGCAAGAGGTCACTGCTACATCAAAACCATTCAAAAGCTCGCGAATTTCGGCAAGCTTTCCAGCGTTATGGGTGGCAACGACTAGCCGGTTATCTGAAAACTTCCGCATCTTATGCCAGCGCCGCTTTCTGTGCGGCAACCAAACCCGCGCAACCTACTTCTGCCAGATCCATCAACTGCCCCATTTCCTCGCGTGAAAAGGTCGCGCCCTCTGCCGACATCTGAACCTCAATCGAGCGCGCGGTTCCCGTCAGGATGAAATTGCCATCGGTTCCGGCATTTGAATCTTCTGCATAATCAAGGTCAAGAACGGCTTGCCCGGCATAGATGCCGCAAGATACCGCAACCACATGATCCACAATCGGGTCGCTGGTGATAACCCCGGCCTTCAACATCTGGTTCACGGCCAGCCGCAAAGCGACCCAACCACCGGTGATAGAGGCGCAGCGCGTGCCGCCATCGGCTTGCAAGACATCACAATCCACCACGATCTGACGCTCCCCAAGCGCTCTGCGGTCCACACCGGCCCGCAAGGCGCGACCGATCAGCCGTTGGATTTCTTGTGTGCGGCCTGTTTGCTTGCCCACCGCCGCCTCACGCCGATTGCGGGTGTTCGTGGCCCTTGGAAGCATGCCATACTCAGCCGTCACCCAGCCTTGACCCGTATTCTTCAGAAACGAAGGCGCCTTCTCTTCAATTGAGGCAGAGCATAGCACATGCGTTTCACCCATTTTGATCAAACAAGACCCTTCGGCATGTTTCATGACGCCGGTTTCAATCGTGACATGGCGCATCTGGTCCAGGTTTCGTGCCGATGGTCGCATTGGATCGCTCCTCAAATTGATATATTGCTCAAATACCCATCGCTGGCCGAAGGATGCAAGCATCATTGACGAAAAGCCCTTGTTCTCATTAAGGTATAGGGCGCCTTGGGAACAAAGAAATGACCGACCAGAACAAACGCGCAGCCATCATGTCCGAGCTGAATGACCGATCCCGCGAGGTTTTTCGCAGGGTCGTTGAGGGCTATCTTGCGTCCGGTGATCCGGTTGGATCGCGAACGCTGTCGCGCACGATGTCCGAAAAGATCAGCGCCGCGACCATTCGCAACGTGATGCAGGATCTTGAATATCTTGGCCTCTTGGGCAGCCCGCACACGTCCTCCGGTCGCATCCCGACGCAAATCGGATTGCGGATGTTTGTCGACGGTGTGCTGGAGGTGGGCGAGGTAGCTGCCGAGGATCGTGACAAGATTGATGCGACCTTTGGCCAAAATCAGCCGGATGTGACGACGATGCTGGATCGTGTCGGCTCCACCTTGTCCGGAATTACGCAGGGCGCCAGTCTGGTTTTGACGCCAAAACATGAAGCGCCGATCAAACACATTGAATTTGTCAGCTTAAACGCAGATCGCGCTCTGGTTGTTCTTGTCTTTGCAGACAGCCATGTCGAGAATCGCGTGTTCACCCCGCCGCCGGGCCAAACACCATCTTCGATGCGAGAGGCGGCTAATTTCCTGAATGCGCTGGCAGAGGGGAAAACGCTCTCGGAATTGCGCCAAAGCGTGACGGCGCAGATAAAGTCGCGCCGCCAAGAAATCGACGCGCTTGCGCGTGAACTGGTCGAAACTGGGCTTGTCCTGTGGGAAAACGCGGGAGAACAAAGCGAGCGGCTGATCGTTCGCGGGCGCTCGAATCTGCTTGATGGCTCCAACGAAGCCAAGGACTTTGACCGGATTCGTAGCCTCTTTGACGATCTGGAGCGCAAGCGCGATATCGCAGAATTTCTGGAACTTACCGAAGACGGCGAAGGTGTCCGCATTTTTATTGGCTCTGAGAACAAGTTGTTCTCACTTTCGGGGTCGTCTCTGGTCGTCTCTCCCTATATGAACGCTGATCGAAAGATTATAGGTGCCGTGGGTGTGATCGGGCCGACGCGGTTGAATTATGGCCGCATCGTTCCCATCGTAGACTACACGGCCCAACTCGTCGGGCGGCTTATTTCAGATCGCTCGAAGGGGTGACGCAGAGTGACGAAAGCAAGGAAAGACAAAATGGCGAATGAACAGGCAGCCAACGTAGAAACGCCGGAAATGGCTGAGGCCGAAGTAGATATGGCGCAGTTTGGGGCCGAGCCCGCGGTGGATGAAGTGGAACAACTGCGCGCAGAGCGGGATGACATGCGCGATCGTTTCATGCGAGCGCTGGCCGATGCTGAAAACGCCCGCAAACGTGGCGAGCGGGATCGGCGCGAGGCAGAGCAATACGGCGGTTCAAAACTAGCCCGCGATCTGTTGCCGGTTTATGACAATTTGCGCCGGGCGCTGGATGCCGCAACAGATCAACATCGCGCAGAAGCGGCCGCTTTGATTGAGGGGGTAGAGTTGACCCTGCGCGAATTGCTGAGCGTGATGACCAAGCATAACGTTACCCCGGTCGCGCCAGAGGTCGGCGACCAGTTTGATCCGCAATTGCATCAGGCCATGTTTGAAGCGCCTGTTCCCGGGACGAAGGCGGGTCAGATCATTCAAGTCATGACCGAAGGCTTCTTGTTGCATGATCGCCTGTTGCGGCCTGCGCAGGTTGGCGTTTCTTCGACTCCCGCAAACTGACAGATGAAGGCAGGGGGGCTAGCCCCCCTGACCCCCCAGGATATTTGGGCCGAAAAGAAATCAGGACTTATTCGTCTGTTCTGCTTTTGCCTTCAGTTCATAGATCAGGTGCAGCGCTTCCATTGGCGTCAGGTTGTCTGGCAACAGATCACGGAGGCGTTGTTCTACTTCTGACGTTTTTTGCGTAGCTGGCGCAGGCCTTGGGGGGGCCGCGCGGAACAGTGGCAAATCATCGATCAGTGTTTTTTGTTTGTTTCCGCCTTCGCGTTCGCCTGCTTCCAACGCTTCCAGCACCACGCGGGCACGATCGGTGACGGCTTCTGGCAAGCCCGCAAGTCGCGCGACCTGCACACCATAGGATCGGTCGGCCGCGCCTTTGCGGACCTCATGTAAGAAGATCACATCGCCTTGCCATTCCTTCACATTGACGGTAGCGTTTTCGACGCCCGCCAACTTGCCAGCGAGCGCGGTCATCTCATGGTAGTGAGTCGCAAAAAGGGCCCGGCATTGGTTTTTGTCGTGCAAATATTCCAGCGTTGCCCAAGCGATTGACAACCCATCATAGGTGGCCGTTCCGCGCCCGATTTCATCGAGAATGACCAAAGCCCTTTCATCCGCTTGATGCAGAATTGCGGCGGTTTCCACCATTTCCACCATGAAGGTGGAGCGCCCACGCGCGAGGTCGTCAGAGGCACCGACCCGGCTGAAAATCTGGCTGACAAGGCCAATATGCGCGCGGCGCGCGGGAACAAAGCTGCCAGCCTGTGCCAGCAAGGCAATCAACGCGTTCTGGCGCAGGAAAGTGGATTTACCGGCCATATTCGGCCCGGTCAGCAGCCAGATCGCAGCGGTTTTCTGGGCCGAGAGGTCACAATCATTGGCGATAAACGCCGCCCCGTTTTGTTTGCGCAGCGCCCTTTCGACCACCGGGTGCCGTCCGCCCTCAATCTCGAAGGCACGGCTGTTGTCGATCTTGGGCTCTGACCAGTTTTCATCGACAGCAAGATCGGCGAAGCTGGTGGCAAGATCAATTTCTGCAATCGCCCGTGCGGCGGCTGAGATCGCGCCGGCATGCGTCAGAACAGCCTCTCTCAAGCCAGAATAGTGCCGTTTTTCTATCTCTAGCGTCAGGTTGCCCGCATTCAGAATTCGGGTTTCCATGTCGGATAGCGGCACGGTCGTAAACCGGACTTGTCCCGCCGTGGTTTGCCGATGAATAAAGGTTTCTGACAGCGGGGACGACAGCATCTTGTCGGCGTGGGTGGTCGTTACATCGACAAAATAGCCCAGCACATTGTTGTGCTTGATCTTGAGTGAGCTGATACCGGTTTGCGTGACATATTCTGCCTGCATGGCCGCGATCACGGCGCGCCCGTCATCGCGCAGTTTTCGCGCCTCATCAAGTTCAGCGTCATACCCCGGCGCGATAAAGCCGCCATCGCGTGCCAGCATTGGGGGTTCTGCGACCAGCGCGGCTTGTAGTTGGTCAAGCAAATCGTCGTGACCGTTTAAATCAGTCGCGGCTTTTTGCAGCAGAATTGGTCCTTGCGTGCCAATGGTCTCGGCAAGGATCGCGGCTTGCTCCAATCCGTTGCGGATGGCTGCCAGATCGCGGGGTCCGCCGCGGTCCAAGGCGAGGCGTGACAATGCGCGGTCAATGTCTGGGCAGCGGCGCAGGGCGTCGCGCAGATCGGTAGCAAAACGTCTCTGTTCCACCATAAACCGCACAGATTCCAGCCGTTCTTCGATGACCGAAATTTCGCGCGATGGGGCGGAAAGCCGCCGCTCCAGCAATCTGCCGCCGGCGGCTGTGGCGGTGCGATCCACCGCAGCCAGAAGGGAGCCTTCTTTGCCGCCAGACAGCGCGCTGGTAATCTCCAGATTGCGGCGGGTGGAGGCATCAATTTGAACCAAGCCACCCGGTTCTTCGCGGATCGGAGGGCGCAGCAAGGGGAGGTTGCCACGTTGTGTCAGGTCCAGATAATCGACCAAAGCCCCCATGGCCGATATTTCAGCGCGACCGAAATGGCCGAACCCCTCCAGTGAGGCAACGGAGAACAAATCGCAAAGTTTGCGTCCGGCCCCTGTGCTGTCAAAGCTGGAGCGTGCCATTTGGGTTAGCGCGGGCCCGTCTTCGATTGAAAGATCAAACCCTTCTGCGACTAGAATTTCCTTAGGCGACAGCCGCGCCAGCTCCGGCCCCAGCCGCGTTGGCGGGCAGGGCATGACACGGAACTCTCCCGTCGAGATATCGCACCAGGCAAGGGCTGAATCGTCTCTAACTTCGGCAAAAGCGGCAAGAAAGTTATGCCGCCGGGCGTCCAGCAGCGTGTCTTCGGTGAGCGTGCCGGGGGTGACAAGCCGCACTACATCACGGGCCACAACGGATTTGGACCCGCGTTTCTTGGCTTCTGCCGGGTTTTCCATTTGCTCGGCGATGGCGACGCGAAACCCTTTGCGGATCAGCGTCAGCAAATAGCCTTCGGCGGCATGGACCGGCACGCCACACATGGCGATATCTTCGCCCAGATGTTTGCCGCGTTTGGTCAGCGCGATATCCAGCGCGGCGGCGGCATTTACGGCATCTTCAAAAAACATCTCATAGAAATCGCCCATACGATAGAACAGCAGCGCATCGCGGTGCCGGGCCTTGATTTCAAGATATTGCGCCATCATCGGCGTCACGGTTTCTGTGTTCAACACCCACCCCCCGGTTTCGCCCCGACCCTACAAAACCCAAGGCCGAGGGGAAAGAGGCTTTGGCATCAACCGCTAAATCGGGTATATCAGGCCTCGCGAATTCGAAAATCTAGAGCGCATCCACAAAAGCCGCGCTATCATACCAAAGCCATGCGCAACCAGATCAGCTTTCATCAAGACCCGCAGGATCTTTTTCTGAATCCGGCACAGGATTCCGGGGTCACGCTTTTGTTTTCGGCGGCGTTTTTCTGGCGAGAGGTGGAACCTGCGCTGATTACCGGTTTTGCCAGTAGCGCGTATCCCGAGATGAACCACAAAATCGAAGCCTTTCTAACCGTGACCCGCCGCCACAAGGCGTTTTCCAAAGCAGTTGAGTTCAACACGGTGCCGGTTTTGCTGCAAAACGCATCATTCCGGAAATCTTTTTCGTTGGCGAATGATAAATGCCTGCTCAGCGGGGCGTCGGGCACGCGGCTGCTGAACCGCTATTGCTGGGAGAATGAGGAGGAAGATCACGACCCCGAGGAGACACTTGTCGCCTATTTCCGGAAATGTCAGGCAAAGAATCACGCCGCTTCAATTCCTGTGTGGCAAGGCCCGTTGCCGCAGGGTGTCGCCATCGCGATTGAGTGCCGCAATACCTTTAATTACTATCATTTTATCACGGAATCCTTGTCTCAACTGGCGGTTTTGGCCGAAATTGGCTTTGCGGGTGATATCTTTTTCCACTTTCCCAACAACCCGGAAAAGACCCGCCCTTTTGCCGCCGATTTCGTGGCAGCCCTGTTCCCGGAGCTTGCAGGCCGGGTGTTTTTTGAGAGGGCCCCCAAGGATTATGACTATGTGATCACAGCCTTGGATTTCTTTAGCACCTATTTCCAGTTCCCGGCCGAAGTGGTCGGCAGTCTGGACCATCTGGCGCCGTCGGATGCGATGTGGCGGGGGCAGGATGCCTATCGCGGGTCGCAAGCGATTCTGGCGATGAACAGTTTTCACGCCAGCTTGCGCGCCTTGCGCAAACGCGCGCTGGCGGCGATTGAGGGCCATGATTTCAGCCATCTGCCCAAGCGGTTTTTCGTTGGTCGCGATCGCACCCAAGCCCGCGACCGTAAGATGGATGGTGAAGCGCAGTTGTTCGAGATGCTGCAACTCTTTGGCTTTGACTATGTCGTGTTTGAGCATCTGACCCCGTTGGATCAAATCGCCCTCATGGCGAATGCCGAGATGATGGTGTCGTATCACGGGGCGGGCTTTACCAATATGCTGTTTGCCGGGCCGCAGGCCTATGTGCTGGAACTGGGCACGTTGCAAACCGCGATTTACCGCTGGGGCGATTTCTGGAGCATCGCCCATGCCGCCGGGTGCCGCTATGTTTCCTTCTTTGCCGATTACAACAAGGCCGACCCACTACAGGACCCGTCTTTTGATGTGGATGGGATCGTGCCTGTCGCCCTTTCAGATCGCGCGGTGGCTGAGGTAATGACGTTTATCGTCTCTATTCTTGGGAAAACGCCCGATTTGCCCTCGGCCCAAACGGTTCAGATTCTTGCCGAGCGTCTGATCGCCGTGCATGAATTTGACCGCGTGCTTTTGCTTTTGGAACGGCATGCGCGCTTTGTTCCGGGTCATCTGGCCCTGTGCCTTGCCAAAGCCGAATGTCACAAGCACCGAGGGGAGTTCCATTCGGAGCTGTTCGCGCTGCATCAAGCCTATGAAGCGGACCGAGAGCGCTGGCAAACCCTGATCCGGATGATCTGGTGCGCCAAGAAATGCGATGCGCCGGATGTGATGACATGGGCCTTGGCCTGTCTGCGGCATGATTTTCCGAAACGCTATGCCGTCTTGACCAAGACAAAGCCTTGGATGCGGCAAATTGCCTGACGGCGCGCTGTGCCATTTGAAACGCCAACGCTGCATTGTGCCATCGCGCGCGCCTGTCTAATATCCCCGAAACATCGGAGGAAAAACGGCCCATGGCTCCAAAAAACCGCGTCACGCCCGAAGAGGCACTTGCTTACCACCTTGAACCAAAGCCGGGTAAGTATGAAATCACCGCCTCAACGCCAATGGCCACCCAGCGTGATTTGTCGCTGGCCTATTCGCCGGGCGTGGCGGTGCCGGTTCAGGCCATCGCGGATAACCCCGAAGCGGCCTATGATTACACGGTCAAAGGAAATATGGTTGCTGTGATCACAAACGGCACGGCCATTCTGGGCATGGGGAACCTTGGGGCGCTTGCGTCCAAGCCGGTGATGGAAGGCAAGGCGGTTCTGTTCAAGCGGTTTGCCGATGTGAACGCGATTGATCTGTGCCTTGATACCGAAGACGCGGACGAGTTTATCAAAGCGGTGTCGCTGATGGGCCCCACCTTCGGCGGCATCAACCTTGAGGATATCAAGGCGCCGGAATGTTTCATCATCGAACAGCGGCTCAAGGAAATCATGGACATCCCGGTGTTCCACGACGATCAGCATGGCACAGCCGTGATCTGTGCCGCAGGGTTGATCAATGCGTTGGAACTGTCTGGCAAGAAGATCGAGGATGTTCGGATCGTTCTTAATGGGGCAGGGGCGGCGGGGATCGCTTGTCTGGAACTGCTGAAATCCATGGGCGCGCAGCATAACAACTGCATCATGTGCGACACCAAGGGCGTCATCTACCAAGGCCGCACCGAAGGTATGAACCAATGGAAATCGGCCCATGCCGCCAACACCGAATTGCGGACGCTGGAAGAGGCGATGAAGGGCGCAGATGTGTTTCTGGGCGTTTCGGCCAAAGGCGCGGTGACGCCGGAAATGGTCTCTAGCATGGCGGAAAACCCGGTTATTTTTGCCATGGCCAACCCAGACCCCGAAATCACCCCCGAAGAAGCGCATGCCGTGCGCCCGGATGCGATTGTCGCGACAGGCCGCTCTGATTACCCCAATCAGGTGAACAACGTTCTTGGCTTTCCCTATCTGTTCCGCGGCGCGCTCGATATCCATGCCCGCGCCATCAATGACGAAATGAAGATCGCCTGCGCCAATGCGCTTGCCAAACTGGCCCGCGAAGATGTGCCGGATGAGGTTGCCATGGCCTATGGCCGCAAGCTGAGCTTTGGCCGCGATTACATCATCCCCACCCCTTTTGATCCCCGGCTGATCTATGTGATCCCGCCAGCGGTCGCCAAGGCGGGAATGGATACTGGTGTCGCCCGCAGGCCGATCATTGATCTGCACGCCTATGAGTTGACGTTGAAATCCCGGATGGACCCGACAGCCTCGATCCTGCAAGGCATCCATGCCCGCGCGCGGCAGGCACAAGCCCGGATGATCTTTGCCGAAGGCGATGACCCCCGCGTGCTGCGCGCCGCCGTTGCCTATCAACGCGCGGGCCTGGGCAAATCCATCGTCGTCGGGCGCGAAGCCGATGTGAAGGAAAAGCTGGAAGCCGCAGGCCTCGCCGATGCCGCCCGAGAGTTGGAGATCGTGAACGCAGCCAACACCCGCAATCTGGAGGTCTATCGCGAATTTCTGTATAAACGCTTGCAGCGTAATGGTTTTGACCGGGCAGATATCCACCGCCTTGCTGCCCGTGATCGCCATGTGTTTGCCTCGCTGATGTTGGCGCATGGGCATGGTGACGGACTTGTCACCGGGGCCACGCGCAAATCGGCGCATGTGCTGTCACTCATCAATCATGTGTTTGACGCCAAGGCCACGGATGGTGCAGTGGGTGTCACGGCACTGCTGCACAAAGGCAAAATCGTGCTGATCAGTGACACTTTGGTGCACGAATGGCCAGAGCCGGAAGACCTTGCCACCATCGCCACCAAAGCCGCAGGCGTTGCCCGCAATCTGGGGCTGGAACCGCGCGTGGCCTTTGTGTCCTTCTCTACCTTCGGCTATCCGGTGTCCGAACGCGCAACCAAGATGCACCAAGCACCAAAAGTGCTGGATGCCCGCAAGGTCGATTTCGAATACGAAGGCGAAATGACAGTCGATGTGGCGCTCAACACGGATATCGCCGCGCATTACCCTTTCAGCCGCCTTACGGGGCCCGCCAATATCCTCGTCGTTCCCGCGCGGCATTCGGCTTCTATTTCGGTGAAATTGATGCAGGAAATGGCAGGGGCAACCGTTATCGGCCCGATTCTGACCGGGGTGAAACATCCGATCCAGATTTGCAGCACCAACTCCACAGTGAATGACATTCTCAACATGGCCGTCATGGCCGCCTGCAAAGTGGGATAAATCGCTTGACGGGGGCCTCTCGCCCTCGTTTCATCTATTGTTAAATATCCCGGGGTCCGGGGCAGCGCCCCGGCTCTGTGCCCTGCGATCCCGTCGAAACAGGGGCAGACATGGCCATCTATACGCTCGGTTCCATCAATATCGACCACGTCTATCAAGTGCCGCATCTGCCCCGACCGGGTGAAACCCTTGCGGCAACTGACTATGTTCAAGGTCTGGGCGGCAAAGGCGCAAACCAATCCGTTGCCGCCGCCAAAGCGGGTGCGCGGGTGTTTCACATTGGCGCCATCGGCACCGATGCCGCCTGGACGCTAGAGGCGCTGCAACGCCATGGTGTCGACACCAGCAATGTTACCCAGATCAAAACCCCAACCGGCCACGCCATCATCCAGCTCGATCCACAAGCCGAAAACTGCATCACGCTGTTTCCTGGCGCCAATCGTCAAATATCGGATGCCATGGCCGCCCGCGCCTTGGCCTCAGCCCGGCCCGAAGACACGCTTCTGATGCAGAATGAGACCTCGGCCCAATCTTCCACCGTCCGGCTGGCTGCCGATATGGGGTTGCGCATCCTGTATTCCCCCGCGCCTTTCGATCTGACGGCGCTGCAAGAGGTGATGGCTTACACCTCCCTTCTTTTGATGAATGAAGGCGAAGCGGCAGAAATGGTGGATGCCTTCGGTGCCTTGCCTGACTGCGATGTCATCATCACGCGCGGGGCGGATGGCGCGGAATGGCATAGCCCCAAAGCAGAGCCTCTGTTCATGCGCGCTTTTCCCGTCACTGCTTTGGATACCACCGGCGCGGGCGATTGTTTCGCCGGAACCATCGCAGCAGCCCTTGATGCTGGTCTTTCACCCGAGCAGGCCCTGCGGCGCGCTTCTGCTGCGGCTGCGCTTCAGGTCACACGCCTTGGTGCCGCGGCCGCCATGCCGACCGCCGCCGAAGTTGACATGTTTCTGCAAACTGCTCCGTGATTACTTCACGAAAGGCGCGGCCTTACCCCAAAGCTGCTTGACCCGTGCATCACGACCGCAAGCGCTGCGATAAAACTTATACGCCTCCGCTTGCGATTTTGGCCCGCGCCGGGTGATTACGATGTTCTGCCCCTTGTAGTAATCCTGATGATAGCCCTCGGCCTTCCAAAACGGTCCCGCAGGCAATATCGGCGTCACGATCTTGCGCCCCAAGGCCTTGGCTGCCTGTGCCTTCTCTGCCTCTGCCGCTGCCTTTTGTGCCGCGTTCAACGGGAAAACGGCGGTGCGATAACTGTCGCCCCGATCGCAAAACTGCCCCCCGGCATCCGTCGGATCAACGGAGCGGAAGAACAGTCCGATAATCTGGTCATAGCTGATCTTGGCATTGTCAAACGTGATCTCAACCGCTTCATAATGCCCTGTGCCACCTTTGCCGACCTGCTTGTAAGTCGGGTTCGCGGTGGTTCCCCCGGTATAGCCCGAAACAACGCGCTTCACCCCGGAAACGGATTCGAAATCCGACTCAACGCACCAGAAACACCCTCCGGCGACCACCGCCTTTTCCGTTGCCGCCTGCGCTACGCCGCTACCCAGCGCCAAACTCAGCAAAACCCATTTCCACATCGCCAAAGCCTCCCTTTTCGCAAACATGGCGCACCGACCCGCGCCAAGGCAACACAACTCCCCCGTTGTCACGGCAAGGTGATGCTCCTAACCTCGCCGCAAAACAGGGGGCCACATGACCGACCACATCACGACGCATCAATCCGAGGAAGATGCCCGCAACGACTCCATCCTCATCTGGCTGAACGGGAAACTGGTGCCGAAAGCCCAAGCTTTGGTTTCAGTCTACGACTCCGGCTTCATGCTGGGCGATGGCGTCTGGGAAGGGCTGCGGCTTTACAACGGCAGATGGTCTTTTGCCGATGAGCATCTGGACCGGTTGTTTGAGGCTGCAAAAGCGATCGACCTGACAATCGGCCTGACCCGTGATCAGTTGATGACCGCACTCACCGATACACAGGCCGCCAATCAAATGACCACCGACGCCCATGCCCGGCTGATGGTGACCCGCGGCGTCAAAACCCGTCCTTTCCAGCATCCGGGCCTGTCGCGTCAAGGGCCAACGATCACCATCATCATGGAACATTCCAAACCGAAAATCCCGCGCCCGATCCGCCTTGCCACGGTCCCACACCTGCGCGGGCTGCCCATGACCCAAGATCCAAAGCTGAACTCTCACTCCAAACTCAATTGCATCCTCGCCTGCATTGCCGCCGAAAAGGCCGGCGCGGATGAGGCGCTGATGCTGGATGTGCATGGTTTCGTAAACACGACGAATGCCTGCAATTTCTTCATCGTCAAAAAGGGCCAGGTTTGGACCAGCACAGGCGACTATTGCATGAACGGCATCACCCGCCAAAAGGTCATAGATCTGTGCCACGCCAATGATATCCCGGTGTTCGAACGCAATTTCAGCTTAGTCGATACTTATTCCGCCGATGAAGCTTTCCTCACAGGCACCTTTGGGGCGCAAACACCGGTGGGTCAGATTGATGGCCGCCAAATCGGCACCGGCGAAATGGGCCCCGTCACCACGCACCTGCGCAGCCTTTACAAAACCCTCGTCGGTGCCTGATCTCATCTTGGCCCAAATACCTCACGGGGGGTGCGGGGGGTGTGAAACCCCCCGCTCCTCCGGTCACAGCAAAGGGAACGGAATATGAAAATCGCGATGTGGTCCGGGCCACGCAATCTGTCAACCGCCATGATGTATAGCTTTGCCGCGCGGGGTGATTGCGCCGTGGTGGACGAACCTTTCTACGCCGCTTATCTGGCGCAAACTGGCATCATTCACCCGATGAATGATGAAATTCTCGCCAGCCAACCAACGGACCCGGCACAGGTTGCTGCCACGCTCATCGGCTCTAACCCCGCACAAAAACCGATTTTCTACCAAAAACACATGACGCATCACATGCTTCCCGGCATGGACCTGTCCTGGATGGCGCAATGCGAGAATGTCTTTTTGATCCGCCACCCCGCCCGCGTCATCGCCTCCTATGCCCGCAAACGCGAAGGGCCAAGCCTTTCAGACATCGGCTTTCCGCAGCAAGCGGCCCTGTTCCAGCGCGAGGCAGATCGCCTTGGCCGCCCACCCATCGTGATCGACAGTGTCGATATCCGCGCCGATCCTGCCGTGGCACTGGCCAAGCTTTGCGCGGCGCTGCACATTCCCTTTACCGAAAACATGCTTCACTGGCCTGCAGGCGGCCACGCCGATGACGGCATCTGGGCCACGCATTGGTATGGCGCGGTCCACCGCTCCACCGGGTTCGAAGAGGCCGAGGGCCCGCTGCCAGCGCTTCGTGCTGAATACGCAGACCTTCTCGCGCAGGCCCTGCCGTATTACGAGGCGATGGTGCCGTTCAAAATCACGCTCTAGCGAAAAAAGAAAGATGGCGCTGAAACTTTCCCCGGCTGGTTTGCGTAGCTTCGGCATAAGTCACGCAACCATCAAAGGGAAACATGATGAAATTTGTAACATTCACCACCGCCACGCTGCTTTCCACCACCATGGCCTTTGCGGCGGGCGATATGGTTCAAGGCGTCACTGCCGCTGATCAGTCCGTTGCAAACGGGATCGTCTCGGCAGAAAAGATCACGGCGGCGCAAAATGGTTGGCTGGTTGTCCACCGCACCGATGCCAGCATGAAGCCCGGCCCCGTTGTTGCCTATGCCCCGATCCGTGAAGGCGAAACGATGGATGTTGCCGCCATCCTGACAGAGCCGGTCGCCCCCGGTGATATGCTGATGCTTATGGTGCATGGCGAAGATGGCGGCAATATCGTCGGCAATTTCGAATATACGCTGGGCGCGAAAGAAGATGGCCCAGTGCGGATTGATGGCAACTTGGTGATGACCGTGATCACCGTGCAATAAGCACCGCTTTGGCCAAATAAAAAACGCGGGCGCATCCTTTTGCGCCCGCGTTTTTATTTTCTAGTCCTTCGGTTTTTGCCCCGATCAGCCTTTAACCCGCGCGTTGCGGGTGGCAATCAGTTTCAGACGCAGCGCGTTCAAGCGGATAAAGCCTGCGGCGTCTTTCTGGTCATAGGCACCCGCATCATCTTCAAAGGTCACATGCGCTTCGGAATAAAGCGAATGCTCGGACCAGCGGCCCACGCAGCTTGCAACGCCTTTATACAGTTTCAACCGCACGGTGCCGGACACATGTTCCTGCGATTTGTCGATCAGGGCTTGCAGCATTTCCCGCTCGGGGCTGAACCAGAACCCGTTATAGATCAGCTCGGCATAGCGCGGCATGATGCTGTCTTTCAGGTGGCCCGAGCCTGCATCAAGCGTGATCTGTTCAATCCCGCGATGCGCTTCCAGCAGCACGGTGCCGCCGGGGGTTTCATAAATCCCGCGGGATTTCATGCCGACAAAGCGGTTTTCCACGAAATCCAACCGTCCGATTCCGTGCTTGCCACCCAATTCGTTCAGCTTGGTCAAAATCGTGGCCGGGCTCATCGCTTCGCCATTGATCGCGACTGCATCGCCTTTTTCAAAGGTGATCTCGATATATTCCGGCGTGTTCGGCGCGTCCTCGGGGGACACGGTGCGCTGATACACATATTCCGGCGCTTGCTCCGCCGGGTTTTCCAGTGCCTTACCTTCGGAAGAGGTGTGCAGCAGGTTCGCATCAACCGAGAAGGGCGCCTCGCCGCGCTTGTCCTTGGCAATCGGAATCTGGTTCGCTTCGGCAAATTCCAGCAGCTTGGTGCGGCTGGTCAGATCCCATTCGCGCCAGGGGGCGATCACCTTGATTGACGGGTCCAGCGCATAGGCGGAAAGTTCAAACCGCACCTGGTCATTGCCTTTACCGGTCGCGCCATGGGCGACTGCATCGGCCCCATGCTCATGCGCCAGTTCCACAAGACGCTTGGAAATCAGCGGGCGGGCAATAGAGGTGCCCAGCAGGTAAAGCCCTTCATACAGCGCATTGGCGCGGAACATCGGGAAAACGAAATCGCGCACGAATTCCTCGCGCACGTCTTCGATGTGGATATTCTTGGGGTCGATGCCCAAAAGCACGGCTTTCTGGCGCGCTGGCTCCAGTTCTTCGCCTTGGCCCAGATCGGCGGTAAAGGTGATAACCTCACAGCCATATTCCGTTTGCAGCCATTTCAGGATGATAGAGGTGTCCAGCCCGCCGGAATAGGCGAGGACGACTTTTTTAGGCGCAGATGCTTTTGCGGCAGACATTGGTCTCTCCTTCGCGATTTCCCTGCGATTACTGGGAAATCGGGCCGAGGGCAAGCGGTGGCTTTCTGCCGCAGCCGTGCGCGGAAGCATTGGTCCCGCTTGTTTTTGCACCGCTGATCGGTCTAATCGGCGGTATGAGCAATTTTACCGATGCCGCCCGCCTTGCCACTGCCGCCCTGCGCGATCTGTTTGATCCGACGCCGTTGCAGCGCAACGACCATTTATCCGCGCGCTACGGGGCCGAGATTTGGCTGAAACGCGAAGATCTGGCCCCGGTGCGATCCTATAAAATTCGGGGTGCGGTGAATGCGATGCGCAAGGTGCGGGTTGCCGACCCGGCGCAAAAGCAGTTCGTTTGCGCCAGCGCGGGCAATCATGCGCAGGGCGTAGCCTATGCCTGCCGCCATTTCGGGGTGCGCGGCACGATTTTCATGCCGGTGACAACGCCGCAGCAAAAGATAGATAAAACCCGTGTTTTCGGCGGGGATAGTGTCGATATTGTGCTGACTGGTGACTATTTTGACCAGACGCTGACAGCCGCGCAAAAGTTCTGCGCCGAGAAGTCTGCGCATTTCCTGTCACCTTTTGATGACCCCGATGTGATCGAAGGGCAGGCAAGCGTTGCGGTGGAGATGTTGGAGCAACTGGGCAAAGCGCCCGATCTGGTGATCTTGCCAGTCGGTGGCGGTGGGCTTGCCTCAGGCGTGACGGGATTCATGCGGGATGAATGCCCCGGGACGGCGTTTCGTTTTGTCGAACCTTTGGGCGGTGCCAGCCTGACTGCCGCGCTGGAACATGGTGGGCCGACGACGATCGCCAAGGTGAATTCTTTTGTCGATGGTGCAGCCGTGGCGCGGCTCGGGTCTTGCACCTATGAGATGCTGAAATGGGTGGACCCGGCACAAGTGTTGCTCGCCCCCGAGGACCGGATTTGCGTGACCATGCTAGAAATGCTGAACGTCGAAGGCATCGTGCTGGAGCCCGCAGGCGCGCTTTCGGTCGATGTGCTTCCCAGCCTTGCCGAGCAGATTGCGGGGAAAACGGTTGTCTGCGTCACCTCTGGCGGCAATTTCGATTTTGAACGTTTGCCCGAGGTGAAGGAACGCGCGCAGCGCTATGCCGGGTTGAAGAAGTATTTCATTCTGCGGATGCCGCAGCGCCCCGGTGCCCTGCGAGAGTTTCTGATGATGCTGGGCCCGGATGATGACATTGCCCGGTTTGAGTATCTGAAGAAATCAGCGCGCAACTTCGGTTCGGTCCTGATCGGGATTGAGACGAAGAACGCGGATAACTTTAAGGACTTGTTCGCCAATATGCAGACCGCCGGGTTCAGCTATCGCGACATCACGGCGGATGAGGCTTTGGCAGAGTTCCTGATCTGACCTTCAGGCCGCATCCTCGGCCGCCTGCCCATTGGCATAAGCCCGTTTTGACGCTTCGTAAACTGTGACGACGCGTGCCAGATCAATACTTGCAACGTCCCCCAGAGCAGCCGCTTTTTCCCCTGCCTGACACAACGCGGCAAATTCCTTGAACCCAAGGTTCAAGGCACTGCCTTTCAGGAAATGTAGCGCAGATTCAATCTGATCGGCGGCCGTAAGGGCGGGGATTTTGGCGGCAACCTCATCCGCTTCCTCCAGAAACAGGTCCACCACCTCTTCAAAATCATCTTCGCCGATTTCGTCGCGCAATTCGCGCACGCGTTGCCAATCAATCATATCACCCTCCAACACGGCAATCTTGTCGCCTCCACACCACGGGATTGTGCGGCGCGGGGTTTAACAATCTGTAACCCCGGTTTTGCAGAGAAGGACGAATTTTAGGTTTTACAGCGCCTTAAGGTTTTGGCGGCAAACCAAGCGGACGACTTGCAAAGGAAACCTCGTGTCGGCTTTGGTGATGAACGATCTGGCCATTGATACACTGCCGCGCCGCACCGCCGCGCGGCATGTGCTGGTTGTGGATGACAGCCGCGCGCAACGGCGCATTCTGGCCTTGGCGCTGCAACGGGGCGGCTATCGCGTCACCGAGGCGGATTCCGGCGTGTCGGCGCTGGCGCTTTGCCGTGATATTGCCTTCGATTTCGTGCTGAGCGATTGGATGATGCCCGAGATGAACGGGCTGGATTTTTGTCAGGCTTTCCGCGCCTTGCCAAGGGAAGGGTATGGCTATTTCATCCTGCTGACATCCAAATCCGAAAAGGCCGAGATTGCAGATGGTCTGGACTGTGGGGCCGATGATTTCTTGTCCAAACCCGTCAATCCTGGGGAATTGCACGCCCGTTTGCGCGCAGGTGAACGGATACTAAGCATGCAGGCGGAGCTGGTGGAAAAGAACCGGCTGGTCGGTTCTACCCTCGATGAATTGCAAAAATTGTATGATTCGCTGGATCGCGACCTGATTGAGGCGCGGAAGCTGCAACAAACGCTGGTGCGCGAAAGGTTCCGTGATTTTGGCCGGGGCGAGGTGTCTGCGCTCTTGCGGCCCTCTGGCCATGTCGGCGGCGATCTGGTCGGTTTTTTTGAGATTCATCAGAATCGAATCGGCATCTATTCTGTCGATGTTTCGGGGCACGGCGTCGCCTCTGCCATGATGACGGCGCGGCTTTCGGGCCTG
Organism: Pseudorhodobacter sp. E13; assembly: GCF_003991405.1. GTDB lineage: Bacteria > Pseudomonadota > Alphaproteobacteria > Rhodobacterales > Rhodobacteraceae > Pseudorhodobacter. Next base: position 102,558 of record NZ_RPEN01000157.1, read on the forward strand.
CTGTCGGGCACCACGCCAGATCATAATGTCGCGCTGACGGTCAGCGCCCGTGGCGAACGCAACGCCCACCCGCCCGAGGTTGTGGCGGCGCGGCTGAACCGGATGATGTTCGAAGACATCAAGGTAGAGCAGTATTTCACCCTCGCTTATGCCGATATTGATCTGGAAACGGGGCGGGTGCATCTGGTGCAGGCGGGGCATCCGCACCCCGCGATCATCCGTGCCAGCGGCGCGGTTGAATATATCGGGGATGGTGGCATGCCCATCGGATTGATTCCCGATGCAACCTATGAACGGGTGGAGGCGGTTTTATCCCCGGGCGACCGCATGTTCCTTGTGTCCGATGGGGTAACGGAATGCCCGTCCCCCGATGGCATTGAACTGGGCGAAGAGGGGCTGACGCGTATCTTGCTGGCCAACAAATCCATGTCCAACGCCGCCTTGATAGAGGCGTTGATCTGGGATCTGTCCAGCTACTTCGGGGGGGAGGATTTTCCCGATGATGTGTCTGGCGCGCTGTTCTTGCTGAAAGGCCCGCCCTAGCGCATCAATTCCGCGAACCGGGCCATCAGCGCGCGATCGCCTGGGTTGCCCAAAACCTCGGCGGCAGAGCGGAGCGGCAGCCAAAGCGGCAGGTGCCCCGGCTCTGTCGGCGCGGAAACCCGAACGGTGGGGCGGCCCACATAGATCGTGCACAGCTTTTCGGCCCAAAGGTCATATTCCGGCATATAGGTAAAGCGCCGGAAGGTGCCAAAGCGAAATTGCAGCGCCATCCGCCATCCGGTTTCCTCAAACACCTCGCGGTGCAGGGCGGCGATGGGGTGTTCGCCTTTGTCGATTCCACCGCCGGGCAACTGAATTTCGGGCGTCGGTTCGGCCTGATGGGTGGCCAGAATCTCGCCATCCCGCAGCAAAATCGCATAGACGCCGGGCCGCCTTGTGTAGCGTTGGCCCGTTCTTGGGGGGTCGCCATAGCATTTGATCATCGCTTTGCCCTTGGTCCTTTGGTTGCCGTGCCTATATGTTCGCGGTATGCCAAGGCTGGCTTGCCAAGGGAACCCCATGACCATCGGAACAAAAATCGCTTGGGACGATACCGTCCTTCCGTTTCAACTTGATCACTCTGACATCCGGGGCCGCGTCGCGCGGCTTGATGGTGCGCTGGAGTCGGTGTTGAAGCAACATGAATATCCGCCACAGGTGGAGGCGTTGGTCGCAGAGGCCACATTGCTGACGGCTTTGATCGGCCAGACTATCAAGCTGCGCTGGAAACTCTCGCTGCAAATCCGTGGCGAAGGGCCAGTCCGCCTGATTGCCACCGATTATTACGGCCCGACAGAGGATGGCCAGCCCGCGCGGGTTCGGGCCTATGCCGGTTACGACCAAGAGGCTGATCTGGGTGACGCTGCGCCGTTTTCGCTGCTTGGGGCTGGGTATTTCGCCATTCTGATCGACCAAGGCGAAGGCATGGTGCCGTATCAGGGCATCACGCCTATCGCCGGATCATCGCTTTCCGCCTGTGCAGAGACGTATTTCGCCCAGTCCGAGCAGTTGCCGACCCGGTTTCAGCTTAGCTTCGGCAAATCCACCCTGCCGGGTGAGGGGGCTGCGTGGCGGGCCGGTGGCGTGATGTTGCAAATGATGCCCAAGGCGTCCCCTTTTGCGGCCAAGGATGGCGGGTCGGGCGATGAAGGTTTGCTCGCGCATCAAGATCTGGTTGATGGCGATGAGGGTGAAAACTGGACCCGTGTGAACATGCTGTTGGACACGGTAGAGGAGTTGGAGCTGATCGGCCCGCAGGTTGGTCCGACAGACCTGCTGATTCGTCTGTTCCATGAGGAAGGGCCGCGCGTGTTTGACCCGCAGCCGGTGCGCTTTGGCTGCACCTGTTCCGAAGAACGCGTGCGCCAGTCGCTGTCGATCTATGGGGCCGAGGATATTGCCGAGATGACGACCGAAGACGGTGTGGTCACGGCGGATTGCCAGTTTTGTGGGGCACAATATGTGCTGGACCCCAAAACGCTTGGCACGCAGGCAGGGCAAGATGACGCCTGATCGGTTGCATCGGGCGTTGGCGCGGGAAACTCCTGCCTCGTCTGATTTTGACCTGAACCCCGGCACGGTCTTGCCGGAAAACCGGAAATTGCGTGCGGCTGCCGTCTTGGTGGCCGTGCAGTTTTCCGAAGCTGGGGCGCGTTTGATCCTGACGAAACGGTCGTCGCATCTGAAACATCACCCCGGCCAGATCGCCTTTCCGGGGGGCAAGGTCGAAACCTATGATGCCGGCCCCGCCGCTGCCGCGCTGCGCGAGGCAGAGGAGGAAGTGGGCCTGCCCCGTGGCTTGGTTAATGTTTTGGGCGAATTGCCGACGCATGAAACCGTCACAGGCTTTACCGTGACCCCGATTCTGGCCGTTGTGCGCGGGGCGTTCAATGCCGTGCCAGAGGCGGGTGAGGTGGAAGAAGTTTTCACCGTTCCACTTGATTTCGTCACTAATCCGGCAAATTTCCGAGTAGAGGCACGGCTTTGGCGCGGGGATTGGCGGCGCTATTACACGGTGCCTTACGGGCCCTATTATATCTGGGGGGCCACCGCGCGGATTTTGCGCGGCTTGGCGGATCGGGTGACAGAATGAAGATCGGCGGCGCATGGCTGGACCATCTTGGCACCCAAGGCTTGTGCAAAGCTTTGGCCGAAGGCGGCGCGATGGCGCTGTTTGTCGGGGGCTGTGTGCGCAATGCCCTGATGGGGGTAGAGGTCAATGATATTGACATCGCCACCGATGCGCGGCCCGAAACCGTGACTAACCTTGCGGAAAGGGCGGGTTTCAAGGTGGTGCCAACGGGCTTTGACCACGGCACCGTGACGGTGATCGCCAAAGGTGTTGCGCATGAGGTGACGACCTTACGCCGCGATGTTGAAACCGATGGTCGGCATGCGGTTGTCGCCTTTTCTACCTCGGTCAATGAGGATGCCGCGCGGCGGGATTTCACGATGAACGCGCTTTACGCGCAGGCGGATGGCACGGTTGTGGACCCGTTGGGTGGCCTGCCGGACCTGTTGGCGCGGCGCGTGCGCTTTGTTGGCAATGCCGAACAGCGCATCACCGAGGATTATTTGCGTATCCTGCGCTTTTTTCGTTTCTTTGCGTGGTATGGCGACCCTGCGCAGGGGTTGGATGCCGAAGGTTTGGCCGCCTGTGCTGCCCATTCCGCCGGATTAGAGACGCTTTCGCGCGAACGCGTGGGGGCGGAGTTGAAAAAACTGTTCTCGGCGACGGACCCGTCGATGGCCGTGGCCAGCATGGCCCAAACCGGGGTTCTGGCCGCAGCGCTGCCCGGCGCAGATGCACGCGCCTTGCCGATCCTCGTTCATCTTGGTGGGCGCGATTGGCTGGCCCGGCTTGCCGTGATTGGGGGCGATTTTGACAGCCTGCGCCTGTCGTGCGCCGATCTCGCACAGGTCAGGTTGATCCGGGCGGAGTTGGCAACCATGCGCGGTGCGGCAGAGCTTGCCTATCGCTTTGGCGCGGCGGTGGCCGAGGCGGTTATTCTGGGCCGTTCCGCTATGTTAGAGACTGATCCGCCGCCAAACTGGCGCACGGAGGTGCAGCGCGGGATTGACGCGGTGTTCCCGGTTGCCGCCGCTGATCTGATGCCGCGTTTGCAAGGCAAGGCACTAGGCGATGCCCTGCGAGACGCTGAACAGCGCTGGATCGACTCGGGCTTTGCGCTGACAAAAGCCGATCTGCTGGGCTGAGTGTTTTCCTTTCCGGTCGCAAAGACTATATCGGAGAGACGCATTTAACGAAGGCATCCCCCCGTGTTTCGGTTTTTCGAAGGGTTGATAGATCCATACGGCCCCTATCCGCAGACAGACACGCCGCCCCGGCAGCTCTGGCCCTTTCTGAAGGAATATATCCGGCCGTTTCACAAGGTCTTTGCGATAACGGCTGTGGTGTCGATCCTTGTTGCGTCGATCGACGTGGTGCTGATCTGGTATGTGGGCCGTTTGGTCGATGTGCTGGCAGGGGGTGGCCCGGCGCAGGTTTGGGCCGACCACGGGCTAGAGTTCATTCTGGTTGCCATGGGCATTTTCCTTATGCGCCCGCTGTTTGCGGGACTGAACACGGCGCTGCTGCACAACTCTATTTTGCCGAATTTTGGCACGCTGATCCGCTGGCGCGCGCATAGCCATGTGTTGCGCCAACCCGTTGGCTGGTTTGAATCGGATTTCGCGGGGCGCATCGCCAACCGGATCATGCAAACCCCGCCTGCGGCTGGCGATGCGGTGTTTCAAACCTTTGATGCGGTGGCCTTTGCGACTGTGACGCTGATCGGCTCGGCCTTCGTTCTGGCCGATGCGGACCCGCGCTTGATCGTTCCATTGCTGATCTGGTTTGCGCTTTATCTGGTGTTGGTGCGCTGGACCTTGCGGCGGGCCGGGCCTGCGGCCAAGGCCAGTTCGGACGCGCGCTCGGCGGTGACGGGGCGGGTGGTGGATGCCTATACCAACATTCATTCCGTCAAGATGTTCGCCCATCACGACAGCGAACTAACCTATGCCAAAGAGGCGATTGAAACCGCGCGCGAGACGTTTTCGCGGGAAATGCGGGTTATCACGACGATGGATGTGGCGCTGACCGTGTTGAACGGTGCCTTGATCGTGGCGATCACGGGCTATGCGCTTTACCTGTGGTTTCAGGGGCAGGCGAGCGTTGGGGTCGTGGCCGCCACCACCGCGCTGGTGCTGCGGCTGAACAATATGACCTATTGGATCATGTGGGCGACGACCAGTCTGGTGCAGGCGCTGGGCGTGGTGGCCGAAGGCATGGAAACCATCGCGCAGCCTATCAGCCTTGTGGACAAACCCGATGCCAAACCGCTGGCACTGCACGCGGGCCGGATAGAGATTGACGCGCTGTCGCATCACTATGGCCGGGGTAGCGGTGGTTTGCGCGATGTGACGCTGACCATTGCACCGGGCGAAAAGGTTGGGCTTGTGGGCCGGTCGGGTGCGGGGAAGTCGACCCTCGTCAAGCTGATGCTGCGGTTTTATGATGCCGAGGCGGGGCGGATTCTGGTCGATGGCCAGAACATCGCTGATGTCACCCAAGCCAGCCTGCGCGCTCAAATCGGCATGGTGCAGCAAGACAGCAGCCTGTTGCATCGCTCGGTCCGTGATAACATCCTGTATGGTCGCCCCGATGCCTCCGAGGCCGAAATGATCGAGGCCGCCAAGCGTGCCGAGGCGCATGACTTCATTCTGGACCTGCAAGATCCAGAGGGTCGTCGCGGCTATGACGCACATGTCGGCGAACGCGGGGTGAAGCTTTCGGGCGGGCAGCGCCAGCGTATCGGTTTGGCGCGGGTGATCCTGAAAAACGCACCGATCCTGATACTGGACGAGGCGACAAGCGCGCTGGACAGTGAGGTGGAAGCTGCGATTCAGGAATCGCTTTACGGGGTGATGCAAGGCAAGACAGTGATTGCCATCGCGCACCGTCTGTCTACCATTGCCGCGATGGACCGGATCGTCGTTTTGGATGACGGGGCTGTTGTGGAAACCGGCAGTCACGCCGCGCTTTTGGCGCAAGATGGGCTATATGCCCAATTCTGGGCTCGTCAATCCGGCGGGTTTCTGGGCACGGATGAGGAAACAGAATGACTTTGGTTGCGCGCATTGGTGGCTTGATAGAGGCTTTTCGCCCGGCCGAAGGGCCGCCGCCGCAAAATCTGGGCGCGTTCTTTCGCTGGTGCCTGTCGGGCAGTTGGCCAATGCTGTGGCTTGCTGGCGCGCTGTCGGCGATTGCCGGCGCGATGGAGGTGGTTTCCGCCTTGTTTCTGGGCTGGGTGATTGATGCGGCGCTTGCCTCGGGGGCCGAGGTGTTTTTCAGCGAACACCTTTGGCTGCTGGTTGGTTTTGTCGGCTTTTACCTGATCTTGCGGCCCTTGGCCTTTGCGGCTTCGGCGGCGTCAAACTCTATCATCGTGGGGCCGAATGTGTTGCCTTTGGTGTTGTCGCGCCTGCATCGTTGGACGCTGGGGCAGGCGGTGACGTTTTTTGACAATGATTTCGCAGGCCGGATTGCGCAGAAACAGATGCAAGCCGCGCGGGCCGTGACCGATGTTGCGACCGAGGTGATCAACACGGTGGCCTTTGCGCTGGCCTCTGTCATCGGGTCGGTGGTGTTTCTGGTGGCGGTGGATTATCGCGTGGCGCTTGCGCTGGCGGTGTGGCTGGTCGCCTATGTCTTTACCATTCGCTATTTCATGCCGCGCGTGCGGGTGAATTCGGCGGCGCGGGCCTCGGCGCGGGCGATGGTGACGGGGCAGGTGGTCGATACCATCACCAATATCAAAACGGTCAAGCTGTTCGCCCATGCCGCATTCGAAGATCGCGTGGCCCTGAAGGCGATGCAGGTGTTTCGCGACCGGTCGCTGGAGTTTGGGCAGATTTCAACCCTGTTCCGCTTTGCCCTGATGACGCTGGCGGGGGCTTTGCCCCTGATGCTGATCGGTGGCACGCTGATTTTGTGGGGGCAGGGGATGGCCACGGCAGGCGCGATTGCGGCGGCGGGTGCGATTTCGATGCGGATCGCGCAGATGTCGGGTTGGGTCAGCTTTACGCTGATGTCCATCTATACCTCGGTCGGAGAGGTGGAGGATGGGATGCGCACCCTGTCGATTCCGCATACGCTGGCCGATGCGCCCGATGCGGTGGAATTGCCACGGGTGAAAGGCGAGGTGACGTTTCAAGATGTGTCCTTTGCCTATGGTCGCAAGCGCGGCGGGGTGGAACACATCAACCTGACGATCAAGGCCGGGGAAAAACTGGGCATCGTTGGTGCCTCGGGTGCGGGGAAGTCGACCTTGGTTTCCTTGCTTTTGCGGCTCTATGATACCGAAAAAGGCGCGGTTTTGATTGATGGCTGGGATGTGCGCAAGGTCACACAAGAAAGCCTGCGGCGGCAGATCGGCATGGTCACGCAGGAAACCGCGATGTTCAACCGCTCGGCCCGTGACAATATCAAATATGGCCGCCCAGATGCCGATGAGGCCGAGGTGATTGACGCCACCCGCGCCGCCGAAGCGCATGAGTTTATCGAACACATGATCGACCATAATGACCGCAAGGGCTATGACGCCTATCTGGGTGAACGCGGTGTCAAGTTGTCCGGCGGGCAGCGGCAGCGGATTGCCTTGGCCCGGACCTTCCTGAAAGATGCGCCGATTCTGGTGCTGGATGAGGCAACCTCGGCGCTGGACAGCGAGGTAGAGGCGGCCATTCAATCCACTCTTGCCAAGGTGATGGAGGGCAAGACCGTGCTGGCAATTGCGCACCGTTTGTCCACGATTGCCGAGATGGACCGCATAGTTGTGCTGGACAATGGGCGCATAGTCGAAGAAGGCAGTCATGATGCGCTTTTGGCCTTGGATGGGCTTTATGCGCGCTATTGGAACCGCCAATCCGGCGGCTTCATCGGATCGGAAGAGGCGGCAGAGTGAAACTAACCATCGAACGGCTGGGCCATTTGGGCGATGCGATTGCCCAAGGTGAAAACGGCCCGATCTTTGTGGCGCAGATGTTGCCGGGTGAAGAAGTTGAAGGCGAGCTGGTCGGCAGCCGTCTGGAAAACGCGCGGATCGTGACGCCTTCGCCCGACCGCGTGCGCCCACCTTGTGCCCATGCCCGCAGTTGCGGCGGCTGCATGATGCAGCATGCCAAGGATGATTTTGTCGCGGCATGGAAGATGGATGTGGTGCGGTCTGCACTGGCCGGGCAGGGGTTGGAGGCGGATTTGCGTCCCATACTGACCTCGCCACCCCAATCGCGGCGGCGTGCGACGATTGCGGGGCGTCGCACCAAAGGCGGCGCGATGCTCGGCTTTCACGCGCGCGGGTCCGATGCGCTGGTGTTGGTTCCGCAGTGCCAGCTTTTGCACCCTGATCTGATAGCCGCTTTCCCGGCGTTGGAGGCGCTGGTGATGACGGGTGGTTCGCGCAAATCGGAACTGGCGCTGACCATTACCCGCAGTCTTGCCGGTCCCGATGTGTCGGTTACGGGGGGCAAGCCGCTGGATGGGCAGTTGCGGCTGGAACTGGCCCGCGTGGCCGAGGCGCGCGGCTTGTCACGCCTGACATGGGAGCATGAGGTGGTGGCCCTGCGTGCCGCCCCGATGCAGGCCATGGGCCGCGCACTGGTGGCCCCGCCGCCCGGTGCGTTCCTGCAAGCCACGGATCAGGGGCAGGCCGATTTGTTGCGCGCGGTGCAAGAGGCTGTCGGCGATGCCAAGCGCATCACCGATCTGTTCGCAGGCTCTGGCACCTTTGCCCTGCCTTTGGCCGAACGGGCCGAGGTTCACGCGGTCGAAGGCGATGCGGCGATGATGGCCGCGCTGGATAAGGGCTGGCGGCAGGCTGAAGGGCTGAAACGTGTGACCACCGAAACGCGTGATCTGTTCCGCCGCCCGCTGGAACCTGATGAGTTCAAGAATGTGCAAGCCGTGGTGATTGACCCGCCGCGCGCCGGGGCCGAGGCACAGACCAAAACGCTGGCGGCCGCCAAAGTGCCGGTGATTGCGGCGGTGTCCTGCAACCCAGTCACCTTTGCCCGCGATGCCCGGATCCTGACAGCAGCGGGCTATCGGCTGGATTGGGTGCAGCCTGTGGATCAATTCCGCTGGTCCTCGCATGTGGAGCTTGCAGCCCGCTTCAGCCTGTAGAATATGGGCGCATTAAACCTCGAACCGGGACGAGACCATTCATGACCTTGCGCCAGCGCGTCGCCTTTTGGATTACCAAATCATCTACCCAGCGGTTCATCACCGGGGTCATCATGTTCAACGCGGTTCTGTTGGGCATGGACACATCCGAAACCATCATGGGCCAGATCGGCCCGCTGGTCAGCCTGCTTGATACGCTGTGCCTGATGATCTTCATCGTCGAGATTCTGCTGAAGCTCTACGCGTTTGACCTCCGCTTTTTCAAATCGGGTTGGAACATTTTTGATGCCTTGGTCATCGGCATCGCGATCATGCCGGGGGCGCAATCGCTTTCTGTTCTGCGCGCGCTGCGGATTTTGCGGGTGCTGCGGGTCATCTCGGTCGCGCCCTCGCTGCGGCGGGTGGTCGAAGGCTTTGTGACCGCCTTGCCGGGCATGGGTTCGGTCTTTTTGTTGATGGCGATCATCTTCTACATCGGCTCTGTCATGGCGACAAAGCTGTTTGGCGACACCTTCCCGGAATGGTTCGGAACCATCGGGCATTCGGCCTATTCGCTGTTCCAGATCATGACGCTGGAAAGCTGGTCGATGGGCATCGTGCGGCCCGTCATGGTGGTTTACCCCTATGCCTGGGCTTTTTTCGTGCCCTTCATCATGATGACAACCTTTGCCGTGGTGAACCTGTTGGTCGGTCTGATCGTGAACTCGATGCAGGATGCGCATAATGTGGCCGATAACGAACGCACCGACCAATACCGCGAAGATGTGCTGAGCCGCCTAGACGCCATTGAAAAGGCATTGACGGAGCGATCACGCAAAAGCGATTGAATCGCTGAGGTAATTGCTAAGTTAATCTGGGCAAATCATGTGTTTCACACTAAGGTTTCGCCGAAACACCAATCTAAAAACGACAGAGGCTTTGGCAATGCGGGCGTTCAAGCTAATCGCGGCACTTTTCTTGATTTTGGGTCTGGCGGCCTGCGGTGGCAAGGACAGCAAGTTCCGCACCTATAACGGCCCGCCAATCACCAAGGTCGTCGTTTATAAAGACGCGCGCAAAATGCAGCTGTTCAGCAATACCAAGATCGTCAAGACCTATGATATTGCCTTGGGTTTTGCGCCCAAGGGCCACAAGCAGTTTGAAGGCGACGGTAAAACGCCGGAAGGTTTGTATTACATTGACCGGCGCAATCCGCGCAGCCGGTTCCATCTGTCCATCGGGATCAGCTATCCCAACAAGGCCGATATCGCCTATGCCAAATCACAAGGTAAAGAGCCGGGGGGCGAAATCTTTATCCATGGCAAGACCGGGTATAAGGGCGACAACAAGGGCGATTGGACTTGGGGCTGCATCGCCGTGACCGACCGGCAGATGGAAGACATCTATGCCATGGTCCGCGACGGAACCCCGATCCACATTTTCCCGTAAAGCCGCAAAGGGCTGGCGCGATTACGCGCCAGTCACCAATGTCCACCAGATTTTGCCGGATTCTTCCTGGAACCATGCAAAGCCCAGTTCGCGGGCATTCGGGTCCATGATCACGTCGCGCGTGCTTGCCTCTGACATCCAGGCCGACAGCGTCTCAAGCTCTGTTTCAAATGTTTCAGAGATATTCTCGCCAACTAGCCGCCCTGTATAGCCAACGCGGTTCACCCGGTCCAAAGGCGAGGAGCCGTCCGAGCCGAAATGCCACGGGCGGTTCTGCACCGACATGTCGCGGGAATGTGTGGCCGCAGCGGCGTTCAACTGGGCATTATACTGCAAGGGCCCCGCCCCTTTCGCAGACCGCAAAGCATTGACGGAATCCAGCAAGCGGAAGGGGATTTTCTGCTCTTGCCCTGCGGAAATACGGTAAACTTGCGGCAAAGGGCGCCCATCACTGCCAACCCTGATTTGATTGCCGGTGCCACATGCGGCAAGCGCAAGAGAGGCACAGACTGCGACAACTGACAAAGCTTTCATTTCATTCCCATCCGGTGCGATTAGCCCTGTCTTTAACGCTTTGCAGTGATATGAGCAAATGCAACTCTGCATGTTACCGCCGATCAACGTCTCTGTGATTTGAAGATCGCAGCAAAAAGCGTTACTTTGCAGCCAAAGCTTAAGAAGGAGTATGTCGGATGAATGCCGGCCGCGCCAAATACATGAATCGCCGGGCCCTGTTGGGTGCTGCTGCTGCAACTGTCGGGATGGCCGCCGTTCCGGGCTTTGCGCAGGAAAACTCTACCGAGTTTGATGTGCCAAGCACTGGGTCGGTGCGCAATAACATCTCCAGCTTCCGCATGCTGGATTGGCAACCCTATTTCAGCGACACAAGGAACGGTGCTGTGCTGGTCGACACGATGTCGCGCGCGCTGCATTTCTGGTCAGAAGATCAGACGATTTACAAACTCTACCCGACCTCGGTGCCGCTGACCGAGGATCTGACGCGCCGCGGCCGCACGGAAATTGTGCAGAAGGTTGTTGGCCCGACGTGGCGTCCGACCCCGGAAATGAAAAAGCGCAACCCGGAATGGCCCGATTTCGTGCCCGCAGGTCCCGAAAATCCGCTTGGCACCCATGCGCTGTATCTGTCCTGGACCTATTACCGGATTCACGGCACGCATGACACGCGCAAAATCGGGCGCCGGTCTTCGAACGGCTGCGTTGGCCTGTATAATGAACATATTGCAGAACTTTTCGGGCTGACAAAGGTTGGCACGCAGGTTCTGCTGATTTGAATCATCTGGCGATGCCATGGTGCAGAGGGGGGCTTTTGGCCCCCCTTTTTGTTTCTCAACCGCAAGATTTCCGCCGAGAATCTGGCCTCCCCCGCTCCTAACCCGGCAAGAGTGTTGCTAAATTGACGAAACCTGCGACGAGCGTGCCATATTTTCACGAGCCAGATTGCAATCTTTCCCGCAAGCTGATTAGAAAAACCCACGAGGTATAGTCTTGGGTGCGCGTTATCGTCCTCTGAAAAAATTCGATGGCGCGCGAAAACTGGAGGTTACTATGAAGAAACTTGCACTCGCAGCGGCTCTGACCGTTGCTGCATCCACCGCTTTCGCTGGCGGTATGGCTGAACCGGTAATGGAACCGGCTGTTGTTGAAGCGTCGACTTCGTCGTCTGCTGGCGGCATCGTTGTTCCGCTGCTGCTGCTGTTGGTTATCGCAGCTGCTGCCGCGAAGTAATCCTTTCAGGATTACATCGAATGGGGACGGTGGGGTTAAACCTGCCGTCCTTTTTCTTTGTGTGATGCAAGGCAAGTGCCGCGCCCGCTCTGTTGCAACAGAGCGAACGCGATAGAGGTCAGCGCACCCAACCCACCAGATTCTCGGTGATAATCTGAACCAGCGCCTCAATATGGGCGGCGTCATCGTTCAGGCAGGGAATATAGGTAAAGCTTTCGCCGCCCGCGTGCTCAAAGGCTTCGCGAATCTCACCGTTGATTTCTTCCAGCGTTTCGATGCAATCGGCCGAAAACGCAGGCGCGATGACCGCGATGCGTTTTTTGCCTTGTTTGGCCAATTCCGCCACATGTTCCACGGTATAGGGTTTCAACCATTCTTCGCGGCCAAAGACCGATTGGAAGCTGGTATCAATCGCCGATTTGTCCCAGCCCAGCCGTTCCCGCAAAAGCCGCGTGGTTTTGGCGCAATGGCAATGATAGGGGTCGCCCTCCATCAGATAGCGGATCGGCATGCCGTGATAACTGGCAACCAGCACATCGGGCGTATGGTCCAGCTTGGCATAGGCGCGCTCCACCGATTGGGCCAAGGCCTCGATATAGGCAGGGTGTTCGAAATATTCTGGCACCGTGCGCACGGCGGGTTGACGCTTTTCCTTCATCAGCGCCGCAAAGAACGCATCATTCGCTGTGGCAGATGTGGCGCCCGCGTAATGCGGATAAAGCGGGAAGAACAGGATCTTTTCGCAGCCCGCTGCCACCATCGCCTTGACCTTGGATTCGGTCGAGGGGTTGCCGTAGCGCATGCTGAAATCCACGATCACCTCACCGCCATAGGTTTGCGACAAGGCGGCAGCAATCGCCGCGGTCTGATCCTTTGTGATGGTCAGCAGCGGGCTTTCGTTCTTTTCGTGGTTCCAGATCAGCTTGTAATTCGCGCCCGAGGCAAAAGGCCGTTTGGTCAGAATCACCAGCTGCAACAGCGGCTGCCAGATCCAGTCTGAAATATCGACGACCCGCTTGTCCGACAAAAACTGGTTCAGATAGCGCCGCATCGACCAATAGTCGTAATTGTCGGGCGTCCCGAGGTTTGCCAGCAGAACACCAATCTTGGGGGCCTTGACCGGCGGGTGATCTGCGGGAGCATGGGCCAGACGCCCTTCGCCTGCGGGGATGTCGGGTTGGCTATATCTGGAATCCAGCATGGCTTTGCTCCTGTTTTTCTTTGTTGTGGGCAAATAACGCCTATTTGCGTCGGGTCAACCTTCGCCCTTTGTCGCAGGCAGCGTAATCTCGGGTGCGCCAAGCGCATCGGCAAGCCGTTGGGCCGCCGATCCGGGGCGCAGTGGCTTTTGTTGGGTTTCATGCGGGGCCCAGCCGGTCAGGAAAATCGTCTCAAAACTGGCGGTGATTCGGCCCTGCGGCGCGGGATAGGCGGTGGCATAGCTTTGCGCCGCTTGCGCAAAGACGGCGCGCGCCGTGGGGCGGCGCAAGCGGGCGGCAAGCGCATTGCCTTCACCCATCGCGCGCAGGTCTTGCATCAGGTGAAACATGTCGCGGTAGTGCGCCTTGCGGGTAAAGCCATCGGCCACGGGCAAGGCAAAGCCCGCGCGTTGCAACAGGCCGCCCAGATCGCGGATTTCGGCCATCGGCAGCACCCGAGGTGACAGCCCGCCCGTCACCGCCGCCTCTGCCTCGGCCAGACAGGCGCGCAATTCATGCAAGGTTTGCCCGCCAAGCAGTGCCGCGATGAACAGCCCATCGGGTTGCAAGGCGCGTTGGCATTGAATCAACTGTCCCACCGGGTCATTGGCCCAGTGCAGCGCCATCGCGTGAATAACCAGATCATGTGCTTGGGGTTCCAGCGTCAGCACATCGCTATCGGCCACGATCTGGGCTTGCGGAAAGGCCGCGCGCCACAGATCGGGAAAACCTGTGACGATCGCAACCCTCGTAAACGACCTGTTAACCTCTGTGAGTCTCTCCTTAACCTCGTCCAGCACGTCTTCGTGCAAAAACAAGGCGGGCGATGGCTGGGCCAACGCGCGGGCGCGGTTGCGGGCAAGGGCAAGGGGGTCGGTCAGCATTTGCATGTGCCGGACAATAGGAGGGATGGATGGGATTGCAAGCCATGCTGCAACTGGTTTACCCGCCGCAATGCTTGGGCTGCGAAACGCTTGTCACGTCCGATTTCGGGCTGTGCGGCAAATGCTGGCGCGAAACGCCCTTCATCGCAGGGCTGGTCTGCGATGGCTGTGGAACACCTTTGCCGGGTGAAGACCACGGCAAACCTTTGCACTGCGATGATTGCCTGACCTTGGCGCGGCCTTGGGCGCAAGGGCGCGCGGCGATGCTCTATAAGGACAACGGGCGCAAGATGGTGCTGCAACTGAAACATGGCGACAGGCTTGATCTGGCGAAACCCGCCGGGGCATGGCTGTTGCGGGCAGCGCGGCCCATTCTGCGGCCTGATATGCTGGTGGCCCCGGTGCCTTTGCACTGGCTACGCTTGCTGCGCCGCCGCTATAACCAATCCGCGCTGCTGTCCGCCTCGCTTGCCAAACTGGCCGGGCTGCCGCATTGCCCTGACCTGCTGCAACGCCATCGCAACACCCACAGCCAAGAAGGGCGCGACCGCATTGGCCGGTTTGAAAACATGCAAGACGCGATCCGCACCCATCCCCGCCGCCGTGCGCTGCTGGCGGGGCGGCATGTGCTGCTGGTGGATGATGTGATGACCTCGGGCGCAACCTTCGCGGCAGCGACCGAGGCTTGCCTTGCCGATGGCGCAAAAGAGGTTTCGGTTCTTGCTCTGGCGCGCGTTGCGAAGGACGCCTAAATCCCTATAGTCATCGCGACCATGGGGATTGTGAACATGAAGCAAGTTGAAATCTATACCTCGCCGCTTTGCGGTTATTGCCACGCTGCCAAACGGCTGTTGTCGAAAAAAGGCGTGGCTTTCGTTGAACATGACGTTTCGCGCGATCCGTCGTTGCGGGCGGTGATGGTGCAGCGCGCGAAGGGTGGCCGCACCGTGCCGCAAATCTTTGTCGGGGAAACCCATGTCGGCGGGTCGGATGATCTGCATGCGCTTGACCATGCGGGCAAACTTGACGCGCTGCTGAAAGACTAGCCGATGCGCGTGGGTCTTGTGCAGCTTTGCGTGACGGATGATCCGGCAGCCAATCTGCCGGAAACCCTGCGCCTTGTGCGTGTGGCAGCCGAAGGCGGGGCGCAGTTTATCCTGACGCCGGAATGCACGAATGGCCTGTCATCCAGCCGCAAGCATCAGGCCACAGTGTTCCACCATGAGGCGGATGACCCCACGCTTGCCGCCTTGCAGGCCGAAGCCGCACGCGCCGGTGTTTGGGTTCTGGTCGGTTCATTGGCGATGCTGACCCATGATGCCGATGGCCGCTTTGCCAACCGGTCTTTTCTGATTGATCCACAGGGCCAGATTGCCGCGCGCTATGACAAGATCCACATGTTTGACGTGGATGTATCGGAAACCGAGCGTTACCGCGAATCCGAAGGGTATCGCCCCGGCACGCAGGCGGTTCTGGCAAAAACGCCCTTTGGCGCGGTGGGGATGACGGTGTGCTATGATGTGCGCTTTGCCTATCTTTACCGGCGTCTGGCGCAGGCTGGCGCGCAAATCCTGACGGTGCCTGCCGCTTTCAACCACATCACGGGTGCGGCGCATTGGGAAGTGCTGCTGCGCGCCCGCGCGATTGAAACCGGCTGCTTCGTTCTGGCTCCGGCGCAAACCGGGTTTCACGCAGAAACCTCGGGCGGGAAAGGGCGGCGCACCTATGGCCACAGCCTTGCCATCGCCCCATGGGGAGAGGTTCTGGCCGATGGCGGCGTTCAGGTTGGCGTCACCTTCGCCGAGATTGATCTGGACCGCGTCGCACAGGCGCGGGGGCGCGTGCCCTCGCTTGTCCATGATCGCAGCGTTGCGGGGCCGGAATGACGGAAAACGCCGAAGACCTTGCCGTCACCCTGTTTGGCGAATTGTTCATGGCCGATCAATTGGCCCGCAACCGCATTTCCAAGGTGCTGCCCAAAGGGATGGAACTGTCACATTTCGCGGTTCTGAACCATCTGGCGCGGGTGAATGATGAACGCTCTCCGGCGCAGCTTGCCCGTGCGTTTCATGTGACACGCGGGGCGATGACGAACACGCTGAGCAAGCTGGAATGGGCCGGGCATGTGCATATCCGCCCCGATTGGGATGATGCCCGCCGCAAGTTTGTCGCGATCAGCCCGTCAGGCCGTGCGGCGCGGGATGCGGCGGTGCAGGCGGTCGCCCCCTTGATCGCCGAATTTGTGACCGATCTAGGGGCCGAACGGGTGCGCGCCTTCATGCCCGTGCTGCGAGAGCTTCGCGTGCGGCTTGAGGGGAATGAGTAGGTGCCGATGATCGCCCCGCTTTTGGTCATGGGTGCGACCGGGCGCATTGGTCGGGTGTTGCGGCACTGTTGGGCCACAAGGCCGCCGATGGGCCTGCGCCCGATCTGGCAGGCGCGGCGGCCTGCTGCCGGATATGTCGCTTGGGATATTCTGGCGCAGCCTTGTCCGGTTGATCTGACAGGGGGCGTGGTGCTGTGTCTGGCGGGTGTTGTGCCGGGGACGGCAGGGCAGATGGGGCAGAATACCGATCTTGCGCTCGCGGCTTGTGCGGCGGCAAAAGCGGGTGGCGCGCGGCATGTATTTCTGGCCTCCTCGGCGGCGGTGTATGGTGCGGCGGGCACCGCCTTGCCGGAGGAAAGCCAGCCCCAGCCAGCCGCCCCCTATGGTGCGGCCAAGCTGGCGATGGAACGCGCGGTGCTGGACTGGCAGCGCGCGCATGGGCTGGGCGTGACGATCCTGCGGATTGGGAATATCGCCGGGCTGGATGCGCTGCTGGGTCAGGCGCGGGCGGACAGGGTCGTGCAGCTTGATCCGGTGCCGGGGCAGGACGGCGGGCCTGTGCGGTCTTATATCGGGCCGCGAACGCTGGCTTTGGTGCTGGGCGGGCTTGCGGAACGGGCGGCGCGGGGCGCGGATTTGCCCCCCGTGTTGAATGTGGCCGCCGCGCCTGCGGTGTCGATGGGCGCGCTGTTGGATGCGGCGGGGATTGGCTGGGCCTACGCGCCGCCCAATCCGGCTGTTATCCCGAAGGTCGAACTGGAAACCGCCCGCTTGCAGGCTTTGGTTCCGTTGGCGGCCGGGGCCGGGCGGCCAGAAAACATGGTGGCCGAATGGCGGGAGATACAGGGATGAAGCCAAGCAAACGCGCGCTGGATCTGGTGTTGGTTGTGATCCTCTCGATGATCCTTGTGTTGCCGTTTTCCATCCTTTTGATCGTGATGATCTTCAAGGAAGGTTTTCCGCTGTTTTACGTTGCCGAGCGGATGAAAGGCGTGGGGCAGCCGTTTCATCTGTGGAAGCTGCGGACGATGACGGTGGCGGGGCAAGACAGCGGTGTTTCGGGCGGCGACAAGACCGCGCGGATTACCCCGCTGGGGGCCTTTATCCGGCGGGCCCGGATGGATGAGGTGCCGCAGCTATGGAACGTGCTGAAAGGGGATATGAGCTTTGTCGGCCCCCGCCCCCCGCTGCGGGAATATGTGGAACGCTTCCCTGACCTTTATGGGCAGGTTTTGAAAAGCCCGACCGGGATCACCGGGTTGGCGAGCCTGCGTTTTCATGACCGGGAAGAAAAGCTTTTGGCGGCCTGTCACAGCCGCGAGGAAACCGACCGGGTCTATTCAGAGCGCTGCGTGCCGCAAAAGGCGCGGCTGGATCTGATTTATCAAAAGAACTGGTCGCTGTGCTTTGATCTGAAGCTGATCTGGGAAACCGGGACGGGGATTCTGATTCGGCGGTTCTTTAAGGGTGGCAAAGCATAGCACGGATGAATCGCGCACGGAATGTCTGCTAATACATTGATTTACAAACATTTCATCCAAAAAATTCACCAAAAATTAACCGCCTGCCGCGCCTTTGAATAAGGCGCGGGCTTGCTCTGGCGAGTAGCGGCCAAGGCGGATGTCTTCGGCCACAAGCGCCGGATCGCGCAGCGCGGGGTTGCCATAGCCGCCGCCGCCGGGGGTGCGGACGCGGACGCGATCACCGGGGGCAAGGGCGATATCTTGCGCTTTGGACAGATGCGGCGGGGTGAAGGTTTCGCCGCCGCGCGTCACCTCGACCCGGTTCATCGCGCCATCCGCGCCGCCCATCGCGCCCAAGGGGCCTGTGCGCCCGTGGTCCATCACGAAACTGGCGCGGGCATGGCCGCGCAGCAGCTCTATCTCATAGTCCAGCCCGAAGCCGCCGCGATGCTGGCCCGCCCCGCCCGAGCCTTCGTGCAGGGCATAGCGGTGGTAAAGGACGGGGAAGTTTTGCTCCATGATCTCCACCGGGGGGGCCTTGGAAATGCCGATGGTGGAACAGCCGTTCGACAACCCATCATGGTCGCTATTGCCGCCATAACCGCCGCCCGAAATCTGATACATCACGAAATCGCGGCCCTTTTCCGGGTCATGCCCGCCAAGGCCGAAATTGCCGGAGGTGCCAGCGGGGGCGGCCGTGACATGGCTCGGCAGGGCCTGAACCAGCGCGGCAAAGACCGCCTCGGCGATGCGCTGGCTGACCTCGGCGGCGCAGCCGGAGACGGGGCGGGGGTAATGGGCATCAAGGAAGGTGCCCTCGTGGCCCGTAATCACTAAGGGCTCAAAGGCGCCCGCAGACAGCGGCACATCGGGGAAAATGTGGCGCAGCGCGAGGTAGACCGAGGAGAACGTGGTTGCCCGCACCGAATTCATCGGCCCGGCGCAGGGCAAGGAGGAGCCGGTGAAATCAAACGTCAGCCGGTCACCTTGGCGGGTGACGGTCAGCGCGATGGTCAGGGGTTCATTCACCACGCCATCGGAATCGATAAAGGCGCGGGCGCTGTAGCTTCCTTCGGGGATCAGCCCGATTTTGGCCCGCATCTGCGCGGCGGCAAGGCTGCGGATTTCGGCAATGGCGGCGCTGACCGTGGCGTCACCGTAACGGTTGAGAAGTTCGGTCAGCCGGTCCGCGCCGACCAGCAGCGCCGAGGCTTGGGCCTGCACATCCCCGATGCGTTGTTCGGAAACGCGGATGTTGGAGCGGATGATGTACCAGATTTCAGGGTCTAACTGGCCCTTTTTGAACAGTTTGACCGGGGGCAGGCGCAGGCCTTCCTGTTCGGCAGCGGTGGCCGAGGCGGAAAAGCCACCCGGCACCGCGCCGCCCGTATCGGGCCAGTGGCCGGTATTGGACAGCCAGCAGTAAATCGCGCCGTCCCGGTAAAACGGCATGGCAAAGCGCACATCCATCAGATGCGTGCCGCCAAGGTAGGGATCGTTGACGATGTAAATATCGCCTTCCTCGGGGGGCAAGGTTTCGCCGCTGGCGATACGTTCAATGATATGGCGGGTGGAAAACTGCATGGTGCCCACAAACACCGGCAACCCACGCGCGCCTTGAGCGATCAGCGCGCCATCCGTGGCGGAATAGATACCATCGGACCTGTCATCCGCCTCGGCGATCACCGGAGAAAAGGCGGCGCGGCTGAAGGTCAGATCCATCTCATCGCAGCATTGTTGCAGGCCAGCTTGGATCACGGCGAGGGTGATGGGGTCGATTTTCGCAGTGTTAGAGACTGTTTTAGCCATGAGGCACCGTGATGATCAGGTTTCCATCGGGGTCGGATGTGACCGTGCAGCCGGGATGAACGAGGGTTGTGGTATCCATCTGTTCGATGATGGCGGGGCCGTTCAGTTGCAGGTCCAGCGGCAGGTGGTCGCGCCAATAGACGGGGGTATCCACCCAGCCGTTGAACCAGACCTTACGGCTGGATTGCGGCGTGGCGGTGCTATGGCGGCCTGCCGGATCAATCAGACGCGACAGGTCCATTTCCGGGCGCTGCCCGATGACCGAGACGTTGAGGTTGACCAGATTGGCGCGGATTGTGGGCAGATTGACGCGGAAGCGCGCGTGATAGGCGGCTTCAAACCGCTGTTGCAGATCTGCGCGGGTTGGTGTGGCGCTGGCCAGGGGCACGCGCAGCAGGTGGGTTTGGCCGATGAACTGCATATCGGCAGAAAGCTCTGTCTGAATATCGGTCAGCGCGATGCCTGCGGCCTTGATACGGGCGGTTCCGGTGTCGATCTGTTCTGCCAGAATGGCGTGGATCTGCGCGATATCCGCCGTATCCAGCGGTTGGTTGAGTGTGCGCACCGAATCGTGCCGCAAATCGGCGACCACGCAGCCAAGTGCGTTGGTCATGCCGGGGCGGGCCGGGACCAGCACGCGGGGGATGCCCAGCTCGGCGGCAAGCGCTGTGGCATGCAGCGGCCCTGCGCCGCCAAAGGCAAAGAGCGCGTAATCCCGCGGATCGGCCCCCAGCGACAGCGACACCATGCGGATGGCACCCGCCATATGGGTGTTGGCGATGCGGATGACGGCTTCGGCGGCGGCTTCGGGCGAAAGGCCAAGGCGCGCGCCGATTTTCGTCTCGAATATGGCGGAAAGCTGGTCTTGATGCGCGCCGAAGCGGCTGGCAGGCAGGCGGCCAAGCAGCAGGTTTGCGTCGGAAATCGTTGGCTCGGTGCCACCGTTGCCATAGCAGATCGGGCCGGGGAAAGAGCCTGCGGACTGCGGGCCAACGCGCAGCATACCCCCTGCATCCACCTGCGCGATAGAGCCGCCACCCGCGCCCACGGTGCGCACATCGACCATCGGAACGTGGATCGGCATGGCATATTCAACCTCGATTTCGTTGGAGACCGGGGCGCGGGCGTTCTTGATAAGGGCGACATCGGTCGAGGTGCCGCCCATGTCATAGGTGATGAGGTTGGGCATGCCCGCGCGGCGGCCTGTGGCCACGGCAGCCATGACCCCCGAAGCGGGGCCGGACATCACGGTTTTCACCGCCTCGGCGCTGACCTGCGCGGCGGGGACCATGCCGCCGTTGCCGTTCATCACGAGAAGGTCGTGTTTGTAGCCTTTGGCGTGCAGGGTCGTGGCAAGGGACTGGATGTAGCGTTCCAGCAGGGGTTGGACGGCAGCGTTGACGGCGGCGGTCACACCCCGCTCAAACTCTCGCGATTCGGACAAGAGGGCGTGGCCGCAGGTGATATATCTACTGGGCCAGAGGTCGGCTGCGATTTCGGCGGCGCGTCGTTCGTGGGCGGGGTTGGCATAGGCGTGCAGGAAGTGAATCACGAGGGATTCGCAGCCCATTTCCGCCAGTTTAGTGACGTTTTGGCGCAGTTCCTCCTCATCCAGCGGGGTCAGGATGCGACCCTTGGCATCCATGCGCTCGGCCACTTCCAGGCGCAGATCGCGGGGGATGACGGGGGTGAACTGGCCCGTCATGCCGTAGGGGTTGGGCCGGGTGCGGCGGCCCAGCTCCAGCACATCGCGAAAGCCGCGCGTGGTGATCAGCCCTGTTTTGGCCAGCTTGCGTTCCAGAACGGCATTGGTGGTGGTGGTGGTGCCGTGGACGATCAGCGCGATCTGGTCCAGCGGGGTTTGCGACTGATCCAAGGCGGCCAGCACGCCTGCGGCTTGCCCGCCGGCCTTTTGGTCCAGCGTGGTGGGGGTTTTGGCAAGCCGCACTTCGCCCGTGGCAGGGTTGAGGATGACAAGATCGGTGAAGGTGCCGCCGACATCGGCGCCTGCGATGAGGTTTGTCATGGTTTTGGACCTTGCTGCATATGGGCAGGCCGGGGGAGGCTGGCTGCCTCCCCCGGACCCCCTCCGCGGATATTTGTGCCGAAAAGAAAGCGGGAGGGGGGCATTGTCAGACCCCAACGTATTTTTGGAATTGCGGGGTGGCGGAGCTGAGGTTTGTGTTTTGCAAGGTTTCGGCCACGGTGCCATGGGTGACGAAGGCGATGTGATCGGCCATGGAAAGCACGGCATCGACGCGTTGTTCGACAAGGATTGTGGCGACGCCGGTGGATTTCAGGGTGAGCAGCGTGTCGCGGATGAGGGTGATCATGGAGGGTTGCAGCCCTTCGGTCGGTTCGTCCAAGAGCAATACGCTGGGTTCAAGGCAGAGGGCGCGGGCGATGGCGAGCATTTGCTGTTCGCCCCCCGACAGGGTGGAGGCGCGTTGCGAGAGCCGTTCGCGCAGGCGTGGGAACAGTGAGAGCACCGCATCGCGGGTTTTTGCGCCCTTTTGCCGGGTCATCAGCCCGATCTGAATATTCTGGGCGACGGTGAGTTCACCGAACAGGCGGCGGCCTTGGGGCACATAGCCGATGCCATGGCGTGGCACCTCATGCGCGGGCAGGCTGTGGAGCGGTTGGCCGTTCAATGTGATGCTGCCTGCCGTGACGGGAACCTGCCCCATGATGGCGCGCAGCATGGTGGTTTTGCCTGCGCCGTTGCGGCCCATGACGCAGGTTACCTCGCCCGGTTTGGCGGTGAGTGACAGGCCCCGCAGCACTTGCACATTGCCATAGGCGGCGTTGATGGCTGACAGGTCCAGCATGGCCCTAACCCCCCAGATAGGCGGATTGCACCGCCGGGTTGGCCCGGATTTCGGCGGGGGTGCCGGTGGCAAGTGTTTCGCCAAAGTTCAGCACGGTGATCTGGTCGGCAAGGTCCATGACCACATCCATGTTATGTTCGATCAGCAGCACGGTGGTTTTTGGCGTGACCGCGCGGATCAGGGTGTTGAAGGCGTCAATCTCGGCATTCGCGAGGCCTTGGGTCGGTTCATCAAGTATCAGGAGTTTCGGATCCATCGACAGGCCCATCGCGATTTCCAGCAGGCGTTGGTGGCCGTAGGCCAGAGTGCCTGCGATCTGGTCGGCCATCGGGTCCAGCCCGACGCGGGCAAGGGCGGCCATGGTATCGGCGCGCAGGGTGCGGCTGCCTTTGCGTTGGATCGCCAGTGCCACGTTATCAAACACCGGCAGATTGGCGTAGATTGAGGTGATCTGGAATGTATAGGCGATGCCGCGCGCGACCCGTTCATGTGCGGGAAGCTTGGTGATATCGGCCCCGTCAAAGGTGATCCGGCCTGCGCTGGGCGGGATGCGGCCTGACAGCAGGCTGACAAAGGTGGTCTTGCCTGCGCCATTGGGGCCGATCAGGGCGTGGATTTGCCCGGCCTGCAGGTCGAAATCCACAGCCTCCACCGCTTTGATACCGTCGTAATGTTTGCTGAGCCCGCGGGCAGACAGGATTATGGCAGCCATTTTGCCCCCCTGTCGCGCAGCCAGCCCAGAATGCCCTTGGGCGCAAACAGCACAAGCACCAGAAGCGCCGCCCCCACGACAAACAGATGCGCGGTTGTGACGCCCGAGGACAGATCAATCAGATAGAACATCAAGAGCGCGCCCAGAAACGGGCCGAGCGTGGTGCCCGCGCCCCCCAGCAGCACATATAGCAGCGGCATGATGGAATATTGTATCGCGGCAAAGCTGGCCCCGACATAGCCAAACAGCACGCCATAGGCCGCCCCTGCCGCCCCTGCATAAAGCCCGGAGATGACCAGCGCTGTCAGCTTTACCTTGAACGGGTTATAGCCCAGCATGCGCGAGCGTTCCTCATTCTCGCGCATGGCGACCATGGCGCGACCAAGCCGCGAGCGGACGAGCGCAAGATTGGCCAGCAGGCCCAGGGCGAACAGGATGAGTGCCGCGAAATAGCGGGGCGTATCGCTTGACAGGTCCAGCGGGCCAAGGCTGCGGGCGGCGCGGGCGATGACAAAGCCTTCATCGCCGCGCGTATAGCTGCCGAAATACAGAATGGTCAGATAGCCCGCTTGCGCGAACATCAGTGTGACGATCATGAAGCTGACGCCACCGGTGCGCAGGGCCAGAACGCCGGTGGCCGCTGCAATCGCACCTCCGGCCAGCAGGCCCAGCACAAGGGCAGGCGCTGCGGGCAGGCCCCACAGCTCTATTCCCAGCCCGGTGGCATAAAGGCCAGTGGCGAAGAACAGCGCGTGACCGAGCGAGAGCAGGCCAGTGTAGCCAAAGGCGATGTTATAGCCCATGGCGAAGACAGCCAGCACCATGATCCGGGCGATATTGGTGTGGTGATAGGGGGGCAGGATGAATTGCGCGGCGAAAAGCAGCGCCAGAACCGCAAGATGAAGGGCGATGGCGCGCGTCATGGTTTTGCCCCGAACAGGCCTTGCGGGCGAAACACCAGCACCATGGCCACCAGCAGGGTTGCCAATATCTTTGCCAGCGTTGGCGAAAAGAACACCGAGATCACGCCATCCGACAGGCCGATGATCACGGCGGCCAGCAAGGTGCCGCGCAAGCTGCCCAATCCGCCGATGATCACCACGATAAAGGACAGCAGCAGCGGGTCATGCCCCATCAGGTAATGCGCCTGCTGGATCGGCACGATCAGCACCGCCGCAACCGCCGCCAGCCCCGCGCCCAGCGCGAAAACACCCGCATAAACCTTGTCGACATTGATGCCAAACGCCCGCGCGGTGTTGCGGTCAAGCTGCGTGGCCCGCATGATCAACCCGGCCCGTGTCCGCGTCATCAACAGCCAGACCGCCAGCAACAGCAGCATCGCCGCAAGGACAACCGCGATCTTATAGCCGGAATAGCCGAACCATGGCAGTTGCAGCCGCAGGTTGAACGGTGCCTCTACCGGGCGCGCGTCGGGGCCATAAAACGTCAGCGCGGCTTGCTGAAAGATATAAGACAGCCCGATGGTGGCAACGATTGTCGCCTCCGGGTCATAATTCAACCGCTTCAGGATCAGCGTATCCGAAAGCGCCGCAATGCCGCCCACGACCAACGGGCAAATGACCAAAGCCGCGGCAAAGGCAAGGGCAGGCGGGCCGGGCATGTAATGGGTGACAAACCACGCCACCACCGCGCCCAGCATGAAAAACTCGCCATGCGCCACATTCACCACGCGCATCACACCAAAGACCAGCGACAGCCCCACCGCCGTCAGCGCCAGAACAGCCGCCATCACGGTGCCTTCCATCAGCGCCAGCAAAAGATAGGGGCCGAAATCCATTCAGTCGTGCCAGTCTTTCATCTTGGTCCAAATACCTCGGGGGTGAGCCGCATCGCGGCGAGGGGGCAGCGCCCCCTCCCTCCTTGCCCCATCAAAACGACATCGCGGTATAATCCACATCGCTTTCATACATCGTCTCGTCGATGGTGGTCTGATGCACCCGCACCAGCTTTCCGCCTTCCACCTTGGAGATGTTCTGACGCCCGAACACCTGATGCAGCTTGCCGTTAAAGATCTTGGACCCTTGCGGATGCGCTTGGCTTTCCGGCAGCTCGGTCATTGCCTCCAATGCCTCGATCAGCTTCTGGCGGTCGGCACTGCCCTGATAGCCTGCCGCTTCCATCCCGGCCTTGATCAGGAACAGCGTTTCCCATGTTGAAAACATATGCGCATAGGTCGACACATCCTTGGCATCCGAAACCGAGGCGCCATTGTCATCCACGCCCACCGCCGCGCGGTAAAAGGTTTCATGCTCGGACGCGTCGGCTTGTTTCACCCGGCAATGGCCTTCCCAGAAATGGGTGCCTTCCAGAAATTCCAGGCCGGGGGCGGCGGTATCGACCGCCTCTAGGCTGTCGATGAAGCCAAAGATTTCGGGCCGCGCGCCGCTGCCGTAAAACTCGCCCAATTCCTTCACAAAGGTCAGCACAGCAGGGCCGACCATGACGTGATACAGAACCTCTGTGTCACGCGGGATTTGCGGCAGATAGCGGGTAAAGCTGGTTTCGGTCGGCGGCACGGCGATATGCTTGATCACCTCGCCGCCCTGCGCGGCAATCGCGGCGGTGAAAAAGTCACGGTGATCATGGCCAAAGGCATAATCGGGGAACACCATCGTTACCTTCTTGCCCAGATTATTGGCGACCCATGGCGCCATGGACGAAACCTGCGCCCGCACATCGGTAATGCCGGGCTGCATGGTCCAGCGGTTCAGCTTGCCACTGGCCACATGATACCCTTCAGAGCAAACCAGATAAGGCACTTTCAACTCTCCCGCGCGGGGGGCAGAGCCGATGACGACATGGCTGAACAGCGGCCCGAAGATCGCGTCACAACCTGCTTGCGAGGCCAGCTTTTCCACCACTTCCGCGCCGCGCTTCGGGTCGGTGCCATCATCCTCGAACACCACTTCCACCGGGCGGCCATTGATGCCGCCTTGGTCGTTCAGCACTTTCAGCGCAGCTTGGGTGGTGCGTTCATACCAGCGGCCATAAGCAGCGCCGATCCCTGTGCGGTGCAACTGAAACCCCAGCTTGATGGGCGCAGAAGATTGCGCCTGCACAAATCCGGGCAGTGCCAGGGCCGAAGCGGTGGCCGCCATCCCCTTCAGCAAGCTGCGGCGGGAGGGGGTGATTCCGATCAGTTTCGTCATGTCACAATCCTCTGTCTGTTGTGGCTGGCCTTTTTGTCGCTTTGGCCTTGGGCCAAGAATGAACCGATGCAAGCGGCTTGTCTATTGCTTTAGCCACCGGGCGAGGCCAGCAGCCAAAGCCCCAGCACCGTATAGGCCACCATCAGCGCCGTCAGGGGGAAATGCGCGCGGGCCTGCACCCCTTCGGGCGACAGCCGTAGCGCAAGGATCACCGCAAGGATATGTGCGCCAAGGATAAGGGTGAATTGCGTGTTCCACACCAGCGTCATGGCCCAGCGATCTGTCAAAAATCCCATCGACACATAAAACGGGGGCAGGCCCAGAAAATCATCACCGCGAAACAGCGGGTCATTCAGCGCGGCCAGCGTGTATTGCCCGGCGGTCAGCAGCGTCGTCAGGTAATGCGCGGCGTGATAGCCCGCCGAAATCGCCAGAAACGACAGCATGACGGGCATAAGGTTGGGGCGTTTTTCAGAGGGCACAGCCCCGCCCGCAAAGGCGAGCACGGGGCGCGATTGCAGCAAGGGACCAAGGCGCAGCGCGGCCAGAATGGTTGTGGCCGTCAGCGCCCAAGTCACGAGCAAGCCAAGACTGTTCACCCCGATCACGGCAGAGCGCCCGGTAAACTCCAACGGGTTTTCCCCGATCAGGCCCATATACCAGAACGTCTCTCGCAGCCCGTCAAAGGTCAGCCCGGCCAGCGACAAGGTGACAAAGGCAATGGCCGAGGGCGACAGCGGCGGCATATGCAGCACTTGCGTTCCCGGCCAGCCGTATTTCACGGTGGCGCGCGTGCTATCTCGTTCCAGCCAGAAGGGGGCGATTTTGGCCAGAAAGCCGAAATAGACGGTCAGAAACTCTCCCTGTTCCAGCCAATCCTCGCCTTCCAAGACGCCAAGGGCAAAGACCACGGCCCAATAACTCAGCGCGGCGGTGGCAAGGGTTTGCGGATCGTCAGGTGACATGGAGACGATGTAGAACCAGAAGAAGCCGAACAGGCCCAGCACGGCGGGCCAATGCCCAAGGCGGGCAAGGCCGATGCCGGTGCTGCGGCCCAGCAATTGCCGGGTCAGGCGGATCGGGGCTGTCCATGGGTTTACCGCGCGCCACAGGTTGCCAAAGATCATGCAACCCATCGGCAGGGCCACCCATACCACGGTCCAGATGGTCAGTGTCAGCAAGTTGTGCATCGGGTCGCGCGCGCCGATAAAGCCGATCAGGACCAGTGCAAGGAACAAGACCCAAGCGGCATAGCTGCTGGCCATCACGGGGATCAGCACGCGGCGGCGCAGCAGCACCCGCGCCTCCATCCGGGGCAGCAGGTTGGGGCTTGCAGCCAACAGCCCGGTCACCGCCACGGTGGCCGCCGCCCCCGCCATGTAATAGCCGGTTGGCAGGGTCATGATGATGGAAGGGGGTAGCGCGCAGGCCAGTGCCGCCCCCGGCCAAAGCAGCGATATGGCCGCCGCGCGCCGCATCAGCGCAGGCCGTCCTCGCCCTTTACATCGGCCAGTTCCAGCCCGCCCATGCGCGAATGTACCCGCGCGCCGCGGGCCATGCACAGGATGAAGGCAATCTCATCCTCGCGCGGGGCATCGGTGACGGATACGGTAAAGGCATCGAAATGGCCGCGCACATAGGCGGCGTTGATATGACCCAGCGGCACGTCAAGGCTGGCACCCATGCTGGCCACTTTCATCGCGGATGGCACAATCGCGCGGCTGGTGCCAAGGCGTTCGCGCATGGCATAGCCGCCGGGCATGTGCCACAGCGCGCCGTGTTCCACCTCGCCCCGGCTGCCGACGATGGCGCCTTTGCCGTAACCGTCGATCCCGTCGCGCCCGCCCATGGCCGCGATCAGCCGGTCGGTCAGCATCAGCCCAAGGGGTTTGAGATCCTCCATCGCGGGTTGCAGATCGGGTTCATAGCGGCCCGCGAAAGGGTTGGTGACCACGGCCACAATGGCGCCCCGGCTGCGTGGCACGTCCGCGCGCGGGCCGCCTTCGTGATGGGTTTCGTCCAGAATGATCTGAAGTTTGCGCAGGGTGAAATCAGGCAAAGGCAGGCTCCTTTTCAAGGCCGAGATAGCCAATGGTTCGGGATGCAGAGTGCAGGAAAAGCCCCGCCCCCGCAAGCAGGCCATGTGCCGCATAGGCCCGTGCGCAGGTCTCGCCCGCGGTCAGGGCCTGTGCCACCTCGGCTGGGGTCAGGGGGCCAAGGGCGGTGGTGACAAGGCGGTCACACAGGTCGCTGTCGGCTTGCAACTGGCGCGCGGGCTGGCGCGTGATCGCGGGATGGCCG
Source organism: Pseudorhodobacter sp. E13 (assembly GCF_003991405.1). Classification (GTDB taxonomy): domain Bacteria; phylum Pseudomonadota; class Alphaproteobacteria; order Rhodobacterales; family Rhodobacteraceae; genus Pseudorhodobacter. The sequence continues at coordinate 131,149 of NZ_RPEN01000157.1, forward strand.
GGCAGATCCACCGCATTGGCAATCATGGTGGCGGCGGCATCGGCCATGGCTGCCGTCCGGGCAAGCACGGTCACGGCATCGGCAATCCCGAAGGAAAAGCTGCGCCCGCCGCGCCCGGATGTGGCGATGCCGCCAATGCCCTCACCATGCCGCAGCACAACGCGCCCGCCGCCTGCCATGGCCGCCGTCAGGCTGTGGCCGGGGGCCAGATGCAGCGCGATATCGCCGCCATTGTTCACATAGGCCCGGTTCAGCGCGGTGCCGTGGCACATCGCGGCCAGCACTGCATCGGCCACCGCCCCCGCCACCGCTGCCATCGGTGTGATGAAATCGGGGCGAAACGGGGCGACCGCCGCCGCCATCGCCTGCGCAATCGGGTCGGTGAACGTCTGCGGGTGCGGGCTGCGCAACTGGGGCAGCTCTGCCGCCAGTCGTGCCAACAGCCCGTCAAACCGGGCCTCTGCTTGGCGCATCGCCTGATCGGCATCCGCGCCTTCGGCCCAGACAATCAGGTCAATCGGCCCATGGTGCAAATGTATCCGCCCGCCGGACAGCCGCGCCACCTGCATCACGCGGCCCCTACTGCTGTGGGCCCAAAACCCCGGCCGCTGATTTCATCTTGGCAAAAATACCTACAGTCCCCCGGCCTCATTTCAGCGGTGCCTTCTGAGGTATAAGCCGAACCCCTGTCGGGTATTCCCCACCCTGCGCTAGCATCTCGGGTAGGGATTTGATCGCCGCCGCATGCCCGCCCATGGCCAGATAGTCCGTGCGCGGCAAGGTGAATTCCAGCGGCGCCACCAGCGCGGGGGTGGGCACATAGCCAAAGGCCCCCGGCGGCAGTTTGGTGACATCGACCATGAAGGTGATGCCGCCACCCGGCCAGACATAACATTCCGCCCCGCCTGCGGTCAGCCGGGTGGTCCGGGCCTGCACCGACCGCGTCAGCCGCACCGGGTTTTGCGTGACACCTGCTCGAAGAGAGCCACCCGCCCCGCCCATGAACAACACCGTGCAGAGCGAGGGTTCGCAGTTTTCATCAATCAGTTTGACCGAAGGCAGCAGCGCCTCGGGGATCGGTTTGGGCTGCGGGGTCAGGGCATCATCCAGCTCGTAATAAGCGAATTCTTCGCCTGTGGTGGACACCATAAGCAGCCGCAAGCCCGCCCGTGCGCCTTTCTTGGGGTTCCAGGGGCCAAGGATATCCAGCGGGTCGCGGATCGTGGTGCCGCCCCAGCCAAGCCCCGGTTCGGACACGCGGAAATAGCGGCCGGGGGTAGAGCGGCGACCAAGGATCTTGATTCCGGTGTCTTCCCAGCCCAGCACTTTGCCGGCCTGATGTTCCGAGACAACGCCAGTGATATGGTCATCGACCACGACCACCTCATCCACCAGCCCCCGCCATTGGTCGGCGAACATGCCGATGGTGGCAGAGCCGCAGCCCACCCGCATCCGGTTTTCCGGGCGGCCATCGACGATTGGCGCGTGACCTGCCTGCACGGTGACGGTGCTGCCTTGGTCGATCGTCAGTTCCACCGCTTCGCCGTTGCACAGGGCCAGAAGGGTGGCACAGGTGACGCGGCCTTCGGCTTTCTCGCCCCCGGTCAGGTGGTGCACCCCGCCGAGCGAGAGCATCTGGCTGCCATATTCGGCGGTGGTGACATGGCCGACCGCCTCACTGCCTGCGCGGACGGTGGCGCCTTCGGGGCCGAGAAAGCGGTCGGTGTCAATCTTCACCTTGACGCCGCAATAGGAAAAGATGGCCTCGGTGACGACAGTCACCATGTCCGCCCCGTCGATTTCAGAGGCGATGATGAAAGGGGCGGGTTTGTAATCGGGGTAGGTGGTGCCAGAGCCGATGCCGGTGACACGCGTGTCGCTGGGGAACGGCTCTGCCTGCCAGTCGCGGGCGGCGAAGAGGACAATGCGCCCGCCCTCGGTCAGGGTTTTCGAGAGCAGAACGACGGGATCGGTGCGGATGATGCGGCCTGCGTCATTGGCGTAGCGGTCGCAGGCCCCGGTTTGTCCCGGTGCGATATAGCACATCACCGGGCAGGCATCGCATCGGATTTTTTCGGGGGTGGTCATGGTGCGTGCGGGTCCGGTTGCGGGGAAGGGGGCATTCTGCCCCCTCGGCCTTTGGCCTCACCCCCTGAGGATATTTTTGAATAGATGAAAGCGGGGGTCATGTTTTGGCCTTTTCTATTGCGGCAAGGATGCGATGGGGCAGCGCGGGGAGGCGGGTGATTTCGGCCCCCGTGGCGTGGCGTATCGCGTTGAGAATGGCGGGGGCGGTGGGGATGAGGACGTGTTCGCCCAAGCCTTTGGCACCGTAAGGGCCGTGATCATCGGGAACCTCGATCAGCAGGCTTTCGATGTCCGGCACATCGCCTGTGGTGGGGATCAGATAGTCATGCAGGTTTTCGGTGCGTCCGGGGAGGTATTCTTCCATCAGGGCAAGGCCGATGCCTTGGGCGATGCCGCCTTCGATCTGGCCGGTGGCGAGCAGGGGGTTGATTGTGCGGCCAAGGTCATGCGCGGCGGTGATCTTGATCAGTTTAACGGTGCCGAGTGTGGCGTCGACATCCAGTTCCACCAGTTGCGCGCCAAAGCCGTAGACGGCGTAGGGCGTGCCTTGGCCGTTTTCATCGAGGCCGGTTGTGGGCGGGTCATAGGTTTCTTCGGCCATCAGGGCATAGCCATGCGGGTTGGCGGGCAGTGTGGCCAGTGACAGCGAGGCGGTTTGGGTGCCTTCGCTTGCGGTAAGTGTGCTGCCGGCAAGCGCCAGTTCTGCACCGTCGCCCATGTTCAGGCGGCGCAGGATATCGGCGCGCAGGGCGCTGCCTGCAGCTTGGGCGGCGCGGCCGGTGACATAGGTTTGACGGCTGGCCGAGGTTTTGCCGCCATCGGGGGTGAGGAAGGTATCGGGGCCAACAAGTTGGAACTGTGCCAAAGGCAGGCCCAGCGCATCGGCGGCGATTTGCGTGATGACGGTGTTGGCGCCTTGGCCGATATCGGTGGCCCCTTGGTGCAACATCAATGCCCCTTGTGGGGTCAGGCCCAGCCGTATGGTGGAAGGGTTGGGCAGGCCGGTATTGCCGCAGCCATACCAGCAGGAGGCGATGCCGACCCCGCGACCTGCTGTCCGTTGGGCCGTGGCAAGGGCGCGTTGCCAGTGCGGGCGCAGCGCGGTGAGGCATTCGGCAATGCCGGCGGCTTGCATCTGTTGCCCGGTGACGCTGGTTTGGCCGTTGCGCAGGGCGTTGAGGAGGCGAAATTCCAACCGGTCGATGCCTGCCTGATCGGCGAGCCTGTCATAGATGGTTTCCTGCCAGATCGCCGCCTGTGGCACGCCAAAGCCACGAAACGCCCCTGAGATCGGGTTGTTGGTGTGGACGGCATGCGCTTCTGCCCGGTAATGCGGGGTGAAATAGGGGCCGGAGGCGTGGACCGGCACGCGGTTGGCAACGGTGGGGCCCCAGCTGGCATAGGCCCCGGTGTCGAAGATGCCATCAAACTCCAGCCCCGTGATCCGGCCTTCGGCGTCGCAGCCGATGCGGCCTGTCATCTGTGCTGGGTGGCGTTTGGTGGTGGAGGCCATGCTTTCAGCGCGGGTATAGGTCATGCGGCAGGGGCGGCCGGTTTTCAGCGTGACCAAGCCGATTAAGGGTTGCAAGGACACATCAAGTTTGGAGCCAAAACCGCCGCCCACCGCCGAAGGGATGATGCGCAGGCGGTCATGGGGCAGGCCGAGGACGGTGGCGGTTTCATCGCGGTCCATGATCGGGGCTTGGGTGCAGGCGCGGATGACAAGCACATCGCCATCCATCCATGCAGCCCCTGCTTCGGGTTCGATATAGGCATGTTCGACGAAGGCGGTTTCGATGCTGGCACTGGCGACATGGGCAGAGGTTGCAAGAGCTGTTGCCACATCGCCGCGCTGCACCCTGCCTTTGATCAGCGTGTTGCCGGGGCGGGTTTCGTGCAGTTGCGGGGCGCCCGTTGCCATCGCCTCGCGGGGGGAGGTGAGGGCGGGCAGCGGCTGCCATGTGATCGGAAAGCTGGTCAGATCGGGTGGGTCGCTGCCGTCTTCATGGGCGACGAGGGCGACAGCCTCGCCGCGCAGGCGGGTCCGGGATTCGGCAAGGGCGGGTTGGTCGGCAAAGGGGGGAATGGCCCCAAAGCGGTTGAGGCCGGGGATATCGGCTGCGGTAAAGACCTGCGCGCCATGGGTCTTTGCCCAAGCGTCGGTATCGCCAAAGGTGAAGCGGGCGGATGGATGGGGGGAGCGGATGGCCCGCACCACAAGCCCGCCGCCTTGCCACAGGTCCGCGCCAAAGATATCGCCTGCAACCTTGGCCGCGCCATCCAGCCGGGGGGCGGCGGCACCCACGGCCTTGCCTGCCTTTGGGGCGGGGCTGTCGGGGGCGGGGTTGGTATCGCAGATCGCCTCGATGATCTTGGTATAGCCGGTGCAGCGGCAAAGCACCCCGCCCAGCGCCGCGCGGGCTTGCTGCGGCGTGGGTTGCGGGGTTTCGGCCAAGAGGGCAGAGGCCGCCATCAACATGCCGGGGGTGCAGATGCCGCATTGGGCCGCGCCGTGGCGGTGAAAGGCGGCGCGCAGGCGGGTGAGTGTGTCGGTCTGTGCCTCGACCGTTTCGACGGATGTGCCTTGCACGCGGGCGGCGGGCATAAGGCAGGCGCAGACGGCGGCCCCATCCACCAGCACGGTGCAGGCCCCGCAATCGCCTGCATCACAACCGACCTTGGTGCCGCGCAGCCCCGCCTTTTCGCGCAAGAGGTCTGAGAGGCGCAGGCTGGGGGGTGCATCAAATTCGGCAGCTTGGCCGTTCAGCGAGAACCGGAGTTTCATGTCAGCCCTTTGCAGGTTTGGGCGATGGCGCGGCGCAGCAATTCGGCGGCGGCGCTGTGGCGATAGGCGGCGGTGGCGCGCAGGTCATCCAAGGGGGAAAGGGCGCTTGCCACCTTGGCCGCATCAAGGGCGCTTGCGGCTTGGTCAAGCGGCAGGCCGATCAACGCGGCTTCGGCGGCGGGAAGGCGCTGGGCGGTGGCCGAACAGGCCCCGACGGCCAGCGCGGCACTGGTGATCTGGCCTTTTGCGGCGGTCAGGCGCACGGCCACCATGGCGATGGAAATCACCAGATAGGCCCGCGCACCGAGTTTCAGGAAATGCGAGGCCCCTTCCAAGCCGGGCTTTGGGATCAGGATTGCGGCCAGCACCTCGGCCCGGCGCAGGGCGGTTTTGCGCGGGCCGATCAGGAAGTCGGCCAGTGGCAGGCTGCGGCTGCCCGATGCGCTGATCAGTTCCACCTGCGCGTCCACGGCCAGCAAGGGCGGCACCCCATCGGCAGCGGGCGAGGCGTTGCAGAGATTGCCGCCAAGCGTGCCTGCGTTCTGGATTTGCCTGCCACCCACCTCGGCTGCGGCCTGTTGCAAGGCGCGTAGCGCGGGGGGCAGGGGCGCGCGGGCAATTTCGGCCCAAGTGGTGCAGGCCCCGATCCGCAAGCCGTGATCTGTTTGGGTGATGCCGCGCAGCGCCGGAATGGCCGTGAGGTCCATCACATCGCCCGAAAGCGTGGCGTTCTGGGTGGCGGGATAGATATCCGTGCCGCCTGCCAACAGCCGCCATGCGCCACCGCCCAGCTGCGCCAAGGCATCCTTCAAATCGCTGGGGCGGATGAAATCTGTCATCAGGTGTCTCGCGGTTTTGGTCGCCAAACAGGGCGCATGGGGGCTACGCTGCTTCACTGTGCTGTTGAAGGTTGCCGGCTGTCAACGCTGTTGCACCGCCTTGTGGCGCGCGCCGAAACCCTGCACCGGGCAGCGCGGAAAAAAGCGGCCCGGCTGCCCGCTCTGTCATCAGGGTTTCACAAAATCAGTTGCATGCTTGGGCAGAGCGATGCAACCTTGCGTCATAAGAACATACATAATGAGATGTCCAGGGAGGGAATCATGCGTAACTACACACTCGCCGCGTCCGTATTGGCATTGGCCACGGGTCTGTCGGCCACCAGCGCGATGGCGGCTGGCAAGTTGAACCTCTATTGCTCGGCGCAGGAAGATTGGTGCCAGTTGATGGCGCGCAGCTTTGAAGAGGCGACGGGCATTGATGTGGATATGACCCGCAAATCCTCGGGTGAGACATTTGCCCAGATCAAGGCCGAAGAAGTGAACCCGAAGGGCGATGTGTGGTGGGGCGGCACCGGTGATCCCCATCTGCAAGCCGCCGAGGAGGACCTGACGGAACCCTATGTTTCCGCGATGCGCGACCAGTTGCACGACTGGGCGATCAAGCAGGCCACTTCGGCAGGTGACAAGACCATTGGCATTTATTCCGGCGCGCTGGGCTTTGGCTATAACACCAAGCTTTTGGCCGATAACAACCTGCCCGCGCCTACCTGCTGGGAAGACCTGACCAAGCCGGAATTCAAGGGCCATGTGCAGATGGCAAACCCGAATTCGTCGGGCACCGCCTATACCACGCTGGCGACGATGGTGCAGTTGTTTGGCGAAGAAAAGGGCTTTGACTACATGAAGCGCCTGCATGCCAATATCAACCAATACACCAAATCCGGCTCTGCCCCGATCAAGGCAGCGGGCACGGGCGAAACCACCGTCGGCATTGTGTTCATGCATGATTCAGTGGCGCAAACCGTTGCGGGCTTTCCGGTTGTGACCGTGGCGCCATGCGAAGGCACCGGCTATGAAATCGGGTCGATGTCGATCATCAAAGGCGCGCGCAACATGGATGAGGCCAAGCAGTTCTATGACTGGGCGCTGAGCGCCGAGGCGCAGAACCTTGCGTTGCAGGTCAACGCGTTTCAGGTGGCCTCGAACAAGGCTGCAACCTCGTCCGACAAGGCACCGAACATGGATCTGATCAAGCTGATCGACTATGATTTCAAGCTTTACGGTTCCTCGGATGAGCGCAAGCGCCTGCTGGAAAAGTGGGACAATGAAGTCTCTACGTTGCCGCAGTAAGCCCTGTGCGCATTGCCACAAGTGAAAGCACCCGCCACCCGGTTTTGATGTTCTGGATCATTGCCGGGTGGGTCGGGTATGTCCTCCTCCCCTGGTATGGGGTGGAGGATTTTTACACCTTTGAATGGCTGTTTGACGGCTATCCCCTGCATTCCGACTATGCCCCTGCGGCGGCGCTCATTGCGCAGGGAAAAAAGCTGTGGCTGGCCCCGATGCTGCTGGCGTTGCTGGCACCTTTGGTCGTGATGCGCAGGCGCAAGACGGACCCGCTTTATGGCAAGGTGCTGATAATCGCGGGCGGCTTTGGCTTTGCGTGGATGATCGCGCAAGGCTTGGGCATTGGGTTGCGCGGCTATAACTATGCCTGGATGACGGCGCTGTTCGGTGAATTGGGCGACCGGCAGTTCGGCATGGGTTACGGCGCGCTGATCGTGGCCTCGTCTTTTCTGTTTCTGTTCACCCAAGGCATCGCGGCGCGCGGTGCGGTGAATGGCGATGTGTTTGTGACGGCGGCGATTGGCGGTGTGATCGCGGTTGTGTCGATCTTTGTATTTTTCCCCATCGTCAAGATGCTGGGTGCAGCCTTTGTGTCGGATGATGGCGGCTATTCGATTATCGAGTTTTTCGGCAAATTCGTGGATCGGCGCATCTGGGGCCTTGGGTGCTTTAGCGGCACAAGCTGCGGTGCGGCGTGGAATTCGCTGTTCCTTGCTGTGCTGGTCGGAGTGCTGACAACGGTTCTGGGGCTGATTTTCGCGCTGGTGCTGACCCGCTCCGGCTTTCGGTTCAAGCAAAGCCTGCGGGCGTTGACGGTGCTGCCCATCATCACCCCGCCTTTCGTGATCGGGCTTGCGCTGATCTTGCTGTTCGGGCTGTCGGGCACCGTGACGCAATGGGTGGCCGAGGTGTTCGGCATGCAGCCGACGCGCTGGCTTTATGGGCTGCCGGGGGTTCTGATTGCGCAGGTTCTGGCCTTTACCCCGATTGCCTTTCTGGTGCTGATCGGTGTGGTCGAAGGCGTTTCCCCCAGCATGGAGGAAGCCGCGCAAACCCTGCGGGCGAACCGTTGGCAGACCTTTCGCACCGTGTCCTTGCCCCTGATGCGGCCCGGTCTGGCAAATGCGTTCCTGCTGGGCTTCATCGAAAGCATGGCCGATTTCGGCAACCCCTTGGTGCTGGGTGGCAATTTCGATGTGCTGAGCACCGAGATTTTCTTTGCCATTGTCGGCGCGCAATATGACCAAAGCCGTGCGGCCATTCTGGCGATGATCCTGCTGGGGTTCACGCTGGGTGCGTTTTATTTGCAGCGGTTCTGGCTGGGCAAGAAAAGCTATACCACGGTGACGGGCAAAGGCGATGCGGGGGTGCATCCGCAGATGCCGCTGGGCTTGGCGCTGCCGGTCTATGTGATCGCGGGGCTGTGGGGGCTGTTTACGATCGCGGTCTATGTCTACATCGTTTACGGGTCTTTCGTGCAGCTTTGGGGCGTGGATAACAGCCTGACGCTGACGCATTACAAAACCGCCTTCGCGCTGAGTTGGGGCGACAATGGCTTGCGCTGGACCGGGTCGGCCTGGGATAGTTTCTGGACGACGATCATGATCGCCACCATCGCGGCACCGTTTACGGCGGCGGTGGGGCTGATTACCGCTTATCTGCTGACGCGGCAGAATTTCGCGGGCAAAAAGTCGTTCGAGTTTGGCACCATGCTGTCCTTTGCCATTCCCGGCACCGTGATCGGGGTCGCCTATATTCTGGCTTTCAACGTCCCCCCGATTGAGATTACGGGCACCGGTATCATTCTGGTGGTCAGCTTTGTGTTCCGCAACATGCCGGTGGGCGTGCGTGCAGGCATCGCGTCCATGAGCCAGCTGGACAAATCGCTGGATGAATCGTCGCTGACCCTGGGGGCGAATTCTTGGCAGACCTTCCGGCTGGTCATCCTGCCCTTGCTGCGGCCTGCCATTCTGGCGGCGCTGGTTTACAGCTTCGTGCGGGCGATGACGGCGATTTCGGCGGTGATCTTCCTTGTGTCGGCGCGCTATGACATGGCGACCAGCTATATCATCGGGCGGGTGGAAAACAACGATTACGGTCTGGCGATTGCCTATTCGACGGCGCTGATTTTCGTGATGCTGTTTGCGGTTGGGATGCTGCAACTGGCGGTTGGCCGCACGAAAATCGGGCGGCGCAGTTCACATTCTGGGGGGCATTAACATGGTCAAGATCAACGCCAAGGCGGCCTCGGTCAGTTTTCGCAATGTCACGAAGGTTTACGGCCGCGATGTCGTGGCGGTGGATAACATTGATCTGGAGGTGGCAGCCGGGTCGCTGGTGACGTTGCTGGGGCCTTCGGGCTGCGGCAAGACCACGACCCTGCGGATGATTGCCGGGCTGGAGATGGCCAGCAAAGGCCAGATTTTCATCGGCGACAAGGATGTGACGACTCTGCCCGCGACGGATCGCGATGTGTCGATGGTGTTCCAGTCCTATGCCCTGTTTCCGCATATGACGGTGATGGAAAACGTCAGCTATGGGTTGAAGTTTTCTGGTTTTGACAAGGCCGAGACGAAGGACAGGGCCATTGCGGGTTTGGGGCTGGTCGGGCTGGAAGGCTATGGCAACCGCCTGCCAAGCGAGCTTTCGGGTGGGCAGCAGCAACGCGTGGCCGTGGCCCGCGCGCTGGTGCTGGAGCCGCAGGTGTTGCTGTTCGATGAGCCGCTGTCGAACCTTGATGCCAAGCTGCGCCGCCAAGTGCGCGAGGAAATCCGCGAGATTCAGCAAAACCTTGGCCTGACCGTGGTTTATGTGACCCATGATCAGGAAGAGGCTTTGGCCGTTTCGGATGAGATTGTGGTGATGCGCAATGCGGGCATCGCCCAAAAGGGCACGCCGCGCGATCTGTATGAAGCCCCGGCGGATGCCTTTGTCGCGGATTTCATCGGTGAGGCGAATTTGATCCCTTGTGAGATTCTGAGCGTTTCGGGCGATATGGCCGAAATCGGAATCGGGTCTTTCCGGCATAAGCTGGCCGCGCGCGGGTTGCAGCCGGGCAAGGCGCGGGTTGCGGTGCGGCCCAGCCGGGTGCGGATTGATGCCGAAGGGCAAGGCATGCCCGCGCGGATTGCCAAGGCGACCTATGTCGGCAGCCGGATGGAATATACAGTCGAGGCGGCGTTTGGCAGCCTGTTCGCGGTGCTGGATGATGTGACCCAACCGCTAAGCATCGGTGATGAGGTCAAGCTGTCCTTTGCGGCCTCTGGTCCGGTGCTGGTGCCCGGTTAACCCGCGCTACAGCCCTTTGCCACAGCCATCGGCCAGCGCCTGTTGGGCCAGTTGGCGCGGGTAATCATTGCCGATCACGGTTGATTGGGTCGCAATGCTGCGCAGTTCGGCCACTGTTTCCGGGGTGATGCTGGCGCGAAAACCGGGGGCGCAGACCAGTTCTATCGCGTAGCGGGTGGGGAAAAAGCCACCGCTGCGCAAGGCGGGCAAGGCGCGTTCCGGCTGATAGGGAAAGCGCTGCGCCAGAACCGCCTGCACGTCGGGATCATAGGCCGGACCGATACCCCAGCCCTGTGCATAGACCAGTGCCTGAAGGCTGCCGGGGGGAAGGCCCGCGATTGTCGCTTCGCCCATGGGTTGGCCAAAGCGCAGATCGTTGGTTTTCTGCGGCAAGAGACCCGCCAGCACGGGCAACCAATGCAAACCCCAAAGGGCCGGAAACACCGGACGGTCCAGCCGAAAAGCGGTTAGTGTGGTGGACTGCGATGGGCTGGTCGCGATGATCTGGCCATAGGTCTGGCCCGGAAAGCCGGGGATAGGGGCGCTGTGATAGGCCAGCGTGACGCCGGGCGCCGTGGGCGCGGCGGCGCGCAGGCAGATGCCTTGCGCGATCAGATAGGCGACAAGCGGGTCTGGCAGCGTATTATCGGCGGATTGATAAAAATCGCAATCAGGGGCGTGTTGCCAATCAAGGTGCTGCGCGCCCTCTGGCCCAAGCAAGGCAAGGCTGTGGCCCTGCACCGCAAGCTCTGCCCCCAGCGAAAAATCACAAAGCGGGCTGTCGTATTCGCGGCCCGCACATTCGCTGAACTGCGCGCGCCCGGTGTCCGGGTTCAGGGTGCCGGTTTCCAGCGCGAGTCTGGCCTCCGGCGGCAGCATCAGGACGGGTGCCGCGGGCAAGGTGGTGACCCATTTGGCCAGCATCCGGTCGCGCGTATATTCCACCGCCATGGGCAGCATCCAGACCACAGCCAAGGCCGCCCAGATCACCAGCCAAAAGGGGCGGCGGCGGTTTTGCCACAGCTTCCACAGCAGCAGCCCCGGCACCCCCAGCACAAGCGCCCAATACAGCACCTGCATCAGCCCTTGCAGCAAGGCCATGATTGCGTAAATCAACCCCATGCCGCGCCCTTCCTGCCAATCATTCAGGGCAACCCTGCCCAATCAGGCGGCAAAAGGAAAGCGGTTCAGGCGGCACGGCGCTGCGGGAGTGACAACAGGGCTGCGGCCTCATACCCGCGCAGGGATGGGCGTGCGCTGTCACTTGGTGCAGGCAAAAGGCCGGGGAAAAGCGCGTCCAGCTCTGCCTCTACCCCCGGGTCGTCTGCAAAGGCGCCGTGCTGATAGCTTTCGGTCGCAATGCCTTCGGCAAAGATGATCTCATGCCGGTCCAGCAGCAGGTGGTAATAGGTGACACGGTCGCAAGGGGCGCGGGTGATGGTGCAATCATTCACCAGCGCGCGGGCCGAGATCAGCACCTCGGACTCTCCAAACAGCAGCTCGGCCCGCCAATCCGCGATCAGCATCCGATGCGCGGGAGAGGTGGAAAAGGCGCGATGATTGCCCAAAGCGCCGGCGTGAAAGCGGATCGGGGCAAAGCGGCCATCGCCGGGAACAGACCGGGTCAGAACCGCGCGCAAGGGTTGCAAGCCATGGTCCAGCGTGCGGATCAGGGTGCCTGCGGTCAGGCTTTCGATCAGCGCGGGGCCATCTGCGGTTTCAATCTGCGTGCCAGCGGTAAAGCAGGCGACGTTGATGTTATCGGTGGTCAGATCTGTGCGGGTGATCCCTGTCAGTATGATCGACCCGCCCAGCGCCGTGTTATCGGAATAATCCCCGACCGACTGATTCAGGATACCATCATCCGAGAAGTCGTCGCGCAATTCGTTCAGGTTGGTGTAGAAGGCCGACAGATCAAGGAAATCGTTGTTGGTCTGGTCGCCATCAAGAATACCACCAGAGTTTCCGAGGTTCAGATCACTGATCGTCAGGTTGCTGCCGATGGTATAGATAAACCGGTCATTTCCCGCGCCGCCTGTCAGGGTGTTGTTCCCCGCGCCGCCGTTCAGCGTGTCATTTCCCGCGCCCCCGAACAGGCTGTCATTGCCCGCGTCGCCGTTCAGGCTGTCATTGCCATCGTCACCGTAAAGCGTGTCATTGCCCAGACCGCCAAGCAATGTGTCATCGCCCAGCCCGCCGAACAGGCTGTCATTGCCATCGTCGCCGCTCAGGCTGTCAGCGCCATCGCCGCCATAAAGCGTATCGGCCCCGGTGCCGCCGAACAGGCTGTCGCTGCCCAGGCCGCCGAAAAGCTGGTCGGCATCGGCCCCGCCATAAAGCGCATCATTGCCATCATCGCCGTTCAGCGTATCCAGACCTGCGCCGCCATAAAGCGTGTCATTGTCGGCATCGCCGCGCAGGCTGTCATTGCCATCATCGCCGTAAAGCGTGTCGGCACCCGCGCCACCATTCAGGGTATCATTGCCCGCACCGCCATAAAGCAGATCGGTGCCGTCATCGCCGTTCAGGCTGTCGCTGCTATCATCACCGTAAAGCGTGTCATTGCCTGTGCCACCGAACAGGGTGTCATTCCCGGTGCCACCGTAAAGCAGATCGTTATCGGCACCACCGAGCAGCGAGTCATTGCCGCCATCGCCATAGATCGTATCATTGCCCGCGCCGCCATCCAGCACGTCATTGCCTTCGACCCCCATCGCGGTGCCGGTGACCGAATAGCTTGGCCCCGGCGGCAGCCCCAGCATGGGTGAGGTGAGCAGGTTTTGCGTGGCCCCGCCCGTATCCGGCCCGTTGATGGTGGCGGCCAGCGTATCGGCCCCCAGATTTTCCCAATAGCGGATCTGGATCGTATAGGTCTGGCCCGGTGCCAAAACCACATCGCCCCAGCGGGTCGTCGTGCTTTGGTGAAAATCGTTGTTCAGGTAGTTCAGCGTCCCGCCTGTCTGGTTGCTGAAATTCAGCGGCACGCCGGCGGAGTTGAAGATCTGCACGGTGGAGCCATCATCGGAGGAGGTTGTCAGCCGATAGGTGCCACCCGTGGTGACGTTCAGGGTAGAGGTATAGACCACCCCGAAATCTTCGGGGTTTGTGCTTGCCGCCACACCGCGCATCGTATTGGTGATGCCGCCTTCGTCAAAATCGGTGACATAGCCGGAACCGGTGCGGGTAGCGGTGGTAAAGGCCGCAGGGGTGAAGGCCTGACCATTGGCCGATGAAAAGTTGTAGTTGAAGGTTTCATAATGCCACGCGCCTTGCACCGCGCCATCGCCGCGCAGGAAATCATTGCCCGCCAAGCCGTTGATGGTGTCATTGCCCAAGCCACCCGTCAGCGTATCCGTGCCAGACGAGGCCGTGATCGTCTGATTGGTCTGCGCCCCTGGGTTGGTGTTTGTATTCGTGACCATCCGTTAACCGTTCAAGAATCGGGCGCAATCTGCGCGCGAGAGTGGCTTTGTTTCTGAACGAGCCACGCGGCGCCATTTAGATAACTTTGTGGCAAATTGGCGGTATCCCTCGCGGTCTGCCGCGCCGCGCTTTCTTTTTGCGGCGGGGCTGTTAACGATAGCGGCACGCCGATTGGGGCAGGAAACAAAAGGGGGGCTTATGTTTATCCGATGCGCTTTTTTCAAAGGGCAGATCAAGCCGGGGATGGAGGCGGCCTTCCATGCCCATTGGCAAGAGCATGTGTTGCCGCATTGGCAGGCCTTTCCGCATCTGCTGGAACTGCGGGTGATGCGCGATGTGGAAAGCGATGATGACGACAGCCGCTTTCCGCTGGTCATGGCGATGACATTCGCGGAACGGGCGCATATCGCCGAAGCGTTGGCATCCGATACGCGCTGGGCCAGCAAGGCGGCCTCAAAGCCGTTGATTGATATGCTGGACGGCCATGTCATCCACACGGTTTTTGCGGCGGATCACTTCGATCCCATCGGGTGACGGGTTGCCATTGCAATTGCGATGGTTTTAGGTGGGCGCGTTCTCGGGGCGGGGTGCAATTCCCCACCGGCGGTGATAGCCCGCGAGCGCCTTGCGTTTCGGTTGAAGCGCTTGGGTCAGCAGACCCGGTGTAATTCCGGGGCCGACGGTATAGTCCGGATGGAAGGGACAACGGTTCGGGCAGTTAACTGCCCCGGCCGCGCCTTGGGGGCCTGACATGTAAAGGGAAGGTTCCTATGACTAAAAAACTGACAATCGCCTTTATCAAGGCACGCTGGCACGCCGGGATCGTCGATCAGGCGCTGGTGGGCTTTGTCGAGGAAATGAAAGCCATCGGGCTGGATGCCCATGTGGTGACCTATGACGTGCCCGGCGCGTTCGAGATGCCGCTTCTGGCGCAGAAACTGGCAGGCACCGGCAAGTTTGACGCCATTGTCGCAGCAGCACTTGTGGTGGATGGTGGCATCTACCGGCATGATTTCGTGGCCGCCGCCGTGGTGAACGGCTTGATGGAGGCGCAGATGAAAACCGGGGTGCCGGTGTTCTCGGTCAGCCTGACGCCGCACCACTTCCAGCCGACGAATGAGCATGTGAATTTCTTTGCGCAGCATTTCCTGAAAAAAGGTGCAGAGGCCGCGCAGGCGGTTCTGGGCGTGGTGGGGATTGATGTGAATGCCCCGTTGCAAGTGCCAGCAAAGCCTGCCGCAGCGGAGCCCGCCGCAGCAGAGAAAACCGAGCCGAAGAAAAAGGCGAAGTAACCCCTTAGGACGTGTAGGATTTGTTCGCCAGATCCTGCACTTCGTCAAACAATTCAGCGGTGGCCACGACGACGCGGCCGCCGTTTTTTATCATCTCATCAGCGTCCTGGCGTTCCACCTTGCCGCCTGCCTCGGCGATCATCAATTGACCGGCAAGGCAATCCCAAGCGTTCATGTGTTCTTCGACATAGCCCAGAAGCTTGCCTTGCGCGACATAAGCCAAGCTGAGCGCGCCAGAGCCGTTGCGCCAGAACACGCCCCCTGCGCGTGTAATCAGGTCAATCAAGGTGATGACATTGCCAGAGGCGCGGGTGCGCCCCGAAAAGCCCACGCCCAGCGAGCCGTTGGTCAGCGGGCGGCCTTGAAGCACCCGGATCGGCTTGTCGTTGCAAAAGGCACCTGCGCCGCGCATGGCGTGGTTACATTCATCATGCACGGCGTCGTGGATGACGCCCACCACGGTTTGCGCATTTTGCACGATGGCAATGGCCACGCACCATTGCGGGATGCCGTGAATGAAATTGGTGGTGCCATCAATGGGGTCGATGACCCAAGTAAAGCCCGAGGTGCCGCGCGTGGGGGCGTCTTCCTCGCCCACAATCGCGTCTTCGGGGAAAGCCGCAGCGATGGCAGCGCGCACAAGGGTTTCGACGTTCTTATCCGCCTCGGAGACGAAATCCTGATGCGATTTGGATTCGATGGTCAGGGTGTCGAAGCTGTTGAAATAGCGCAGGCCCAGCGCCCCAGCCTCGCGCGCGATAGTTTGCGCCGCAGCATAGCGTTTTGCGATCTCGTCAGCCATGGAACCCCCCCGATGCAGCCGCGAATTTTCGTTGAAAATTCTTGTTGCGCCGAGTGTTGCAGGTTTCAAAGCGACCGCAAGGGGGGAGCAGGGTTTTCGCGGCTATTCAAACTCCATTTCCGCAAAAACCACGCCTGCGTTCTTGGTGGCGAGTTCCTCAAACGTGTCCAGATGGGCATAGGGCGATTGATCGACATAAAACGCCCCGGCAAGGTCGCCGCCTGCATCAAGATGTTCACCGACCTTTCCGCGCAAATAGACAAGGTAATCGCGGGTATAGCGGGTGACTTGCGCAAAATTGGTCGGGTGGCCGTGGCCGGGAATGATATAGGTCGGTGACAGTTCGGTCAGCGGGCCTTCCCATGTTTCGATCCAGCAGCTTGTGCAGGTGCCTTCAAAGATCGGGGGCATGCGTTCGTGAAAGGCGATGTCGCCCGCAATCATCAGCCCTTGATCGGGTAGCCAGACCTGCGTGTCACCGGGGCTATGGGCGGGGCCAAGGTGCAGCACCTCGATCCGAAAATCGCCCATCGTGATCTCGCGCTTGTCGGTGAAGGTTTCGGTGGGGCCCATCGGGTCGGTGCCTTCGGCGTTTTCGCGGGCATAGGCCTTGAGCGCGATAAGCCCTTGGCCAGAGCTGTGTTCAAACTCTGCGGCGGCATCCTCATGTGCCAGCACGGGCACGCCTTGTTCGATCCAGTAATTGTTGCCCAGCATGGCATGGCCTTGGCCGTTTTCATTGATCACCAGTTTCACCGGTTGGTCTGTGACGATCTTGATCTCATCATGCAGGGCGCGTGCCAGCAGATAGGACGCGCCGGAATTCACCACGACAACGCCGTCACCCGTGACGATGAAGGACAGGTTGTTGTTATGGCCCGCGTTTTCATAGGTCGGCGGCGCGGTGGCCCCGATAGCGGAAAACACATGCGGAATCACCTCCACCGGTTTGGAATACAGCACCGACTGCGGGTATTGGTCGGGGATATCCTCGGAGGCAAAGGCCGGGGTGGCGAGGAGCAGGAGGGCGAGCGCGCGCATGGGTTATCCTTCGACGTAGCTGTAGCTGTCGCCTTGGCGGGTGACGTTGCCAAGCCCACCGCCGGGCAGGTGAAAGCCCGAGACGGCAAGCCCGTCAGCGGTGATCTGGTCCAGCAGGCTGATGCGGGTGGCGGCGGCCATATCGGGATCCTGATCGGATGGTGAGGCAAAGCCGGGCTGTTCGAAGGCCACGAAATTGTTGGAAATGGCATCGCCCAGCACCATCACCTTGCCGCCGACGATAAAGGACATGTGGCCGGGGGTGTGGCCTGCGGACAGGCGGGCGATGACGCCGGGAACGGGTTCTTCGCCATCGTTGAAGAACTGTAGCTGTTCGGCCAGAATATCAAGGCGACGCGCCGCCCCCGCCGCGAATGTGGTGCGGGCCTGACCAATGGTGTTGACGGTTTCCGGATTGGTCCAATAGTCAAATTCTGCCTGCCCGATCAGATATTCGGCATTGGCGAATTTCGGTTCGTCAAAATCATCCAGCAGGCCCCAAAGGTGGTCGGGGTGGGCATGGGTAAAGATGACATGGGTGATATCGTCATGGGTAAGGTTTGCTGCCTCCAGCGCCGCATCCAGCTTACCGGCCGAGGGCATGAAATCAGGGCCAGCGCCGACATCAAACAGCACGTTGCGGGTGCCATCCTGATACAGGGTCAGATTGCAGGGCGGGGTGTAGCTGTCGGCGGCGAGGTTGTATTTCTGGCGCATCGCGGCGGCGGCGTCGGCATCCATCGCCGCCAGCACGAAATCACCCGGCAGGGTCAGGTTGCCATCTGACAGGGTGATCAGTTTGCCATCACCCAAGGCCAGCTCACTGGCGGCAAAACCTGCGCGGGGCAGGGTGAGGGCTGCGGCGGAAAGGGCCAGAAAGTCACGTCTTTTCATAGTTTTATCCTTTGGAAGGATGGGCCGCCTGAACGCGGCCCATCGCAACGGTCAACCGAACATATCGGTCGTGATGCCGGTATACCAACCGATGCTTTCTTCATAAGTTGCCTTGCGCAGGGCGGCATCTTCGCCCGTCTGGCTGATGAAGCTTTCGACCGAGGCGATCTTTTCCGGGGTCGGTTCATAGCTGGCACCGACCTTCACGCCATCATCCGCCGCAATCAGTGACCAGCAGGTGTTGGAATATTTCGCCGGGAACACCTTGGAGCCTGTCAGCGCGCCGCGAATGTGATTGGCGGCAACCTTGGCTTGGCTATTGGCCGAGAAGCCCGATTTCGGCATGTCGCCCTGATCGGTGGAATCGCCCAGAACATAGACGTTCTCGTCAAGTTTCGACAACATGCTGTCGGGATGCACCGGGGCCCAGTTGCCTTCGGTGACACCCGCAAGGCTGGCGATATTGCCTGCGCGCTGGCCGGGGATGACGTTGCACATGTCTACCTTTTCAGCCTCGCCATCGACCACGACTTCCATCGTATCGGGGCGCACCTCAATTGCGTTGCCGCCCATATCGGGGCCGATGCGGGTGATCATGCCCGAGTAATGCTTGTTCCAGCCTTCTTCGAACAGACCCTGTTTGGAGAATTTGTCCTTCGGGTCCAACAGCAGGATTTTCGCGGTCGGGTTATTGGCCTTCAGGTGGCTGGCAACCATTGAAATCCGCTCATACGGGCCGGGGGGGCAGCGGTAGGGGTTGGGCGGGGCAACCATGGCAAAGGTGCCGCCTGCGGGCATCGCGGCCAGTTGCGCCATCAATAGCTGGGTCTGGCTGCCGCCCTTATAGGCATGCGGCATGGCGTTTTGCGATTCAACCGACCAGCCGGGAACCGAGCCTTCGACAAAATCGATGCCGGGCGACAGGACCAGCTTGTCATAGCCAAGGCTGGACCCAGAGGCGAGCGTGACGGTCTTGGCATCACGGTCCACGCCCACGGCATAATCATGCACCACGTTGATGCCATAGTCAGCCGCCAGCTTGCCATAGGTGTGACCAAGGCTTTCAAAGGTGCGGAACCCGCCGAGGTAGAGGTTTGAGAAGAAACAGGTGTAATAGGTGCGCGCCGGTTCGATCAGCACGACATCCATCTCGCCTTTGCTATCTTTCGCCAGATAGCGGGCAACGGTTGCGCCGCCTGCGCCCCCACCCACCACGACAACGCGCGGTTTGGCAGATTGTGCCATGACCATGGGGGCGGCGAGTGTTGCTGTCAGCGAGCCTAGGAAAAGTCTTCTGTTCAGTGTCATCTTGTCTTCCTCCCTTTATGATTAGTCTTCGATCGTCGCGTAATAGGCAGCCAGCGCCGCTATCTCCTCATTCGACAGGCGGCCTGCCATCATCTGCATCACAGGATGGGGCCGGAGTTTCACCTTATAGGCATGCAAGGCCGCGACAAAATCTTCTTCGGGCCAATTGGTGATAGAGGGGATGCCATCGGCGCTGCCATCTTTTTGGTGGCAGGTGGTGCATTCGGCCGACAGGTATTCGCCATATTCCGGGTCGCCTTCCAGTGCGAGGATTTCGGGCGCAAGGTCGGGCACGGTGCGGATGGCGGTGGGTTGCGCTTCGGGAATGTTTTGCGGGCTGTCGGAATAGTCACGCAGAAAGGCCATCAGATCATGGCGTTGCGTAGGGTCAGTAAGGCCGCGATAGTTCATGCGGGTGCCGGATACCAGCGCCTTGGGGTTTTCGATATAGGCGTCCAGACGTTCGATCGTCCAGTCCAGCCCGTCCGCGCCCATCCGCGCCATGGATTTGGAATATTTGAAACCGTCCATGCTGCCCGCACGGCGGCCATAAATGCCGTTCAGGCTGGGTCCGATGCGGTTTTTGGCATCGGGGCCGACCATATGGCATTGCTTGCACTCTTTTCCGAAAATATCCGCGCCTTTCGCGGCATCGCCCAAGGTTTCCGCAGCACCCGGGCCGACAAGCCCAGGTGCTGTAAGGAGAAGGGCGAGGAGGAAACGCCCGCTCCCCATGTTATTGCCCGAAGGTTGCAAGATAGGCGATGACGGCGTCACGCTCTTCGACTTTGCGCAGCCCGGCAAAGGACATCTTGGTCTTTGCGATGACCGATTTCGGCTTTTCAAGGAAAGCATGCAGGGTTGCATCATCCCAGATCATGCCATTCGCGCCCGCTTCGGCCATATCGGCAGAGTATTTGAAGCCGTCAACCGCGCCGATGGCATTGCCCACGACGCCGTTAAGGATAGGGCCGGTGCTGTTTTTGGCACCGTCACCAACCTTATGGCAGGCGGCGCATTTCTTGAACACCTTTTCGCCTGCGGCGACCAGTTCCGGGTCAGCGGCGGCCACTTCGACAGCGGGTGCTGCTTCGGGGGCGGCCTCTTCGGCTTTCTTCTCAGGCTCGGCAGCGGGTGCGGCAGTGGGTTCTGCGGCTGGTTCGGCGGCAGGCTCTGCTGCGGGCGCGGCGGCACCCCCTTCGACAGCGGCGCCGGGCGGCGGGCCTTCGCCATCGGTCGGATCACCGGGGGTCACATCCAGCACGCTGGCGTGCATGGTGATCTTTACCTCATCCTTGCAGTTTTCCATGCAGGCAGCTTGCGAAAACTGCGGGTATTCGGTGGTTTCCCGGTCATCGACAAAGAACCCGCCTGCGTTCGGCAATTCGAACGAAGCAAGGTTTTCATTCGACAGAACGAAGTCATCCTCGATCAGGTTGTTGGAATAGAGGATATAGGCGACGATGGCGTAAACCTCATCGGGTTCCAGCGTCTGCGCCGCGCCGAAGGGCATGGAGCGGTTGACGTAATCCCATACCGTTGACAGATGCGGCCAATAGCTGCCCACGGTTTTCAGCGGGTCGTCGCGGTTCAGCGTGTTCATGCCGCCCGCAAGCTTGGGCCAGTTGTCGATGCCTTCGGCAAAATCGCCATGGCAGGCGGCGCATTTTTCGGCAAAGACTTCCTCACCGACGATGGCGTCACCAGAGCCTTCGGGCAGGCCAAGGCCATCGGGGCGCACATCTTTGTCCCATGCGGCGATTTCTTCGGGCAAGGCGGGACGGCCAAGGCCGAAATCGCCCGCGATTGCGGGGGTTGCCAGCAGCGTTGCCGCAAAGGCCAGATTAAGAAACTTCGACATTTTCAGCCTCCCCGTTTGGTTTGACCCACCAGGTTTGGATACAGTTGTTATGATAGACCGAATTCACGCCGCGCACTTCGCGCAGTTGTGCCTTGGTCGGTTGAACATAGCCGGTGCTGTCGGTCACGCGCGATTGCAGCAGCATTTCTTCGCCCTGCCAGTTGTGATCGAAGTAGAACCGGGTCAGCGCCATTGGCTGGCCGGGGGCGGCAAGCCGCGCCTGTTTCCACGTTTTGCCACCGTCCAGCGACACATCTACGCCCGTCACGGCACCGCGGCCTGACCATGCCAAGCCGGTGATGACCAAGGGGCCGTGACCATGGGTGATCGGCACTTGCGGGCTGGGCGAGGTGACGACGGATTTCGCATCCATCACCCAAGTCCATTTGCGGCTGGTGCCATCTTCCATCGTGTCGGTGTATTTGGAGGTTTCCTCGCGGCTTTCCACCGGCGCGTCGGTCACTTCCATGCGGCGCAGCCACTTGACCCAGAGGTTGCCTTCCCAGCCCGGCACGACCAGACGCACCGGATAGCCATGTTCCATGCGCAGCGCTTCGCCATTGGCCTTGAAAGCGATCATGCAATCGTCCAGCGCCTTTTCCATCGGGATGGAACGCCCGTTGGACGAGGCATCGGCCCCTTCGACAAACAGCCAGGTGCCTTCGGGCTTGATACCCGCTTCGTCCAGCAAGGTGCGCAGGGTGACGCCGGTATATTCCATGTTGTGAATCATACCATGGGTGAACTGCGAGCCGTTAAGCTGCGCGCCGGCCCATTCCATCCCTGTGTTGGCGGCACATTCCAGAAAGAAGGTGCGGGTGACGCGGGGAAAGCGTTCTAGATCGGCATAGGTAAAGACCAGCGGCGTATCAACCAACCCGTTGATCATCAGGCGGTAATCTTCCTTTGCCAGCTCAATCGCGCCGGAATGGTGACGCTCAAACGCGCAGCCTTGCGGGGTGATCGTGCCATCTAGCGCGTGAATCGGCGTGAAGTTGATGGAGGAGATCACATCCGCCGTCAGCCACGATACGTTGCGGCGCACCACATCGGATTCAAAGCGGATCGGCAGGCCGTAGGGGGTGGCATCGACGCCCTCGCCCAGACCCGAGGCCCATTCCTGCACCTCGGTGATCAGCGGATCAGGGGTTTGCGCACTTGCGGCATTGGCGACAAGGGCGGTGCCTGTCGCGGCAGAGGCGGCCAGAAAGCCGCGCCGGGTTGTGCCTGATTTGGGTTCGTTTGACATGACGAAACCTTTCTAAAGCGGTTGTTGATGGGTCAGGCCCCGGTCACTTTGACCGAGGTATTGGGGTCTAGTTTAATCGTGCCGATCTTGCGGATATGGCTTTCGACCACGTCCCAGATGGGCGGGCCTTCGGTGCCTTCATTGACCGATGCCCAGCCCGCAACGACATAGTTGCGCGCGGGGTCAATCGCCTCGCCGGTTTTCAGCAGGGTCATTTCGGAAATGCGCTTACCCATGGGTTGGCCCACGTCAATCGCAAAGCCCATGCCACCCACGCGCACCATATCACCGCCTTGCTGGTAATAGGGGTCGGGGTTGAACAGGTTATCGGCCACGTCTTCGAGAATGACATTCAGGAATTCGCCTGTCATTTCCGTGCGATAGCAGTTCGGGTAGGTCATGGAGGTGGCGTTGTAGATATCTTCGCGGGTGATGTTTTCCCCCGGCATCACAGAGGCCCCCCAGCGCACGCCGGGCGACATGACAATCTCGGCGTCACGTTCCGACAGCATGGCGTCGCAGATCAGATCATCCCATGTGCCGTTGAAGTTGCCGCGCCGATACAGCAGGCTTTCGGTTTTGCCGACAACCTCTTCCAACTGCTCCTTGAAGGGCGCACGCTCGGCGTCGATCAGCGCGGCCATTTCGGCATCGGGGGTGATGACATCGGCAAAGATCGGGATCAGCTTGTGGCGGAAGCCCATCATCTTGCCATCGCGCACATCCAGATCGACGCGGCTGACATATTTGCCGTGGGAGCCAGAGGCGATCAGGATGGTTTCGCCGACCAGAACCGGCTCGGGGATGGCGTCATGGGTGTGGCCCGTCAGGATCACGTCGATGCCCGACACGCGAGAGGCCATCTTGCGATCCACGTCAAAGCCGTTGTGCGACAACACGACCACAAGGTCCGCCCCTTCGGCGCGCACCTCATCCACCATTTCCTGCATGCGTTCATCGCGGATACCAAAGGAGTATTCGGGGAACATCCAGCCGGGGTTGGCGATGGGCATATAGGGGAAGGCTTGGCCGATCACGGCGATTTTCGCGCCACCGCGTTCGAACCATGTATAGGGGTCAAAGGCGGGTTCATCCCATTCGGCGTCAAAGATGTTCTGGCCAAGGAAGGGGAAGGGCAAGCCTTCGACGATTTCCTTGACGCGTTCGGTGCCCAGCGTCCATTCCCAATGCGAGGTCATCGCCTCGACGCCCAGCTTGTTCATGACGTTCACCACGTCCTGTCCCTTGGTCAGAAGCGAGGTCATGGAGCCGTGCCAGGTATCGCCGCCATCCAGCAAGATCGCCTCGGGGCGTTCGGCGCGGATGGATTTGACGACGGTGGCCACGCGGTCCATCCCGCCCATTTTGCCATAGGTTTTGCCCAGCGCGACAAAATCCTCATAGGTCAGGGCATAGGCTTCGGGGCTGCCGGGTTGCAGGTTGAACTGCTTGATGAAATCCATCCCGGTGATATGGGGCGGCACGCCTTTCACCTCGCCCACGCCGATATTGATTTCCGGCTCGCGGAACCAGATCGGCTTTAGCTGGGCGTGGATGTCGGTGATGTGGATCAGGGTGACATTGCCGAAAGCATCAAACTGCAAAAGCTGATCCTGAGTCAGGGCCTGCTGCGCTGCAAGGCGTGACCAGTTGCCAACGCCAGAGGCACCGTAAAGCGCCGATGCGGCCACCGAGGCCTGTAAAAACTCGCGCCGCGAGATCATGCTGTGATCCTTTCCTTGCAGACAAACCTTTCCCGTGCGCCCAAACAGGGCGGGAGAGCAGATGCCAGATTTTCTAAATTTCCAAACGAATAGGCGGGTGCCCGAGCGTGCCGGGCACCCGCTATTGGTTAGTGGCGCACCGATACGCCTTCAACCGCCAGACCATTGCCGCGCGCAGCGACATACAGTTCCAGCGCGTTGAATTCATCCGAACCCGCCGCAAAGGTTTCGGCGCGGGTATCCCGCACGCAACCGACAAAGCGGCTTTGCGGCGAGACAAGGCCTGCGTCCTTCAGGCGATACACCGGAAAGCCGTTGATATGGCCTTGGGACAAATGGTCCGAGCGGATGTAGTTGCCATAGTTATCCTCATGGCAGCTTGCGCAGGACAGTTCCAACTGGCCGTAACGGGTATAGTAGATTTCTTTACCTTTTTCGTAGAACGGCGCTGCCGCCCCATCAATGGCAACATTCACCAACTCGCCGCGCGACTGGAACGAGATCAGCGCGAGCATATCGGTCATCTCGCTGCCGCGCAGGTTCAACGCTTCTGCCCCCATGCGGGTCGTGCGGCAGTCGTTGACATAGGCCTCGATGTTCATGACCTTGCCGGTCTTTTCATCGACGCGCGGTGTCACGGCGCGCAGGCCCTTCATGCTTTCCGGGCCTTCGTGGCAAGAGGCGCAGGATTTGCCTTCGGTGCCCTGCACGGCGTTCCACGCATCAAGCCCACGATCCACAAAGATCATGCCGGGATTGTCGAAATCGTCCATCTGCATGGCGCGGGTTTCGGTATCGCGGAACGCCCAGCCCGAGATCAACTCGGTCAAGGCGCCGTCGAGATGCGCCGGGGCCGGCGCACGAATGGTGATTTCAGTGCCGTCGATGACAAGCGCATCATCGACCGGCTCTGCCATGGCCGCGCCGGTAAAGGCGAAGCCAAGAATTGCGGTTGCGGCCAGTGCCGTCTTGATTGTCCGCTGCGTCATACTGTTTCCTCCCTATATGCTGCTGCGGCGATCAAGCGATTTCGATCGGCTTGCTGTCCTCATAGACAGAGCCATCGTCATCATACCATGTGAACTTGAACTCGCCTGCTTCGCCGACAACCGCCTCAAATTCGATATAGGGGTTGGTAGAGATCGCAGGCTCCAGCTTCACGTCGATGACGTTCTTGCCGTTGAAATCGCAGGTGAAGCGGTTGATGATCGAACGCGGGATCACGTTGCCGTCTTTGTCCTTGCGCTGGCCGGATTCCATCGGGTGGCTGATCAGCGTTTTCAGCACGACAGCCTCACCAGCCTTGGCTGATTTCGGCACTTTCACGCGGGGTTTTACATCGTTTGCCATGTGTTTTTCTCCCTAAATCAGCCGCCGCAGCCGCCGATGGTGACCTTAACTTCCGAAGACGTGCGCACGAAGCTGCCATCTGCCAGTTTGGCGATTGCAATCACGTCTTGCGTCTTGGACAGGCGAATCCGGGTAGAGGCCATATGCGCCCCGGCCAGTTCGCCGAAGGTAAAGGTCGCAACCGCGGGGGTCGGGTTGCCAGCCGCAAGCACCATGATCGCAGAGGCGCCGGGCGCATCTACGGAAACCGGAACGGTGTTGCCGTTTTCGGCGATTTCAGGGGCGGTCAGCGTAACGCCAGCGCCATCGGTGACAGCCGCACCGCCGGTAAAGGCCGCAACAGCCTCTTCTACACTTGCCAATGCGGGCAGCGGGATCGCAGCGGCAGCCACGCTTCCCAGTGCAAGCACAAGCGCTTCTCTTCTTGAAAGGATCATCTCATCACTCCTCAGTCGCGTCCGGGCCTTGTGCCGGACAGGGGTGTCACGGTTTATTCTTTGAACGTCATCAGATAGGCGACGACGTCTTCGATCTGCTGCGCGGTCAGAATCGGCGGCAGCGGCTCAGTGCCTGCTTTGCCGGTATAGGCATCGCCGGGGCGGATATAGCCGGATGTTTTGTAGAACGAGGGCATAACGGTGCCGTCGAATGTCATTTTGGCATTCGCGACGATGCCGCGAAGCTGGGCCTCGCTCCAGCGGTCGGCCGCACCGTCAAGCGCCGGGCCAACCGTTCCGGGGAACGGAATGTCCTTGCTGATTTCGGCCGCATGGCACGCCACGCAATTGCCCAGACCAGCCGTCGCAAAAACCTTCTTGCCCTCTTCCGGGTTGCCCGGTGTTCCGCTCAGTGATTGTTCAACTGCACCTTCCGTGTATGCCACGGTTTCCGGCGCAACTTCTGCCATGGCAACACCCGCGCTGAACGCAGAAATCGCCATGCCAAGCATAAATTGGCGCTTCATTCGAAGACCTCCCTGTTTCCTCCGAATCCGAGGATAGACCAAGCATCCCATGGTATGCAATAATGATATTTCAATTATTGCATATCTTCTTGGTGTTACCGCAATCATGCGGCCAGAGAGCAGGTCAATGCGCCATCACCCTTGATCGGCCATGGTCCGCGCGAGGTATTTCTGGAAGTGTTCGCCGCTCAGGTATTCCTTGTCCTTGATCCAGGTCAACAAGGCCGCGGTCGTGCCTTTGCCAAAGGCGCCGGGCATAGAGACGATGGCGGCTTGCTGCGCGGTCTGGCCCTCGGCCACCTCTTCAGGGAAGAACATCATTGTCGGGGTGAAAACAACGCCCCAGCGCTGGGCCATTTCCTTTTCCGGCAGGGTGGTGCCGTCAAAATCTGTCACCTCGACATCGCCAAACAGGTTCATCTGCACGACAAAGTAATTCTCGGAAATCAGGGCTTCGATCTTGGGGTCGGGAAACACTTCTTCATGCATCTTGGTGCAATAAATGCAGCCGCGCTGCTCCCAGATCACCAACAGCCGCTTGCCGGTCGCATTGGCCTCGGCCAGATCCTCGGACAAATCCTTGAACGTGTCGCGCAGCCATGCTGGCTTGTGCAAACCGTCATCGCCCAGATCTGCCGCCGAAACCGGCAGGGCAAGGGCAAAAACCATGGCCAATAAGGTGAAAAGACGCGTCATAAGGGCCTCCCGTTATCTGAGTGTGCCGGACCAGTCGAAGTTCCGGATCATGAAATCTGCAATGTAATTGACCGAATTCGTCGCGATCAGAACCGCAAACAGAATCAACATCGCGCCCATTACCTTTTCCACATGGCCAAGGTATTTGCGGTTGCGCCCGACCCAAGCCAGAAACGGCTTGGCAAACAGCGCGGCGATGACGAAAGGCAGGGTCATGGCCAGCCCATAAACCAACAGCAAGCTGCCACCTTGCCACAAATCGCCCATACCACTGGCCACCATCAAGATCGCCGCCAATGCGGGCCCCACACAGGGCGTCCAGCCAAACCCAAAGGCCAGCCCCATGACATAGGCCCCGATCAGGCTGGTCGGCTCTGTCTTTGCGTCAAGCCGCGCTTCGCGATATAAAAACGGCACCTTGATGATCCCAAGGAAATGTAGGCCAAACACCAGCAAGATCGCCGCCGCAACATAGGAAAGCTGGTCCTTCCACTGAATGAATGCCTGCCCCAACGCCGTTGCCCCAAGGCCCAGCATGACAAAGATGCTGGTCACTCCCAGAGCAAAGGCAATGGCAGACCCGACCAGCCTGCGCTGTGCCCCCGGTGCAATCGCCCCGTCACCGCGCAATTCCTGCATCGAAATCCCCGCCATATAAGACAGGTAAAACGGCACCATTGGCAAAATGCAGGGCGACAGAAAACTCAACAGCCCCGCCAAGGCCGCGCCGCCATAACTGATCTCAAACATTGCCAGACACCGCCTTCTTTCTTTTCGGCCCAAATATCCCACGGGGGGTCCGGGGGGTGTGAAACCCCCCGGCTTTGGCCAAAATCCCGGCCATGCGGGGGCTTGCGCCAACATCGATTCATATTACAATGTGAATATATTTTAGTGGGTCGTCAATCATGCGCAGCGCTGCCAAAGCTTTCTTCTTCGCCTTTCGGGTCGCGCTGCTGGCGCTGCTGTTGCCTGCGGTCGCGCCACATGCCGCAAGCGCACAGGAGTGGACGCTTTATATGGTGGAACAGCCCGGATGCATCTATTGCGCCCGCTGGGATGAGGAGGTGGGCGATGCCTACCACCTGACTGCCGAAGGCAAAGCAGCCCCCTTGGCGCGGGTGGACCTGCGCGCGCCCTTGCCCGAAGGCGTGACTTTTGCCCGCAAGGCGGTGTTCACCCCGACCTTCGTGCTGGTGCGGGACGGGCAGGAAATCGACCGGATCGAAGGCTACCCCGGCGAAGATTTCTTTTACGGCCTCTTGGGGGTGATGCTGAAAAACGCAGGTGCGACGGTAGACTAACCTGCCCCTTTGAAAACTTTTTGTGGCGCTTTCGCTTTTCGTGCCATAGTCGCCACAGGCAAAGATGCCGCACAAGACCGGGGAAGGAGTGGGGGCGCAGATGCCTGACACAGCCAGACCAACAACAGAGATCATCAGCGGCGCAACCTGCGCCTCGATTCCGCCTGAGCAGATGATGCAAAACGCGTTTGAGGCGGCCAATTTCCTCAAGGCGCTCGCGCATGAGGGGCGGTTGATGATCTTATGTCACCTGTCCTCTGGCCCCAAAAGCGTGACGGAGTTGGAGAACCTGCTGTCCTCGCGGCAGGCGGCGGTCAGCCAGCAACTCGCCCGCCTGCGGCTGGAGGGGCTGGTTTCGGCGCAGCGGGATGGCAAGGCGATCTTCTATTCGCTGCAAGACCCCAAGGTCGTCCGGGCCGTTGCCTTGGTCTATGACATGTTCTGCAACCCAAGCTGAAATCACCAAAGGGGGCGAAGAGTGGACAGCATACCATATGGCGCGATTGCGGCTTTGGCGGGGCTGGTTGCGGGGCTGGTCCTTGGACTTGCGGCGCGGTTGGGCGATTTTTGCACCTTGGGCGCATTGGAATCCGCGCTTTACGGTAATGATCAGCGGCGCTTGCGGCTGTGGGGTGTGGTGCTGGGCGTGGCGATTTTTGGCACCTTCCTTGGCGATGCGCTGGGCCTGATTGATGTTTCGGCCAGCTTTTACCATCAGATCGCGTGGAACCCGCTTGCCTCGATCTTTGGCGGATTGCTGTTCGGTTATGGCATGGCGATGGCTGGAAACTGCGGTTTCGGGGCCTTGGTGCGCTTTGGCGGCGGTGATTTGCGGTCTTTGGTCGTGGTGGTTGTGATGGGCATTTTTGCCTTTGTCGCTTTGTCCGGCCCGCTTGCCCCGCTGCGCGCGACCTTGTTTCCGCAGCAAGACGCCAGTGGCCCGCAAGGCATCGCCTATGATCTGGGCGGGTTGATTGGGGCCTCACCTTTGGCGATTGCGGCAGTTCTGGCGGCTTTGCTGCTGGGCTGGGCGCTGGCCCATGCGCCTTTGCGCGCCCGGCCCCGGCAGGTGGCTTGGGGCATTGCGGCCGGGGTTGCGGTGGTCTGGTCTTTTGCCGCCACCAGTTGGATCGCCGCCGACAGCTTGGGCGAAGTGCAGGTCGAAGGCTTGTCCTTTACCGCGCCGCTGGGCCGCACGCTGATCTGGTTGATGACCTCTACCGCCGGGGGAATTTCCTTTTCGGTGGGTTCTGTCTGCGGAGTGTTGATCGGGGCCTTGGCGGGGTCCATTTGGCGCGGGCTGTTCCGCTGGGAGGCCTGCGAAGACCCGCGCGAATTGGGGCGGCAGGTGTCTGGCGCTGCGATGATGGGCGTGGGCGGCGTGATCGCGCTTGGCTGTTCGGTGGGGCAAGGCGTATCGGCCTTTGCCACGCTTGCCTGGTCCGGCCCAGTCACTTTGGCGGCGATTGCGGTTGGCGCGGCCTTTGGGTTGCGGCAATTGATCGGCGGTTTTCAACCTGACTAGGGCGTTTCGCTGTCATGCCGCGCCTCAAGCCTGCTCAAACCCGCGCAGGCTGTCGCGGAAAAGCTCCATGAATTCCAGCGTGATCATCGACGGGTGTTTATGCACGGGCCGCACCAGTGACAACCTGTGCGGGATCGCAGGGGCAAAAGGCCGATAGGCCAACCCGCGCGCACGATAGCCCGCAGCATCCAGTTCCGAGATGATGGACACCCCGACCCGCCGCGCCACCAATTCGCAAGCGGCGGTAAACTGGCGCGCTTCGACCACGGGTTTGATTTCGACCCCGGCGGCCAGAAACGCCTCGTTCAACTCGCGGAAAAAGGCGCTGTCACGGCGGGTATGGATCAGCCGTTCCTCGGCCAGATCGGCGGGGGTGATGGTTTTCTTGGCCGAAAGCGGATGGTCGGCGGGAAAGACACAGACCGACCGGATCAGCACGGTTTCACTGTCCACCGCCGGGTGGCCTTCGAACCCGTCGGTGATACCGCAGTCATATTGCTCTCCGATGATCCATTCCAGAATACGTTCGGGGCGGTCGGGTTCGATTGTCACCGTCACGCCGGGGCGTTCGGCCAGAAAGCGGGCGATGATGTCGGGCAGGTGGCTGGTGGCAAAGCCGGGCAAGCAGGCCACGCGCAGATGCCCTGCCTTGCGGGTGGTGATATTGCGGCTGGTGTCGTGCAACTGGTTCATCATTTCCAGCATGCGGCGAATATCGGGCAGCAGGAATCGCGCCTCTTGCGTGGGCACAAGGCGGCCTTCGCGGCGGTCGAACAGTTGAAAGCCCATTTCCTCGGACAGGTCCGAGATCAGCCGGCTGACCGCAGGTTGCGAGATGCCAAGATCGGACGCGGCGCGGGTCATCGACCCGTGTTCCGCCACGGTATTCAGCGCTTCGAGTTGCCGGAGTTGAAAGCGTGCGTGCATCTTTGGCCTGATTTGACTGGGGCGCTGCTATTTTCATAATATTATGTTATGACGATGTAAAAAGAAATACTGTTGTCTTATAACTTTCATAGAGTATCGTTAGCGAGTTGGAGGAGCGATACGGCGCAAAGGCGGTGTCGTCTTTTTGTTCAATCGGCCTGTCTGTTCGGGCCGCCATCCACGTTGGGAGGATACAATGAAGAAGTTTGCAATCGGCGCAATGATCGCCGGAACCACGATGTTGTCGCCGCTGGTCGCCAGCGCGCAGACCGAGATTCAATTCTGGCATGCCTTCACCGGCCGTCTGGGAGAGCTGGTGGACGCGCAGGTCGTGGCCTTTAACGGCGGGCAGTCGGACTACAAGGTCGTTGCCAGCCACAAGGGCAACTATTCTGAAACCCTGAATGCCGGGATTGCTGCGTTCCGCGCGGGTGAACAGCCTGATATTCTGATGGTGTTCGAAGTGGGCACCGCCACGATGATGGGGGCCAAAGGTGCTGTGAAGCCGGTGTTTCAGGTGATGGCCGATGCGGGTGCCAGTTTTGACCAAGACGCCTATATCGGCGCGGTAAAGGGCTATTACACCGATACCGATGGCCAGATGCTGTCGCTGCCGTTCAACTCCTCTACGCCGGTGCTGTGGGTGAACCGCGATGCGCTGACCGCTGCCGGGATTGATGCCGATGTCGACCTGTCGACATGGGATAAAATCGGCCCGGTGCTGGATCAGTTGAAAGCGGCAGGCAGCACTTGCCCGCTGACGACGGCTTGGCAGAGCTGGATTCATCTGGAAAACCTGTCAGCCTATCACAACGTGCCCTTTGCCACCAAAGACAACGGCTTTGCCGGGCTGGATGCGGAACTGGCCTTCAACAGCCCGCTTCAGGTCAAGCATGTGCAGACCATGGGTGACTGGGCCAAGGATGGCAAATTCATCTATGCCGGGCGTCGCAACGAAGGCGGTGCAAACTTCCGCGCCGGTGAATGCGCGCTGTTCACCGAAAGCTCGGCTGGCTATGCAGGTATCAAGGCCGAAGCAAAATTCGCCTTTGACGTGCGCCCCTTGCCCTATTGGGAAGGGGTGGAAGGTGCGCCTTTGAACACGATCATCGGCGGGGCCTCGCTTTGGGTGATGGAAGGCAAGGATGAGGCGAATTACAAAGGTGTTGCCGAATTCCTGAACTATCTGTCCTCGACCCCGGTGCAGGCGCAATGGCATCAGGATACCGGCTATCTGCCGATCACCGCAGCGGCAGGCGATGCCACCCGCGAGGCTGGTTTCTATGAGGCCAATCCAGGCACCGATATCGCTGTGATCCAGATGACGACGAACACGCCCACCGCCAATTCCAAGGGCATCCGTCTGGGCAACTTCGACCAGATCCGCACGATCATCGACGAAGAGCTGGAAGGTGTCTGGTCCGGTGGCAAAGACGCGCAAACAGCGTTGGACAGTGCTGTGACCCGTGGCAACGAATTGCTGCGCCGGTTTGAGGCTGCAAGCCGCTAAACCAGAGTGTCAGGCGGGGGGGGGTGCGCCCCCGCCTGATGTATTTGCAGGGGGGGGATGAATGGAAAAGCGCGTGACGTTCAAGGGCTGGAAGCTGCCCTTGCTGTTGATTTTGCCGCAGGTTTTTGTGTCGGCGGTGTTTTTCTTTTACCCGGCGGTGCAGGCGATCTGGCAGTCGATGTTCATCCCCGACCCCTTCGGCCTGTCGACCCGGTTTGTGGGCCTTGGGAATTTTGAATACCTGTTTTCCAACAGCCATTATCGCGCGTCTTTTGTGACGACTGCGGTGTTTTCGCTTCTGGTCACGCTGTGTTCCATGGTGCCTGCACTGTTTCTGGCCGTGCTGGCCGATCGCTTGGTCAAAGGCGCCGGAACCTACCGCACCTTGCTGATCTGGCCCTATGCCATTGCGCCGGCTGTGGCGGGGGTGCTCTGGCTGTTCATGTTCAACACGCGCATCGGCATTGTGTCATGGTATCTGGGCAAGCTGGGCTATGACTGGAACCATGTGCTGAATGGGGCCGAGGCGATGGGGCTTGTCGTCGTTGCCTCTAGCTGGGGGCGCATCAGCTATAACTTTTTGTTCTTTTTCGCGGCCCTGCAAGCCGTCCCGAAATCGGTGATCGAGGCGGCGGCGATTGATGGCGCGCGATTCTGGCGGCGGTTCTTTACCATCGTCTTGCCGCTGATCTCGCCTACTACGTTTTTCCTGCTGGTGGTCAATGTGGTCTATGCCTTCTTTGAAACCTTCGGCGTTATTCACACCATCACCGGGGGTGGGCCGCAGCAAAGCACCACGATCCTTGTGTATAAGGTGTTTTCCGATGGGTTCGTGGGGCAGGATCTTGGCTCCTCTGCCGCGCAATCGGTGATTTTGCTGGTGGTTGTCGGTGCGCTGACGGTGGTGCAATTCAAGTTTCTGGAAAAGAGGGTGCATTACTGATGGCGCTTTTTTCACAAGACGAACCCACGGGCATGGTGGAACGGCGCGGCGCGGGGCTGTGGCTGACGCATGTGCTGATGATCTGCGGCGTGCTGGTCGTGTTCTTCCCGATCTGGCTGGCCTTTGTTGCCTCTACGGTGACGCAGGCCGATATTGTCAGCCCGCCTTTGCCACTGATCCCCGGCGGGCATTTCTGGGATAATTACAGCCGCGCGCTGTTTTCCGGCGTCAATGTTCCGGTGGGCACAATGCTGGTCAACAGCCTGATCATGGCGATTGGCATCGCGGTCGGCAAAATCGTGATTTCGCTGCTGTCGGCCTTTGCGATTGTGTATTTCCGCTTTCCGGGGCGGAACCTGTTTTTCTGGCTGATCTTTCTGACACTGATGCTGCCGGTAGAGGTGCGGATTGTGCCGACCTATGAGGTGGTGGCCAGTTTCGGGATGCTGAACAGCTATTCCGGGCTGATCTTTCCGCTGATCGCCAGCGCCACGGCCACCTTCCTGTTCCGCCAGTTCTATCTGACCGTGCCGGATGAATTGGCCGAGGCAGCGCGCGTCGATGGTGCCAGCCCAATGCGGTTTTTCTGGGATATCATCTTGCCGATGAGCCGCACCAATATCGCGGCGCTGTTCGTGATCTTGTTCATCTATGGCTGGAACCAGTATCTCTGGCCGCTGCTGGTCACAACCGACCCCGAAATGAACACCATCGTCATGGGCATCAAGCAGATGTTCCCCAGCGGCGATGATCTGGCCGATTGGCCGGTCATCATGGCAACGTCGATCCTTGCGATGGTGCCCCCGATTTTCGTGGTGGTGTCGATGCAGAAACTTTTCATTCGTGGGCTAGTGGACAGCGAGAAATAAGATGGCAACGGTAGAACTTGACCATGTGAAAAAGCGCTTTGGGAAAACCGAAGTGATCCAAGGCGTCAGCGTCGATATCGCGGATGGCGAGTTTATCGTGATCGTCGGGCCGTCGGGCTGTGGCAAATCCACCTTGCTGCGGATGGTGGCGGGGCTGGAAACCATTTCCGAAGGCGAGGTTCGGATTGGCGGTGTGCGTGCCAATGACAAGGAACCGATGGAGCGGGACATCGCGATGGTGTTCCAGAATTACGCGCTGTATCCGCATATGTCGGTGGCGCAAAACATGGGCTACGGGTTGAAGATCGCGGGTCTGCCCAAGGCCGAGATTGACCGCAAAGTGCGCGAGGCGGCAGAGCTGTTGCAGCTTTCGGCGTTGCTGGATCGGCGGCCAAAGCAGCTTTCGGGCGGGCAGCGGCAGCGGGTGGCGATGGGCCGCGCGATTGTGCGCGAACCGGCGGTGTTTTTGTTTGATGAGCCGCTGTCGAACCTTGATGCCAAGCTGCGGGTGCAGATGCGGCTGGAAATCAAGGAATTGCAGGCCAAGCTGGGTATCACCGCGCTTTATGTCACGCATGATCAGGTAGAGGCGATGACAATGGCCGACCGCATGATCGTGATGAATGGCGGCGTGGCTGAACAGATCGGCACACCTCTTGATGTCTATGAGCGCCCGCAAACCCTGTTCGCCGCGCAATTCATCGGCAGCCCCTCGATGAACATACTGGAGGCCGAGGCGCGCGCGGGCCGGGTGACGCTTGTCGCCGGGGGCGCGTCCTTTGATGTTCCGGCGGGGGTAGGCGGGCCGGTGAAGCTTGGGTTGCGGCCCGAGCATGTGACCCCCGATGCCAATGGCCCCCTGTCGCTGGAGGTGCATCTGGCCGAACCCTTGGGCGCGAATACTTTGCTGCATGGCAAGATCGCGGGGACGGGCGTTGATTTCACCGCCAGCCTTGCGGGTGTGCACCGGGTCGGCGCGCGGGGAGAGGTGATGCGCCTGACGGCCAGCCCGGAAAACCTGCATCTGTTTGACGCAAAAGGCCAGCGGATCGGCTAGGTCTTTGCGGCGGCGCGCCCGGCCCAAAGCCCGGTCGCAAGGCAGGCGGTCAGCAGATAGCCGCCTGTCGGGGCCTCCCAATCCAGCATTTCGCCGCAGGCAAAGACGCGGGGGAAGGCGCGCAATTCCAAGCCTTCGGTCAGGCCCGCCTGTGCAATGCCGCCCGCGGTTGAGATCGCCTCATCCATCGGGCGCGGCCCTGCCAGCGGCACCGGCAGCGCCTTGAGCAGCGGGGCCAGATCATCGGGCAAGGGGCGGCCCCATTCCTGCACCAAGGCCACCGCCACCGCCGACAGCCCCAGTTTGCGCAGTTTCGCCGCCACCGTATCACCGCGCCGTGCCTTGGCCAGCCGCGCGGTGATCGCCTCAACGCTTTGGTCTGGCAACAGGTCCAGCCGCAGCGTGGCCCCATTGCGCAAGGCGCGGCTGATCGCATAAATTCCGCCGCCTTCCAGCCCTTTGGACGAGACGATGAATTCCCCCCGCTCGCGCACGCCGGTGGACAGGCATAGCGCCGCCCCTTTCACCGGTTGCCCGAAATGCCGCGCCATATGGGCCGACCAGTCAATGACAAAGCCCATATTTGCGGGTTGAAACGGGCTGATTTGCACGCCGCGCGCCGCCAGCCACGGCACCCAAGCGGCATCAGACCCCAGCCGCGCCCAGCTTGCCCCGCCCAGCGCCAGCACCGTCACCGCCGGGCGCAGCGCTTGCCGCCCCGCAGGGGTTTCAAAGGCAAAGGCATCGCCATCGAACCCGTCCCAGCACCAGCGGGTGCGCAGTTCCACCCCGTTTGCCCCCAGCCGCGAAAGCCATGCGCGCAACAAGGGGGAGGCCTTCATCGCGACCGGAAACACCCGGCCCGATGATCCGGTAAACACCGCTTGCCCCAAATCGCGGCACCAATCTTGCACGGCCTGCGGGCCGAATTCGGCCAGCATCGGGGCCAGCCACGCCTGTTCGGGGTAGGCGGCGGCGAAATCCGGGCCGGCGTGGGTGATGTTCAGCCCCGACTTCCCCGCCATCAGAAACTTGCGCGCGGGGCTTGGCTTGGCCTCTACCACCAGCACCTGCCGCCCGGCAGCGGCCAAGGCTTCGGCCGCCATCAGCCCTGCCGGGCCTGCGCCAATGACCAAAGCATCGGTCACAGCTTTGGCACCGCGCCTTTGAATTCCACCACGCGATGCGGATAGGGAATTTCGATGCCGTTCGCCTTCAACGCGTTCCAGATCGCGAACAGCACCTGGCTTTGATATTTGTTCTTGCCGTCATCAATGCCCGACACCCAGTATTCGATGGCAAAATCAATGCCGCTGTCGCCAAAACCGCGCAGCTCGCAATCCGGGCCCTCGGGCGCGCGCAGAACGAAAGGCAGCGCCTCTACCGCTTCGGTGATGATCGCGGGAACGCGGTTGATATCGGTGTCATAACTCACTGAAAACGCGGCCTCATAGCGGTTGGCAGAGCCTTGGTCGGAATAGTTCACCACCCGCGTCGTGATGAAATGATCGTTCGGCACCACGATCCACTTGCCGTCAAAGGTTTCCAGAATACAGGCGCGCGCGGTCATCTTGACGATGGTGCCGGTTTCCCCGCCATCCAGTTCGACATAATCGCCCACGGTGGTTTGGCCTTCGACCAGCAAGATCACGCCCGATACGAAGTTCGCCGCGATCTGTTGCAGGCCAAGCCCGATGCCGACACCCAAGGCGCCGCCCAGAACGGCAATTGCCGTCAGGTCGATGCCCATGATCGACATCAGCAGCAGGAACGCCGCACCAAAGATCGTGATTTCGGCGGCCTTGACGGCCAGTTGCCGGGTCGCGGGGCGCAGTTCCTTTTGCTTTTGGATATATTCGCTGCTTTGACGGTTTGACCAACCGCCCAGCCAGAACAGCAAGCTGCCCGCGATAAGCCCTCGGATCAGCGACAGCAGCGAAAACCGGATATTGCCCAGTTCGATCATCGTCTCGCTAAGCCGCAGCATCAACGGGTCCAGCGCGCCCAGCGTGTAAAGCGCCGCCACCGGAATCAACACATAGCGCCCCAGCAAGCGCAAGAACGGGTCGGTCAGCGCCTCGCGCACCAGCGCGCGCACGGCGATGAACAAAAACACGCGCTTGCCAAAAGCGATCACCGCGCCAGATCCGAACAGAGAGCGGGTAAACTCCTCTCCCACAGCGGTCAGCGCATAGGCGACAAGGGGCATCAGCAAGGGCATCAGCTTCAGCGCGAACAGCCGCGCCTGCGGGATAAGACCTTCGGCCCCTTCTGGTGGTGTCAGCAGGTTAACGATCAACGGGCGCAGCCGCCGGGTCAGGAAAATCGCCAGAACGAAAGCGGTTGCCAAAAGCGCAAACTGCGACCATGCGGCAGGGCTTACCAGCCATTGCATTGCCGTATCGGTCACGGGTTTGATCATCTGCAAAAACGATTGCACAAATGCTGGCATCTGTTCCATGGAAATCTAGGCCCTTGTCCCTGTGGGGGTTTGCGCTTTCTTTGGCAAGAAACCCTAACCGAGACAAGGGAAACCACAAAGCGCCATGCCAATCCCTGACCCAGATATCCCGATCTGTGCGCTTTGTGGGCGGCCTATCCCGCCGGATGTGCCGCAAAGCCTGCATCACCTGATCCCGCGCGCCAAGGGTGGCAAAAAGGGGCCCGTGGTTTTGCTGCATCACATTTGCCACAAGGAAATCCATGCCAGCCTGACGGAAACGGAATTGGCGCGGCGGTTCAACACCATCGCGGCCTTGCAGCAGCATCCGCGTCTGGCCAAGTTCATCGACTGGGTCGCCAAACGGCCACCGGGGTTCCTGTCGCGTAGTCCGGGCAAGGCGCGCCCGCGATAAGGCTTGCCAAAGCGGCGCGCAGCTTCACAAATG
Organism: Pseudorhodobacter sp. E13; assembly: GCF_003991405.1. Classification (GTDB taxonomy): domain Bacteria; phylum Pseudomonadota; class Alphaproteobacteria; order Rhodobacterales; family Rhodobacteraceae; genus Pseudorhodobacter. The sequence continues at coordinate 169,063 of NZ_RPEN01000157.1, forward strand.
GATAGGCACAAAGGGGGGCAGATCATGCGCAGCCGCACGACCATCCAGATCATCGGCTGCCATGCCGAAGGCGAAGTTGGCGATGTGATCATCGGCGGTGTGGCCCCGCCTCCCGGTGATACGCTCTGGGCGCAGTCGCGCTGGATTGCCGCCGATCAAACCCTGCGCAATTTCGTGCTGAATGAACCGCGCGGCGGCGTGTTCCGCCATGTCAATCTGTTGGTGCCAGCCAAAGACCCGCGCGCCGCCTTTGGCTGGATCATCATGGAGCCTGTGCATACGCCGCCCATGTCCGGCTCCAACGCCATTTGCGTGGCGACGGTGTTGCTTGATACGGGTCTGGTGCCGATGACCGAACCCGAAACCCGCTTTTACCTGGAGGCGCCGGGCGGGTTGATCGCCGTGACCGCGCAATGCCAAGACGGCAAGGCGAAATCCATCCGCGTCACCAACCTGCCCAGCTTTGCGCAACGGCTGGATGCCCCGCTGGAGCTTGCGGGCCATGGCACGTTGCGGGTTGATACGGCCTTTGGTGGCGACAGTTTCGTGCTGGTAGATGCTGCCAGCCTTGGTTTTTCCCTGCGCCCTGATGAAGCGCGCGATCTGGCCGAAATTGGCATGAAGTTGACCCAAGCGGCCACCGAACAACTGGGCTTTTCCCATCCCACCAATCCCGATTGGGCGCATGTCTCCTTTTGCCAGTTCACCGCGCCGATCACCGTGGAAAACGGTATCAAGACCGGGCGCAATACCGTCGCGATAGAACCGGGAAAGCTGGACCGCTCCCCCACTGGCACCGGCTGTTCGGCGCGCATGGCGGTGCTGCATGCGCGCGGCGACATGCGGGTGGGAGAGGCGTTTGTGGGCCTGTCCATCCTTGGCAGCCGTTTTGATTGCCGGATTGAAAGCACCACCACCCTCGGCAGCACACCTGCCATCATCCCCAGCATCCAAGGCCGCGCATGGATCACCGACAGCCGCCAGTTGCTGCTGGACCCCGAGGACCCATGGCCCCAAGGCTACCGTTTGGCCGACACCTGGCTAGTTCTGTGAAGGCTGGGTTTTATCTGGTTATATATATCCAAAAAAACGGCAAGGCCGGGTGGGCCCTTACCCAAGCGGACGCGCTGCGATTTCCGCCAGCAAGGCATCGTGATGCGCGGCCAGCATCGCCTGATATCCCGCCAGCCGCGCGGGCGTGAAATGCCCGGCCTCTGCCAAAAGGTTCAGGGTGCCCACCACCTCACCTTTGCGCAGAATGGGCAGGTTTGCGCAGGATCGGCAGCCTAGTGCCACGATCTGCGCATGGTCGGGGAACAGGTCTTTGAACCCGCTGTCGTGATTGGCCACAAAAGCCTCACCCCGCCCGATGACTTGCTGCGACCACGCGTCATCGGACAAGGGTTTCGTGCCCGATACCGGATAGGCCACCGGGTCCGAGCTATAGGCACGGCGCACCTGTGCATGGCCCGGATCATGCAGGGTGACGGTGAACAGCTTGATGCCAGCGCTTTTGGCCGCATCGCATAAATCATCATAAACGTTCATCGCGCCATCGCCCTTTGACAGGCGGGTTTTGCGCGCACCAGCTCGGGACATGCATTCCGCGCCACCACCTCATCCGACTGGGGTGGGGCGGCGATAGGTTCGAAGGGAACGCCCAGTTCCTCCACCCTCCAGATCGCCCGCGCGGCGCGGGTTTTGACGGTTCCGATCAGCTTATACATCGTTACCCTCTGCTTCTGTCTGCTCAGCGTGATGGCTTTGATGCGCCTTGGCAAGGGCTGCGATCAGATCAGCGCGGCTGACGATGCCAACCAGCCGGCCATCGTCCAGCACGGGAACCGCCTGTTGCGCGCCTTCGGCCAACAGGTCGATCAGCACGCCCAACGGGGTGACTTCGCTGACGGTGCCAACCATGGGTTCCATCACATCGGCGGCAACAGGTTCCACCACATCACGGCTGGCGCGCAGCAAACGGTTCAGAACGCCGCTGTCGGCTTTGGCATCGGGGTTATGCAAGGTGCGCACCAGATCAGATTCCGACACCAACCCCTGAAACACGCCATCAAAGCCAACCACGGGCAAGGTGCGCACCTTGTGCTGCCGAAACAGCGCCGCGATCTGGCTGACGGGCATGCGCGGATAGGCCGTCACCACATCGCGCGACATGATCTGCGCGGTTTCCACGCCATCGAACAGATGTTCTGCTGCCTGTTTATGTGCGGCATCAATCAGCCGGGCAAGGTCGGCCGCGCCGATGTTGGCGTCCAGACCCAGACGCTGCAAAAGCGCCGTCAACTCCTTGCTGTCAATCGCCGGGCTAAGACTGGCCTCACCCACATGGCGGGGTGCATGGTCTTCGGGCTGGCGAAAGGGATAGACGCGCCCGGTGACGCGATTGAACAGAACTGCAACCAGCAGCAAAAGGCTGGTATCCAGCAAGACCGGGCTGAAGGCATAGGAAAAGCCAACCTCGCGCACGGAATCGGCGGTCAGCACCGCGCCAAGGGCGACACCTGCGGCGGGAGGATGTGTGGCGCGCAGCAGCATCATCACGATCATCGCCAAAGTCACCGACAGGCCAAGCGCCAGCCAAGGTTCTGTCACCGTCATGACCACGGAAACCCCGACCAGCGCCGATGCGGTGTTGCCCACAAGGGCGGACCAAGGTTGCGCCAAGGGGCTGCTCGGCACCGCAAAGGCCAGCATCGCGGTGGCCCCCAAAGGGGCGATCAGCAGCAAGGTCGGGTCTGGTCCTTCGGCTGTGACGGGCGCCATGGTCAAGCGGACCAGAAAAGTGCAAAGCGTCAGGCCAATGCCAGCCCCAATGCAGGCCCGCAGCATTTCGCGCAGGGGCGGGTGGCCGACGGCAGGGCTCATGGCTCGGACGAAGCGCCGCCACCCAGTCATTTTGGGGCCATCGCCAAGCGGATCAAGGCGCGCTCCATCACCGCCATGGCTGGCGCGCGGCTGGCTGATCGCAGCGTGAGGTCGGTTTCCAGCAATTCCCCCAAAGCCCATTCCAGCATTGGCACCCGCCAGCTTTGCAACTGCCGCAGCATCCGTTCGCGGCGCGGGCCAAAGACGCGCATCCGCACCATGCCATTCGCCGCCCCACCTGTATCGGTGGCCGCCCCATGCAGCGCCCTGAAATGCCGCAGGGCCCCGATACATAGCGTGACCGGGGTCACGCCTTGCCCTTCCAGCCGCCGCATCAAGGCGCCGATTTGCTGCTGGTCGCGTTCGGCAACGGCATGGATCACATCATCCACCTCGGCCTCTATCGTGCCCGGGGCGCAGGCCGCCACATCGGCAGAGCTGAGCGGCGCGGTGACCCCCCAGTGATATAGCGCAATCTTTTCCAGCGTTTGCCGGAAATCGCCGGGGTCCAGCGCGCGGGCCAGCACGCCCAGATCGGTCATCGCCTCGGGCGAAATGGCCGCCAGCCCCGCGCGTTTCAGCTCTGCCTCGATTTCCTCGCGGCTGGGCGGCTCGTCATACAGCCCAATGCAGACCGCCGAGCCGGACTCGTCAAACACCTTCTTGAGCGGCGATTTCGCCGTCAGGTTGCCTGCCGTCACCACGATCACCGCATCGCCGGGACGCCATTCGCGCAACGCATCCGCAAGTGTCTCGGACAGGCCATCGGTGGCTTCTTCGACAAATACCACGCGCGGGCCGGGGAAAAACCCCTGGCTGCGCAATGCATCCGACAGCGCCGCACCATCCTTGCGCAGATCGGCGGCGGGCAGGCGTGTCAGCCGCATTTCGGCCTCTCCCTGCGGACCAACCAGTGCAAGGATCGCTTCTTGCCGTTTCAGCGCCACGCGCATGGCATCGGCCCCGAAAATCAGCAGCCCTGCCTTGTTCGGGTCAGGGGCCGCGCAATATTTGGCCGCTTGCTGCCCCTTCAGGTTCATGGGGCCGCCGCTGCGGGGGCTGCCTCCGCCCATTGGCCAGAGGTCGCCAGAAGCTGGCTGATGATCTGATCGGCGATGATCCGCATCAAACGATACGCGGCATCTTCCTGCGCGGCCAAACCGGCCACCGTGGACCCGGTTGCGGAATAAGAGGTGAAATTGGTCGAGACGCCGCCGGTCAGCCGGGTGCCTGTGATGACATCGCTCAGCTCCCAAGTGACCTTGCCAGTCAGGTTATAACGGGTAATCGCGTTATCGGTGGTCACGGCAACCCCGATCGGGTTCAGTTCAATCGTATAGGTCAGCGCATATTTCGGGATATCGGACGGGCCCAGCCGCTCTTCGATCCGTTCCACCAGATCGAAGGCAGGCTTGTCGCGCGGTTCGGCGGCCAGAACGGTGTTCTGCAACGCCAAACCGCTGCCCCCCGGCGCATAGGCGGGCGTGAAACCACAGGCCACAAGCGCAAGCGACGCAAGCGAGGCGAAAAAAATCCGTCTAGATAACCACATTTACAATACGCCCCGGCACCACGATCAATTTCTTTACCGGCTGACCGGCAAGGAACTTCACCACAGCATCATCCGCCAGAACAATCTTTTCAACCTCGGATGCAGGCATATCGGCAGGAACAGTGATTTCTCCGCGCCGTTTGCCATTGATCTGCACCGGCAGGGTGATGGAATCGAGCACCAGCATCGCAGGGTCGGCTTTTGGCCAGGCGGCTTGGGCGACCAAACCCGCCCCGCCTTGCATCGCCCAGATCTCTTCGGCGAGGTGAGGGACCATCGGGCTCATCAATTGGGCGAGGTTGCGCATCGCCTCTACCATCGCCGCCTTGCCCGCTCTGGATTTGGACAGGGTGTTGGTGAATTCATACAACTTCGCGATGGCCTTGTTGAAGGCAAAGTTTTCGATGCCGCGCGTCACATCTTCAATCGCGCGATGCATGGCGCGCAGCAGGTCCTGATCGCCTTCGCCGTCCGCATCGGGCATCTGGGCGATCCGCTCGCTCAGCGCCCAGACGCGGCCAAGGAATTTGGCCGTGGCTTCGGCACCGCTGGCTGTCCATTCCACGTCCCGCTCGGGCGGGCTGTCGGACATGACGAACCAGCGCGCGGTATCCGCCCCGAAAGTGGCGATGATATTCATCGGGTCCACGACGTTTTTCTTGGACTTCGACATCTTGATGATCGGCCCAACCTCCACCGGGGTGCCATCGCGCAAGGCCGCACCGGTTTCGGATTTCACCACATCTTCGGGCAATTGCCAGACCGGGCGGCCATCGGCCCCCTTGGTGGCATAGGTTTCATGCGTCACCATGCCTTGGGTGAACAGCGCGTTGAACGGTTCAATCGCCTTGGCAGGCAGATGGCCGGTTTTCTGCATCGCCCGCGCAAAGAAGCGCGAATAGAGCAGGTGCAAAATCGCGTGTTCAATGCCGCCGATATATTGGTCGACGTTCATCCAATAGGCCGCATCATCCGCATTTGTCGGCGTGGGCGCGTGGGGCGAGGTAAAGCGCGCATAATACCACGAACTGTCAACAAACGTGTCCATCGTATCGGTTTCGCGCCGCGCCGCCGCGCCGCATTTCGGGCAGGTGCAACTGCGCCATGTCGGATGACGGTCCAGCGGGTTGCCGGGGATGTCAAAGGTCACATCATAGGGCAATTCGATCGGCAGGTTTTCCTTGGCCTCCGGCACCACACCGCAAGCCTCGCAGTGGATGACCGGGATCGGGCAGCCCCAATAGCGCTGGCGCGAAACGCCCCAATCGCGCAGGCGGAAATTGGTGACGCCATGGCCCACGCCCTTGGACTCGCAAAACGCAATCGCTTCATCCACGGCATCGGCCCCGGTTTGCACCTCATCGCCTGCAAAACCGCGGATATAGCGAACCTTCTCCGATTTCAGCGGCACGAAAGCCTCGGTCAGCTTTGCTTCCTCGGCCCCTTCGGCGACGAAAACCGGCGGGATCGGCAAACCGTATTTGGTGGCAAAGTCAAAATCGCGCTGGTCATGCGCCGGGCAGCCGAAAATCGCGCCGGTGCCATAGTCCATCAATACGAAATTGGCGATGTAAACCGGCAGCTCCCACGCGGTATCGAACGGGTGGCGCACGCGCACGCCGGTATCAAACCCGCGCTTCTCGGCCTTTTCCAAGGCCTCCTCGCTGGTGCCGATCTTGCGGCACTCGGCCACAAAAGCGGCAACCTCGGGGTCATGCCGCTCCAGATGCTTGGCCAGCGGATGATCGGGGCTGATCGCGGCAAAGGACGCTCCCAAGAGCGTATCGGGCCGCGTGGTATACACCTCAACCCGGTCAAACCCGTCTGGTGCACCCACGGTGGAAAACGCAAATTGCAAACCGCGCGACTTGCCGATCCAGTTGGCCTGCATCAGACGCACCTTCTCGGGCCAGTCCTTCAACCCGTCCAGCGCCTCCAGCAATTCGCCCGAATAGTCGGAAATCTTGAAGAACCACTGCGTCAACTCGCGCCGTTCCACCACGGCCCCCGACCGCCAGCCCTTGCCGTCGATCACCTGCTCATTGGCCAGCACGGTCATATCCACCGGGTCCCAGTTCACCACCGCATTCTTGCGGTAAACCAAGCCCTTTTCCATCATGTCGATGAACATCGCCTGCTGCTGGCCGTAATACTCCGGGTCACAGGTGGCAAACTCGCGGCTCCAGTCGATCGACAGACCCAAGGGCTTCATCTGCCCGCGCATGTCTGCGATATTGCCATAGGTCCAGTCCTTGGGGTGGCCGCCCCGCTCCATCGCGGCGTTCTCGGCGGGCATCCCAAAGGCATCCCACCCCATCGGATGCAACACCGCATGGCCACAAGACGCCTTATACCGCGCCACCACATCACCCATGGTATAGTTGCGCACATGACCCATATGAATGCGCCCCGACGGATAGGGGAACATCTCCAGCACATAATACTTCGGCTTGGCCGCATCCCGCTTGGCGGTAAACACACCGGCCTTGTCCCAGGCGGCCTGCCAACGGGCTTCAATCTCAGAGGGGGTATAGGGCATGGCAGCGGGCCTTTTCGCGCAAATTCAACGGATGCGCGCAGTTAACCCACATGCCCCCAGAACGTCCAGAGTGTCCGCCGTTTCATCTTGGCAAAAATACCTCGGGAGCGCGAGGGCTGGCCCTCGCTTGCCTTACAGCTTGCTGTCGCGAATCCGCAACTGCCGCGCCCGTGTCAGGATGGCGTCTTCCACCGCGCGCTGGGTGTCACGGCTCACCGCGCCACCGCCCCGCGTCTGCAACGACAGCTTCAACGACCGCGCATCCAGCGCCGGGTCCTGAATATACACAGTCGCGCGATAGGCACGGCCACCGCCCGGCGGGGTGCCATAGCCGGTGACGATCACACCGGTAAACGGGTCCACCGTCTGCACGGGCAGGAAGTTCAGAATATCCAGCGTCGCGTTCCAGATATACTTGTTCACCTCAACCGTGGTGTTCGGATCATCCGAATTGGTGAACAGATCCCACAGCGTGCCATTGTCTTCGCGCGGCTTCGATGCCTCAAGCGCCGCGCGCTGGGCATCGGCAGCTTGCTTGCTGCGCAATGTCGCCTCGGACGGCACCGTATTGCGGTTGCGCGATCCAAAAAGCCCTGAATCCCCGCTTGCGATACCGCTACATGACGCGACCAAGGCTACTGTCACACCCATCACGGTGGCACGAAGAAGATAACGGCTCATACGGGGCTCCCGGCTTTCAACAACGTTTGTCTAACTTAGCGCCCCCTTTGGAACAAGGGCTTTCAATACCCTACCTATATGCCAGCAAGGATTCGCGCGTAAACCCATCCTGAACGACCGCAGCCAGAGCAGCAGCAGAATCGCGGCGATTCAGACAACCTGCCGCGCGGCGATGGCCAGATGGTCCGTGCTGCCTGCCTTCGGCGCGCAGGCCCGAAACCCTGTGAAACCCCGTGTTCCGGCACCTTTACAGCTAAAAACGCCCCGGCGGGTCACTCTACTGTGGCTTTGACGCACCACAAAACACGTTCTTCCTATTCCGGACGCCGTGATCGTTGCAATCAAGGCAGGAAGGGTTGATTAGAAGTGCATACCCAGTTCGGATTTCCCTGAATTGGGCAGCACCTTTGAAAAAAACACGAGGGAAAACGATGAAAAAGATTCTTATTGCTACGACCGCGCTCGTTGCAACCGCTGGCGTTGCTGCCGCTGAAGTTGCAGTTTCGGGCAACGGCCGTATGGGTGTCGTATATGACGGCGCTGACCTGAACTTCTCCAGCCGTATCCGCGTTGTGTTCACCCTGTCCGGTGAAACCGATGGCGGCCTGCAGTTCGGCGGTTCGTTCCGCGCTGACAACGCAACTGGCGCTGCTACCGGCAATGCTGGCAACGTGTATATCTCCGGCGCATTCGGCAAGCTCGCAATGGGCGACGTTGTTGGCGCTGCTGAAGAAGTTATCGGCGATCTGCCGGAAATCGGCTTCCAGGACGTTGCAAACAACGACGTTTCCTACCTGACCGGTGACAATGGCGGTTCCGTTTCGGGCACGAACGCTCTGTACACCTACTCCGCTGGCGCTCTGTCCTTCGCTCTGTCGATGAACGACGGTAAGCAAGCTGCAGTGCCTGCTGGTTTCGCACTGAACACCACCACTGGTGTGATCGCTCCGGTTGCTGCAGTTGGCGTTGACACTGCAAACGAAGTCGCTGTTGGTGTGAAGTATTCCATGGACGCTTACAGCGTTGCCTTGGCTCACGAAGTTTCTAAGCCCGTTGTTGGCGGTGCTCGCAAGCACACCATCATCGGCGCAACCGGCACCTTCGCGGACACCACCGTAATGGCATTCTACGGTGCTATGTCCGGTGGCACATTGCCGAAGCAAAAGCAGTATGGCATCGGTGTGACCTCGAAGTTTGACGCAATCACCGTCAAGGGCTTCGTTCGCAACGACAAGACCACTGGCCTCAAAGCTGTGACCTCCTGGGGTCTGGGCGGCGAATACTCGCTGGGCGGCGGTGCATCCGTTGCTGGCGGTCTGGCCGACAACAACGTCCCCGGCTCCAAAGTCAAAGCTGACTTCGGCCTGAAGTTCACGTTCTAATCCAACCGGATTGGTTCTTGGGGAAAGAGCGGGCCTTGCGCCCGCTCTTTTCTTTTCTGCCGCCTGCAAGGCACCCCGCGCCGATGTGATGGCCCTGCGCTTGCCAAACAGCGCCGCCTCTGGCACGCTTTCGCCATTGCCACAGCCGAAAAAGGCCACCCATGCCCCGCGTGAACCCGCTTTTGCCTGTTCTCACCGCCGCCGCACTTTGCGCCTCTGCCCCGCTCGCCTCCGCCGAGGTGGTGTTTTCCGGCGAGGCAAAGATGGGCCTTGTGTTTGATGGCGAGGATCTGAAAGCGGTCGCAGGCACACGGATCACCGCCCATGCCTATGGCGTCACAGATGGCGGCCTTGAATATGGCATCGTGCTGGATATGGATCAGGTCAACACCAAAACCTTCAACCGCACCCGCCCGCGCAGTTCCGTCTATATCCAAAGCGGCAACCACAGCCTGCGTATCGGCAATGGCGTAGATAATGCCATCCGCAGCACCATCGGCACCCTGCCCAAGGTGGAATTCTAAAACCTCCCGCTTTCTTTTCGGCCCAAATATCCCCGCCGGAGGCACCGCCCTTTCCTTTTGCGCAGCATCGGCCTAATTTCCCGATGACCGATCAAAAAGGCTTGCCCATGTCCCTGTCCGCCATCCAATCTCGTCTGCTGACTGCCTGTCAGGCCGCCGGGCGCGACCCGGCCACGTTGACCCTGATCGCGGTGTCCAAAGTGCAGCCGCTGGACCGCGTGCGCGCAGTGCTGGACGAAGGGCATCGGGTGTTCGGCGAAAACTATGTGCAGGAAGCCGCTGGCAAATGGCCCGACCTGCGGGCGGAGTTTGGTCCGGTGCAGGTGCATATGATCGGGCCGTTGCAAACCAACAAGGCCAAGCTGGCGGTGGACTTGTTTGATGCGATCCACACGCTCGACCGTCCGTCCCTTGCCACCAAACTGGCCAATCTGGCACAGGCGCGCGGCGGCAGCCCCGATCTGTTCATCCAGATCAACACCGGCGAAGAGCCGCAGAAAGCCGGGGTTCTGCCCGGCGATGCCGATGCCTTCATCGCCGAGGCGCGGCGGCTTGATCTGCCCGTCAAGGGCCTGATGTGCATCCCCCCCGAAGATGAACCCAGCCCCCCGCATTTCGCGGCCCTCGCCGCCATAGCCGCCCGTAACGGGTTGGCCGGGCTGTCCATGGGCATGAGCAGCGATTTTGAGGCTGCCATCGCGGCCGGGGCCACGCATATCCGCGTCGGCTCGGCCATTTTCGGCGCGCGCACTTATGCTTGAACGCGCGGCGCTTTTGCTGGTGCTGGCTGCCAGCCCTGCCGCGGCGGAACAATCCTACACGGTGTTTCTGGGCGGGCATCAGCTTGGCACCCTGCGCTATGACCCCGGCGCGACAACCGAGCTGCGCAGCACCTTTGATGGCACCCCTTTGGGCGTGTTCGACGGCGGCTATGCGGGGCGCAGCCGCCAGACCGGCGGTCAAGCCGCGCGCTATGAAGGCAAAAGCAGCGCCAAGCGCAAAAGCCGCGCGGTAGAGATTGCGACAGATCGCGCGGGGCAAGTGGTGGAGGTGACGATCACCCCCGAAAGAGACCGCACCGCCTTGTCAAACGTGGCAGAGGTGCCAAAGGGTGTGCTGAACCCGGTGGCGGGGTTCGGTCGCCTTGTGTCGGGTAGCACCTGCCCAGAGGCGTTCAAGCTGTATGATGGCCGCCGGGTGATCGCGGTCAGCCCCGGTAAATCCAGCATCGACGGGACTGTCACGACCTGCTGGATGGACTACCGCGTCATCCTTGGCCCCGGCCACCTGTCGCCGCTGTATATCAAATCCATCGACATCAAGATGGTGTTTGACAGCAGCAAAGCCAAAACTGGCCCACAGGAATTCACGCTGCGCTCTGGCGTGTTTGAGGTGGCGTTCCGGCGCGATTAACGTGAAACGATCAGCCGCGCCCCAAGTGAAATGCGCGCGGCGATCCACAGCAGGTCGTGGCGCGCAAAGGCCACGCAGCCTGCCGTCGGATAAGCCACCCGCCGCCATGTGTGCAGAAAAATCGCTGATCCTTTGCCCGGCACTGCACCCGGCCAGTTCCAATCGGTGATCATCACCAGATCATACAGCGGATCGGCGCGGCGCATCTGCTCATGGCTGAACGGGTGCGGCCTGCGGACCAAGTGGTTATAGGCCGGGTCCGCCACATCATCGGACCACAGATCGCCCAGCCGGATCGGCTGCGCCCAGCCGGGCAGGGATGCGCCGCGCAAACGGTCGGGGCGGTAATACATGCCCATGATGCGATGCACGCCCACAGGTGTCGCCCCATCGCCTTCGCGCTTGTCCGCGCGTATCCCACCGCGCCCGATGGTGCAGGCAAAGCGGCGGCCCGCAAACAGCACGCCTGTCGGGGTCAGCCGCAGATCGCCCGTCATAGCAGATGCCCCGATTTCGCGGCCTTGGTCGCCAGATACGCGGCATTCTGGTCGGTTTTGCCCACCCGCAGCGGCACGCGTTCGGCCACGCGGATGCCCATCGCCTCCATCATGGCGAGTTTGGCAGGGTTATTGGTCAGCAGGCGCACAGCGGAAAATCCCAATTCCCGCAGGATGGAAGCGCCAAGGCGAAAATCACGCTCATCATCCTCAAAGCCAAGGCGATGGTTGGCCTCTACCGTGTCAAAGCCTTGATCTTGCAGGGAATAGGCGCGCATCTTATTGGCAAGCCCAATCCCGCGCCCCTCTTGGTTGAGGTAGAGCAGGATGCCTGCACCTTCGGCCCCCATCTGGGTCAGGGCGGCATGCAGTTGCGGGCCGCAATCACATTTCAGGCTGCCCAGCACATCCCCGGTAAAACAAGCGGAGTGCAGCCGGGCCAGAACCGGGGCGGCGCGGTCGGGGCGACCCACCTCTATCGCGTAATGCTCTGGCCCGCCGTCTTCGGGGCGCAATACATGCACGCGGCCCGCGCCTGCGGCGGCCATCGGCAAACGTGCCGCGCTGACAGGATGCAGCGGAGAGCTGCGCGTCAGCTCTGGCATAATCGCGGCAAGGGGCAGGCGGGTCAGCGCCTCGGCCCCCGGCAGATCCGGGGGCACCGCAACCGCGACAATGGCGGGCAGCAGCGGCGCAGATTTCGCCAGCAGAATCGCCGCGCGGTGCAGATCGGCGTGGCCATCGCGCAGGCTGCGCAAAGGGCCTTTCATCGGAAAGCGCAGATCATCCGCGGGGTCCGCCAGCGCGCGCAACCAATCCATTCCGGTGTCAGGCGGCACGACGATGCGCACCAGATCGCCATCATAGGCCGGGGTTTTCAGGGTTTCCGCCCGCCGCGCCGTCAGCGCCAGTTCCAGCGGGCCAAGCGCCTGCATCTCCTCCAGCCGCGTTTGCCCCAGCGATTCCACCGCAACGACCAGCAAGGCCCGCGTGCCATCCTGCACCAGAACCGGCACGCCCATCCGCAAATCGCCCCGCGCGCGGGTCAATTGTTCAACGATCGAAAGGCCGAGCACCATGTTTGCGTCCTTGTTCTGCGCCTTTGATGTAACCGCAGCCGCAGGAAATTGAAACATACCGCCCAAATCTCACACGACCCCGTGAGAAGTTTGCAGCATATCTTGCCGAAACGGTGTTGCAGGCGCATCTCAAACACAAGCAAGAAGGAGCACGACAATGGCATCATTGCGCAAAATTCTGTTGGTGGACGACGACGACGACCTGCGCGAGGCGCTGAGCGAGCAGTTGGTCATGACCGAAGACTTCGATGTGTTCGAGGCCGGGAACGGTGCGGATGGAATGGAACGGGCGAAAGCCGATCTGTATGATCTGGTGATCCTTGATGTCGGCCTGCCCGATACCGATGGCCGAGAGCTGTGCCGCCGGATGCGGAAAGTGGGTGTGAAAAGCCCGATCCTGATGTTGACCGGCCATGACACGGATGCCGATACCATTCTGGGGCTGGACGCAGGCGCGAATGATTACATCACCAAGCCGTTCAAATTCCCGGTGCTTCTGGCCCGTATCCGCGCGCAATTGCGCCAGCATGAACAGTCGGAAGATGCGGTGTTCCAGCTTGGGCCATATACGTTCAAGCCCGCGCAGAAACTGCTGCTGGATGAGAAGGACAAGAAAATCCGTCTGACCGAGAAAGAGACGAATATTCTGAAATTCCTCTATCGGGCATCTTCCAGCGTGGTGGCGCGGGATGTGCTGCTGCATGAGGTTTGGGGCTATAACGCCGGGGTCACGACCCACACGTTAGAGACACATATCTACCGGTTGCGCCAGAAGATTGAGCCTGATCCCTCGAACGCGCGCTTGCTGGTGACAGAGTCGGGCGGCTATCGACTTGTTGCCTGACTGCCATACTACGGCAGAATCTCAATCTTGGCGCAGCAGATTCGGCTTTTCTGACGTATAGTGGTTGTATTGGTTCCCCTTGTCGCGTCGGGGTTATGGCGCGGCATCCTCCCTGTTGGACCTGGCCGGGCATACGCGCCCGGCCTTTTTTTGTCTTGGTGTCAGGGGTTTGCCTTGTTCAACGCGGCAATGGCCGCCGATGACCCCATGGACCAAAGGGTTTCAGCCGCACGCGTCAGCGGGGGCTGCATGCGGTCTGCCAGATCGGCGGGAAACACCTCTCGCAAGGCCAAAAGGGCCGCTGCCTTGGCGGCGGGTGTGGGGGCAGCGGCCAAAACGGCCTGCATTTTTGTGGCCAGCGGGTCACGCACATCTATCGGTTTGCCGGCCTCATCGGTGCCACTGACATAGCGCATCCATGCCGCCACGGCGAGGAACAGGCCGGGTGCTGCGCGCCCCGCGTCAAGGTTTTCGCGCAGGGTGCCAAGGATACGCTGCGGCAGTTTCTGGCTGCCATCCATCGCGATTTGCCATGTGCGGTGCCGGATATTCGGGTTGGCATAGCGATCAAACAAGGCATCGGCATAGGCGCTTAGGCTGACATTGGGCGGGGCTGTCACGGCGGGCATGATTTCGGCCCAAAGACGGCGGACATAGGCGGCGAAGACCGGGTCCGCCACCGTGTCGGCGATGGTTTCATGCCCCGCCAGGTAGCCGGTATAGGCCAGCGCCGAATGGGTGCCGTTCAGCATGCGCAGTTTCATATGTTCATGCGCGGTGACATTGGCAACCAGTTCCACCCCGGCGGCGGCCAGATCGGGGCGTGCGCCATTCACAAAATCATCCTCTACCGCCCATTGCGCAAAGGCTTCGTGCATCACCGGGGCGGCATCGGGGCGGCCTGTCATGTCTGCCACGCGGGCGATATCGGCGGGCGTCGTGGCAGGGGTAATCCGGTCCACCATGGTAGAGGGAAAACGCCCCTGTGCCGCGATCCAATCGGCCAGACCTGCATCCAGCAAGCGCGCCAGCTCCAGCACCAGCCCGCGCAGCAGCTTGCCGTTCTCCGGCAGGTTGTCACAGGTCAGCACCGTAAAGGGTGGCAGCCCCGCCGCGCGGCGCATCTGCAAGGCACGCACCAGAAAACCGGGGGCCGAGACGGGCAGCGCATGGGCCAGATCATGCTGGATATCCGGATGGTCGCGGTTCAGCGTCCCCGTCGCCGGGTTGTGGCAATAGCCCTTTTCGGTGACGGTCAGGCTGACAATCTTGACCTTTGGGTCGGTCATCGCGGCCAGAACCGCCGCCGGGTCTTCGGGGGCGACCAGCACATCGTTCAGCACTGTGATCCAGCGCGGCACCGCCCCCGCCGCTGTCAGCGCAACCGAGGTATAGCCCCAATCCTGCCCACGCAACGCATCGCGCGTATCGGGACTGCGCAGCGATACCCCCACAATCCCCCAATCCCCGCCCGAGGCCGCCATCGCATCAGCGATGTAAATGCAGCCAAAGGCGCGAAAGAACGCGCCAAGCCCCAGATGCACGATGCCAGTGGCCGGCTTGGCGGGGTGATCAGCGGGCAAGCCAGCCTCCATCCACGTTCAGAACTGCGCCATGCACATATTTCGCCGCAGGGGTGCAGAGATAAACCGCTGCCCCCGCGATATCTTCGGCTTGGCCCCAACGCCCTGCCGGTATCCGTTCCAATATCGCGCGGTTGCGGTCGGCATCGGCGCGCAGGGCTTCGGTGTTGTTCGTCTCGATATAGCCGGGGGCCACGGCGTTGACGTTGATGCCTTTGGCCGCCCATTCATTCGCCAGCAGCTTGGTCAGCCCCACGACCCCATGTTTGGACGCGGTATAAGACGGCACGCGGATGCCGCCCTGAAACGACAGCAAGGACGCGATATTGACCACCGCCCCTTGCCCGCCCCGCGCAAAGGCCGCCTTGGCAAAGGCCTGCGTGGTAAAGAACAGCGCCTTGAGGTTTACGTCCATCACCGCATCCCAATCGGACTCGGTAAACTCTACCGCATCGGCGCGGCGAATGATGCCTGCGTTGTTGACCAGTATGTCGATCCCGGCCCCGTCGAACAGCCCTTGCCCCGCCATCGGGTCCGCGAAATCCACCAGGACAGAGGAGGCCGTGCCACCCGCGCCCGTAATCCGCGCAACCGTGTCATCACAGGCGCGGCGCCCTGCGCACAGCACCTCTGCCCCGGCTTGGGCCAGCCCGATGGCAATGGCCTGCCCGATGCCGGTATTGGCCCCCGTCACCAAAGCGCGGCGACCGTTCAGGGAAAAGGCCGCGTTCACCGCAAATCCTCCATCGCGATCATGTCCATATCGGTGAAATCGACGTTATCGCCCGCCATCGCCCAGCAGAAGGTATAAGACGCAGTGCCCGCCCCCGAATGCACCGACCACGGCGGGGAAAGAACCGCCTCTTCATTCGCCATCACGATATGGCGGGTTTGCGATGGTTCGCCCATCAGGTGGAACACACGCTGGTTTTCTGGCAGTTCGAAGTAAAGATACGCCTCCATCCGGCGGTCATGGATATGCGCAGGCATGGTGTTCCAGACAGAGCCGGGCGCGAATTGGGTGTAGCCCATCAGAAGTTGGCAGCTTTGGCACACATCAGGGTGCAGGAATTGGATGATGACCCGTTCATTCGCAGTTTCGCGCGCGCCCAATTCCACACGGCGGGCATCGGCCAGTTTGATCAACCGGGTCGGATAGGTTTGATGCGCCGGGGCTGACAGAACGTAATACCGGCCCTTGCCTTCAAAGGTCACAGGTCCGGCACCTTTGCCGATATACAGCACTTCGCCGTTTTCCAACCTGTGGCTGGTGCCGCCCACGCTGACGTTGCCTGCCTCGCCAATGTTCAGCACGCCCATCTCGCGGCGATCAAGGATAGAGGCGGTTCCGGTTTCGGCCACTTTGTCCAGCGTCAGCTTGCCACCCGCAGGCACGGCAGACCCAAGGATCAACCGGTCATAATGGCTGTAAACCAGATTGATCTCTCCTTCTGCGAACAGGCCGCCGACATGGAAATGGTCGCGCAATTGCTCGGTGTCCAGCGTGCGGGCGGTGGCGGGATCAATGGCGTAACGGGTCTGGGTTTTCAGCATGTGTCTGGTCTTTCTTTTTGAAGTGGGTCGCGCTTGCGCGCGGAAGGTCAGGCGCCGCTGCGCCGGTGTGTCGCGTGGGCTGGGGTCACAGCCGATAGGCTTGTTTCGCCAGCCGGTAGGCAAGATCGGTCGCGACCTCATGCGCCTCCTCCTCCTCCAGCCGCCCGGTGGCGACCAGCGTGGCAAGAAAAGAGCAATCGGCGCGGCGGGCCACATCGTGACGCGCAGGAATAGAGCAGAAGGCGCGGGTATCATCGTTGAAGCCCACGGTATTGTAAAAGCCCGCCGTCTCGGTCGCCATTTCGCGAAAGCGCATCATGCCTTCATAGCTGTCATGGAACCACCACGGCGGCCCAAGCCGCAACGCCGGATAGACCCCCGCCAAGGGGGCCAGTTCGCGCGCATAGGTGGTTTCGTCCAGCGTGAACAGAATGATCGTCAGATCAGGCCGCCCGCCCACCGCATTCAGCAAGGGGCGCAAGGCGCTGACGTAATCGGTGCGGGTGGGGATGTCATAGCCCTTGTCGCGGCCAAACCGCACCATGATATCCGCCGAATGGTTGCGGAAAGAGCCGGGATGGATTTGCAGCACCAAGCCGTCATCAAGGCTCATCCTCGCCATTTCCGTCAGCATATGGCCACGGAACCGGTCGGCATCTTCGGGGCTGCACTGTCCGCGCAGGGCCTTGTCAAACAGGGCTGCTGCCACATCGGGGGCAAGGTCTTCGGTGCGGGCGGTCGGGTGGCCGTGATCGGATGACGTGGCGCCAAAGCTTTTGAAAAAGGCGCGGCGGTTGCGATGGGCGGCCAGATAGCCGGCCCAAGTGGTCGCATCCTCGCCCGTCATTTCGCCCAGCCGCTCGACATTCTGGGCAAAGCCGGCAAACTCCGGGTCCACCACCGCATCGGGGCGGTAAGCGGTGACAACCTTGCCCGTCCAGCCGCTGTCGCGGATCATCTTGTGCCAGCGCAGATCGTCGATCGCGCTTTCAGTGGTGGAAATCGCCTCGATCCTGAAGCGTTCAAACAATGCGCGGGGGCGGAAGGCATCTTGGGTCAGGCACGCGGCGATCTGGTCATAAATCGCATCTGCATTCGCGGCGCACAGCCGTTCCGTGATGCCAAACACATCCTGAAACGCGTGATCCACCCAGAGCCGCGACGGGGTGCCGCGAAACAGGTGGTAATTCTGCGCAAACAGCCGCCATATCTTGCGCGGGTCTTGCTCGGTCGGGCCGCCGTCACTGCGTGGCACGCCCAGCCGTTCCAGCGGGATGCCTTGGGAATGCAGCATCCGAAAGACATAGTGATCGGGGGTGACGAAAAGCTGTGCCGGATCAGGGAAGGCAGCGTTTTCGGCGAACCAGCGCGGGTCGGTATGGCCATGCGGGCTGATGATCGGCAGGTCGCGCACGCCGTCATACAGCCGCCGCGCGAGGCTGCGCAGCGTGGCATCCACCGGAAACAACCGATTTTCATCCAGCAGGCTCACGGCACTCCCCCCTTTTAACCCATCCAACGGCAGACCGATTGTCGTGCTGGCTTGGCAAGTAATAACCTAGTATACGACTTTTACCGAGTCAACTGGTATCCCAGTTGTGCTGACGGGGCTTTGCTGTATTCTGATGATCGTTGCGCCACGGGGGGCCGCCCATTGACCACATCTTACAACCAGCCGAATGCCAGCTTGCCGGGGCAGACCATGGGGCTTGCGCCACAGCGCACCATCGCAGATCAGGTGTTTGACAGGTTGCAGCAGCAAATCCTGACGTTGGACCTGCCACCCAACAGCCGCATATCCGAGACGGAGATTGCCAGACAAATGGGCGTTTCGCGCCAACCTGTGCGAGAGGCGTTCAAACGGCTTGCGCGGCTGGGCTTCTTGTGGATACGCCCGCAAAGCGGCACCACGGTCAGCCTGATTTCCGAGGCGGCGGTGCTGCGCGCCCGTTTCATCCGCACCGCGCTGGAACAGCATACCTGCCGCACCGCATGCGCCATGGCAGGCGGGGCCGGGCTGGCGCGTCTGGCCGAATTGATCGAGGCGCAAAAGGCGGCGGTTGCCGCGCAGAACCGCGATCTGTTTCACGCTTTGGATGATGCCTTCCACCGCGAGATTTGCGTGTTGGCGGGGGCCGGATATGTCTGGGATCTGATCAACGAAAGCAAGGCGCATATGGACCGTATCCGCATGCTCTCGCTAAGCGCCTCGTCGCAGCAGCTTGCATTGAAAGAGCATATCCAGATCTTTGACGCGATCACCCAAGCCGATGCCGAAGCCGCAGCAGCGGCGATGAACAGGCATTTGTCGCGTATCCTTGTGCTGATTGAGGAGATAAAATCCGTCAATCACGGTTGGTTCACTGATCTTGCGCCCTAGCGGCGCAGCCGGGTCAGCGCATAGATCAGCACCAGCACGATCCCCGTTGTGGCCGCCACAAAGGGCAGGCGCAGGGCCAGTTCGCGGCCCAGATCCCCTTCTGTCAGGCTGACCAGCGCCCCGCCCGCCAACGCGCCCAAAGGCATCGAGCCCCAGCCGAAAAAGCGGTAGATGCTGTTGACCCGGCCCAGAATGTCATCCGGGATGATACGCTGGCGGAACGACACGGTGGCCACATTCCACACCATCGCCCCAAAGCCGCCGATGGCCAACGCCAAGCCCGCCACAGCGGCAGAGCCCGTCAGGGCAAAGAGCGCA
This sequence comes from Pseudorhodobacter sp. E13, assembly GCF_003991405.1. Taxonomy (GTDB): domain Bacteria; phylum Pseudomonadota; class Alphaproteobacteria; order Rhodobacterales; family Rhodobacteraceae; genus Pseudorhodobacter. The sequence goes on from NZ_RPEN01000157.1 coordinate 188,292, forward strand.
TAATCGGTGCCAAAGGCGATCAGCCCAAAGATCATGCTGGCCCGCAACCCGATCTGCCGACAGATGCGCGGCGCGATCAACCCACCCAAGACGCTGCCCACCGCGCCCGCGGTCATCAGCAAACCGGTGCCGATGGCATCAAGCTGCAACACCTCTTGCGCGTAAAGCACCAGAATGGTCAGCCCGGCCATGTGGCAGGCGTTGATCACCCCCAGCATCACAGCCAGTTGCAAGATCACCGGATTGGCCCGCATCCAGCGGATGCCTTGCAGCAGCGCCTCTTTGAACGGGGCAGGGGTTTGCGGCGCACTCGGCGGCAGCACCATAAGCCAGATCAGCACCGCCGCCACCGCAAAGGTCGCCGCGTCAAAGCCGAACGGCACCGCCACGCCCATCGCAATCAGCACCCCAGCCAGCGGCGGGCCGATGAATTCGCCCATCACGCGCTCGGCGCTCCACATCTGGCCGTTTGCGGCCTCCAGATCGGCCTTGGCCACGATAGAGGGCAGGATGGTTTGCGCCGCATTGTCGCGCAGGACCTCGGCGCAGCCCAGCAGAAAGGCCACCAGCGCTAGCGCAAGGATCATCGGGGTGCCTGTGCCATCGGGTAAGGGCAGGCTGGTGGCAGACAGGACCAAAGCGACGATCAGCATGGTCAGCAGCAGCCGCACCACATCGGCCCGCACCATCAGCACGCGGCGGTCCATCCGGTCGGTCCAGACGCCTGCAGGCAGGCTGAGCAGGAACCACGGCAGGCGCTGGGCCGTTGCCACCATTGCCACCAGCATTGCATCCCGTGTCAGCAAGGTGGCCAACCATGGCAGCGCCAGCGTCGACACCCCATCCCCCAGATTGGTGATCGCCGCCGAGGAAAACACCAGCCGGTAATTCCGATTTCTGACCAGCAGCATGGCGCGCGCCCCCTTTATTTGCGCCAGCATGACGCGCCGCACCCAGCGCGGCAAGAGGGTCCCGCAGGAAACGGGTTGAGCCTGCCCCGGCGCCGCCCTACTGTGCGCCGATTGAAACAGGAGCCTTCCCATGCCGTTCACGCTTGCCACATGGAACATCAACTCGGTCCGCCTGCGGGAAAACCTGGTCGCAAGGCTGATGGCGGATGAAGCCCCCGATATTCTGTGCCTGCAAGAATGCAAAAGCCCGGTGGAAAAAATCCCGTTGGAGCAGTTTCAGGCGCTGGGCTATCGCTACATGGTGGCGCGGGGGCAAAAGGGCTATAACGGCGTGGCGATCCTGTCCAAGTTGCCGATTGTCGATGCGGGCGGGCGCGACTTCGTGCAGATGGGCCATGCCCGCCATGTGGCGGCGCAATTGGAAAATGGCGTTGTCATCCACAATTGCTATGTGCCGGCAGGTGGCGACATTCCCGACCGGGAGCAGAACGAGAAGTTCGGCCAAAAGCTCGATTACCTGACCGAGATGCGCGACTGGTTCCGATGGGAAAAGCCCAGCCGTTCGATCCTTGTCGGCGATCTGAACATCGCCCCGCGCGAAGATGATGTCTGGAGCCATAAGGCCCTGCTGAAAATCGTCAGCCACACCCCGATTGAAGTGGAGCATTTCAACGAGGTGATGGAAGCGGGCAACTGGGCCGATGTGACCCGCGCCGATATCCCCGAAGGGCTGTTGTATAGCTGGTGGTCTTATCGCGCAAAGGATTGGGATGCCGCCGACAAGGGCCGCCGCCTCGATCATATCTGGGCCACGGGCGATATTGCCAAATCCGCCCATTCCAGCCGTATTCTGCGCGATGTGCGCGGCTGGGATCACCCCAGCGACCACGCCCCGGTTTTCGCCAGCTTTGATCTGTAAGCCGGTGCGTTGCTTGAATCCGGTGCGCTACTTGGCCTGATACAGCGGAATCGTAGAAATAGAGGTCTTGGCAGAGCCTTGGCTGACCTCGCTGCCATGCGCGAGGTAGATCAGCGTTTGCGAAGCCTCGTCATACACGCGGGTGACACGGATGGATTTCAGGATGATCGAACGGCTTTCCTTGAACACCTGTTCACCGCCCTTTCCGCGATTGATGTCGCCCAGCGTGATTGGCCCGGTCTGTGTGCAGGAAATAGAGGAATTTGACGGGTCCTCAAACCAGTTGCCCTGTTGCAAACGGTCGATGATCCCGCGTTCAAAATAGGCCAGATGGCAGGTAACGCCCTGCACCTTCGGGTCTGCGATGCTTTCGATGATGATATCATTGCCGAACCAGTCCACACCCACCTCGCCGATCACTTCGGCCTGAACGGAGGGGGCGGAAAGGGCAAAAGCGGCAGACAGCAGGATAGAGCGGACCATGGGGCACTTTCTGTAAAGGTAACGCGGTATAACGCGCTGGTGGCGCAGGTGGTTCCCAATTATTTCCGCGGACTGCCCAGGTTTGTCAATCTAGTTGACACTGATAATCAGTTTCGCCACCCTGCACCAGTATCGCATGGGGGCGGAATGGCAGAGCATGAACTTCACAAACGGCTTGGGTTTCGCGTGTCGCGGCTTGCGCAGATCATGCAATCCCGGCTGGAAGGGCAGCTTGCGTCCTTGGGTCTGACGCGGCTGTCGTGGTGTGTACTGACGGGGATTGCGGATGCACAAATCACCGCGCCCTCCGATCTGGCCAGTTATATCGGGATCACCCGGCCCACCATGTCCCGCCTGCTGCGCGGGCTGGAGGCGCGGGGGCTTGTGCTGCGCGAGGCGGGGCAGGGCGATGGCCGCGCGGTGGCGCTTGCGCTGACTGAGGCGGGGCGCGACGTGCATGCAGCAGCCCGCCGGATTGTCGATGCCGAGGGCGCGCATTTCGCGGCCAAGCTGACCCCGGCCCAGCACGCGGCGTTCATGCAGGCCATTTCCTTGCTGGATGATGGCGAAACCCAAACCCTGACCGGTTTCTGAAAGGTTTTTGTGATGCGCATGTTTTCCATCAAAGACCGGCCCGTGCATCTGGGCCCCTTCCCGCTGGAGCGGTTGCGCCGCCATGATGGGCAGGTGGATTTCAGCAATTTTCCCACGCCGATGCCCTTGGCCTTTGACCATCCCGACCCGGAAAACCTCACCCATGCGATGGCGCGGTTTATGGGCATGTTTGACACCGTGCGCGATGGTGCGCTGGGCCATGGTATTGCCGATATTCCCGCAGATCCCTTGGCTCGCAGCCAGCACCTGAAGGCCGCGAGCTATTACTTCGATGCCGCGATGGTGGGCATCGCCGCCCTGCGCGCCGATCATCACCTTGCCACCCCTTACCGCAACCCGGATATTGATGCCTTGCGGCAGGAACTGGAACAAGGTCAGCCCGCCACCCATGCCGCCGGGATTGACCAGATCTATGCCGATGTGCTGGATGCCGCGCGGCTGACGCATGGCCCGGTTCCGCATCACAGCCATGCCTTGGTGTTTCTGGTCGAATTCACCCGCGACCCCGCCAAAGCAGAGCCGGGAACAGATTGGCTTCACGGTAGCCAAGCCCATCGCGCAGCGCTTTTGGCCAATAACACCGCCGTGGTTCTGTCCAGCTATTTGCGGCTGTTGGGATATGAGGCGCGGGCCCATTCGGCCAGCACATCCGATGTTGACCTGACGCGGCTGGCGGTCAGCGCGGGGCTGGTGGATGAAACGGGCACCGCGCCCTATGTCGGCAAACGCTTTGCCCTTGCCGCCGTGACAACCACGCTGGAACTGGTGCCCGATGCGCCGCTTGCCGCCAATGCGGGGCATAACGGCTTGCGCAGCCACGGTCCCGATTGGCAACTGGGGCGCGGCACGGCGCGGAGGGCGGCCACAGCCGTGCCCTTTGCCAAGCGTCCTTTCCACCTTGGCCCCTATCCGTTCGAAACCCTGAAGCGGGTGAAAACGCCCACCACCTTCATGGATGAACCCCGCATCCCCCGCTTTCCCAAACGGGCAGAGTTTTTTGCCCGCGCGCTGTTCGGGGATATGGGAAAATCGGTGCAAGAGGTGGCGAAGGGCGGCTATTACGTTGTCAAAAGCCCCATCGGGGCCTGTGCGCGCCGGGCTTTGGGGGCGCTTTTGTTGTTGCAATTCGGCGGGCCGCGCGTGGCCCCGTCCCCGCGCAGTGCTGACCCCAAGCGCAACGCGCAAAACCTGAAAGCTGCCAGCTATTACCTGTCTGCCGATGCGGTGGGCCTGTGCCGCGTGCCGGAATGGGCGTGGTATTCGCATGGCTCCAACGGCGACCCGATTGCTGCGCGCCACCCGCATGCCGTCAACCTGCTGCTCGACCAAGGGCATGAAACGATGGAGGGTGCCTCGGGCGATGACTGGATTTCGGTCGCGCAATCCATGCGGGCCTATTTGCGGTTTTCGCTGTTGGGCGGCGTGGTTGGTGAACAAATCCGCCGCCTCGGCTATGACGCGCGCGTGCATTCGGTGATTGATGGTGAGGTGCTGCAACCGCCGCTTTTGCTGTTGTCAGGCTTGGGCGAGGTGTCGCGCATCGGTGAGGTGATCCTGAACCCCTATCTTGGCCCGCGTCTGAAATCCGGCACGGTAACAACCGATATGCCGATGGAGCATGATCTGCCCATCGACTTTGGCCTGCAAACCTTTTGTAATTCCTGCAATAAATGCGCGCGCGAATGTCCGTCGGGGGCGATCACTGCCGGGCCGAAGCTGATGTATAACGGCTATGAAATCTGGAAATCGGACGCCGAAAAATGCACGCGCTACCGGCTGACCAATGCGGCGGGGGGCATGTGTGGCCGCTGTATGAAAACCTGCCCGTGGAACCTTGAGGGGCTGTTTTCGGAATCGGCGTTCCGCTGGGTTGCGATGAAGGCCCCGCAAACCGCCAAGGCCCTTGCCGCGCTGGATGACAAGCTGGGCCGTGGCCGTATCAACCCGGTCAAGAAATGGTGGTGGGATATTGAACTTGACCCCAAGGCGGGCCGCTATGTGACGGCGCGGGCAACCAATACGCGCGGCCTTAGCCCCGAGATTGACCTGAAATATGAAGATCAGACTCTGGCCGTCTACCCCGCCGATGTGATGCCGCAGCCCTATCCGGTGGTGCAGCCCTTGAACCGCGAGGACGGCATAAAACGCTATCGCGCGCTGCTGCTGCCGCAAGAGTATCAGGCCCGATTGGCGCGGGGGGAGACGGACGGCCTTGCCCCCGGCCCCAAAGCGGTTGAGGAACCGCCCGTCTTTCCGGTGGTCGTGGCGAAACGCCAAGACCTTGGCCCCGATATCGCCCGGTTCGAACTGCGCCGCGCCGATGGCGGCGATTTGCCGGCCTTCACCGCGGGCGCGCATATCGACGTGGTGATCGCACCGGAATACCAACGGCAGTATTCGCTGGCGGGTGACCCGGCAGACCGTTCCAAATATGTGCTGGGCCTGCTGCGTGAGGCAGAAGGGCGTGGTGGTTCCGCCCTCATGCACCGAATTTTCCGCGAAGGGCGGCGGGTGTTCATCAGCCCGCCCCGCAACCATTTCCCGCTGGACGAGGCGGCGCCGTTCAGCCTGCTGATGGCAGGGGGTATTGGTGTCACCCCGATGATCACCATGGCGCATCGTTTGCATGCGCTGGGCCGCGATTTCGCGCTGCATTATTCCGCCGGTGACGCACAGGCCGCTGGCTTTGCGCCGGAACTGGCCGCGCAAGCCTGGGCTGACCGCACGCATCTGCACCTGTCAAAATCCGGGCAGCGCGCCGATCTGACCAAGGTGATTCCCGCCTATGCGCCGGGGTTCCGGCTATATACCTGCGGGTCAAACCGCTACATGGATGCGGTGTTTGAAGCGGCCAAGGCGAAGGGCTGGCCCGAGGCCGCCTTGCTGCGCGAATATTTCACCGTGCCGGAACCCCCAGATTGGGTGAACCATCCCTTCACGCTGGAACTGGCCCGATCCGGCAAGCGGCTGGCGGTGCCTGCTGACAAATCCGCCACCGATGTGCTGGCCGAGGCGGGGCTGCCCATCAGCACGAAATGCTCTGACGGGATTTGCGGGGTCTGCGCGGTGGGCCACGCCGCCGATCAAGAGATCGAGCATCGCGATTATGTGCTGTCAGCGGCCGAGCGGGAAACGCGCGTCATCCTGTGCTGCGCGCGTGCCAAGGCCGCAGGTGGCGTGATGCGGGTGGACCTGTAGCGCGGGATTACGCTGCAAGCGCGGTTGAGACTTGCTGCAACGCCGCTACGGCGGGCGCGCGGATTTTGACGGGGGCAAAGCCGTTGTCGCCATCGACATCGCGGAAGAAATCGCCATCCAGCTCTGCGCTATATTCGGCAATGATCTCGCGCGCTTTGGCTTTCAGCGCCTGACGTTCTGGCCCGTCTGGCGTTTTGACCAGATCTTCCAGCGTGTTTTCCAACCGATTGTCCAGCGCATCCAGATAGGTGAACAGCTTGCCGGTTTCTGCAATCGCCTCCTCCATGCCTTCGATATTCGACAGCGCCGTGTCCATCGCGGATTTCAGAGTTTGCATTTCAGCCCGCAATTGCGTGCGGGTGTTGATCCAGGCAAGGCGTGATTTCACGAAGGGCACGACATCGGCGGGAATCGCTGCCTCGGCTTGGGTTTGTGTGGCAGCCTGCGCGCTGCGGATCATCTCGGCCAAGGCGGGGGCGGCGGCGATTGCGGCCTCATGCTGGCCCGCAGCGGCCTGATCCTGCATCGCGTAGAACTTCAGCTTGATCGCGTCGATATCGCCTTTCCCGGCCTTGATCGTAGCGAGAACCACGGGTTCAAGCTTGGCGGCGATGGCATCCCATTTGCGCGCGGCCTCTGTCGGGGCAGGGGCTTCGGCGGTGGGGGCCGCAGGGGTGGCGCTGTCGGGCTTTGGTGCGGCGTCGGCCTTGGCGCGGGTCATCGCCTGTTCCACCGCGTCCATGGTCTGGCTGGCCTTTGCCAGATCGCCCCCGGTGATCATCTTGGCCACAAGCCCAAGGGCAGCGCCAAGCTTTTCCTGCGCCGGGCCTTGCAGCAGCCCGGTCTGGCCGTGCAGCTTTTTCAACCGTTGGGCGGCGGCCAAGGCATCGGCATTGGGTGGTGGCGGCGGGGGTGGTGGTGCGGCGGCAGCCTTGGCCTGCCGGTCATAGGCCCGCCCGATGGCGTTGATGGTGCTTTCTGCCCGCACCAGATCACCGGCCTTCAGCAAACCAACCGCGCCCCCCAAGGCAGCGCGCAGCTTATCGCCCGCATCGCCTTGCAGCGCCATGATCCCCGGTTGCAGCGCCTTAAGCTGGCGCGCGAGGTCTTTGGGGTCGGGCAAATCGTCATCCGGGTCGGGCTGCGTGGTGTCGGCGCTGGCCTCCTCGGGTGCGTCAGTGTCGTCGATCTCTTCCTCATCGGCATCCAGAATGGGATCGTCGGGCAGGTCCTCGATATCGGTTTCCAGTTCATTGCCCATCACGTCTACGACTTTGACGTTCAACGGCAACCTCTCGTGCCGAAGATGCTTTTTCAGCTTCTTGGCGATGGAGGGCAGCTCCTTGATCAGCACAAGCGTCATCAGCTTGGCCTCAACCGTGAAGGTGCCAAAGCAAACCTTGGTCTGCCCCGAGGCTTTGCGCGCCGATTTGGCGATCATTTCCGGCGGCTTCTTGCGATGCGTGGCAAACAGGCTTTCGCTATCGCCGCCCGCGCTGGGGCAAAAGGCAAAGGGCATCGGGCGCTTTTTGCCAAGCCGGACAAGCTGGTGCAGCTCCTCTCCGGTTGCTTCGAAATCAGCCATCTTGCTCTCCTGTTCTGCGGCGCTTTGGGCGGGGGCTTAGCCGCCTACCTCTTGCCCTTCCGCATCCATGACCACGACATCAAGAGGCAGTTTCTGGCCACGGAAAAACTTTTTCAACTTCTTCGACATGCCCGGAACAAGGCGATCACAGGTCATGTTCAGGGTTTTGCCCTCCACGGTCGCCATGCCAAAGGCGACTTTGGTCTGCTCTGATTCCTTGCGCAGAGCCTTGCCCAGAATCTCTGGCTTTTTGCGGCGATGCAGGCAAAACATCGGCTCCTCCTCGCCCGCAGCCGGGCAGAAGGCGAAAGCCAAGGATTTCGTGCGCGCAATCTTGACGAGCTTCTTCAGCTCGGCACCTTCTGTTTGAAATTCACCCATTGCCCCCTCCGGGGAAAAAATATGTCAAAAATAACCCCTGAAGGATGCCGCGATTTGGGTCCGTCGGTCAAGTTTTGAATGATCCTTGCGCGACCGACGGTGCATTTGTGATGACAAGGCTTGAAATTTTTTCAATCCACGACAATATGGGGGCATTGAACAGGATTTTGCGAAGTTTTGATTTTGCGTTAAAAATTGCTGGATTGAAGGGTTCGTTCTGCTAACCTTTGCGGCAAGTATCAGTAGTGCGTTTGAATTTGAATTACATTTGAGAGTCTTTCTATGGATCTGTCTGCCTTTCTCAACAGCCATGGCGACGAAGAGCCGAGTGGCGAAAATCTTGAGTATGATCCCGCGTTTATCTCGCTGGAACTGGCAGCACAGCCCGGAGAAGAACGTCAGATCGGCGACAGTGTTATCGCCGCCGAAGAACCAGATCATGAAGAAGTCATCACCCATGCAGCCGAAGTTCTGGGGCGTAGCCATGATTTGCGCGCTGCGGTGTTTCTGGCCAATTCCATGCTCAGAACCGAAGGCTTTCCGGGGTTGGCGCGGGTAACGGCCTATATGCGCGGCTGTCTGGAGCAATGGTGGGATACCTGCCATCCGCAACTGGACGCCGATGATGACAATGACCCCACGATGCGGGTGAATGCTGTCGCCTCGCTGGTCGATGGCGATACGATTCTGCGCTCTGTCCGCTTGGCCCCCTTGACCGAAAGCCGTGCTTTTGGGCGGCTAAGCCTGCGGGACATCGCTATTGCGTCTGGCGATATGGCCCCGCCGGAAGGCATGGAAAACATCCCCGATACCGGAACCGTCTCGGCGGCGTTTCAAGATACTGATCCGGCGAAATTGCAGGCCTTGCAAGAAGCGGTTGTCGCAGCGCTGGAGGATGTCAAAGCCATCACCGCGATTTTCGATGACAAGATCCCGGGTCAGGGCCCGGACCTTGGTGCCCTGCAAAAGCTGTTGAAGCAAGCGAAGGCCCAGTTTGCCGAAGCCGGTGTCGGTGCCGCCAGCGAAGGCGAGCCTGCGGCTGAGGAAGCGGTTGCCGAAGGCGCCCCGGCCGAGACCGCGCGGACTGCCAGCGGCGGCGGTGGCGGGGCGATCAACAGCCCTCAAGATGTGCGTAACACGTTGGACCGTCTGATCAATTACTATGCAAGGGCAGAGCCTTCCAGCCCCGTGCCGATGTTGCTGGAGCGGGCAAAACGGCTGGTCGGCGCAGATTTCATCACAATCGTCAAAGATATGGCTTCGGGTGGCTATCCGAATGTCAAAACCATCGGAGGGCTGCCGGATGATGACGATTATTGACCGAAGGCCCTCATTCGCTGCATTGTTGTCGCAATACACAAATAATTCTTCAGGGAGCATATAATGGCCAGTTCACAGAAGTTCATTGCCAGGAACCGCGCGCCCCGCGTTCAGATCGAATATGATGTGGAGCTTTATGGCGCCGAGAAGAAGGTGCAACTGCCTTTCGTGATGGGTGTCATGTCTGACCTTGCGGGCAAGTCCGAAGCGCCGCAGCCCGCGATTGCAGACCGCAAGTTTCTGGAAATTGATGTCGACAATTTCGACAGCCGGATGAAAAGCATGAAGCCTCGGGCGGCCTTTACCGTGCCAAACACCCTGACGGGCGAAGGCAATATGGCGGTAGATATCACGTTCGAATCGATGGATGATTTCAGCCCTGCCGCGATTGCTGCAAAGGTGGAGCCGCTGAAAAAACTGCTGGACGCGCGCACGCAGCTTGCCAACCTGATGACCTATATGGACGGCAAGTCCGGCGCTGAAAACCTGATCGCGACTGTTATTCAAGACCCTGCTTTGCTGTCGGCCCTGGCGGCCCAACCAGCGCCCAAGGGTGATGCGACCGAAGAAGACAAGGGGTAAGTCATGGCCGAAGCAGAAGTTCAATCATCGGGCGGCGCCACGCAGGAGGCTTTCGGGAATTCTGAATTTGCGAACCTGCTGCAAAAAGAGTTCCGCCCAAAATCCGAACAAGCCAAGACAGCGGTGGAGCAAGCGGTGAAAACCCTTGCCGAACAGGCGCTGTCCAACACGGCACTGGTTTCGGATGATGCGCTGCGCACCATTGAAGGCATCATCGCCGAAATCGACAAGAAACTGACCGAGCAGGTGAACCTGATCCTGCACCACCCTGATTTTCAGCAGTTGGAAAGCGCGTGGCGCGGTCTGCACTATCTGGTGAACAACACCGAAACCGATGAAATGCTGAAGATTCGCGTTTTGAACATCTCCAAGAAGGATATGGCCAAGACGCTGAAGAAATTCAAAGGCACCGCTTGGGACCAATCGCCGATCTTCAAGAAGATCTACGAGGAAGAATTCGGCCAGTTCGGTGGTGAACCCTATGGCACGCTTGTGGCCGATTATCATTTCGATCACTCGCCGCCGGATGTTGAGCTGCTGTCGGAAATGTCAAAGATCGCGGCTGCGGCCCATGCGCCGCTGATCACCGGTGCAAGCCCCAACCTGATCCAGATGGATAGCTGGTCGGAACTGGCAAACCCGCGCGATCTGACCAAGATTTTCCAGACCCCGGAATATGCGTCCTGGCGCAGCCTGCGGGAATCGGAAGATTCGAAATATGTCGGCCTCGCGATGCCGCGCTTTTTGGGCCGTCTGCCTTACGGCGCCAAAACCGACCCGGTCGAGGCTTTTGCGTTCGAGGAAGACACCGAAGGCGCGAATTCCGAGAAATATGGCTGGGTCAATGCCGCCTATGGCATGGCTGTGAACATCAACCGGTCCTTCAAGACCTATGGTTGGTGCTCGCGCATCCGGGGCATCGAATCGGGTGGCGCGGTGGAGAATCTGCCGTCTCACACCTTCCCGTCCGATGATGGCGGCGTCGATCAGAAATGCCCGACCGAAATCGCCATTTCCGACCGTCGCGAGGCAGAACTGGCCCGCAACGGCATGATGCCTTTGATTCACCGGAAGAATTCGGATCTGGCTGCCTTTATTGGTGCGCAATCACTGCACCAGCCTGCCGAATATGATGATGCCGATGCGACGGCCAACGCCAATCTGGCGGCGCGTCTGCCCTATCTTTTTGCGACCTGCCGCTTTGCGCATTACCTGAAATGCATCGTTCGTGATAAAGTAGGGTCATACAAAAGCCGGGACGATATGCAGGCCTGGCTGCAAAACTGGATCAACCAGTATGTTGATTTCGCCGCCGCCTCTTCGCCCGAAGATGAAAAGGCACGGCGCCCCTTGGCAGCAGCCGAGGTTGTTATTGAAGAGGTTGAAGGGAACCCGGGCTATTACACGTCCAAGTTTTTCCTTCGGCCGCATTACCAGCTTGAAGGCCTGTCGGTCTCCTTGCGGTTGACGTCAAAATTGCCCTCTGAAAAGGGGTAATCCTAAGCGCCCTGAGGGACAGGGCGTTATTGAACGGTGGCTCAGTCGGGCAATTTCCGCAAGCCATCCTTAAGCTGGGCATCTTTGCGGATGCTGTATTAACCGCGGGCCACCAAACGCCTGCGCCGGTTGCGGAAAGCCCGCGGTCCGGTCAACTCAGTAAGGGGAATTACTCATGTCTTTTGACGCATTTCTTTGGTCTCCGACCCATAGTAAAGAATCCGTGGATGTTGGCGGCATTCCTGGCGAAACCCAGGATGAAAATTACTCCAAAAAAGGCGCTTTCGAGATCATCTCATTTGAAATCGGGGCGGAAAACAACATCAACATCGGCTCGATCAGCTCGGGCGGTGGTGCCGGTAAGGCAACCTTCAAGGAATTCACCGTCACCAAGAAAACGGACACCGCTTCTTGCGGTCTGTTCCACGCGCTGGTGACGGGTAAGCACTTTCAGGATATGATCGTCGAACTGCGTCGCTCTGGCGAATCTGCCAGCGTGACCGGCGGTGTGTTCATGAAGTTCGAATTCCGCCTTGTGATGGTGCAGGATATCAGCTGGTCGGGTTCTGACGGTGACGATACGCCGGAAGAAACCGTTATCTTCCAGTTTGGCGCGATCGAAATCACCTACAGCCAGCAGAGCATCAAGGGCCAGATGGAAAAGCCGAAGGTCGTTCGTTGGAGCCGTGTGAAGAACACGCCTTCCTTGACGGTCTGATCTTTCAGATTGGTCCGGCCCATATTGCGGGCCGGACCGCTTTTGCTGGCATGGGGTCCTTGGCTGGCCTTGCCGGGTGCATTGGCTTGCGCCGAGGGTGGCAAGTAAGAAAGGATTTTTCATGAGCAGCGTAGGTGGTGACAGTGGCAAGGCGCCAAACGCCGAAGACCTGATCCGGCAAGGCGATCCGGTCGCGGCGCTGGCCGCACTCCAAGCGCAGATCCGAGGGTCCGCCGCCGATCCGAAACTGCGCGTTTTCTTGTTCCAGCTTCTCGCCGTTCTGGGCGATTGGAAGCGGGCCATCACGCAACTGAAAGTTTCCGCAGAACTAGACGCGCTGGCCACGCCCATGGCGCAGACCTACCGCGAAGGTATCATCTGCGAGGTGTATCGCGAAAAGGTGTTTTCGGGCGAAAAGGAACCGCTGGTATTCGGCGAGCCGCAAGAATGGGTTGCCTTGTTGATCGAGGCGCTGAAAGTGCAGGCGGCTGGCCGGATGGCCGATGCCGCCGCCCTGCGCGCCAAAGCATTTGAGGCTGCCCCCGCCGTTGGTGGCACGCTGAACGGTGAACATTTTGAATGGGTGGCCGATGCCGATATGCGGCTTGGCCCGGTTTTGGAAGTCATCGTGAACGGGCGGTATTTCTGGATGCCGTTCAACCAGATTGGCAGCATCACCGCCGAGGCCCCTGCCGATTTGCGCGATTGCGTCTGGACGGCGGTGAACATGACCCTGCGCAACGGTGGCGATATCGTTGCCTTGATCCCGACGCGCTATACAGGAACCGCAGAACGTGGCAGCGCCGCCGAAAAGCTGTCGCGCGCAACCAATTGGCAAGATATCGGGTCGGACACGTTTGTCGGCCTTGGCCAGCGTCTTTTGGCCACCGATGCGGGGGATACCGCGCTGATGGATCTGCGCAGCCTTGTGATTACGCAGCCTGACGAGGCCCCCTGATGTCCGATCATGCGCTGACCGAACGGCTTCAGCCTTCCTTGCTTGATCGGTTGACCGATGATGACCCCACGAACCCTAAAGAAACCCGCGACAGCCGTGTGATTGATCTGCGCCGCCTGCGCGAGATCATTCAGCGCGATCTGGTCTGGTTGCTGAACACTTTTGACAACAGCTCCATGGTTGATGCGGAACGCTATCCCAATGTCAGCCAATCGGTGCTGTCCTATGGGGTAGAGGAAGTGGCGGGGGAGTTTTCGACAGCCGCGCGGGCGGGACGTATCCGCAATTCCATCCACCGCGCGATTGAAAAGTTTGAACCGCGGATCATCCCCGGCTCGCTCGATGTGATTTTGCGTGATTCGGAATCCAAGGGGCAAACGCTTGTTACCTTTGATATTGCCGCAGATATGTGGGCGCAGCCCTTGCCGATGGAACTCTATCTGCGGTCCGAGGTGGATATCACCACCGGTGAGCTGAAGCTGGAGCGGCCGGGCCAAGGGGCCGCCCCGGTGCGGAGGCGCTGATGGATACCCGCCTGCTGCGCCATTACGAAAACGAACTGTCCTATCTGCGCGAGATGGGGGCCGAGTTTGCCGAGGCCTATCCCAAGATTGCGGCCCGTCTTGGCATGGAAAGCGCCGAAGTGCTGGACCCCTATGTAGAGCGGTTGCTGGAAGGTGTGGCCTTTCTGTCGGCGCGGGTGCAGTTGGAAATGGAACTGCAATTCCCGGCCTTTACCCGGCATCTGCTGGAAATCGTCTATCCGCATTATCTGGCCCCGACCCCGTCCATGATGGTCGCGGCCTTCGATCCAGACCCTGCCAACGCCGCCATGGCCGATGGGTTTACCTTGAAGCGGGGCACGCAATTGCGGTCGTCGCTGGGCGAAGGGGATCAGACGGCTTGTGTCTTTACCACCTCGCAGGATGTCACGCTGTGGCCGATTGATATCATTGAGGCGGAATATCTGGACGGGCGCGGGCAATTGGTGGCTGCCGGAATTTCGCGCGATGTTGAGGCGCGGGCTGGTATTCGCCTGCGCTTGCGCCGCCGGGGGGTAGAGCCGATTTCGGGCCTGTCGCTGGACAAGCTGACCTTGTTTCTGAACAACAAGGCAGGCCGCCACTGGGATCTGCACGAACTGTTGTGCACCCAAGTCACTGGTATGGCTGCACGGTCCACCGACCGGCGGGCCGATTGGGTGTTGGACCTGCCGCAAGCGCAGGTCACGCCGCGCGGTTTCGCGGCGGATGAGGCTTTGTTGCCCACTCCGAAACGTTCGTTCGACGGCTATCGCCTGTTGCAGGAATATTTCGGGATGCCCGAACGCTTTCATTTCGTTGATCTCAAAGGCCTGTCGCCAGCGTTGAAAAAGGCCACCGGCACCGAGGTGGATATCTATCTGATGCTGCGCGATGGCATGCCCGATATCGCCGCCTCTGTTACGCCTGAGGCGTTTACTTTGCATGCCACCCCCGCGATCAACCTGTTTGACAAGCGTTGCGACCGGGTGCTGCTGACCACGACGGATGTGGAGCATCACATCGTGCCAGACCGCACCGCTCCGCTGGATTTTGAGATATACAGCATCAAATCGGTGCAAGGCATTTCAGAGCGCGGCGACAAGGATACCGAATTCCGGCCTTTCTATTCCTCGGATGATTTTACGGCGGCGGGCGATATGCACCCGTCTTACTACACCCAATTCCGCCGGATGCGGCAGCGCAGTGAGAAAGAGCGCCTGAAAGGTGTGCGCACCTCATACCTTGGGTCGGAATTGTATCTGACCTTGGTTGACCCGCAGCAAGCGCCCTATCCGGTCGATCTGGGCCAGCTTTCGGTGCAGGCGATTTGCACCAATCGCGATTTGCCGATGCTGCTGGCAACCGGGGCGGCAGATGTGTTCCACTTGCCCGATGGCGGGCCTGTGGCGCATGTGACCACCCCGGTGCCGCCCACCCGCCCGCGCCCCAGCTTGGGGCAGGGCGATACGGCCTGGCGGCTGATCAGCCACCTTAGCCTGAATTATCTGTCGATTGTC
Source organism: Pseudorhodobacter sp. E13 (assembly GCF_003991405.1). GTDB lineage: Bacteria > Pseudomonadota > Alphaproteobacteria > Rhodobacterales > Rhodobacteraceae > Pseudorhodobacter. Next base: position 203,500 of record NZ_RPEN01000157.1, read on the forward strand.
GATACCGATAATGGCGGCGGGATCGAGGCGTTGCGCGAATTGGTCGGCATCTATGCACCGTCATCCGACAAGACCATCGAAAAGCAGATCGAGGGCATGATCTCTATCGAAAGCCGCCCGATTGTGCGGCGCATGTCGGATGGGGTCTTGTCAACGGCGGTGCGCGGCCTTGAACTGAAGCTTGGCTTTGACGACAGTTTTTATGAAGGGACAAGCGTCTATGTGCTTGGCTCGGTGCTGGAGCGGTTTTTCCGCAGATATGTGACGATCAACAGCTTTACCGAAACCGTGCTGTTCACGCGGCAGCGGGGGGAAATTGCAAGATGGAAACCGGAGACGGGGCTGGCCAGGATCATCTGACGCATTACGCGCAGCTTCTGGCCGAGCCTGAAAAATACCACATCTTCCGCGCGCTTCGTATCCTCGAAGCGCAGTTTCCCGATTTGCCCCGCTTGGGCGAAAGCACGCGCCCCCGGCAAGAACCCTTTCGGCTGGAACAAGAGGCAGAGCTAGCCTTTCCCCCCTCCACCATCGCGAAAATGGTGCCGCCTGCGCAGGGCAAACCGGGGAGGTTGATCAACCGTTTCTTTGGCTTGTTTGGCCCGCATGGCCCCTTGCCGCTGCACCTGACGGAATTTGCCCGCGACCGCCAGCGCAACCATCGCGACCCGACCTTCCTTGCCTTTGGCAATATGCTGACGCATCGCCTCTTTGGGTTGTTTTATCGCGCCTATGCCGTGGCGCATCCGGCACCGTCCTTTGACCGGTCGCTGAAAGGCAACCGTGCAGGGCGCGAGGTGGACCCGTTTGCGCGCAAGGTCGCGGCGCTGTCTGGCCATTATGAAAAGGGGTTCAACAACCGCGATGAAATGCCAGATATGGCCAAGCGCCATTTCGTCGGCCATCTGACACCGGGGCCAAAACATGCGCATGGTCTGGTGTCCATCATCTCGGGCTTTGTGCGCGCGCCTGTGACCTTGCAGCAATTCGTCGGGCAATGGCTGGAACTGGAACCCGGCGACCGCTGGCAATTGGGCAGCCGCGTGGGGCTTGGGCTTGGCACCTCGATCGGCAGCAAGGTGTGGTCGCATGCCGCCAAGTTCCGCCTGCGTATCGGCCCGCTGACGCTTAAGGATTTTGAACGGATGATGCCCGGCTCGCCCTCTCTGGCGCGACTGGAGGCGATTGTGCGCAACTATGTCGGTGACACGCTGGATTGGGATATCAACCTTGTGCTGCGCCGCGAGGAGGTGCCGCAGGCGGTGCTGGGCCAAACCACGATGCTGGGCCACACAAGCTGGATCGGCACCAGAACAGGCGACACAGACGCCGATGATCTGTATCTTATTCCCAGAAGTCTGGTGCAAAGGCGGTCAACCGCAGAGTGACGGGGCACGCAATCATTTCGGGATGACGACATAACAAAGGGGCAAAGCCCAAAGATTTGACAGGGAAAGGTTTTGAAAGATGAGCGATATCAGCCGCGTTGCACTTTTTGGCAAACTGAACAAACTGGGCTATCAGGCAATCGAAAGTGCCGCTGTTTTCTGCAAATTGCGCGGCAACCCCTATGTGGAGGTGGTGCATTGGTTCCACCAGATTTTGCAGGGTGCCGACAGCGATATTCACCGCATTGCCAAGCATTACAAACTGGACGCCTCTAACCTCGCCCGCGATATGACGCGGGCGCTGGATGCTTTGCCGCGTGGCGCCTCGGCGATTTCTGATCTGTCCAGCCATCTGGAAAACGCGGTTGAACGCGCTTGGGTCTATGGCTCGCTCAAGTATAATTCCAGTCAGGTCCGCACCGGGCATATCGTGCTGGGCATGCTGAAAACCAAAGAGATGCAGAATATCCTGTTCGGCATCTCGGACGAATTCCGCAAGATCAAACCGGATGATCTGGCCGATAATTTTGACGCCGCTGTCGAAGGCTCGCCCGAGGACAACATGCGCGCGCAGGATGGGTCCAGCGTTGGCGGGGGCGTTTCTCCCGGTGAACATTCGGGTGCCATCGCCCCCGCCCAGATGGGCAAGGAAGAGGCACTGGCGCAGTTCTGCACCGACCTGACGCAGCAGGCCCGCGATGGCAAGATCGACCCGATTGTGGGCCGCGATGAAGAAATCCGCCAAGTCGTCGATGTGCTGATGCGCCGCCGCCAGAACAACCCGATTCTGACCGGCGAGGCAGGCGTGGGCAAAACCGCCGTGGTCGAAGGCTTTGCCCTGCGCATCGCGCGCGGTGATGTGCCGCCCGCGCTGAAAGAGGCCAAGCTGATGTCGCTGGACGTGGGGCTGTTGCAGGCCGGTGCCAGCATGAAGGGCGAGTTTGAAAACCGTCTGCGCTCGGTGATCGACGAGGTGCAGGCCTCCACCGTGCCGATCATCATGTTCATTGATGAAACCCACACGCTGGTCGGCGCAGGGGGCGCGGCGGGCACGGGTGATGCGGCCAACCTGCTTAAACCCGCTTTGGCGCGCGGCACCTTGCGCACCATCGGCGCGACGACTTGGGCCGAATACAAAAAGCATATCGAAAAAGACCCGGCACTGACCCGGCGTTTTCAAACCGTGGTGGTGGATGAACCCAGCCCGACCAAAGCCATCATGATGATGCGCGGCATCGCGTCGATGCTGGAAAAGCACCACAAGGTGCAGGTGCTGGACGAAGGGATTGAGGCGGCGGTGAACCTGTCGGCCCGCTATATCCCCGCGCGGCAATTGCCGGATAAATCGGTGTCGGTGCTGGATACCGCCTGCGCTCGCGTGGCGATCAGCCAATTCGCGGTGCCCGCCGAGGTCGACGACAGCCGCCGCCGCATTTCCGCGCTGGAGACGGAGCTGGAAATCATCGGCCGCGATGAAACCGCAGGTTATGACGTCGAAGAACGCCGCGCTGCCGTCACCTTTGCCAAGACGGAGGAGGAGTCGCGGCTGGAAGGGCTGACCGCGCGTTGGGAAGCAGAAAAAGCGGTGGTGGAGGAAATCCTCGCAATCCGCGCCAAGCTGCGCGAAGGCGGTGCGCCCGTCGATCAGGCCGATGCCCCCGCCAGCCCGCTGGAACCCGAAGCGCGTGCCGATCTGATCGCGCAGCTCAAGGCCAAGAACAAGGACCTGATCGCGATGCAAGGCGACAGCCCGCTGATCCTGCCCATCGTCGATGCGCAGGCCGTGGCGACCGTGGTGGGCGATTGGACGGGCATCCCCGTGGGCCGTATGGTCAAGGATGAGATTGAAACAGTGCTGAACCTTGAGCAGCATCTGGCCAAGCGCGTCATCGGGCAAGACCACGCGATGAAGATGATCGCCAAGCGCATCCAAACCAGCCGCGCGGGCCTTGATAATCCGCAAAAACCGATTGGGGTGTTCATGCTGGCAGGCACCAGCGGCGTCGGCAAAACCGAAACCGCACTGGCCTTGGCCGAGGTGCTGTATGGCGGTGAGCAGAATGTCATCACCATCAACATGTCGGAATATCAAGAGGCGCATACCGTCAGCAGCCTGAAAGGCGCCCCCCCCGGCTATGTCGGCTATGGCGAAGGCGGCGTGCTGACCGAGGCGGTGCGGCGCAAACCCTATTCGGTGGTGCTGCTGGACGAGGTGGAAAAAGCCCATCCCGATGTGCATGAGATTTTCTTTCAGGTGTTCGACAAGGGCGTGATGGAGGATGGCGAAGGCCGCTCCATTGATTTCAAGAATACCCTGATCCTGCTGACGACCAATGCAGGCACCGAGATGATCATGGACCTGTGCTCTGACCCCGATCTGATGCCCGACCCCGAAGGCATGGCCAAGGCGCTGCGCGAACCCTTGCTGAAAATCTTTCCGCCCGCGCTGCTGGGGCGTCTGGTCACGATCCCCTATTACCCGCTGTCGCCGGAAATGATTGGCAAGATCACCGTCTTGCAATTGAACCGGATCAAAAAGCGGGTTGAGGCCGCGCACAGCGTTCCCTTCGAGTATTCTGACGCCGTTGTGCAAACGATTGTTGACCGTTGTCAGGAACTGGAAAGCGGTGGCCGCATGATCGACGCCATCGTCACGAACACCATGCTGCCCGAGATTTCGGAGGAATTTCTGCGCCGGATGATGACCGGGGGCGAGGTGAACAAAGTGGCTATTGATGCAAAGGATGGAGAGTTCAGCTATAGTTTTGAGTGATTGCACCAAAAACAGCCTGACCAAAAATATTTTTGAAAGGATAGACTATGGCTGGCGATTTGAAGGTGAAGATGGAGGCGAAACTTAAGGTCTTTCCCATGAAGGAGATGGGCAAAGACGTGACCGCCTATATGAAAAAGAACCCGGCACTTCAGAAGAAGTTTGAACGCATCGAATATTCGGAAAAGGTAGAGCTGGATAAGCGCAAATGGACGCCGAAAAAGCTGCAAGACGGTTTGGCGGCGGTCGCGCGGTATGAATTGAAACTGCTTGCCGTGCGCGCGGCCAAGATGATCAAGGATGGCGAAAAGGGTGATCCGAAAAAGCTGGAAAAGGCCCTGACCAAGGAATTTGAGGATATCAAGTCGCAAATCCTCGACAAGGCCTCTTTGGCGATTGAAGAAGTGGTCAGCGACAAAGGCGACAACGCCAAATCGCTGAAGGATTGCAAGGCGGCATTTGGCAAGCTGGGGGATGTGGATTTCGCCAATATGTATAAGGGACCACGGGAATCCATGGTCGTGATCTTTGACAATCTTGCCGCTGCCCTCAAGGATGCGGGTGAACAGAAAGATGGCGGCAAAGCGATGTTTTCCAGTTATCTCAAGGATATTGAAGAGATCACGGGTGATTTCGAAAGGGTGGGAAAGGCCGCGAATACGGCGATTGATACATTGCTGAAAGCCGCCAAAACCACGAAAGCCGATAAAAGCGTGGATGCAGAGCTGACGGCTTTTGCCGAAAAGGTATTGAAGAACGAAGGTAAATTCACCAGCGCCGTGGACAAGGGCAAGAAGTTCTCGGATGCGCTGGAGGCGGCGGCAAAACTGATGAAGGCGGGCAAGGCGACCGAGAAAGACGCCAAACTGCAAGCCGCAGTATTCAAAAAGCTTTCGGGGCTGGATGGGTCGGGAAAGGATGCAATTTCACTGGCCCGCAAACTGGAACCCGAATTCAAGAAGATTGAGAAGAAACTGAAATAGTCTGCGGCGCCCCAGTTCCCGATGGGGCGCGAATTTTAAGAGGAACGTCGCATTGGAACACTCGACTGATATCGCCATCTCTCCGCTCCGTCAGAAACTGCGTGATGTGGTCGAACGACCGCTGGTGCGGATGTGGATCATGGCATTGGTCATCCTGAACGCGGCGTTGTTGGGGCTGTCTACTTCGCCTTGGGTGATGGAACGGGTTGGGGGGCTGATCTGGCTGTTGGATCGCTTGATCCTTGCGATTTTCGTGTTGGAGATTTTGGCGAAACTGGTGGCCTATGGGCGGTCCTTTTTCCGCGATGGCTGGAATGTGTTTGACTTCTTTGTCGTTGGTCTGGGTCTGTTGCCGCAGGCCAATGGCCTGTCTGCCTTGCGGGCGCTGCGGGTGATCCGGGCGCTGCGCATTCTGTCGGCGGTGCCGCAGATGCGCAATGTGGTGCAGGCCTTGTTTGACGCGCTGCCGGGGATGGGCGCCGTTGTAATCATGCTGTCCATCGTGTTCTATGTCTTTGCCGTGATGGCGACGATCATGTTCGGCGCGGCCTTCCCGGATTGGTTCGGAACTGTGGGGGAATCGCTTTATTCCTTGTTCCAGATCATGACGCTGGAAAGCTGGTCGATGGGCATCGTGCGCCCGGTGATGGAGGTATTCCCCTTCGCTTGGGCGTTTTTCGTGCCTTTCATCGTCATGACGGCGTTTTCCGTGCTCAACCTGTTCATCGGTTTGCTGGTCAACACCATGCAATCGGCGGTGGAAAGCGAAGCCGAGCAAGAGTTTGAACAATTGCGCGATCTGGTCAGGTCAGAGACGGATCAGGTCGATGCGCATGTGATGGAGTTGCAGAAAGAGATTGCAGAGTTGCGCGGAGACATCCGCGCTTTGATGGATAGGTCATAATGGCAAGCTCACAGAAATTTATCGCGCGGAACCGCGCGCCCCGCGTTCAGATCGAATATGATGTGGAGCTTTATGGCGCCGAGAAGAAGGTTCAACTGCCTTTCGTGATGGGTGTCATGTCTGACCTTGCGGGTAAATCAGAGGTGCCGCAGCCCACGATTGCGGACCGCAAGTTTCTGGAAATTGATGTCGATAATTTCGACAGCCGGATGAAAAGCATGAAGCCACGGGCGGCTTTTACCGTGCCAAACACCCTGACGGGCGAAGGCAATAGGGCCGTCGATATCACGTTCGAATCGATGGATGATTTCAGCCCCGCTGCGATTGCCGCCAAGATTGAACCGCTGAAAAAACTGTTGGACGCGCGCACGCAGCTTGCCAACCTGATGACTTATATGGACGGCAAGTCCGGGGCGGAGTCTTTGATTGAAAACGTCTTGCAGGATCGCAGCCTTTTGGCCGGGCTGGTCTCAGGCGCGGCCGAAGACATGAGCCAAAGCGCCATTTTGTCAGACTTGCGTGCCAAGGCCGAAGCTGCGCGCGCCAAGGAGGCCGAGGCCGCCGCCAAGATCGAGGCAGAGAAAGCCGCAGCGCTTTCGGCCCTACGCGCCAAAACGGTGGAAGCGGAGCCAGAAGCCGACCCATCCACCGCCGCACTGGCGGCCCTGCGCGCCTTGCAGCCGGGTGAAAACCCGCACGCTGACACCAGCGCCGAAGACGCCTTGAACGCCCTGCGCAGTGCCGCCCCGGTAGCGAAGGCGCCAGAGGACAACAGCGCCGCCTTGGATGCCCTGCGCAGCGCTGCCCCGGCAGCGAAAGCGCCAGAAGACAACAGCGCCGCCTTGGACGCTCTGCGCAATGCCGCCCCGGCAGCGAAAGCGCCAGAGGACAACAGCGCCGCCTTGGACACCCTGCGCAGCGCCGCCCCGGTAGCGAAGGCCCCAGAGGACAACAGCGCCGCCTTGGACGCTCTGCGCAATGCCGCCCCGGCAGCGAAAGCGCCAGAGGACAACAGCGCCGCCTTGGACACCCTGCGCAGCGCTGCCCCGGCAGCGAAGGCTCCAGAAGACAACAGCGCCGCCTTGGATGCCCTGCGCAGCGCCGCCCCGGCAGCGAAAGCGCCAGAAGACAACAGCGCGGCGCTGGACGCCCTGCGCAGCGCTGCCCCGGCAGCGAAAGCGCCAGAGGACAACAGCGCCGCCTTGGACACCCTGCGCAGCGCCGCCCCGGTAGCGAAGGCCCCAGAGGACAACAGCGCCGCCTTGGATGCCCTGCGCAGCGCCATCCCGACGCAGGCGGATGATGAGGCGACATTGCCGCCGCGACCGTTGGAGGATGCCTTGGCGGACCTGTTGGCGGATGCTGCCCCGATGGGGGAGGAGGCGCAAGAGGATCTGAGCGCGCTTTTGGGCGGGCAGCACAGCGCCGAGACTGACCCGCTCGCCGATCTTCTGGCCGACGCTGCCCCCACGGTTGATGATCTGGAGGGCGAGGTGGAGCGGGAAGGCATCGGCAGCTTGCTGGGCCCGCAAGAGGATGACGCGCTGGCGGCCTTGCTTGCCGATGACGAGCCCGAGGCGACCGACGATCTGACCGCGTCTGATGCACCGCTTTCGGGCGATATGGGTATGGCGCTGGACGGGCTTGATGACCTGCTGGCCGAGGGTATCGCCGAACCCGTGCCAGAGGTTGACCCGCTGGATGCGCTGTTGGCAGACCCGGGACCTGCGCCCGAAACCTCTGAGCCGCTGGGGGCCTTTCTGGCAGAGCCGGCAGAGGAGTCGCTGGAAGGCTTGGTGCCCGTGGATTTGACCACCCCGGATGATGACCCCTTGGATGGGTTGATGGCAGAGGCTGCGCCGGAGCCGGATCCGCTGGCCGATCTGGGCGATCTGGATGACCTGCTGGACGGGTTGACGGGTGATGCCGCAGACCCGATGGACGCGCCGCCCGTGGTCGCAGAACCCGCCGCCGAGGATACGTTGGAACTGGCTGATCTGGATGATCTGTTGGGGGCCTTCGACAGCCCGCCAGACCCGGCCCCGCAACCTGCCGCGCTACAGCCCGCGACATCAGAGTCCACGGACCTGTTGGATGATCTGGACCTGCTTTTGGCCGAAACTGCACCGCCCGCACCTGCCGCCGCAGCAACGGCGGAGCCGGACGCCCTGTCCGCCTTGGATGATCTTTTGGGCGGCGATCCGGCCCCCGCTACCGCTGCCCCCCATCAAAGCCGCTCGCGCGGTGGGCGGTTCGGGACGCTGACCGCGCCCACGCCCAGTATCGACGCGCTGGACCGCCCGCGTTTTCGCATGGCGATCTTTGGTGATTTCTCGGGCCGGGCCGCTCGCGGCGCGATGGAGGTTGGCGAAGCGCTGGCCCGTCGGCGTGGCATCCCCTTGGATGTGGATACGGTCGAAGAGGTGATCGAAGGTTTTGCCACAACGCTGGTGCTGCCCATCGGCCCCGATGGCAAAGGCATCTCGGTGAAACTGGGGGGGCTGGACGATCTGCACCCCGATGAACTGGTTGATAATCTGGACCTGTTCGACGCGCTGAAAGGCCTGCGTGGGCGGCTGGCCAATGCCTCTACCGCCGCCTCGGCGGTGCGAGAGATGCAAGGCTGGGGCGAAAGCTTCACCATCGCTGCCGCGCCCACCCATGGCCGCTCTGCCGCGTCCAGCATCCCGGCAGACAAGAAGCTGAGCGATTTTCAAAAGCTGATCGGCGATACCACGGGGCGCTTGTCGCAAGCCTCGCCGATTGATGATCTGATAGGGCAGATCGTGGGGCCGCATATCGTGCCCGGCCCAAACCCCGAAGCCGAGGCGCTGAAAGCCTCGGTTGACGAGGCGATGTCATCGGCGATGCGGCTGGTGCTGCATCACCCGGAGTTTCAGGCGCTGGAGGCGCAATGGCGCGCGCTGGACCTGTTGGCGCGGCGCATTGAAACCGATGTGAAGCTGACAATCACGCTGTTTGACGTGTCTGCCGAAGAGATTGCGGCCGACCTTGCCTCGGTCGATGATCTGTCGCAATCGGGCCTGTTCCGGTTGCTGGATGCACCGCTGCAAGAGGAAGGCGCGATTGGCTTTTCCGCCATGTTCGGCATGTATGCGTTCGAAGAAACCCCGCCCCATGCCGAACTTCTGGCGCGGATTGGCAAGATTGCGGCGCATGTGCAGGCCCCGTTCATCGCCTCTATGGCCCCCGGTTTCATGGAAGTGCCGTTGAAGGAACGCCACGCCCTGACCGCCGCCGCCTGGGACAAGCTGCGCGAAACCGATGCGGCGCGCTATCTTGGCCTTGCCACCCCGCGCTTTTTGCTGCGCCGCCCCTATGGCAAGAAAACCGAACCGATTGACGCTTTCGCCTTTGAGGAATTCACCCAGTCCGAAGGGCTGAAAGGGATGCTCTGGGCCAATCCGGTGGTGCTGGTTGCCATTCTGATGGCGCAGGAATGGAAAGACGGCGACCGCAAGATGAGTTTGGGGAATGTGATGTCGCTGGATGATATCCCGTTCCATTTCGTCACCGATCAGCACGGCGATCAGGTGGCGCTGCCCTGCACCGAGCGCAATCTGACAGAGGCGCGCGCGCAGCTTGTGCTGGGCCGGGGCTATATGCCGGTCGTGTCCATTCGCGGGCGCGATGTGGTGCGGCTGGCTTCGTTTCACGCGTTGAGTGGTGACCTGTTGGCGGGGCCATGGTCTGGCCCGTTGAAACCGCGGGTCGCGCCGACCGGGTCGCCGCTTGACGTGGAAACCACCGCAAAGAGGGTGCCGGATCAACCCAAGGTGCCGCAACCGGACCCGGCCCCGACTGCGGAAGAAGAAGATGATCTGGACGCGCTGTTGGCCGGGTTTGGTGACTTGCCAATCGCGACCGATCCTGATGCGATTGACGCCGATTTGGCCGCACTGTTGGAGGGCTTGTGATGCAGGATGCAACGGATCAAAAAACCAATCCTGGCGAAGGCGATGATGATGCCCCGATGACTTTGCTTGCAGTTGGACAAGGATACTGGCTTTATAAGGGAGTCGACCTGCTGAATGACATGTTGTTTGGGCAAGGTGCCTACCCGTTTAAGGTCAAGTGCTATGTTTTCAAGGATGTGTTTGAATTGAACAAGTTCGGGGGGGGGTCTATTTCGGTCCCCTCTTTGTGGAGAATTACGCCGGATATTGTGGACCGGTTGCGTGATGAGAACCTACTGATTGAGATATTTTCACCTGACGGCTGAATTACGGCGCGCCGGGACGAAAGGGTAAGATTATGGCGGACCAAGCTATTAAAGAGAACCGGAAGCTCCGAATGAAGGGGCCGTTGCCGGAAACACAGATGTTCATCAAGGCGGCCCGCGTTGTTGAAGGGCTGAGCAAACTTACCGAAACCACTGTCGATTTCATGTCACCGGACAAGAAGCTGGACCTTGGCAAGGTGGTCGGGCAGCCGATCACCGTCAAGATGATGCTGGGCGATGATGACAGCGGCGACTGGCGCGAATTTGTCGGCACCTGTATCGAGGCGCAGTTCATTGGCCTTCACGAAGGCTATGGATATTATTCGTTGCAAGTGCGGCCCTGGCTGTGGTTTTTGACCAAGGCGCGCAACAATCGGATTTTCCAGAACCTGAATGCTATTGATATCATTAAAGAAGTTCTTTCTGACCATTCGTTTGCAGATTTCACCGTCAACCTGAACCGCACACCTGCCGAGCGGGTCTATACGGTTCAATATGACGAAACCGATTATGATTTCGTCTGCCGTTTGATGGAGGAGGAAGGGATTTACTTCTTCTCGACCGTCAAGGATGGCGTCGACCATCTGATGATTGTCGATGACATCGGCGCGCATAGCCCGGTGGAAAATGCGGCCTCGATCAAGTTCTACCTGCGCGAGGCAGAGTATCGCCGCAGCGAGGATCATGTGTTCGAATGGCGCGGGGCAGAGGCCGTGACCTCCGGTCTGGTGACGCTGAACGACTGGAATTTTGAAAAGCCCAAGGCCGATCTGAAAACCGCCAAGGCCCTGCCGAAAGGCAGCCACAAGCATAAGTCATACGAGTTGTATCGCTATCCCGGCCACTACCGCGAAACCGCGCAGGGAGAGGTCTATGCCCGCGTCGAAATGGAAGCCAACGCCGCCGAGTTTCAAATTCGTCACGGTGTCGGCAACGTGCGCACCTTGGCAACCGGGGCGACGTTCAAGCTGACCGACCACTTCCGCGACAGCGAGAATCAGGAGTATCTGATCATCTCGGGCATCCACATGATGCAGATCGAAGCGGATGATGAGGATGAAAGCCAGAAGGACGAAGAGGTAAAGCGCGAAAAGGGCAAAGAGAAAAAGATCCCCTCGACCATCGAATTCGATGAAGAGAACAAGGATGCCTATCGCTGCACCTTTGCGTCCTTGCCCAAGAACACCCCTTTCCGCGCCAAGCGCAAAACGCCATGGCCACGGATTCCGGGGATTCTGATTGCCAAAGTCACCGGCCCCGCCGGCGAAGAGATTTACACCGATAAATATGGCCGCATCAAAGTGCAGTTCCCATGGGACCGCGACGGCCAGAATGACGAAAAGACCACCTGTTTCGTGCGGGTCACGACGCCTTGGTCAGGCAAGAACTGGGGCATGATCCATATTCCCCGAATCGGGCAAGAGGTTGTCATCCAGTTTGAGGATGGCGACCCGGACCGTCCGATCTGCACAGGGATGTTGTATAACGCCGACACCATGCCGCCCTATGCGCTGCCCGATAACATGACCCAATCGGGGATAAAGACCAATAGTTCCAAAGGGGGCGGCGGTTTCAACGAATTGATGATGGAAGACAAAAAGGGCGAGGAGCTGGTGCGGCTTCAGTCCGAAAAGGATTACGTCGAGATCATCAAGAACAATGCCACGATCACCATCGGGATGGAAAAGAAAGATCCCGGTGATCTGACGCAGACAATCTATGCCAACAAGACCGAGACGATCAAAACCGGCGACATGACCTTTACGGTGGAAACCGGCAATGAAATCCGGTCAATCGCCACAGATCAGACGCAAACGATTGGCGCCAATCAGACAGAGGACGTTGGCGGCGATGTGGCGGTGACGGTGGGGGGCAACCAATCCCACACCACGGGCGGCACCTATGACAGCACGGCAAGCGGGGCCATCACGATTGAATCCAGCCAAAGCATCACGCTGAAGGTCGGCGGCAATTCCATTGTGATTGATCAGGTGGGAATCACGATCAAAGGCACCATGATCGAAACCAATGCTTCGGGCATGGCCACACATAAGACGAGCGGGATCATGGTGATCCAAGGCTCCCTCGTGAATATTAACTGAGGGTGTCATGAGCAAACGTTTTCAAAACCTCAAGAAAATCCCGGCAGAGCCAGCCGCGCGCATGCTGGCGATGACAAATACCAAGCTGCAAACCAAGCTGACCTCTCCGGCCAGCGCGCCTGTCGATGCCGTGCTGGAGGAATTGGCCGGGCTGGGTGCCAAGATCGACATTCTGCGCCTGCTGTCGGTGGCCTTGCCCCCGAGAGAGGCAACATGGTGGGCCTGCCTTGCCGGGCATGATCTGATTGGCCCGAACCCCAAGGCGGTGCCGCCACCGCTGGCCTGCGCCGAACGCTGGGTTTTCAAGCCGACCGAGGAGAACCGCATCGCCGCGCGGGATGCGTTTGAAACGGCGGATATGGATGATGACACGACCTTCTGTGCCATGGCCGCCCTTTATGCCGAAGGCACGCTGGGCCCCGGTGACCTGAACCAGACCCCGGCGCCGCCCAATGGTGTTTCGGCGGCGGTTTTCGCGATGAACCTGTTGTCGATGAAGATGAATGTAGACCGGATGCAGGTGCATCTGGATATCCTGATCGACCGTGGCCTTGATATCGCGCGGGGTGGCAATGGCCGCGTTGCTGCGGGTGATGGTGCCAAAGCCGAAGCGAAAGGATGATCTGATATGCCCGGACCTCCACAAGCCCGCATGACTGATTTGCACACCTGCCTTCTGACCTATGGCGCGCCTTTGCCGGTGTTGCCGCCCTGTTGTCCAACCGTGATGGTGGTCAAACTGTTCGCGGCCCGGATGACCGACATGTGCCCCGGCGTCTCCCCCCATCCGATTGCCAAAGGGTCAACGAGTGTTATGATAGGGAAACTGCCCGCTGCGCGGATAGGGATTGATCTGTGTGGGGGCCCGACGCCGGCGCCGATTTTGCCGCCGGGCGCCATCACTGTCTTAACCGGAGGCTAATGACGGTATGTCTGTAACACTGCGGTTTCAATCAACGGGATCTGTTCCGGGTGACGGGGCCCCGATCGTCATGATCGGGCCCAGCCTGACCATCGGGCGCGGACCGGAAAATGACGTGGTCTTGCCAGACCCCGACCGTCTGATTTCCAAAAACCACTGTGCGATCGAGGATAATAACGGTGACGTGACGGTCATTGATTTTTCGACCAATGGCACATTTCTGAACTATGGCAAGAATGCTTTGGGCCGGGTGCCAACGCCCTTGAATGACGGGGATGTGCTGTCGATGGGGGCCTACGAACTGGTCGTCGCCATTACCAGCGATGTCTCGGCTGACCCGCTGGCAGGTTTGCCGCCCCCGGTTGATGATGGCCCGGTGTCGCATGGGTCTGCGGGGGCGTCGCCCGAAAGCCTGCTGGATCTGCTGGATGATCCGGGTGCCAAGAAAGCGGATTTTCTGGATGATCTGATGGGCGATCAGGCCCCGCGTGGCCCCTCGCAGATTGTGCGCGAGGACCCGATTGACAGTTTGATGCTGCCCAATGTGGGGGATGGCGATGACCCCATTCTCGGCCCGCTGCCCGACCCGCTGGATGAAGAATTCGGCGCCTCGCATGGGTCGCATAGCGCCTCGGTGTCGGACAGTTTTACGGCGCGCAAAACCGCGAAATCGGTGATACCGGATGATTGGGATGATGATTTCCTCAGCCCAACGCCCAAAACCCCCGAGGCAAAAGCCCCGCCGCCAAGCCCCGTGCCAGACCTGCCGCCAGAGGTGGATGACGATCTGCTGCCAGAACCGCCTGCACCCAGCCCGCCGCCAAAACCGGTGGCGGAACCGGTGGCAAGGCCGAAACCCGCCGCCCCCGTGGCCGAGGATGAAAGCTCTCCCTTCGCGGTGTCGGTCGGGTCGTCCAAAGTCACCTCTTCGGTGGTGCCGCCGCCGCCGCCATTGCAACGCGCCGCCGCAGCGCGTCCCGCTGCGGTGGCCGCAAAGCCCCCCGTTGCCGCCAAGCCCGCCGCAGCACCCCAATCGCATGATGCCGCCCGTGCCTTTCTGCGCGGGGCCGGGGTCGAAGACCTGACCATCACGGATGATGAACTGGCCGAAACGATGGAACGCTTGGGCAGTGTGATGTTCACGCTGATCTCGGGCCTGCGCGATATCTTGATGACGCGCACCTCGATCAAATCCGAGTTTCGGATCGAAAAGACGGAACTGGCCGCCGGTGGCAACAACCCGTTGAAATTTGCGCTTAGCCCTGAACATGCGGTGGAATTCATCGTCAAGCCGCGCAAGGGTTATATGCCCGCCTCTGCCGCAGTCGAGGAAGCGCTGGGCGATATCAAGGCGCATGAGGTGGCCATGGTCACCGGCATGGAAGCCGCGATCAAGGATGTTCTGGGGCGGCTGGACCCCAAAACGCTGGAAGAAAAGATCGGCAAGGGCGGCGGTTTTGCCGATATGCTCAAAGGCCGCAAATCCCGCTATTGGGAAACCTATGAAAAGCTGTATGCCGATATTTCGGAACAGGCCGAACATGATTTTCACGAGTTTTTCAGCAAAGAGTTTGCCAAGGCCTACAAGAAGCAATTGGAAAGATTGAAATGACAGAAAGGCCAAGTGCCATTAGGCTCTGCCATTGGGTGTGTGGCCATCGGAATTTATTTGAAGGAGTAGCCTGTGTCCTGGGATAGCAAGGTTCTCTGGACCGAGGGGTTGTTTTTGCAGCCCCATCATTTTCAGCAGGCAGATCGTTATGCCGAAGGGCTGATCAGCGGTCTGGCGCGGCGTGTTGCCCCCTATTTGTGGGGCGTGAATGAGCTTGAGATTGATGAAGAAGTCCTGAAGATCGGCAAATTTGCGATCAAGGGCTGCGCAGGGCTGACGCCCGATGGCGCAACCTTTCGCGTCCCGCAGTCGGTCGATCACCCGCCCGCGCTGGATGTGCCCGAAGAGATCAAGGATTGCGTGGTTTACCTGTCGGTGCCGCAGCGCCGCCAAGGCGTGCTGGAAGTGGATATGACGGGGGCGGAACGCTCTGCCGCGCGCTTCCGTCCGGCGGAACTGGAAGTCACCGATACCATGGGCGAAGGGCGCAAGCCCGTGACGCTGGGTGTGGGCAAGCTGCGCCTGCAATTCGCGCTGGAGGTGGATGATCTGGCCGACCGGCTGACCATTCCCATCGCGAGGATCATCGAACGCAAACCCGATGGCGAGGTGGTGCTGGACAAGGCTTTCATGCCGTCTTGCCTTGATGTGCGCGCCGCCCCCACCTTGGGTGCCTTCCTGCAAGAGTTGGAGGGGTTGCTGGGCCACCGGGTCAAGGCGCTGGCCGGGCGGCTTGCCGAAAGCGGCACCACCAAGGGCGTGGCCGAAATTCAGGATTTCCTGCTGTTGATGTGCGTGAACCGGGCGCTGCCTGTGTTCCGCAACATGCTGGAAATGGAAAACATCCACCCCGCCGAATTTCACCGCATGTGCATCGCCCTTGCCGGGGAACTGGCCACCTTCATGGCGACCGATAAGGTGCCGCCGAACTTTCCGCCCTATCAGCATGCCAACCTTACCACAACCTTCGCGCCGGTGATCCGCACCCTGCGGCAATACCTGTCCTCGGTGCTGGAACAGACGGCGATTTCCATCGCGCTGGAGGCCCGGAAATACGGCATCAGCGTGGGCATCATTGCCGATCGCAAGCTGATCACCACGGCGGGTTTCGTGCTGGCGGTAAAGGCCGATATTCCGGCCGAATCCGTGCGTCGCCATTTCGCGGGGCAAGCCAAGATCGGCCCGGTGGAGGAAATTCGCCAACTTGTAAACTCGGCCCTGCCGGGGATCACGCTGCGCCCGTTGCCGGTTGCGCCGCGGCAAGTGCCATATCATTCAGGTGTTGTGTATTTTGAACTGGATCGGGAAAGCCCCTATTGGCGCAAGATGACCACTTCAGGCGGCATCGCTGTGCATGTGTCGGGGGATTATCCCGGTCTGACCATGGAGCTTTGGGCCATCCGCCTCTCCTGAGGCCGACAAGAGGATTAAGCTATGTCGAACAATGACCCGTTTGCAGAGCCGGACGATTCGGAACGGACCGTCATTCGCCCCAATCCGGCTGGTCGCAGGCCCGGTGGCGGCGCTGGTGCGGGCGTGCCCACTTATGGCGCGCAAGCAGGTGCGCAGGCCCCGGCGGCGCAGGGCAATGTAGGTTACGGCGTCCCGCAAGCTGCGGCAGCCCCCGTGGCGGCAGATAGCGGGAAAACAGCGGAATCGCCAATCGCGCTGGCGATGACAGGGATGAATCGGCTGAACGCGGCGGCGGCCACGTTGTTCGCGCTTGTCAGCCGTATCCGCAACCGCGCGCAGCATATGGAACCCGAAACCCTGCGACGCAATGTGGTGGCCGAAATCCGGGGGTTCGAGACCCGCGCCATTCAGGGTGGCGTTGATCCGCAGCAGGTCAAGGTGGCCCGCTATGCGATTTGCGCGACGATTGATGACGTGGTGCTGAACACGCCTTGGGGCGAGCAATCCATCTGGGGTATGCAGTCCATGGTGGGCACCTTCCACCGCGAAACCGTGGGCGGTGACCGGTTCTATGATGTGCTGGCCCGGTTGGAACAAGACCCGCCGAACAATATCGAATTGCTGGAATTCATGTATATGTGCCTGTCGCTTGGCTTTGACGGGCGTTTGCGCGTGGAACAGGGCGGGGCCGACAAGCATCTGCAAATCCGCAACGGTCTGGCCCGTATTATCCGGGCGCAGCGTGGCCCGGTGGAACAAGATCTCTCGCCGCATTGGCAAGGGGTGGACCGCCCGCATAAGGCGCTGTCGGTGTGGAAACCGGTCTATATTGCGGTGGGTGCGATTGCGGCGCTTCTGACAGTTACGTTCGGCGGTATTTCCATCGCGCTGGGCGGGCAAACCGAACGGCTGCTGGGGCAGCTTGCCTCGGTTGATCCCGGTCGCCCGCCGGTTCTGGAACGTCCGGCCCCACCTCCGCCACCACCGACGCCCCCGCCCGGCCCAAGCCAGGTTGAAGTGGTCTCGGGCTTTCTGGAAAAAGAAATCACAGCAGGCACCATCAAGGTGTTTGAGGATGCCAACACCCTGACCGTGCGCATCAACGGCAATGGCATGTTCGGCTCTGGCTCTGACCGTTTGGCCAAAGAGGTGGCCGATACGATCACCCGGCTGACCAAGGCGATGGACGATCAGGTTGGCAAGATCATCGTCGTGGGCCATTCCGACAATGTGCCGATCAAATCCTCGCGCTTTCCGTCCAACATGCACCTGTCTTTGGCGCGGGCGGAATCGGTCAAGAAATCCATGGAAACCCATCTGAAAGACCCAAGCCGCATTTCGGCTGAGGGGCGTTCCGATAAAGAGCCGCTCGAATCCAACGCGACCGCCGAAGGCCGCGCCGCGAACCGCCGGATCGAGATCGTATTGCTGAGGGAAGAAAGCTAATGTTCAACCGCTTTATCCGGCCCCTGTTCCGGTCCCTGTATACGGCGATTCTGTTCAGCACTGCGCTGCTGTGCGGTGCGATCTGGTATTTCGGGCCGCTGCTGCCCTGGGGTGGCATTTACCCGCTGGAAACCATCTTTGCGCGTGCGGTGACGACGGGCGTGTTGATGGGCCTCGCGATTTTTGTGGTGCTGCTGATCTTTTTGATCCGCCGCCGCCGCAACAAGAAGATGACAGATGACATCGTCGCCTCGGTCGATGAGAGCGATACCGAAGATGATGTGATCAAAGGCGAGATGGAGGAGTTGCGCACCAAGCTGAAAAGCGCGCTGACGCTGTTGCGCAAATCCAAGCTGGGCCGCAAATCGCTGTATGAACTGCCGTGGTATGTGATGATCGGCCCCCCCGGTGCGGGTAAAACCACGGCCATCGTTAATTCGGGCCTGAAATTTCCGCTGGCCGAGGAGATGGGCAAAGGCTCTATCGGTGGGGTTGGGGGCACGCGCAACTGCGATTGGTGGTTTACCGATGCGGCGGTGCTGATTGATACGGCAGGCCGCTACACCACACAGGAAAGCGATGCCGAAAGCGACAATGCGGGTTGGCTTGGCTTTCTCAACCTGTTGAAAAAGCACCGTAAACGCCAGCCGATCAATGGTGCGCTGATTGCGATTTCGCTGTCTGACCTGTCGATGCAGGATGAGGTGACGCAGGCCAGCCATGCCAAAGCCATCCGCCGCCGCCTGCATGAATTGCGCGAAAAGCTGGGCGTGCGCTTTCCGGTCTATGTGCTGTTCACCAAGGGCGATCTGATTGCGGGCTTTGCCGAGTTTTTTGACAATATGGGCAAGGACGCGCGCGAACAGGTCTGGGGCTTTACCTTCCCGCTGGACAAGACCGCCAAGAAAAACACCTCTCCCATCGCGTTGTTTGATGATGAGTTTTCGGCCCTGCTGACCCAGCTTAACACCCAATCGCTGGAACGGATGCAAGCCGAAACGGACCACCAGCGCCGCAGTCTGATCGCGGGCTTTCCGGGGCAGGTGGCCAGTGTGCGGCAGGTCGCGCGGGATTTCCTGAACGAGGTGTTTCTGGAAAACAAGTTCGAACACCGCCACATGCTGCGCGGTGTCTATTTCACCTCTGGCACGCAGGAAGGCACCCCGATTGACCGTCTGATGATGGGCATGGCGCGCACCTTTGGTATCGGGCGGCAGGCGATTGGTTCGGGCAAGGGCACCGGGCGCAGCTATTTCCTGACGCGGTTGTTTGAACAGGTCGTGTTCAAAGAGGCTGGCCTGGTATCGGCGGATGACAAGGTGGAACGCCGCTATCGCTGGATACGGCGCATCGCCATCGCGGCGACGGTGTTGATCGCCGTGACCGCAGGCGCCTTGTGGACCCGCAGCTTCCTGGCCAATAACGCGATGATTGCGGACGCGACAGAGCGGCTGAACGCCTATCAGGCCGCCGCTGCCGATATCCCCTCCAACCCGATTGCCGATAGCGATCTGATCTCGGTTATTCCGGCGCTGAATATCCTTTACGACATGCCGATCAACCATGCCAAAGGCCGGGAGTCGGTGCAGCGGCCCGAAGGTTCTGGCTATGGGCTGTATCAAGGCGACGTGCTGGGCGATCAGGCGGCGCAATCCTACCGCGCGGGCCTGAACCAGCATTTCCTGCCCCGGCTTTTGCTGCGGCTGGAAGATCAGATTCAGGGCAATATCAACAACCCCGACATCCTGTATGAGACGTTGAAGGTCTATCTGATGCTGGGCCAGCAAGGGCCGATGAACACCGAGTTTGTCACCGAATGGATGAACCAGGATTGGAACCTTTCGTTCAGCGGCCCGTCCCGTCAGGCGCTGCGCGATGATCTGAACAAGCACCTGCAAATCCTGCTGTCGCAACCGATGCAGAAGGTTTCGCTCAATGGGCCATTGGTGGAACAGGCGCAGACCTTGCTGGCCGCGATGCCGATGGCGCAGCGCATCTATAATGGCATCATCAACAGCCCCAAGGCGCTGGAACTGCCAAGCTGGCGGATTGTGGATGTCGGCGGCCCTGCGGTGACGCGGGCGCTGGTGCGGTCCTCGGGTAAGCCCCTCACCGAAGGGGTTGAGGGGATTTTCACCTATCGCGGCTTTAACACCGTGTTTCTGGAAGAGGCGCTGAGTGTGGCGCGCCGCATCCAGAACGAAAGCTGGGTGCTGGGGCCGGATGCAGGCGCAGATCAGTCCGATGCCGCCATTCTGGCGCTGACCCGCGATGTGCTGGACCTGTATTACAACGACTACACCTCTCGGTATGAAGGTATCTTGTCGGATGTTGATATCATCCCGATGGAATCGCTGCGTCATGCGGTGGAAGTGACGAATATTCTGGCTGGGCCTACCTCGCCCATCGTCAACCTTCTCAACGCGATTGCCGATGAAACCAAACTGACCGAGGATCGCAGTGCCGTCAGCACCGAAGCGCTAAGCGAGGGTGCCAGTGCCGTTGCCAATCTGGAACTGAAATCCCTTCTGTCGGTGCAGGCGCAAACCTTCCTTTTCGCCTTGGAAAACGCCGAAACGGCAGATGGCAACAAGCCAAAACCACCGGGGCAATATGTCGAGGAACGCTTCTCGTGGCTGCATGAGCTGGTAAAGCGCCCCGATGGCCAGAACTCGCAACTGGACGAATTGATCCGCCTTCTGGATGAGGTGTATCGCGAGATGAGCAAGCTGTCTTTCTCGGGCGTGGGCACCGTGTCCACCGACCCGGAAAACAGCGCGATCTTTCAATTGACGCAGGCAACCGCGCGGCTACCTGGCCCGATGCAACGCTGGACCACCCAAATCACCACCGGGTCTTCGGGCATTACCGCCGATGGCAACCGCTCGGCCATCAACGCCAAATGGCAAAGCGCGGTGTTGCCCTTCTGCGAACAGGCGTTTGACAGCCGCTATCCGTTCAACCGCCGATCTTCCAATGATGTCGGGATGCAGGATTTCGCGCGCATGTTCGCGCCCGGCGGGATGCTGGATGTGTTCTTTGAGGAGAACCTTGCGAAATTCGTCGATACCACCAACCGGCCTTGGGTCTGGAAACGGGTGAATGATGCCGATCTGGGCATCTCGCCCGATGTGCTGTTGCAGTTTGAACATGCGGCGGCGATCCGCGCGGCCTTCTTTACCGCAGGGGCCAACCCCGCCGTCAGCTTCCAGATCACGCCAGAGGCGCTGGACCCCAAGGCAACCTCGGTCAAGCTGGAGATTGACGGCACAACGGTGGAATTTGCCCAAGGTCAGGGACAGCCTGCACCGGCTGCGGTGCAATGGCCGGGGGCCGCAGGCTTTGCGCGGGTGGTGTTTGAACCCGCCAGCCAAAGCACCGAAAGCCAGTTGCGGCGCGATGGGCCTTGGGGCTGGTTCCGCCTTCTGGATGCGGCGGAAATCCGACGCACCAATGTTTCCGACAAGCAGCGCGTGATTTTCAACATCGGGGGGCGTATCGCGATTTTCCAAATGCAGTCCGGTTCATCCATCAACCCGTTTGCCCTGCCATCCTTGGGCAAATTCAGCTGCCCGAAGTCGTTTTGATGGGGGTCCGGTTCGGGGCCTTTGGCAAGCTGCCCGCCTTGGGCGATTTCCTGCGGATGGACCTTCCGCAGGGGTTCATCGACCCGTGGGATCGTTGGTTGCAAGGCGGCTTGCTGGCGGCCAAAGAGGCCTTGGGCGAGCGGTGGCAGGATTGCTATTTCTCTGCCCCGATCTGGCGCTTTAACCTAAGCGCGGGCTTGCTTGGCGCGGCCCCGGTGATGGGGGTCATGATGTCATCGGTGGACCGGGTGGGCCGGCAGTTTCCGTTGACGCTGGCCGCCCCCATGCCCGATGGCAATAACGCGCTGCTGGATCACTTTCTGTCCGTCCCGACCTTTGAGGCGCTGGACGATATTGCGCTTGCCGCGCTGGAAGATGACATGACGCGCGATCTGCTGAAGGCGCGGCTGGAGGCGGTTTCCGCCCCTGCACGCCCCAGTGACATGGTGATCCGTCAGGCGCAGGGCGGGCTGGTTGTCACCGGGGCGGCACCGGAAACGCTGGTGCCGGAACTGGCCGCCGGGCTGACGGCGGGACGGTTCCGCAAGCCCTCGCTCTGGTCGGCGGTGGCCGAAGACGGGATACGCATGATGGTCTGTGAAGGCTTGCCTGCGGGCGGGCAAATGTTGGGCCTGTTCGACATGGCGGCTCAGGTTTGGAAGAATGAGGATACAGAATGACGATCCGCTACAGCGCTGCAACCCATGTGGGGCGCGTCCGCAAGATTAATGAGGATAGCATTCTCTCGCTTCCCGATCAGAAGATATGGGTGGTTGCCGATGGCATGGGCGGGCATGAGGCTGGGGATTTCGCCAGCCAAGCCATCGTTGACACTATCGCCATGATCGAACCGGATCAGCCGCCCGCCGATCTGATGCGCGGCCTGCGTCAGACGATCCTTCAGGCGCATGACATCATTCAGGCAGAATCAACCACGCGGCAGCTTGGCACCGTTGGCGCAACCGTGGTCGCCCTGATCCTGTCAGAGGAGCATTTCGTGGCCTTCTGGGCGGGTGACAGCCGCCTCTACCGCTTCCGCGATGGCAAGGTTGAAATGCTGACGACAGATCATTCCCTTGTCGCCGAACTGGTGCTGTCGGGCGAACTGACCTGGGATGAAGCGGAAATGCACCCGCAATCCAATGCCATTACCCGCGCGGTGGGTGTGGGCGATGTGCTGGAACTTGACAAAATCCGGGGCGATGTGGCCCGCGGGGATCGCTTTTTGCTGTGTTCAGACGGGTTGACGAAATACGCAACCTTCAACACACTTGAAAAGATGGTGGTTGGTGCGCCGATTGAAACGATCGCGGATATTTTGGTCAGTTTTGCATTGGATGCGGGGGGTGGCGATAACATCTCGATCATTGTGATAGATGTGATCTGACGCGACGCGCGCTGTGTCGGCTTTGCCTGCGAGACGGCGATTTTGACTGGTAAGGCCCCGAATTTTTCGCAGGGGCGTTTTTGAAAGATATTTGGGGCTGGCCGCAGATTTTGGGCCGCAATCACGTTATGGAGGCACAAGATGCCAGAGGGTGAATTGAACCCGGCGCAGGTCAAGTTCTTTGAGCGCCATATCAACAAGGGCCTGTTGGGCAAGCTGCGCAACAAAAAAGATCTTGGCTTCGCTGCGGCGTTTCGTGGCTACACCGATGCCGACAAGGCCGCAGCCCCGTTGCTGACCCATTTGCCGATGTATCCCAATGGTAGCGCGGAACTGGCGGAAAAGAACGCGCTGATTGCCGAATACAGCCGGATTCAAACCGAAACGCTTGCCAAGACCAGCAGCCAGAAAACTGCCATCGCCGCTTGTGAACAGGGGCGCTTGGCGCTGGCCGCTTTGACCACTCGCGCGACCGCCTTGATGAACAAGGCAGTGATGGACCCCAGCGCCTCGGACCCCGAGCGGATTGTGATGCTCAAGCAATCGGCGGCGCTTTACCTGAATGAGACGCGTGGCCGCTATGACGCCAAAGAAGCGCCGGTTCTGGCCGAGATAACCGAGGCCACCGGCAATGCCGTCACCTTGCCCATGGGCCAAGCGTTTGAGCAGGGGATGAAAGCCCTGCACGGCAAGATCGCGGCGGTGGATGCCACCGGAGATCTGGCCGCCGCGACAACGGCGCTGGACGCCATCAAAGCCGAGGCAGACCGCCTGCTGGCCACCCAGCTTGACGCGTTGGCCACCTATGCCGGTTCACCTGCCAAGGCGCAAACCATCGAAGTGGGGCAGATGGATGCCCGCCTGCGCAGCGATCTGTCCATCGCCACTTCCAACGCCGCGCAGATGATGACCTGGGGCATCCCCGATGCCAAGGCTTTCGCCGCCGATGTCGAGGCCGCGCAGAAACGCGGC
Organism: Pseudorhodobacter sp. E13; assembly: GCF_003991405.1. Taxonomy (GTDB): domain Bacteria; phylum Pseudomonadota; class Alphaproteobacteria; order Rhodobacterales; family Rhodobacteraceae; genus Pseudorhodobacter. The sequence goes on from NZ_RPEN01000157.1 coordinate 227,232, forward strand.
GACCTTTTGTTCCGCGAAACCGCCTTTGCCGATCAGAATGCCGCCGATACTGCAAAGGCCGCGCGCAAACTGCTGGCCGATGATCTGGAGGCGCTGAACAGCCGCGCGGCAAACGCCATTCAAACCAAAAAGGCATCCTTCGGGCAGTTGTTCCGCGATGTCGAGGCGCGCTTTGCCACCGTAGAACGCGCCTTTCGCGATATTGATGATGTCAGTTTTGCCAAGGGCCAAAAAGAACCGATCGAGGATATTCTGGCGCTGACCCGGACCGCGATCAACGATCTGAACGGTTATAACACCGATGCTTTGGTGGCCGCGAAAAAGCTGGTTGACCGGGCCGCTGTCATCGTCGGGGCCGCGCAAAAGGCAACCGATACCAATGCCGAACTGAAAGACGCGCTCAAGAAGCTGGATATTCAGGTGGATCAGGGCAACCGCAAGGGCAACCCTCTCATCACGAAATTCGCGGCTTACAAAACCGAACTCGCAGAGCTGTCTGTCCGATGGCAAACCATGTTGCTGCCCGAGGCGATACGGGCGGTCGCTGCGTTTCGCACCCGGGTTGAGGCGGATGTGCAGCTTGCCAAGGATCTGGAGACGCGACGCGCCAATGCCCATGCCGACCTGAAAGCCGCCAAATCCGAATTGGCGCAATTCAATCTGGCCTATGGCAAAATGCTGAAGGCCAATGGCCGCAAGCCAAAGCCGTATGAGGGCAGCGTCACCTCTGATCTGGCCTCGGCCGAAGGCTGGATTGATACCAAAACCACCCTGTCTTTTTACGACACGATTGACGGGATGATCCTGCGGTCGCGCAAAACGCTGCAAAGCCTGACGGTGGGCCTGCAAAATACCGAAGGCAAAACCGACGATGAGATTTATGCCGAGGCGCTTGAACTGCAAAAGCAGTTGGACGCCGCCGCCGCGCAAACCTTGCTGGATATGGAAGCCAGCGGCGTGGCCCCGGACCCGACGGTGATCGCCAACGCCCGCGCCTCGGTTGATGCGCAGATCGCCCTTCTGGCCACCCGCAGCGATCTGCTGGCGCAAGACAACGCGACAGAGCGTCAAAAGGCCGAAGACGCCACCCGCAAGGAAACCTATCTGACCGAGGCCAAAGCCTATGTCAAAAAGATCAAGGAGGAGGTGAAAGCCGCCCCCGAAAATTCGGCGCTGGATCATTACAAGGACGATGTGAAGGGCCATCTGACCCGGATCGAAGAGTCGATCAAGCTGGTGGAAAAAGGCGGCATGGTCCGCGCGGCGCAATCCGAACTGACCTTCCTGCAAAAGACCATCGAGGGCATCAAGGCGCGCGGCCCCCGCACCGACAAGAACAAGCTGGACCAGATCGGAACCGAATGGGCCAATGCGGTCAAAGGCTTTGAGGGCAAATGCACCGAAATGCAGGCCGCCGTGGAAAAATATCTGGCCGATAATGACCTTGGCACAGATTATGCCGCCGCCCTGACGGCGCTGGGCAAGGCCTTGGGCGATATTCAAACCCGGCTGGACCCTGCGGCCTTTATCCGCGTGGCCAACCGTTTCCGTGACCCCACCCAATTCAAGGCCGCCCGCGAAGAGGCGCTGCAACGCGTGCGCTATTTCAACGATCTTCTGCTCAAGGATCCGGTGATCCAGCAATGCGTGCGCAACCCCTTTGGCATCCGTGATTTTGCCACACCGCTTGCCAGCCGTCTGCGCCAGATCGAACTCAACGTCCTGCGCGCGGCCTAGAGAGGAACCTGACCCATGCCCGATAGCACCCCGCAAATCGAATGGCTGACCGCGATCACCGGAAGCGCCGCGAAATCCGCGAAAGCGGGCGAACTGGCCGACCAACGCAAGGCGGCGCAGGACGCGATGAACCTGGCCTTGCCCGATACCGAACGCGCCGAAATCCGCGAGGCGCTGCTGGGCCTGTCCATCAAGGTGAAAGGCAAGATCGGCAGTTCCGAGCTTGCAATCATGTCGGCGGATGGCAATGCGATGAAAGAGGTGGATACCGTGCATCACGGTGCCAAAACCACCGAAGGGCTAAGCGCCGAGGATATCAAGATCCTCAACACCCAGATGGACAAGATCTTTGCCATTCAGGCCGAGATGCTGAAAAATCCGGCCTATACCCCGCCCGCCCCCGAATTCCCGCCGCTGCCCGAAGACCCGCAGGCGCTGAAAGCCGCGCTGAAGGAACGCGCGCGGCTGGAGGCGGAATATGACCGCGCGGTGCTGGAAGGGCAGGCGCGGCTGGCCGAGGATTTGTGGCTGCCGCTGAACCGTCAGGGCATCATCCCCGAAAACTTCATCCCGCAAAAACATTCCGCCGTGGCGGCACAGTTCAAAGCCTCGTCCGAGTTGTATGAGGACCGCTTGCAGGACTATTCCGCCAATCTGACCGCCAAGGATATTCTGAAAGAGAAGTTCGAATTCGGCATGTCGCTGGGCAAGGCCTCGTTGAAGCTGATGACCGCAGGCGTCGATCTGACAGGCAGCATCGCCGAGGTTGCAGGCGATGATGGCGTGAAGCTGGGGGCCGAGGAGGCAACGCTGATCCTTGGCCATATGGCCACCGCGCTAAGCGTGGTCGACAAGGCCGGGAACGCCGCGCTTTCGGACCGCGATTTTACCTCGGTCGGTGATGCGGTGGCGGGTGCGGTCAGCGAGATTGTCGCGGCACAGGTGGGGGATGACGCTGGCGGCAAGGAAATCGGCGCTTTGGTTGGTGGGGTCATTTCCTCGGCCACGCGGGGGGTGCGCACGGCGCAACTGCTCAAGGCCGGAGATTTTGCGGGGGCCGCGCAGGCGCTGGCCGATGGCATCGCCAAAGGGCTGGAAGGGGCCGATAATTCCGACGGCAAATGGATGACCGCGCTGGGCGCCCATATTCAGGTCGCGGTGCGCAGCACGGTCAACAGTTGGAACGCGCTGGAGGCATATAACCGCGGCGGCTCTACCTCGGACGTGTTGAAAGCGATGATCGCCGAGTTTTCGACGATTGCCGAAGCGGCGGCCAAGTCCACCGTGGGCACCTTGGTCAAGGAAATTGCGGAAACGGTGAAAACCGATGTGACGGGCAAAGCGCCGGAAGACGAAAAGGAAAAGACAGCCGAAGAATTGCGCGCAGAGGCGCTGGACGAAGCGGCAGAGAAGGTGAAAGACGCAACCGGCACGGAAGACCCCAGCCTTGGCGAAAGCTGGGGCAACCGGCGTGCCGCGCAAAAGGTCATCGCGGCCAAGTTCGACATGACCGCGCTGAAGGCCCTGCGCGATGATGCGGCCAAGAAGCAGGCCGAAGATATGGAAGCCCTTGCCAATGAGGGTGATGAGGAATTCCGCCTTGCCCTGATCACCGGTTTTGCCATGCCCGGCGATGATGACGAAGCCGTCAATATCGAGGAAAGCAACCGCCTTGCGTCGATTGATTATATCATGGCGGTGCAGGCCAAGAATGACGCCACCTTTGCGCTGTGCAAATCCATCGCGGAAAAGGGTGCGGCCTTGGTGGTCAAGCTGTGCCCCGGCGCGTCGATCGTGGAAAGCTGCCTGACGCTGACCTTCACCATTCAGGATGCGATTGCCAAAACCGAAGAACTGATCATCTGGCAGGATAATTTCAAGGATGCGCAGCGCGCCTCCTCGGCGCAGGTGGATGCCTTTATGAACCGCAAGGGGTTGCAAACCAAGCAAACCCTGAAAGCCGCGATTCAGGTGGCGCTGGATGCCGCCAAAGTGGTGGCCGAAGTGTTGAAAATGACGCCCGCCGCCCCTGCCGCCCCGATCGTCACAGCCTCCATCAACACGACCGAGGCGCTGATCGAGGTGGCCGAGATCGTGGCGACCAAGGCGCAGATGGATGCGGCGTGGAAGGTCTATGTGCGCGCCCGCGAAAACCCGGCAGATCGCTATCTGGCCCGCAAGGCCACGCAACAAAACCCGACACTGGCGAAATATGCGATGGCTTGGGGGGCGACCATGGGCGACCCGATTGCCGTGGAAGGCATGCGCCGCTGCGGCTTGAACGAACACACGCTGGCCCTGCCGGAAACCAATGTCGCCAAGGTCGTCGCCTATCTGGAGGCGAAATATGCCGATGATCCGATCTTGCTGCGCGCGGTTCCGGTCAAGCAGAAATGGCACCCCGGCAAGGTGGAGCTAACGCTGCAAAGCTGGGCCAGCTTTTACCAGATGGCGACGATCAAGGCGGAACCCTTGGTTTCCAAGACCAATGACATCAGCGGAATCAACGCCGCCTTTGGCAAGCTGGACGATGCCGAGGCCGCGTTTTCCGATGCGGTGGATGCGCTGATGAAAGCCAATGCCAAACGCACGCCGAAACAGGTCGCCAAATCGCCGGGAGAGGTGGAGCCTGCAATCGTCGCCACCCTGCAAGCCGCGATCTATACCCTGCGCGATGTTTTGCGGCGGTTCAAATCGCTGGACGTAGACGGCGGGCGCCATGTTGAAATGGCGTCTTATGTCGATGCGCTGGTGGCCTTGACCGAAACGCGGCTGACCGCCGTAGACCGGGTGCTGGATGAGGCGATCTGGGCCAAGGTCAGCGCCGCCTGACCTCGGTTATTTCGCCTCGGTCGTCAGGATGCGGCTGTCGATAGAGAACACTTCGGCCATTTCATCGCCGGTTTCCTCGCTGGCAAGGGCGGCGGCAAAGCTGCCTGTCGATTCCGAAATCGGGCGCAGGCTTTCAAACACCGGGCTGTCGGCGTGCAGCACCACAACCTTGCTTTTGCCCAGCACCGAATCATCGACCATAAAGGCCATCTTGGTGGTGCCTTTCGCTTCCTCGACCCCGAAGGCCACGCGCACCACCACATCGCCGCTCTGGCCCGCGCGCAGCCCCTCGACCGTGTTGTCGGGGCGGTTAAGGTTGGGCAGCAGGTGAAAGACCGATCCGGTCACATCAACGATAGACACCCATAGAAAGCCGCTGGTCACATCCGCCGGGATCACCACGTCAATCGCCGGGTTTTCCCCTACGAAATAGCGGCCTGCGGGGTTCGGGTCTGGCCGGTCGCCAAACCCGAAGATCACGCCAAAACCGTGCGGTTCGGCGCGGGGCAGCGCTTGTTCAATCTTGCACAGGTTCTGGTTCAGGATTTCCACGTCAATCAGCACATCGCGGTCGCCTGCGACCTCTTTCATCGCCTCGAACACCCGCACCCGAGAGCCTTGCTCTGCCAGCCGCCCGCGGATCACAATCTGATCCCCCAGCGCCCAATTGCCTTCGGGTTTTTTGCCAAAGCTGAGCGGCCCGCAATCTTCATGCGCGCGCAGCACGGCCAGCGCAGGCTCCAGCGGCAGGATGCGCGGCGCAAGGTCCAGCGCAACCGAGGTGGTCAGCGCACCGCCGGCAATCGCCGCTTGCACCGCGTCCCGCGTGGCCCGGTCCGGGGCCAAACCGGTAAGCGTGGCACTGTCATCCGAAACGGAAAGCGACCATTCCGGCAGGGTCGAAACCTGATCCAGCAGCGCCAGCACATCCGCGCCCCATGTCGGGGCCACCGTGCCTTGTGCCTGCGTCACGGCACCTTCGCCAAAGCGGGCTTGCAGCGCCGTCAGGGCCGCCTCATCGGGGGCAAAACCCTTGGCGGTTTCCACGCCATCCTTGCGCGCGGCTTCAAAGGTAAAGGGGCTGATGCTTGGCAGGTCCGGTGCCAGCAGCGACTGGAACGCCCCCGACACATAGCCACCAAGCCCCAGCACCACCACAGCCGCCAGCGCCAACAGGCCAAACAGCCCGCCGCGCCCTTTCTTGGGGCTTTTGGCCGCCGCCGGGGGGGTCGTTCTTCGGCCCGGCGATTCGGTCTGCACCACATGGTTTGCCACATAGCTGGGATCAATCGCGCGCAGCACATCCTCGGCGCTTTGAAACCGATCCTCGGGCACGGGCGCTGTCATCTTGGTAATCAGGGCTTTCAGCGGCTCTGGCACGCCATCCACGTTCAAGGGTGCCTGTTTCAGCCGCAAAAGCTGCATCGGGTTTTCGCCTACATCCGGTGGCTCGCCCCGGAAGGTAGACAGCAGCAGCGCCCCAAGCGAATAGATATCCGACCGCGTGTCGGATTTGCCGTTCAACTGCTCGGGGGCGGCATAGGCGTATTTGCCCGCGAACTCATTGCCCACCACGGTTTCGGCACCGGGGTTTTCATCCTTGGCGATACCGAAATCAATGATCACCGCCTCTTCGGGGCGGCCATTGCGCAGGATGATATTGTCGGGCGAAAGGTCACGGTGGACGATGTTCTTGGCATGGGCCGCCACCAACCCCTGCAATACCCGCGCCGCGATCTTGATCAGATCATCCGCAGACATGCCGCCGGTCATCAGCTTTTCTTCCAGCCCCACACCATCGACATAATCCATCACCAGATACACAAGCCCCTCGGCGGTGCGCTGGTTTTCGGAATAGCGCACCACGGCATCATGGCGCACATCGCGAATCGCCTCCTCGCGCGTCATCAGGCGCAGGTAGCTTTCATTCTTGGACAATTCGGTCTGCAAGACCTTGATCGCGACCAGCCGGCCCGAAATCTCGGACCGCGCGCGATAGACATCTGATGTTCCGCCCCGCCCCAGAAGCTTTTCAATCCGGTAGGTATTGTTCAAAAGGTCGCCGCTTTTGAACGTGTCAGAGGAGCGGGGGTCGGTCATGTAAGCCCTTTCAACGGGACAAAACGATTCAGGCGGGCGGGCGCATCGCCTTTGACCGGTTGCCCCCGATCAAAGGCCATAGGCTTAGCTGAGCGCCTGAAATTCAACCCGCCGGTTCTCGTCGGCTTTGGGGTCTTCGGCGTTGAACAAAAAGCGCTTGCCCATGCCCACCGCCTCCAGCCGCGCGGCATCTATCCCGCAATCATCGACCAAAAAGCGCCGCACCTCTTGCGCGCGCAGCAGCGACAGCTTTTCGTTATAGGCATCGGTTCCGGCCGCATCAGTATGGCCAACGATGCGGAACAGCTCCACATCCACCGCTTTCATCGCGGTGCAAAGGGTGTTCAGCTTTGGTTTCTCCTCGGCCCGCAACACCGCGCTGTCAAAGTCAAAGGTGATGCGCACGTTGATCTGGGCATCCTTTTCAATCTCGGAATAGGCGACGGGGGCGACCGCCGTGCCGCCTTGATCCGAAACCGTCGGCACCACAGCGGCATCAGAGTTGGGCACCAGTTTCAGCCCACGGGTCTTTTGCTTTTGGAACAGGGCCTGCAACTCCTCGGCCGTGGCGGTTGCGGCATCGGCCCCTTGTGCAGAGGCCGGGCCAGACGCGACAAGTGCCGCAATGGCGAGGACGGGAATCAGAAGTAATTTTCTGGTGGTCATGGCAAAATGCCTTTCTGATGAAAAATGAATACGACAAAGTTATACCAGACCCCGCCGTCAAACAATGTTTTTCGGGGCCATCCGCGCGGATCGGCGCGCTTGCGCGCAGCAAAAACCCGGGGCCGGGCTTGGCAAATTTGTTCCTTTGGTCGATAAAATGGGCTATGACTAACGACGTATTGAATTCATTGAAGTAACGGCTGTTTATATGCGTCTGGTTCCTGCCCTTGCTATCGCTGGCGCCGTTTTGGCGCTGCCGCTGATCTGGATCGGCTCGGCCTATATGTTCGCGCCGGACGATGGCACCAGCAAACCTTTGTTCTCTGACGCGCCCGCAGGCTCTGCCGTGGACAGTGCCGCGCGGATCGAGATTGAGATTTTGCGCCAGCAAATGGAAGATTTGCAGCAGCGACTCGGCACTGTCGAGGAGGAGCTTTCGCGTCTGCAAAACATGCCGCGCAACGATCAGCCCTTTGATTTCGGCGGTCAGGATATGAACGAACCGCTGGAACGGCTGGGCGAAAACCAGATCGTTGACAGCTATGCCCAAACGGTTCTGATCGCCGGGCGTCGCAAGATCAACGAAGGGTTGTCCGTCTCTCGGCCCAGTTTTCTGGTCGAGATGTTCGGCCTCCCCCGCGAGGTTCTGTCGGATGATTGCGAACCGATGACCAACCCCAAGCTGAAAGACATGCTGATCACTGGCGATGTCGGGCCGATCAGGGTGTCCATGCTGCGGCCTGCGGTCGAATCCATGACGCGGGTGTTCGAAAAGGTGAAACAGGTCGATGTGGACCTGTATAACCGCATTTCCACTGCGGGCGCGCTTTGTGTGCGACGTATTCGCGGCTCTCAATCCTCGGTGTCTACCCATGCGTTTGGCCTTGCGGTGGATCTGAACATCGACGGCCACCTTGATACGCTGGGTGATGGCAAAACCCAGTTGGGCCTGACCATCCTGTCGGATTTCTTTCAGGAAGAAGGCTGGTTCTGGGGCGCTGCCTTCTCCCGCGAGGACAGTATGCATTTCGAAGTCGCCAAGGAAACCATTGAGAAATGGCGCGCCGCGGGCGACATCTGACCCACGTTTTCGCGATATTTTGACAGGCGGGTCCAGCGCCGCCCTTGCAAAGGGGTTCCCAGAGGAACAGCATGGGTCTACATTAACTTTATTGAAGAGAGTCATAATCATTTGATTTTGGGGGGGCGATGCTCCGACTTATCAGGACAAGCCTGTGTTTGGCGCTATTTGTAATTTGCCTCGCGGTGCCCCAAGCGGCGCTGGCCAATCGCGTGGCGCTGGTGATCGGTATCGCCAAATACCAACATATCGAAAGCCTTGATAACACGGCCAATGACGCGCGGCTGATCGCCGACACGCTGCGCGGCATCGGGTTTGATGTGACGCTGGTGGTCGATGCGGGCTATGCCGAACTGGCGCAAACGATGGACAGTTTCGCCTTCGAGGCCGAAACCGCCGAGCTTGCGCTGATCTATTTCGCGGGCCACGGGATAGAGGTGCAGGGCGAAAACTTTCTTGTGCCTGCCGATGCGGATGTGCGGTCAAACCGCGATGTGCAGCGGCAATCAGTGTCGCTGGATAACCTTCTGGCCACGGTGGACCGCGCGCGGGTGATGCGGATCGTCATTCTGGACAGTTGCCGCAACAACCCCTTTGGTGATACGATTGACCCGAATGCCGAAGTGACAACCCAAGCCGCAGAACCACCAAAGGCGCCCGCAGGGGGCCTTGCCCCACCCAGCCCTGACCGGGGCACGCTGGTGGCCTTTGCCGCGCGTGATGGGCAGGTGGCACTGGATGGGATCGGTGCCAACAGCCCCTTTGCCACAGCGCTTGCCGAAAAGATGAAGATTCCGGGGTTGGAAATCAGCCTGATGTTCCGGCAGGTGCGCGATCAGGTGCTGGCCGATACCTTCAACCAGCAAGAGCCGCATACCTACGGCTCTCTGTCCGGGGTGCCGTTCTATCTGGCAGGCCCCGCCGAAGGCGATGCGCCCAGCACGGGTGACTTGCGCGTGGCATGGTCTGCTGTGCGCCCCGATCAGGAACAGCAATTGGTGGCACTGGCGGAATTGGGCGACACCCGTTCAATGGTCGGCCTTGCCTATATGCGCCTGAACCCCGAAGCCGACAGCTTTGATCCGGCAGAGGCGGTGGGCCTGCTGACCCGCGCCGCCGAGGCAGGCTCTCCCGAGGCGCAGTTTGAACTTGCCAAACTGTATGAGCGTGGGCTTGGCGTGCCGCAGGATTTCCCGCGCGCACTGGCGCTGTACCAGCAAGCGGCAGATCAGGATTTTGCCGATGCGATCAACGACCTTGGCTTTTTGTATTATCAGGGTGAATTGGGCCTGACCGCCGATGCCGATGCGGCCTTGAAACTGTTTGAACGCGCCGCCGATCTGCGCCACCCGCAGGCCTTGTTCAACTTCTCGGCCTTGATCGACGATGGTTTGATCGCGGGCAAAGGCCCGAATGATGCAGCGGGTTATTTGTATGAGGCGCTGCGCAGTGGGGCCAAGGATGTGCTGAACCTGCTGGAAGAACGCCCGAACATGTTTACCCCCGATGCCCGCCGCGCCTTGCAGAAACGGCTCGCGGATGCCGGGTTTTACAATGGTGCGATCGACGGAAGTTTTGGTCCGGGCACCCAAAAGGCCATTCGCCTTGCCTTTGGCCTGAAGGCTTGAATTTGAATTTTGAACCATGTTGCAGAAAGGAAGAATTATGAAACTAAGGTTGTTTTCCGCTTTTCACGTCTCCTTGGCGATCTGTGCAGGCTTTGGCCTGATCGCCCCCGCCGGCGCTGACCCAAAACCGCTGATCTGGCCACCGGTGGCACAGGTTGGCGCGCAATATGATATGTTCACGCTGGAATTCGAAAGCCTTGGCGCCGATGACGGGGACGTCATCATCCCGGAAGAACCCGATGGAGGCTGCACCGGCGAAGGCTGCACCGAGTATCCTGAGTATCCGGAATACCCCGAGGTTCCCCCAGTCACCGAAGTCCCGGAGCGTTCGGAACCCGAGGGCCGGGAGCCACCAGCCGCTACGATCAGCCAGACAAATCTGATCTTGGCCAACCTGCAAGGCACGGCCAATTTCTGTGACAGCAATTATCCGTTGAAAGATAAACTCGAATTTCAGAAATACCGGATTGATTGCCTGCGTTGGGAATTGCACCGCATTGCTCAAGGCATCCCAAGCAGCGGGGATTATGCCGATATGCGCGACGCAATTTCTGCCGCATCCGGCGAACTGGCCGCGATTGTCGCCCAAAACGCCGATCCCGCGCCGCCCGTTGCCCATGTGGGTCGCAGCCGCAGCAACAAAGCCCGGCCCAGTGCGCGCCGCCTGAAGGCGATTGCCCCGGCACGGCAGGCGCGCGCCAACGCTCAGGCCGAGGCCGTCTTGGACAAGCTGTCAACGCGGCTGTTGCGCTCGGCTTCCAGCTCGGCCTCCAAGCGGGTGCATTACGAGCGTGCGGCCCAAGCCATCAACAGCACCAAGGTGCTGCTGCGGTCAACCTGAGGGGCGGCGCACCTAAACGGGCCGCGCGGGCGTTACCAACGCTTTAGCGCGGCCTCATCCTCATCCCGTGCCGCAACCCAATCGGCGCCGCTTTGGGTGATTTCCTTTTTCCAGAATGGCGCGCGGGATTTCAGGTAATCCATCAGAAATTCAGCGGCGGCAAAGGCATCGGCGCGGTGACGCGCGGCGGTGGCGACCATCATGATCGGGTCGGCGGCCTGCAAGCGGCCATAGCGATGGATCACAAGGCAATCAGCCAGCGACCAGCGCGCCATCGCTTCCTCGGCGATTGTGGTCAGGGCGCGTTCGGTCATGCCGGGGTAATGTTCAATCTCCATCACCTCCAGATCGCGCTGCGCCGTGTCGCGCACGATCCCGGTAAAGGTGACAACCGCGCCCGCGCCGGCCACGCCTTTGGCAAAATCATTCGCCTCTGCCCCCAGATCGAAAGGCTTGGCCTGCACCACGATCCGCATCCGGTCAGCCCCCGGTCATGGGCGGAAAGAAGGCAACCTCGCGCACACCCGCCAAGGGCGCATCAAAGTCTGCAAGCTCTTGATCCACCGCGACCCGCAGGCTGGCCAGATCGGAAAAGGCAAGCGCGTAACGCTCCTCTCGGGCGGAAAGTTCGGCGATCAGGTCTTGCACGGTTGCGGCATCCGTTTCCACTTTTTCGCGTGGCACGCCAATGCGTTCCCGCAGCCAAGCAAAATACAGCACGTCAATCATGGATCATCCTTGAGATGGGGCAGCGCCTTGAAAAAGTAATCCAGCCCGGTGATCAGGGTCAGCGCGGCCGCGATCCAGATCAGCACGAAGCCCGTGATCCCCGCATACCAGCCGCCATAGGCGATCATCCAGAGTGTGTTGAAATCACTGCTACCGGCTGCTAGCAGCGCATCATATTCGGCCGGGTTCATCTGATGGTAGGTTTCAAGATGCAGGTATTCCAGCCCGGTGCCCAGAAACAGCACCGCAATCGCCACCATCTGCGCCGTGGTCTTCCATTTGGCCAGTTTGGTGACCTTGAGCAGCCCCGCCTTGGCACCCAGAAATTCGCGCAAGCCCGAGACGAAAACCTCTCGGAACAGGATCACGCTGGCGGGCAGGATCAGCCAGGGGTTCATGCCAGAATAGCCGGTGATGACCATGATCGCGATGACCACCATCGCCTTATCGGCAATCGGGTCCAGCATCGCGCCGAATTTGCTTTCCTGTTTCCACAGCCGGGCCAGATAGCCATCAAAGTAGTCGGTGATCGCGGCCGAGATGAACAGGGCAAGCGCGAACCAATCGGCCCATGGGCGATGGAAATACAGAAACATCACCGCCACGCCGGGGGCGGCGAGGAGGCGGAGGACGGTCAGAATATTGGGTAACGTCCATCTCATGGATTGATTGGTAGCTTAGCTGCGGCGCGGGGGGAAGGGCATATTCGACCCATGCGCAAGGGTTTGCGCCTGTGGCCGGGCGGGGAAGGGGGGCTGTCTGCCCCCCAAACGCCGGGCCGCTGGTGCGGCCCGGCGACCCCCCGAGGATATTTTTGCCGAAAAGAAAGCCGAAATATTTTAAAGCGGGAGCGGGCGATCGCCCTTGGCATCCTTGATGCGGCTGGGCAGGCCGATTTTGTCCAGCAATTTCAGGAAAGGTTTGGGATCAAGGTCTTCGACATTGGCCATATGGCCCACATCCCATGTGCCTTCGGCGATCAGCATGGCGGCGGCAACCGGGGGCACGCCTGCGGTATAGGAAATGCCCTGAGAGCCAACCTCGGTGTAGGCGTCTTTGTGGTCGGACACGTTATAGACGAACACCTCGACCGGTTTGCCATCCTTGGTGCCTTTGACGAAATCTCCGATGCAGGTTTTGCCGGTGTAATTGGGGGCAAGGCTGCTGGGATCGGGCAGCACGGCCTTCACCACTTTCAGCGGCACAACCTCCAGCCCTTCGGCGGTGGTGACGGGTTGTTCCGACAAGAGGCCAAGGTTTTTCAGCACGGTAAAGACATTGATATAATGGTCGCCAAAGCCCATCCAGAAGCGCACATCGGCCTGGGGGTAGCGATTGGCCAGCGAATGCACCTCATCATGGCCCGACATGTAGGATTTCTGCTTGCCCACCACGGGCAGGTCATCCTCGCGCCCCACCTCGAACATCTTGTTTTCCTGCCATGCGCCGTTTTGCCAGCTATAGACGGTGCCAGTGAACTCGCGGAAGTTGATTTCCGGGTCGAAATTGGTGCTGAAATACTTGCCGTGGTCGCCCGCGTTGATATCGACGATGTCGATGCTGGTGACCTCATCCATACATTCATCAACGGCATAGCGGGCAAAGGCGTTGACCACGCCGGGGTCAAACCCCGCGCCCAGAACGGCGGTGACGCCTGCGGCGCGGCAGGCCTCGCGCTTTTTCCATTCGTAATTGCCATACCATGGCGGGGTTTCGCAGATTTTGGTCGGGTCTTCGTGGATCGCCGTGTCGATATAGGCGGCCCCGGTGGCGATGCAGGCATCCAGCACCGTCATGTTCACGAAGGGAGAGCCGACATTGATCACGATCTGCGCGCCCGATTGGGTGATCAGGGTTTTCACCGCCTCCACATCCATCGCATCCAGCGCATAGGGGGTAAAGGCGCCCGGCACTTTCATCGCGGCCTTGTCGCGCACAGAGGCGATGATGTCTTCGCATTTGGCAATCGTGCGGCTGGCGATATGCAGATCGCCCAGAACATCATTATTCTGCGCGCATTTATGGGCCACCACTTGCGCCACGCCTCCGGCACCGATGATCAGAACATTGCGTTTCATAGTCAGCCTCCCTTAGCCCAAATTGCCTTCGAAATCCGCGTAGTCAAAGCTGCGGGCCACGGTCAGCGAACCATCCAGCTCTCGCAGCACGATTGAGGGCATCTTGACCCCGTTGAACCAGTTTTTCTTGACCATGGTGTAACCCGCCGCATCCGCAATGCTGAGCCGGTCGCCGATGGCCAGCGGCGCGGGGAACCGGAATTCGCCAAAGATATCGCCCGCAAGGCAGGATTTGCCGCAGATCATATAAGGGTGATCGCCTGCCACCGCCATCTTGGCAGCTTCGCGGTAAATCAGCAAATCGAGCATATGCGCCTCCACCGAGGCATCCACGATGGCAAGGTCTTTGCCATTGTTGAGCAGGTCCAGCACCGTTACCTCAAGGCTGGCGCACCCTGTGATCGCGGCTTCGCCCGGTTCCAGATAGACCTGCACGCCAAAGCGAGAAGCAAAGGCGCGCAGCCGTGCGCCGAGCGCCTCCAGAGGATAGCCCTCTCCCGTGAAATGGATACCCCCACCAAGGCTGACCCATTTCAGCTTTGCCAGAAAGCCGCCGAACTGGGCCTCGATCCGGGTGAGCTGTTGGTCGAACAGGTCGAAATCCCCGTTCTCGCAATTGTAATGGATCATCACGCCCGAAATCCGGTCGGCCACGGCGTTCAGCTTGGCCAGATCCCATTCGCCCAAGCGGCTGAACGGGCGGGCCGGGTCTGCCAGATCGAAATGCGAGGTGGAAAACTGCGGGTTGAGCCGCAATCCCCGCGCAATGCCAGAGGTCTTGTTGTCAAACCGGTCCAACTGGCTGATGGAGTTGAAGATGATCTTGTCGGCATAGCTGACCGCCTCATCCACCTCATCCTCGGCCCAGGCAACGGAATAGGCGTGGGTTTCCTTGCCGAATTTCTCGCGCCCCAAGCGCAGCTCATACAGGCTGCTTGACGTGGTGCCATCCATATGGTCGCGCATCGCGTCAAAGGCAGGCCATGTGGCAAAGCATTTCAGCGCCAGCAGACATTTCGCGCCAGAGAGGTCGCGCAATCGGTCCATCTTGGCCATATTCTCGGCCAGTTTGGCCTTGTCGATCAGGTAGTAAGGCGTCGGTATCATGGCGTCCCCCCGAAACTGGCAAGAAGTGGGCGATATAGGGCAGCATCCCCCCCGGTGCAAGCGATCCGATGCGCAAACGGGTGCAATCTGCGCCGGGTTTTGCTATGCTTGGGGTGTTACAAACCCATGACGTTTTTACAGAAAGCCCCTTGCCCGTGTTCCGATTCTTGCTGTTTTTGTGTCTTCTACCCGCCGTTGCCGCAGCCCAGACCCGGCCTGCGATCATTGATACCTCGGTCGATACGCGGCCCCATATGGCGGCGCTGTCGGGCTCGGGCGTGCAGGTGGTGGCCCGCTACCTTGCCCGTTGCACGCAACCCATCGCGGGGCTGGAAAGCAAACGGCTGATCGACCAAGGCCCGCGCTCCGACCCGCGCAGCGAGGTATCGCAACTGCTGCAAGGCCGCTTTGCCATCCTGTCGGTCTATCAGTTCTACAATGGTTCCACCGCCAAGCTGTTCGGCAAAGTGGGCGAGAATTCCTTGCCCGATGCCAATTGCAACCCCGCGCCCCCCGGGGGCCGCAGCGCCGATGCCGAGGCCGCGCTGGATGCCATCGCCGCGATAGAGCAGGCCCGCGCGCTGGGCCAACCGCAAGGCTCTGCGATCTATTTCGGAATGGATTTCGAATATAACCCGGCCTCGGACGGGGGCGAGATTGAGCGCCGCATCATCGCCTATTTCACCGAATTGAACCGCCAGCTTCGCCCCGCAGGCTACCGGGTCGGGGCCTATGGTAACGGCTATGTGCTGCAATTGCTGCTGGATCGCAAACTGGCAGAATTCACATGGATATCGGCTTCGGCGTCCTTTCATGAAACCTCCAAATTCTACTCCTCGGGCAAGTGGCACCTGTTTCAGCATGAGGTGGATACCGAATGGTTTGGCCAGCCTGCCGGGGATCGGTGCAGCGAGGGGCTGATACTGGATGCTGACGTGCAAAACCCGCTTTTGCCCGATAGCTATGTGGGGTTCTGGGATGCGCGGGGGCTGTTTTCCATCAACCCGATTTTCAACGAACTCATCGCCAATGATCGCCGTTTTGTCTGCAACGGCGATGCCGTGGTGCGGCGCGAGCCGGGTTCAAAGGCCAGTGACGTCACCCAAGCCCGCGCCTGCAAAGGCCGCAAACATCAGGTGTTGAACCCCGTGGCGGGCTATTCCTATCCGGTCGTCGTCGGGCAAATCTCGGGTGATATGGTCGAGGTGGATGTAGACGACGACGGCAGCTTTGACGGCTGGACGGCTCTGTCCAACCTGACCCCCGATTTCCGGCAAAAACCGGACTGGATCGGGGCCACGGCGACACGCAAGGCCGCGAAATGTGAGTGACCGAAGGCTTCTCTGACACCGCAATCCACTCTGGACCTGCGCGCCGGGTTCATTAAGATCCACGCATTCCAGAAAGGACCTATTATGCTGCGACGTGTTGCTCTCGGCCTGACACATCTCCTGGCGCTTGCGCTGGGCTTTGCGCTGGGCGTCTATTTCCTGCCCATTCTGACCGCGCCTCCCTCGCTCGGTGCGGCGGCGTTGCAGCAAGAGGCGCAAGGCGCGATGTTCACGGCGAACTTTAACCGCGCGTTGCGCGGCAGTGATTTCTTGCATTGGGGCGAAGGCAAGATCAGCGTTCTGTCGGATCGCATCGTGCATGAAGGCAGCCTCGCCCCCGGGCCGGATTACAAGATGTATCTGGTGGCGGAATTCGTTGAACACGAAGATGAATTCCTGCCTCGGAAGGCGGGGGCGCAATTGATCGGTGATGTGAAAACCTTCGATGGCGTGGTGGTGCCGGTCCCCGAGGGCGTTGATGTAAGCCAGTTCACAACCGTCGTCATCTGGTGCGAAAGCTTTGGTGAATTCATCACATCGGCACAATACCGTTGACAGGGGCCACTCCCGCCATTCGTTGACGCGTTCCGCGTCGCCTCAATGTTGGGCCGGGCCGCGCGTGCCGCGCGGCGGCAGGGCCAGAATGACGCGCGGCAACCGAATTTCTGCAATGTACTTGATCTCCGATATCGGAGTGGAGGGAAAAACCTTCAACCACTTGGGTTTTGCACGGGGCTTACGGCAGCATGAAACAAAGAGTATTGCTGGCGTGCCAAAAAGGAGCGTTTTTGAGAGAGCTTTGAATGGCAGCTGTGTGGACGGGGCGGACATTCAGTCAGTCTTGAAGCAAACGTCAATTCCCAGCTCTGCTTTGGCTTCTTCAAAGAGCGATTGCACCCGGTTCAGCAGTGTTGCCAATTCCGTGGGCACGCTTCGGCTCCCACGAACCTCGACATGGTAAGGCGGTGTTATCTCGTTGATATCATCACCGGCTATGCTGTCCCAGAGGGCGTCCAAATTGTGCCCATGCCAGTCCGGGGCGCCAAGCTCAGACAGCAACACCCTGAAAAAGGTGTCTGTGGTTCGGCACTCAGAAACATCAATGCAGATTCGCTTCATCGAAGAATAATCGCACGATCCTTGAACGGCGACTATAGGCTCAAACCTGCCGTTCGCGGCTTTCCAAAAACAACCGTTTTTTGAACGGTCAGGAATTTGGGTGATCAGGCACCTGTTTTTCGAAAGTGGCCATCGGCAAACCCACTGCTGAAGCGTAGTTCGCCCAGCTGAGAAGCCCCTTACATAAGCCGCCTCAATGCATCCGCGCCATCATCGCCTCTTGCGCGGAAACGATGCCGCGTGCGGCAAGGTCGGAAACCTCGGCGGCGTGTTTTTGCAAGGCGGCTACGGTTTCGGCATCGGCAGAGGTCTGGATGACGATGATGCCTGTGTCGGTCGGCTCCATCTCTGTCACGATCAGCGCGCGGTTCTTGAACAGTATATCCAACGTCAGGCTTTGGATCATCACGCGCGGGTCGCGGCCTTGGTCCACGCGGTCGATCATGCCGACGACGTGGCTGACCAATTGGTCGCGCAATTCGGGATTGGCTGTCTCGGTCACGGTGCGAATGCCGTTGGGCAGGTTTTCCACCCTGCGGGTGATTTGCGCGTGGGCGTCAAACATGGCGCGCAACTCGGCCTCCTCGGCCTCGGTCGTATCGACACCTTGGAACATATGGCCCATGCCCATGCCGCCCATATGCCCCGCGCCCATGCCATGCATCCGCGACATGACCATATGTTCCAGCGGATAGCGGTTGGCATAGGCCAGCCCGCCCAGCAGGACAAGCGCGCCTGCGGTCAATAGAATCGTGCGGCGTTTCATGGCGGCCCCTTTTCACATTCAATCTTTTTAATGTATTTGGCGGTGCGCCAGAGGTCAAGCCGCGCTGCTTTGGCGCCGCGGGCGGGTTAATTTTGGGTTAATTTTTCAGAGAGTATCGTTTTTAATCAGTGTCTTATGCCCAATTCCGCGCGCGATTCACCGCGCGGCACTACATCATCCGGATCACATCCTTACCCACGGCCAGAACATAGCCCCGCCTTGCAATCGTCTTGACCAGCAATTCGCTGACCAGTTGGTTTCCCAAAGCATCGCGCAGCCGTTTCACCCGCGTCGCCCCCGCCGCCTCTTCACAATCCGAGGAATCGCGGCCCGAAATCACCGCCTCAATCTGCGCCCCGGTCATCACATCATCATCCATCCGGGCCTCGGCCAGAACCGACAAGGTTTCAATCGCGGCCTCGGTCAGTTTGAATTCCAGATCGTTGATATAAACAGCATTGCTTTCCCGGCTGATCAGCAGGCTGGACACCTGAATCCCCGAGCGCTGGATCGCCGAAATCCGCCGGTTCAGCGCGATGATTGTCACCAGAAAAACCAAGGCGGCCACCATCAAGGCGGTCGCAAACATCAGCAACACGAAAATCACCACGCGGTAGCTGGCCAGAACATCGGAAAAAGCGGTGCCCGACTGGGCAAGGATTTCCAGCAGCTTGATCTCGGCCCCGGTGGTCAGCCCATCATTTTCAACGAAAATCCGCTCCACCCGCGCATTGAAAGCGTTGGCATCGGGCAGGTTCAGAAACAGAAACAGCGCCGCTCCGAACAGGATCAGGACAATCGCCCCGATCCCGCCCGCAACCACCCGGTTACCCGCCCGCAAACTGTCAGAAGGAGAGGTAGTATGCGCCTGCACTGGCTTTCCTTTCAGCAAGACCCTCCGGGCCAAAGATGGAGAGGACGTTCAGCAGTGTCCAGCCCTGCTGGGCCAGCCGTGGGGCAATCACCCCTGCCGCCGCCGCGACCGAACAGGCCGAGTCGGGCAGCGCGATCACCCCGTAATGCAGCCGCAGGGGGGGCTCTTGCTTGGCCTTGTAGTCGGCATAGCATTCCGCCTGGGCAGCACCGGCGAAAGTGACGGCAAGGGCAAGCGCCGCGATGCCGGTTTTCAGTTTTTGGATGGAAGGGGCCACAATCGCGATCCTCCTGATCTGCGGGTCTGCCCTTATCTGCACGCAAGCGGCGTTGTTATTCAATATCAACGGGCGGCAAAGGCGGGGTTATCGCATAACTTCGGGCCGATATTGCCTGTCAGCGCGGGGTCGGTCGAGGGTGAAGCATCCACTTCATCCGCAAAGGAGCACCCCGATGACCATGCTAGAAAATCCCGCCGTCCGCCGCTTTACCGCAACTGTTGCCGCCGCTGCCACCGCGCTGGCCTTGATGACAGCCGCCGCCGTGCCTGCCCGCGCCGGGCAGAACGGGGATGACCTTGCCAAGGCGCTTGCTGCGGTTGCTGCAATTGCAATCATCGGGTCCGCGATCAATGACCGCAATGATAACCACCGCCAACCCGCCCGCGTTGTCGAGCCACCGCGCCGGGATGTTTATGATCATCACCGCGACCGCCGCACCAGCGTTTTGCCCGCGCAATGCGCCGTGCAGATCCGCGGCCACCGGATGAGCGAAACCGTCTACCTCGAACGCTGCCTGCGCCGCGCCGGTGTGGATCGTCGGTTGCCGCAGCGCTGCGAGGTCAGCCTGCAAGGCCGGGGCCGTGAGCGCACCGCCTATGAAGAAAACTGCCTGCTGAACGCGGGCTTCCGGAACCAAGGCCGCCGCCGTTACTGACGCTGCGGCCGGGGCGCGCCGCCCGTCCCCAAACAGGCGCGCCTTGACTGGGGCGGAGGGGTGAGCAGCCTCCGCCCCCTTTTCTTTTTGCGCCCAATCGGCTTTGGTCGCGGCATGAAAAAGCAAGCCCCGAATGACGACTATGAAACCGCCGCCCGCAATCGGGGGGCCTTGTGTATCGCGGGGGTGGATGAGGTGGGGCGCGGCCCGCTTGCTGGCCCGGTTACGGCGGCTGCGGTGCGCCTGTTGCCGGGGCAGGTGCCTGCCGGGTTGGGCGACAGCAAGACCCTGACCGCCAAGCGCCGCGAGGCCCTGTTCGACCAGATCATGGCGCAGGCCGAGGTTTCCATCGCCCATGCCACGGTAGAGGAGATTGACGCGCTGAACATCCTGCGGGCCAGCCATCTGGCGATGGAGCGCGCGCTGCGCGGCCTGCCCACCCCGCCGGACCATGCGCTGATTGATGGCAACCTGCTGCCGCGTGATCTGCCCTGCCCCGGAGAGGCGATTATCAAAGGCGATGCGCTTTGCTTGTCGATTGCTGCGGCCTCTATTGTGGCAAAAGTGACACGCGATCGGATCATGGTGGATTTGGCGCAACAGCACCCCGGCTATGGCTGGGACAGAAACGCTGGATATCCGACAAAAGAGCATCAGTCGGCGCTTCTAAATCTTGGGGTCACCGCGCATCATAGACGTTCCTTCAAACCCATACACAATATCTTGTATCAAGAAAAATCTGTAACCCCTTGATTCAATAAAGAATTTGACGGCGAATCAGGAATGACTCATCTTTGACCTCAACAAGACGACGCAAAATGCGCGGAACAGAGGCAGAGATGACGATCAAAATGAAAGCGCCGGAGGCAGCTACGCTGCCGCTGAACCAGATCCTTGCAGGTGACTGCATTGAAGCCATGAACAGCCTGCCTGCGGGTTCGGTTGATCTGATTTTCGCAGACCCGCCCTATAACCTGCAATTGAAGGGCGATTTGCACCGCCCCGACAATTCGAAGGTGGATGCGGTCGATGACCATTGGGACCAGTTTTCCAGCTTTGCAAAATATGACCAGTTCACTCAAGCCTGGTTGGCGGCAGCGAAACGCTTGCTGAAACCGAATGGCGCGATCTGGGTGATCGGGTCTTATCACAATATCTTCCGGGTTGGCGCAACCTTGCAGGATCAGGGCTTTTGGCTGCTGAATGATGTGGTTTGGCGCAAATCGAACCCGATGCCGAATTTCCGGGGCAAACGCCTGACCAATGCGCATGAAACGCTGATCTGGGCCAGCCGGGACGAAGGCGCGAAATATACCTTCAACTATGAGGCGCTGAAGGCGCTGAACGAAGGGGTGCAGATGCGGTCCGATTGGGTGCTGCCGATTTGCACCGGGCATGAGCGGCTGAAGGATGAGGCGGGCGATAAGGCCCATCCGACCCAGAAACCCGAAAGCCTGCTGCACCGTATTCTGGTCGCGACAACCAATCCGGGCGATGTGGTGCTGGACCCGTTCTTCGGCACAGGAACCACAGGGGCTGTTGCAAAAATGCTTGGCCGTGATTTCATCGGGATTGAACGCGAAGAAGCCTATCGCAAGGTCGCGGAAAAGCGGATTGCCAAAGTGCGCAAATTCGATGCCTCGGCGCTGGAGATCACAGGCTCCAAGCGGGCAGAGCCGCGCGTGCCCTTCGGGCAGGTGGTGGAACGCGGCATGCTGCGCCCGGGCGAGGAATTGTATTCCATCGGCAATCGCTACAAGGCCAAGGTGCGCGCCGATGGCACGCTGGTCGGCAATGATGTGAAAGGGTCGATCCATCAGGTTGGCGCCGCGATGGAAGGTGCGCCAAGCTGCAACGGCTGGACCTATTGGCACTTCAAACGCGAGGGCAAGATGGTGTCTATCGACATCCTTCGGCAGCAAATCCGCGCCGAGATGGATGAGAGCCGCCCGCACTAAGCTACAGCGATAGTCAAAGTTTACCGCCTGTGTCAGGGGCCGCCCCTGACACCACTTTCCCGCCATGCTTGCATGGCGGGCTTTTTTTGTTACGGTGAAGGGGCTGGCTTTGAGGCCATGTTACCCACGCGCGCCGTTAAATTTCTGAATTAAAAAAAGAAATCGAATTATCTGGAACAGCAGTTCCGCCAAACCCCTTTTGGGCCTTGCCCGCAACTGGCCGCCTTGATGCGCATTCAGCCTCTCTGCCGACCTGTCGCCCGTATAGCGCCGCCGAGTCTGGAGTGAACGAAGATGCGAGATGTAAGTGATCCTCAGACCCTGTGGGACAAGTTTGATGCGGCGATGAACCCGATAGCGGTGCAGTTGGAACGCCAGATGCGGATGCAACGCGCGCAGCGGCGCGGGTTTTCGGGGATGATCGGCAAGTTTGAAAAGCAACGCATCCAGTTTCGAAATGAGCTGATGGTGATGGAGCGTGACCTGCGCCGCAGCTTGAAAGGGCCATTGGCCAAGCATGTTGACAGCGCCGATGTGCGCCTGCTGCGGCTGTTGCGGCGGCGGTTGCATATGATGCAGCGGATCACGGACACGATGCAGCTTATCTCGAAGGGCAAGGCGCGTCCGCTTTATCCGCCGCTGCGCAAGGTGAATGATGTAGAGCGCGTGCAAGCCTTTGCGATGGATACCGCGATGGCCTTCCTGCATCGCTTGATCAACCCAAACCCGCAATCTGACGCGGCCAAGGAGATTGGCTGTTATTCGGATATTCCGCTAAGCAGTTCGGCCTTTATTGCCCATGCCCATGCTGCCTTCCGGGTGGCGCTGGCACAAAAGCGGCCAGAGCCGTTGCGCTTTGTCGATGTGGGCTGTGGCGGCGGGATGAAGGTTCTGCTGGCCGCCGAGATCTTTGAGCAGGCCGACGGGTTCGATTTTGATGCCCGCTATGTGGACACCGCCCAAAAGGCGATGCAGCAGATGAACGTGCCGCGCTGCAAGATATTCGAGGCGAATGCGCTGACCTTTGAAGGTTACGACCAATATGACGTGATCTATTTCTATCAGCCGATGTCTGACACTGACCAGTTGGAGGCGTTGGAGAAGCGGATTGCGGAAACGGCCCGGCCCGGCACCATATTGATCGCGCCCTATCTGCGCTTTGTGCAAAGCGCGCAGGCGCTGAATTGTGGGCGGATCGAAGAGGCGGTGTATGTCACCGGAACCCCCCAAAAGGAGGCGGATTTTCTGCGGGCGCAGGCTGAAAAGATCGGGCCACAAATCTTGCGTCCGGCCCAGATTATCCGCACGCATGGGGTGGATTGGTTGCGCGGGCTGGTTCTGGCCTGTGCGGTAAATGGCCATCTGGTTGAAAAGACGATCTAGCGCGGGCTGGGGTTCAGCGCTTTGTTATAACTGTGCCAATCGGTGATATCGGGGTAATATTTGCGCCGCCATTCGCGCACGCGGGGGTTCATCATCCGTTTGTAAAGCGGTGGCACCATCGCGGCGGCGGTCATGACCGGATAGCCATAGGGAAGCTGTGGCGCATCCTCGGCCGTGTAGGTTTGCAGCAGGGGAAAGCGGCGATCCGGTTTGTAGTGATGGTCGGAATGGCGTTGCAGGTTGATCAGCAGCCAGTTCGATGCCTTGTGATCGGCGTTCCACGAATGGCGCGGCAAAACATGTTCGTATTTGCCATCGCCAAGGTGGCGGCGGGTCAGGCCGTAATGCTCGATATAATTCACCAGTTCCAACTGCCAGATCGCGGTGAAGGCTTGGTAAATGAACAAGACAAGCCCGACCCAGCCACCAAGGGCAAAGGCCAGCACAAGCATGGCGATCTGAAGTGCGCCATAGCGCCAGAACGGGTTGCTGGGGTGTGTTACGGGCAGGTTGCGGCGGGCCAGCATCGCCTTTTCCGCCTTCCAGCTAGAGGTCAACGATTGCCGCAAGACGCGCGGGAAAAAGCGGTGAAAGCCTTCGTTGTAGCGGGCAGTCACCGGGTCACGCGGGGTGCCGATATAAAGGTGGTGGACACGCAGATGTTCAGACCGGAAATGGGAATACAGAACCGAGGCCAGCAGCAGATCGCCCAGCCAGCGTTCCAGCTTTGATTTCTGGTGCATCAGCTCATGGCTGTAATTGATGCCGACGGTGCCCGAGATGATGCCCATGCCGAAAAAGATCAGGATGGATTCCAGTGTGCCAAGATGGTCCGCGCGGGGCACATAATACAACAGCCACAGCAGCAGGGCGAATTGCACGGGAAACCAGATCAGCGTGATGGCCCGATACCAGCCAAGCCCGTCCTCGGGGGTTTCAAGGTCGGGGTTGTCCGGGCTTTTGCCAACGATGGCGTCCAGCAGCGAAAACATCCCCCAAGAGGCGATGGGCATCAACAGCACCGTCCAGCCGCCCACCAAGGCGCTGACAACCGAGACGGGCACCAGGCCCAGCGAGAGCCAGAAGGGCAGGGCGTGGTTGATCCGGGTCATTTCTGCGGCGGGAATGGTTGTCATGGGGCACCTGTTACTTTGCCGCATGATGGGTGGCGCAGGTGTTTGCGTCAACGCGGCAAAAGGGTCGATGACGCAAGATCATAGGCTTTGCGCATCAATGTCGGCAGATCATCAGGGTTAATGGCTTGAAACATCCCGTGATCGGGGGGCGCTTCGGTTGTGGCGGCCAGCACTGTCATATCCGCGTGGAAATGGGTGAAGGTGTGGCGCACTTTGCCCATATCCTGCCAGTTGGCAATGACGGGGGGGGCGCCTGTGCTTTTGTCCCATCCGGTGCCGGGAAAGCCCAACATACCGCCCAGCAACCCTTTGGGTCCGCGCTGTTCCACCAGCCATCGGCCATCGGGGTGACGGGCCAGCCAAAGCGTGCCTTGTCGGGTCGGCTTTTCGGGCTTGGGGGATTTGCGGGGCAGATCAGCTTGGGTGCCTGCCGCTTGGGCCGCGCAAAACGGGCGAAGCGGGCAAAGGCCACAGGCCGGGTTGCGGGGCGTGCAGATGGTGGCACCAAGGTCCATCACCGCTTGGGCATAATCGCCGGGGCGGTCTGTCGGTGTCAGACTGCTGGCCAAAGCTGTCAACTCCGGCTTGGCTTGCGGTAAGGGCGTCTGGACATTGAACAGCCGCGCCATGACACGCTCTACATTGCCATCCACCACGGTTGCAGGTTGGTCAAAGGCAATCGCGGCCACCGCCGCTGCCGTATAGGGGCCGATGCCCGGCAAGGTCAGCAAGCCCTCATAGCTTTGCGGGAACTGGCCTGCGTGATCCTGCGCCACCGCGCGGGCGCATTTCAGAAGGTTTCGGGCGCGGGCGTAATATCCCAGCCCCGCCCATTCGGCCATCACCGCAGCATCCTGCGCCTGCGCCAGTGCCGTTACCGTTGGCCAGCGTTCGGTAAACCGCAGGAAATAGGCGCGCACGGCGGCAACCGTGGTTTGTTGCAGCATCACCTCGGACAGCCAGATCCGATACGGGTCGGGCCGCGCGCCACTGTGCGGCGGGCAGCGCCACGGCATCACGCGGGCGTGCCGATCATACCAAGATATCAGGGCCGCAGCCTCGTCACGCAAGTTTTAACCCTTTTCCCAGCGATTGAATTGGCAGGGGCCGCCTTGTGCCGTTAAGATAGGGGGAACGAAGGAAATGACCAGATGAAGCAGCCGACAGGTGGCCAATTTCAAAGCAAAACCCGGCGGATGCGCGGGTTTGAAGCGGCGTCGGGCCTGCTGAAAGAGCGGATTCGGTCGGCGGGTGAGGCGCGGGGATTCGCGGTGACGCGGCTGCTGACCGCCTGGGCCGAGATTGTGGGCCCGGATTTGGCGGCGATCACGCGCCCGGTGAAAGTTGGCTATGCCAAGGGCGGTATGGGGGCAACGCTGACGCTGCTGACCACCTCGACCAATGGGCCCATGGTGCAGATGCAGCTTCCCGCGATCAAGGAAAAGGTAAACGCCTGCTATGGTTACGCCGCGATTTCCCGCATCAGCCTGACCCAAACCGCCCCCAGCGGCTTTGCCGAGGGGCAGGCGATGTTTACCCCCGCGCCCAAGCAAACCCCCGCCCCGGACCCCGCGATCAAGGCCGAGGCGAACCGCGTGGCCGAGGGTGTTCACGATAATGCGTTGCGGCAGGCCCTTGAATCCCTGACCGAAAACTTCTTATCTCGGTCCAAATCACAAAGAGGCAGAACATGAACCGCAGAGATTTCACCCTGACCCTTGGTGCCGCACTGGCCCTGACCGCGATGCCTGTCTGGGCGCAAACCACCAGCACCGCAACTGAGGCGGCGCTGCCCGAGGTGCCGGATATGGTGCTGGGCAACCCCGAGTCGAAGGTGGTTCTGACGGAATATGCCTCTTACACTTGCCCGCATTGCGCGAATTTCCATACTGCCGTTTTCAAAGAGTTGAAGCGCGACTATATCGACACCGGCAAGATCAAGTTCGTTTACCGCGAGGTGTATTTTGACCGTTACGGATTGTGGGCCGGTATGGTGGCGCGCTGCGGCGGCGAGATGCGCTATTTCGGGATTCAGGACATTCTTTACAGCACCCAGCAGGAATGGGCTGCATCGGATGATCCGGCAACCGTCGTGGAAAACCTGCGCCGCATTGGCCGCACCGCCGGGCTGGAAGATGCCGCGCTGGATGCTTGCCTGAACGATGGGCCAATGGCGCAGGCGATGGTAGCGAAGTTTCAAGCCGATACTGAAGCGGATGACATCAATTCCACCCCCTCGTTCATCCTGAACGGCACCAAGCATAGCAACATGGCCTATGCCGAGCTGAAGGCGCTGCTTGACGCGGAATTGGCGAAGTAAGCGATGAATGCCCCGCTCAAAGGTGTGAAGGTCATCGAATTGGCCCGCATTCTGGCAGGCCCTTGGGCGGGTCAGACGCTTGCAGACTTGGGCGCGGATGTCATCAAGGTAGAGGCCCCGGAAGGCGATGATACCCGCCGCTGGGGCCCCCCGTTCATTGAGCGCGAGGGTGATCGCTCTGCCGCCTATTTCCATGCGACCAACCGGGGCAAGAAATCCGTCACCGTCGATTTCCGCAGCCCGGACGGGCAGGAAACCGTGCGCCGTCTGGTGGCGGATGCCGATGTGGTGATTGAGAATTTCAAGGTCGGTGGCCTTGCAAAATATGGGTTGGATTATGCGTCCTTGGCGCGGGTGAACCCTGGGCTGATCTATTGCTCGATCACGGGTTTCGGCCAAACCGGCCCCTATGCCCATCGCGCGGGCTATGATTTCATCATCCAAGGCATGTCTGGCCTGATGTCGGTGACCGGAGAGCCGGAGGGCCAGCCCCAAAAGGTCGGTGTTGCGGTGACGGATATCTTTACCGGGGTCTATGCGGCCACGGCGATTCTGGCGGCACTGCATCAGCGCGCCGCGACCGGGGCGGGCCAACAGATTGACATGGCGCTGCTGGATGTGGCCACGGCGATCATGGCCAATCAGGCGATGAACTATCTGGCCACCGGCACAGCCCCTACCAAAATGGGCAATGCCCACCCCAATCTTGCCCCCTATGCGGTGTTTGATTGCGCGGATGGCTGGATCATCATCGCCACTGGAAATGACAGCCAGTATCGCAAACTCTGCGATCTACTGGGCCTGTCCGCCCTTGGCACGGCACCCGAATTTGCCACCAATGCCGACCGCGTGGCCAACCGCGCCGCCATGACAGAGGCGTTGACCCGCGCCACCAATCAGCGCAGCAAGGCCGACCTGCTGGCAGCGTGTGAGGTGGCAGGCGTGCCCGCTGGCCCGATCAATGATCTGGCCGAGGTTTTCGCTGACCCGCAGGTGATGGCCCGCGCCATGCAGATCACGCCCGACGGCTTGAAAGGCGTGCGCTCGCCGATGAGCTTCTCTCACGCGGCGCTGGCGCTGGACCGCCCGGCCCCGAAACTCGGCGAACATCAGGCCGAGATTCTGGGCGAATCCTGACCGTTTCATCTGGTCAGACTATCCTCGCCGAAGGTATCTGACAGCGTCGCTCGCGCCGCGCTAACAGCATTGTGCGCGCCTGTAACAACGTAGGGGGCTGACAAGCGGGCGGGCGCTGGGTTAGGCCAAGTGCGACAAATCGACAAGGCCATACCATGATTGATGCCGCCCTTTTGCCCACCGTGCGGGCCGTGCTGGAAGCCCCGGCGCGGCGGCTGGTGGCGCGGGGGATCACGGCTGATCAGGTCAGCCTCGCCGGGTTTGGCGTTGGCCTTCTGGCCTTGCCCGCCTTGTGGCTTGGCTGGTTCCCATTGGCCTTGGCCCTGATTTTGCTCAATCGTATCGCTGATGGTTTGGATGGGATCATGGCGCGGAAGGTTGGGGCCACGGATCGCGGGGCCTTTCTGGATATCGCGCTGGATTTCGTTTTCTACGCCACCGTGCCCTTGGGCTTTGCCCTTGCCGCGCCGGAAAATGCGCTGGCGGCGGCGGTGTTGATCTGCGCTTTCGTTGGCACCGGGTCCAGCTTTCTGGCCTTTGCGGTGATCGCGGCCAAGCGCGGGCTGCGGGCCGATGCCTATCCGGCCAAGGGCATCTACTACTTGGGCGGGCTGACCGAGGGCACTGAAACCATCGTGATTTTCGTGCTGATGTGCCTGTTTCCGGCGTGGTTCGTGCCGCTGGCATATGGCTTTGCGCTGGCCTGCGCGCTTACCACCGTTTTACGCTGGCTTCAGGGCTGGCGTGCGTTTTCTGATCAATAGAAAAAGGATAGATGATGCGTTCACTGATGATTGCGGCCCTCGGCCTTGGCCTTGCCACCCCCGCGCTGGCCGATTGGCAGCAAACGCTGGAGGCCGCGCGCGGCCAGACGGTATATTGGAACGCATGGGGCGGCGATGCGCGCACCAATGCCTTTATCGCTTGGGTCGGGGAACAGACCGAAGCGAAATACGGGGTAAAGGTGGAACAGGTCAAACTGACCGATACGGCCACAGCCGTGACGCAGGTCATCTCGGAGAAGGCGGCGGGCAAGGATAGCGGCGGTTCGGTCGATATGATCTGGATCAACGGCCCGAATTTCCTGTCGATGAAAGAGCAAGGGCTGCTGCACGGCCCCTTTGCCAATGACCTGCCGAATGCGAAATACCTTGATCTGTCGCCCAATTCCGCCGCTGCGGTGGATTTCACGGTGCCAGTCGAAGGCTACGAGTCTGCTTGGCGTTTGGCGCGCTTTGTCTTTACCTATGACAGCGCCGTGGTGGCCGAGCCGCCGCGCAACATGGCGGGCTTTCTGGACCATGCCAAGGCCAATCCGGGGCGGGTAACGCATCCCGATGTCAGCAATTTCATGGGGGCGACCTTCCTGAAACAGGCGCTGATCGAATTCGCGCCAGACCAAGCCGCCTTGCAATTGCCCGTCACCGATGCTGCCTTTGACGCGGCGACCGCGCCGCTTTGGGCATGGTATGACGCGCTGCGCCCCTTCATGTGGCGCGAGGGTGCGACCTTTCCCGAAAACCAATCCGTGCAGCAGCAATTGCTGAACGATGGCGAGGTGGATTTCGGCGTTTCATTCGATCCGGCCTCTGCGGCGGGTGCGATTGCCGAAGGCTTGCTGCCCGAAACCGCGCGGGTTTTTGTGCCGGAGGGCGGCAGCATCGGGAATATCTCCTTCGTGGCGATCCCCTATAACGCGGCCAATCGCGAAGGGGCGGAGGTTGTGGCAAACTTCCTGCTCGACCCCGCAACGCAGGCGCATCAGCAAAACATCGACGTTCTGGGCAGTTTCTCGGTGCTTGATCCCGCAAAGCTGAGCGCCGAGGACGCGGCGCTGTTTGCGGCTTTGCCGACCTCGCCCGCCTTGCCGAAGCTGGAAGATCTTGGCCCGACCTTGCTGGAACCGCATGCAAGCTGGATGACTAAGCTGGTCGCGGCTTGGGGTGACCGCTACACCAAATGAAAGAGGGTCGCGCGCTTCGGGCTGTGGTGGCCTTGGCCTTGATGGGTGGCGTTGTGCTGCCCATTCTGGCCGGGTTTGCCCAGACGGGCCGCGCGGCCTTTGGCATTCTGCCCGCGATTGGTGCGGTGGAATGGTCGTTGGCCCCGTGGCAGCAGTTGATGGCGCTGCCGGGGTTTGGCACCAGCTTGCGGTTGAGTTTGGTGACGGGGCTGGGCTCTACCCTTCTGGCCTTGGCGCTGGCGGCGGGGTTTTGCGCGCTGATGCATGGCCGCATAAGCCATGGGGCGATGGGGCGCATCTTGGTGCCGTTTCTGGCTGCCCCGCATGCGGCTTTGGCGATCGGGATGGCGTTTTTGCTGGCCCCTTCTGGCTGGATTGCGCGGCTGTTGTCGCCTTGGGCAACGGGGTGGGACCGCCCGGCAGATCTGGCCACGGTGAATGATGCTTGGGGGCTTGCGCTGATTGCAGGGTTGCTGATCAAGGAAGTGCCGTTTCTGCTGCTGGTCATGGGGTCTGCCTTGGGGCAATTGCCGGTGCGGCAGCATTTGGCGGCGGGGCGGGCGCTGGGCTATGGCCGCGGGGTGGTCTGGATCAAGGTGATCATGCCGCAGGTTTACCCGCTGATCCGCTTGCCGATTTTCATCGTTCTGGCCTTTGCCTTGTCGGTTGTGGATATGGCGATCATTCTTGGCCCCTCCAACCCGCCCACCTTGGCGGTGGCCATCATGCGCTGGTTTTCGGCCCCTGATACCGCGTTGATCTTGCCCGCATCGGCGGCGGCGCTGTTGCATGCGCTGATCGTTGCTGCCGCCATCGGCGCGTGGATCGGGGCCGAGCCTGTGGCCAAGCGCATCGGCCAGTGGTGGTTGCGCCGGGGCGGGCGTGGGCACCGGGCCGAGCCGGGGCTCTGGGCCGCCAGTGCAGTGGTGATGGGCCTGATGGCGGCGGGGGCCTTGGCGCTGTTGTCCTTGCTGGTGTGGTCGTTTGCGTGGCGCTGGTCGTTTCCGCAGGCCTTGCCGCAAAGCTGGTCGCTGAAAGGCTGGATGACCCCCGGCAGCGGTTGGGGCCGCGCCTTGGAGGCAACGCTGATCATCGGCATCGCGGCCACGGTGGCATCGCTGCTTCTGGCCATCGCATGGCTGGAGGGGGAGGACCGCGCGCGGCGCGGGCGCGCAACTTGGGCGCAGGCCTTGATTTATCTGCCGCTGTTGGTGCCGCAGATCGGGTTTCTCTATGGGTTGAACGTGCTGTTCTTGCAGATCGGGATCAGCGGTGGCTTGCTGGCGGTGATCTGGGCGCAAATGCTGTTCGTGTTTCCCTATGTGATGATCGCGCTGTCGGACCCTTGGCGCGCGCTGGATCCGCATCATCTGCGGGCGGCGGCGGCGCTGGGGGCGGGGCCTTGGCGGCGGTTGTTTGCGGTGAAGCTGCCGATGCTGATCCGCCCGCTTATGGTGGCCGCCGCGATTGGCTTTGCAGTATCGGTGGCGCAATATCTGCCAACCTTGTTCATGGGCGCAGGCCGTGTTGCCACCTTGACGACAGAGGCGGTCACGCTGGCCAGCGGCTCTGATCGGCGGGTTGTCGGGGTGTATGCGGTGTTGCAGGCGGGCTTGCCTTTCCTTGCCTATGGCGCGGCCTTGCTGGTGCCCGCCTTCGTTTATCGCAACCGCCGCGGATTGTTGGGAGGGGCCGGATGAGCCTGGTTTTACAGGATGTTACCGTTGGCCCGAAAGCCGGGAATCCATTGTTTTCCGCCTTGTCCCTGCGCATCGCGCCGGGAGAGGTGGCGACGCTGATGGGGCCTTCTGGGATTGGCAAATCGACCTTGCTTGACGCGATTGGCGGGCATCTGGCGCATGGATTTGCGGTCAGCGGCACGGTGGCGTTGAACGGGCGCGATGTGTTGCGCCAACCCGCCGAGACGCGGCGCATCGGGGTGCTGTTTCAGGACGCGATGCTGTTTCCGCATCTTTCGGTGGGCGATAATCTTGCCTTTGGTTTGGTGCCTTCGGTGCGCGGGGCGGCCCGGCGTGCCGCTGTTGAAACTGCCTTGGATCAGGCCGGTCTGGCCGGATTTGCCGCCCGTGACCCGGCCACCCTTTCGGGCGGGCAACGCGCGCGGGCGGCCTTGATGCGGGCGCTGTTGGCTGAACCCGAGGCGCTGTTGCTGGATGAACCCTTCTCACGCCTAGATGCCGAATTGCGGGCGGAGATCAGGGGCTTTGTCTTTGACCATCTGCGCGCCCGCAAGATACCGGGGCTGATGGTGACGCATGACGCCAGCGATGCCGAGGCGGCAGGCGGTGTCGTGGTGCAGCTATAGCTTGATTTGCAGACTTGCGCAGCTAAGCTGAACCCCATGAGTGCAGAGCCGCCGATCCCGTTTCACGCCCAGACGCCCGAGCAGGTCAGCTTTGACCGACGAGAGCTTGGCGTCATTCTGTCGCTTTACGGGCGCATGGTGGCCTGTGGCGAATGGCGCGATTATGGCATTTCGGCCCTGCGCGAAATTGCTGTGTTTTCGGTGTTCCGGCGCACGGCGGAAAACCCGCTTTATCGCATTGAAAAGCGCCCCAAGCTGCGGGCGCGGCAAGGGATGTATGCGGTGGTCGGGATGGATGGGCAAGTGCTGCGGCGCGGGCATGACTTGGCGATGGTTCTGCGCGTGCTGGAGCGCAAGCTGATCCGACCGATTGAATAGGTGGGATATGCGGGCGGGCGCGCGTAATCTGATCACCGATGTCGCGGGCCTTTATGTGGGCAATGTGGCCGACCCTGTGCTGCGCTCTGGCGTTTCGGTGCTGGTGGGGGATGCACCGTTTACGGCGGCCGTGCATGTGATGGGCGGCGCCCCCGGCACGCGGGAAACCGATTTGCTGGCCCCTGACAAGCTGGTGCAAACGGTTGATGCGATTGTGCTTTCCGGCGGTTCGGCCTTTGGGCTGGATGCCTGTTCGGGCGTCACCGATGCCTTGGCTGCTTTGGGCCGTGGCTTTGCGGTGGGGGCGGCGCGGGTGCCGATTGTGCCCGGTGCCATTCTGTTTGATCTGCTGAATGGCGGCGACAAGGCTTGGGGCCGCAACCCCTATGCCGGTATGGGTCGCGCTGCGCTGGAACAGGCGGGAACCGGGTTTACCATCGGCACTGCTGGGGCAGGTTATGGGGCGGCGACCGGGGTATTGAAGGGCGGATTGGGCTCTGCCTCGGCGGTCTTGGGCAATGGGGTGACAGTGGGCGCATTGGTGGCGGTGAATGCGCTGGGGTCCGTGACGCTGGGCGATGGCCCGCATTTCTGGGCCGCCCCGTGGGAGTTGGGGGCCGAGTTTGGTGGGCTGGGCCTGCCCGCAGCCTTCGACGCTGGGGCAGAACCCGCACCGCGCAAACGGATGGGAGAGGCCACAACCATCGCCATAGTTGCCACCGATGCGGCGCTGACCCAAGCGCAGGCGCAACGCATGGCCATTGCCGCGCATGACGGAATGGCGCGGGCCATTGTGCCAAGCCATACGCCGATGGATGGGGATTTGGTCTTTGCGATTTCAACGGGTGCCCGGGCTTTGGCCGACCCGGTGGCAGACCCGTTCTTGCTGGGCCATGCGGCGGCCTGTGTGCTGGCGCGGGCGATTGCACGCGGGGTGTATGAAGCGCGCGCGATGCCGGGGGATTTGCAACCCAGTTGGGCCAAACGGTTTGGCGATACGGGGGCATGAAGGCATTGCGCCCATCGCGACACTGGGTCCGATGGGCGCAAAAGCTGGGCGGGATCAGAAATCCAGATGTTCCACGCTCAGGGCGTTTTGCTGGATAAACTCGCGGCGCGGCTCCACCACATCGCCCATCAGTTTGGTAAAGATGTCGTCGGCATCTGCCAGATCCTCGACCTTTACCTGCAACAAGGTGCGCGCCTCTGGGTCCAGCGTGGTTTCCCAAAGCTGTTCGGGGTTCATTTCGCCCAAACCCTTGTAGCGTTGCAGCGACAGACCCTTTTCGCCTTCGGCCAGAATGGCCTTCAGCAGATCAATCGGGCCATTGATGGGCAATTCCCGATCCTTGCGCACAAGGCGCGAGTTTTCGGCATAGGCGTCACGATGGGTAGCGGAAACCTGGCTCAGCCGCCGCGCCTCACCCGAGCGCAGGACAGCGCCGTCAAGCGTGCGGATTTCCTCGACCCCGCGCAGCACGCGGGCAAGGCGGATGCCGTGATCCTGGGTGATGCGGCCCGTCCAGCCGCGCTCATATTCGGTTGCGATGGCATCCAGGCGCTTGGCGACATTATCGGCCACGGCTTGCAGATCGGAATCCGCTTTGCCCGCGTCAAATGCGCCTGCAAGCGCGGCTTGTTCCAGAATTCCGCGCGGGTAATGCGTTGGAAACGCGTCCAGAATTCGCCGGAACTGCCGCGCGCCTTCGATCACGCGCGTCAGGTCGGCGCCTGCGATTTCCTCGCCCGAGGTCAGGCGCAGCACAGCCCCATCGACGCCCATGTCGATCAGGTAATCTTCCAAGGCTTGCTGGTCTTTCAGATAGACTTCGGACTTGCCGCGCGCGACCTTATAAAGCGGCGGCTGCGCGATATAGAGATGCCCTGCCTCAATCAACTGCGGCATCTGCCGGAAGAAGAAGGTCAGCAAAAGCGTGCGGATATGCGCGCCGTCAACGTCAGCGTCGGTCATGATGACGATCTTGTGGTAGCGCAGCTTTTTCAGATCAAACTCATCCCGGCCAATGCCCGTGCCCATCGCGGTGATCAGTGTCCCGATTTCCTGAGAGCCAAGCATCCGGTCAAACCGCGCCCGTTCCACGTTCAGGATTTTACCGCGCAACGGCAAAACCGCTTGGTTGGAGCGTGAGCGCCCCTGTTTGGCCGACCCACCAGCCGAGTCACCCTCCACCAGGAACAGTTCGGCTTTGGAGGCGTCTTTTTCCTGACAATCGGCCAGTTTGCCGGGCAGGTTGGATACATCCAGCGGCGATTTGCGGCGGGTCAGATCGCGGGCCTTACGGGCCGCTTCACGGGCCAAGGCAGCCTCGATGATCTTGCCGACGATGATCTTCGCATTGGCGGGGTTTTCTTCGAACCATTCGGCCAGCTTTTCGTTCACCATGCCCTCAACCGCTGGGCGCACTTCGGAGCTGACAAGCTTGTCTTTGGTTTGGCTGGAAAACTTAGGGTCCGGCACCTTCACAGACAGCACGCAGGTCAGGCCTTCGCGCGCGTCATCGCCGGTGAAATCGACCTTTTCCTTTTTCGCGATCCCGGTGGATTGCGCGTAATTGTTGATGGTGCGGGTCAGCGCGCCCCGCAGGCCCGCCAAATGGGTGCCGCCATCGCGCTGCGGGATGTTGTTGGTAAATGGCAGCACGTTTTCGTGGTAGCTGTCATTCCACCACATCGCGACCTCGACCACGATGCCGCCCTTTTCCCCGATGATATAAATCGGCTCTGGCATGATCGAGGTTTTGGACCGGTCAAGGTATTTGACATATTCGCGCACGCCACCTTCATAGAACAGTTCGGTGTGCAGCGGTTCGGCGGGGCGTTCATCAATCACGATGATCCGCGCGCCAGAGTTCAGGAAAGCCAGTTCGCGCAGGCGGTTTTCCAGCGTCTTGAAGCTGTATTCAAGGTTGGAAAAGGTGCCATCTGGGCGGTTGGTCTTGGCCGATGCCATAAAGCGCACTTCGGTGCCGCGTTCACCGGGGGCGGGGCCCACCTCACGCACATGCTCCACACATTCGCCGTTTTCGAACCGGGCAAAATATTCCTTGTCATTGCGCCAGACGCGCAGTTCCAGCCAGTCAGACAGCGCGTTCACAACCGAAACGCCCACGCCATGCAACCCGCCCGAAACTTTGTAAGCGTTGCCATCGGTATCGGTGTTGTTGAATTTCCCGCCAGCGTGAAGCTGAGTCATGATGACCTCGGCGGCGGAAACACCTTCTTCCTTGTGGATATCCACCGGAATGCCGCGCCCGTTGTCGCGCACGGAAACCGAATTGTCGGCGTGGATTTTGACGGTGACGGCGGTGGCATGACCGGCCAGCGCCTCGTCAATTCCGTTGTCGACAACTTCATAGACCATGTGGTGCAGGCCCGACCCATCGTCGGTATCGCCGATATACATGCCGGGGCGTTTGCGAACGGCCTCTAAGCCTTTGAGAACTTTAATAGAATCAGCGCCGTATTCTGCGGGCTTTTTGGCTTCTTCAGTCATGCGGACTTTCCTTGAACTCTGGCCCAATTTATAGGCTTTTTGGCAAGGATTGTCACGCCCAAGACACAAGATTTAGCGGTTTGTTCGCCCCGTCAGATGAACGGGATCACAAGGCCAACACCAATGAGCAGAACACCCGAAATCACGTTCAGCCGCCGCAGCCGCCGGGGGGAGGCAAGAAGCCGCCGCGCGCGGTCCAGAAACAGCGCAAGGCCAAGGTTTCCAAGCGCCGGAACTACGGCGGAAACGGCCAGAATGGCGGCAATGTCGGGGGCTGTGACGCGGCTTAGGTCAAAGAACCCCGGCAGCACGCCCATGTAGAACAGGATCGCTTTGGGGTTGCCCAGAACCGCCGCAACCCCCACCACAAAGCCCGCCCACATGCCGGGCCGCGTCATCCGTCTGTCGGTGTTCGGGCGCTCTGCGGGTTTGCGGATCAACAGCACCCCCATGATGATGAACACAGCGGCGGCGACCCAGCCAAGCGCCTCCAGAAACCCACCATAGAGCGACAAGATCCATGTCAGCCCAAAGATCGCGGCCAGCGGCCAGGCCAGATCACCCAAGGCCACGCCGATCGCCAAAGGCCAGGCGCTCGCAAACCCACCCGAAAGCGCGCGTGCCGTCAGCGCCACCCAAACCGGGCCGGGAATGACCCAGAGCACGGCCATCCCACCCGCATAAAGCAAAAGCTGATGCAGGCTGACAGTCATTCCGGCACGGCCACGGTAAAGCGTTTGTGCAATTCATTGGCCTTGGCCCAGTGGTCGGGGGTGTCCACGGGGGGCTCTTGCGCCAGCCATGCTGCTGCGGCATCAAGTTCGCCAGAAATCAGATCATCCATCGCGGCATCGGTCCGGGCGCCAGTGCCAAGCTCCCCCGCCTCCAGCTTGGTCGCGATCATGGCTTGGATGTATTGGGTAACAGCCTCTGGCAGATCGGAGCTGCGCATCAAGTCGCCCATGTTCATCGGAGCCATCGCCACATTGTAAAGCCGCATGTGGCGCAAGGCCAGCACAGGACGAATGGTGTAAAGATACCGCTTCAGCTTGATCTGGCCATTTGGCAAATGCAGCCCGTCCATCTGCTTTTTTGCCAGATTGAGGTAGTGCCATGTCACAGGCTTGCGGGTCAGCACTTGTTGGCAAAAACCCGCAATCGCCGCCCGGGCCTCGGGGGCCTCGGCATAAGTGATCGGGGACTGAAGCCATTCGGGCAGCACCGCATTGGAGCGAAGCGCCAGTTTCAAAGCCTTCGCCAAATCCCACCCCGAGATGTCCAATTCGTCCGAAATCGGATATTCGATAACATCGCGGCGTGCATCAATGCGCAGATGCCATGAGACAGGGCGCGCGTAGACAAAACGCACATCATAATCGCTGTCATGCGAATGAAACCCCCAGGCCCGAGAGCCGGATTCGACTGCAAACAGAATGGTCACCTGCTCATCTTGTGCAATCTGGGCAAGTTTGTCGCAGATCAGGGCATGCATTTCGTCGCTGACAGGTTTCATGGCAGCGTCAGGCTCCCATCCTCATTCAATGACCAGAACGGGTTCATCGCAACTTCCCAGACATGGCCGTCTAGGTCGGCCCAATAGCCGGAATAACCGCCCCAGAATACCTTTTCGGGGGCTTTCAAGCCGGTGCCCCCGGCGGCAAGCGCGGCGGCATAAGCGGCGTCAACCTCGGCCTCGGTAGCAAAGTTCTGTGCAAGTGTGGCGGCCCCCACCCCCAAGGCCGCCCCCGCGCGCCCCTGATCCTTGGCAAGCTCGTCCAGCGGGAACAGGCCCAAGGCCGCCCCATGCAGTTGGAAAAATACCACTGTTTCTTGGCTTTCTTGATGCTCTTGCCAGCCAAGACGCGCGTAAAAGGCACGCGAGGCGGCCAGATCGGCAACGCCAAGCGTGATAAGGGTGACGCGTTGCGGTGTCATAAGCTTATCCCCTGAATATGTGATTGATTGGCAGCCTCGGTCACGGAAAACCCCTGCGCGCGGGTGCCCAGACTGTCGAAAAGACTGGCCTCGGTGCCCGTCATGATGGCTTGGGCCCCCAGCGCGCAAATTTCATCGTAAAGCGCGGCGCGT
The DNA here is from genome assembly GCF_003991405.1 of Pseudorhodobacter sp. E13. Lineage (GTDB taxonomy): Bacteria > Pseudomonadota > Alphaproteobacteria > Rhodobacterales > Rhodobacteraceae > Pseudorhodobacter. Next base: position 265,259 of record NZ_RPEN01000157.1, read on the forward strand.
CGGTTCTGGTCAAGATGGGCTGCAACCTCATCCAGCAGCAAGATGGGGGCGGTGCCAATATCGGCCGCCAAGGCACGGGCGTTGGCAAGCATCAGACTGATCAACAGGGCTTTCTGCTCTCCTGTCGAGCATTGATCGGCGCGCACGCCTTTGGCCGCGAAAACGGCTTCCAGATCGGCGCGATGCGGCCCCACCAAGGTGCGTCCGGCAGCCATATCGCGTCGCCGCCCCTCGACCAAAGCGGTGGCAAGGTCTTCGACAGGCTCGGGATTGGTCAGCGTCAGATCGGAGCGTGGAAAGGCGGTATTGGCATCGGCTTGGGCAATCGCCAGACGATGCAGGCTCTCTGCCCGGTTCGTTTCGATCAATGCGGCGGTTTCCACCATCCGCGCCTCCAACACCCGATACCAATGCGCGTCCTGCACCTGATCTTTCAGCAATCGGTTGCGGTCGCGCATCGCTTTTTCATAGGCCAGAACCGCCTCCGCATGGTCGGGCGCAAAACTCAGCGTCATCCGGTCCAAAAATCGCCGTCGCCCTTCTGCCGCTTCAATCCAAAGCCGATCCATCGAGGGCACAAGCCAAAGCACCCGCAGGATCCGCGCAAGGCTGATTTGCGTTGCGGCCTTGCCATCAATCCGCACCTGACGGCTCTGGCCTGCCTCGGCACTGGTTTCCACCTCATGCGTGGCACCAATCCCGTTGATCACTGCACTGATCTTCCAGCCGAGGGCCTCCGGTTTGCGCGCAATCTCATCCACCGTGGCGCGCCGCAACCCGCGCCCGGGCGACAGCAAGGAAATCGCTTCCAGAATATTGGTTTTCCCCGCCCCATTCGGCCCGATCAAGGCAACAGGGCGCCCGTCAAATCCAACCCGCGCCAAGCGATGGCTCCGAAAATGCGAAAGGGTCAGATCGGTGATTGCCAAACCTGCCATTTCGGCCTTTCTTTTCGGCGAAAATATCCCGGGGGGTCCGGGGGGCTGGCCCCCCGGCTGCGTCACTCGGCTTTGCGTTAAACGCGCATCGGCATCACGACATAAATCGCAGAGGTGTCATTACCCTCGCGCATCAAGGTCGGATCACCGGAAGAGTTGAACATGAACACCGCGTTCTCGCGGTCCACTTGGCTTGCGATTTCCAGCAGGTATTTGGCGTTAAAACCAATTTCCAGACGCTCATCGCCGTAAGCTACGGCCAGTTCTTCCTCGGCGGCACCGGAATCCGGGGCGTTGACCGACAGAACCAGACGGTCCTCATCCAAGGACAGCTTCACCGCGCGTGAGCGTTCGGACGAAACCGTGGCCACACGGTCCACCGCCTTGGCAAACTCCGAGGCATCCACCTCCAGCCGCTTGGTGTTCCCGGTGGGAATGACGCGGGTGTAATCGGGGAATGTGCCGTCAATGACCTTGGAGGTCAGCGAAATCGCCGGCGTTGCAAAGCGCACTTTGGTTTCCGACACCGATACGGCGATGATCGCGTCGTCGTCGTCCAGCAATTTGCGCAGCTCATTCACGGTTTTGCGCGGCACGATCACGCCGGGCATACCGTTCGCGCCTTCGGGCAAGGGCGCATCAATCCGGGCCAGGCGGTGCCCATCGGTGGCAACGCAACGCAGCACCGGGCCATCTTCGCCGGTGGCAACATGCATATAGACGCCGTTCAGATAATAGCGGGTTTCCTCGGTTGAAATGGCAAATTTCGCCTTGTCGAACAGCCGCCGCAATTGCGGGGCCGGGGCCGAGAAATTAGAGGAATATTCCGAACTTGCCATGACGGGAAAGTCTTCTTTCGGCAAGGTCGCAAGGTTGAAGTTCGACCGGCCCGCCGTAACGGTCAAACGGCCAGAGGCGGCATCTTCTGCCAGATTGACCAAGGCGCCATCGGGCAATTTGCGCACAATCTCATGCAGCATGACGGCCGAAACCGTAGTGGCCCCTGCGCGTTCCACCACGGCGGGGGCACGATCGACCACTTCGATATCCAGATCGGTGGCGCGGAACGAAACGGTATCGCCTTCCGCCTCGATCAGCACATTGGCAAGGATCGGGATCGTGTTGCGGCGCTCCACGACTGACTGGGCCTGGCTGACTGCTTTCAGAAGCGTGCCGCGTTCAATGCTGATCTTCATGTTCCGTCCCTTTGCCCGTCTTGGTGCTGGCTGTTCACCCTTTTGGCCACGCCGCAGGGAGGCCGAAGTTAGCGGGTTTTTTCCGTTTCACAAGGGGTATGACGCCGCGCGCCTTGGTTCAAGCGGCAAAACGACATGCTTTGTGGCATCCCGACCCCGTTACCCTTGCAACAACCGCTTGAGCATTTGCAGATCATCTGCAAGCTGGCTGTCGGCGGTCATCAATTCTTCAATCTTTCGCACGCCATGCATGATGGTTGTGTGGTCGCGCCCGCCAAAGCGCCGCCCAATATCGGGCAGGCTGCGGCTGGTCAGTTGCTTTGCCAGATACATCGCAATCTGGCGGGGCCGGGCGATGGTGCGCACCCGCTTCGGGCCGATCATATCGGACAGGCGGATGTTGTAATGCTCTGCCACTTTGCGCTGAATTTCCTCAATCGTGACTTTGCGATCCGAGGCGCGCAGAATATCGGCAAGGCAATCCTGCGTCAGATCCAGCGTAATCTCGCGGCCCACAAGGCTGGCAAAGGCGAACAACCGGGTCAGCGCGCCTTCCAGCACGCGGACATTGGTTGAAATGCGATGCGCAAGGAATTCCAGCACACCGGGGGCGATCACAAGGTCGCGATATTGGGTGTGATAGAATTCGGCCTTTTGTTGCAGGATACCAAGGCGCAATTCGTAATCGGTGGGGTGTAGATCAACCACAAGCCCGCATTGCAGCCGCGATTTGATCCGTTCTTCAAGGCCCTTGATCTCTCCCGGGGCGCGGTCGGCGGAAATCACGATCTGTTTGTTCTGGTCCACCAGCGCGTTGAAGGTGTGGAAGAACTCTTCTTGGGTGCTGTCCTTGCCCGCGATGAATTGCACATCATCCACCATCAGCACATCGACAGAGCGGAACAGCTCTTTGAAATCCATGACCTGCCGTTCGCGAAGTGCTTGCACAAAGCGATACATGAACTGTTCTGCTGAAAGATACAGCACGCGCAGATCGGGTTGGCGCGTTTGCAATTCATGCGCGATGGCATGCATCAGGTGGGTTTTGCCCAGCCCGACGCCGCCATACAGAAACAGCGGGTTAAAGGTGACGGGGCCACCTTCGGCGACACGGCGCGCGGCGGCATGGGCAAGCTCGTTCGGTTTGCCGACCACGAAACTGTCAAAGGTAAAGCGCGCATCCAGCGGGGCGCCGGGCACCTCATCCTCATTGCTGGCACGTTTGCGCGGGGCTGGTTCCGCCGCTTTGGCTGGTTTGGGCGCGCTGATACGATCCAGCGCAAATTCGATGCGGTCAACTTCGGCGCCGGAGCGGTGCAGGTGGTGCAGAATCTGGTCAGAGAAATTCCGTTTGACCCAATCGCCAAAGAACGTGGTCGGGACAGAAAAGCTGGCAACACCGTCACGCAGTTCCGACAGTTTCAGGGGTTCGATCCAAGTGATGTAATTGTCTTTGCCCACCCGCTTGCGCAGGTCTTCCCGAATTTCCACCCAACCATCGTTCGTCATACTTCTACCCGTTCATCGACTTCGCCCCCTCCCGTTGTTTCCGGGTGAGGGGCCTTTGTGCGCCCGACAACGGCCTGACTGAATGATGCCGCAAGGGGGCACCACGGGACAAAAAAACGCAGTCCGCTACAGGCAAGCTGTATCGGATGAAACCCAATAAACCACAGACTGCGTTTTCGCGCAGCACATGTTATCGGGCGAACCCGTCCTAATGCAGAAGGCACCGCGTAAGCGGGGCAAAGCAGCCAAACACATTCAGAACGCGGTCACGTCTTGTCCCCCAGGACGAAGTGAATCGCTTGGTGAAACTAGCAACCTGTTGCGGGGCAGAGCAACCGAACTTCTCTGTTGACAGAGAATTGACCGCCGCGAATCTGACAGGCTCGGCAAAATGGCAACGGCTGGCGTTTTTTGACCCCTTTGGGCATGAAAAAAGGCGCATCCAAGATGCGCCTTAAATCAGCCTAACCCGTTGATGGGTAATGGATTTTAGGAAGCGGGTGCCGCCAGCGCCTTCACGCGCGACGACAGACGCGAGATTTTGCGCGACACGGTGTTCTTGTGCAAAACGCCCTTGCTGACACCACGGGCCAATTCCGGCTGAGCGGCGCGCAGAGCGGCAGCAGCAGCGGCCTGATCGCCAGATGCAAGCGCCTCTTCTACCTTGCGCAGGAAGGTGCGGATGCGCGAGCGGCGTGCTTTGTTCACGTCATAACGGGCTTCGGACTGGCGAGCGCGTTTTTTGGACTGGGAAGTATTAGCCATGGGTCGAATTTCCTAACGTCTGGATCAGTTGTATGTCGGCATGCACAATAGACCCAAGACTTCCGCCCATATCAGCGGAAATGATTCTTGCCTTAAGCGGGCCCACGCGCATTTCAGGGGCGCTGTTACGGCAAATGCGCGCGAAAGGGAAGGGCAAAAGCCAAGGCATCCAAGGCTGACACGCTGATTTTGGCGCAATTCGTGGCAATTCGGCCCATCAAGCCGCGCCCGCCCTGCACGGGATCAGCGGTCGCGGAACTGCGGTGTGCGCTTTTCAAGGAAGGCGGCCATGCCTTCTTTTTGATCCTCGGTCGCAAAAAGCGAATGGAACAAGCGGCGTTCAAACAAGAGCCCTTCGCGCAGGCTGGTTTCATAGGATTGGTTCACCGCCTCTTTCGCCGCCATCGCTGACAGCAAGGATTTCTCGGCGATCTTGGTGGCGGCTTTCTTGGCCTCCTCCAGCAGGTTTTTGGCCGGAACCACGCGCGACACAAGGCCAGAGCGTTCAGCCTCGGCGGCATCCATGTTGCGGCCGGTCAGGTGCATATCCATGGATTTCGACTTGCCGACAAAGCGGGTCAGGCGCTGGCTGCCGCCAAAACCGGCGATGACGCCAAGGTTGATCTCGGGCTGGCCAAATTTCGCGGTATCAGCGGCGATGATGAAATCGCAGCACATCGCAAGTTCACAGCCGCCACCCAGCGCATAGCCAGACACCGCCGCGATGATCGGCTTACGGATCTGAAGCATGGCATCGGTAATCGGGGCGAACAGATTGGCGGTATAGACATCGACAAAGGACAGCTCTGCCATTTCCTTGATGTCCGCGCCTGCGGCAAAGGCCTTTTCCGAACCGGTGATGATGATGCAGCGCACCTTGTCATTGGCGTCTGCGGCCTCCAGCACGGTGGCCAGTTCCGAACACATTTTCACATTCAGCGCGTTCAGCGCCTCGGGCCGGTTCAGGCGAATCAGGGCGATATAATCCTCGATCTCGACGATCAGTGTTTCATAGGCCATCTGAGCTTCCTTTGGCTGAGGTTTGAGCGGGACTCTGTAACAGGGATGGGGGCAGGATCAAGTCATCTCTGGCAGGTGGGGCAGAAGAAGGATGACCGGCCAGATTGGACGATCCGTGCGATTTTGGCGCTGCAACCGGGGGTGACGCAGGGTTCACCTTCGCGGCCGTAGGTGCGGAAATTATGCTGGAAATAGCCCAGTTCGCCATCCGCCTGCCGGTAATCCCGCAAAGAGGAGCCGCCCGCCTCGATCGCTTCGGCCAGCACATCGCGGATCAGGGGCACCAGCCCTGCCACCGTTTTGGCAGACAGCTTGCCTGCGGGGCGAGCAGGGTGCAGGCCCGCGCGGTAAAGCACCTCACAGACATAGATATTTCCAAGGCCCGCGACGACCTGCTGATCCAGCAAAGCCGATTTGATCGGCGTGGCACGCCCTTTCAGGCGGGCTGTCAGATATGTCTCATTAAAGCCATTGCCAAAGGGTTCCGGCCCGATGCTGGCCAGAAGCGGGTGCGCATCGCCCAAAGCGGTTTCCAGCAGCTCCATTGCGCCAAAGCGGCGGGCATCGTTGAAGGTGATGCGCGCGCCGCCCGCCATATCGAGCACCACATGGTCATGTTTTGCAGGGGCGGGGTGGTCATGGTGAAACGCCCCCACCTGCGCCCCGGAAATCAGGATGCGGCCGGACATACCAAGGTGAATAAGCAGTGATTCCCCGGTGGACAGATCGGCCAGAATATACTTGGACCGCCGCCGCAGCCCCAGAACCCGCGCGCCCGTCAACCGTTCGGCCATGCGTGGCGGGAAGGGCCAGCGCAGATCGGGGCGGTTGACGGCAGCGCTTTGGATGGTTTGACCCGTCATCACAGGTTCCATCCCACGGCGGACCGTTTCAACTTCGGGCAGTTCGGGCATGGTCGAGGATATTCCCTGCGATGGTTACATTGACGAAGGTAAGGAAACCGCTGACGCCGACAAGGTGTTTCGGCATCCGCACATCGGTTTTCCTGAACCGCAGGATGTATTCATAATGCTTGTTGTCGCGAATATCGCGCAGGTCGGCCCAAGGGTATTCGCGTTGAAACAGGCCCCATTTGCGGATGATCAGCCTGTCATATTCCACCCGCGCTTCATAGAGAAACAGCCCAAGGCAGGCGATGGACCCGCTAAGGCTGATCACGGCGCTGGGCCATCCGGCGGCAATCAGCTCGCCCGGTGCGATAATCCACAACACCGCATTCACCAGCACGTTCATCGCCACGGCCCAAAGGCGCACCCCCAAAGTCGTGCGCAGCAAAATGGTGTTGAGCGAGGTGCGAACCTCTGCCTTCTGACCAATGCGCAGCGGGTTGAGGTTGGCCAGCCCGCCCTCGACCGGACCCGCAGGCCAGTCGGAAAACGCCGCCCCAATCTGCCGGACAGACCGCGCCAGATACCAGCGCAAGGCCTGGAACAACAGTTTTGCAATCAGCACAGCCAGCCCAAGTGACAGCAGATAGGGAAAGGCGGAGAATGGGATATAAATCATACGGGCCTTTGGCCGCAGCCACTTGCGGCACTATATGGTTTCACTGTCACCCAGTTCGGTATATCCCGAAGGCGACAAAAATAGGGCGATGCTTGCGATGACCCAAGACAGTGACAAGACCACGCATTTCGGTTTTCAAACCGTTGATGAAGGGGCCAAGGCCGGGATGGTGCATGGTGTCTTTACCAAGGTTGCCAGCAAATATGACGTGATGAACGATGCCATGTCTTTCGGGATTCACCGTATCTGGAAAGATGCGATGATGGATTGGCTGGCCCCGCGCCCCGGTCAACGCCTGCTGGATGTGGCGGGGGGAACGGGCGATGTGTCGTTCCGGTTTCTGAAACGCGCGCCGGGGGCGCATGCCACCGTTTGCGACATGACCGAAAGCATGCTGGTCGAAGGGCGCCAACGTGCCGAAGCTGCCAGCATGGCCGAGGCGCTGGATTGGGTCGTGGGTGATGCGATGGCGCTGCCTTTCGCCTCGAACAGCTTTGACGTTTACACGATCTCTTTTGGCATCCGGAACGTCACGCGCATCGGTGATGCCCTGCGCGAAGCCTATCGCGTGCTGCGCCCCGGCGGGCGGTTGATGGTGTTGGAATTCAGCCAATTGCCCAATCCCGCGATGCAAAAGGCCTATGATCTGTATTCCTTCAACGTGATCCCGGTCATGGGGCAGGTTATCGCGAATGACCGCGACAGCTATCAGTATCTGGTTGAAAGCATTCGGAAATTCCCGGATCAAGAAAGCTTTGCCACGATGATCCGTGAGGCCGGGTTTGACCAGGTGAAGTATCGCAACCTGACGATGGGTGTTGCCGCCCTTCATTCCGGGTGGAAGCTGTAAGTGCGCGGCCCGCATAATATCATCCGTCTGGTCCGCACGCTTGCCACTTTTGAGCGCACAGGTGCAATCGGTGTGGTGCTGGAGGCGTTTGAAGCCCCGCCACGCCTGCGCGTTCTGGCACGGGTTCTGGGCTGGCCGTTCAAATGGCTTGGCCTGCGCGGGGATCCGGCCTTGCCACCCGCCACGCGGGCGCTGACAGCGCTGGGCCCGGCGTATATTAAATTCGGCCAGATCCTCAGCACGCGCCCCGATGTTGTGGGGGATGAGCTGGCTTTGCAGCTGAAATACCTGCAAGACAAGCTGCCCCCCTTTCCCGTGCCTGTCGCCAAAGACATGATCGCGGCAGAGCTTGGGGTGCCCGTGGATCAGGTGTTTTCCGAGTTTTCGGACCCGGTAGCAGCGGCCTCTATCGCGCAGGTGCATCGCGCGCGGCTGGTGGAAACCGGGGCCGAAGTGGCCGTAAAGGTGCTGCGTCCGGGTATTGAACGCGCCTTTCGCAAGGATATTGATGCGTTCTACTTTGCGGCAGGTGTGATCGAATTTGTCTCCCCCGCCTCGCGCCGTTTGCGACCGATGGATGTGGTGACACATTTTGATGGCGTGGTGCAGGGGGAGTTGGACCTGCGGCTGGAATCTGCTGCGGCTGGCGAATTTGCCGCCAATACAGAAAAAGACGAAGGTTTCGCCGTGCCCAAGCCGATCTGGCACCTGTCTGGCCGCACGGTCCTGACGATGGACTGGGCCGAAGGTGTCAGCATGGCGGATAACGCGGCGATTGATGCGGCGGGAATCGACCGAAAGGCCCTTGCCTCGCGCGTTTTGCAGCTGTTCTTGCAACATGCGCTGCGCGACGGTTATTTCCACGCCGATATGCATCAGGGCAACCTGAAGGTCGCGGCCAATGGCGATATCATCGCCTATGATTTCGGCATCATGGGGCGGTTGGACGAATATACCCGCCGTGTCTATGCCGAGATTTTGTTCGGCTTCATCCGCCGTGATTATCGCCGCGTGGCCGAGGTGCATTTTGAGGCAGGCTATGTGCCTGCCGACCGCGATATCGACGAATTCGCCCGCGCCCTGCGCGTGGTGGGGGAGCCGATTTTCGGCATGGATGCGACGCGGATTTCCATGGCGCGGCTGCTGGCCTATCTGTTCGAAGTGACCGAGCGTTTCGGCATGGAAACCCGGACCGAGTTGATCTTGTTGCAGCGCACCATGGTTGTGGTTGAAGGGGTGGCCCGCAGTCTGAACCCGCAAACCAACATCTGGCACGATGCCCGGCCTATCGTAGAAAGCTATATCAAGGACAATGTCGGGCCGAAGGCGCTGCTGCGCGATTTGCAGAAAACCGCGATGGTTCTGGCGCGGTTTGGTCCCAAACTTCCGCGTCTGGTGGAGGCACAATTGGTGCGGCAATCCCAACCGCCAGAGCCGAAGCCCAGCCGGATGCGGGTGCATCCGGTGTTTTGGGTGACGTTGGGGGGTGGCTTGGCATTGGCAGGGGTTTTTCTGGGCCAATCGCTTTAAAGCGCAGCAAGTTCCAGCGTTAATGCGGTGGCGTAATCGGCATCGCCTTGTTCGGCTTTCCACAGGCAATGGGCGGCCATGCGCCAGTGGTAAAGCTGTGCCAGGTGGCGGTAGCGATCTGCTGTCGGGCGCGGGCAAGCGTCGAGAAAGCTGGCAGTGTCTGCGGCATCCAGCACCCGGCCGCGATAAAGCCATTGCATTGCGGGGGACAAAAACGTGGCCAGATCCTCTGTCGCGTCACCCAAGGCAGGGCATTGCCAATCAATCAGGGTCAGGCGGTCTTCGGCTTCTATCATATTGCCCGGAACGGCATCGCCATGGATCAGGCGCGCCGGACCCGGAGGGATGCCTGGGTCTTGGGGCGGGGGTGGCAGCTTTGCATTGCACAGTGCCGCAATCGCCTCGGCCTGCGCCAAAAGGGCGGCGCTGCCATTGGCAGCTTTGCGGAACGCGGGCAGTTTCAGATTTGCCCGCTGGTGCAGCGCGGTCAGCGTGCGGGCAACTAGACGCGGGTCTTTGCGCCAGATCGCACCCGGGACATAGCGATAGGCCACCCAATCCGGCCCCTGTGCAGTCAGGATCGGGGCAAGGCCCGTGCCTGCCAAAGCCTCCAGCGCCAGTGTCTCGGCCTGCCGGTCATTGGGAAACAGAGGGCTCTCCCCGTTGGGCTGAAACAGTTTCACCACCGTGTCGCCCACGCGCCAAAGGCGGTTCACGCGTCCGCCGCTCAGCGCCTCCCACGGTTGGTCACGCAGCGGCAGCGCCGTGCTGACACTGGCGCGCAGGTGTTCGGGGGGGAAGGCATGGGTGTGCAGGGTCATAGCGAAGCGATGCTATCGCGGCAGGGTGTCGCCCCGCAAGGGCCCGCCTTTCCTGTGCTATGGGTTGCTGCTGCGCAGGGCGGTAATCTGATCGGCAGACAAAGAGACACCCCCGGCAAGGATCAGGCGCGGTCCGGTAGCACCGGTTTGCACCTCTTGGATGCGGGCATAGCTTTCAACCGGGCTGATTCCGGTTTGCACCCCTTCGCGGTAACTTTCCAGGCTGAGCGTATAGGTGGCATTGGGCAGGGGGGTGCCGGTGATATCGGCCCCCGCCCAGCTATGGCTGGTGGCCGTCGGGGAAATATCCTCTCGTGCGACTGTGTTGCCTTGCGCATCGCGGACCACAAGAACCGCCCGGTCTGCGCCCGCATCGGCCTTCAGCGACAGGCTGACCGGCGTGCCGTTCATGTAAACCGGCGAGGCGCTGCGTGCCTCTTGGCCGACCCAAGGCGCAAGCTGGGCCATGCCCTGCACATTCATCAACCCGGCCAGCGCGTCAAGTTTCTGGTTGGTCAGGGTCTGTTGTTCCACGCTGGAAAACGTGGCGAGTTGCACGGCGTAATCGGCGGAATCAATCGGGTTCAGTGGGTCCTGATTCTGAATTTGCGCGGTCAGCATTTTCAGGAAGGTGTCGAAATCCGAAGAGATGTTAGATTTCGAGGTGGTTTGCGTGCTCTGTGGCAGGGTCGAGGTGGTTGCGGTAATGTCCATGGTCGTCCTTTCAGGGGGGTGCGTTGCGCTACACGCGCAGGTCCAACCCGGTGCTTATGCGCGGAGCGGGGGTGGGGAAGGGAATCTCAGCGGCAGGGCCAGCGATGGTCTGCACGCCCTCGCTGTTTTTCTGTGGCATGGCCGATTTTCCGGGCTGCTCGCCCCATCCACCGAAGGTGAATGAGGTGTTTGCGAACCCCGATTGCCGCAGTTCAGACGAAAACGCCTCGGTATTGCGGCGCAGCATTTCCAAAGTTTCGGGGCGTTCCGCCTGCACGACGATTCGCATCTTGTCGCCATCGGGCTGCAACAAAAGCCGGACCTGCCCCAGTTCCTCGGGCGCGAGGGTGAGTTCGATGGTTTTGGCTTTGCCCGGCGCTGCGTGATCCTTGATCATGGTCGCGACAGCCGAAACGGAGATCGGTTGGTGAACGACCACGGCGGTTGGTCCGGGCAGGGGGGTTGCGGGAAGGACAGTCGATGCAGGCAAGCTGCCCAATGCCTCGCCCCACTGGCGTGAGTTGGTGGGTAGTTCGGGCGCTTCGGTCAATGTATTTTGCTGCGGCTTTGCCGAAAAGCCGGGCAGCACTGGCGCAGGCTGGGGCGCGACATTGGCCCGGTCTGCATAGAGGGTTTGAGCCATCTGTGTTGGGGCGCTGGGCCGCACGAAAACGGTAGAATCCTCGGCCTCCTTGCCCTCCGCGATTTGTTTGCGGGGCGGAGCGATCACGGGGATTTGTGGCGTCGCGAGATGCTGCGGCGGAGCGATTTGTCGCCGCTCTGGGGTCTTCTCTGGCATGGGAGAAAGCGGTTTCGCAACCTCCATGAGCCTTACCTTTATCGGTTCTTCGATCTTGGCCACGTTTGGAAAAGCGGGCATAGCGACAGGGCTTTCGCCCCCCTGCGGCGCAGGTTTTTGCGGTGTTCCCTCAGGGTGCGGGGTTTCTGAATGCATGGGGCGCGGGGCCAGGTCGGGCTTTGCGTATGTTTGGGGGATGGGGGTGAAAGCCTCGATGATCGCCGGACCCTTTGGCTGGGGCACGGCCTCGGCGGTGGTCTTGTCGCCGTTATCAAAGCGGGTTTCGCTGAAGCTGTAAGACACGTTTCCAAGCGGGGCCGGAGCCGGTGTCACGCCGCTGTCAAAGCTCGGCGCAGGTGGCAGCGGAGGCCGCGTGGTTTTAGGCGGGGTCAGCGGCATCTGGTCTGATTGAACCGTCCGGTGCACCGGTTCCGGGGTGACGGTCGGGGCAACACCCTCTGTCGGTTTGGCAGGAACTGGCACCGGTTTTTGTTCTGACGTCTCAAACGGGGCAGGATCGGCATCGGTTGTTAGGGCCACGGGAACAGTGGGCAAGCGCGGGGCGCCCTCGTTATCTGCGGGGGCAGGCATCTCGTAGCCAGTTACATATTGAACAGCCGCGATCTTGCTGCGTTGATAGGCTGGTTCTTGCCCTTGCGCCTTTTTGGGCTGTGCCGTGATCAAACCTGTCGTTGGTTTCTCGGCTTTTTCCATGCCAGCGCCCAACGGCACAGCGCTTTCAGCCGGTTGCGGAACCGTTGTTGCGTAAGATGTCGGCGCAAGCTGTGGCTGCCCAATTGGGAAAACCGGGACTTGTTCTGCTGCCCTTGCCTTTTCTGGCAGGCCCGCAGTGGTGACTGGCACCTTGGCTGGCTGATCTGACTGGGGGAGGGCTTCGGTTGTCTCTGTCTTTTTCACCGGTTCGGAGGCTTCGTGCGTATTTTCTGTGCTTGCCTGTTGGTCGGCGCGCACTTGTTCAGCGCCCGCCGGCACCATCGGTGCTTGCCTATCTGTTGTGGGCGGTGCTTGCACCACATCCACATCCACATCCACATCCCCAGCCGTATCTGCCGCAACTGGCGCGACAGTAACGGTTTTCGTTTTGGGTTCGACCTTTTCTTCCGCCAGCATCTGCTGCAAGTCAGGAGATATAATTGGTTTCTCCGCCTTGATTGGTGTCGCCTCTGGAAAACTCGTCAAGACTTCGTTGGCTGGGTGGTCTGTCTCTCCATCCCCGCCCTTTGACACCACAGGCGCGGCCGCAATCGGCCCGTCCGGTTCAACAGGATCGTCCCGTAGTGGCGCAAGATCCGAGTCCGCCAAAACTGTGGTGTCGCCCGATTCGGCTACCATGACGGGCAGCACCTCGGCCATGAAGGCCGAAAAGGCGCCATCACCGTTCTTGGGCAAGTTTACCCAAGCAAGCTTGGTTAGGCTGGCCTTTGGTCCAAGGATGGCTTGTGGATCAACATTGGTCATTTTTGCCTCGACTTCTGCCGTGCGGTTTTTCTGTTCTCCGTCAATTTGCAGGGAACTGGTTACTGCTTGTTTACCGTGAGGGCGCACAATGCAGAAAATCCAACATAAAGGGGCTTTTGATGACTCTATCTCTTCCACCACTCGGCCAAACTGCGGCCGTTCCCCAAAAACCGAACCCTTTGCGCGCGAAGGCGGCCGAGCTGGAAACTGCCTTTCTGGCCGAGATGCTGGGCCATGCGGGTCTGGGTGCGGCGCGCGATAGCTTCGGCGGTGGTATTGGCGAAGAGCAATTCGCCTCTTTCCTGCGCAATGAGCAAGCGGCAGCGATGGTGAAAGCAGGCGGCATCGGTTTGACCGAAGCGCTGTTCCAAGTGCTCGCTCGTGTGGATGGGGGGGCGCAGAATGGATAAGAGCACAAACGCTTTGGAGCGGCTGGAGCAGGTGATGGCTGAGACAGCGAGAGCGGTAAGATCAGGTGATTTCGCATCCATGGCAGAACTGGCGATGGAAACTGAGGCCGCCCTGTCGGACCTAGGGCCAGAAACCGATGCCGCACGGCTGACGGCCCTGCGCGACATGGCGCAGCGCAATGCCGCCGGGCTGGAGGCTGCGGGCCGGGGCGTGCGCTCTGCGCGTCGGCGGTTGGCGGAAATCGCCACGGTGCGGGCTGGTGGAAAAACCTATGGCTATGACGGCAAAACCCAAAAGATCGGTGCACCCCTTGGCAAGCTGAAGGCGAGATTCTGAAAGGATTTCTAAGCTTTGGATAAAATGCGCTGCATTGTCTTCTGAACTCCGGGTCGGTCTTAGCACTCCGTTAGAAGTTTGGACCGATCAATGAACCTGCATCCCACGACGGGGTGGCGCTTTGGGCAGAGAGTTCAGAGCAATGGCAAAATGCCCTTTTCGCCGTTTCAACGGCTCTTTCCGCCGAGCGCAAAGCGCCGGCCTTTAGAAGGGACTACACATGTCTTCGATTTTGACCAACAACAGCGCAATGGTGGCCTTGCAAACGCTCAAGGGCATCAACAAAAACATGGGCCAGATCCAGAATGAGATCTCGACCGGTAAATCTGTTGCCAACGCAAAAGACAATGCCGCCGTTTGGGCGATTTCCAAGGTCATGGAAAGCGATGTCAAAGGCTTCTCCGGCATTTCTGACAGCCTGTCTCTGGGCTCCTCGACCATTTCGGTTGCGCGCCAGGCGGCTGAAACCACAACCGATCTTCTGACCGAGATCAAAGGCAAGATTGTTGCGGCGCAGGAAGGCAACGTTGATCGCGAGAAAATTCAGGCGGATATTTCGGCCCTGCGCGATCAGATCAAATCGGTGACAGGGGCAGCCCAGTTCAACGGTTTGAATATGGTCAAAGGCACAGATGATGTCAGCATCCTGTCCTCGCTGGATCGCTCGGGCAGTGGCGCGGTTGCTGCCTCGCAGATCACTGTCAATCGTCAGGATCTTTCGACCAGTGCCGGTAAGGTTGGGAACACTGCTGCGGCAACCATTTCCTACGGCTCCATCGCTCCACCTGCCGCAGCGCCTACCGCCGCAATCACTGGGAACACGACCGCCGCTGCTGGGAAAAACGCCACGATTGCCGTATCTGCGGCGACGGCAACCGGCAACAACTATTCCATCAACATCAACGGCTCCTCCATTAACTATACCACGGATGGTGTTGTCGCCGATAGCGACATGGCGGATTTCTTTGCAGGCGCTGTGAATGCGTTGGGGCTTGAAGGTGTGTCGGCATCGGCGTCAGCCGGGACCTTGACGATTTCGAACACCAACGCGTTCGAAGCGATGGAAGTCTCGGTTCAGGGGTCGCAGCTTGCCTATGGCGACGTGAACGGGTTTGCGCATAGCACCACAAACTCTGTGGTCGAGCAACGCGCTGAAACCATTGACTTCTCGGCAACGGCTGTGCCGCAAAATGGCGATAGCTTTACCGTCGGTATTGCTGGAAAGTCCTACAGCTATACCGCTGGCAAGGGCGAATCGATGGAAGACGTTGCTCGTGGGTTGAAAACCGCGATCGACTCCGAAGCTACTCCGGGCATCAAAACGGCCGTTCAGCAGGACAAGACAACTGGCGCATGGTCGCTTGCTGTGGATGATGCAACCGGTGGGCGTGCATTGAGTCTGACCGTCACCAGTGGCGGTGAAGCCTCTGGCGGCTTGTTTGGCCTCGATGCCATCGATGTGACGACGGATGACGGTGCAAAAGCGGCGCTGTCGAACATCGAAACCATGATCAGCACGTCTATTGATGCCGCTGCATCCTTTGGTTCCGCCCAAAAGCGGATCGACATCCAGTCCGATTTCGTCAGCAACCTGTCGGATGCACTGAAATCGGGGATCGGGTCGATGGTCGATGCCGATATGGAAGAAACGTCCGCGCGTCTGCAAGCGTTGCAGGTGCAGCAGCAGCTTGGGGTTCAAGCGCTGTCGATTGCGAACCAGTCGCCGCAGTCGATCCTGTCGTTGTTCCGGTAATTCCGGTTGGGGCGGGGCGTCCGCAATGACGCCCCGCTCATTCCTCTGACCCCAATTATCACCGGAAGGACCCGCCGTGAACATGATGAATTCCTTGGCACATGATGCCTACACCCGCCCAGACGCCCCCGGTCGCAATGCGCGGGCGGTTGAATATGATCTCTTTGCCCGCGTGACGCGCCGACTGTCGATGGCTTGGGCGCAACGCAAACAGAATTACCCGGCCCTTGTTTCCGCGCTGCATGAAAACGGGGCCCTGTGGCGCACCCTGGCCATTGATGTTGCCGATTCCGGGAACGGTCTGCCTCAGCAGTTGCGCGCGCAGCTGTTTTATCTGCATGAGTTTACGGCGGCCCATAGCAAAGAGGTTCTGAACGGCACCGCAAGCGCCGAGGTTCTGGTGGATATCAACACAGCGGTCATGCGTGGATTGCGTGGCACTGGTGGTGGTGCATGACCGGGCTCGTTCTCAAACTCGGTCCGCATGAGCGGGTCTTGATCAATGGCGCGGTGATTGAGAATGGCGACCGGCGATCAAAACTGGCGATCATGACCCCGAACGCGCATATTCTGCGCCTTCGCGATGCAATCCACCCAGAGGAGGTGAACACACCCGTCCGTCGTGTTTGCTATATTGCGCAACTTGTTCTGTCGGGTGATGCCGAGCCGGAGCAGGCGCGGATGCAGCTTTTGCGCGGGATCGAGCAGTTGAGTCAGGTCCTATCGGATCATGACAGCAGAATTCTGTTGAACCAGGCGAGTGCAGGCGTGCTGGAGGGCAACCACTATCAAGCGCTGAAGGCCTTGCGGGGTTTGCTTCCGCGGGAGGAGCGGTTGTTCGCCGCCTGCCCGTCATGAGCTTTAGCCCTATCGTTCCCTTCAGCGGCTATTCCGGTTGGACCTTTCTGAAACGAACGATGGCCGAACAAAAAGAGGCGTTTGTCGCCACCCCAAGTCTGGCCCGGGATGAGGATTATTTCCGGGCCAAGATCGGTTCGATCAAAACCGCAGAGGACCTCGTTTCTGATCGGCGCCTGCTATCGGTTGCGCTGGGCGCCTACGGGCTTGATGATGACATCAACAACACGTTTTTCATCAAAAAAGTTCTGGAAGACGGCACGCTGTCATCCGATTCGCTTGCAAATAAACTGGCCGATAAACAGTATCTTGCGTTGTCTTCGGGTTTTGGTTTTGGCGACTACTCCATCCCGCGCACGCAGTTGTCTGACTTTGCGGATAAGACCTTGGAAGCCTATGGCACACGGCAGTTCGAAGCCGCCGTGGGCGAGCAGAACGACGATATGAGGCTCGCCTTGAACGCAGAGCGTGAGCTGGCGACGCTGGCTGCAAAAAGCAGTGGCAATGATACCAAATGGTTTACCATCATGGGCAGCGCGCCCCTGCGCGAGGTCTTTGAAAAGGCCTTGGGCCTGCCAAGCAGTTTTGCCTCGCTTGACCTTGATCAGCAGCTTTCGACGCTGAAGACCAAGGCTGAGAAAGCTTTTGGGTCCAACGAGGTCGCGCAATTCACTGACCCTGACAAAATGGAGGATCTGGTGCGCAAGTTCCTGATCCGATCAGAGGCGCTGGCCAGTTTCTCCAGCACGTCTTCCGCCTCCATCGCGCTGACCCTGCTTCAGAATTGAGTCAACTTGCAGCCCGCTTTATCGGCGGGCTGCAAGGGCAAGACATTCGGCAAGCCGCGTGAAGCTGCCTTTGATCCCTTGCGGTGCATCCTCTGCCAGAAAGGCATCAAGCGCGGGCCAGACCTTGATTGCCGCATCGACCGCCGGGTCCGAGCCTGCGCTATACAGACCCGCTTGGATCATCAGTTCCGCCCGCTCCCATGTGCCCATGTGGCGGCGCGCCCCCGCGATCAGCGCATTTTCCTCTTCTGTCGCGGCCGCGGGCAGACTGCGAGAGACCGAGCGCAGCAGATCAATCGCAGGAAAACGCCCGCGTTCTGCGATTTTGCGATCCATGATCACATGCCCATCCAGAACGCCGCGCAAAATATCGGCAACAGGCTCTTCCATATCAGACCCGGCCACCAGAACGGTGAAGATGGCCGTAATATCACCGCTGCCCTCGACACCGGGGCCCGCACGTTCCGCCAGTGACATGATCGTGTGCGAGGTTGAGGGCGGAAAGCCACGCAGATTGCCTTCTTCGCCTGCGGCCAATGCAATCTCACGATGCGCCTCAGCAAAGCGGGTGACGCTGTCCGCCAACAAAAGCACATGCAGGCCTTGATCTCGAAAATGCTCAGCCACGGCCATGGCTGTCCACATGCAGCGGCGCCGGACCAGTGGTGACTGATCAGACGTCGCTGTGACCACAATCGCCCTTTCCATCCCTTGGGGGCCAAGCACGTTTTCCGTAAACTCCCGCAATTCGCGGCCACGCTCGCCCACAAGCGCGATCACGACAATATCGGCACTGACCCCGCGCGCGAACTTCCCCAGCAGCGAGGATTTGCCAACACCGGAGCCGGCAAAAAGGCCGATGCGCTGCCCGCGCACGAGCGGCAGCAGGGTGTTGAACGCCGCGGTCCCGGTTTCAAGTCGCGCCCCCAGGCTGCGCCGTTCGGCGGGTGGTGGCGGGGGCGCCCGCAAGGCGCGGGGATGCAAGCCGGGCATCAAAGGATAGCCATCTATCGGGCGGCCAAAAGGGTCAATGACCCGACCAATCCAACTGCTGTCCGGCGCGATTTCGGCACGACCAGCGATTTCGACCGTATCATTTATTGAGAGCCCCTCGCTCGGCCCATCGGGCAGCACCGTTACCCCGGTTTTGGACAGGCGCAGAACTTCGCCCCCGATGGTGCAATCTGCCCCGCGAATCACAACGCGGTCGCCAAGCCCGGTGCCATTGGACAGGCCCGCAACGCGCAGGGTGCCGCCGGCCAGCTCCATCACGCGGCCTACGCGCCTTGTCACTGGGATTTGCGAGATTCTGGCGCGCAGGGTGTCAAAAATATCTGTCATGGGGTTCCTCTTCTGTTCACGCTTACCCTTTCTAAAGGAATCACCCTTAAGCCTTAGTGAACTGTAATCGAGGGAGAAGCCCCGATGTTCGAAAAGCTAGAGATAACCAGAATGGCGCAAACTTTGGCGGCACATGCAGGGCAACGTATGGGAGTCATCGCCCAGAATGTCGCCCATGCGGACAACCCCGGCTATAAAGCCAGGGATTTGCCCGATTTTGCCAAAACCTATGCCGAGCAACACGGCGCTGGCCTGCGCAGCACGCGGGCAGGGCATATCGGCGCTGGCGGCACCCGTATGGCCGAGGCGGAAGTGCTGCGCATATCGGATTCGCCTAATGGCAATTCCGTCTCGCTGGAAACCGAAATGGTCAAAGCGGCTGAAGTGCGCCAGCAGCATGACATGGCCTTGTCGATCTATCGCAACACCTCCGACATTTTGCGGCTGGCACTTGGGCGGGGGCGGTAAACTATGTCTGATCTCATCAAAAGCATGTCGGTCGCGGCCTCGGGGATGCAGGCGCAATCGCAGCGGTTGCGCCATGTCTCCGAAAATATCGCGAATGCCGATACCCCCGGTTACCACCGCAAAACCATCAGCTTTCGGGATGCTGTGGACGGTGAGGGCGTGCGGCCCGGCCCTGTCCGGCTGGACCGCAGCGACCTTGTGAAAATCTTTGATCCTGGCCACCCACTGGCGGATGACTCCGGTCACTATGACGGCTCGAATGTCGATCTGGTGATCGAAATTGCTGACGCGCGTGAAGCGCAGCGCAGCTATGAGGCGAACCTCAAACTCTTCGATCAGGCACGTCAAATGACGCAAAGCCTGTTCGAAATTTTACGCGGATAAAGGAGATCCAGAATGGATATTAAAACATCACTTGCAGCGCAAAGCTATGCACAGGCACGTCAGGCGGCGGCACCAGAGCCATCGTCTGACGAAGCCGCAGGCGGTTTTGCAAAACTCGCGGAAAGCTTTGCCAACACCCTTATGGCAGGCGAAAACACCGCAAAACAGGCTATGACAGGCGATGCCGATCCGCATGCTTTGGTCGAAGCGCTTGCCTCGACCAAAACCGCCGTTGAGACGGTCGTGACTGTGCGTGACAAGGTTGTCGAGGCCTATCAGGAAATCCTGCGGATGCCGGTATGACCGAAGGCGTCATCTTCGACACTTTACGTCAAGCGCTCTGGATATCGGTCATGATTTCATCGCCGCTGCTGGCTGTTGCGTTGATTGCTGGGGTGACGGTTGGCCTGTTTCAGGCGTTGACCAGTGTGCAGGAAATGACGCTGACCTTCGTGCCAAAAGTTGGCGCGATGCTGATCGTGTTCTGGGTGTCGATGAGTTTCATGACTTCGACCCTGATCAGTTTTTTCACGGATCGTCTGATCCCCTTGATCGCAGGAGGCTGACCATGGAGTCCGGGCTCTATACCACTTTGACCCGCCAGTCGGGGTTGATGCGCGAAATGCAGGTTGTGGCGCATAACATCGCCAATATTTCAACAACGGGCTTTCGCCGCGAAGGCGTTGTGTTTTCGGAATATATCAAACGGATGGAGGGTGCCCCCTCACTTTCGATGGCAAACGGCAATGGCCGCCATATTGACCTGCGTCAGGCTGGGTTATCGCAAACCGGTGGCACCTTCGATCTTGCTATTCAAGGGGACGGGTTCTTTCTGGTGGAAACCGCGCAGGGGCAAGCCTTGACCCGTGCGGGCAGCTTTACTCCGAATGGTGAAGGCGAATTGGTCAACCCCGATGGCCATCGCCTGCTCGATCTGGGTGGTGCGCCTATTTTTGTGCCCCCAGATGCGGGGACGGTTGCCATTTCCACTGATGGCACGCTTTCGGCCAATGGGCAGCCCTTGGCCCAGATTGGTCTGTGGCAGCCCACTGATCCTTTGAAACTGTCGCACCAAGGCGGGACCGTTTTCGCAAGCGACGGGGTGGAGCCGCTGGAAGGGGGCACGATTCTGCAAGGCTTTGTAGAGGAAAGTAACGTGAATCCAATTTCCGAAATCGCCCGGATGATTGCCGTTCAGCGGGCTTATGAACTGGGCCAAGGCTTTCTGGACAAAGAAGATGAGCGCATGCGCAGCGTCATCCAAGCCCTTGGCCGATAGGAGAAAACCATGAAAGCCTTACAGATTGCCGCAAGCGGGATGGCCGCTCAACAGATGCGGGTCGATGTTGTGTCCAACAACCTCGCGAACATGTCGACAACAGGTTACAACGCCCGCCGTGCGGATTTCGCAGATCTGCATTATCAGCAATTGGCCCGCCCCGGCACTGTATCTGCGCAAGATGGCTCAATGCTGCCGACAGGGGTGCAGCTTGGCCTTGGTGTGCGGGCCGCTGCCGTTTCGGTGGTGCTGGCGCAGGGGTCTTTGTCCGCCACGGGCGGCGATCTTGATGTCGCGATTGAAGGGAAGGGTTATCTTGAGGTGACCTTGCCTTCGGGGACAACCGGATACACACGCGATGGCGGATTGAAGCGCACCGGTGATGGGTTGATCGTCACTTCCGAAGGGTATGAGGTGAACCCAGGGATTACCATTCCCTCTGATGCGCGCAGCTTGTCTATCAACGCCGAGGGCGAGGTTTATGCCTATTTCGCCGACCAGGTGCAGCCGCAGCTTTTGGGTCAGTTGTCGCTGACCGGTTTCACGAATGAAAAGGGGCTGGAGGCGATCGGGTCTAACCTCTTTGTCGAAACGCCTGCCTCCGGGCCGCCGCAACAGGGCACGGCGGGGCAAGATGGTTTGGGAACCTTTCGACAAGGCTATCTGGAGGAAAGCTCTGTCGATGCGGTCCGTGAGGTAACTGAACTGATCAAAGCGCAACGGGGATATGAGTTGAATGCCAAAGTGATCACCGCTGCCGACCAGATGTTGTCGGCCACAACCCAGTTGCGCTGATGTTGAAACTTGTCGGGATTGCATTGGTTTGCGCTACCCCATTGGCAGCAGAAAGCCTTATCGCCACACGAGTTATCCGGGCGCAGACCGTCTTGTCTGCGGCCGATGTGACGCTGGTGGATGCTGCGATTGCGGGGGCTCTGGCAGAACCAGGGGCGGCAATCGGGCAAGAAGCCCGGGTGACGCTTTACCCCGGCCGGGCGATTCGCCCCGCAGATATCGGCCCTCCCGCGTTGCTGGAGCGGAACCAGATCGTGACACTGGTCTACACCGCGGGTGGGCTTGGCATCACCACCGAAGGCCGGGCGCTTGACCGTGCCGGCCTAGGCGAAACGGTCCGCGTGATGAACCTGTCCTCTCGGACGATCGTTGCGGGGCGCGTTGCCCCAGATGGTGCCATCCACGTCGGCTCAAACCCCTAAGAGGCTAATGAATATGCGTTATTTGCTGCTTGCGATCCTTCTTCTTCCCGCATGTTCCAAACTGGGCGAGGTCGGCAAGGCCCCCGCATTCTCTCCGGTGGAGGGGAGCTACCAACATCATGCGATGTATTCCAACCCCATGCCGGCCTTTGCAGAACCAGATGGACCGACCGAGGCATCATCGCTCTGGACGGCAAATAGCGGCTCCTTGTTCGGCGATCGTCGGGCGGGTCATCGTGGTGATATCTTAACGGTTGTCATTCAGATTGATGAAAAGGCTGAGATTTCGAACTCCTCGGGTCGCAGCAGAAGCGGATCGCAAAGCATGGGTATCCCCTCCTTGTTCGGTATTCCGCAGCGTTTGAATGAGAAATTGCCAGAGGGGGCGAGCATGGGTAGCGCAGTGGAGACCTCGTCCGATTCGCAGTTTTCCGGTGAAGGATCGGTGCAGCGGAATGAAAAACTGACCTTGCGGGTCGCGGCGACGGTGGTTGAAGAGCTGCCAAACGGCGTTCTTCGCATCGAGGGCCAGCAAGAGGTTCGTGTCAATTTCGAACTCAGGGAGTTGATCGTGACAGGCTATGTGCGCCCGGCGGATATTTCGCGGCAGAATGAGATCACATATGATCGCATCGCAGGTGCGCGCATTTCGTATGGGGGGCGTGGCCAGATTACGGATGTGCAGCAGCCTCGCTATGGCCAACAGATCACCGACACCGTTTTGCCATTCTAAGGGTCCCATGAAAAAGCTCATCCCTGTTTTTCTTGTTCTTTTCGGTCTGGGCGCTGGCGTGGGTGCAGGGGTAATGCTCCGCCCGGCCAGCGAAGAGGTGGAGCCTGACCCACAGCATGTTGAGGAGGCGCCCGCTGTCACGGAGTTCGTGAAGCTGAACAATCAGTTTGTCGTGCCGGTGGTCGAAGACGGGCGTGTGATCTCTCTGGTCATTCTTGCCCTCAGTGTCGAGGTATCGATTGGCAGCACCGAAGCGGTTTTCGCGAAGGAACCGAAGCTGCGCGACGCTTTGCTTCAGGTTTTGTTTGACCACGCGAATGCTGGCGGTTTCAAAGGGGTGTTCACCGATGGTGCCAATCTGATCCTGCTTCGCAAGGCCTTGCTAGAAGCGGCCCAGAAAACCATGGGCGCGCTTGTGACCGATGTGCTCATTTCCAATATCGCCCGGCAAGATACCTGACAGGCTATTTCGCTTCTTTGCCCTGTAGCTGTCGCAAAACTTCGGCCCGTCCAAACGCATGTTTTGCCTCTGCTCTTGCGTCTAGCCATTCCGCAGTTTGCCGGGCCAGAGTGATGTTGATGTCCGCCCGTCTTGCGTCAGCCCAACGATTGTAGCGCAAAGCGACCTGTGCGTCTTGTGGGGTCTCATATTTCCCCGGATTGTTCTGAGCGAGATCGCGCAGGCGTTGCAAGCTTGCCTCGCGTTCGGCCGCGAGGCTTTGCAGAACAGCAAGTTTCTGATCAAGGATCAGGCCAGACAGGGAAGCCAGCCGTGCAAGATCTTTCTTTCGGGTCACTGCGCCCCTCCTTTCCGGCGTGTTTTCTTGCGCATGGCTTCGGCAAAACGAATGGCTGCGGCAACAGCGCGATAGTGATCGGGATGCACTTCGTCGCCGATTTCCAAAGACGCATGCAGCAGGCGGGCGGTTGGCGGGTCCGAATGCAGCGGGATGCCAGCCTCAATGGCTTTCTCACGGATACGCGCCGCGATCTCGTCCACGCCCTTGGCCAGACAGATCGGCGCCCGACCGCTTTTGCGGTCCCATTTTAGCGCAACGGCGTAATGGGTTGGGTTCACGATGATCACATCGGCTTTTGGCACATCGCCCAGCATACGGTTATTTGCAATCTCCTGCCCTCTTTGCCGGCGCTTGGCCTTCATATGCGGGTCGCCCTCGGAGTTCTTGTGTTCATCCATCATGTCCTTGCGCGACATGCGGTTGGATCTGAGATGCTCGGCCCGTTGCCAAAAGTAATCAATACCGCCGATGGTCAGCGCGATGAGGACGATCAAGGTCAGAAACCCCATGATTTTGCCCATCAGCATTGCCGTTGAGACGCCCGGTGTCAGATAGATCATCCCGATAAAGTCCTCAGACTCTCGCATCAGAAAGCCAAAAAGCAGGCAGGAGATCACAGTAAGCTTCACGAAGCTTTTTACAAATTCGAACAAGCCTTTACGGCCAAATTTGTTTTTGAAACCGGATATGGGGGATATCCGGCTAAGCTTTGGGGCGAGTTTCGACGGGGTGAACAGCATCGCGCGCTGGGCGATCATCATCAGCATCGCCGCCAACGCAGGAAGCAGGAAAAACGGGGCCAGTGGCAGAACGATTGCGCCGAACAGGCTGCCTACCCCATGGCCCGCACCTGCCAAAAGCACTTTCGCCAGGTGATCCGAATGGCCCAGAAGCGAGGTTGCCCCTTCCCCCGCGGCAAGCAAGGCGCTTCCGCCCAGCGCCGTTGCGGCCAGCAAGAACCCTGCATAGGACGCGGCGGAGATCAGGTCTGCAGATCGCGGAATCTCGCCTTTTTGTCGTGCGTCATCCAGCTTTTTCTGGGAGGCCTCGTGTTCCTTTTCTGCGCCGTCTTCTTCGTCGCTCATGGCGTCACCAGAAAGGGGGCGTTCAGATAGGCGTGAAAGGCCTGTTGCCAGACCCCTAGCAGCAGCGGTGTGGCTACAGCCAGTAGTGCGAGGCCACCCAAAGTCAGCGCAGGGGCACCGACAAAGACGACCATTAGTTGCGGCATGGCGCGATTGATGACGCCAAGTGCAATATTGTAGATGACCGAGGCTGCGACAAAAGGCGCGGCAAGGGAGAAGGCCAATGCGAAAGCGTGGCTGAACTGCGGCACCCCCCAAGCGGCAAGGGTTGTGCCCGAGGGCAGCTCACCTGCGGGCATTGCTTCATAGGAGAGGATGAACAGCTTGGCGATTTGCACGTGAAGCCCGGACATTACAGCCAATGCCAATCCCGCCATCACGAAGAGATTTGACATTGCCGGCTGCGGCTCTGCTCCTTGCCCGCCGAACAACTGGGACAGCGAGGTGGATTGTGCGGCCATGGTGCCTGCGATCTGCAAGGCCCAAACGAACAGGCGCAACCCGATACCGATGGCAAGTCCGGCGATGGTTTCGCCTGCGATGGGAAGAAGGAAAGGGCCATCATATGGCCCGATCTGGGGGGCAATGGCGGGGAATACAACAGCGGTAAAGCACAGGGCCAGCGCCAGGCGAACCCGCTGCGGCACCGATTGTTCGCCAAACGCAGGCACCAAAGCCATCGCCGCACCGACCCGCAAAAATACCAAGAACGCCGCCCAAAGCCAGTCTTGGGTCAAGTTTGTGTATTCGGTCAGCAGGGAGAATAAGGGGGTCATGCCGCGACCTGGCCAATCATCGCGGGCCGTGCCTCAACACCAATTTCCTCGTAAGACAGAACGGGAGTCGACAGGCCACGCGCGCCCAGCACTGTGCGCAAAAAACGGCGGCGCAAGGTGGAGGTGACGATGGCGGGCTGTATGCCACTTTCAGCGGCTTTGTTCAGTTTTTCGGCAAGATTATTGGCAAGGCGGCTGAATTGTTCGGGTGGCAGCGCGACATCTTTTTGCCCCTTCTCACCGTCGATCTGATGGGCCGAGAAGGTTTTTTCCCATTCCGGGGCGAGTTGAATCAGGGGCAAGGTGCCATCTTCGCGGCGCAAGCCTGCGACAAGTTGAAAGCCGAGCCGTTGGCGCACATGTTCGCAGATGGCTTCTGGTGTGCCCATTCCACGCGCCTCGGCGATGGCTTCAAGGATCAGGGGAAGATTGCGGATCGACACCCTTTCTTCCAGCAACAGCCGTAAAACAGCGAGCAGCAGATCGACGGGCACCTTATCTGGCACCAGTTCATCCAGCAGGCGGCGGTTTGCTTCGGACCGCTTTTGGTCTGACAGATTTGCGAATTCATCCAATAGCTTGCGCAATCCGCGCAAGGTGAGCAGGCGCGAAAGATTGCTTTTCAGAACCTCCAGCAGATGTGTCGCCAGCACCTCGGTCGGTGAGACGACGGTGAAGCCCATGATCGACACGTCTTCTTGGGAATCCGGGGGAATCCATCTTGCGGGGGCACCATAGACAGGTTCGCGCACCTCAATCCCATCGGGGGGCGGCAGGCCATCTGCCAAAAGCGCAAGCACGCGGTCTGGCATCAGGCGGTCGCGCACCTGTTCAACCCCTTGCAGGCGGATCCGGTAAGAGCCGGGTGGCAAAGACGCTTCATCCGTCAGCCGGATTTCCGGCAGGATCAGCCCGAAGGCACTCGCGATATGGTTGCGCATATTCTGGATGCGCGTATCAAGGCCAGTCGCGGGGTCCAACACCATCGAGACCAGATCAGGCGCAAATTCGATATGGATATCATCAAAATCCAGCACATCACCGATGCGGCGTTCGACAGGGGCGGGGGCCTCCTCCTCCGGTTCAATGGCTTTGCGCGCGGCATCACCGGCCACCCAATAGGCCGTGCCGCCGAGGATAAGCGCGCCGATCATGAAGGGCAGGAAAGGAAGCCCCGGCACCAGCGCGAACAGCGCCATCAGCAGCGCGACCGTGGCCAGCGCGCCGGGATAGCGACCGAGCTGCGCAAAGAACGACACATCTGCCGCCCCGGTCGCCCCACCCCGCGCCAGAAGCAAGGCCGCGGCGATAGAAATGACAACCGCCGGGATCTGGCTGACAAGCCCATCACCGATGGTCAGAATGGCATAGGTTTCAAAGGCAAGGCCCAGCGGCATCCCATGCACCAAAGTGCCGATGATCAGCCCCATGACAATGTTTAGCAGGGTGATCAGCAGGCCCGCGACCGCATCGCCTTTGACGAATTTTGAGGCCCCATCCAGAGAGCCAAAAAAATTCGTTTCCGCAAGTTCGTTTTCGCGCCGCGCCTTTGCCTCGGCATGGTCGATCGCGCCAGCAGACATATCGCTGTCAATCGCAAGCTGTTTGCCGGGCATCCCATCCAAGGCGAAGCGCGCGCCCACCTCGGCCATACGGCCCGCGCCTTTGGTGATCACAACGAAATTCACGATGAGCAGAACGCAGAAAATCACCACGCCCAGCAGAACTGACCCGCCCATGATGAAATTGGCAAAGCCCTGGATCACATCGCCAGCGGCATCCGTGCCGGTATGGCCCTGCCCGATGATCAGCTTGGTTGAGGAGACGTTCAGCGACAGCCGAAGCATCAAAGAGGCCAGAAGGATGGTCGGGAAGGCCGAAAACTCCAACGGGCGTTGGATGAAAAGCGTGACCGTGAACATCAGGATTGCCAGCGCAAAGGACAGTGCCAGCCCGATATCCAGCATCCATGCGGGCACCGGCAAAACCATCATTACGATCACGGCCATCAGGGCCAATGCCAGCAGGATGGTCGGTTGAAAAATCGTCCGCATTGAAAGGGATTTCATTTCAGCCCCCCGATGATCGGACCGGATTTGCGCGAAAACTGCACCAGAGGCGCGCGTGCGGAAACAAGACCATACCGTTCGCTCACCTGCGGGGTGGGGCGTTGCTCTGGGGGGCTGGGTTGCGGGGCTGCGGGTTGGGTGCCGATATAGCGGTTGTAAAGTGTTTCCAGCCGCGCGACATAGGTTTCGGCCTTGCTTTGGGTGCGCGAATGGTAGTGGCCAACAGCGCGGCGCCAATCGCCGGTTTCTTCATACAACGCGTGCACAAATTGCGCGGCATAGAGCGCGTTTTCCTTCGGCGACATCATTGCCGCAAGGTCGCTGAACCCTTTGGCATGCCAATGCAGGTTAAGCTGAAAGCACCCGACATCAATATTGGTCAGACCTTCGGCGCGCTTTGTGTTGATAAACCGCAGGGCAGTTTCAGCGTCGTCAAACCAATAACCTTGTCCGCCGGCGTGAACCGACCAAGGCCAAGGCCCGAAGGGCGCGTTGGCCGAAGGTTTCCGGCCGGTTTCTGCCAATGTCAGCGCCCGCAGGATTGAAAGTGGCACCCCGGTTTCAGCCGCCGCATAGCGCGCGGCCTGATCGCATTGCTGCGAGGGCGAGGCGGAAGCGGCAAACCAGACCTGTGAGAAAACAGCCACCATTAGCACGATGCGAAAACGTAGACAGGTCAGCATAAGGGCTCCCACCGCTTGCGGGCGTTCTGCCCTTGCCCCCATAGCTACGGAAAATTCCTTTCCAATTGGTAACCTTGATCCGGGATTTTATCGGGTGGTGATAAGCCGCGGCCAGTAAAAAGGGGCGGCCCTGCGGCCACCCCCGTTTTTGCTTCCTGTCCGGATGGCTTAGCCGCGCAGGGTGCCGCCTGTGGCTTTGCTGACCTTTTCGATGATCTTCGCGGAAACGGCCTCAATCTCTTTGTCGGTCAGGGTGGCGGTGGTCGGTTGCAACCGCACGGTCAGCGCGATGGATTTCTTACCCGCGCCCATTTGCGCCTCGGCTTTCTCGCCGGTGAACTGGTCAAACAGGCGCACGCTTTCGATCAGCGCTTTGTCAGCCCCTTGCGCTGCGTTCAGCGCGATTAGCGCCTCTACCCCGGTATCGACGACAAAGGCGAAATCACGCTCCACCGCTTGCAGGCCACTTAGGGTCAGGGCAGGGCGCATGGTGGTTTTTGTCTTTGGTTGCGGGACATTGGCGGGATAGACGGTAAAGCCCATTACGGGGCCTTTCAGGTCCAGCTCGGCCACGATCTTGGGGTGAATTTCACCATAGGTGGCAAGTGTGTTCGGCCCCAGCGCAATCGTGCCTGCGCGGCCGGGATGGAACCACGCCGGAACCTTGCGGTTGATCTGCGCGCGGGCAGGGGCACCAAGGGCGGCCAGAACAGCTTCGGCATCGGCCTTGGCATCATAGATATCGGCGGGGCGGCGCGAGCCGTAGGGATCGCGCGGGGCGACATGGCCAACCAGAATCCCTGCGGCTTGGGTGTGTTGTTCACCCGGTTCGCCGCCCGAAAACGCGGGCCCAACCTCGGCCAGCGACAAGTCCATGAAACCGCGGGCCTGATTGCGGGCCGCAGCGCGCAGCAGGCCGGGCAACAGATCGGGGCGCAGATGCGACATTTCCGACGAAATCGGGTTGTCGACGCGCACCGCATCGCTGCCGCCACCGAACAAACTGGCAGAAGTCTGGTCGATGAAACTGTAGGTCACACATTCATTATACCCCAGTGTGGCCAAAGTGCGCCGCGCCGCGCGTTCGCGGATTTGCGTAGCCGTCAAAATCGGGGCAGGCACACCCGCCTGAGTGCGCGGCAAAGGTTTGCCCACCAGTTTGGACAGCGAGGCGACCCGCGCGATTTCCTCAACAAGATCGGCCTCTCCCTGCACATCGGGGCGCCATGACGGCGGGGTCGCCTGCGTGCCCTCCAGCGTGAAGCCCAAGGCGGTCAGGGTCTGGCGCTGCACGGCTTCGGGGATATCCATGCCGACAAGCGATCCGGTGCGCGCGGCGTTGAACTTATACCGGCGGGTGGTGTTGATGGCTGCACCATCGACCACGATGGCCGAGGCCTCGCCGCCGCACAGATCAAGGATCATCTGGGTGGCCAGATGCAGGCCGGGCAAGGTGAAGGCCGGGTCTACGCCGCGTTCAAAGCGATAGCGCGCGTCCGAGTTGATTTTCAGCGCGCGGCCTGTGGTGGCGATGGTGATCGGGTCCCACCAAGCGGATTCGAGGAACACATCGGTGGTGTCTTCGGTGCAGCCCGAATGTTCGCCGCCCATGATCCCGGCAAGGGATTCGGGGCCGTTGTCATCGGCGATGACCATCTGGCCGGGGCGCAGCGCATAGGTTTTGCCATCCAGCGCCAGAAGGGTTTCGCCTTCGGTCGCCGGGCGGATGTGCAGATTGCCCACAACCTTGCCAGCGTCAAACACATGCAAAGGGCGGTTCAGGCCGATGGTGAAATAGTTGGTAATATCCACCAGCGCCGAGATTGGCCGCAAGCCGATGGCCCGCAGGCGCGCCTGCATCCATTTCGGCGACGGGCCATTCTTGACGCCGCGGATCAGGCGCCCGGTGAAATGCGGTGCTGCCTTGGTTTTCAGATCGGCGTCGATCTCGATGCTGATCGGGCAGGGGAAGCTGCCTGCGATTTCAGGTGTTTCCAATGGCTTGAGCGTGCCAAGGCCACGCGCCGCCAGATCCCGCGCCAAACCGCGCACGCCAAGCCCATCGGGGCGGTTGGGGGTGATTTTCACATAGATCATCGGGTCATTGAGGCCGCGATAATCAATGAAACGCGCGCCTAAAGGCGCATCTGCGGGCAGGTCGATGATGCCGTCATGATCGTCCGAGAGCATCAATTCGCGTTCGGAACACAGCATCCCGTTGCTGTCGACGCCACGGATATTGCCGGGTTTCAGATCGACCCCGGTGCCCGGAACATGGGTGCCCACGGGCGCAAACACGCCGACCAGCCCGGTGCGGGCATTGGGTGCGCCACAAACCACTTGCACCTCTTCTGCGGCGGTGCCGGGGCCGTTTGGAAAGGTTTCCACCCGGCACAGGCGCAAGCGGTCGGCATTGGGGTGCTGCACAGCCTCGATCACCCGGCAGATGCGGAAAGCGCCCAGCGTATCAGCGGGGTTTTCCACGCCTTCCACCTCATGCCCCAGATCGGTCAGGGCGAACAGAATATCGTCCAGCGTGGCGGTGGTTTCCAGATGATCCTTGAGCCAGGACAAGGTGAATTTCATGGCAGGCCCCTTTCTCGTGCAGCAGGAAGGCAGTGGCCGAGGAAAGCCCCGGTTTGCCCCAATTTTAGACAGATTTCGCATATCTTATGCGGATGAGTTGCGAAAGGTGGTACGATTATGTCAGGCAATTGGAAAGACCGGATTGACGGAATTAAGCGCATTGTGCTGGCTTTGGGCGTGATGAGCCTGTGTATCGTGATGAGCCTGCATTACAAGGCGCAGGCCGAACCAGACGCACCGAACATCGTCAGCACGCGCAACGCTCAATACGAAAAATGTTCTGCCGCAGAGCGAGAATCCCGGCTTGGCCTGTTTGGCTGTGCGGTTGTGTTAAAGCCAAAGGTCAAGACATCCAGCATCCGTTTCCTGAGTTCGGAGGCTGGCGGCTCTGACGCGCGGTCGCAAAACCGCCCATTCTTCAAGGCACCGGGCAAACCCTGAGGCGGGGCATACAAGGGGCATCTGCGGTCGTTTCCCGATGGGAAACGGCTTGTTGCGCGTTTTATCTTGGAAAATGGGCTTTTTGTTCATGAAATCGGTGTAAAAGCCGAATGATGGACAAATGGCTCGACATTCCGAAAGATCGAAGGCGCCTGCCCGTGGGTCGGCTTTGCCTGATTATGGGGCTGACGGTGCTGCTGTTGCTGGCGGTGGCGGGGCGCAAGGTCACGGTGGTTGCGGATTTGGGGTTTGCCGCGCTGTTTGGCTAAGCCGGGGCTGCGGCTGAGGTGATCAATCCAACGCGGCGGGGCCTGTCAGGAAAGGCGCGCGCCAGGCGTCCGGGTTTTCCAGATGGGCCAGAAGCCAAGGCAGGGCCCTGCTTTCCAGCACCTGCATCGGACCCGTCAGGGCAGCAGTATCTTCATGCACATCCAGATAGATCAATGCGCCGGGTTCACCGGAGGCCGTCAGATCGGTTGGGAAAAAGCGGCCGAGGCGCACAAAATCATCCTGTGCCCAAGGGCCATGGCTTGCCTCGGAAAGCGGCTGAAAACCAAGGTTGATGTAGCATTCGAACCCGTAGCGGCTGCGCTGCAAATGCATGGAGACGGTGCCGAGCGGGCCGCTTTTGGCCCAGGATTTCGCCTTTTTGGTCAGGCCATGCGCCTGTGCGACCTTGTCCATCGCGGCGGTGATCGCTTTGACAGCAGCTTCGCGTTTGGCGGGAAAGGCGGGATCGTTGGCGGCAATATGCATGCGGACGCCGTTGTCGATAAAGGCTTGGTTGGGCTGCCAATTGGCGCGCGCTTCTTCATATAACGCGGCATGTTCTGCACGGATATGATCGTCCGCAGCGGTCAGGCTGGTCTGGTCTGGGGGCGTTTCATGCAAGCTGGCCGCAGGTTTGCGGCGCAGGGCGCGAAGCCATTGAACGATGAGCATTGCGGTGCCTTTGCGTTGCGTTTTCCCAAACTGGCACGGTTTGGCGCAGGAAGAAAGCCTGAGTGGCCTGTGCGGCTTATTGGTTGGCAGGGCGGGGGGCTGTCTGCCCCCCAAACGGCTTTGGCGTTACGCCAAAGCCGACCCCCCGAGGATATTTTTGCCGAAAAGAAAGCGGGGTCATTTGAGGGGGAGGCAGATTTCGGTCAGCAGATCTTCGGGCGGGGTTTCGCGCGGGTTGTTGAGGTAAAGCTCGAACGCAGGCGAATCGCCGGGCTCTTCATTGGACTGGGGGAGCCATTCGCGGAAGAGTTGGCTGTAGCCCGCGGGAAGCCCTGTGTAGGGGCCCTTGAACCGCAGAACAGCGTGGCGCCCTGCGGGCAGGGTGGCGCGTTCAATCGGTGGCGCGAGGTCTGCATCTGCGGGAAATTCAACGGCGGCGAGGGAGCGCAGGTCCTTGGTGGCGGTGCTTTCCGGGTCGTCGAGATAGATGCCGATCATCGCGCCGGTCTGCTGCATCTGACCGCGAATGGCCAGAGTGGTGAAGAGTTTTTCGAAGTTGCGGCTGATCAGTTGGTAATCGCCTTTATGCGGGATCGCGGCAAGGTGGCGGGCGGGTTCGATGCGGATGCTGATGGGGAACATGGCGGTGCCTTTCGGGGTGAGGTTGGGTTTTACCACGCTGGGCGCGGGCTGCGTGCCGGAGTTGCGAAATGCGCTGGGGGGTGTGCCGAAGGTTTCGGAAAACACGCGGCTGAAGCTGGCAAGATTGGGATAGCCCACGGCGCGCGCGATCTCGTGCAGCGGGGCATTGCTGTGGATCAGCGCCACCGAAGCGCGATGCATACGGATACGGCGCACGGCCTGGGCTGCGGTTTCACCTGTCAGCAGCCGATAGGTGCGCTGGAAGTGAAAGCGCGACAAGGCGGCTATATCGGCCAGATGATCCAGCGACAGATCACCCGCCGGATGATCGTGGATGTAGGTTTGCACCCGGCTCATGCGTGCTTCGTATTCGCCTGCCATGCGGTTTTCCTTTGTGATTTGCTTGTTTCTTATGGCCTATGATGCTTTTGCAAATCTTGCTGAGTTGCAATCGGCCTGTGCGCGCGTCATATACGCGGAGGTCCTTTGGGGAGTTTGCGATGAACTATCTTGAGTTTGAAAAGCCGTTGGCCGAGATCGAAGGCAAGGCCGAGGAGCTGCGCGCGATGGCGCGTGCGAACAAACAGATGGATGTAGAGAAGGAAGCTGCGGCGCTGGATGCCAAGGCGGCGACCATGCTGCGCGATCTTTATAAGAACCTGTCGCCTTGGCAGAAATGCCTTGTGGCCCGCCACCCGGACCGGCCCCATTGCAAAGATTACATCGACGCGCTGTTCACCGAATATACCCCTTTGGCAGGCGATCGCAATTTTGCCGATGACCATGCGGTGATGGGCGGTTTGGCGCGCTTTAACGACAAGCCGGTGATGGTGATTGGCCATGAAAAGGGCAACGACACCAAAACCCGGATTGAGCGGAATTTCGGTATGGCGCGGCCCGAGGGCTATCGCAAGGCCGTGCGGCTGATGGATATGGCGCATCGCTTTGGCCTGCCGGTTGTGACCTTGGTGGATACGCCCGGCGCCTATCCCGGAAAGGGTGCGGAAGAACGCGGGCAGTCCGAGGCGATTGCGCGATCGACCCAGAAATGTCTGGAGATCGGCGTGCCGCTGGTGTCTATCGTCATTGGCGAAGGCGGATCAGGCGGGGCGGTGGCCTTTGCGACGGCGAACCGCATCGCGATGTTGGAACATTCGGTTTATTCCGTCATCAGCCCGGAAGGGTGTGCCAGTATTCTGTGGAAAGATGCCGAGAAAATGCGCGAAGCGGCAGAGGCGTTGCGCCTGACCGCGCAAGATTTGCAAAAGCTGGGGGTGATTGACCGGATCGTCACCGAGCCTTTGGGCGGTGCGCAGCGGGATCGCAAGCAATCCATCGCGGCGGTTGGCAAGGTGATAGAGACGATGTTGGCCGAACTGTCGGGCATGAAGCCGGATGCGCTGATCAAGGATCGTCGTAAGAAATTCATCGACATGGGCTCCAAAGGGCTTGCTGCCTAGGCCATGGGAAGCGCATGGCCCGCCCTTGTGCTTGCTGGCCTGTTTGAGGTTGGCTGGGCGCTGGGCCTGAAATATTCGGATGGGTTCACCAAGCTGGTGCCCTCGGTTCTGACCTTGCTGGGCGCTGCGGCGAGTTTCTGGTTGCTGAGCTACGCGATGAAAACCTTGCCCGTGGGCACGGCTTATGCGGTGTGGGTCGGGATAGGCACGGTTGGCACCGCCGTTTTGGCGATATTTCTGTTCGCAGAGCCAGCGAATATGTTGCGCATCACCGGCATCGCCTTGATCGTTGCGGGTATTGTGGCGCTGAAACTGGCCTGAAGCTAAGGCGTCATGGCTATTGATAGCGGTGAATCTCGCAGTTGCGCATTTCGACCCCCGCGAGGGAGCGGAATGTGTTGCAATGGCCGACAATTGCCAAAGGGCGTGGGTGAAGGCTTGGCAACGTCTCACGGAAACGGGCGATGCGGGCGTGGAACAGGTGTTCCGGCTCCTCTGGCACGCCATTGGCGTTTTTTGGGCCGTCATGCCACCAGACGGGGGGCAAGTGGTCAAACCGCAGATCGGGGAATTCGGCGGCCAGCAATTCGGGGCTGCGGCCCATGTCGCAGCTATGCGACAGGTGTTCGACCGGGCCAAGCGAGACGGTAATCGGCGCGATACCGTCAAAGATGATCTTGGCGGTTTGGATCGCGCGGGTCAGTGGTGTACAGATCACTTGCTGAATACCCAGCGTTGCGGCCTGTTCGCGGGCGGCCAGCGCCTGCTGCTTGCCCAAATCGGTCAGGGGCGCGTCAAAGATCATCGGGTCGGGGCCGCCACCCGCATGGGCGGCGTTGAATTCTGATTGGCCGTGGCGAATGAGGTAGATGGGCATGAAAATTCCTTACCACATGGTCTTTGCGGCCCGGCCGGGCCATTCGGCATCATAGGCCGCGCCGTCGAAGGTGCCAGAGGTAACCTCGGTCAACATATCGCCAATGCTGGGCAGGCCTGCGGATTGGTCGCCCCCGGTCCACAGGGCGGAACGCAGAATCGCGCGGGCGCATTGCGGGTAAACCTCGGCGATGGAGATCACGATGACGGTGCGCGGGCGGTCCTTTCCACGGGCGAAACGGTCGCGCAGGCTGTCATCGGCGGTCAGCTTGGCGGTGCCATTGACGCGCATCGCATTGGTGGACCCATTGACCAGAAACATCAGGCTGACGCGGCCATCGGCGATGATATTGGTCAGGCTGTCGATGCGGTCATTGCCGCGCCAATCGGGCAACGCAAGGGTGGTATCGTCAAGGATTGTGACCACCGGCCCCTCATCTCCGCGCGGGGTGCCATCGGTGCCGGATGGGCCAACCGTCGTCAGCACGCAAAAGCGCGCACGCTCCAAAAAGGCGCGATAGGTCGGGATCAGGCGGTGCATGACCTTGCGCTGCGCCGCCTCGCCCGGTGTGCCGTAAAGCGCCAAAAGCGCCGCTTGGGTTTCGATGAATTCGGTCATGCCACCGCCTGTTATTCGAAATGTTCGGGCACAGCATAGGGGCAGTTTTGGCTTTCGCACCCAAAATCGGCGGCGATTGGCCGCCCGTGCGGGTTTCCTGTGCCCTTCGCTTTTTTGTGGAACCGATCACCGGGCTGCGGGGTTGATAGGGCAGAGTGCGAAAGCTGCACTGAAAAATCTAACCTACGGAGAAATATGATGAAAAATCTTATGATCTCGACTGCGGTCGTGGCATTTTCTGCGATTGCCGCACAGGCACAAGACGCCAGCCCCTTCCGCACCGAAGCCGTTGCTGGCGAGGTTTACGCCTCTGATTTTATCGGTATGCGGGTCTATGCTGCGGAAACCGAACTGGCTGGGCCGGGTGTGGCAGGGCTTCAGACCGATTGGGATGACATTGGCGAAATCAACGATGTGATCTTGTCGCGCGAAGGCACGGTGGATGCTGTTTTGGTCGATATCGGTGGGTTCCTTGGTATGGGTGAACGTCAGGTTGCGGTGAACATGGATGCGATCCGCTTTGTGTCCGATGACGCCACGGGCGAAGACCCGGATGATTTCTTTCTGGTGATGACCGCCGCCGATGCGATGTTGCAAGAGGCCCCGGCCTATTCGCGGATGCCCGGCACCGATATGAAAACCGATGCCGAGATTATCAGCGGGCAAACCACCGTGGCAGAGGCCCCGGCCAGCACCGATATGACGCCGGGCATGATGGTCACGCGGGATGGCTATGTTGCCGCAGAGCCGGACGTGCTGACGGCCGAAAAGCTGACGGGTGCGCGGGTCTATGATGCGACCGATGCCGATATTGGCGAGGTGGGCAGCCTGATCCTTGGCGCTGATGGCCAGATCACCGAAGCGGTGGTAGATGTGGGCGGTTTCCTTGGCCTTGGCGAAAAGCCGGTGGCCCTGAGCCTCTCGGAACTCAGCATCCTGCGGTCGGACAACGGTGACGATATCCGCGTCTATGTCTCGCAGACCAAAGAGCAATTGGAAGCGATGCCTGACTATGTGAAGTAAGGCCCCTCGCCTGCCAGACGAAAGCCGCGCCCTGTCTGTTGACGGGGCGCGGTGCTTTGCATTCGGTCAATGCGCCATAAAGACCGGGATTTCTGCCCCTTCAAGCATATGGCGCGTCGCACCCCCCAAAATCGCCTCGCGAAAGCGGGAATGACCGTAGGCCCCCATCACCAGCATATCGGCATCCACATCGCGCACATGGCGCGCCAGCACATCCGAGATGCGCGGCATGGTGCGGGCCAGCACGGACACCTCGGCCTTTACACCATGGCGCACAAGCATCTGGCACAGCGCGCCACCGGGGTCCGAGCGTTCGGCGCCGTGCTGTGGCGGGTCGATGATGGTGATCCAGACCTGATCGGCCTTTTTCAGGAAGGGCAGGGCGCGGCGGATGGCGTTCATTGCCTCGCGGCTTTGGTTCCAGGCAATCACGATCCGTTTGCCGATATTGGCCCCGTCAATCGGTGCATCGGGCAGCACCAGAACCGGGGATTGCCCTTCGAACATGGCGGCTTCGACGATGGCCTCTTCTTCGTCGCTGTGCTTGTCGCCGTATGGTTTTGCCAAAACCACCAGATCCGCAAAGCGCGATCGAAGCGCCACAAGATCAGCAAGCCCCCCGATCATCGCCAAGGCCCCTTCGGAGGACCAGCGCAGGGAAGGGCCGAACTGATCGGCTGCCGCACGGATCGCGGCTTCCACCGCTTTGACATCGGATGTCGCGCGTTCCTGCGAGATTTGGATGATGGCGGCACTGGCCCCAACATAGGAATAACCGACCTGCGTCCGATCAACCCCAAGGGCAAGCGCGTCAAGATGTCCATCCTGCGCCATTGCCAATGATGCTGCACTTGCGAAGGTTTGTGGTGCGCGTGTAGGGTCGGCACAGATTGTGAGTAACGATTTGTAAGCCATGTCGGAATTCTCCTGCTTATCAGATTAGTCGAGCATAAGATCACCCAAAGGTTGTTGCCTTGATCCCGGTCAATAAGATGGCTGCGATTTCTTGACATGGATCAAGGCGCTATCACTGGCGGACGTTCAAAAGCAGGCTGTCAACGAATGCCCGGCCGAATCCTGATTTGGACTGGGAGAAGACGAAGGGACGCGAAATGTGGGATTACTTCAAACTGATTGCGCTGGGTCTGATCACGGTTTTGGCCGCGATCGGCGCCAATTATGCGCGCGATCCGGCCTATCTGGTCAATGCACTGACGATAATGCTTGTGGCGGGGGGGCTGTTCTTGTGGTCCGTGCGCCGCGTGGACGAGCCGAAACTGGCAACGCCACAAAATGAATATTTCGACGGCGTGGTGCGCGCTGGCGTGATTGCAACCGCCTTTTGGGGTGTTGTGGGATTTTTGGTGGGCGTGTTCATCGCGTTCCAGCTTGCATTCCCAAGCCTCAACTTTGAATGGGCGCAGGGCTTTGCCAACTTCGGCCGTCTGCGGCCGCTGCACACCTCGGCTGTTATCTTTG
Organism: Pseudorhodobacter sp. E13; assembly: GCF_003991405.1. Lineage (GTDB taxonomy): Bacteria > Pseudomonadota > Alphaproteobacteria > Rhodobacterales > Rhodobacteraceae > Pseudorhodobacter. The sequence goes on from NZ_RPEN01000157.1 coordinate 303,456, forward strand.
CCTTTGGCGGTAACGCGCTGATCGCGAGTTCCTTCTATGTCGTGCAGCGCACCAGTGCCGCGCGCCTGTGGGGCGGCAATTTGGGTTGGTTCGTGTTCTGGGGCTATCAGCTTGTGATCGTTCTGGCCGCGACCGGCTATTTGCTGGGTGCCACACAATCCAAGGAATATGCCGAACCGGAATGGTATGTTGATCTGTGGTTGACTGTGGTTTGGCTGGCCTATCTGGCCGCCTTCCTTGGCACGCTGCTCAAGCGTAAAGAGCCGCATATCTATGTGGCCAACTGGTTCTATCTGTCCTTCATCATCACCGTGGCGATGCTGCATGTGTTCAACAACCTTTCGGTGCCGGTGTCTGTCTTTGGCTCCAAATCGGTTCAGGTGTTCTCGGGCGTGCAGGATGCGATGGTGCAGTGGTGGTATGGCCACAACGCCGTGGGCTTCTTCCTGACCGCGGGCTTCCTTGGGATGATGTATTACTTTGTGCCGAAACAGGCAGAGCGCCCTGTGTTCAGCTATAAGCTGTCGATCATCCACTTCTGGGCGCTGATCTTCCTGTATATCTGGGCGGGTCCGCACCACCTGCATTATACCGCGCTGCCGGATTGGGCATCGACCCTTGGGATGGTCTTTTCGATCATGCTGTGGATGCCAAGCTGGGGTGGTATGATCAACGGTCTGATGACGCTGTCGGGCGCATGGGACAAGCTGCGCACCGACCCGATCATCCGGATGATGGTTGTGTCCATCGGCTTTTACGGGATGTCGACCTTTGAAGGGCCGATGATGTCGATCAAAGCGGTGAACAGCCTGAGCCATTATACAGACTGGACCATCGGCCATGTGCATTCCGGTGCGCTGGGCTGGAACGGCATGATCACCTTTGGCGCGCTGTATTACCTGACGCCGAAACTGTGGAACCGTTCGGGGCTGTATAGCCTGAAGCTGGTGTCCTGGCACTTCTGGCTCGCCACTATCGGGATCGTGCTTTACGCTTCCTCGATGTGGGTCACGGGCATCATGGAAGGCCTGATGTGGCGCGAAGTCGATGCAAACGGGTTCCTCGTGAATGCTTTTGCCGATACCGTGTCTGCAAAATTCCCGATGTATGTGGTTCGTGGCTTGGGTGGGACGATGTTCCTGACCGGTGCGCTGATCATGTGCTACAACCTGTGGATGACCGTGAAAGCACAGCCTGAAAAGGCCAGTGACAACGCGTTCGTTCCGGCCGAATAAGGAGAGGGAACAATGGCTTTTCTTGACAAACACAAGGTCATCGAGACCAACGCGACCCTGCTTCTGGTTCTGTCCTTCCTGGTCGTGACCATCGGCGGTTTGGTGCAAATCGTGCCGCTGTTCTATCTGGAGAACACGATTGAAAAGGTGGAAGGGGTTCGCCCCTACACGCCTCTGGAACTGGCGGGGCGGGATATCTACGTCCGCGAAGGGTGCTACGTCTGCCACAGCCAGATGATCCGCCCGATGCGCGACGAGGTGGAACGCTATGGCCATTACAGCCTTGCAGCCGAATCCATGTATGACCACCCGTTCCAATGGGGGTCCAAGCGCACCGGCCCCGATCTTGCCCGCGTGGGTGAACGGTATTCGGACGCGTGGCATGTGGACCACCTGACCAACCCGCAATCGGTTGTGCCGGAATCCGTGATGCCGAAATATGGCTTCCTGACCAACAAGATCATCGACGGCAGGTATATCGAGGACAGCATGAAAGTGCATCGTGTCGTGGGTGTGCCTTACACCGACGAGATGATGGAAAATGCGGTTGCCGATTTCAAAGCGCAGGCCGATCCTGACAGCGATTATGATGGCTTGGTCGAACGCTATGGCAAAGCCACGGTGCGCAACTATGACGGCACGCCTGCGCTGACCGAAATGGATGCACTGGTCGCCTATTTGCAGGTGTTGGGCACGATGGTTGATTTCTCGACCTTCCAGCCTGACGCAAGCCGGTAAGGGGGCACGCCATGGAAACCTATAGCCTGTTGCGTGAATTCGCTGACAGCTGGATGCTGATCTTTCTGACTTCGGTGTTCGTGGGTGTGGTGCTTTGGGCCTTCCGGCCCGGCAGCCGCCCCGTCCACGATGACATCGCCGCATCCATCTTTCGCAATGATGACAAACCCGCCGATACTGCGGGCCGTTCCGAGGAGGCGCGGACATGAGTAAGAAAGCAAAAAACCACCAAGAAGGTGATCCGAACACAACCGGTCACTCTTGGGATGGGATTGAAGAGTTTGACAACCCGATGCCGCGCTGGTGGTTGTGGACATTCTACGCCTGTATCGCTTGGGCGCTGGTCTATTCCATCGCTTACCCTGCTTGGCCGATGATCAGCCGGGCAACGCCGGGCCTGCTTGGCGCGTCCACCCGCGCCGATGTCGCGGCTGAGATTCAGGAGTTTTCGGACCGTAACGCCCCGATCCGCGCCAAGCTGGAAGCGGCAGAGCTGACCGAGATTTCCGCCGACCCCGAACTTTCGGGCTTTGCGAACAATGCCGGTGCTGCTGTGTTCCGCACCTGGTGCGCACAGTGCCACGGTTCGGGTGCGGCTGGGGTGCAGGCTTCGGGCTATCCGAACCTGCTGGATGATGACTGGATCTGGGGTGGCGATATCGAGGCGATCCACACCACGATCACCCACGGTATCCGCAACACCACCGACGAAGATGCCCGCATCTCGGACATGCCGCGTTTTGGCGTGGATGAGCTGCTGGAAAAGCCGCAAATCGACGAAGTCGTTCAGCATGTGCGCGCGATTTCGGGGCAAGAGCATGATGCAATGCTGGCCGCAGCCGGTGCCGTTGTGTTCGAGGAAAACTGCGCCGCTTGCCATATGGAAGACGGCACAGGGAACCGCGATCTGGGTGCGCCGAACCTGACTGATGCGATCTGGCTCTATGGCGGTGACGTGGCGGCCCTGACCCATACGATCACCTATTCGCGGGCGGGCGTGATGCCGAACTGGAACACGCGCCTCTCCGAAGCGGATATTCGTGCGGTTGCGCTCTATGTCCACGGTTTGGGCGGCGGCGAATAAGCCTGACCTCTGAAGAAAATGGGGCCCCCCGGTTTGCGCTGGGGGGTCTTTTTTGTTTGGATGGAGGCGAAAGGGGGGCGGGATGCAGGATCTGCTGACAAAAGTTCGGGCCTGTCAGGTCTGTGCGGGCCTGCCCTTGGGGCCGCGCCCTTTGCTTCAGGCCAGCGCAGGCGCGCGCCTGCTGATTGCGGGCCAAGCGCCGGGGCGCATCACCCATGCCAAGGGCATCCCATTCGATGACCCCTCGGGCAATCGTTTGCGCGATTGGTTGGGGCTAGACCGGGCGACGTTTTACGACGCCACGAAGGTGGCCATTGTGCCGATGGGGTTTTGCTTTCCCGGCACGGGCACAGGCGGCGATGCCCCGCCGCGCCCGGAATGTGCGCCGCTGTGGCGGGACCAAGTGCTGAGCGCGATGCCCGATCTGGCGCTGGCGTTGGTGATTGGCCGCTATGCGATCAATTGGCACCTGCCGCAGTCCAAACATTTGCCCATCGCCGCGCTGGTGCGGGCCGAGGGGCCAGCGCAGGTTTTGCCCCACCCCAGCCCGCGCAACAACCGTTGGCTAAAGCAAAACCCGTGGTTCGAGGCCGAGGTGCTGCCAGCCTTGCGCCGCCGCGTGGCGCGCGTGCTTGCCTAGGCTTACAGCTTGTCCAGATCAATCTGCCGCCATTTGCGGCCGCGCCAAAAATACTGATCCGCGCTGCGCTTTGCTGCCTCTGGCTTGGCATCCCTTGCCCAGACCGTGTTTTCGGTGCGGGTTGCGATCATCAGGCTTTGTGCAAGTATTCCTAGCATGGCTATTCTCCTTTTCTCGTTTCATACTCTTGAAAATAGACCTGAAAGCAGCAAAACTCACGCCATCAAGATTCTTGCCATGTAAGGAAATATTACATGAAAAACTGGCGTGATCTGCCGCCGCTCAATGCGCTCAAGGCCTTTGCCGCCTTTGCCGAGGCCGGGTCGGTGGCGCAGGCCGGGGCTGCAACGGGTGTGACCCATGCCGCGATCAGCCAGCAAATTCGCGCGCTGGAACAGCACATGGGCCTTGCGCTTGTGTCGCGTGCGGGGCGCGAGTTGGTGTTGACCGCCCAAGGCCGGATGCTGGCCGATGCCGCCTTGCTGGCCTTTGGCAATGTGGCGGAGCTTGCCGCCAGCCTGACCGGGGCAGATGCCAACCGCGCGCTGCATATCACCACCACGCCCTCTTTCGCGATCGGGTGGCTGATGCCGCGTCTGGCCGATTTTCGCAGCCATCATCCGGGCATTGATCTGGTGATCGACCCTACCCCGGATCTGCGCCAGCTTGGCCCCGAAGGTGCCGATATAGCCTTTCGCTATGGCAATGGAAGCTGGCCGGGCACCGAGGCGCGGCTGCTTGTCTCCTCCTCCATCGTTGCGGTTGCCGCCCCGTCCCTGATCGCGCCTGCGGCGGTGGGGTCGGTTGCCGACCTTGCAGATTTGCCGTGGTTGCAAGAGCTTGGCACCAGCGAGGCCACCGCGTTTCTGGAAAAATACGGGGTGGAACGTGGCGCGCGCTTTGGCCTGACCTCGCTTCCCGGCAATCTGATGCTAGAGGCGGCGCGCGCAGGGCAGGGTGTGGCCGTGACCGCCCGCGCCTTTGTCGAGGCCGATATCGCCGCTGGCCGCCTGCATGTGGTGGTCGAGGATGATGAGCGGGAAGGCTATTTTCTGGTCACGCCCGCAGGGGTGTTGCGCCCCCCCGCCAAAGCCTTTGCGCAATGGGCGCGGCGGCAGGTTTTTCCCATCGCTTGACTTGCGTCAATGCAGCCGCGCCCCAACCGGTGCAAAGTGATTCTGCCGCCGCTTGGCGACCGGCCGCCGATGCCCCGTTTCCATGTTCGCGCGTTTCCTCCGGGGTGTCGGCGGCCTGATTTTCCCGAAAATTCAGTGAACTGCGCGCAGTTGTCGCGGTCAAAACATGACTCGGCGATACCTATTTGATGCATATCAAAGCGATCTATGCCCTGTTACCAGATACCAGTGGCAGAATTGATGCCGGAGATATGCCGTGACCAGCCCAGATACCGAACCCAAAAGCCTGTATGCCAAACGCGAGCCGATCTTTCCGCGCCGCGTGAAGGGCGCGTTCCGCACGCTGAAGTGGTGGATCATGGCGTTTACGCTGGGCATTTACTACATCACGCCATGGATCAGATGGGATCGTGGGCCAAGCCTGCCCGATCAGGCCGTCTTGGTGGATATGGCCAACCGCCGATTCTTTTTCTTCATGATCGAGATTTGGCCGCATGAGTTTTACTTTGTCGCGGGCCTGCTGATCATGGCGGGGCTGGGCTTGTTCCTGTTCACCTCGGCGGCGGGGCGTGTGTGGTGCGGCTATGCATGCCCGCAAACGGTGTGGACCGATCTTTTCATTCTGGTGGAGCGTTGGGTCGAAGGCGACCGCAACGCGCGCCTGCGCCTGCACCGCAGCAAATGGACCGGCGAGAAAATTCGCAAAACTGCGATGAAATGGTCGGCCTGGCTGTTGATCGCCGTGGCGACAGGCGGGGCTTGGGTGTTCTATTTCACCGATGCGCCGACCCTTGCGGTGAACCTTGTGACCGGTCAGGCCAATCCGATTGCCTATATCACCATTCTGGTGCTGACCGCGACGACCTTCTTTTTCGGCGGATTCTTCCGGGAACAGATCTGCATCTATGCTTGCCCATGGCCGCGCATTCAGGCCGCGATGATTGATGAGGATACGCTGACCATCAACTATCGCCACTGGCGCGGTGAACCCCGCGGCAAGCTGCAAAAAGGCGAAGTCGCGGCGGGGCAGGGCGATTGTATCGACTGCATGGCCTGCGTCAACGTCTGCCCGATGGGGATTGATATCCGCAACGGCCAGCAGATGGCCTGCATCACCTGCGGCTTGTGCATTGATGCCTGCAACGATGTGATGGACCGTATCGGCAAACCGCGCGATCTGATCGGCTACATGGCGCTGACCGATGAAGTCGCCGAAGTGGCGGGCAAAGAGCCGAAATCCGTCTGGAAACACGTCTTCCGCCCCCGGACCATCATGTATACGACCCTGTGGTCAGGCGTGGGGATCGCGCTTGTGGTTGCGCTCTTCATGCGCTCTCCGATTGATCTGAACGTGACACCGGTGCGCAACCCGACCTTTGTCACCTTGTCCGATGGCTCTATCCGCAACACCTATGAATTCCGTATCCTGAACAAGCATGGCGAGGCGCGCGATTACCATATCTCGCTGTCGTCGGATGCCGCGCTGCGCATCTCGCTGGAGGGCACGGATGAGCTGAAAGTGACCGTGCCGGCCAATGAACAAAAGTCGCAAAAGGTCTATGTTGTTGCAGAACCGGGGTCTGAGGCCGCGCTTGCTGACCGCACGGACCTGCGGTTCTGGGTCGAAGATATCGGCGCGACCGACCGGGTTCATCACGATACGATCTTTAACGGCAAGGCAAACTGAGCCATGACACCGAAAACCCAAAGGGGCCGATATGTATAACGCGCAGAACATGACCTTCCTGCACTTCATCACCCGTCCCGAAGTCCTGTTCTGCTTTGGTCTTGTCGCGGTGGTCATTGTGCTGGGCCTTGTCTTTACCCGCGTGAAGCTGACGGGCGGGCGCGTGTTCGGCATTGTCGCCCTGTTTTTCGGGGTCATCATCGGGGCCAACCTGATGTTGGCCAATCGCGCGGTATCCACATTTCCGGGGCTGGAAGTGGCAAACTCCTATGTCGCCAGCCAAGCCTTTGATGCCGACCGCAGCGCCCAGCTTGATCTGGGCTGGTCGCTGGTGCCCGAATATGATGCAGCGGCCAAGCAGTTGCGGCTGAATTTCACCGACAAGGCAGGCTATCCCGCCGAGGTGACGGGCCTGACGGTTCTGGTGGGCCGTGCCACCGAAGCCCGCGATGACAGCCGCCCCGAATTCGTGCGCGAGGCGGGGGTTTTCGTGGCTCCGCTTGATCTGCCTGCCGGGAAATGGATGATGCAGATCGAGGCGTTCTCGACCGATGGCACCCCCTTCCGCCAACGCATTGACCTGCTTGTAAGGGGCTGATCCATGACACTGGCTTCGGGCTTTGATGGCAAGGAATATGATGCGGGGCATGTGTCGCCTTCTGCCTGCCCTGCCTGTGCTGTTGCCCCCTCGGCCGAGCGTTTGGCCGAACTCAGCCGCTCGGTGCAGGCACGGCTGGTGCTGTCCCTGCCCACGGCGCATTGCGCGGCCTGTATGTCGACGGTGGAAAACGGTTTGCAGGCGCTGCCCGGTGTGCATTCGGCACGGGTGAACCTGACCCAACGCCGCGTCAGCGTCGAGGCTGAACCAGAGATAACCGCCGAAAGCCTGATCCCGGTTCTGGCAGGCCTCGGCTATGAGGCGCATGAGCTGGACCCCGGCCTGCTGTCGGCGACCGAAACCGACAGACAAGGCCGCGAGCTTTTGATGCGCTTGGGCGTGGCCGGATTTGCCATGATGAACGTCATGCTTTTGTCCGTCGCGGTCTGGTCCGGGGCGGCGGATGCCACGCGTGATATGTTCCACTGGATTTCGGCGGCGATCGCCTTGCCGACCGTGGTGTTTGCGGGGCAACCCTTCTTCAAGTCGGCATGGGCCAGCCTGCGCGTGGGCCGTCTGGGCATGGATGTGCCGATCTCTCTCGCCATCATCCTTGCCTCATCGATCAGCTTGTTCGAGACGTTCTATTCCGGCCATCACGCCTATTTCGATGCCGCCGTGATGCTGACCTTCTTTCTTCTGGCCGGGCGTTATCTGGATCATCGCACCCGCGCCGTGGCACGCTCCGCTGCCGAAGAACTCGCCGCGCTGGAGGTGCCGCGCGCCATCCGGGTCAGCGACGGGGTGGAAGATACGGTCGCCATTTCCGCGCTTGCGGTTGGCGATCTGGTGCGCGTGCGCCCTGGTGGGCGGATGCCGGTGGACGGTGTGGTGACCGAAGGTCGCTCCGAGGTGGATCGCTCCTTGCTCACGGGTGAAAGCCTGCCTGCCATGGCAGGCCCCGGCACCCGTGTCGCCGCTGGCGAAATCAACCTGACGGGGCCGCTTTTGGTGCAGGTCACTGCGGCAGGGCGCGACAGCAGCCTGCATCGCATGGCTGATCTGGTCGCCGTGGCCGAAAGCGCCAAGACGAAATACACCAGCCTCGCCGAACGTGCCGCGCGCGCCTATTCGCCGCTGGTTCATCTGCTGTCCTTTGCGGCCTTCGGCTATTGGATGTGGGCCACGGGCGGCGATCTGCGCTATGCCATCAATATCTCGGCGGCGGTGCTCATCATCACCTGCCCCTGCGCCTTGGGCCTTGCTGTGCCTGCCGTTGTCACGGCGGCGAGTGGTAAACTGTTCCGCAAGGGCCTTCTGGTCAAACATGGCACCGCGCTCGAACGTCTGGCCGAGGTGGATCACGTCGTCTTCGACAAAACCGGAACGCTGACCATGGGCACCCCGCGCCCTACCAACCTCGACACGCTTCCCCAAATGGCGCTGTCCGTGGCGGTGGCGCTGGCCCAAGGATCCTCGCATCCGCTGGCGATGGCCTTGGCAAAAGCCGATGCCCTGCCCGCAACCCTGACAACCCTGCATGAGGTGCCGGGTTACGGCGTCGAAGCACAGCTTGACGGTCAGATCGTCCGCCTTGGCCGGGCGGAATGGGTAGGGGCACCCCCTGCGTCCCAAACCGCGACCTACCTGTCTTACGCCGGCAAAACCCACGCCTTCCACTTTGCCGACAGCCTGCGCCCGGGTGCCGAAACCGCCATCGCCGCCATGCGCGCCGCCGGGCTGCGCATCACCTTGCTTTCGGGCGATGCAGCGGCCCCTGTTGCCGACCTTGCGGCTCGGCTTGGTATCGCCGATTGGCACGCAGGCCAATTGCCTGCCGAAAAGGTCGCCTATGTAAAGGCTTTGCAAGACAACGGCGAAAAGGCTCTGATGATTGGTGACGGCTTAAATGACACCGCCGCCCTTGCACAAGCTCATGTCTCTATCTCGCCCGCGTCGGCCTTGGATGCCGCCCGCACGGCGTCTGATATCGTGCTCTTGGGCAAGGATATGGCCCCGGTGGCCGATGCCCTGCGCATCGCCAAACAATCCACCCGCCGCATCCGCGAAAATTTCGGCCTCTCGGCGGGATATAACGTGATTGCCGTGCCGCTGGCGCTGATAGGGCTGGCAACCCCGCTCATGGCCGCCTTGGCGATGTCGCTGTCTTCGATTACAGTGTCATTGAACGCTTTACGCCTAAGGTAGCCACATGGAAATCCTCGCCGTCCTCATCCCCGTGTCCTTGCTTTTGGGCGGCATTGGCCTCGCAGCCTTCTTCTGGGCGCTGAAATCCAAACAGTTTGAGGACCCGCAAGGCGATGCCGCCCGCATCCTCAAAACCGATTACGACGACCACCCGAAACCCTGACCCGCCTTCATCTATTCAAAAATATCCTCGGGGTGGGGGTCTGGGGGAGGGGCAGACAGCC
>NZ_RPEN01000158.1 GCF_003991405.1 Pseudorhodobacter sp. E13
CTGCTCGTCCGTCAGCCAGAATAGATTGCTCATGATCACCCCCGTAGCTAGGGGCCTTGAATCACGCAGCGACGGCAGCCTCAAGCAAATCAATGGGTCCTGACCCTAGCCTGGGCCAAGCCATGCATCTGGCGCATGGCGGGATCACGGTTCTGGCCATTGTTAGCGCAAGCATTCGGGCCGATATAGGCAGCAGGAAAACGCGGCATGGGGCCGGTTTTCAGATGTATGTGAGAAGAACCATGAAAAACCTGATCCTTCGCGCCCAGACAGCGCTGCGCAACTATGCCAAATTTGTCATCACCCGGAATGAAATTGCCCGGCTGCCGCTGGATATCGCGCTTGACCTTGGCATCTATCGCGGCGACGCCGACAAGATCGCGCGCCAATCCGTTTACGGCTAAGGGGCCGCGCGCCCTGCCCCGTTAGCGGGCATAGCGCGCGATCAACGCATCCCGCACGGCGGGGGGAACGAATTTCGACACATCGCCCCCCAGCCGTGCAATCTCTTTCACCAGTTTTGACGCAATGGCCTGCCGCCGCGCATCGGCCATCATGAACACCGTCTCGATCGAGCTGTCGAGCGCGCGGTTCATGCCAACCATCTGAAATTCATATTCAAAATCGGCCACCGCGCGCAAACCGCGCACGATCACGCTGGCACCGACATCGCGGGCACAGTCGATCAGCAGGTTTTCGAACGGGTGCACGATGATCTTACCGCCGGTTTTGGCGACGATGGGGGCACATTCCGCCTCGACCATGGCGACGCGTTCTTCCAGCGAGAACAGCGGCCCCTTGTCGCGGTTGATCGCCACACCAATCACCAACACATCCACCAGCGCCATGGCCCGCTGGATGATATCGGTATGACCCAAGGTGATCGGGTCAAAGGTTCCGGGGTATAGTCCGGTTCGCATGGCGGCTCCTCCTATCGCTGCCGCACGCAACAATATTGCGCCGGGGATTGCAAGGGTGTTTTCTGCCCCCTTGGCCCCCGGCCCTGTGCCGAAAATTCAACGGCGCGCCGGGTCAGAAGCCTTTGATCATGCCTTCCAGCGCGTCTTTTTCCATCGCCAGTTCGGACAAGCGTGCCTTGACCACATCACCGATAGAGATCAGGCCCACCATCGCATCGCCATCCATCACGGGCATGTGGCGGAAACGGCCATCGGTCATTTTCTGCATCACCTGATCTGCCGTGTCGTTGCGTGCGCAGGTCACAAGTTTTGTGGTCATGATGCTGTCCACCGGGTCGGACATGCACACAACGCCGCGTTTGCCCAGTTCGCGCACGATATCGCGTTCGGACAAAATGCCCAGCGGTTTGGTGCCATCATTGGAAATCATCAGCGCCCCGATCCGCTTTTCCGACAGGACCTGCGCGGCCTCGCTGAGCGTGATACCGGGTTTGACAGTAAAAACACCTTCGCCGGGCTTGGATTTCAAGATTTGTTGCACGAGCATGATGTTTCTCCCTTGACGGTCTGCGCTGGGATCAAAGCGTAACCACGCGACATTTTATGTCAAGCACGTTGCTGAAAGTTAACGATTGTTTCGCAGGCGATGCGCGCAGGCCACGGGCGTGGAATGGGGCTTGCCTTGGCATGGAAAGGGCGCTGTAACTTGGGCAAACCCAAGCTGACAGGCCCCGCATGAATGCCCCGCTGCGCACCGACCCGCCAAAACGCAACCGCTATGATGTGGTGATCATCGGGGGGGCGATGATGGGCAGTTCGGCGGCATGGTTTCTGGCCAACACCCCCGATTTCACCGGCTCGGTTCTGGTGGTAGAGCGGGACCCGAGTTATGCTTTCGCCGCCACCTCGCATACCAATTCCTGTATTCGCCAGCAGTTTTCCACCGCGCTGAATGTGAAAATCTCGCAATTCGGGGCGGAATTCGTGCAAAACCTGCCCGCCTTCATGGGGCCAGAGGCCGAAGCGCCAAAGCTGCGCATCCAGAATTTCGGCTATCTTTACCTTGCCGCGGATGACGCCTTTGCCAAAACGCTGCGCGACAGTGCCGCCGTGCAGCGCGCCGCCGGAGCCGCAACCCGGCTTTTGACGCCAGAGGAGATCAAATCCGCCTACCCGTTCTATGCGGTGGATGATCTGGTGCTGGGCAGTATCAACACGGTGGACGAAGGCTATTTCGACGGCATCACCCTGTTCGATCTGTTTCGCCGAAACGCCCGGCGCGCTGGGGTGGACTATGTGGCGAATGAGGTTGTGTCCTTGCAGAAAAACGCCGCAGGCGACCGGGTAAACAGCGTCACGCTGGCCTCGGGGGAGGTGATTGCTTGCGGCACGGTGATCAATGCGGCAGGCACGCGCGGGGCAAGGATTGCGGGGCTGTTGGGCATCCCCCTGCCTGTTGAGCCGCGCAAACGTTATACTTGGGTGTTTTCGGCGCAAGAGCCGCTGGACAGGCCGCTGCCCCTGACCATTGACCCTTCGGGCGTGCATGTCCGGCAGGATGGCAAAACCACCTATATGGCGGGCGGGCACAGCGCTATCGACCCCGCCGCCGACCCGACAGATTTCAGCATGGACCCCGCGCTGTGGCAGGATCATATCTGGCCCGCCATCGCCACCCGCATCCCGCAGTTTGAGACGATCAAGGTCATCCGCGAATGGGCGGGCCAATATGACATGAACACACTGGATCATAACGCGGTGGTCGGCCCGCATGATGAGGTGGGGAATTTCCTGTTCCTGAACGGGTTTTCCGGCCATGGGTTGCAGCAATCCCCTGCCATGGGCCGCGCCATTGCCGAATGGGTGACATACGGTGCCTATCGCAGCCTTGATATGACGCCGCTGGGCTATGCCCGGATCAGACGGGGGCAACCCTACCGGGAAACCGCGATCATCTGACGGCGGGCCTTCACGCCTTTTCCGAGAACGGGTCTATCGGCGTGTGCAGCCGCAAATGCCGCATGAAGGCGCGGGCGGTGGCCGATTGGGGCCGCGCGTCAGAGGCCACGAAATAGCTGCGATAGGTCAGATCACTGTCAAAGGCGCGGAAGGCCAGATCCTTGCTGCGATAGCTATAGATCGGGAACGGGTTTACCACCGTCAGCCCCAGCCCCGCGCTGACCATATCCACCGCCGCAAAAGAGGTTGCCACCTCGGCCAGCACAATCGGCACGGCTGCCACGGCTTGAAAAATCGTATCGAGTTGCGCGCGGCGGGCGTGGCGATGGGTCAGCGCGATCAGCGGCTGGTCATGCAGGTCTTGCGGGCGGATCACGCTTTGCTGCGCCAGCGCATGGCCCTTGGGCAGCACACACACCGCGCTGGAGGTGCGATAGGGCGTCAACCGGATACCATCGCGCGACAGTTCCACCCCCGTCAGCCCCAGATCAAAGCGGTTTTCGACGATGCCGCGAATAACCTCATCCGATTGCGCCACCTCAAGGCTGATATAGGCGTGCGGATTGGTCTGGATGAAACTGGCGATATGCGTGGTCAAAAACCGATGCGCATAGGTCGGCGGCGCGATCAGGCGCAGGGTTTCGCGCGCGCGTTCGGGGGGGCCGGACAGCCGGTTCAGGGCCTCAAACAACGGGTCGAGCCTGTGGTTCAACTGCACCGCTTCACGCGTGGCGACGAGGCGCCCGGCATCGCGTTCAAACAGAATCTGGCCGATCCGCGCCTCCAGACTGCTGATCGACCGGCTGACCGCCGATTGCGACAGGCCCAGCCGTGCCGCGGCAGCCGAGGTGGTGCCCGATTCCATCACCGCCCGCAGGGCCTGATATTCGGGCAAGCTGTGCCATATGCGTGCGGCCATGCTGATTTTTTACCAAAAGGTCATAATGCTATGCGCTTTTATCATACTCTTTTTTCTGGTGCATGACAAAAAATGCCGTAGCCTTTGGCCATTCGCTATCCTTGGGGGCATGGCTTTGACAGATTCTCTGCATCCGCTGGTTTTTGACGGCCATAATGACGTATTGCTGAAACTCTATCGCGCGGGTGGCGTGGCGGCGGCAGAAAGCTTTGTCGCGGGCTGCCCCGGTGCGCTGGATGTGCCTGCGGCGCGCGCGGGTGGGTTTGGTGGCGGCTTCTTTGCGGTCTTTGTGCCCTCGCCCACCGATCTGGCGGTGAAATTCGAAGAGATGACCAAGCCGGAATATCAGCTTGTGTTGCCCGATGCGATTGATTGGGAAGATGCCTTTCCCGTGGTCATGGCCCAAGCCGCGATTTTGTTTGAGTTGGAGCGGTTGGGCGCGGTGAAAATCTGCCGCACGGTGGCCGATATTCGCGCGGCGCTGGCCTCGGGCGTCATGGCCGCGATTTTCCATATCGAAGGGGCCGAGGCGATTGATGCCGATCTGCATACGCTGGAAGTGCTGTATCAGGCGGGGTTGCGGTCGCTTGGCCCGGTCTGGAGCAGGCCCACGATTTTCGGCGACGGCGTGCCTTTCCGCTTTCCCAGCAGTCCCGATACCGGGGCCGGGTTGACCGATGCAGGGCTGCGGCTGGTCAAGCGCTGCAATCAGTTGCGCATCATGCTGGACCTGTCGCATCTGAACGAGGCAGGGTTTTGGGATGTGGCCCGCCATTCCGACGCGCCTTTGGTCGCCACACATTCAAATGCCCATGTTCTGTGCAATCACAGCCGAAATCTGACCGATAAACAACTTGCTGCAATTGCCGAGACTGATGGTATGGTGGGGTTGAACTTTGCGGTCGCCTTCCTGCGAGAGGATGGCAAAATGCTGGCAGATGTGCCGCTGACGCAGATACTACGGCACATTGACCATCTGATCGCGCAGGTCGGCGAAGATCGCGTCGGCCTTGGATCGGATTACGATGGCGCGGTTGTGCCAGAGGATGTGACGCGCGTGTCGGGGCTGCCTGCCCTGCGCCGTGCCATGCAAGACCACGGCTATGGTGACGCCTTGATTGCCAAGCTGTGCCATGAAAACTGGCTTCGGGTTCTGGAAAAAACCTGGGGGGGCTAACCCCCTGCCCCGACAGCCGCTCTGCAACGTCTAACAGAAAGAGGGATGTAATTATGAAGATGTGGACCCAAACACTCGCCGGGGCGACGATGGCCGTCGCGCTCAGCTTTACGTCGGTCGCTGTGCTGGCCGAAACCCCTGCCAATATGCTGGTGGTGGCCAACCGGATTGACGATATTACCACGATGGACCCGGCGCAAAGCTTTGAATTTGCGGGCTCGGACGTGAACCAGAACATCTATGGCAAGCTGGTCAACTTTGACCCGCTGGATTTCGACAAGGGCTATGTGCCGGATCTGGCGGAAAGCTGGGTCGTGTCGGAAGATGGCATGTCCATCACATTCACCATGCGCGAAGGGGTGAAGTTTCAATCCGGCAACCCGGTGACGGCACCGGATGCCGAATGGTCGCTGCGCCGCGCCGTGATCCTGAACAAGACACCTGCGTTCATTCTGACGCAATTCGGCTTTACCCCCGAAAACGTGGCCGAGACGATCAAGGCCGATGGCAACACGCTGACCATCAAGACCGACAAGCGCTATGCGACATCTTTCGTGCTGAACTGCCTGACGGCGACCATCGGTTCCATCGTCGATATGAAAACCGCGATGGAGCATGAGGTGGATGGCGATATGGGCAATGCCTGGCTTGCCACCAATTCCGCAGGCTCTGGCCCCTATACGCTGGTCGGCTGGAAGCCCAATGAATCCGTGACCTTGCAGGCCAACCCCGACTATTACGGCGGTGCGCCCGCAATGGAACGCGTGATCGTGCGCCATGTCGCGGAAAGCGCCAGCCAGCGTTTGCTGCTGGAGGCTGGTGACATTGACGTGGCCCGCAACCTCAACCCCGAAGATATTGCCGGTGTGCGCAATGCGGCTGGTATCGTCGTGCAGGAGGAGCTGAAAGGCCGCCTGATGTATCTGGGCCTGAACCAGACGCATCCGGTGCTGTCCAAGCCGCAAGTGCGCCAAGCGTTCAAATATCTGGTCGATTATGAAGGCATGCAGAACAGCTTTCTGAATGGGCAATACACGACGCATCAGAACTTCTTGCCGAAAACCTATCTGGGGGCCTCGACCGAAAACCCGTTCAGCCTGAACATCGAAAAGGCCAAGGAATTGTTGGCCGAGGCGGGTGTGGAAAATCTGGAAATCGAAGTTGGCGTGCGCGAGGCGCAGGAACGGATTGAGATTGCGCAGAGCTTCCAGAACACCGCCGCACAGGCTGGCATCAAGGTGAACATCACCGTGGGCACCGGCAAGCAGATTCTGGACCGGTATCGCGCGCGCGAACTGGATATGTCGCTGGAAGCCTGGGGCCCGGATTATCCCGATCCGCAGACCAATGCCGGCACATTCGCCTATAACCCCGACAACAGTCTGGAGGCCAAAGCCACCGGCCTGCTGGCATGGCGTCTGGCATGGGATACCGATGGGCTGACCCCCTTGACCGAAGCCGCCGTGACCGAAGTGGACCGCGACAAGCGGATCGCCATGTATCAGGAAATTCAGGCGAAATTCCGCGAAACCTCGCCCTTTGTCATCATGTTCCAGCAGATCGAACAGGATGGCGTGCGCGACAATGTGAAAAACTTCACCACCGGTGAGGCGATCGGTTCCGCCGATTACAGCAAAGTCGTCAAGGAATGACATCGGCCAATCATGAAGGGGGCGCGCGGCAACGCGCGTCCCTGCCCCTTTGGGTGACGGCCTCGATCAAAACGCTTGGTTCCATCGCAGTGACGATGCTGGGGCTGGTGTTTATCACCTTCATCATCGGGCGGGTGATGCCGATTGACCCGGTGCTGGCGATTGTGGGCGAACGCGCTTCGCAATCCACCTATGACGCGGTGTATTACCAGCTTGGGCTGGACAAGCCGGTGATCGTGCAATTCGGCTATTACGTCTGGGATGTGATGCGCGGCGATTTCGGCATGTCCTTGCTGAACGCGCGCCCCGTGGCCGAAGATATCGCGCGGGTTTTCCCCGCCACGCTGGAACTGGCAACGCTGGGCGTGTGCTTTGGCATCGTGCTGGGCGTGCCTTTGGGCGTGGTGGCGGCGGTGCGCAAAGGGTCGTGGATTGACCAGCTTGCCCGCGTTGTGGCGCTGGTGGGATATTCCATGCCGATTTTCTGGCTGGGGCTGATGGGGCTTTTGGTGTTCTACGGCATCTTGGGCTGGGTTGGCGGGCCGGGGCGCGTGGGCATCTTTTATGAAGATGTCGTGCCAAGTGTGACGGGCATGATCTTGGTCGACAGTATCCTTGACCGCAACTGGACCGTGCTGAAAGACGCCTTCAGCCATATCGTGCTGCCTGCTTCCCTTCTGGGCTATTACTCGCTGGCCTATATCAGCCGGATGACCCGCAGCTTCATGCTGGAACAGATGAGCGCGGAATATATCACCACTGCCCGCGTCAAAGGCATGTCGGAATGGGATGTGGTGTGGAAACACGCCTTCCGCAACATCCGCGTGCAACTGATAACCGTGATCGCGCTGTCATATGCCGGGCTCTTGGAAGGGTCGGTGCTGACCGAGATCATCTTTAGCTGGCCGGGGATCGGCAGCTATATCACCACCGCGTTGCTGTCGGCGGATATGAATGCGGTGCTGGGGGGCACGGTGGTTGTGGGGTTGATTTTCATCCTGCTGAACATCTTTTCGGACCTGCTTTACAAGGTCTTTGACCCTCGCGCGCGCTAATTGGAAGGGAAGAGAATGGCCGAGCAAACCTTGCGGCAATGGTTGCTGACCGATACGCCCACATCGCGCAGACATGCCAAGCTTTCCGCGCTGTATCAGGGCTGGTTGTCGTTTCGCGGCAATACGATGGCGATGATCGGCTTGTGGATTCTGGTGGCGCTGGTGGCGATTGCGGCGGCGGCACCGCTGATCTCGCCGCATGATCCCTTTGTGCAGGATTTGGGCAACCGTCTGGCCCCTTTGGGGACAGACGGGCATATTCTGGGCACCGACAGCCTTGGCCGGGATATCCTGTCGCGGCTGATCTATGGCAGCCGCATCACGCTGTATATCGTGGCACTGGTGGCCTTGATCGCGCCGATTGCGGGGCTGCTGGTGGGCACGGTGTCGGGCTATGTTGGCGGCTGGGTCGATGTGGTGTTGATGCGCATCACCGATATTTTCCTTGCCTTTCCACGCCTTGTTCTGGCGCTGGCCTTTGTGGCCGCCCTTGGTGCCGGGATTGAAAACGCCGTGCTGGCGATTTCGCTGACCGCCTGGCCCCCCTATGCCCGCATCGCGCGGGCCGAAACGCTGACCATCCGTTCCGCCGATTATATCAGCGCCATCCAGTTGCAGGGTGCGGGGGCGATGCGCATCATCACGCGGCATATCTGGCCCCTTTGTATCTCCAGCCTGATCGTGCGGGTGACGCTGGATATGGCAGGCATCATTCTGGCCGCCGCAGGGCTTGGCTTTCTGGGCCTTGGCGCACAGCCGCCCAGCCCGGAATGGGGTGCCATGATTTCCGAAGGGCGGCGGTTCATCCTCGATCATTGGTGGGTCGCCACCATGCCGGGCCTTGCCATCTTTACCGTCTCGCTCGCCTTCAACCTGCTGGGTGATGGGTTGCGCGACGTGCTGGACCCGAAGGGGGGCGAATGATGGAACCCTTGCTGGATGTCGAGGACCTCTGGGTGCGGTTTCCCACCCGCCAAGGCGTGTTTGATGCGGTGCGCGGCGTGTCCTTTACCTTGGGCCGCGAGCGGTTGGGGATTGTGGGGGAAAGCGGTTCGGGCAAATCCATGACGGGCCGCGCCATCCTGCGGCTGATCCGCCCGCCGGGGATGGTTGAGGCGAAACAGATCAGCCTTGGCGGCGTCAATCTGATGGACAAGACCGAAAAAGAGATGCGCGCCGTGCGGGGGCAGCGGATTTCGATGGTGATGCAAGACCCGAAATTCTCGCTTAACCCGGTGATGACCATCGGTGATCAGATCATCGAGGCGTATCGCCAGCACAACCGCGCCAGCAAGGCGGATGCCTATGCCAAAGCGTTGGAGATGCTGGAGGCGGTTTCCATCCGCGACCCCGACCGCGTGATGCGCGCCTATCCACATGAGATGTCGGGCGGGATGGGGCAGCGGATCATGATCGCGATGATGCTGATCCCCAATCCTGAAATTCTGATCGCGGATGAACCGACAAGCGCGCTGGATGTATCGGTGCAGCGGCAGGTTTTGGATATCATGGACAAGCTGGTCAAGGATCGTGGCATGGGGCTGATTTTCATCAGCCATGACCTGAACCTTGTGGCCGATTTCTGTGACCGCGTGCTGATCATGTATGCGGGGCGGATCGTGGAAATATGTGAGGCGGATAAGTTGTCAGAGGCCAAACACCCCTATACGCGGGGCTTGCTGAACTCCCTGCCCCGGCTGGATGCGCCGCGCGACCATCTGGAGGTGTTGCAACGTGACCCGGCCTGGTCCGAGGCCCCAAGTGTGAGTGGCCGGCTATGACCATGCTGGAGATCGACGCGCTGAACGTCTGGTTCGGTCATGGGCGCGACCGGGTGGATGCGGTGAAAGCGGCTTCGTTCAGCGTGGCACGGGGCGAAAGCTTCGGGCTGGTGGGGGAAAGCGGGTCGGGCAAATCCACCATCCTGCGCGCGGTGGCAGGGCTGGCGCGCAACTGGTCGGGGCGGATGGCGGTGGATGGTGCGGCGCTGACGGCCAAGCGCCCGCGCAGCTTTTACAAAACCGTGCAGATGGTGTTTCAAGACCCCTATGCCTCGTTGCATCCGCGCCATTCGGTCGATCAGGTGCTGGGCGAAACCCTGCATCTGCATGGCTTTGCCGATATTGACGCCCGCGTGGTGAAATTGCTGGAGGATGTGGGGCTGGGCCAGAAATTCCGCTTTCGCTATCCGCATCAATTGTCAGGCGGGCAGCGGCAGCGGGTGGCCATCGCGCGGGCCTTGGCGCCGGAACCGGACCTGCTGCTGCTGGATGAACCCACCTCGGCGCTGGATGTGTCGGTGCAGGCAGAAATCCTGAACCTGCTGGTCGATCTGCGCCGCGACCGCGGGCTGACCTATGTGATGGTATCGCATGACCTCTCCGTCGTCGGCCATATGTGCGAACGATTGGCGGTGATGAAAGACGGTCAGATCGTCGAGGTGATGGGCGTAGAGGCGCTGCGCCGCAACGCCGCCACCCATCCTTATTCGCGCAGCCTGCTGGAAGCCTCACTTTAGGTTTGGCGGGCGCGTTTGACGGCGCGCGCCAATGGCTTACTTCGGCCATTTATCCGTGATGCTGGCGTCGATCGTGCTGGGCACGGTGCGGTCGCGGTCATCAAAATGGATGCAGCTCTTTTCCACCACTTTACGCAGGATGCTGCTGATCGCGGCCACCAGCTTGGGGTTCAGGTTGATCGGCACATCCACCGCCCGGCCATAAAGATGGTCCGACAGGCTGGCCGCATGTTTGACCACGATCTTCTTGAACTCCGCTTCCTCACCCGCCTTGTAATGATCTTGCAAGGCCTTGAGGATATCGGGGTTGCGGCGCAGATAGCCGTAAATCTCGCCGTTCTTGAGGTTGCCAACCCAGTATTTCCACATCACCCGCGCTTGATCATCGGCATCGCGCAGGCCCGAGGTGACATGAATCTTGGCCCCTTTGTAATGCGAGGAAACCGCTTTCAACACATTGAGAACATGGTCTTTCACCCCCGCAATATCACCCGTGACATTCGGCGGATATTCGGTGGTGTCGCCATCTTCGCGCGCGGTGGGAAAGTCATCCTTCACCGCGCCCGGCCCGGCCTTCAATGCCTTGAAGGTGGTTTTGCCCGGTGAGATGACACCATCGGGTCGGATTTTCACGACAAGGCTTTGGAACAGGCGGATATTGTCGATGCAGGCTTTGTCGGCTTTGCCGTCCAGCGTCAGGGTCGGGTAGTTCAACAGCTTGCAGAAGTCGTTGAGCAAGCCTTTGATCGTGTTGACATCGGCAGGCTTGTTCGGCGCGCCGCTGCCAACGGCTTCGGCAATTTCGCCTGCGGGGGCTGCGGGGCTTTCGGCCCCGCTGCCAGCTTCGTCGCCAGCCCCTGCGCCGCCTTCGCCGCCACCCGCCGCCGGGGCCTCGTCTTCTTCCTCGGTCGGAACGGTGCCAAGCTCATCCTGATCGGCCTCTTCTTCCTCGGCCACTTCGGCAATCGCCTCCAGCCGCAGGACGGCTTGTTTCAGATCATCAATCCGCCCGGAAATCTCGGTCAGGGTTTTCATGCAGTCTTCGATCATCGGCCCGCCATATTCATTGACGGTCAGCAACAGCTGATCAATCTCGATGCCCAGATTCAACGCCTTGTCTTTCAGGGCTTTGATCTGGCCTGCCTCGGTGGCGTTTTCAGCTTCGGCAAGTGCGGATTCAAGCTGCTTCTCGATCTCCTTGGCCTCGCCGATGACCTCGGCGATGGCTTCCTCCAGCATTTTCTCCTCATCGGCAAAGAGCGCAATCAACGCCTTGTTCTCTGCCTTTGCCGCTTCAACGAAGGCCAGCGCCTTGGCGGTTTCCTCGCGGATGCCTTCCACCGCGCGCTGGGCATTGGTCTGGTCAATCGTGCCTTGGCTTGGGTCCAGCTTGTTGCGGATCCGGTCTTCCAGCGTGA
This sequence comes from Pseudorhodobacter sp. E13, assembly GCF_003991405.1. Lineage (GTDB taxonomy): Bacteria > Pseudomonadota > Alphaproteobacteria > Rhodobacterales > Rhodobacteraceae > Pseudorhodobacter. Next base: position 11,619 of record NZ_RPEN01000158.1, read on the forward strand.
TCAGCGAGCGATCAATATCATTGATCCAGATTTTGGTATCATTGACGCAATACATGGCATCAGAGCGGGTTTTGACCCTTGCATCAATCAAGTCCTGATACTGGTAGATCGACTCTTTCGCGAGCGTTTCGCCAACGGTGCTGGCAAAATCGAGTTGGGCTTTCGCCGTATCCTCCGCAAGCTTGTCGCCTTCGGCCAATGCGGCCTCGATCTTGGCCAGTTCCGCCACCGCTTCGGCGCGGAATTCCTGCACCGACTTTTGCTGGCCGAACAAGGCATCGCGCACGGCATCGGTGATATTGCCGATCAGACCTTCGGCGCGCTGCTTCTTTTCGGCCAACATCCCGCTGAGTTTGTCGAACAACTTGCCCGAGGCTTTGCCAAGCCCACCCAGCACTTTTTTCTCAAAATCAATCAAGCGGTTGGCATTTTCTTGCGCATTGTCAAAAGCCCCGGCAACGAAATTGCCGATGCCGCCAAGCAAGCCCGTGGCCGCAGATTCGACCTGACCCAAAAGCGCCTCGGCCTCGGCCTGCTTGCGCGCGACCTCCGCTTCAATGGCTTGCAGCACGGCCTGGGCTTCGCGCTTTACCTCCTCTGCCCGCGTACGGGCATCGTTCAGGGCGGTTTCCGCAGCGCGCGCAGCTTCATCCGCCGCAGTTTCCGCCGCCTCGATGGCTTCTTCCGAGAAATCTTCAAGGAAGTCTTCGACCCGCTCGCGCGCCTCATCCTTCATCTTTTGAATGGCGGCACGGATTGCAGCAGCTTCGGCGGCAGCTTGAATGGCCGCAGCGGCAGCAGCGGCGGCGGCGATCTTGGCAGCCTCCAGCGCTGTGTTGACCGTATCGCTGACCAGATCGGCGCCATCTTCCACCGCGTCCTGCGCGGCAGCTTCGGCTTCGCGCAGCAGGGCCTCGGCATCGGCTTTGGCCTGTTCGGCGCGGCGCTGTGCTTCGGCGGCGATCTGTTCGGCGCGGGCCTCGATGCGGGCAATCTTGCTGCGCACCCGCTCCTCGATCTCCAGCCGGGTGCGTTCGATGGCATCAATCGCGGTATCAACGCCTTGCTGGGTGCGGCGGCGTAATTCTTCGGCAAGGCGTGCGGCACCTTGCTGTATGCGCCCGCCCGCATTGCCGAAATCGCCCAGCAAGCCGCCAAAGAAATCGGCAATCTCACCCCCGGCGGCGGTGGCCTGATCGAGCATTTCTTTCGCTTCGTTGCCAACAACATCGGCGGCACGCCCGAGGGGGTTGGTGACGCGGTCAAACAGGGCTTGCGCCTCTTGCAGTTTGCGGTCGGCTTCGGCTTGCGCTTGGGCCAGCAGGTCCTCGGCCAGCCGTTCGGCCTCGGCCACCTTTTCCAACGCCTCGCGGGCGGCGGCTTCGGCTCTTTCGCGGGCCTGACGCGCGGCCTCCTCGGCGGCGCGGGCGGCCTCTTCGGTGGCGCGGTCAATCACCCCATCGGCGGCACGCGACACAGCTTGCGCCAGACGGGTTGCGGCCTCTGCGGCGCGGGCGGCGGCGTCTTCGGCGGCTTGGGCCGCCTCAGAGGCGGTTTGTGCTGCGGTCTGCGCTGCGGTTGCGGCCTGACGCGCGGCATCTGCCAGTGCGGTGCCAGCTTCCGTCGCCAGATCATTGACCTTTTGCGCAGCATCTGAGGCGCGCGAAACGGCTTCTTGCGCGACCGAGCGCGCAGCAGAGGCCGCTTCATTCGCCGCCCGTTCGGCCTGACGCCCGGCCTCGGCCAGACGTTCGGCAATGGCGGTGACGGCGGCAATCGCCTCATCTACCTTGGCTTCGATTTCAGATTGCACCTGCCCCACAACCCCTTGCGCGGCTTCACCAATCTGGCCTGCGCGCTGTGCGGCCTGATTTGCCACCTCACCCGCCTGACGCAGCGCATCGCGGGCCTGACCGACAAGCGATTCTGCCCCGTCTTCGGCCCCGCCCGCAACGCGCGAGATCATATCGGCAATGCCCCCCAGCAAGCCACGCGCCTTGGTTTCCACCTCTTGCGCGGCACGTTGGGCGGTATCTATGGCGGCATTGGTGGCATCTTCGACCAATTGCACGTTGTCCGTTGCCGTTTTCGCAGCCGTTTCCGCCGTTTGGCGCGCCGCTTCTGCCAGTTTGCGGGCCGCAGCGGCGGCGGCATCGGCAGCCTTGGCGGCTTTCTCATCCGCCTCATCCACGGCGGTTTGCGCGGCTTCGGCGGCGCGCTGTGCGGCAGCGGCGGCGTCTTTTGCGGCTTTTTCCGCTTCTGCGGCGGCGGTGCGGGCAGCGGCTTCGGCGGCCTCTACGGCTTCTTTGGCCTTCTTGGCAAACTCTGCTGCGGCATCACCGACCTGATCCACCGCGCGTCCGGCTTGCGCCCCGGCTGCGGCTACGGCCTGGCCTGCACCCGCCACGGCGCCTTGCGCGGTCTGGGCTGCAACCTCGGCCGCGTTTGCTGCATTTGATGCGGTTTCGGCCAGTTTGCCCGCCACTTTCGACGCTGCCCGCGCGATGCCATTGGCCGCGCCCGACACTTTGCCAAACACGCCTTTCGCCGCTTTGCCGATCTTGTCAAACACCCCTTGCGCGGTTTTCTTGGCCTCTCCGGCGCCTTTTTTCACGGCGTCACCGACGTTTTCCACGGCTTTGCCAACGCCATCGGCCACGCCCGCGGCGGCATCACCCACCGCCTTGGCACCTTTGCCCACGGCACTGCCGGCCTGTTCCAGCTTGGACACCTCGGTCTGCACAAAAGTCTTGAGCAAGGACAACACAGCCCCTGCCTTTTTCAGATCGCCCGAGACTTCTTTTTGGAACATCGCGGCCAATTGTTCGGCTTTTTTGGACACGCCTTTCTGGCCGTTTTCGACCAGCAGATCGACCTTGTCTTCAATCTCTCCGAATTCCTTGGCCAAGGCGTCGCGCAGCGCATCCGGGTTGACGGAGCCTGCTTTTTTCTTGGCCTCCTCCAGCTTGGCCTGAATTTCGGAAAGCGCGTCCTTGGCGGCGTCAAGCTTGTCCTCGACCCCGGCTTTCAGGAAATCGGCGATGGCCTCGCCCAAGGCGGCCCCGGCCTCTCCAATATTCTCGGCGGCTTTTTTGATCTCTTTTTCAAGGGCTTCTGCGCGTTTCTTCAATTCTTCGCGCTCTTGATCCTCTTTGGCTTTGGCAGCGTCATCATCGCCGCCGGTGCCTTGCGCCACGGGCGCGTCCCCGCCGCTATCGCCGCCACCCTCACTGGCAGCGGGCGCTTTGGTGTCTTCGGTGACGTCATCGTCTTCATCGTCCGCCTCACCAACGGGTTGCCCGGTTGGCCCGAACAGGATCACACGAAAGGCGATCCCCAGTTCCGAAAAGTATTTTTTCGCGACTTTTCCGAGGTTTGGCGGAAAATCTTCATCCTCGCAGGTCAGTTCGATGTTCTTGCCGCGCACATTCATCTGGCCTTGGGTGCCCTTGGGGCCGCCGCCGCGCCCCTTGGCCAATCTGCGCATGACATCCGGGCCTTTGGTCGGATGCGCCTCAAGGATCACGCCCTCTTTGGCGATCAGCAACGCGAAATTCAGCGTTTTCTTGCGCGCCTTGGCAATATGTTCGTTGATCTCGTCGGCTTCTTTCTTGATATCGGCTGCGGATTTCTTCGCCATCTCAAATCTCCTTACTCAAATAAACCATGCGACCCGAAAAACCGGGCTGTGCTGCGATCAAAAGCATCTGAACCGACAGGTTCAAACGCGCAGGGTGACAGGGATCACAGAGCAGGACGGAGCGGGGCCAAAACGCCCGCAAGGCTGAAATATGGTTCAGATTTGCCCGGAATACGCCTGCGGCCCTCCCCCTTGGCCCGTGAAATCACCCAGTAAAAACGCATCCCCAACCGCGAAAACCGGCCCAATGACGGATGCAAAACGTCAATGCAATTAGGTTTTGTTACCACGAAAACGTGATCTGACAATCGAAGAATTCAGGTTTTGACGGTATTTTAGCGCCCGCGCAGCGCGTCTTTCAGCAGGGTCAGCACCACATCCTTGGGCACATCAGCGGCTACAAAGCTGTTTCCAATGGCTTTTGCCAGAATAAAGCGAAGCTGGCCATCAACCACCTTTTTATCCTGCCCCATCAGGTCCAGCAGCGCCTCGGCCCCCGGCAGATCGCCGGGAATATCGGCAATATCCACTTTCATACCCATCCGGCGCAGATGCGCGCGCACGCGGCTTGGGGCCTCTTGGCTGCACAGGCCCAGCCGCATCGACAGCTCAAACGCCAGCGCGCAACCGATGGCAACGCCTTCGCCATGCAGCAAACGATCCCCATATCCGGTGGCCTGTTCCAGCGCGTGGCAAAAGGTATGGCCAAGGTTCAGCAGCGCGCGGTCGCCTTCTTCGGTTTCATCGCGCGCGACAATCTCGGCCTTCATCTCGACCGAGCGGCGCACGGCATATTGGCGCGCGGCACTATCGCCTGCCGCCAGCGCCGGGCCGTTTACCTCCAGCCAGTCGAAAAAGGTTTCATCGCCCAGCAGCCCGTATTTCGCCACCTCGCCATAGCCCGACAGGAAATCGCGCGGGGTCAGCGTGCCCAACAAGCCGATATCGGCCAGCACGAGGGTGGGTTGGTGAAAGGCGCCGATCAGGTTCTTGCCTTGCGGGGCATTGATCCCGGTTTTGCCGCCGACCGAACTGTCAACCTGCGCCAGAAGCGAGGTGGGGATTTGCACGAAGCCCACGCCCCGGCGCAACACGGCGGCGGCAAAGCCGACCAGATCGCCGATCACCCCGCCGCCAAAGGCGATGACCAGATCCTTGCGTTCCACCTTTTGGTCCAGCAACCATTCCACCGTGCGGGAAAACTGCGGCCAGCCTTTGGTGCCTTCGCCCGGTGGCAAGGCCAGCGCGCTGCTGTCGATGCCATGCGCCGACAGCGCCGCCTGAAGGCGTGCCAGATGCAGGCCGCCCACGGTTTCATCGGTGACAATTGCCACGCCGCGGCGGCGCAGGAACGGGGCGATTTCGGCCCCTGCCCGGTCGATCAAGCCATTGCCGATGCGCACGTCATAGCTGCGCGCGCCCAGATCGACACGAACGATATCGGTGGTCATAGCCCCTATCCTTCCAACACATCAGCGCGGGTGGACAGCGCCCCCAGCACACGGCGCGCCATATCATCAATGGACAGATCCGCCTCGGCATCCACCGCCAGATCGGCCAAGGCGTAAACCGGCACGCGCTTGTCATAAATCTCTTTCAGCGTCGCGCGCGGATTGGCCGTGCGTAACAAGGGCCGGGTGTTTTTGTGCCGCACCCGGTTCCACAGCAAGTCCAGATCGGCGCGCAACCAGACCGAGACACCTTTTTGCGCAATCATCGCGCGATTATGCTCTGACATAAACGCCCCGCCCCCGGTGGACAGCACCGCACTTGGCCCTTCCAGCAAGCGCCCGATGACCTGCGATTCCTTCTGGCGAAAAAACGGCTCGCCATCGCGTTCGAATATCTCGGCGATGCTGCGATTGGCGGCCAGAACGATCTCATCGTCGGAATCGATGAAGGGCACGGACAAAAGCTTGGCAAGCTGGGTGCCGATGGCGGTTTTGCCTGCCCCCATCATCCCCACCATGACGACCGATTTCTTCAACCGCATCCCGAAATCGCCCCCCTTGCTACGCCGTGTGCCTTTCCTTTCCCAATAGCGGGCCGGGTTGCTGCCTGTCCAGCCCCGCGCCGGGGGCATGGCGGTGTTTTTGGGCGAAGCCTTGCCGGAACATGCGCAATTTTTTGCGCGGGGGCGTGAACTCGGCTAAGAATGGCTATATAGCTGTGCAGGAGAGACCGAACAGCTTGGCTTCGCGCCGCGCCCTGCGCGCGCAAGACGGGTTAATTTCGGCGCATGAGGTTTGGCAAGAAAGCAAGAAGATGAAGCTGATCGTTAAAGGGATCGCGATTTTGGTGGTTTTGGGGGCTATTGGTCTGACAGGGTTTGCCTATCTGGGCGATTTGTCGCCCATGCAGACCGATGTGACCAAACCGGTGGTTCTGGATGTCAACTGACGGCGCGCGCATGTGGGGCGGTGTGTCGGCCCTGCTGCTTGGCCTGATGCCCGGCCTTGCCTTGGCCGAAGAGCCCCTGTCTGCGATTGACTGGCTGTCCAGTTCGGTTTCCACGCCCGCCAAGCCCTTGCCGCCGCCCGAACCGGGGGTGGCCAGTGCCGGGGGGGCTTTGCCGCAAAATGTCATCGTGTCCACCTTGGATGGCCCGACCCCGGATGCCGCAGGCGTTTTGCCCGCGCGGGTGACGGGTTTTCCCAATGATCTTTGGGGGTTGGGCGAAACCGAAAAGATTGCCGCGCTGATTTCGATCCGGCGAGATGACGATCTGCCCTCGCTGCAACGGCTGATGCAAACCTTGATGCTGGCGCAGGCGACGCCGCCTGCCGATTCTGCGGGGCGCGGGATTTTGCTGCGCGCCCGGATCGACAAACTGCTGGATATGGCCGCGCTGGAGGAGGCGAATGCGCTGATCGAAGCCTCGGGCAAGATGACGCCCGAGATTTTCCGCCGTTATTTTGATATCGCCATGCTGACCGGGCAGGAAGATGCCGCCTGCGCCCAGTTGCGCGACCGGCCCGATCTGGCCCCCACCTACCCGGCCCGCATCTTTTGCCTTGCCCGTTCAGGCGATTGGGGCGGCTCTGCGCTGACGCTGCGCATGGCGCAGGCTTTGGGCTATGTCAACGAATCCGAAGACGCGCTGCTGACCCGGTTTCTGGACCCGGACCTGTTCGAAGGCGAACCGGCGTTGGAGCCACCCTCGCCCGTGACGCCTTTGGCATGGCGGATGCTGGAAGCGATTGGCGAAGGCCTGCCCACGGCCCCGCTTCCGCTGGCCTTTTCCCATGCCGAATTGCGCGAAACCGCTGGCTGGAAAGCCCAGATTGAGGCGGCAGAGCGTCTGGCCCGCGCCTCGGTGCTGGACCCGAACCGCCTGCTGGGCATCTATACCGAACGCCTGCCTGCGGCCTCTGGCGGGGTTTGGGACCGGGTAGAGGCGTTTCAGCATTTTGATACCGCCTTGCAAGCCGCAGACCCCGGTGCGGTGGCCGCAGCCTTGCCCAAGGCTTGGGCGATGATGGCCTCGGCGGCGCTGGAAGTGCCTTTTGCGGAACTCTTTGCCGAACGTCTGCTGCGCCTGCCCCTGACGGGTGAGGCCGGTGCGCTGGCGTTTCGGATTGCCTTGCTGTCGGGCCAGTATGAAACGGCGGCCAATGCCCGCACCGCCGCCGATATCAACGAGGCGTTTCTGATCGGTCTGGCGCGGGGCAACCTGCAAGGGGTGACACCGCTGGACAGCCTGTCGCGCGCCATTTCCCCCGCTTTTGTGCGCGCCACGCCGCCTGCCGATCTGATGGCGCTTTTGGCCGAAAAGCGGCTGGGAGAGGCGATCTTGCACGCCGTGGACCGGATTGAACGCGGTTTGCACGGTGATTTACGCGGTGTGACCGAGGGGCTGGCCCTGTTTCGCCATGTCGGGCTGGAGGATCTTTCGCGCCGCGTGGCGCTGGAGTTGATGCTGCTGGAACGGCGCGGATGAGCGCGGAATCCGACAGATGGATTTCCAGTTTTCTGGAGGCGCAAGCCGCCGAACTGGATGCCGCTCGCAACACGCTTTTGGCCTATGGCCGCGATTTGCAGGATTTTGCAAGCTGGCTGGAACGGCGGGCCAGCAGCTTTGACGCGGCAACCCGCGCCGAGATTGAGGACTATCTGATCTTTTGCGAGGCGCAGGGCCTGTCCAAAGCCACCCGCGCGCGCCGCTTGTCCGCGATCCGCCAGCTTTACCGCTTTGCCTTTGAAGAAGGCTGGCGCAGCGAAAACCCCGGTCTGCGGATCAAGGGGCCGGGACAGGCCGCGAAACTGCCGCAAACGCTGGAACTGGCGCAGGTAGAGGCTTTGCTGCGTGCCGCCAAAGACAGCGGGCGCACGCCCGAGGAACAGGCCCGCAATGCATGCCTGATGGAACTGATCTATGCCACGGGGATGCGGGTGTCGGAACTGGTGGAATTGCCCGTGGCCGCCGTGCGCGGTGCGCCCGCGATGATTTTGGTGCGGGGCAAGGGCGGCAAGGAACGCATGGTGCCCCTGTCACCGCCCGCAAAACAGGCGCTTGCAGATTGGCTGATCTTGCGCGATGCGACCGAAGAGGCCGGGGCCGCCAAGGGCAAGAAGCCGTCAAAATTCCTGTTTCCGGGGCGTGGCGCGGCGGGCCATATCACGCGGCAACAATTTTTTGTGCTGCTCAAAGGCTTTGCCGCCCAAGCCGGGCTGGACCCGGCCAGCGTGACCCCGCACACCTTGCGCCATGCCTTTGCCACGCATTTGCTGGCCGGGGGGGCAGATTTGCGGGTGATCCAGACGCTTTTGGGCCATGCAGACCTTTCCACCACCGAGATTTACACCCATGTTCTGGACGAACACCTGAAATCACTGGTGCTGGAGCATCACCCGCTGGCCCGCAAGGGATAGGCAAAGGCGCTGCAACCTGCGACATGGGACAGAGACGTTATAATGGGGACGGATGTGACCGATACGATGTTTGATACGGGCCTTTTGCTGACAGCAGGCGCGATTCTGGGGCTTTTGGTGATGTCAGCCTTCTTTTCCGGGTCCGAAACCGCGCTGACGGCGGCCTCGCGCGGGAAGTTGCGGGCGCAGGCGGACCGGGGGTCGAAAGGTGCGGAAAAGGCGCTGAATGTCACCGAGGACAATGAAAAGCTGATCGGCGCGCTGCTTTTGGGCAATAACGTGGTCAACATTCTGTCGGCGTCCTTGGCGACTGCGCTGATGACGCGGCTGTTTGGCGAAAGCGGCGTGGCCTTTGCGACCTTGATTATGACCGCACTTGTGCTGATCTTTGCCGAGGTGCTGCCGAAAACCTATGCGATCACCAATGCCGAAACGGCGGCCAGCCGTGTGGCCCCGGTGATCGGGCTGATCATCCCGATCTTTTCGCCAGTGGTGACGCTGGTGCGGGCCTTGGTGCGGGGGATTTTGTATCTGTTCGGCGTGCGCACCGATCCTGACAGCAAATTCCTTGCCCTGCGCGAAGAAATCGCCGGGGCCATCGCGCTGGGCCATTCCGAAGGCGCGGTGGAAAAGGAAGACCGCGACCGCCTGTTGGGTGCGCTGGACCTCAACGATCGCACGGTCGAGGAAATCATGCGCCACCGCCGCGAGATCGAGATGATCGACGCCGAAAAGACCCCCGGCGATATTCTGAGCCAGGTGCTTGCCTCGCCGCATACGCGTTTGCCGGTCTATCGCGGCGATGATGAGAATATTCTGGGTGTGGTGCATGCCAAGGACCTGCTGCGCGAGGTGGACAAGCTGCTGCGCTCGGGCGCGGGGCGGATCGCCAAGCTGACCGATCTGGATATTCTGAAAGTGGCGATGAAGCCCTATTTCGTGCCGGAAACCACGCCGCTGGACGAACAGATGCGGCAATTCCTGAAACGGCGCACGCATTTTGCGCTGGTGGTGGATGAATATGGCGCGCTGCGTGGCCTGATCACGCTGGAAGATATTCTGGAAGAAATCGTCGGCGAGATTCGCGATGAGTTTGACACGGTGGAGAAAGATCAATCACTGGCGCGGGCCGAGAATGGTGATTTTCTGGTCGAAGGCTCGATGACGATCCGCGACCTGAACCGTATTACGGATTGGGGTCTGCCCGATGATGAGGCCAATACCATCGCCGGGCTGGTGATCCATGAGGCGCAACTGATCCCGAGCGAGGGGCAAGTGTTCAGCTTTCACGGTTTCCGCTTTGAGGTGGTGACACGCAAGGAAAACCGCCTGACCGCGCTGAAAATCCGACCGCTGTGACGCGCATAACCGGCGGCTGCGCTGGTCGTAGGCCGGGGCCTGCGGCGCAGGTATTTTTGCCAAGATGAAATCAGAAGCGGCGCGGGGCCTTTGACGGCGAAACTGGTGGCTGAATTGCCGCTTTAAGGCGTTGAAGCGCTTGTGATACGGCCTAGAAAGGCAGAATGGGACAGTCATGAATTCGGGCAGGAAACAATAAGATGAGCGACGACGCACTTGTGATCTTTACCCCTTCGGGCAAGCGCGGGCGCTTTGCGCTTGGCACGCCGGTTCTGGCGGCAGCGCGGTCTTTGGGGGTTGATCTGGACAGCGTTTGCGGCGGGCGCGGGATTTGTTCCAAATGCCAGATCACGCCGGGCTATGGCGAATTTGCCAAGCATGGGGTGACGGTCTCTGATGGTGCGCTGTCAGAGTGGAACGCGGTGGAGGAGCGCTATAAATCCAAGCGCGGCCTGATCGACGGGCGGCGTTTGGGCTGTCAGGCCAAGGTGCAGGGCGATGTGGTCATTGACGTGCCACCCGAAAGTCAGGTCCACAAGCAGGTGATCCGCAAGCGGGCCGAGGCGCGGCAGATCACGCTCGACCCATCGGTCACGCTGCATTACGTCGAAGTGGCGGAGCCGGACATGCACGACCCTTCGGGGGATTTTGAGCGGCTGTCCAATGCCTTGCGCGATCAGTGGCAGATTGACGCCGTGCGCGCCGATTTGTCGGTATTGACCACCTTGCAGCCCATTCTGCGCAAGGGCGAGTGGAAGGTGACGGTGGCACTGCACCGCATTGATGACGCCGATGTGCCGCGCATCATGCATCTGTGGCCGGGGCTTTATGAGGGCGGGATTTACGGCTTGGCGGTGGATCTGGGGTCGACCACCATCGCCGGGCATCTGTGCGATCTGCGCTCGGGCGAGGTTCTGGCCTCCTCGGGGTTGATGAACCCGCAAATCCGCTTTGGCGAAGATTTGATGAGCCGCGTCAGTTATTCCATGATGAACAAAACCGGTGCGGCGGAAATGACAGCGGCGGTGCGGGCCGGGATGAACACGCTGTTCGCGCAGATCAGCGCCGAAGCGGGGGTGGACCAGGCGCTGATCATGGATGCGGTGTTTGTCTGCAATCCGGTCATGCATCATCTGTTCCTTGGGATTGACCCGTTCGAGCTGGGGCAAGCACCTTTCGCGCTGGCGACCTCGGGCAGTTTGCATCTGACCGCCCGCGATCTGGATTTGCAGCTTCACCCATCGGCGCGGGTTTACCTGCTGCCCTGCATTGCGGGCCATGTGGGGGCGGATGCCGCCGCTGTGGCGCTGTCGGAAGCGCCGGAGAAATCCAAAGACCTGCTGTTGGTGGTGGATGTGGGCACCAATGCCGAGATTTTGCTGGGCAATACCGAAAAGGTGCTGGCCTGTTCCAGCCCTACCGGGCCTGCCTTTGAAGGTGCGCAGATCAGTTCGGGCCAACGTGCCGCCCCCGGCGCGATTGAGCGGGTGGAGATTGACCCCGTCACCAAAGAGCCGCGCTTCAAGGTGATCGGGTCGGACCTGTGGTCGGATGAGGATGGGTTTGATACCGCGATTGCCACCACCGGGATCACCGGTATTTGCGGCTCTGGCATCATTGAGATGGTCGCCGAAATGCGGATGGCGGGCATTGTGGACGGGCCGGGGCTGATCGGCTCGCCTGAGCAAACCGGGACGGCGCGCTGTTTCAAGGATGGGCGCACACATTCCTATCTGGTCTGGGATGGCACTGCCGATGGCGGGCCGCTGATCACCGTGACCAACCGCGATATCCGCGAGATTCAGATGGCGAAGGCCGCGCTTTATTCCGGTGCGCGGCTGCTGATGGATAAGTTCGGCGTCGATAAGGTGGACCGCATCGTGCTGGCCGGGGCTTTTGGTGCCCATATCAGCCCCAAACATGCGATGGTTCTGGGCATGATCCCAGATGTGCCGCTAGACAAGGTGACATCGGCGGGCAATGCGGCGGGCACGGGGGCGCGGATTGCGCTTCTGAACCGTGCGGCGCGGGCCGAAGTGGAATATACCGTCAGCCAGATTCACAAGGTTGAAACTGCTATCGAGCCGCGCTTTCAGGAGCATTTCGTCAATGCCTCCAACATTCCCAACGCGGTCGAAGGCTTTCCGAACCTGTTTTCCATTCTCACCCTGCCCGATGTGAACTTCAACACCGGGGGCGGCGGGGCCGAGGCCGAAGGCGGGCGGCGGCGGCGGCGTGGGTAAAGCATTGACCAAAGGGGCATCGGTGTTAGGTTGGCGGGCAATGGAAATGTCGCGCGTGGCCCGATGACTGATGACCCGATCGCAGAGCTGCTGATCAAGATCGCCGCGCAAGACCGCGCGGCGTTTCGCGACATCTATTCCGCGAGCTCCTCGAAACTTATGGGCGTTCTGCTGCGTATCTTGGGAAACCGAGCAGAGGCGGAGGACGCATTGCAAGAGATTTACACCCGCGTCTGGCTGCGTGCAGGGCGCTTTGACCCGGAAAAAGGGCGTGGCATGACATGGCTGATTGCCATCGCCCGCAACCATGCGATTGACCGGTTGCGCGCCCGCCCGCCACGGGCCGGGAATGACGATGGCGAAGAAGTGGCGCAACTGGCGGATGGCAGCCGCAGCGCCTTGGCCGGGTTGGTGGCCGAGGGCGAGGCGCGGCGCGTGGTGAAATGCTTTGCCGAACTGGAGGCTGATCGCGCGGCGGCGGTGCAAGGGGCCTATCTGGACGGCTTGTCCTATGAAGCCTTGGCGCAGCGCTTTGGCGTGCCGATCAACACGATGCGCACATGGCTGCGCCGCAGCCTGCTGAAACTGCGGGAGTGTCTGGACCAATGACCACACCCGATATCCCCAAAGAAGAAGAAACCGATGTTCTGGCCGCCGAATATGTGCTGGGCACCCTGCCCTTGGCCGAGCGCGAGGCGGCGGCCACCCGGTTGCGCCGCGATGCGCATTTCGCGCTGGCCGTGGCGCGCTGGGAACAGCGGTTGTCGGGCCTGAACGCAGGCTATGACGACGCCCCTGCCCCCGACCTGCTGCCAAAGATCGAGGCGCGGTTGTTCGGCGTGTCGCCCCAGAAAAAGCCCTTCTGGAAAAGCTGGTTTGCCGGGGCTGCTGCCGCAGCGGCGCTGGGCGTGGCGGTTCTGGTGATCTTTTCACCCGCGCCGCAACCCTTTACCCCGCTGACCACGCTGGCCGCCGAAGGCAGCGCCTTGCGCTATGAGGTGGCGTTGCGCGGGCAAGAGTTGCGCGTGGCCCGTATCGCTGGCCCCGCCGCCGAAGCTGGCCGCGTGCATGAATTGTGGTTGATCGTGGGCGATGCGGCCCCCGTCTCGCTTGGTCTGATCGAAGGTGATGGCGTCACGCTGGCCACGGCAGCCCTTGGCGCGGGCATGGTGCTGGCGATCAGTCTGGAACCGACAGGCGGCTCCCCCACCGGGGCGCCGACCGGGCCAGTGCTGGTGACAGGCGTGATCGAAAATATTTGAAATTATTTTCGGGGGTGCTGAAACTTCCCCCGCCCACCGCCCGTAACTCCGAGCAGACCCAAGGGAATGGCCCTTGGCAGAACCGGAGAAACACTATGATGACCACACGTATCGCTTCGCTGACCGCCGCTTTCGCCCTGATGTCGGGCATGGCCCTTGCTGAAAACCCGATGGTGGGTGGTGCCGCGATGTTCGAAGACAAGAACATCGTTGAAAATGCCGTGAACTCTGCCGATCACACCACGCTGGTTGCGGCTGTGCAGGCGGCCGGGCTGGTGGAAACGCTGCAAGGCGAAGGCCCGTTCACCGTGTTCGCCCCGACCAATGACGCCTTTGCAGCCCTGCCCGAAGGCACGGTGGAAACCCTGCTGAAGCCGGAAAACAAGGATCAATTGACCAAAATCCTGACCTGCCATGTGGTTGCGGCCAATGCTATGTCGGACGCGATCATGAAAATGGTGGATGACGACAAAGGCGCGCATCCGGTGACGACCGTGGGTGGCTGCGAATTCACGGCGATGTATGAAGGCGACAAGATCATGATCAAGGACGGTCAGGGCAATGTGGCCAATGTGACCATCGCCGATGTGAAACAGTCCAACGGCGTGATCCATGTGATCGACAAGGTGCTTTTGCCCGCGATGTAAGCACCCGCGCTTTACGCAAGGCGCGCCTCCTGTCCCCCTGGTGCGTCTTGCTGGCGGGTGGGTTTGCGCAAAGGTCAGACCCAACCGCAACCGCCCCCGGATTTGGCTCCGGGGGCGTTTTTTTCATGCCTCTTGATTTGGTGCTTTCCCCAAATTAGCCTGCCCGCATTGACAGATTTATTTTGCGAGGAAGTCCAATGCGGTTAATCGCGTCCTTATGTGCATTTTTTGTCCTGAGTTTTGCCTCCCCCCTGTTTGCCCAAGGCAAATCCATCATCGTGCTGGATGGGTCTGGGTCCATGTGGGGCCAGATTGACGGTCGCCCCAAGCTAGAAATCGCGCGTGAGGCGCTGGCCGGGGTTTTGGCGGGCCTGTCGCCCGATACCGAACTGGGGCTGATCGCCTATGGCCACCGCCAGAAAGGCGAATGCAGCGATATTGAACTGATTGTGCCCCCCGCCAAAGGCAGCGGGCCTGCGATTGCTGCGGCGGCCAATGCCATGCAGTTTCTGGGCAAAACGCCCTTGACCGAAGCGGTGCGCCGCGCCGCCGCTGATCTGCGCTCAACCGAAGAAAAGGCCACCGTGATCCTGATTACCGACGGCATTGAAACCTGCGAGGCCGATCCCTGCGCGCTGGGGGCCGAACTTGAAGCCTCGGGCGTGGATTTTACCGCCCATGTCGTGGGTTTTGGCCTGACCGCCGAAGAAGGCAAGCAGGTGGCCTGCCTTGCCGAGGCGACGGGCGGGCAATATATCGAGGCCAAGGATGCAGGCAGCCTGACGCAAGCGTTGCAAACCACCGTGGCCGCCGCCCCCGAAGTGGTGGCCCCGCCGGAACCTGAAAAACCCGCCGCTGTGACCGAAAATTTCGCGCCATTCGTGCGGCTGGTGGCCGGTGGCCCCGATGTGGCCGCCGAATTGCGCCCTGCGGTGGAACTGTTCTCGCTGGTCGATGGGGCGCGCGGCGATTTGGTCAGCGGCACCTATGACACCGAGCCGCGCTTTGTCGAACCCGGCACCTATTTGCTGGTCGTGACCAAAGACCTTGTTTCTGCCGAGCAAGAGGTGGTGCTGACCGCCGATGCGCTGGCCCAACCCGAGGTGATTTTGAACGCCGGGCGGCTGACGGTGCGGCCCCTTGCCGAAGCGGGGGGGGCGCCGGTTGATGGCAGCCCGGTCGATTTTACCGGCAGCGGTGGCATCAGCTCTGGCCATTACGGTGTTGAAACCCGCATCCTGCCCGTTGGTGAATATGAGGTGACGGTGCGCATGGGCAACGCTTCGGCCCGCGCTGTGGCGGTGATTGATGCAGGTGCGGATGTGACGCTGGATGTGGTGGTCGCCTCTGGGCTTGCGGTGATTGATACCTATTACACCCCCGACATGCTGATGGAGGATGTCGGCCAAGCCATCGACGTCTATGCCGCCAAGAAGGCCCTTGATGGCAGCCGCGAGCGGGTCGCGGGCGGTTATGGCGCGGCGCAAAACTTCACCCTGCCCCCCGGTGATTATGTCGCGGTGGGCGACAAGGAAGAAGCCGATGCCGAAACCGCCTTTACCGTCAAACCGAATGAGCGGGTGGATGTGAAAATCGTGCTGAACGCCGGAGTTCTGGCCATTGCGGCCCCCGGTGCGCGGGTGATTGAAGTGTTCAAGGCCAAGCCTGATATTCAAGGCAACCGCACATCGGTGCGCTATGACTATGGCGAGGCGGCGCAAACCACCCTGCCCGCAGGCGATTACATCGCCGTGGCCGAACGCGATGGGGTAAAATCCGAAGCGCCGGCCACCGTGATCGCGGGTGAGCGCACGGAAATCACCGTCCCTTAGGCGGCAAAATCCCACCAGCCGCGCAACCCGCTTGACGGCGGCGCGCGGCTGGCCTATTTCAGCGCAAGATGCGGGTGTAGCTCAATGGTAGAGCAGCAGCTTCCCAAGCTGAATACGAGGGTTCGATTCCCTTCACCCGCTCCATCTTTCCTCTGCCCGTATGATCGCCCCTTTTCTTGGCCTGCGCCGCGCGTTAGGCAGGGGCATTCCATGACACGAGGAGCATCCCATGGCAGAGATTACCCGCATCGGCATTGGCAAACGCATGAGCGAGGCCGTCATCCACAATGGCACCGTTTATCTGGCCGGACAGGTTGGCACGCCCGGTGCCTCCGTGACCCAGCAAACGCAGGATTGTCTGGCCGAGGTAGACCGCCTTCTGGCTGCCGCTGGCACCGACAAGACCCGGATGCTGATGGTGCAGATCTGGCTGGCCGATATGGCCGATTTCGCGGAAATGAACGCGGTTTGGGATGCGTGGGTGCCACAGGGCCACACGCCGGGCCGGGCCACGGGCGAATCAAAACTCGCCGCCCCGGCCTATAAGGTCGAGGTGATCGTGACGGCGGCCCTGCCGTAACCCCTGCGGGAACGCCTGTTCCCCAAGTGACATCGCGGCCCGCTGGTTCTGGATAACCTGTCCGGGCAAGGGCCGCGACCCTCTTTCGATCGGGGCGCCTTGTGTTTGCATAAGGACCTTTCCGATGGATTACGCCTCCCCTTTCAAGGCCGCCGTTCTGGGCGCAACCACGCTTTGCGCGGCCTGTGTGCCCCCCGCCAGCGTTTCGGTCACGCGCTGCTCGGTTCTCGACAATGGGGCCTTTCGGCCTGCCCTGATCGTGACCGACGCGGGCAAACGTTCCGTCTTTCGCCTTGGTGAGGCGGGTGTCACGCAGCGCGTGCTGTTTGATACCGATGCCGCAACCGATTGGGCGCGCGCGCGCTTTGGCAACCCGCAATTGATCGTGCGGAATTGCATATCGCCGATGAAGGACGATGGCACCCCGGCCACAGTGCTTGTGCCCCCGCCCCCCCCGCCACCTACGGGCGGCGAAACCGGGGGCTGCGGCCCGGACTACCCGGTGTAGCCCCGATGCGCCCGCGCGTGCTTTTGGCGAATGAGGCGGGGGCCGGGCGTGGCCATATCCTGACCTTGCGCAGCATTGCGCAGGCTCTTGGCCCCGGTTTCGACTATGATGCCGCCCTAGCGCGGATGGACCATGCCGCCGAGCTTGCCGATATCAACGCCACCTGCTTTCCCGGCGTGGCGCTGGCCTATGATCGCCGCCGCCGCCAAGGGCCGGGTGCTGTGCCCACTGCCACATGGGCCGATTACCTTGGCGATCTGGGCTTTGCCGACCCTGAGCGCCTGCGCGCAGCGATTGGCTGGTGGGTGACGCTGATCGTGCAGCGCGGCATAGAGGTGCTGGTCGCCGATTACGCGCCCACGGCGATGCTGGCGGCACAGGCACTGGCCGCGCGGGCCTATCCGATCCGCATCATCGCGACAGGCACAGGTTACGGTATTTTGCCCGACACTCTGGACCGCTGCCCGCCTTTCCTACCGGAATTCACCGAAACCCTGCACAGCGAAAGCCGCTTGCTGGCCAATGTGAATGTGGCCGGGGCCGCGCATGGCCTGCCGCCGCTGCCCCGGCTTGCCGCGATCTATCGCGCTGACCTGACCTTGGTGCGCAGCCTGCCGATGCTGGACCCTTTCGCCGCCCATCGCCACCAGCGGCATATCACGCCTTTGGCCGATATCGCCCCGCAACTGGCCAGAGATGGCACCGAGATATTCGCCTATTTCTCGACCACCGAATTTCAGAACCCTGATCTGGTTGGGGGCTTGTGCGGGCTGGACCTGCCGCTGCGCTGCTTTGTTCCGCAGATCACAAATGACTTGAAGAAACGTCTGCAAATCGCTGGAATCATTGTGGAAAGCGCGCCTGTTCCGGTGGGCCGGATTGCCGAGAAGTCACGGCTTTTGCTACATTCCGGGCAGCATGGCATTCTGTGCCTTGGGCTGTTTGCGGGCCTGCCGCAGGTCGCCATGCCGCAACATCTGGAACAGCTTTACCACGCCCGCCGCGCCAAGGAGGCAGGTGTGTGCCGGGTGATCGCATGGCAAGATCGCGGTGCGGACAGCCTGATAAATACCATCCGCGCGGCCTATGCCGACCCGCAGGCCCAAGCGGCGGCGCGGGCCACGGCCCGGACCCTGCGCACCGCTTTGCCAGATGATCCGGCGCAAAGCCTGCGCGACCATCTGGCCCCGATCCGTCAGGCCTTTGGCGCGGTGGTCAGGTAATCCACCAGCAGCTTGGTCGAGGCATCCTTGCCCTCAATCGAGGCGCGACCTTCAAGGATCGGCTGCAAGGCAACCGCCAGTTCCTTGCCCAGCTCCACCCCCCATTGATCAAAGGAGTTCAGCCCAAGGATGACCCCTTCGACAAAAACCCGATGCTCATACAGCGCGATAATCTGACCAAGCGTGAAAGGCGTCAGCTGCGGGATGGCCAAAGTGGTAGAGGGGCGATTGCCGGGGAAAACCCGGTGGCGGGCCTGGCGGTCCAATTCGGCCCCGGTCAGGCCCTTCGCTGCCATGATCCCGGTCGCCTCGGCCAAGGAACGGCCGCGCATCAGCGCCTCGGATTGGGCAAGGCAATTGGCGACCAGCAACAGATGCTGATGCGCCAGATCAGGCTCATGCCCTTGGCGGGCCACGATAAATTCACAGGGCACAACGCGGGTGCCTTGGTGGATCAACTGATAAAACGCGTGCTGACCATTGGTGCCCGGCTCCCCCCAGACCACGGGGCCGGACTGTTCTTCCAGATCGCTGCCATCCATGGAAACGCGCTTGCCGTTACTTTCCATTTCCAACTGCTGCAAATAGGCGGGCAGGCGCAACAAACGCTGGTCATAGGGCAGCACGGCGCGGGTGGTATAGCCGCAAATCTGATTGTGCCAGATGCCGACCAAAGCCAGCAGGATCGGCAGGTTATGCGCCGGGGCCGCATGGCGGAAATGCGCGTCCATATCCGCGCCCCCGGCCAGAAAATCGTCAAACCCTGCAGGGCCGATGGCCAGCATCAAGGACAGGCCAATCGGCCCCCACATCGAATAGCGCCCGCCGACCCAATCGTCGAAGCCAAACACGCGCGAGGCATCAATGCCAAAGGCCGCCGTGCGATCCGCCGAGGTGGAGACAGCGGCGAACTGGGCAGCAGGGTCGGCAACCTTGGCCGCCATCCAGTCCCGCGCGGTTTCCGCATTGGTCATGGTTTCGATGGTGGTGAAGGTTTTGGAGGCCACGATAACAAGCGTGGTTTCTGGGTTCAGCCCGCGCAACGTGTCATGGATGTGCGCACCATCGACATTGCTGACAAAATGGCAGCGCGGCCCGTCGGCATAGGGGGTCAGCGCCAGATAGGCCATCGCGGGCCCAAGGTCGGACCCGCCGATGCCGATATTCACCACATCGGTATAGGCCCCGCCCTGCCCCTTGATCTCTCCCTCGCGGATCGCGCGGGCAAATTCGACCATGCGGGCATAGGTGGCGCGCACAGACGGCATGACGTTTTCGCCGTCCACCGTCACCGCGGCGTTCAGATTGCGCAGCGCGGTGTGCAAAACGGCGCGGCCTTCGGTGACGTTGATCTTGTCACCACGGAACATCGCTTCGCGCTTGGCTTCGACATCAGCAGCCTGCGCCAGATTCAGCAAAAGGGCCAAACCCTTGGCATCCAAAGAGGTTTTGGAAAAGTCGAACAGCATTTCCCCATGACGGGCGGAAAATTCCGCCGCCCGCGCGGGGGCTTCCAGCAGGGTAGAAATTCTGACATCCGCAAGGGTTGCGTGATGGGCGCGAAGCGCCTGCCAATGCTGTTTCATAAGGGTTACTCCGCCCAATGGATCGTTGCGTCATCCAGAACCACGCGCACCGGGGCCTCGCGCGCAGGCAGGCTGGCCGCACGGGTCAGCGCCGCGCGTTTATCCGCGCCCGTGATCAGGATATGTGTGTTCAGCGCCCCGCGCAGCACCGGCGCTGTCAGGGTGATACGCGGCTCTCCCGCGCCATCGGCCCGCATCGGCAGCAACAGCGGCGCGTCATCGGCCAAAGCCTCCTCCAGCCGGTCGGCACCGGGAAACAGCGAGGCTGTGTGCATATCGGCCCCCATTCCCAGCAGCAGAACCGAGATCGGTAGATGCGGGGCAATGCCCTTGGACAGTGCCGCCATCGCGTCTTCGGGCGTCTCGGCGGGTGCATAAAGCGGCACAAGCTGCGCCACTGCGGCCTTGTTTTGCAACAGGCGCTGCCGCAACAGCCGGGTGTTGGAGCGGGGGCTGGTTTCATCCACCCAGCGTTCGTCGTTCAGAAAGACCGAGACATTGGCCCAATCCAGATCAACCGCCGACAGCATGTCAAACACCGGGCCGGGCGTGGTGCCACCGGGCACCGACAGGCTTGCCCGCCCGTGACTGCGCAGGGCTGTCCCCAATTCGCCGGCGATCTTGTTTGCCAGCGCCATCATCATCATTTCGCGATCTGCGTATTCGATCAGGTTCATTCGCGTATCTCCCGCCAGCGGCGCCCGTCCCGGTGCATCAGCATCAACGCATCTTCGGGGCCAGAGGATCCGGCATCATAGCCTTTGGGTTTGTCGCCACGTTTTTCCCAACCCTGAATGATCGGGTCGGTCCAGGCCCATGCCGCCTCGACCTCATCGCCGCGCATGAACAGGGTCTGGTTGCCACGGATCACATCCATGATCAGCCGTTCATAGGCATCGGGAATATCGGCGCCATCTTCGCCCAAGGCTTCGGCAAAAGACATATCCAGCGGCACCTGCGTCAGGCGCATGCCGCCCGGCCCCGGTTCCTTGATCATCACCATCAGGTTCATGCCTTCATTCGGCTGCAAGCGAATGACCAGCACATTTTCGCGCCAGCCTTCGGCATCGTCAAAGATCGAATGCGGCGGCTCGCGGAAGGTGATCGCGATTTCCGAGGCCCGCGCCCGCAACCGCTTGCCGGTGCGCAGGTAAAACGGGGTGCCTTTCCAACGCCAGTTGGAAATATGCACCTTCATCGCGATATAGCTTTCGGTCTTGCTGGCAGCGTCCTCGGCATGTTCCAGATAGCCGCCCTGCCCGTTGCCCGCCAGATATTGCCCGCGCACGATGTCATCGGCAGGCACCGGGTCCAGCGCGCGAATGACCTTCAGCTTTTCATCGCGCACGGCATCGGGATCAAAGTGATAGGGCGGCTCCATCGCGATCAGGCACAAAAGCTGCATCATATGGTTTTGCACCATATCCCGCATGGCGCCCGATTTGTCGTAATAGGCCCCGCGCCCATCGACCGAGACGGTTTCGGCCACGGTAATCTGCACATGGTCGATATATTCGGATTTCCACAGCGGTTCGAACAGGATGTTGGCAAAGCGCACCGCCATCAGGTTCTGCACGGTTTCCTTGCCCAGATAATGGTCAATCCGGTAAATCTGGGCTTCGTTGAAATGCTTGGCCAGCCCCGCGTTCAGGGCCTTGGCGCTTTCCAGATCGCGGCCAAAGGGTTTTTCCACCACGATGCGGCTGTTGGCATCGGCAATCTTGTGATCGTGCAGGCGCTGCGCCAGATCGCCAAACAGTGACGGTGCGACCGAGAAATAGAACGCCTGCACAACATCCTTGCGCACCCGCTTTTTCAGCTCGGCCCAGCCGCCCGTGCCTTTGGCATCAATCGCGACATAGCCCAGACGCGCCAGAAACGCCTCGATCATCTCGGGGTCGCGCTTGTCCTCGGCCACGAATTCCATGATCGCGGCGCGGGCCAGATCGCGGAACCCCGCATCATCCATTTCCGAACGGGCCGCCCCGATGATCATGCTGTCCGCCGGGATTTGCCCGGCCCAGAAGCGCCGATACAATCCGGGCAGGATTTTGCGCTGCGACAGGTCGCCCGTGCCGCCGAATACCACAAGATCGAAGGGTTCAACTGGGATGACGCGCGAGACCATGGGCTTCCTCTCCGGGTGTCGGACTGTATCAATTCCGCTTTGTTAGCGCTAACGAGCAGGGGTTTACCCATTCATGCCTTACATGTCTAGCACTCAGATGTCACAGACTGAACCGAATTTCGCGGATGCAGCAAAACTGTGCCGACGCGCAAACCGGCCTCTGAACCCGCAAAACAGCGGGAAATCCGGCGGATAGGCCGTCTCGTCAGGTCAGGATTTCGCAGCAAGAACACCGGACAAACAATCTCTTTGTGCGACTCAGAGGAAAGGCGCATATTTCTTTCGGGGATTTCCCCCGGGATGGAGATCAGATTGCCACGTTTTCCACTTACAAATGATAAAAAGCCGATTGAAATTACGGAAATTGAAGATGAAGAGGTGAAAGCTGCAATGCGGAAATGGGTGCAGCATTATACTCAGTTCGAGCGACAATATCGCGCCATTCAAGGCGACGCGGCGAAGCTGATGCGCACCAATGTCGAATTGAATCGCCTTGCCGGACGGCTGTCGCAATCGCGGGACTTGCCGCGACCGCAGGTCAAACCGCTTGCCGATCTGGTGAAACGAAGTGCCGCCCTGAATGACGCGCTGACGGTTATCACGCGATAAATACGCGCCCTATCACAAAAACTGGCTGGAGGGGGGTGCCGCATCGCCTGCCTCCAGCTTTTGGACTTCCTTTCGAACGCCTGTCGCCAACAATTCGGCAAAGCGGTTAAGCCGGGCGATCTTGGCGTCATCGGCATGACGCACCAGCCAGAAGCTGCGGGTCAGGGCAAGGGCTTCGGGCAGCACATGCACCAGTTCGGGGGCGAAGGGCATCACGAAGTCATGCACCATGCCCACCCCTGCCCCCGCGCGCAGAAACTGGGTTTGCACCGACACCGAGTTTGACGAGATATCGGGCGCAGAGGCACCGAATTCGCCCAGATAATCCAGTTCCTTGTCAAAGATCATATCGGGGATATAGCCGACAATGCGATGCGCGCGCAGATCCTCGCGCCGCTGGATCGGCGGGTGTTGCGCCAGATAGCTGCGTGAGGCGGCCAGATGCAGGCGGTAATCGGTCAGTTTCTGCACGGTCAGCCGTCCAGTTTCGGGGCGGCTGACGGCGATGGCCATGTCCGCCTCACGCTTTGACAGGTTGAAAACGCGTGGCAGCGCCACAAGCTGCACCTCCAGCCCCGGATTTTCGGCGCTGATCTGGGTCAGCACTTGGGGCAGCAGGTAATTGGCGCTGCCATCGGGCGCGCCCAGCCGGATTTGCCCGGTCAGCGCCTCGGTATGGGTGTGCAGGCTGTCGCTGGCGGCGGCAAGGGCCGCCTCGGCGGCCAAGGCCGGGTCCATCAGGCGTTGACCATCGGCGGTCAGGGCATAGCCTTGCGGGGTTTTGGTGAACAGGCGGGCCGACAGCGTTGCTTCCAGCCGCGCAATGCGGCGGCCGACTGTAGCAGGGTCAATGCGCAAGGATTTGCCCGCGCCGGACAGGCTTTCGGCCCGCGCCACCGCCAGAAATATCCGCAGATCATCCCAATCCATAGCCGCCCCACCTTTGCATAATTGCAAAACGCTTTTGGAATATTGCCTCTTTATCGGGCAAAATTGCAAGGCTACACTGGGGAAAATTCACTCTTGGGAGGATGCCATGCAAGAACTGACCCACTGGATCAACGGCAAACATGTCAAAGGCACATCGGGACGCTTTGCCGATGTTTACAACCCGGCAACGGGTGAGGTGCAGGCGCGGGTTCCGCTGGCCTCCAAGGCGGAGCTGGATGCGGCGGTGGCGGATGCCGCCCGTGCCCAAGCGGCCTGGGCTGCGACCAACCCGCAAAAGCGGGGGCGCGTGATGATGGCGATGGTCGGCCTGATCAACCGCGATATGGACAAGCTGGCCGAGGCGCTGAGCCGCGAGCATGGCAAGACCATCCCCGATGCCAAGGGTGATGTGCAGCGTGGGCTGGAAGTGATCGAATATTGCATCAACGCCGCACAGATGCTGAAAGGCGAGTTTACCGACAGCGCCGGCCCCGGCATCGACATGTATTCCATGCGTCAGCCCTTGGGCGTGGCAGCCGGTATCACGCCGTTCAACTTCCCGGCGATGATCCCGCTGTGGAAAATGGGCCCGGCCTTGTCTTGCGGCAACGCGTTTATCCTGAAACCGTCAGAGCGTGACCCTTCGGTGCCGCTGATTCTGGCGGAACTGTTCCAGGAGGCGGGCCTGCCGGATGGCGTGTTGCAGGTGATTAACGGCGACAAGGAATCGGTCGATGCGATTCTGGACAATGAGGTCATTCAGGCCGTGGGCTTTGTCGGATCGACCCCGATTGCGGAATATATCTATGGGCGCGGCTGTTCCAACGGCAAGCGGGTGCAATGCTTTGGCGGCGCCAAGAACCATATGATCATCATGCCCGATGCCGATCTGGACCAAGCCGCCGATGCGTTGATCGGTGCCGGCTATGGCGCTGCGGGCGAGCGTTGCATGGCGATTTCGGTGGCGGTGCCTGTGGGGGATGCCACGGCCGATGCGCTGATCGAAAAGCTGATCCCGCGGATCGAGAAGCTGAAGGTCGGGCCCTATACGGCGGGCAATGATATTGATTATGGCCCGGTTGTGACCGCCGCCGCCAAGGCCAACATTCTGAAGCTGGTCGAAAGCGGCGTGGCGCAGGGGGCGAAGCTGGTGGTCGACGGGCGTGATTTCAAGCTGCAAGGCTATGAGCAGGGATATTTCGTCGGGCCGCATCTTTTTGACCATGTGACCACCGATATGGACATCTATCGCAAGGAAATCTTTGGGCCGGTTCTGTCGACTGTGCGCGCCAAGACCTATGAGGAAGCCATCGGCTATGCCATGGACCATGAATATGGCAATGGCACCGCGATCTTTACCCGCGATGGTGACACTGCGCGCGATTTTGCAGCGCGGATCAATGTGGGCATGGTGGGCATCAACGTGCCGATCCCGGTGCCGCTGGCCTATCACACCTTTGGCGGTTGGAAGAAATCGGGCTTTGGCGATTTGAACCAGCACGGGCCGGATGCCTTCCGCTTTTACACGCGGACGAAAACGGTGACCTCGCGCTGGCCCAGCGGCATCAAGGAAGGTGCGGCGTTCAACTTCAAAGCGATGGATTGATGACGCGCGCCGGGGGGCTTCGCCGCCCCCCGGACCCCCCGCAGGTATTTTCACCAAGATGAAAAGCTTGAAACAGTGTTGAAAAAGTTATGAATTAAACAGACGTTCAATTCTGACTGATCCCTGTTGAAAAGGCCCCGCAATGAACACGTCCCTGACCGAAGAGCAGCAAGCGATTTTTGAAATGGCGCAGGGGTTTGGCGCGGAGAAAATCGCGCCCTTTGCGCGGGCGTGGGAAAAAGCGGGCGATATTCCCAAAAGCCTTTGGCCGGACGTAGCGGCGCTGGGTTTGGGTGGAATTTATGTGTCGGAGGACTTCGGCGGCTCTGGCCTGTCGCGGCTGGATGCGACTTTGGTGTTTGAGGCTTTGTCGATGGCCTGCCCGTCGGTGGCGGCGTTCTTGTCGATCCATAACATGTGCGGCGGGATGATTGACAAGTTCGGGTCTGCCGAGGCCAAGGCGCGCTGGTTGCCCAAGATGTGCAGCATGGAGACGGTGTTTTCCTATTGCTTGACCGAGCCGGGATCGGGGTCGGATGCGGCGGCGTTGAAAACCCGTGCTGTGAAGGGCAATGAGGGCTATCGGCTGACCGGGACAAAGGCGTTCATTTCGGGGGGCGGCTATTCCGACGCCTATATCGTGATGAGCCGGACGGGTGATGCGGGGCCGAAGGGGATTTCGGCCTTGATCGTGGAGGATGGTGCGGCGGGGCTGTCGTTTGGCGGGCTTGAGGACAAGATGGGCTGGCGGTCGCAGCCGACGCGTCAGGTGCAGTTGGATGATTGTCTGGTGCCGCAAGAAAACCTGTTGGGCGAGGAAGGCCGCGGTTTCGCCTATGCCATGGCCGGGCTTGACGGGGGGCGTTTGAACATTGCGGCTTGTGCCTTGGGCGGGGCGCAGGCGGCGCTGGATGCGACCTTGACCTATATGGGCGAGCGCAAGGCCTTTGGCAAAAGCATCGATCAGTTTCAGGCGCTGCAATTCCGGCTGGCCGATATGGAGGTGCGTTTGCAAACCGCACGGGTTTTCCTGCGCCATGCGGCGGGGCTTTTGGACGCAGGCGCGCCGGAGGCCACGAAATTCTGTGCCATGGCAAAGCTTTATGTGACGGATGCCTGTTTTGAGGTGGCCAATGGCTGCTTGCAGCTGCATGGCGGCTATGGCTACCTTGCCGATTACGGGATCGAAAAGATTGTGCGGGATTTGCGGGTGCATCAGATTTTGGAAGGCACGAATGAGATCATGCGTCTGATCATCAGCCGTCAGATGTTGGCGGAGCGCGCATGAGCGATATTGATATCCGGGTTGAGGGGCGCTGTGGCCGGGTCACGCTGAACCGGCCCGCCGCCCTGAACGCGCTGAGCGAGCCGATGTGTGTGGCACTGGATGCGGCGCTGATCGCCTGGGCCAAGGATGACGCGGTTGATCTGGTGGTGATCGACGCGGCGGGAGAGCGCGCCTTTTGTGCCGGGGGCGATATTGCGGAACTTTATGCCGCAGGCCGGGCCGGGAATTTTGCGCATGGGCAGGAGTTCTGGCGCAAGGAATACCGGATGAACCTGCGGATCGCGGGCTATGACAAGCCGATTGTCAGCCTGATGCAGGGGTTTACCATGGGCGGCGGTGTGGGCGTTGGCTGCCATGCGCGGCACCGGGTGGTCGGGAGCAGCAGCCAGATTGCCATGCCGGAATGTGGGATCGGGTTGGTGCCCGATGTGGGCGGGTCATTCCTTTTGGCTTTGGGGCCGGGGCGTCTGGGCGAATATCTGGGCACCACGGGCACCCGCATGGGGCCTGCGGATGCGATTTATGCGGGCTTTGCGGATGTGTTTGTGCCCGAGGCCGATTGGCCGCGCCTGATCGCAGCTTTGGTGCAAGACGGCGTCGAAGCCTTGCCGGCGTTTCAAGCACAGGCGCCTGATGGGGTTTTGGCCGCGCAACAGCCGCAGATCGACCAGCATTTCGGCGGTGAGACTTTGGGCGATATTCTGCGGTCGCTGCGCGGGGATGACAGCGCCTTTGCCCAAGCGGCGGCCAAGGCCTTGGGGCGCGTGTCACCGCTGGCCGCCTGCGCCGCGATTGAGATGCAGCACCGCTTGGGCGATGCCCCCACCCTGCCCCGCGCGCTGGAACTGGAATTCCGCTATACCTACCGCGCGCAGGAACAGGGCGATTTTCTGGAAGGCATCCGGGCAGCAGTGATTGACAAGGATCGCCAGCCGAACTGGCTGCATGACAGTATTGAGGCCGTCAGCACGGCAGAGGTTGCCGCCATGCTGAAGCCTTTGGGCAAGCAGGCCTGGACATGGGAGGATGAGGCATGAACATCGGATTTATCGGTTTGGGCAATATGGGCGGGCCGATGGCGGCCAATCTGGTTGCGGCGGGGCATACGGTCACAGGGTTTGACCTTGCCGCCCCGATGCCCGCAGGTGTGGCCAAGGCCGAGACTGCGGCAGCCGTTGCCAAGGGCGCGGATGTGGTCATCACCATGCTGCCCAATGGTGCGATTTTGCGCAGCGTCGCGGCTCAGGTGATCCCGGCGATGGCTGCGGGGGCGGTGCTGTGTGATTGTTCGACTGTCGATGTGGCCTCGGCCCGCGCGGTGGCCGACGAGGCGGCAGCGGCAGGCTTGGGCGCGCTGGATGCGCCGGTTTCAGGTGGGGTTGGCGGCGCGACTGCAGGCACGCTGACCTTTATGGTCGGCGGGTCCGAGGAAGCCTTTGCCAAGGTCAAACCGCTGTTTGACATCATGGGCCAGAAGGCCGTGCATTGCGGCCATGCGGGTGCGGGCCAATCGGCCAAGATCTGCAACAACATGATCCTTGGCGTCACCATGATCGCCACCTGCGAAGCCTTTGCTTTGGCTGATAAATTGGGGCTGGACCGGCAGAAGATGTTTGATGTGGTCAGCACCTCGTCAGGCTATAGCTGGACAATGAACGCCTATTGCCCTGCCCCCGGTGTGGGGCCGAAAAGCCCTGCCGACAATGGCTATGCGCCCGGCTTTGCCTCGGAACTGATGCTGAAGGACTTGCGGCTGAGCCAGCAAGCGGCAGAGGCCGTGGATGCCGATACCCCGATGGGCCAGATGGCCGCCGCGCTTTACGCGCGCTTTGTCGAGGAAGAGGATGGCAAGGGCCGCGACTTTTCCGCCATGCTGCCCCGGTTTGAGGCGCGCGGGCGCGGTTGATGGGATGGGCGGCCAGCAGTTTCCCCGGCCTGAACGCAGGTGATCTGGCCCGGCTGGAGGCGCTGCCTGTCGCTGACATCCCCCAAGGCACCGCGATTTTCCACCCCGGCGAGACGCCTCAAGGCTTTGCCGTGGTGCTCTCGGGGCGGATTGATGTGCATCTGACAGGCCCCACCGGGCGGGAAATTTTGCTGTATGCCGTAGAGCCGGGGCAAAGCTGTGTGCAAACCACGCTGGGCCTGATGGGCGATGAACCCTATTCCGGCGAGGCAGTGGCCGCAACCGCTTGCCGCATCGCCATGATCCCCGCCCCGATGTTCCGCCGCCTGATGGATGAGGATGCAGGCTTTCGCCACTATGTCTTTCGCGCCTTTGCGCAGCGCATGGCCGATATGACCCATGTGCTGGAACGCGTGGCCTTTGCGCGGGTCGAGGCGCGGCTGGCGCAAGCGCTGCTGGACCTTGCGGTGGATGGTGCCGTGACCGCGACCCAAGCCGATCTGGCGGCGCGCATCGGTTCCGCCCGCGAGGTGATCTCGCGCAGGCTTGACGGGTTTGCCCGCAAAGGTTGGGTGACAACCGATCGCGGACGGGTGCAATTGACCGACAGCGCCGCTTTGCGCCGCCTTGCACAAACCGCCATGTGACCAGATCACAGACAGCGCCGCCCGCAGGCCGTAACCTGCCGCCATACCGCCCAGAATCGGGCTGAATGGAAAGGCAGATACCATGTTCAAAACCAACGTCGGCGGCATAGACCGCATCCTGCGCATCGCAGTTGGGGTGGCCCTGCTGGCCGCTTATTTCCTGATGCCGGGGATGGGCTATCGTTGGGTGTTCATCGTGCTGGGCGTCATCGCGCTTGGCACCGGGTTGATGAAAACCTGCCCGCTTTATTCGATCTTCGGGATTTCAAGCTGCCCGCTGAGCAAACGCTGAAACGGCAGAGGCTGGGGCCTATGGCTCCAGCTTCAAATCCAGATGCTTGGCCAGTTTGAAGCAATAGGTCCACCATTCGGCCAGATCGGCGCGATTGTTCGGGTCATCCCATTGGCCTTCGTCCCAACGCTGATGCCACAGATCGCGCTTCACCGCTGACACCTGCGAGACATAGCCCGCATCGGCCTGCCGCGTGGCCTCGGCCCGCATGGAAACAGCGGCTTTGGTATAGATGTCCAACATCTCATCCTGACCGGGAACAAAGCTTTGCTCGCCCAGCAGCAGTTCAACCAGAACGGCACATTCGACCAGACTTTCCTTGATCGGCTGGCCCGCATGACCGGGGGCCGCGACCAGCGCGCCCAAGGCAGTCGTATAGATCAGTTTGCGCATGTCATGCCCTTTCCCTTGCTGGTATGGGCGGCACTTTGGCAGGCAAATCGGGCAATATCAGGGCGTGGCCCAGGCCCGGCGCATTTGTTTGGAAAAGGCTTTGCCATCTGGCACGGCGGGGCCAAGGCTGCCCAGCCGCGCGCGTTTGCGCACCTGTGCCATATCCTGCCCTTTGGCCAGAACGCCCAGATCCTGCAAATATTCCGGCAAACGCCCCGGCAGCATCATGCGCCGATCCAGCGTCACCCGGTCAGAAAACTTCGCCACCAGAAAATAGGGCACCGTGGTGCAATTGGTCGTCAGCGTGTTATACCATTCGGCCTGTGCTGCCAGCCCATTGCCATAGTCGATGAAAGACATGAACAGGGTTTTGCGCTGCTCTGGTGTGATATCAATCGGGTAAAGGCCCACCTGCTCGCCCCGCAAATCGGTGCGCAGGCGGACAATGTCGCGTTCATCCGCCGCAATCAGCGACAGTTCGAACAGCCGGAAAAACCCGCCCAGAGTGGAATAGCTTTCGCCGTTTTCCTTGCGGGTTTCAGCCGAGAAAACAATATGTTGACCATCCTCAAAGCCAAAGCTGACAAGCGTGTGGGCAATATCGGGATGATCCCAGACCGACAGCAACATATCGACAGAGGTAATCTTGTCGGGGTCAACCACCGCGTCATACCACGCCGGGGTCGCCTCTGTTTCACTCGTCCAGTCAAAGTTGCGGATATTGCGCACCAGCAAGCCTTCGGGCACCTCCTCGGCGGTGACGCCGCGCGACACTTCGACCATCCAGTCGCGGTCATTGCTGGGGCGCACGGTGAACCACCAGCCGAAAATGACGATGGCGGAAAAGCCCATCCAGCGCCAGACGCCGCGCCACTTGCCGCGCCCCGCCAGAAACAAGATCACCAAGGCCACCGCCGCCAGCGCCGCAATCGCCGCAATCCGAAACGGCGGGGAGAGTTGGAAATGCACCGCCATAGCGGCCCAGAACAACAGGCCAAAGGCCAAAAGCAATTGCAGCCCGCGGCCGATACCCGTGAAAAATCGTTCCAAACCTAAACCCCTGTGCCCTATTCCGCTGCCAGTTTCCGAGGTTTCAACATATCCCGCAAGTAGCGCCCAGTATGGCTTGCCTCGACCTTGGCGACATCTTCGGGGGTGCCTGTGGCAACAATATGGCCGCCGCCATCACCGCCTTCGGGGCCGATATCAATCACCCAATCGGCGGTTTTCACGACATCGAGGTTATGTTCGATCACGATCACGGTGTTGCCTTGATCTACCAGCTCGTGCAGCACCTCCAGCAGCTTTTTCACATCTTCAAAATGCAGGCCCGTGGTGGGTTCGTCCAGAATATAAAGCGTGCGGCCCGTGGCGCGGCGGCTCAACTCCTTGGACAGTTTGACGCGCTGCGCCTCGCCGCCCGAAAGCGTCGTCGCCTGCTGGCCCACCTTGATATAGCCAAGCCCCACGCGCATCAGCGCATCCATCTTTTCACGGATGCTTGGCACGGCTTGGAAAAACGCCTGCGCATCTTCAACCGTCATATCAAGAACGTCCGCTATACTTTTGTTCTTGAACTTTATTTCCAAGGTTTCGCGATTATAGCGCTTGCCCTTGCAAGTTTCACATTCGACATAGACATCGGGCAGGAAATGCATCTCGATCTTGATGACGCCATCGCCCTGACAGGCCTCACACCGCCCGCCCTTGACGTTGAAGCTGAACCGCCCCGGCGCATAGCCGCGCGCCTTCGCCTCGGGCAGGCCCGCGAACCAGTCGCGGATCGGGGTGAAGGCCCCGGTATAGGTCGCAGGGTTGGACCGTGGCGTGCGCCCGATGGGGCGCTGATCAATGTCGATCACCTTGTCCAGATGTTCAAAGCCTTTGATCGTCTCGCAGGGCGCGGGGGTTTCGCGGGCGCCGTTCAAACGTGTCGCTGCGGTTTTGAACAGGGTTTCAATGGTCAGGGTGGATTTGCCACCGCCCGAAACGCCCGTGACGCAGACAAACATGCCCAGCGGAAAATCGGCGGTGACGTTTTGCAGGTTGTTGCCCGTGGCCCCCACCACCGTCACCTTTTTGCCCGACCCTTTGCGCCGGACCTTCGGCACCGAGATTTCGCGCGTGCCTTGCAGATATTGCCCGGTCAGGCTGGCCGGGTCGGCCATCACCTGCGCGGGCGTGCCGTGTGAGACGACCGTGCCGCCATGCACCCCGGCCCCCGGCCCCATGTCGAACACATAATCCGCCTCGCGGATCGCGTCTTCGTCATGTTCCACCACCAGCACCGAATTGCCCTGATCGCGCAGGTTTTTCAGCGTGGTCAGAAGGCGGTCATTGTCGCGCTGATGCAGGCCGATGCTGGGTTCGTCCAGCACATAAAGCACCCCCGTCAGCCCCGACCCGATCTGGCTGGCCAACCGGATACGCTGCGATTCCCCGCCCGACAGCGTGCCCGCATTGCGCGACAGGCTGAGGTAGTTCAAACCAACATTCACAAGGAAACCAAGGCGTTCGCGGATTTCCTTCAGGATGGCCCGCGCGATTTCGTTCTTTTGGTTGGTCAGATGCTCTGGCACGCCGCTGATCCAGTCATGCGCCTCGGCGATCGACATTTGCACCACTTGGCCCGCGTGCAGGCCGCCGATTTTCACGGCCAGTGCCTCAGGGCGCAAGCGATAGCCGTTGCAGGCCCCGCAGGGACGATTGTTCTGGTAACGCTCAAACTCCTCGCGCACCCAATTGCTATCGGTTTCGCGGAAGCGGCGTTCCATATTCGGAATGACACCTTCGAACACCCGGCTGACCTGATAAATCCGCCCGCCCTCGTCATAGCGGAACTTGATTTCTTCCTCGCCAGAGCCGTGCAGGAACACTTGCTGGGCAAAGGCGGGCAGGTCTTTCCACTTCAGCTTTTTGTCAAACTCGTAATGTTTGGCAATCGCATCAATGGTTTGAATGAAATACGGGCTTTTGGATTTTGCCCAGGGGGCCAGCGCGCCTTGCGCCAATGTCAGGTTCTGATCGGGCACGATCAGGCGTTCGTCGAAAAACAGTTCAACCCCTAAACCATCGCAAACCGGGCAAGCGCCAAAGGGCGCGTTAAAGGAAAACAGGCGCGGCTCAATTTCCGGGATCGTGAAGCCAGACACCGGGCAGGCGAATTTCTCGCTGAAGGTGGTGCGCGTTGCCTCCTCATTCGCCAGTTCCAGAATGGCGATACCATCCGCAAGGTTGAGCGCGGTGCGCAGGCTGTCGGCGAGCCGCGTCTCAATCCCCTCTTTCACCACGATCCGGTCGACGACCACGTCAATGTCATGGCGGAATTTCTTGTCGAGCGTGGGCGCATCCTCCAGCTCATAGAACTGGCCATCCACTTTCACGCGCTGGAACCCTTGCTTGCGCAGGTCCAGAAACTCTTTCTTATACTCGCCTTTGCGGTCACGGATGATCGGGGCCAGCAGATAGGCGCGCGTGCCCTCCTCCATCGCCATGATGATATCAACCATGTCCTGCACCTGCTGGGCGGTGATCGGCTTGCCCGTGGTGGGGCTGTAGGGCGTGCCGGTGCGGGCGAACAACAGGCGCATATAGTCGTAAATCTCGGTCACGGTGCCAACGGTGGACCGCGGGTTTTTCGAGGTGGTTTTCTGTTCGATCGAGATGGCAGGCGACAGGCCCGAGATGTGATCAACATCGGGTTTCCCCATCATATCAAGGAATTGCCGCGCATAAGCCGACAGGCTTTCAACATAGCGGCGCTGACCTTCGGCATAGATCGTATCAAAGGCAAGGCTGGATTTGCCCGAGCCGGACAGCCCGGTGATCACCACCAGCTGATCGCGCGGAATATCCACATCGACGCTTTTGAGGTTATGCTCGCGCGCGCCGCGCACCTCGATAAATTTCTGCTCGGCCATAAGTCGCCCCCGGTTTGACCGGGTATAGATAGGCGATTGCGGATGAGTCTCCAATCGAAAAAGGTGAACGATTGGTGAACATCGCCGATTTAGCCGGATTAATTTGGCAGGATGCGGCGGCGATGGGCCTGATACTGGTGCAAGGCGATGCCCGCAAGGCTGGGGATCAGCACGAAAAGCGCCATCCCGGCCACGCCTTGCCCGGCGATCAGCGCCGCCAGCAAAGGCGTGCCGCTGGTGGTGCCAAGGTTGCCCAATTGCGCAATCGCACCTGCGGCACGGGCGCGGCCATCGGCGGTGGGGTTCAACTGGGCAATCGCGGCGAAACTGGCCCCTTGCACCACGCCCAAACTGGCCGCCAGCGTCAGGGCGGCGGCAACCACGGGCCAGCCCTGCCCCCAGACCGCCCACAGCCAAAGCGTCGCCCCTGCGGCCACCGCGAACCCTGCCTGCACAATCCGCACCGCCGGGGCCTGCGACAAAAGCCAGACCCCCAAGCTAAGCGAAACGGCAATGCTGACCAGCGGCATCGCCGTGGCGATCAGTGCTTGATGCGGCCCGCCGATCATCGGGGGCAGCAGCGTCAGCAGCGCCACATAGGTCAGCGTGTAGCAAAAGAAGCCCATCGCCGGGGCTGACAAGCGGGGCGAGCGGTAGATCACCCCATGTTGCGCAACAAGGCTGGACAGGCGCGGAAAGGATGTCTCTTGCGGGCTATCTTTGGGCAAGGCCAACCAGATAAAACCAGCAAAAACAAGCATATAGGCGGCATGGGCCAGAAACAGCGCGCCATCGCCATAGGCCCGCGCCAAAGGCAGGCCAAGCGCTGCCGTCAGCGCAAATGACAGGCCGAAAAAGCTGGACCATAGCGTCATCGCAAGGCCCTGATAGCGGAGGCTGGCGGTTTGGGCGATCATCACCGGGGCGGCCACCACGATGGCCAGATGCGAGAAGCCCTCGACCACCCGCAGGGCCAGCAGCACGGGCAGCGGTGGAAACAGTGCCTGCACCGCCGACAGCGCAGCCCCCGCCGCCAGCGCCCAAAGCAGCACCCGCCGATAGCCCAAGCGCTGCACCAACAGCCCCGCCGTGGTGCCAAAGATCAGCCCGACAAAGCCGACGACCGAGACGATCAGCCCCACCGTCACATCACCCGCGCCCGCATAATGCGCGGCGATCCGGTCAAACAGGATAGAGATTTTGCCAAATTGCGCGGCAGCCCCAAGGCCTGCGCCCCAGAGGATCAGAACGATAACAAGAGGAGAAGCGCCGCGCATGTCAAAGGCTTAGCGCAAGGTTTTCGGCTTTACCATGCAAAACCCGGCCCTTTTGAAGGGGCCGGGCAAGATTTTTGACCTGTTGGTCAGATCACATATGGATCACTTGGCCGTAAGCATCCAGCACCGCCTCATGCATCATTTCCGACAAGGTCGGATGCGGGAAGACGGTGTGCATCAGGTCTTCTTCGGTGGTTTCCAACTGGCGACCGATGACATAGCCCTGGATCAACTCTGTCACCTCGGCACCGATCATATGGGCACCCAGCAATTCGCCTGTCTTGGCGTCGAAGATGGTCTTGATCATGCCTTCCGCCTCGCCCAAGGCGATGGCTTTGCCGTTGCCGATAAAGGGGAAACGGCCAACCTTGATGCTGTGGCCCGCCTCTTTCGCCTTTGCTTCGGTCAGGCCGACGCTGGCGACCTGCGGGTGGCAATAGGTGCAGCCTGCGATGGAATTCGGCTTGATCGGATGCGGATGTTTGCCCGCGATCAGTTCCGCCACCATCACGCCTTCATGGCTGGCTTTATGCGCAAGCCACGGCGCGCCCGCGATATCGCCGATGGCGTAAAGCCCGTCGACGCCGGTGCGGCAATATTCATCGGTCACAACATGGGTGCGGTCAATCTTCACGCCCAAGGCTTCCAGACCAAGGTTTTCAACATTGCCCACGATGCCCACGGCGGAAATCACGGTGTCAAATTCCATCGTCTCGGTTTTGCCGTTGCTTTCCAGATGGGCGGTGACTTTGCCCTTGGCCTTGTCCAGCTTTTTGACGGTGGTTTTCTCAAGGATCTTCATGCCTTGCTTGACAAAGGCTTTCTTGGCAAAGGCCGAGATTTCGGCATCTTCCACGGGCAGCACCCGGTCCATCACCTCTACCACCGTGGTATCTGCGCCCAAGGTGTTGAAGAAGCTGGCAAATTCAATGCCAATTGCGCCGGAACCGATGACCAGCAGCTTTTTCGGCATCCGTTTGGGTTGCAGCGCGTGGCGATAGGTCCAGACCAGATCGCCATCCGCCTCCAGCCCCGGCAGGGTGCGGGCCCGCGCGCCGGTGGCAAGGATGATGGCGGGGGCGGACAGCTCCTCGACGCCCTTATCGGTTTTCACCGATACTTTGCCCTTGGCGGGCAAGGTGGCCTCGCCCATGAACACGGTGATCTTGTTCTTCTTCATCAGATGGCCGATGCCACCCGAAAGCTGTTTGGCCACCCCGCGTGAGCGGGCAACGACGGCATCCAGATCATAGGACAGGCCGGTTGCTGACAGACCGAATTCCTTGGCGCGGTGCATCAGATGGAACACTTCAGCAGAGCGCAGCAGCGCCTTGGTCGGAATACAGCCCCAGTTCAGGCAAATCCCGCCGAGGTTCTCGCGTTCCACGATCGCAACGGATTTGCCCAGTTGTGCGGCACGAATAGCGGCAACATAGCCCCCCGGCCCTGCACCGATTACGACCACATCAAACGTCTTGGCTGCCATGTTTTCCCTCCTCAGAAAAAGTAGTTTGCCATTAAACTATTTTTTTCGCCCCAGCAATGACATCGCCGCCCCGGGGCTATGCACTCAGCGCATAGCTATGCGCCCTCCCCCTGCAATTCCCGCACAATCGCGCCATAGCCGCCGTTGCGCATGAAACTGTCTTCCGCCTCGGTGGAATGTCGGCCAAGGGCGGCGTTGCGAAAGGGAAAGCGGCCAAAGCGGGCGATGATCTGCTGATGCGCGCGGGCATGCAGGGCGGTTTCGGGGTTATCCATCCGTGTGGTGAAACAGTCCACCGCAAGCGCCTGATCGGCCGGGTCCTCGGAATGTTCAAAGGGCAGGAAGCAGAATTGCCGTTCCGGCGTGGCAATCTGCTGATCCCAGTTGGCAGCAAGGACCTTGCGCGCGGCCGCCCGCGCCTGCGGATCGGTGGCAAAGGCGCGCGGATCGCCGCGGAACATGTTGCGGGGGAATTGATCGGTCAGGATCAGATAGGCCAGCGCACCGCGCGCGTCGCCCAGCCAGTCTTGCAGGCCGCCATCTGCCGCCCGTTGCCACAGCGCCCGAAACCGCGCGACGATTTCGGCATCAACCGCCGGGTCAACGGCATACCAGCCCTGCGGGCCGACCTTGTGCAACCAAAACTCCAGCACCTCGTCCCGGTCTGCCATCACGCCCCTCCCGGCTTTGCGCCCTTATGGAGGAGCGTGGCAGGTTTCCCTAAGCGTTTCAATGGGCTGATGCGCAAAGCCGCGCTAAACCTTGGGCGCAGCCTCAGGGGCATGGGCATGCCCCGCGCCTTCCGGGCCTTCGCCATCGGCCTCGGTCATGGCCGCTTCGACAAAGACCACCGTGGCCGAAGGCGAGACGGCAGTGAAGCTGGAGGTGGCATCCGCGGTATGGCGGCGACGCTGCATCCGCCAGACGGCATAGATCGCCAAGGTGGCAAACAACAGCCCCATGAACAGAAAGAACCCGCGCGGGCCAACCATCCCCATCATCCAACCGGTAATGACCGGGCCGGTAATCGCGCCCAAACCATTGATGAACAGCAACCCCGCCGAGGCCGCCGCCATGTCGGATTTATCCAGATAGTCGTTCACATAGGCCAGCAGCAGCGAATAAAGCGGGTTGGACACCGCCCCGCCCAAAGCCCCCACAAGGCAAAGCGCCCAGAACGGCACATCCCAGATCACCGGGATCATCAGGCCAACCGCACCAAGCGCGGTCACGCCCAGAATCACCTTGCGGCGGTCCATCCGGTCAGACAGCCAGCCGATGGGATATTGGAACACCATGCCGCCAATATAGATGCCCGCGATAAAGATAGAGATATCGCGCACCGACAGCCCGGCCTGCGTGCCCCAGACCGCCGCCATCCCGAATTGCGCCGAAAACACGCCGCCCAGAATGAACATGCCCACACAGCCCAGCGGTGAGGCGTCATAGAGTTTGCGAAAGCTAAGCGGTTTGGTGGATTCGAACGCCGGGGCCTGACTGACGGAAAGCAGAATCGGGGTAAAGGCCAGCGACACCAGAATCGACGGGATCACGAACAGGATGAACCCGCCCGGATCGCCAAGGTTCAACAAGGCTTGGGCCGCGATGATGCCGATCATCTGCACGATCAGGTAAAGCGACAGCGCCTGCCCCCGGTTTTCATTGGTGGAGGCATCGTTCAGCCAGCTTTCGGCGGTGATATAGACACCCGAAAACGAAAACCCGATCAGCACCCGCATCAAGGACCAGGCGATCCAGTTCGGGGCCACGGCATACATGATCAGCACCGCCGAAATCATCGAGCCAAGGGCCGCAAACACCCGCACATGGCCGACCCGCCGGATCATATCCGGTGCCATGCGCGAGCCGAACAGAAAGCCAAGGAAGTAGCAGGACATGACGATTGAAAGCTCAAACGTCGACATGTTTTCCTGACCGCCGCGGATACCCAGCAAAGACCCCTGCATCCCGTTGCCCAGCATCAACAGCATCATGCCCAGCAGCAGCGCCCAAGAGTTCCGTAATACCGATATCATCACATTGGCCTTTCAAGTCTTTCGGGCAATCTGCCCTGTTCGCCCCCGCAGGCGCGGGTCATCCTGCGACATTTCGCAAGCGTTAAGCGCCGCTGGGTATCAGCAAAGAGGCATCTCCGTAAGAGAAGAAGCGATAGCCTTGGGCAACAGCATGGGCATAGGCGGTTTTCATGCGGTCCTGCCCCATCAGCGCCGCAACCAACATCAGAAGCGTCGATTTCGGCAGGTGGAAATTGGTCATCAGCGCATCTGTGGCTTTGAAGGCAAAGCCGGGATAGATGAAAATATCCGTCTCTCCGACCCATGGCGTCACTTGCCCGGTCGCGCGCGCCGCCGATTCGATCAGGCGCAGCGCAGTGGTGCCGACCGGAATGATGCGCCCGCCCGCCGCGCGGGTGGCGGCGATTTCGGCGGCGGCTTGCTGGGTCACTTCGCCCCATTCGGCATGCATCTTATGGGTGGTCACATCCTCGACCTTCACCGGCAGAAAGGTGCCCGCGCCGACATGCAGCGTTACTTCCGTCATCTCTACGCCTTTGGCGCGCAAGGCGGCCAGCAGTTCCGCATCGAAATGCAATGAGGCAGTGGGCGCTGCCACCGCACCGGGGCTGCGGGCAAAGACGGTTTGATAATCGTCATTATCCTGCGCATCGGGGGCACGTTTGGCGGCGATATAGGGCGGCAAGGGCATGGTGCCTGCTGCCTGCAAGGCGGCCTCAAACGCGTCACCTTCGGCGTTGAAGACCAGCCGCAGGTCGGTTTCGGATTTCTCGGCCACGGTTGCGGTCAGCCCGCCGTTGAACAGGATCTCCTCTCCCACCGCCAGCTTGCGCAGGGGTTTGGCCAGCGCCCGCCAGCCCCCGGCGGCATGGGGTTCCATCAGGGTCACTTCGATCTTGGCCGATACCGGGCCTTGCGCGGACGCGCGGTGCCGCGCCCCCATCAACCGCGCCGGGATAACGCGGGTGTTGTTCAGGACCAACCGATCGCCTGCGCGCAACTGATCCACCAGATCAAAAACGTGCAAATCCTGCATCCCATCCGGGCGCACCACCAGCATCCGCGCCGATGAGCGGGGGCGCGCAGGCCGCGTGGCGATCAGCGTTTCGGGCAGATCAAAGTCGAAATCATCCAGTTTCATTCATTCGGGTCCAGTTGCGGCGGCGCGCTGCGGAAAATCTCGCGGAACATGCCGGGGGTAAACAGCGACAAGGGATTGACCGAGACGCTGGGCTCTTTCGCGGTGCCTTTAACGGTGTAGTTGAAGCCGAACAACCCTTCGCCCTTGCGGGTCAGAAACGCGCCAATCCCGTTAAGCAGATAGATGGGCGAAATCACGCCCTGCACATCCAGCCGCCCGCCCTGCAACACATACAACCCCGAGGCCGACACGCCCAACGAGGCCCCCACCGCCGAGGCCCGCCCGATCTGCACCGCGCGGGGCGACAGGCGGAACTGCGCCTCCACCTCGTTGAACAACAGGCCAGAGCCGTTCATCTGCTCCAAGAGCCCCACCACCGAAATCGCGTTGATCAATTCGGCAAGTGCTGGGGCTTTGCGGATGCGGATGCCTTGCATGGTCAGGTTGCCGTCATAGGTGCCCTTGGCCCCGGTCGGGCGCAGGATCAGGTCCATACTGCCGCCTTGGGCATTGGGAAACACCTTGGCCGCTGAAAACACCGACCCCGCATCCTCGGAGCGCAGGCGCACCGCTGTGCCATTGGCCGAAGGGGCAAGGCTGCCCTTGATCGGGGTTTGGCCGTTGACGCGGCCGGTGAAATCGCCCGAAACGCCGCCGCGCCCCGGTGTGATGGTGCTGCGAAAGCCGGTCAGGGCAAGGCCGTCGGTCACGGTCAGCTGATCCAGCGCAAGGCTGATCGGGCCGCTGCTGCTTCCCGCCCCGCCGCGCGCGCCGGGCAGGCCACGCATATCCACCCGCCCGCCCGTCACCGCGACCGCAGGGGGCCGCCCCTTGCCCCGGCCCCGCAATTCGGCACGGGCATTCAACCAGCCGCCCAGCGTGACCGACGTAAACCGCGCCAATTCCAAGCCGCCATCCGCTGCAAGGCTGATGCTGCCCGTGGCCTTCAACCCGGCGGCCTCCAGCACCACGCTGTCCACCCGCGCGGGCTTGCCCAGCGTCAGATCAAGCGCCAGGCGCCCGGTGCTGGCCGACCCCTTGGACCAGCCCAGCGAGGGTATCGCCATCTGCACCCCCGCGAGGGAGGAGCGCAGCACCAGTTTCGGCGCTTGGCCTTGCTGCAAATCCACCGTGATATTGGCCACACCCCGCCCCGCCAGCAGCCCATCGGGCAAGCTGACACCCATATTGCTGGCGGCCTTGGCCGAAAGCTCTGCCGTGCCGGTGATGGTGGATTTGCCTTTGAATTCCGGCGCAAACTGCTTGGCATAGGTCACATCGAAGGGCACCGATTGCAGCGCGCCCTTGCCGCTGATTTCCAGCTTTTCCGGCGTCACCCGCAGGGCCAAACGATCCGCGCGCAATTCGCGCCCCGGCACCAACCGGTCAGACCGAAAGCCCGTAATCACACCGGTCACGTCGAAATCGACATCGGCAATCTTGTTGCCCTTTTTCAGCGGTAATCGCAGATCAGCCGAAGCCTCTACCTGCCCCTGCCCCAGATCGGTCGGCAGTTTGGCCTTGGTCATGAACTGGAACGGCGGTTCATCCAGCAGCGACAGCGCCGCCGACATATCGCCCTTGGCCTTCACGCCAATTTCGGCCCGCGCGGGTTTTTCGGTGACATCCACCACCGAAAACACCGATCCGGCAATATCAACCAGCCCCCCCGATGGCGCGGCGACCTGCCCTGCCTCCAGCACCATCTTGTAGGATTTGCCGGCCACCACCGCATAACCGCGACCGTTCTGGATGGGCGGCAAGGTTTTCAGGAACCGCACATCCGCGCCGGAATAATCATAGCCCAGCGAAAACAGCGGCTCTTGCCCCGGACGCAGGCGAAAGCCCGCGCGCACATTGGTCAACAAGCCTTCATGCACATTATCCGCCACCCAGATGCGGGTTTTGCCCACCACGCCCGCAGGCCAGAGCGCCAGCAAACGGTCATGCGCGATTTGGTCCAGATCGGCATTAACCGCCACCGACCAGCCGCCTGCCTCTGGTTCCACCTGCCCCGAGGCTTGCAGGCGCTGGCCTTGGTGCAACAAGGTGATCTGGCCGATATCAATGCCAAAGGGGGCCAGCCGCACCCGGAAATCCAGCGCGCCTTGCTCAAACGTCACGGGTTCTTCCAGCACGCCTTGCGGGTCCAGTTGCAGGCTGTTGACCTGTATCTGCGCCAGCACCTCGCTGGGCCGCCCCGCCGTCACCCCCGGCAAATAGGCATGGCCCGAGGCCGACAGCGTGACATCGGCGCTGCGCACCGTCCATTCGCTGACATCCAGTCGCTCGCGGGCCGGATCAAAGCTGAAAAACAGCGAGGCCCCGTCAAAGGCCACGGGGGCGGTTTGCGGCGTGGGGCGCAGCGCGCCTTGGTCGATGGTCAGTGATGCCTCCAGCCCCGACAACGCGCCCAACCGATCGAGGGTCGAGGCG
Organism: Pseudorhodobacter sp. E13; assembly: GCF_003991405.1. Lineage (GTDB taxonomy): Bacteria > Pseudomonadota > Alphaproteobacteria > Rhodobacterales > Rhodobacteraceae > Pseudorhodobacter. The sequence continues at coordinate 53,466 of NZ_RPEN01000158.1, forward strand.
ATCTGCCCCGAAATCGGCGCATCCAGCACCCCAAGCCATGCCAGCGGGGCGGCCTGCGCGGCTATATCTGCAGCGGCCACCCGGTCCACCGTCACCGTCATGCGGGCGCTGGCATCTTCCTTGGCGGCGATCAGGGTCATTACGGCAGATGCGGCAGCGGTTTGCCCCCCCGTCACCGACACCCCCAATTCCATCGCCAAAGCGTCCTCGCGGTTGGAAAGCTGCATTCGCCCATCGCCCAATTGCCAGACCCTGCCCAGCAGATCATCCTGCACGGTCAGCGTCAGGGCCTGCGCCTCGATCAGCCGGAGATGCGACAAGGCGGGCTGTTCGAACAGCGTCACCGCCGAGCCGATCAGCCCCGAAAGCCCCTCGACCGGGCGGGGTTGGATGCCGCGGGTCAGCGCAAGGTCAAAGCGGCCATCCGCCAGCCGCCGCAGGCCCATATTGGCCCCGATCACCCGCAGGCTGCGCAGCCGCAACTGGCCCTGCGCCACCGCAGACGGGTCCAGCGCCACGCGCATTTCCGGCACCGACAGCAACGAAGTGCCATCGGGTTGCAGGATGCGCACATCCTCCAGCCGCAGGCGGGGCACCCAATCTTCATCCACCACGAACACCGCACCGCCCAAAGACAGCGCCGTCCCCGGCCCGGCAATCTCGCCCACCACGTCATTGATCCGGGCTTCCGCCTCGACCACCGCCCAGACCGGCAGGCGCAAGGGCTTGCCGCTCAGCGCGAGGGCCGCGAACAGCATGGCAAGGCTGAGGAAAATCACCGTGGGCATCAGCCAGAAACTGCCGCGCCGCACAGGTTTGCGCCGCCGGGCCAAGCGGTGCGGCTTGGGGCGTGCGGCGTCTTTGGTCGGGTGGTGATGCGGGGCCTCTGGCCCGTTGAACGCGTTTTCGCCTTCCAGAAATTCGGGATTGTCCGGGTCTGTCAGGTCGGGTGGCGGGTTGTCGGGCAGGTCGATGAAAATCGGGCTGTGGTCCACGGCCTCCGTCTGGGCACCCTCAGTCGGCGCAACCTCAGTCGCGCGCGCAGGCGCTGTTGCCTGATCGCCGGACCCGCTTTCTGTGTGATCCTTGGTCGGATCTGCCATCAGCCTTTACCCTTACCCACGCCTCTTGCGCGGCCCTGCCTGCATTTGCCAAAACGGCAAGTGGCTTTACCTTTACCGCAAAAGACTTAGACCATCAGCCAGAAACTTCCCAGAAGGAGATCACAATGCCGAACGCCGGAGATGCCGCCCCCGATTTCACCTTGCCCCGTGATGGCGGCAGCACCGTTACCCTGTCGGCCCTGCGCCCTGCCCCTGTGGTTTTGTATTTCTATCCCAAGGATGATACCAGCGGCTGCACGATCGAGGCCAAGGATTTCACCAGCCTTGGCGCGGATTTCGCGGCGGCAGGCGTCACGGTGATCGGCGTGTCAAAGGACAGCGTGAAGGCGCATGACAAGTTTATCGCCAAGCACGATCTGGGCGTCATCCTTGTCTCGGACGAGGCCGGCAGCACCTGCGAAGATTACGGCGTCTGGGTGGAAAAGCAGATGTATGGCAAAACCTATTTCGGCATTGAACGCGCCACCTTTCTGATCGGGGCGGATGGCAAAATCGCCCGGGTCTGGCGTAAAGTGAAAGCCAAGGGCCATGCAGAAGAGGTGCTGGCCGCGGTGAAAGCCCAAGCCTGAAGGCGGGGCGTCGGGATTGGAGGCTGTGTGAGCGAACTGACTTTGGCCGAAATGGCGGTGGAGGTGCTGACCACCGCCGATGGCCGCGCCAAAACCGCGCTGGGGCGCAAACATGCAGCCACATGGCTGGCCGCGCGTGAGGCGGGCACGCCTTTGCCCATCGGGCAGGCTGCCCCGCCACTGCGCCCGGCCCGGCCTGCCACGCCTGAACTTTTGTCGCCACGCGATATGCCACGCCGCAGGCCGGGGTCGCCCACCGGGCGCTTGGCGCTGTTGCATGCGGTGGCGCATATTGAACTGAACGCCGTTGATCTGCATTGGGACGTGATCGCGCGCTATACCCATGTGCCAATGCCGCTGGGCTTTTATGACGATTGGGTGCGCGCGGCCGATGATGAGGCCAAGCATTTCAACCTGATGTGCGATTGTCTGGAAGCGGCGGGCAGCCATTACGGCGCCTTGCCCGCCCATGCCGGCATGTGGCGGGCCGCCGAGGATACGGTGGATGACTTGTTTGGCCGTCTGGCCGTGGTGCCCATGGTGCTGGAGGCGCGCGGCCTTGATGTGACCCCCGGCATGATCGACATCTTTGAAAAAGCAGGCGAGGCCGGGCCGATTGCCGCGCTGCAAACCATCTATGCCGAAGAGGTCAGCCATGTGGCCTATGGTTCCAAATGGTTCAACTGGTTGTGTGGCCGCGATGGGTTGGACCCAAAGGATGCCTTTCACAGCCTTGTCCGGCGCTATTTTCACGGCACGCTCAAGCCGCCGTTCAACACCGAAAAGCGCGCCGAAGCGGGCCTGCCGCCGGATTTTTACTGGCCCTTGACCGAACGAAACACGGATGAGGACCAAGCCGGAACGCCCTGATTTATCGGCGGTTTCCTGCCTGTTTTGGCTTTCCGCTGCGTCGGATTGCCCGGAAGTGGTCAAAATTCTTGCACCCTGTGGCTGGGCTTTGTATTGCTGCCCGAGGTGGCTCGGCCTGCTTTTGGGAAAGCGGGTGCCGCTAAGGGATCAACAAGACCGGAAACAAGCCAGTGCTTAAACGACTTTCCTATCGGATCAACGGCGTAGTGGGTCGCTATTTCCCCGAGCAGCGCTTGTTCCTGAAATCCGATACGGAGACGCGTTTCATCCGGTTGCAACCGATGACCCAAGCCATCGCGCTGACCGGGTCGGCGCTGTTTCTGGGTTGGACGATTCTGGCGACTTCGATTCTGATGATGGAATCCATTTCCGCAGGCTCGGGCCGCGAACAGGCGCAACGGCAACAGGCGCTGTATGAAGCGCGGCTGAACGCCTTGTCGGCTGACCGCGACTTGCGCGCCGAAGAAGCCGCCCGCGCGCAGGAACGCTTCAACCTCGCGCTGAAAGAAGTCAGCGAGATGCAGGCGCGCCTGCTTGCCTCGGAAGATGGCCGCCGCGAAATGGAAACCGGCGTTGACGTGATCCAAAGCACGCTGCGCCGCACCATCAAGGAACGCGATGAGGCCCGCGCCGAGAAAGAGGCGCTGACCGCGTCCTTGCAGGAACAATCGGGCGGCAGCACGCTGGAAGGTCGCGCCCGTGACGCTGCCACCACCGTTGAAATTCTGGCCGGGGCGCTGGCTGGCACCGCCGAGCAGCGCGACAGCATGGCCGTGGTCGCCATGGCCGCCAAGGAACAGACCGATGCGATTGCCGCCCAGAAACGGGCGCTGGAAACCAAGAATGACGTGATCTTTGCCAAGCTGGAAGAGGCGGTGACGATCTCGATGGCGCCGCTGGACAAGATGTTCCGTTCGGCGGGCATGTCGCCCGATGATCTGCTGAAAGCGGTGCGGCGCGGCTATTCGGGCCAAGGCGGCCCGCTGACCCCCTTCTCGCTGTCCACCAAGGGTGAAAGCCTGAGCAATGACGAGATTCGCGCCAATGCGATTTTGCAGGGGCTGGACCGGATGAATATGTATCGTCTGGCCGCCGCCAAATCGCCATTTGCGATGCCGGTGAAATCGGCCTTCCGCTTTACATCGGGCTTTGGCTATCGCCGCGACCCCAAGGGTGCTGGCACACGCATGCATAACGGCACCGATTTCGCCGCCAGCACGGGCACGCCGATCTATTCCACCGCTGACGGTGTTGTGACCTATGCAGGCTGGAATTCCGGTTATGGTCGGCATGTAAAGGTGCAGCACGAGTTCGGCATTGAAACCAGCTATTCCCACATGTCGAATATCCGTGTTAAAGTTGGACAAAGGGTATCGCGTGGCGACCGTATCGGTGATATGGGAAGCTCAGGCCGGTCTACCGGCACTCATCTTCACTACGAGGTTCGGATCGGGGGCAAACCTGTTAACCCGATGACCTTTATCAAGGCAGCGACAGATGTTTTCTAAAAGCAAAATCAACGAACCCGGCCCCAAGGCCGAGGCAGACAAGACCACCCCGCCGACCACACCGGCCCGCAGCTCGATGGAGTTTACCTCCAGCGCGCCTAAAACCAAGGCCGCCGCCTCGGTGCTGTCGTCTGACCTGACGATCACCGGGAACCTGCGCACCACGGGTGACATTCAGGTGGAAGGCACGGTCGAAGGCGATATCCGCGCGCATTTGTTGACGGTTGGCGAAACCGCCACCATTCGCGGCGAAATCGTGGCCGATGATATCGTGGTCAATGGCCGCGTGATTGGCCGCGTGCGTGGCTTGAAAGTGCGCCTGACCTCGACCGCCCGCGTCGAAGGCGACATCATCCACAAGACGATCGCCATCGAATCCGGTGCGCATTTCGAAGGCTCCGTGCAGCGGCAGGATGATCCTTTGGCAACGGGCCGCGCCTCTGGCTCGGCACAGGCGGCAGCCCCGGCAGCCGCCCCGCAGGCCAGCTTTACCTCGTCGCAAAAGCCAAGCGCTGATAAGGAATAATCTGCCCCTCACGGGACAGACTAAGGGCGCCCCAAGGGGCGCCCTTTTGCGTTATGGCTTGGCCTCAAAGCGACATTCGGGCCTAATCCAAGGCGCGGCGATACAGGTGCCATGTCGCATGGCCAAGCACCGGCAGCACGACGAACAGGCCCAGAAACCACAGCGCCATCCCGACAAACAACAGCGCCGCAATCAGCACCCCCCAGACCAGCATAACGCGCGGATTGGTCAGAACCACCGACACGGATGTGATCATCGCGGTCACAAAGTCAATCTCGCGGTCCAGCAGCAGCGGCAGGCTGACCACCGTCAGGGCAAACAGCACCCCGGCAAAGCCCGCGCCGACCACCGTGCCCACCATCAGCATCATCAGGCCATTCGCAGTCAGAAACACATCAAAGGATGTGCTGATATTCGTCATTGCCTGCAAACCCAGAAACAGCGCGAAAATCATATGGGCAAGGAAGTTCCAGAACAGAAAGAACACCACAATCACCGCCGCAATGGACGGGATTTGCCGATCTTTCTGGCGAAAGATCACGCCCAGAATCGCAGGCCAGTTCAACGGTTCCTTGGTTTCCAGTCTGCGGCTGACCTCATACAATCCGCAGGCGATGAACGGCCCCAGAATGGGAAAGCCCGCGGCGGCGGGCAGCGTCCACCAGATTTGCCCGGTCGCGGTCAGCGCGTAAATGATAAGCCAGCCCCCGGCGACATAGACCGCCGCAAAAAACAGGCCAAACACCGGGGCTGCGCGAAAATCGCGCCACCCTGCGGCCAGTGCTGCACGCAAATCCTGCATTTCCAGCAACAAGACCTCGGGCTTGGCCGGGGCCGTTGGGGCGTGATGTGACATAGGCTCCTCCCTCTTCCGGGCAGAGCCTAACCGCTGCGGGGCGCAAACGAAAAGATGTAATTACGATGCGGCGTTTCGGGTGCAAACCGCGCGCGGGATCAATCGTCCAGATTGGCCTCGGCGCGGGATTTGCCAGACACATCCATCGCCAGCGTGGCGGCCATGAACTTATCCAGATCGCCATCCAGCACGCCTTGGCTGTCGCTGGTTTCCACCCCGGTCCGCAGGTCCTTGACCATCTGATAGGGCTGCAACACATAAGACCGGATTTGGTTGCCCCAGCCCGCATCGCCCTTGTTCTCATGGGCGGCGTTGATGGCGGCGTTGCGCTTGTCCAGTTCCAGTTGATACAGCCGTGAGCGCAGCGCGTTCATCGCCACTTCGCGGTTCTGGTGCTGCGATTTCATCGACGAGGTGACGACGATATTGGTCGGCAAGTGTGTGATCCGCACCGCCGAGTCGGTGGTGTTGACGTGCTGCCCACCCGCACCCGAGGACCGGTAGGTATCAATCCGGATGTCCTTGTCGGGGATTTCGATCTCGATATTCTCATCCACCACCGGATAGACCCAGACCGACGAAAACGAGGTGTGACGCCGCGCCGCACTGTCATAGGGGCTGATGCGCACCAGCCGGTGCACCCCGGATTCCGATTTCAGCCAGCCATAGGCATTGGGCCCGGAAATCTTGTAAGCGGCGGATTTGATGCCCGCTTCTTCGCCTTCGGACATGGATTGCAATTCAACCTTATAGCCCTTCTTTTCCGCCCAACGCACATACATGCGCGCCAGCATCGAGGCCCAGTCACAGCTTTCCGTGCCACCCGCGCCCGCGTTGACTTCCAGAAAGGTGTCATTGCCATCGGCCTCGCCGTTCAGCAGGGCCTCCAGCTCTTTGTTGCGGGCCAGTTCCAGCGTTTCGCGCAGGCTGGCTTCGGCTTCGGCCACCACTTCGTCATCGCCTTCGGCCTCGCCCAATTCGATCAGGTCCACATTGTCGCGCAAACCGGTTTCGATCAGCCTGTAGGTCGACAATTGGTCCAACACCGCCTGACGGTCGCGCATCAGCTTTTGCGCTTTGGCCGGGTCATTCCACAGATCCGGGTCCTCGATCATCGCGTTGAATTCTTCCAGCCGATGCGGCGCGGTTTCCAAATCCATCCGCTGCGCCAACAGCTTCAGCGATTTGCGGATGGCTTCCACATTGGACTGGGTTTCGGCGCGCATGAGGGTCTTCCTTGAAGTCGAGGTTCCGGGCTGCGTGATAGCGGTTTGCAGGGCACGGGGCAAGGGTGGCCCCGCCAAGGGCCAGCCCAGCCGTGCCGAATTCTGTTGTCAGTAAAGCCCGCCAGAGCTGAGCGTGCCAAAGTCCGCCTTTTTCGGGATGGCTTTGGTCTTGCCGCTGGCGGTGGTGACGGTGCTGGTCGTGGGTGCATTGTTGTCATCCTCGCCATAGGCGAACAGCGGCAGGTTGGACCCCATGCCAAAGCCGCCATCGACCATCACGCCGATGCTGGTGATCGGGTCTTCGCCCTCGCGGAAATATTCCGACACCACATTGGGGCCTGAGGCGCTGTCAGGCAGCACAGCCCCGGTAAAGCGGTCGATCTTTTTGAAATAGCCGCCCGGCGGCACGCGGAACTTGGACCCGCCGTATTTCGCCACGGCCTTTTTCATGAACTGTTCAAACACCGGGCCGCAGGTGGTGCCACCATAGGCGCGCCCCATGCTGCGCGGGTTGTCATACCCGATGTAGCAGCCTGCCACGATAGTCGAGGAAAAGCCGATGAACCACACGTCCTTGGCGTCATTCGTCGTCCCGGTCTTGCCCGCAATCGGCACCGGCAGGTTGATGCCTTTGGCCGTGCCGCGCAGCACCACACCTTCCATCATCGAGGTCAACTGATAGGCGGTGATCGCATCCATCACCCGCTCACGCGAGGAGGTGATGGCAGGCAATTCCTTGGGGTTCAGCGCGGCCAATTGGCAATTTTCACAGACGCGCTGGTCGTGGCGATAGATGGTCTTGCCGTAGCGGTCCTGCACCCGGTCCACCAGCGTCGGCTCCACCCGCTCGCCGCCATTTGCGAACATGGCATAGGCGGCCACCATCTTGAACAAGGTGGTTTCCTCGGACCCCAGCGAGTTGGCAAGAAACTGCCCCATCTTGTCATAGACGCCAAAACGCTCGGCGTAGCCCGCGACCACATCCATGCCGATTTCCTCGGCCAGACGGATGGTCATCAGGTTGCGCGACTGTTCGATCCCGGTGCGCACAGGTGTCGGGCCATAGAATTTGTTAGAGGAGTTGCGCGGCCGCCAGATGCCTTGCGGTGTGTTGATCTCAATCGGGGCGTCGACCACGATGGTCGCGGGCGTAAAGCCGCTGTCCAAGGCCGCCGCATAGACGAACGGCTTGAAGCTGGAGCCGGGCTGACGCTGCGCTTGCGTGGCGCGGTTGAACACCGAATGCTGATAGGAAAAGCCGCCCTGCATCGCCAGAACACGGCCCGAATCCACGTCCATCGCCATGAAGGCGCCCTGCACTTCGGGGATCTGGCGCAGGGTCCAGCGGATAAAGCTGCCGTCGCTGTCCTTGGTCATGGCGCGCACCAGCACCACATCGCCCACCGAGACCAGATCGCCCGCAACCGTGGCCTTCTTGCCCAAGCGGCCATCGGATTGCCGCTTGCGCGCCCAGGTCACATCTTCTGGCGGGATGAAATGGCCGTCTTCATCCTCGGCCACGCCTTCGATGCCGATGCGGGCCGATTTTTCGCCCACTTCCAGCACCACGGCAGGCATCCAGCCTTCAACATCGCGCGCCACATCCACCTCTGCCAGCGCCGCGCGCCAGCTTTCCTCGGACGAGAGTTTGGACGGGTCGATCACCTTGCGCGTCCCGGTCCAGATGCCTTGGCTGCGGTCAAACCCTTCCAGCCCGGCCTGCAACGCCTTCGCCGCCTCTTTCTGCAATTCCTGATCGACAGTGGCGCGGATGGTCAGACCGCCGCTGAAAAACTCATCCTCGCCAAAGGTGCCGGACAATTGGCGGCGGATTTCATCGCTGAAATAGTCGCGCGGCGGCAAGGCATCGCGGAAGGCCGGGTAATCGCCGTTCTGCACCGATTTCAGCGGCAATTCCTTTTCGGACTCGTAGGTCGCCTTGTCGATATAGCCGTTCTGCCACATCTCGCGCAGCACATAGTTGCGCCGCTCGGTCACGCGCGCTTTCGCGGTGACGGGGTGGTATTTGCCCGGCGCTTGCGGCATCGACGCCAGCATCGCGGCCTCATGCGGGGCAAGCTGGCTGAGCGTCTTGTTGAAATAGGTCTGCGCCGCAGCGGCCACCCCGTAGGAGTTCTGACCAAGGAAAATCTCGTTCAGATACAGCTCAAGGATCTTTTCCTTGTTCAGCGTCTCCTCGATCCGGGTGGCAAGGATGATTTCCTTGATCTTACGCTCGGCCTTGCGTTCGCCGCCCAGAAGAAAGTTCTTCATCACCTGCTGCGTGATGGTCGAGGCCCCGCGCACGTTTTCGCCGCGCGATTTGATCGCCTCAATCGCCGCCGCCGCGATGCCGCGTGCGTCATAACCTTTGTGGGTATAGAAGTTCTTGTCTTCGGCGCTGATGAACGCATGTTTGATCAGATCGGGAATTTCCTCGGAGCTGGCGAAAATCCGGCGTTCCTTGGCGAATTCATCCATCATGCTGCCTTCGCCCGAATAGACGCGGCTGATGGTGGGCGGGGCGTATTGGGCAAGGCTTTCGTGGCTGGGCAAGTCCCTGCTATACATGTAGAAAATCGCACCGATCGACAGGGCGACAAAGAACATCCCCATGGTCACCATGGTGAAAATGCCGCCCAATACTGAACCGATAAACCTGATCAAGGCCCTATCCCCATGTTTCCCTAAGCGCCCTATATACAGCATATAGGGTTTGGTCAAAAGGTTCGCCCCGCATCAAGGCGTGATTTCGCGCATTTTTGCGTGAGAAAACGCCGCGTCACAGCGGGCTTCAGGGCTTTGTGGCCCCCGACAGCGCCGCCTCTTGTGCGGCCCAAGCCAGCAAGCCCGCGCGCAAGGCCCCGATCATCCGTGCCCGCCACGCAGGGTCCGTCAATCGTGCCAGATCGCGGGCCGAGGATAAAAACCCCAGTTCAATCAGAACCGACGGGATATCCGGTGATTTCAGCACCGAAAACCCGCCGGATTGGATGGGGTGGCGGTGCATCCGCAGCCCTTCCGCCTTGATGGCGACCTTCAGGCTTTCGGCCAGACGGTCGACCTTGGGTGCGGTTTCGGTACGGGCCATATCCATCAGCACATTGGCAATCAGGTCGTCCTGTTCGGTCAGGTCCACCCCCGACAGCAGATCATCGCGGTCATGGCGTTCGGCCAGCGCCTGTGTGGCCATGTCGGTGGCATCATCGGACAAGGTGTAAAGCGTGGCACCCGTGGCCTCGCCTTCGGCCAAAGCATCGGCATGCAGCGATATCAGCACCTGCGCGCCCACCGCGCGGGCGACCGAAATCCGCGCCTCCAGCGGCACAAAAACATCATCATCGCGCGTCAGCACCACCAAAAAATCGCCATCGCGCTGCAAGGCCTCTTTGAATTCCCGCGCGAAGGTCAGCATCAGGTCGGCTTCCTTATGGCCTTCCCGTTCCGCCCCCGGATCAAGGCCGCCGTGGCCGGGGTCCAGCACCACAACCAAGGGCCCGCCGGTATGGGGCAGGATTTTGGGCAGGTCGGCAGGGGCTGGCAGCGCCCAGCCTTCGGGTTCGGGTTTTGCGGCAAGGGCGGCAAAAGCCTCGGCGCTGGCCGGGTCCAGCCGCAATGCGATGCGGGCGGCCCCGGTTTCGGTTTCCATCGCGGCGCTGGTCACGGCCATAGGGCCCGCCAGTTCCAGCACCAGCCGCGACCAGCCCGGACGAAACACCCCGGCCCGCAGCGCCAGAACGCTGTCACTGTCTTGCGCCACGCTGGCGATCTGGGTCCAATCCACCTCGCGCGTGTCCAGCACCAACCGCGGCGGATCGGCCAACAGCCGCACCCGCCATGGCACCGGCTGCGACAGGGTCAGGGTCAGCGCCACCCCCTGCCCTGCATCGGTGATGCCTGACGTGGCCGGGTCCAGCCGCGCGATGGCGGAAAGCTCTTGTGCGACAAGCGGATGCACCTGCATCCAGATCGCTGCCCATACTGCCAAAATCCACCGCATCGCCTGCCCCTTGTGCTTTGCCCCTTTATCCCGGCCCCGGCGCTGAAAGTAAATTCAAAGCTTCGTTTGTGCGGCCATGAACGCCTTGAGCCGGGCAATGCCTTCGACAATCTCGGCCGTGCTGCGGGCATAGGAAAAGCGCAGGGTCTGGCCGCCGCGCAGCGGGTCGAAATCCAGCCCCGGTGTCACCGCCACGCCCGCCTGTTCCAGAATTTGGGCGCAAAAGCCAAGGCTGTCGCGGGTATAATCCGACACATCGGCATAGATATAAAACGCCCCATCAGGCGGCGCGATGCGGGTAAAGCCAGCCTCGGCCAACCCCTCCAGCATCAAGCGGCGGTTTTCGGCATAGGTGGCGCGGTTGGCCTCCAGCTCATCCACACAATCGAGTGCGGCCAGCGCCGCGACCTGACTGGCATGTGGCGGGCAAATGAACATGTTTTGCGCCAGACGTTCCACCAGCCGCACATGATCTTCGGGCACCACCATCCAGCCCACGCGCCAGCCTGTCATGCTGAAATACTTGGAAAAAGAGTTGATGACATAGGCCTGATCGGTGATTTCCAAGGCAGAGACGGCGCGGGGGCCGTAGTGAAGCCCGTGGTAAATCTCATCCGAGATGAAGCTGATATCCCTCGCGGCACAATGGTCGATCAGTGCCTTCAGCGCCGCATGGTCCAGCATGGTGCCAGAGGGGTTGCCGGGGCTGGCCACGATCAGCCCGTCCATCGCCACAGCATCAAGATCGGCGGGCACGGGTTGCAGGCGGTTTTCCAGCGATGTGGGCAGACCCACAGGAACCAGCGACAGCGCCTTGAGGATCTGACGATAAGATGGATAGCCCGGCTCCCCCAACCCCACGCGGGCACCGGCATCAAACAAGGCGGTAAAGGCCAGAAGAAAGGCGGCAGAAGAGCCGGAAGTGACGATCACGCGCGAGGGGTCAAGGCTGACACCATACCAACGCTGGTAAAGTGCTGCGATGCCGGCGCGCAGTTCCGGCAGGCCAAGCGCCACCGTATAGCCAAGCGCGCCTTGCTCCATCGCGGAGGCAAGGGCGTGTCGGGCAGCGCGCGGGGCGGGTGTGCCGGGTTGGCCCACCTCCATATGCACGATATGGCGGCCTGCGGCCTCGGCCTTGCGCGCGGCCTCCATCACATCCATCACAATGAAGGGATCAACCGCCCCCCGCCTTGAAACCCGCATATCCCTGCCCCTATGCTTCACCACGTCACGGGGCAATCGGGTTGCCCTGCCCCCCTGCAATCGGGCATGAGGGGGAATAGGTCAACCAGCGCGTGCCACCGGGGCCGCGAACACGGAGCAGAAGAATGAAAAAACTGATCGCGACCACCGCTGTGGCGATGGCCCTTGCCGCTGGCGTTTCGGGGGCTGCCTTTGCGCAAAGCAAGCTGTCGGAGGCCGAGCGCGCCGATTTCCGTGCCGAAGTGCGGGCCTATCTGATGGAAAACCCCGAGGTGCTGATGGAAGCGATTGCCGTGCTGGAAGAGCGCCGCAATGCCGAGGCCGCCGCGAATGACATTGCCCTGCTGCAAACCAATGCCGATGAGATTTTCAACGATCCGGCAAGCTGGGTCGGCGGCAACCCTGATGGCGATATCACGGTGGTGGAATTCATGGATTATCGCTGCGGTTATTGCAAAAAAGCCTTTGAGGAAGTGGCGGAGCTGATCGAAAGCGATGGCAATATTCGCTTTGTCGTCAAAGAGTTCCCGATTCTGGGCGAGCAGTCGGAACTGGCGTCGCGCTTTGCGGTGGCGGTGTTGCAGGTGGAAGGGGCCGAAGCCTATGAAAAGGCGCATGACGCGCTGATGGTGATGCGCGCCGATGTGACAGCGGAAAGCCTTGCCGCGCTTGGGGCCGAGGTCGGGCTGGCCGATACCGATGCGGTGATGGCCCGGATGACCAGCCCCGAGGTAACGGCCGTGATCGAGGCCAACCGCGCGCTGGCGCAGCGCTTAGACGTGAATGGCACGCCGACCTTTGTGATTGATGAAACCTTGGTGCGTGGCTATGTGCCGCTGGACGGGATGCGCCAGATCGTGGACGGCCAGCGCAAGGGCTGAGGCCGGGGTTTCTGGCCCGCACGGGGGACTTCACGTCGCCCTGCCCGATAAAAAAAGCCGGGGGACTTCACGTCCCCCGGACCCCCTGTGGGATATTTGGGCCGAAAAGAAAGCGGGTCAGAGCGGGGTCGTGGTGGCGTCTTCGGTTGCGGCCTCGATATCTGCGGCTTTTTTCTCAACCAGTTCGACGATATGGTCGATCATCGCTTCATTGCCGAGTTTATGGCTTTGCTTGCCCGCAAGATAGACCATGCCAGAGCCTGCGCCGCCGCCGGTGAAGCCGATATCTGTCATCAGCGCCTCGCCGGGGCCGTTGACCACGCAGCCGATGATGCTCAGGCTCATGGATGTGGTGATATGGGCGAGCCGGTTTTCCAGTTCAGTCACGGTCTTGATCACGTCAAACCCCTGACGCGCGCAGGAGGGGCAAGAGATGATGGTGACGCCGCGATGGCGCAACCCGAGGGATTTGAGGATTTCGAACCCGACTTTCACCTCTTCCACCGGATCGGCAGAGAGCGAGACGCGGATCGTGTCGCCAATGCCGGACCACAGCAGGTTGCCAAGGCCGATGGCGGATTTCACGGTGCCCGATTGCAGGCCCCCGGCCTCGGTGATGCCAAGATGGATCGGTGCATCGGTGACATCGGCCAATTGCTGATAGGCGGCGGCGGCCATGAACACGTCAGAGGCTTTGACGCTGATCTTGAATTCGTGAAAGTCATTGTCTTGCAGGATCTTGATATGGTCCAGACCGGATTCCACCATCGCGTCGGGGCATGGCTCTCCGTATTTGTCCAGCAGGTGGCGTTCCAGACTGCCCGCATTGACACCGATACGGATGGAGCAGCCGTGATCTTTCGCAGCCTTGATCACTTCGCGCACGCGGGCGGCATCGCCGATATTGCCGGGGTTGATGCGCAGGCAGGCGGCACCTGCTTCGGCGGCCTCAATCGCGCGTTTGTAGTGGAAATGGATGTCGGCCACGATCGGCACCGGGCTTTCGGCGCAAATCTCGCGCAGGGCCAAGGCGCTTTCGCGGTCGGGGGCCGAGACGCGGACGATATCGGCACCGGCCACGGCGGCGCGTTGCACCTGTTCGATCGTGGCCTTGATATCGGTGGTCAGCGTGTTGGTCATGGTTTGCACCGAAATCGGCGCATCCCCCCCGACGGCAACCTTGCCCACCATGATCTGGCGGGATTTCCGGCGGGTGATATTGCGCCAGGGTCGGATCGGATTATGGGTCATGGGGATATGTCCTGTTCTGCTGTGATGCAGAGATAGGCCCGGCGGCCGCCAAGAGCAACCGGCAGATCAGCGCAGATGTCAGGGATTGGTGACTTCGGCCACATCAACGAATTTGGCCAGATCGGTATCCCCGGTCAAATCCGCCAGCGCGTAAGCTTCGGTCAGCGCCTCGGGCGAGAGTTCGACATTCTTGACGACCTGCGCACCGGGGGCGGCGGGGCCATAGGTTTTGCCCAGAACCGCGAAATAGACCGAACCGGAATTGCCCGCGCGCAACAGCGGCGCGGTTTCCATCGCGGGAACGGCATAGCGTTCGCCAGCGTCCAGAACCTTTTCAAACAGCACCGTACCATCCGCGGCCTGCACCCGCACCCAAGACGGGCGCACGGCGAGCAGTTCAACCTTTGGCGCATCGGCGGCAACCACCTGCACTTCGGAGGTCGCAACCTCTCCGGTTTCGGCATCGGCGATGACAACAGGCTCCGCGCTGCGCTGCGGATCAATCGCCGCAATCGGGCCATCACGCGAGGTCAGCACCGGAACATCCAGCGCCTGCGGGCGATAAATCCGGTCAGACCCGGTGATCGGGGTGATATCGGCGGCCAAAGTCGTGGGCGCAGGGGCGGCCACGGTTTCGGTTTCGGCTTCGGGGGCAGAGCGGACCAAGGGGGCCACGCCTTGCACATTGCCCAAGGGGTCAATCTCGGCCACGACCTGCGGCGCTTGGTCGACGGGGGCAAGCTGCACGCGCTGCACCTCTTGCAGGACCGACCAGCCGCCATAGCCCAGACCACCGATCAGGCCGAGCAAAACCAGAAGCGAGCCAATCGCCCCCGGTTCGATCCGGGCAAACATCGATTCCCCGCGCGGCACAAAGGTTGCGTTGGGGTTGGCGAGCGGGTCGCCAAAATCCTGCGAGCGGCTGCGCGCGGCGGAAATCCGGGCGGGCGACGCGGCGGCCGACATGCCATGCGCCAGCGTGAAATTCGCCTCACGGCAGAATTTCTCATAGGCCCAGTCTGGGTCCATGCCCAGATAACGCGCGTAAGAGCGCACATAGCCTGCCACAAACCCTTGGGTTTCAAAGGCAGTCACATCGCAATTTTCGATAGCGGCAACATAAGTGGCCTTGATCTTCAGCTCACGCTGAACATCGAGCAGGGATTTGCCCAAGGTCGCGCGTTCGCCGCGCATAAGATCGCCTAGACGCAATTCGAAATCGTCAAACCCTTTAGGTTTGTCGTTTTCAGACGTCGAAGGTGTTGTCCTCCGGCCGATCATAAACCCTGCCCCGTAACTGCCCCAAATTCCTGCCCGAGTCGTTTAAATCCGACTCAGAGCCTTCGTATTGTGGAAATATTACCACAATACAACATGCTTTGCACCCGCAGAAAGGATCAGGCCGACAACTCGGCACGATTCAGCGCACATTGCCGCCAGAGCGTGTCCATTGCCTTCACAAGCATGTCAATTTGTGACGCATCGTGAACAGGCGACGGGGTGAAGCGCAGCCGCTCGGTGCCGCGCGGCACGGTGGGGAAGTTGATCGGCTGCACATAGATGCCGAATTTATCCAGCAGCATGTCAGACAAGGCCTTGCAATGCACCGGGCAGCCGACATGCACCGGAACGATATGGCTGCCGTGGTCGATCAGCGGCAGGCCGATGGATTTCAGGCGGTCTTTCAGGATGCGGGCATGCAACTGCTGGGCATCGCGCAAATGCTGCGCGGTTTTCAGATGCCGGACCGAAGCCGCCGCCCCTGCGGCCACCGCAGGCGGCATCGAGGAGGTAAAGATGAACCCCGGCGCATAGGAACGCACGGCGTCGCACATCTTGGCCGATGCCGCGATATAGCCGCCCGCAACACCATAAGCCTTGGCCAGCGTGCCGTTGATGATATCCAACCGGTGCATCAGCCCATCGCGTTCGGCAACCCCTGCCCCGCGCGGGCCATACATGCCCACGGCATGCACCTCGTCGATATAGGTCAGCGCGCCAAACTCATCCGCCAGATCGCAGATCTCCTTGATCGAGCCAAAATCGCCATCCATCGAATAAATCGATTCAAAGGCGATCAGCTTGGGCGCGGCCGGATCATCGGCGGCCAGCAGTTGGCGCAGATGCGCCACATCGTTGTGACGGAAAATCCGTTTGGCCCCGCCATTGCGGCGCACGCCTTCGATCATCGACGCATGGTTAAGCGCGTCGGAATAGATGATCAGGCCAGGAAACAGCTTCGGCAAGGTGGAAAGCGTGGCGTCATTGGCGTTATAGGCGCTGGTAAAGACCAAGGCCGCCTCCTTGCCATGCAGATCGGCAAGTTCAGCCTCCAGCCGGTTATGATACACCGTGGTGCCGGAAATATTGCGCGTCCCGCCCGAGCCTGCGCCCGTGGCCTCCAGCGCCTCGCGCATGGCGGCCAGAACCACCGGATGCTGGCCCATGCCAAGATAATCATTGCCGCACCAGACGGTGATATCCTGCTCTGACCCATCTTTCTTGCGCCAGACCGCTGACGGATAGGCCCCTTTGCGACGCTCAATATCAATGAAGGTCCGATAGCGGCCCTCCTCGTGCAACCGGTTCAAGGCGGTGTCGAGTGCGGCTTCATAGTTCATTCGGCGTCTCCGGGTAGCTGGCACAGTAGGCTGGCACTGATCTGTCACGGGAATCATGCAGATTTAGGGTATCTTGCATGAGATTCGGCGCGGCGACCTTGATATTCATCAAATCATATATCCAAAAGGGGGCAATTTGACGCCCCCTTTTTCGTGCAAATGGTCAATTGCCTTGGGTTTACTCGGCGTCAGCCACCGCAATGGCGCAATCACTCGCCCCTTTATCGGCACAGGCTTTCAGCGCGGCATCCTGCGCCCCGGCCCCTTGCGCCAAGGCAAAGAACCCGGTTTTGGCCGATGTCGCCATCGCGCGCTCCCCTTTTTTGCCGTAATCGCTGGTCAGGGCCACGGTGCCTTCGACCGACAATTGCAAGGCGCGCTGTTCCCATTTCTTCGGGCGCACAACGGCGGCGACCACACATTCCGCGCCGCCTTTGCGGGCCTTGTTGCAGCCGTCCAGTGCGGCGGCAGAGGCAGCCTCGGCGCTGTGGTGATTGGCGACCAGCATTGTCGCTTCGGATTTCAGCAATTCCTCATCGGGGGCAATCGCTACGGCGGCGTAATAGGCGTAATCCTTGACCACCTGCTGCAACAGGGCTGCATCTTCCGGCGTCTGGCCTGCGACGGGCAGCAATTCCACCTCGGCCCCTTTGGCCGAGAACATCTGCTTCACCGCCTCTTTTCCCGACAGGGGTTCGGCCCAGGCCGCCTGACCCAGACCAGAAAGAATCAGGCTTGCCCCGATCAGGGCGGTTGCTGTCTTGCGCATCTTCAAACTCCACTCAGCAGGGGCCGGACAGGCCGGCGTTGCGCCTTTTTAACGGGTTTTGGCGGCTCTGGACAGGGGCCGCGTGGCTGATACTCTGCCCGCGAAATCACATATCGGAGAATGCCCATGTCCCTTGATGCTGTCTTGTCCCGAATTGACGCGGACCTGCCGCAGGCCACTGACCGCTTGCTGGACCTGCTGCGCATCCCCTCCATCTCGACCGATCCGGCCTATAAGGCCGACTGTGACCGCGCCGCCGATTGGCTGGTGGAGGATTTGAAAGGGCTGGGTTTTGACGCCTCCAAACGCCCGACGCCGGGGCATCCGATGGTTGTGGGCCATGTGGATGGCGCGGGGCCGCATCTGCTGTTTTACGGTCATTATGATGTGCAGCCGGTGGACCCGCTGAACCTGTGGAACCGTGACCCCTTTGATCCGCAGGTCGAAGACACCCCGGCAGGCCGGGTGATCCGGGGGCGCGGTTCGTCGGATGACAAGGGGCAATTGATGACCTTTCTGGAGGCCTGCCGCGCGTGGAAAGCCGAACATGGCACCCTGCCCTGCCGCATCACGGTGTTTCTGGAGGGGGAGGAGGAATCCGGTTCGCCCTCTCTCATCCCGTTCATGCAGGAAAACGCGGATGAGCTGCGCGCCGATGTGGCGCTGATTTGTGACACCGGGCTGTTCGAATCCAAGACCCCGGCGATTGTGACCATGCTGCGCGGGCTGCTGGGCGAAGAGCTGACGATCCACGGCCCCAACAAGGACCTGCATTCGGGCATGTATGGCGGGGTGGCGCGCAACCCGATCCGCGTGCTGTCCCGGATCATCGCAGGGCTGCATGATGAAACCGGGCGCATCACCTTGCCCGGCTTTTACGATGGCGTGCCGGAATTGTCGGATGAGATGCGGGCGCAGTGGCAAGGCCTCGCCTTTGACCACGCGCGGTTTCTGGGCGATGTGGGCCTGTCGCTGCCTGCGGGCGAGCAGGACCGCACGCCGCTGGAAATGATCTGGTCGCGCCCGACCTGTGAGGTGAACGGCATCTGGGGGGGCTATACCGGGGATGGGTTCAAAACCGTTCTGCCCGCGCAGGCCCATGCCAAAATCAGCTTTCGCTTGGTGGGCCAGCAAGACCCCTTTGCCATCCGCGAGGCGTTCCGCGCCTATGTGCAGGCCGCCCTGCCCGCCGATTGCACGGTGGACTTCAAAGGCCATGGCAACAGCCCGGCAGGACAGATGAGCATCGCGCATCCGGCCTTCGAGGCCTCGCGCGCGGCGCTGACCGATGAATGGGGGGTGGCGGCGGCCTATGTGGGCTGTGGTGGATCCATCCCGATTGCGGGCTATTTCAAGACCTATCTGGATATGGATGCGATGCTGATCGGTTTTGGCAAGGATGACGATCAGATCCATTCGCCCAATGAGAAATACGATCTGGAAAGTTTTCACAAGGGAATCCGATCCTGGGCGCGGGTGTTGGAGCGTTTGACGCGGTGACCGGGGGTCTTGGATAAAACCAAAGGCCGGGGGGCCGGCCCCCCCGAAGTAAACCAAAAGCCGGGGGGCCAGCCCCCCGGACCAAGCCAAAAGCCGGGGGGCCAGCCCCCCGGACCCCCCGGGATATTTGGACCGAAAAGAAAGAGGAACGATGGCCGTTACCATTCGAGATATTCTGCCCGAAGATGAGGCGGTTTGGCGCGGGCTTTGGGCGCAGTATCTGGCCTTTTACGAGGTGGATCTGGCCCCCGAGATTACCAATCAGACCTGGGCGCGGATTGTGAACCCATCAGCCGTGTTGCAAGGGCGCGCGGCAGAGATGGGGGGCGAGATGGTGGGGTTTGCGCTGTATCACACGCATTTGTCGACTTGGGCTGCCGGGGCCGATTGTTATCTGGAGGATCTGTTTCTGTCCGAGGCCGCGCGGGGCAAAGGCGCGGGGCGGGCCTTGATGGATGATCTGATCGCGATTTGTCGCACCAAAGGATATGGTCGGCTGTATTGGCACACGGATGCGGGCAACAGCCGCGCGCGCAAGCTTTATGACAGCTATACCGCCACGGACGGGCATCTGCGCTATCGGATCAAGCTGTGACGAGGCGATCGCCGCCCGTTGCTTGACCCTGCATTTGGCCGGGCGAATTCTGTGCCCGGTTTGACCCATATCAACGCCGCCTCTGCAATCATCATATATTCTTAGTTTTGAATATGGTATTTCGGAGGAAAAATCATGGGCAAGCTAAGGGCGAACCGCCGGCAGTTTTTCGGGTTGGCGGCGGCAGGGGTTGCGGCGGGGGCTATGTCGCAGGCAGGGCCGGCGCAGGCGCAGGTGGCGACCAAGGCGCGGATTGTCATCATCGGGGCCGGTGCGGGTGGCACGGCACTGGCAAACCGCTTGGTCGCGCGGTTGTCCGGGGCGCAGATCACCCTGCTTGATCCGCGGGCAGAGCATTTGTATCAGCCCGGCCTGTCGCTGGTGGCTGCCGGGTTGAAACCGGCGGATTATGTGATTTCCAAAACCACGGATTGGTTGCCCGACGGGGTAACGTTGATAGCCGAGGCGGCTGCCGCGATTGACCCGGAGGCGAAAACCGTGGCCACGGCCGGCGGGCAAAGCCTGCCCTATGATTTCCTTGTCCTCGCCCCCGGCCTTGTGCTGGACCATGACGCGATTGAAGGGTTTTCGCTGGATATGGTGGGCAAGAACGGCATCGGCGCGCTTTATGCCGGGCCACAATATGCTGCCGCGACCTGGGCTGCCGCCAAGACCTATACCGAGACGGGGGGTGTCGGGCTGTTCACCCGCCCCGCGACCGAGATGAAATGTGCGGGCGCGCCGCTCAAGCACACATTCCTGATTGAGGATATCGCCCGCAGTGCAGGCACGCGCGGTAAGCTGGACGTGCAATATATGGCCAATAATGATGCGCTGTTCGGGGTGCCGATTGTGTCGGAAAAGGTGCGGATGCTGTTTGGTGACCGGGGCATCACACCGAATTATGCGCATGTGCTGCGCGCCTTGGATGCAGGTGCCAAGACAGCCACCTTTGATACACCCACCGGCCCCGTGACCCGCGATTATGATTATATCCACGTCATCCCCCCTCAGCGCGCGCCAGAGGTGATCCGCCAATCGGGGCTGAGTTGGGCCGATAAATGGACAGATCAGGGCTGGGTGGAATGTGACAAGGCCAGCCTGCGCCACCTGCGCTATCCCGAAATCTGGGCGCTGGGCGATGTGGCGGGTGTGCCCAAGGGCAAAACCGCCGCCTCGGTCAAATGGCAGGTGCCGGTGGTGGAGGATGGTTTGATCGCGGCCATCACCGGGGCAGAACCAACGCAGAGCTATAACGGCTATACCTCTTGCCCGATGATCACCCGTGTCGGGCGCGCGATGTTGGTGGAGTTTGACTATAACAACAACCTCACCCCGTCTTTCCCCGGCATCATCGCCCCGCTGGAGGAGTTGTGGATCAGTTGGCTGATGAAGGAAGTTGCCTTGAAACCCACTTATAACGCCATGCTGCGTGGCCGCGCCTGAAGGAGGCAAGACATGAAAGACCTGACATTCGGTATGCTTTTGGCCGTGTTTGAAGAAATCTTTGGCGCCGGGCTGTTCTGGGCGATGGTGATCGCTGCGGTTTTGGTCACAGTGGCTTATCTTTATGTGTTGATCCGCGATCGCAGCGTGTCTTGGCGCAAGTTTCTGCTGGCGCAACTGTCGATGCCCTTTGGCGCGGTGGCGGCGGTGTGGTTTGTGCTGGCGGTGACACATTCCAAGCTTGGCAATCTTGGCGGCCCGATTGATGTGATCGTGTTTCTGGGCATTGCGGTGGCGGGGGCCGTGGGCACGGCGATTCTGGTCTATACCGCGCAATCCTTGCTGCGCCGCCACAGCGCCGCGTAATCTGGCTGCACAGCGCAAAGGCCAAAATGGCCCGAAGCCTGCCCCTGTAATACGGAGCAGGCTTTTTCATGCCGCGCGCTGCGCAGAACGCCTGTGATCCAAGGAAGAAAGGGGAAAAATGGCGCGGTTGACGGGGCTCGAACCCGCGACCCCCGGCGTGACAGGCCGGTACTCTAACCAACTGAGCTACAACCGCGCATTTTTTCATGTTCGGGGCGGGCGGATGGCTGGCGCGGTTGACGGGGCTCGAACCCGCGACCCCCGGCGTGACAGGCCGGTACTCTAACCAACTGAGCTACAACCGCATAAGCCATCCGGGCCCGCCCGAACATGTGGGGGTATTACGGAAGCCCGCGCACGGCGTCAAGCGGGCATTATGGTTTTTTCACCGCTCTGGCGCAGGAATAAATTCCTGGTCATCGCCGGGTGGCAGTTGAAAGCGGCCATGCGCCCAATCGCCCGCGCGCCATGCCTCTTTCGCGGCATCTATCTTGTCGCGGCTGGAGGCCACGAAATTCCACCAGATATGGCGCGGCCCGCCCATCGTCGCCCCGCCCAGCAGCATCAGCCGCGCGCCCTGCTCGCCTGCGCGCAGCGAAATCCGGTCGCCGGGGCGAAACACCAGCATCCGGCCCTCGGTATGGGTTTCGCCGCCCACCGTCACCGCGCCTTGCAACACATAGGCGCCACGGTCCTCATGGTTATCGGGCAGCGGAATCGCTGCACCCGGTTGCAGGATGGCATCGGCATAAAACACCTCGGACAGCATCGGAATCGGTGCACGCGCGCCCCAGGCATCACCCAAAATCAAGCGCAGCTCTTTGCCCTCCCCCTCCAGCACCGGCAGGTCGGCCTTGGGGGAATGGACGAAATCGGCAGGGTCTTCCTCATGCGCCTCGGGCAGCGCGAGCCATGTCTGCAAGCCAAACAGCGGCCCGGCAGGCCCCGGCCCATCCATCCGTTCGGAATGGGTGATGCCATTGCCCGCCAGCATCCAGTTCACCGCCCCCGGTTCGATCCATTGATCGGTGCCCAGACTGTCCCGGTGGTGGATGCGCCCTTGCATCAGATAGGTCACCGTTCCAAGCCCGATATGCGGATGCGGGCGCACGTCTATACCTTTGCTTGTCAGAAATTCGGTCGGGCCGAAATGATCGAAAAAGATGAACGGCCCCAGCATTTGCCGCTTGTTGGACGGCAGCGCGCGGCGCACCTCAAACCCGCCCAGATCGCGGGCGCGCGGGATGATGATGGCGTCAATGGCATCAACCGCATCACCAACCGGGATATCGGGGTCCAGCGCGGGGTTCCAACTCATGTTCCAAGCCTCCTGTGTCAGGGTTGGCTTGAACATAGGGCGAAACGGGGCGGCACAAAACGCAAACAGCCGCAGGGGGTCTGTGCGCAGATGATCAAAAGGGGGGATGGTGGGTCGTGACGGGCTCGAACCGCCGACATCTTCGGTGTAAACGAAGCGCTCTACCAACTGAGCTAACAACCCGTTGGCGGCTGAATAGCCGATACGTTTGCGGGCTTCAAGGGGGTTTTCTTGCCCATCGACGCATTGCGCCGGGTCGGGCCTGCGGGTAGTTTGCAGACCAAGGCAGCCAGAGGCAGGACAAAGACAAAAATGGTGCAACGAATATTGGTGATTGGCACCGGGTCCATCGGTCGCCGCCATGCCGAAAATTTTCGTGCTTTGGGGGCCGAGGTGACGGCAATCGGCTGGCGCGCCACCTCTGTTGAAGGGGTAGAGACGGCGCTGGCGGGCAGCCGGTTTGACGGAATGGTCATCGCCACGGAAACACAGATTCGCCTGCCGCTGATCGTGGCGGCGGCCAAGGCCGATGTGCCGATCTATGTCGAAAAGCCGCTGGCCTTTTGCAGCAACGACCTGAATGCCTGCCTTGCCGCCGCAGCCCCGATTGCCGCGCGGTCGATGCTGGGCCTGATGATGCGCTATCACCCGGCCTTTCGCGATCTGGCGCAGGCGGACCTGTCCGACAGCTATCACTTCAGCTTTGCCATCGGCCATGATGTGACGCAATGGCGCGAGAATTGGCGCTTTTCCGACAGCTACGCCGCCAAGCCCCAAGGCGGCGGCGTGCTGCTGGACCTGTGCCACGAGCTGGACATGGCCGCCTGTCTGTTCCCCGGCCTGCGGGTGGAATCGGTGCATTCGCATGGCCATACCGCCTATCCCGGTGTGGATATGGCCAGCCGGATCGCCTTGGCCTCGGGTCAGGTGACGGGATGTGTGGCGATGGATTACCTTGCCCCCCGCCTGATCCGGCAGGCACAGATCAACGGCACAAAGGCCAGCCGCAGCTATGATTTTGCCGCGCAAACCTATCGCATCGCACAGGGGCAAGCCGTGGAAACCCCGCATCTGCCATTGGAACGCAATGAGATGTTCATGGCCGCCGCCAGCGATTTTCTGGCCCTGATCGCAGGCAAACCCCTGCGCGGGATCGAACATTTCCCCCGGCTTGACCGGGTCGGCGAAAGCTGCCGGCTGACGGCGCAGGCTTGGGAACAGCGCCGATTCATCGGCACCATCACAAAGGACATTCCATGATCTTGGGACATATCGGCGCGCGCAAAGGCTCCAAAGGGGTGCCGGGCAAGAATTTCCGCGACCTCTGCGGCAAACCGCTGATTGACTGGTCGCTGGACCAGCTTTTCGCCTGCCCGCAGGTGGATGCGGTAGTGGTGTCCACCGATGATGAGGCGATCTATGCCCATGCGGTCGCCAAGGGCGCGCTGCCCATCGGCTTGCGCCCGGCGCATCTGGCCACCGATACGGCGGGCAAATGGGGCGTGTGGCAACACGCGCTGGAGGTGTCGGAGCCGCTGATGTCCGGCCCCGTCACCGCTTTTCTGGACCTTGATTGCACCTCGCCCCTGCGCCACGCCGCCGATATTCCCGCCGCGCTGGACCTGTTTGCGGCGCAACGCCCCGATATGGTGATGTCGTGCTGCGAGGCGCGCAAGAACCCCTATTTCAACCTTGTCGAACCCGATGCCAGCGGCGCGCTGCATGTCTCCAAGCCGCTGCCCGGCGGTGTGGTGGCGCGCCAACAGGCCCCGGTGGTGTATGAACATGCCGCCTCCACCTATGTCGTGGCCCCCGATTACCTGCGCCGCGCCAAAAGCCTGTATGAAGGCCGCGTGATCCCCTATCTGATGCCCGCCGAACGCTGTGTGGATATCGACAGCCCCTTTGATTTCAAACTGGTGGAATTTCTGATGAAATCCCATCTTGAGGAGACGACCCATGGATAAGCAACTTGCCGGACGCACCGTATTCATCACCGGGTCGGGGGGGGTCTTGGGCTCTACCTATGTGCGGCGGATGCTGGCGGCGGGGGCGCGCGTGGTGTCCAGCGACCTGCCCGGCCACCGCGCCGACGCCTTGAAAGCCGTGCATGAAGGCAACGCGAACTTCCGCTTCTATGATCTTGATGTTGCAGACGAAAGTCAGGTTGAAGGTATCTTTCAACGCATCATGGCCGATGGCTGGGAACCCAATGTCGTGCTGAACAATGCCGCCATCACGGGGGAGATGCTGATGGGCGCGGGCAAATCCTTTCCCGATTTCGCCGATACCTCTGTCGCTGATTTTGAAAAGACCATGCGCGTGAACCTGACCGGCGCTTTCATGATCGCACGGCAGATGGACCGTGACATCATCGGCAAATACCCTGCCACGCTGATCAATGTCGCCTCGATGTATGCGCTCAACGGGGCGCATCACCCCATTTATGACGGTATGCCGTTCAAAAACTTCTCGGCTTACGGTGTCACTAAGGCAGGGATTCACGGGCTGACGGTTTGGCTTGCGGGCTATTGGGCCAAGCGCAAGGCCACCGTGAACACCATCGCACCGGGGGCGGTGTTCAACAACCATTCCGAGGAATTTCAGCGCCGCGTCGGCGAATTGATCATGGCGGGCCGCATGTGCGAACCCGATGAGATTGCCGATGCCATGCTGTTCCTCGCGTCGGCGCAATCGGGCTATATGACGGGGCAGATGGTCAATGTGGATGGCGGGTTCAGCGCTTGGTAAGCAGGCGCTGAATACCCGCAAGCGTGCGCGGGGTGGCCCCGGCATGGGCGGCGAAAAACCCGTCAATCGCTTGGGCTGACGGGTCCGCTGGCGCAACCAGCGCCTGCGCCAAAGCATCGAAATCCGGCACAGAACGGGCCACGCCTGCGGCCTGAGCCTCTGCGAACGGGTATTCGATGGTAAAGGTTTCCGGCCCCACCAGAACCGGCTTTTTCAGGGCCAACGGTTCGATGATATTATGCGCGCCTTTGGGGGTGAAACCGCCGCCCACCACAACACGCGTGGCCATGGTCAGGTAAAAATACATCTCCCCCAGACTGTCGCCCAGCAGCACCTCGGCCGTCTCCGGCACGGCGCCCTGCAAATCCGCATCAAACACCGCGCTGCGTCGCGCGATGCGCAGCCCCGCTGCTGTCAACATCTCGGCCACCGCGTCAAACCGTTCCGGTGCGCGCGGCACATAGACGAACAGCACATCCCGCTGCGCCCGCACCGCCTTGATCGCGCTGATATAGCCTTCATCCTCGCCTTCCACCGCGCTGGCGATCACCACCACTTCACGCGCGGGGCGGGCAGCCTGCCCCGCCGCAATCAGCGCGGGCGGGATCGGCTGGTCAAAGCGCAGCTCCCCCGTCACCTCAATCGCCTGCACACCGACACTGGCAAAGCGGTGAGCCTGCACATCCGATTTCACCAAAGCCCCCGCAAAGCCCTGCATGATCTGCGCACGCAGCCCCGTTTGCCCATCGCGCGCATAGCTTTTGCTGGGATATTGCGCGTTGCACATGAACAAGGGCACGCCTGCCGCCCGCGCCGCCATGATCATGCGCGGCCAAATCTCTACCTCCATGACCAGCCCGTATTTCGGGGCCTGCGCGTCGAAGAAGTTGCGATAACAAAAGCCCAGTTCAAACGGCACCCACAGCACGCGAACCTCGCCGCGTGCGATGGCATCGGCAAAAACCCGGGTCGATTCGCGCCGCCCTGCCGGGGTGAAATGGGTCAGGATCACCCGCTCCCCCTGCCCCAGCAGCGCATGGATCAGCGGCACGGCAGACCGCAACTCGCCCAAGGACACCGCATGCACCCAGACGCCGCCCGGTTTCGGCGTGCCGTAAAAGCCAAAGCGTTCCGCGATGCGGCGGCTGTAATCCGGGTCTTTGCGCCCACGCCGCCACAGATAGAACAGCACAAACGGCAGGCCCAAAGCCCAGATCAGCCCATAGGCCAACAAAGCCAGCCGCAGCTTGAGGGATGGAAACTTAGCCATAGCCCGCCATTCCCAGCAGATCAGCGGCCAGATCATCCAGCGGCGTGACCCGCCGCACAAGGGACTGGCCGCGCAGGCCCATTTGTTCCAGATCAGCGGCCCCCAAGGCGCGGATCAGACTGTCGGCATCCGTGACCTGCCGCGCAGCATCCGCAGCTTGCAAACTGGCATAATCGGCAGTGAAATTGCCAACGCGCGGGCCATGCAACACCGCACAGCCAAGTGCTGCGGGTTCCCACGGGTTATGGCCTTCGACGGGGCCGAAACTGCCGCCCACCAGTGCCACCCGCGCCAGCCGATACCACAGACCCAATTCGCCGAATGTATCCGCCAGATACACCGATTCCCCCGCCAGCACCGCCCCTTTGCTGCGCTGCGCGAAGGGCATTTCCAGCGCCAGATGCCGCTTTGGGTCACGCGGCGCAAGGATCAGCAACCAGCGTGGGTCTTGCGCAAAAAGCTGAGCCTGCGCGGCCATGGCCACCGCCTCATCCTCCAGATGGGTAGAGGCCGCGACCCAAAGGCGGCGGCCCGCGAACATGGCCTGCATCCGGTCCAGCTCTGCCGTTTTGGCCGAAAGCACCGGGGCCGCCGCTTTCAACGACGGCGTGACCTGCACAATCCCCGCACCAAGGGCTGCCAGATGTTTCGCCGACCGTTGGTCCTGCGCAAAGATCTGGCAAAACCGCGCCAGAACATCGGCGTATAACGCCTTGGCAAACCTGCGCTTTTCGGCCGATTCCGCCGTAATCCGCGCATTCAGAAACACCAGCGGCACCCCCCGCTGATCCGCCAGATAGACCGCTGTTGGCCAAACCTCCTGATCCGACCAGATCGACAGATCGGGCCGCCAATGGTCCAGAAACCGCGAGACGAATGCGGGCGCATCCAGCGGTAGATATTGGTGGATGCAGCGCGGTGGCAGATTGGCGGCCACCACCTCGGCCGATGACCGGGCCGAGGATGTCAGCAGGAAATGCACCGCAGGGTTGGCGCGGCCCATCGCCTCGATCACGCCGCGCAGGGCCATCACCTCGCCCACGCCCACGCCATTCAACCAGATAACCGGACCTTCGGGGCGCGGCTGCCCCGCCTGCCCCAGCTTTTCCCGCCAGCGGGCGGCATCCTCCCGCCCCTTTGCCAACCGCCGTTTCAGATGCCAAGGGGCCACCCGCGCCAACACGCGCCACAGCGCCATATAGGCGCGCAGGGCATATCCGGGGGGGCGCGGCTTAGCCAAGGTCCTGAAACTCTTTTTGCAAGCCGCGCGCCCAGAACGCTTGGTCTTTCAACACCGCCACAAACCGCTCTGCCGCGCTGCCAGAGCCGAAACCTTCGTCGCGGGCATGGGTCTTGCCCCAATCCTCGGCCAGAAAGGCCGCAATCGCCGCACGGTCCGCCGCATCGGCATAGCGGATTGATGCGGCCTCTGACCGGTTATGTTGCCGCGTGCCAATATCCAGCGAGGGGATGCCCAGAAACGGCGCCTCGCGCACACCAGCCGAGGAATTGCCCACCATGCAGGCCGCGTTTTTCATCAGTTCGGAAAAATGCGCAAAACGCATCGACGGGATCAGCCGGAACCTATCCTTGGGCAGCTTGTTGATCACCGCGAAAATCGCATCCGACCCCGGATCATTATTCGGCGCGATCAGCACGAAATTCCGCCCCGAGGCCTCCAACGCCGCATAAAGGCTTTCCGCCTGCGCGCCCATCGTCGCCTGTTCCGAGGTGACAGGGTGGAACACGCATATCCCGTAATCCGTGAACCCGATGCCATAGCGGGCGCGCACGGCCTCAATCGTCACCCCTGAAGGGCGCGAGTGAAAGTCCAGCTCTGGCGAGCCGATGACATGCACAGCCTCGGCCGGTTCGCCCAAGGCCATCACCCGCCGCGCCGCCGCTTGGCTGGAAACGAAATGCGCCGAGGCAAGCTTGGAGTTACAATGGCGGAAAATCTCATCAATCGTGCCCGAAACCTCGCCGCCTTCGACATGGCCAGAGCGGATGTAATTGGTGGCCGCAACCAAGGTGCAGGCCAGTGCCTCCACCCGGTCGCCATGGGTGATGATCAGATCGGGGCGGTGTTCGGTCACGAAATCGGAAAAGCCGATGACGGTTTTCGCCAAAATCATATCCTGCGGATCGCCGGGGCGCTGGTTCAAAAACTCATGCACCGGCACCCCCGCCATGCGCTGCACTTCCAGCTTGGTCATGCCATAGCGTTCCAGCATATGCATGCCCGTCACGAAAAACGACACGGCAAACCCCGCATCCCGCGCAGCAATCGCCAGCGGTTCCAGCTTGCCAAAATCGGCCCGTGTTCCGGTGACGAAAAGAAGGGATTGGGTCACGGCGGGATATCCTTAGCAGCTGAACAAAGTCGCGTCAAAATAGGCGTTTATCGCAGGTGGCACAACACCCCGCCCCGGCTTGATTACCTTTGCCGCGACCGCGCCAGATAAATAGCTTTCCCGATCAGATTGCGCAGCCGCAAAGCGTAGTTTGGCAGACGCTTCCATTTCGGAAACTTCTGCACCTCTGAAAAACTGCTGCCGGTGATCGTGCTTTCATTCCCATCATCAACATGGCTGGGGAAAGGCTCCAGGCCGAAATGCCGGAAGTCATGCACAAAAATCCGGTCAAGTTCGTGGTCAATCGGGCGGGTAATGGGCAGCATGGCAGGCAAAAGCCTTGTGGCCAGATCATGCGTGATCAGATAAGCGCCCAAACCGGTGGCCGCACCAACATAGGCATTCAAATCATACGGCCCTATCTTGCCTTGCAGGCGCGGATGTTTGGCCCGGATTTTATTGAGCTTCAGAAAATCCCATTGATCCACTGCCGCAACAGCCAAGTCCAGCGCCGACAGAAAATCATCGTGAAAGACAACATCATCTTCCAATACCAATGCAATTCTCTGCCCCGAGTCCACAAACGCCTGCCACACGCCAAGATGGGAATGATAGGTGCCGATTTCGCCGGGCAAAACGCGGCGCCCTGTGTTTCGCTCAAACGCAGCAATATCAACGCTGGGCGCAAGCGTGGCCCAATTGGCCCGGCCATCCACTGCGTCAAACACGGTATAGGGCAACCCCAACTGCGCCAGACGGTCCGCCATATCGCGGCGGCGTTTTTCCGATCGCTTCAGATTGATCAGGAACACGGCGATTTCACTACGAGGATATGTCACCTTAACGCCCTACCGCAGCGGCGCCAGACCGATGGCGCTCTTCGATCTCGGCCAAGACCAAAGGTGTCGGCGCAGGCAAATCGCCCTTGCGAACCGCCTCCAGATACTTCCCACGGCCAACATGATGAAGCGAGTCTTTCGGCTCGGCCGCGGACCGCTTTAGAAAATTCAAATCCAGAAGATCGACACAGGCAAACCGCAGCGCCAAGTGAAATTCACTCCTGCTCTCCATGGTGCGAAACAAGTCAAAGGCTGCAGAGCGCCAGATGTCATCCAAGGTTTCCGCCCCTTCCAGCGCCGCCGCTGTTTCAGCCATTTCAGGGAAGCGATAGGCACCATAGTGGATGACCTTGCGCAGATAGTCATTTGGCTTCGTTGCGAGTTTTTCCATAAGCGCCTCGAACGAAAACAAAGGTGCCACGCTAAACCCCGCGTCCAAGAGGGTCTTGGTCAAACGCAGCTCGCCTTGGCGGATCGTGTTATATTTGAAGCTGGACAGAGGATAGTTTTTCCAAAAACCATTGAATGCTTCGGATGCCAGCACCTTGGGGCCAAACCAGAAGAAATAGGATTGCAAATGTGGGGTGCGATTTGTCGCTCGTTTTCGTGCTTTTCCCGGGGGCCGCAGGATCATCCCACCAAAATCGACCCCAAGCCCCTCCATCACTTGCAGGCTGCGATCACCGTCGCACAGGGGCCACCAGATGCTGTCATTCAGCACCACCAATGACTGCATATCGACATTGGCCTCGCGCAAAATACGCAAACCATCGCGGTAGCCGCCGAAATCATACCCGACATTCGGCCGTTCCAGAATTTGCCACGTGACGGGCGCAAGCATGGCCCGCGCGTCATCCGTCAGGGCGGTATTGGAAACCAACAGCACTGAATAGCCATTTTCAATGAGATGCCGGCAGGTTTTAAACGTCGATGCCGCAAGGCCCTTGGGCTGATAGATCAGCAGGATCGCAAACTTCTGCCCTGATGGTTGCTGGCCCTTGGTTAGTTTGATGCGCGCATGGAAACTGTTGTCGTGCCGCCACTTGGTTACAATGTCGAAGGGCAACCGCACCAGAGAGTGTAGCTGATCGACTGGACGTTTGAGTTCACGCTTCAGCTTCCAAAGCGGAATCATGCCAGATCGCTCCATTTCAACTGGGTGTTACGGGTCACGGCGCGGGTCAGCCGTTTGCCCAGCACCTTGTCAAACTCATAGCCCGCAATCTCGCCCGAGCCGGGGCGGCGGGCCCAGATGTCGCTTTCGGTGATCACATGGCCCTCGGCCAGATCACGATCCGCCACCACAGAGGCGCGGGCGAAACGGTAAACCGGTTCTTCGGCCTCTGTCCGCTGCTTGGGATTGTGCAAGGCGGTGTGAATCTCCTTGGACCGGTCGATCAGGAATTTCAGCTCTGCCGGGTCCATGGAGTTGATGATATCGGGGCCTTTGCGATAGCGGGTATCGGTGTAATGCCGCTCCAGAATACAGGCGCCCAAGGCGACGGAGGCCAAAGCCATTTCCGGCCCGATCGAATGGTCGGAAAAGCCGACAACCGCGCGCGGAAAGGCCGCTTTCAGGTCCGTCACCCCTTGCAGCGACACGATTTCCGGCGGGCTGGGGTAAAGGTTGGTGCATTCCAGCAGCGCATAATCCACCCCCGCCGCATCCAGAATGGCCACGCTGGCACGGATGGTTTCGATGCTTTGCATCCCCGTCGACAGGATCACCGGTTTGCCAAAGCGCGCGATATGGCGGATCAGCGGCAGGTTATCCGCCTCGCCCGAGCCGATCTTGTAGGCAGGCACATCCAGCGTTTCCAAGAAATCCGCCGCCGCCCGGCTGAACGGGGTCGAGATATAGATCATCCCGAGGGATTCGGTGTAATCCTTCAGCGCGCGCTCATCCTCAAGGCTCAGCGCGCAAGCCTCCATCACATGCCAGATCGACACATCGGCATTGGGCGGAAAGATGGATTTTGCCTCATCCGTCATTTCATCTTCCAGAATATGGGTCTGGTGCTTGATACATTCGCAGCCCGAAAGTGCGGCCAGCCGCACCATTTCCTTGGCCACCTCAAGGCTGCCACCATGGTTGATCCCGATCTCGGCGATCACCAAAGGCGGGTGGTTGGGGCCAATTTCGCGGTTGCCAATCTTCATGCTACGACCTTTCACATTCCATCGACGCCATGCGCCAATATGTTGGAAAATTTCTGTTTTACAGCAG
The DNA here is from genome assembly GCF_003991405.1 of Pseudorhodobacter sp. E13. GTDB lineage: Bacteria > Pseudomonadota > Alphaproteobacteria > Rhodobacterales > Rhodobacteraceae > Pseudorhodobacter. Next base: position 85,539 of record NZ_RPEN01000158.1, read on the forward strand.
GTTATACTGCAATGTTAAACCTGTTTCAGACCTGCGCGAAACCGCTGCATATTGGCGCGATAGCCCGCCGCCGATTGCAACAGCTTTGCCTGCGCCTCGGCGTCCAGCACCCGCACCACCTTGCCCGGTGCCCCCATCACAAGGCTGCCATCGGGGATTTCTTTGCCTTCGGTGATCAAGGCCCCCGCCCCGATCAGACAGCCTTTGCCGATCCGCGCGCCATTCAGCACCACGGCCCCCATCCCGATCAACGACCCTTCGCCGATCACGCAGCCATGCAGCATGGCCTTATGCCCGATGGTGCAATTGGCCCCGATGGTCAGCGGAAAGCCCATATCGGTATGCAACACGCAGTTTTCCTGAATATTGCTGTTCTCGCCCACGCGGATTTCTTCGTTATCGCCGCGCAGCGTGGCCCCGAACCAGACACTCGCGCCTTGCTCCAGCACGATCTTGCCAATCAGATTGGCATCATGCGCGACCCAGGTATCGGCGTGCAGCTTGGGGGCGACCCCATCCAGTGCAAAGATCATCTTGCCTCAAACTCCTGATTCAGACCCCGGACGATTTCGGTCAGCGCGGGCTGGCGATCACGGCGCAGGCGCTCGGCCTCCAGAATGGTGCGCAGCGCGGTGAAGGTCTGGTCCAACTCGCGGTTGACCAGCACATAATCATATTCGGCCCAATGGCTTATCTCACTTTGGCTTTTCGCCATGCGGCCCGCGATCACCTCATCGCTGTCTTGCGCGCGGCCACGCAAGCGGCGTTCAAGTTCGGCGATCGAGGGGGGCAGCACGAAAATCGACACCACATCGCGCCCAAGGGCAGAGTTGCGGATCTGTTGCCCGCCCTGCCAGTCGATATCGAACAGCGTGTCGCGCCCTTCGGCCATCGCCGCCTCTACCGGGCCCTTGGGGGAGCCGTAGAAATTGCCGAACACCTCGGCATGTTCCAGCATATCGCCCGTCTCGACCATCTGCTGAAAATCGGCGCGGCTGCGGAAGAAATATTCGCGCCCGTCAACCTCTCCCGGGCGCGGCGCGCGGGTGGTGGCAGAGACAGAAAAGCGGATCGTCGGGTCCCATTCCATCAACATGCGTGCCAGCGTTGATTTGCCTGCCCCCGAAGGCGAGGACAAGATCAGCAGCAATCCCTTGCGGGGGGCCGGGGTGCGCGAAGTTTGGCGTTCCATCGTCATTCCACGTTCTGAACCTGCTCGCGCATCTGATCTATCACAGTCTTAAGGTCAAGCCCGACCCGCGTCAGCGCCAAGGCCTGCGCCTTGGAACACAGCGTATTGGCCTCGCGCATGAATTCCTGCATCAGAAAATCCAGCTTGCGGCCGACCGGTTCAGCGCTGACGATCAGCGCGCGGGCGGCTTGGGTATGGGCGCGCAGGCGGTCCAACTCCTCGGTCACATCGGCTTTGACGGCCAGCAGCGCAAGTTCTTGATGCAGGCGGTTTTCGTCAATGCTTTCTGCGGCTTGCAGCAGTTTCTTGACATTGTCTTTCAAGGTTGCGGCCACTTGGCCCTGCCGGGCGGCGGCCTCATCGCTGGCGGCGGCGACAAGGGTTTCGATCTGGTCCAACTGATCTTGCACCACGGCTTGCAAGGCCTGCCCTTCGGCGGCGCGCATCGCCTGCAACTCGGCCAGCAGATCCGCGAAATCCGCCATCAAGGCCGCCGCAAGCGGTGCGGTATCTTCGGCATCCGTCGCAGTTTCCAGCACGCCCCGCAGGCCCAGAACATCGGCCTGACTGGCCTGCGCCAGCGTCACCCCGGTTGTCATTGCCTGTTGTTCCACCTCGGCCAGCATCACCAGAACCGACCGCAGAACCCCCGGATTCAGCCGCAGCGAAGACTCCTCTGCCCCGCTGCGCGACAGTTTCAGCGTCAGGTTCACATTGCCCCGGTTCAGCGCCTTGCCCAAAGCCGCGCGCAACTGCGCCTCCAGCCCGTCAATCCAGTCGGGCACCCGCATCCGCAGGTCCAGCCCCTTGCCATTGACCGACCGGATATCCCAAACCCAGGCATGTGCCCCATGCTGGCCACGCCGCGTTGCAAATCCGGTCATCGAAAGCGTCATATGCCTGTGCCTTTTCCCATCCGCGCGCGCCCGTCCGGGGCCTGCGCCGTTATTTACCATTTATACAGTTTCTTCACAAAATGCCGCAGAAAACATGTAGTTTAGATTTCAGTAACACATCTTACGTTACTGTTAACCTCGTCGCCACGGCCCCGGTTCACCGGGTGCCACAGCGGACTAGCAGAGCAGGACGTTCGGGACAATACGACCGGCCAATTTGGCCCGCACAGACGGAGACAGATCATGACGCCAGGCTTTTTCGACAAGGGCGAGGACCGCGCAGAAACCTCCGGTCGGGGTGCGGCGATGCTGGCGCAGGTGCGGGCCTATTGGGAAGGGCTGCGGACGGGCGACAGCTTGCCGACCCGGTCGCAATTCGATCCGCGCGGGATCGAGGGGGCGCTGTCCTCTACCTTCCTGCTGGAACGGATCGCGCCCGGTCTGGCCCGTTTTCGCATCGCAGGCATGGACCTGACCGATCTGATGGGGATGGAATTGCGCGGCATGCCGCTGTCTGCGGTGTTCTGCCCGGAACAGCGCGCGCAACTGGCAACGGTGCTGGAACCGGTGTTTTCAAAACCCGCGATTCTGACCATGGCCTTGACGGCGGAAAAAGGTTTTGCCCGTCCGGCATTGACCGCGCGCTTGCTGGTTCTGCCCATGCGCTCGGACGCTGGCGAGGAGCGGCTGGCGCTTGGTTGTTTCGCGCTGGAAGGCGGCATTGGCCGCAGCCCGCGCCGCTTTGGCATCGACAGCCACGCCTTGCTGCATCTGCCGCGCGACAAGGCCGAAAGCCCCAGTGACTGGCCGCGCAAAGGGGCCTTTACCCCGATGCCCGTCCGAAGCACCGCCACCCAGCACGAGGCCGCTTTTGCCGAGGCCGCCGCCACCTATGGCACCAAGGGCAAAACCGCTGTGCCCTATTTGCGGCTGGTCAAATCTGACAATTAATCCCACGACGCCAGAGTGCAAAAAAGGGCACCCGAAGGTGCCCTTTTGTATTTGCGGGTGGTGCAGCGCTTACATCGCGATCCGACGCTCAGCTTCGCGGGTTTTCGACAGCTCTTCCGCCACCAGAAACGCCAGTTCTAGCGATTGGCTGGCATTCAGGCGCGGGTCGCAGGCGGTGTGGTAACGATCGGACAGGTCCTCATCCGTCACATCGCGCAACCCGCCGGTGCATTCGGTCACATCCTTGCCGGTCATTTCAAAATGCACCCCGCCCGGCACCGTGCCTTCGGCAGCGTGAATGGCAAAGAATTCCCGCACTTCGCGCAGCACGGAATCAAAGGGCCGGGTTTTATAGCCAGAGGCCGCCTTGATCGTGTTGCCATGCATCGGGTCGCAGGACCAAAGCACCTTGGCACCTTCTTCCTGCACCGCCTTGATCAGGCGCGGCAGGTTATCGCCCACCTTGCCCGCGCCAAAGCGCGCGATCAGCGTCAGACGCCCGGCCTCATTTTCCGGGTTCAGCTTGGCCATCAAGACCTTCAGGTCATCCGCCGTGGTCGTCGGGCCGCATTTCAACCCAATCGGGTTCAACACGCCGCGCGCGAATTCCACATGCGCGCCATCGGGCTGGCGGGTGCGATCCCCGATCCAGATCATGTGGCCGGACCCGGCAACCGGCTGGCCCGAAATGCTGTCGACGCGGCACAGCGCCTCTTCATATTCCAGCAACAGCGATTCGTGGCTGGTGTAGAAATCAACCTGAGACAGTTGATGCGCGGTCGAACTGTCCACGCCTGCCGCCTGCATGAAATCAAGCGCATCGGAAATGCGGTTGGACAATTCGCGGTAGCGTTCGGCCTTGTCATGCTCGGCAAAGCCAAGGGTCCAGCTATGGACGCGGTGAATATCGGCGAAGCCCCCGGTGGAAAAGGCGCGCAGCAGGTTCAGGCTGGCGGCGGCTTGGGTATAGGCTTGCAGCATCCGGTTCGGATCGGGGATGCGGCTTTCTTGTGTGGCCTCAAACCCGTTGATGATGTCACCGCGGTAGCTGGCGAATTCCTCGCCATTGATCACCTCGGTCGGGGCCGAGCGCGGCTTGGCGAACTGCCCGGCCATCCGGCCCACCTTCACCACCGGCACTTTCGCGCCATAGGTCAGCACCACAGCCATTTGCAGCATCACGCGGAACGTGTCGCGGATGTTGTCGGCGGAAAACTCGGCAAAGCTTTCGGCGCAATCGCCGCCTTGCAGCAAGAACGCCTTGCCTTCGGACGCAAGGCCCAACTGCTTTTTCAGGCGGCGCGCTTCACCGGCAAACACCAGTGGCGGATATTTGGCAAGCTGCGCCTCAACGGCGTTCAGGGCTGCACTGTCCAGATAGTCGGGCATCTGCACCCGCGGTTTGGCGCGCCAATCTGATTTTTTCCATGCTTGCGTCATCGGTCTTCTCCGAAAGTTAGCGGTATCGCCAAGGGGTATAGGCAATGCGCAAGGGAAAGCAAAGGCCGAAAGCCGCGCGCCCCCCCTTGTCGTTGGCGCGTTTTCCTGTTTCGGTGTTTGCCGATGCGACCTAAAGGTAAGTAATGTCCGTTCCGCCCAAGAAAGCAACCAATGTCGGCAAAGACCTGAGCCCGAAGCGCTTTGTCTTTCTGCTGCTGGACAAGTTCACGATGTTGTCTTTCGCCAGTGCGATCGAACCGTTACGGATTGCCAATCGCGTGATCGGGGCGCCGGTCTATCAATGGGTTCTGGCGGGCGAAGGCGATGGCGTGGTGCATTGTTCCAATGGGGCGGCCTTCACGCTGGATATCGGCCTGTCCGAGATTGAGCGTGACGATACCGTGCTGGTCTGCGGCGGGATTGATGTGCAAAAGGCCACGACCAAGGGCATTCTGAACTGGTTGCGGCGCGAGGCGCGGCGCGGGGTGGCGATGGGCGGGCTTTGCACCGGGGCCTATGCACTGGCCAAGGCGGGGCTGCTGGATGGCAAGAAAGCGACGATCCATTGGGAAAACCAAGACGGGTTTCTGGAGGAGTTTGAGCAGGTCAAGCTGACGCGTTCCATCTTTGTGATTGATGGCAACCGGATGAGCACGGCAGGCGGCACGGCTTCGCTGGATATGATGCTGAAAATCATTTCGGCCGATCACGGCGATGATGTTGCCAACACGGTCGCCGATCAGTTGATCTATTCCACCATCCGCACCGATCAGGACACGCAGCGCCTGTCGATCCCGACCCGCATCGGCGTGCGCCACCCGAAACTGAGCCAGGTCATTCAGATGATGGAAAACGCCATCGAAGAACCCATCAGCCCCGCCGATCTGGCCGAGGATGTCGGCATGTCGACCCGGCAATTGGAACGGCTGTTCCGCCGCTATCTGAACCGCAGCCCCAAGCGCTATTACATGGAATTGCGCCTGTCCAAGGCGCGCAACCTGTTGATGCAAACCGATATGTCGGTGATCAACGTGGCCTTGGCCTGCGGCTTTGCCTCGCCCTCGCATTTCTCCAAATGCTACCGCGCGCATTATTCCACCACGCCTTACCGCGAACGCGGCACCCAAGGCGGCCCGCCCTTGCGGCTGTCGATATGATCCTGACGGCGCGGCTGCTGTTGCGCCCTGCGCGCGCCTCGGATCTGGCGGCGATGCACGCCATCATGGCAGACCCCCGCGTGATGGCCTTTTGGTCCACCGATCCGCATACCGACCCCGCGCAAACAGTTGCGTTTCTGGACGCGATGATCGCTGAAGGCCCAGACAGCGATGATTTGATCGCCGAATTGCGCAGTGCGCCGGGCGTGGCCATCGGCAAGATCGGCTTTTGGCGGGCCGAGGAGGCAGGCTTGCTGCTCAGCCCGACCGTCTGGCGGCAAGGCTTGGCCTATGAGGCGTATCAGACACTAATCCCCCGGCAATTTGCCAAACACCCCGCGCTGGACAGCTTGCTCGCCGATATCGACCCGCGCAATCTGCCCTCTGTCGCCTTGTTTCAGAAACTTGGCTTTGTGCAGACGGGCTTTGCCAAGAACACCTTTTGTCTGGGCGGGGTCTGGACAGACAGCGTCTATCTGTCCCTGCCCCGCCCCAAGACGGATGCAAAAAGTCACGGCGCCGGCACCATCCGGTAAATCGCCCCTTCATAAACCGACAGGAACCAGATCGACCCATCCGGCGCTTGGCGGATGTCACGCACCCGCGCGGTTTCATCGCTGGCAATCCGCACCTCAGCGAACCCCTGCGCCGGTTCCAGCCGTGAAATCAGGTCGGAATTCAGGCTTCCGGTGAACAGCTGCCCGCGCCATCCGGGAAACAGCGCGCCGTTATAGACCATCAGCCCCGAAGGCGCGATGGACGGGTCCCAATAGTGCAGCGGTTGTTCCATCCCCGGCTTGGCCGACCCCTCGCCGATCTTGGCCCCGGAATAGTCACGGCCATAGGTGATGACGGGCCAGCCATAGTTGCGCCCCGCCTGCGGCGCGTTCACCTCATCGCCGCCGCGCGCGCCATGTTCGGCGGTCAGCAAGCGCCCCTGCCCATCCAGCGCCGCCCCTTGGATATTGCGGTGGCCATAGCTGTAAAGGCCGGGGAACACGTCTTGCCCGGCAAAGGCATCGGCGGTCAGCGGCGCACCATCGGCACTGAACCGCAGCACCTTGCCTTCGGGCCCGTCGAGGCGCTGCGCCAGCGCGCCATTGCCGCGATCCCCGGTGGTCAGGAACACGCTGCCATCGGGCGCCTCCACCAAACGCGCGCCGAAATGGCGGCCACCGCTGCGGCCCACGGGCTGCATCACGGGCCGGAACTCTTGTAACCGGCTGCCATCCTGCGACAGAATACCAAAGCCCGCCGCCGTGCCAGCGCCCCCCGAAACCGGGGCGGCATAAGACAGCCAGACCCGCCGCGTGCTGGCAAAATCGCGCGGCACCATCACATCCAGCAAGCCGCCTTGGCCAATCGCCGCCACCTCTGGCACGCCCGCCACGGCTTGCGCGGCACCGCCCCCCGCAGGCAGCCGCAACAGCCGCCCCTCGCGCTCTGTCACCAGCACATCGCCAGAGGGCAGAAAGCCGATGGCCCAAGGTTCTTCGAACCCGGAGGCAACAGGCACCATCTGCACCGGTTGCGCCGCCCCGACCTGCCCTAACGTCACCCAAAGCATCGCCCCCAGCCCCAACACAAGTTTCCCGCGCAAAGCCACCAAAAGCTGCAATTTTTTCCGGAAATACGCATGGACAGGCATGTTTTCCCTCCTTTTCTTTTCCAAATACTGCGACTAGGCTCCCCGCAGGATGTAGATCCAGTTAGGGAGATAACAATGAAAAAACTAATGATGGCGACTGCCGCAATCGCGCTTATGGCCGGTGCCGCGCAGGCCGAAGACGCAAAAATCGGGATCATTCTGGGCTTTACCGGGCCTTTGGAATCGATCACCCCCGCTATGGCCGCCTCTGCCGAGCTGGCAATCAAAGAGGTCAATGATTCGGGCAAGTTCATGGATGGTGGCAGCGTAACGGCTGTGCGCGCCGACAGCACCTGCGTTGACGCAACCGCCGCCGCCGCTGCGGCAGAGCGTCTGATCACCGTGGAAGCCGTCAACGGCATCATGGGCGCAGATTGCTCGGGCGTGACCGGGTCCATCCTGCAAAACGTCGCGCGCCCCAACGGCATGGGCATGATTTCGCCTTCCGCCACCTCTCCGGGCCTGTCGACCGCCGAAGATGATGGGCTGTTCTTCCGCACCGCCCCGTCGGATGCGCGTCAGGGCGAAGTGATCGCCGATATCCTGACCGAGCGTGGCGCGAAATCCATCGCCCTGTCCTATACCAACAACGACTACGGCAAGGGCTTGGCTGACAGCATCGCAGCGGCCTTTACCGCAAAGGGCGGCGCTGTGACCGTTTCGGCGGCGCATGAAGATGGCAAAGCCGACTATTCCGCCGAAGTGGCAACGCTGGCCTCGGCTGGTGGCGATGTGCTGGTTGTGGCCGGTTACGTTGACCAAGGCGGCAAAGGCATCATTCAGGCCGCGCTGGACACGGGCGCATTCAGCACCTTCTTCCTGCCCGATGGCATGTATGGCGACAGCCTGATTGCGGCAATCGGTGACGGGCTGAACGGCACCTATGGCACCGTGCCGGGCACCGATTCCGAAGGCGCTGCGAAATTCGCAGAGCTGGGCGCGGCAGCCGGGTTCGACCCGACCTCGTCCTACACCGGCGAAAGCTATGATGCGGCGGCCCTGATCCTGCTCGCGATGCAAGCTGCGAAATCGACCAATGCCAAGGACTGGTCTGCGAAGGTGATGGATGTCGCCAACGCACCGGGCGAAAAGATCAACGCAGGTGATCTGGCACGCGGGCTGGAGCTGATCGCAGCGGGCACCGATATCGACTATGTCGGCGCCACCGCGGTTGAGCTGATCGGCAGCGGCGAATCTGCGGGCAACTACCGGGAATACACCGTCAACGGCGGTGCCTTCGTTACGGACAAGTTCCGCTAAGGCCAGACTGGTCTGATGCAACAGCGGCCCGTGGGGTGTGACCCTTCGGGCCGTTTCTGTCACTATACGCCGCACGCCACGCCAGATGGCACCGCCTGAGGGAGGGTTGAAAAGATGATCGTCGTCGAAGATCTGCACAAACATTTTGGCGGGTTTCACGCCGTGGATGGCGCGTCGCTGACCATCGAAACCGGGTCCATCACCGGGCTGATCGGGCCGAATGGCGCGGGCAAGACAACATTGTTCAACGTGATCGCCGGGCGTTTGCCGCCCACCTCTGGCCGGGTCAAGATGGCGGGCGAGGATATCACCGGCCTGCCCCCGCATGAACTCTTTCACAAGGGCCTGCTGCGCACCTTTCAGATCGCGCATGAATTCGGCTCTATGACGGTGCGGGAAAACCTGATGATGGTGCCGGAAAAACAAACCGGCGAGACGCTGTGGAACACTTGGTTTTCACGCGGCCGCATCAGCGCCGAGGAACGCCGCATCCGCGACAAGGCCGATGAGGTGCTGGAATTTCTGACCATCAGCCATCTGGCCGACCAGAAAGCGAGCAATATTTCGGGCGGGCAGAAAAAGCTGCTGGAACTGGGCCGCACCATGATGGTGGATGCCAAGATCGTGTTTCTGGATGAGGTCGGCGCCGGGGTAAACCGCACCCTGCTCAACACCATCGGCGATGCTATCATCCGCCTGAACCAAGAGCGTGGCTATACATTCTGCGTGATCGAGCATGACATGGATTTCATCGCCCGCCTCTGCAACCCGGTGATCTGCATGGCCGAAGGCAAGGTTCTGGCACAGGGCACCGTGGAAGAAGTCAAAAGCGATGAGCGCGTGATCGAGGCCTATCTGGGCACGGGGTTGAAGAACAAGGTGAAGGCCCATGCGTAGGGCCGCTGCGCATTGCGATTGGTTCAAGAACCAGACGCTTGCGCGGGGTGTTTTGCGCCGGATTGGATATGTTTGACCAGATGATGATGACGCGCCGCGACGTGTCGAGAGGAAAGCTATGTCGGAACCGTTTTTGATCGGCGAGAATATGACCGGGGGCTATGGCCCGGTGGATATTTTGCACGGTTGCACCATTGCGGTGGAAAAGGGCGAGATTGCCGTGATCGTCGGCCCCAATGGCGCGGGCAAATCCACGGCGATGAAGGCGGTGTTTGGCATGCTGGGCCTGCGGGGCGGGCATGTGAAGCTGCAAGGCGAGGATATCACCACGCTCAGCCCGCAGGACCGGGTGGCCAAGGGCATGGCCTTTGTGCCGCAAACCTCCAACATCTTCACCTCGATGACGGTGGAGGAGAACCTTGAAATGGGCGCCTTCCTGCGCCGCGATGATATCGCCGGGACGATGGCGCAGGTCTATGATCTGTTTCCCATTCTGAAGGAAAAGCGGCATCAGGCGGCGGGCGAGTTGTCGGGCGGGCAGCGTCAGCAGGTGGCCGTGGGGCGGGCCTTGATGACGCGGCCATCGGTCTTGATGCTGGATGAACCCACCGCCGGGGTCAGCCCGATTGTGATGGACGAGTTGTTTGACCGGATCATCGAAGTGGCGCGGCAAGGGATTTCCATTCTGATGGTAGAACAAAACGCCCGCCAAGCGCTGGAGATTGCGCATAAAGGCTATGTTCTGGTGCAAGGGGCCAACCGCTTTACCGATACCGGGCAGGCCCTGATGCAAGACCCCGAAGTCCGCCGCAGTTTTCTGGGGGGCTGAGCCGATGGATACCAATCATTTCGTGCTGATGTGCGCGGCTTTTCTGATCGTTGTCACCTGGATGGTGACGATGGCAGACTGGGCCGAGCGCCCTGCCCCGGTGCCCGCCCCTGTGCGCGCCTATGCCTGCCATTTCGATGGCCATTGCCGCGCGCTGGATTGTGGCGTGCCCTTGCCGGATGATATCGTTCTGGTGCCGGAAGATCACGAAGGGGCGGCCTATTTCTACAACCCCGGAACGCCCAAGACCCATTACCGCCTGCAAGCGCTTGAGGATAATGAATTTTTCGGGCGGATCGGGCAATTGGGGTCGATGCGGCTGACGCTGCGGGAAACCGGGGCGCTGCGGGTGGCGGAATATGCGGGCATCACCCGCGACACCGAGGTTTTGGCCACCGCCACCGGCATGTGCCAAGAAACAGAGATTACGCCGCGAGGGCAGGACTGATGGATATTCTGAACGCAATCGTCGCCTTTGTGAATTTCGTGGTGGTTCCCGCCACGGCTTACGGCGCGCAATTGGCGCTGGGGGCCTTGGGGGCCACGCTGGTTTACGGCATCCTGCGCTTTTCCAACTTCGCGCAAGGCGACACCATGGCCTTTGGCACCATGGTCACGATCATCATGACATGGTGGTTGCAAAGCATCGGCGTCAGTTTCGGCCCCCTGCCCACCGCTTTGCTGGCAATGCCGGTGGGGATTGCGGTGACGGCGGGCTTTTTGCTGCTGACCGACCGTTTCGTCTATCGCTTTTACCGCAAGCAACGCGCCGCGCCGACGATTCTGGTGATCGTGTCGCTGGGCGTGATGTTCGTGATGAACGGCGTCACCCGCCTGATCATCGGGGTGGAGGAGCAGAACTTCGCTGATGGTGAGCGTTTTGTGATGACAGCCGGAGAGTTCAAGCAATGGACCGGCCTGGCCGAGGGTATGGCGATCAAGACCACGCAGGCCATTACCGTGATCACAGCCGTGATCGTGGTGGCTTGGCTGTTTTGGTTCCTGCAAAAGACCCGCACCGGGAAATCCATGCGCGCCTTTTCGGATAATGAGGATCTGGCGCTGTTGTCAGGCATCAACCCGCAGCGGGTGGTCATGGTGACATGGATCATCGTGGCGGGTTTGGCGACGATTGCAGGCGTGCTTTATGGCTTGGATAAATCCTTCAAACCCTTCACCTATTTCCAACTGCTCCTGCCGATTTTCGCGGCGGCCGTGGTGGGGGGGCTGGGCAACCCCTTGGGGGCGATTGCGGGCGGCTTTGTCGTCGCCTATTCCGAAGTGGTCGTGACCTATGCGTGGAAGAAAGTTGTCACCTATCTGGTGCCTGCCGATATGGCGCCGGATGCGCTGATCCAGCTTTTGTCCACCGATTACAAGCTTGCGGTGAGCTTTATCATTCTGATCATCGTGTTGCTGTTCATGCCCACGGGGCTGTTTAAGGGGAAATCGGGATGAACAACCGCAACCTTCTGCTCTTTGCCATTCTGGCGGCGCTCTATGTGGCGACGGGGGTGTTTCAAAGCTGGAACCTCGCGCTGAATATCCTGAACCTTGGTCTGCTCTCGGCGATCATGGCGCTGGGGGTGAACATGCAATGGGGCTATGCCGGGCTGTTCAACACCGGGATCATGGGCTTTGCAGCCCTTGGCGGGCTGGCCGTGGTGCTGACCTCGGCCCCCCCGCAACCCGAAGGCTGGGCCGCCGGTGGATGGGGTATTCTGGCGGGCTTGCTGTTTGGCGTCGCGGTGATCGTGGCGGGCACGCAGCTTTATCAGCGCATGGCCAAGGGGCGCGCGCGAAATCTGGCGCTGCTGGTGCTGCTGGTCGGCGGTTTCTTTGCCTTCCGCGCGATCTTTGATCCGGCGGTCGAGGCAGTCGAGGCGATCAACCCGGCCTCGGCGGGCAATATCGGCGGGCTGGGCTTGCCCTCCTTGCTGGCCTGGCCTTTGGGCGGGGTGCTGGCGGCGGCGGCAGCTTGGGCGATCGGCAAAATCTCTTTGGGGTTGCGGTCGGATTATCTGGCGATTGCCACGCTGGGCATTGCCGAAATCATCATCATCGTGCTGAAAAACGAAGATTGGCTGGCGCGCGGGGTGAAGAACATGATCGGCCTGCCCCGGCCATGGCCCGTGCCCTATGAGGTGGATTTGCAGCAAAGCAGCACCTTCCTGGATTGGGCCGCGCAATATGGGTTTGACCCGATTGTTGCGTCGTCCATCGTGGTTAAGCTGCTCTATGCGTTGATCTTTGGTCTGGTTCTGGTGGTCGTGGTCTGGATGTCGGAACTGGCGCTGAAAAGCCCATGGGGCCGCATGATGCGCGCGATCCGCGACAATGAGGTGGCCGCCGAGGCGATGGGCAAGGATGTGACGCGCCGCCATTTGCAGATTTTCGTGATCGGCTCTGCCGTGGTGGGCTTTGCCGGGGCGATGATGACCTCGATGGACGGGCAATTGACGCCCGGCACCTATAACCCGCTGCGCTTTACCTTCCTGATCTGGGTGATGGTGATTGTGGGCGGTTCTGGCAATAACTGGGGGGCTGTGTTGGGTGGCCTGCTGATCGGCTGGTTGTGGCTGATCGTGGAAAGCCTTGGGCCGGGGGTTATGGCGGTGATCACTTCCGGAATGGCGGAAGGTGCGCTGAAGGCGCATCTGGTGGATTCGGCCCAGCATATGCGCTTGTTGACGCTGGGGGTGATCTTGCTGCTGGTGCTACGCTTCAGCCCGCGTGGTCTGATCCCCGAGAAATAAGCCTTCGGCGTTTATTGGCTGGGGCAAAGGGGGGCATTCTGCCCCCCTACGCCTTTCAGGCTCCCCCCCTGAGGATATTTGGGCCGAAAAGAAAGCCGGGGCGCGTTCAGGATGCGACAAAATTTGTCGCGTCTGCACTTGCCTTTCTAGGGGGGGCCGCGCCAATCTGGTCGAAATCTTTGGGGAGTTCGACATGAAAAGCCATGCACGGGTGGTTGTAATCGGGGGCGGCGTTGTGGGCTGTTCGGTGTTGTATCATCTGACCAAGCTGGGCTGGTCGGATGTGATGCTGATCGAGCGGTCAGAGCTGACGTCGGGGTCGACATGGCATGCGGCGGGCGGGTTTCATACGCTGAACGGCGATACCAATATGGCCGCGCTGCAAGGCTATACCATCCGACTGTATAAGGAGTTGGAGGCGATCACCGGGATGTCTTGTGGCTTGCACCATGTCGGCGGGATCACTTTGGCCGACAATCAGGCCCGGTTTGAAATGTTGAAGGCCGAGCGGGCCAAGCATCGCTATATGGGGTTGGACACCGAAATTCTGGGGCCAGAGGAGATTGGCAAGCTGACCGATGGCATGGTCAATCTTGAGGGGATTGTCGGCGCGCTTTATGATCCGCTGGATGGGCATCTGGACCCGTCGGGCACCACCCATGCCTATGCCAAGGCGGCCCGGATGGGCGGGGCCGAGATTGTGCTGCACAACCGGGTGTTAGAGACGAACCCGACCAAGGACGGCTGGGAAGTGGTGACCGAGAAAGGCACCGTGACCTGTGAGCATCTGGTCAATGCGGGGGGGCTGTGGGCGCGCGAGGTGGGGGCCATGGCGGGGGTTTACCTGCCGCTATTGCCGATGGCGCATCAGTATCTGGTCACCGATGACATCCCCGAGATCATGGATATTCTGAAATCGGGGCGCGAGTTTCCGCATGTGATGGACCCCGGCGGCGAAAGCTATTTGCGGCAGGAAGGCCGGGGCCTGTGCATCGGGTTCTATGAAAAACCCTGTGAGCCGTGGTCGGTCGATGGCACGCCTTGGGGTTTTGGCCATGAGCTGCTGAACGAACAGTTCGACAAGATCGAGGACTCGGTGAATTTCGCCTATCGCCGCTTTCCGGTGCTGGAACGCTCGGGCGTGAAGCGGGTGATCCATGGGCCGTTTACCTTTGCCCCCGATGGCAACCCGCTGATCGGCCCGGTGCCGGGTTTGCGCAACTATTGGTCGGCCTGCGCCGTGATGGCGGGATTCAGCCAAGGTGGCGGCATGGGGCTGGCGCTGGCGCAATGGATGATCGAGGGCGAAGTGGAGCGCGATCCGCGCGGCTTTGATGTGGCGCGTTTTGGCAATTGGACGACGCCGGGCTATACCGTGCCCAAGGTGATCGAGAATTACCAGATGCGGTTCAGTGTCAGCTATCCGAATGAGGAACGCCCCGCCGCCCGCCCCTTCCGCACCACGCCGATGTATGACGTGTTTGACAAAATGGGCGCGGTCTGGGGCCAGCAATACGGGTTGGAAGTGGTGAACTATTTCGCCCTGCCCGGTGAGCCGCGCTATGAGGAGCCTTCGTTCAAACGCTCCAACGCCTGGGAAGCGACGCGCCAGGAGGTGATGGCGGTGCGCGAGGCGGTGGGCATCAACGAGGTGCAGAATTTCGGCAAATACCTTGTCAAAGGCCCGCGCGCCCGCGCCTGGCTGGACCGGATCATGGCCGGGCTGATCCCGAAGCCGGGGCGGCTTTCGCTGACGCCGATGTTGGCCGCAAGCGGCAAGATCATTGGCGATTTCACCGTGTCCTGCTTGTCGGAAACCGAGTTCCAACTGACCGCCAGCTATGGGGCGCAGGGCTGGCACAGCCGCTGGTTCGAGCAGCATATGGAAGACGGTGTGAGCGTCGAGAATATCTCGGACACGCGCTCGGGCTTTCAGATTGCGGGGCCCAAGGCGCGCGAATTGCTGTCACGCGTGACGCGGTCCGATGTTTCGGCCGAGGCGTTCCGCTTCATGGATGTGAAACCGATGACCGTGGGCATGGCGAAATGTATCGTGCAACGCGTCAGCTACACCGCCGATCTGGGCTATGAGATTTATTGCGACCATATGTCGATGCGGCATCTGTGGACGGTGTTGACCGAGGCGGGTGCTGATCTGGGCCTGCGCGCCTTTGGTATGCGCGCGATGATGAGCCTGCGGTTGGATAAATTCTTCGGCTCTTGGGGCCGCGAATTCAGCCCGGATTATACGCCCTGCGAGACCGGGCTGGACCGCTTTATCCGCTGGAACAAGGATGCGGACTGGATTGGCAAGGCCCCCGCCATGGCCGAGAAAGCCGCCGGAGCCAAACGCGCGCTTTGCGCCTTTATCGTCGAGGCCAAGGACGCCGATGTCGTGGCATGGGAGCCGATCTGGATTGATGGCACGGTGCAGGGCTATTGCACCAGCGGCGGCTATTCGCATTACACCGGGCAATCGGTCGCGCTGGGGCTTATTCCCGCCGAGCAGGCCAAAGACGGGCTGGCGGTTGAGATCGAGATATTGGGTGAACGCCGCCCGGCCCGTCTGGTGACCACGCCGCTGTTTGACGCAGACGGCGCGCGGATGCGGGGGTAACGCTTGGTGGCAAGGTTGCGGGGGCGCTGCCCCCCTGCGCCTGAAGGCGCATTCAAAGACGCCATTTTCGCGGAAAATGCGTCGGCCCCGAGGTATTTTCGCCAAGATGAAATCAGGACACTCCATCGACTTCATCTTGGTTCAAATACCTAAGGCCGACGTCAGGTATAGTCAGAACGGCTGAGGCTGTATTTCGCCATTTTCTCGTTCAGCGTGCGGCGCGGCAGGCAAAGTTCTTCCATCACCGCGACGATAGAGCCTTTGTGGCGGCGCATGGTATTGTCGATCAGCATCCGCTCAAAGGCTTCGACGTAGTCTTTCAGCGGTTTGCCTTCGGTGGTCAGCGCGGGGCCTGCGGCCTCGTTATCGGCCATCAGGAGGGATGCGATAGAACCGGAACCGCGGCGGTTTTGCAGCACGGCGCGTTCCGCGATATTGACCAATTGGCGCACATTGCCGGGCCAGGGGGCTTGCAGCAGTTGTGCGGCCTCTTGCGCGGCAACCTGCGGGGCATCGCAGCCATATTCCTCGGCGAATTGTTCGGACAGCCGGGTGAACAGGGTCAGGATATCTTCGCCACGGGCGCGCAGCGGCGGGCAGATGATGGTCAGCGCGCCAAGCCGGTAGAACAGATCGGGGCGCAGGATATCCTCGAGCGTTTTGTCGGGCGCGTGTTCATTCACGATCGCGATGATGCGAGTTTCCGGCGGGCTGCCTTGGTCGTTGATCATGGTCAGCAGGCGCGATTGCAGCGCGTGGCTAAGCGATTCAATATCTTCAAGGCAGAGCGTGCCGCCCCGCGCCTCTTCGATCAGGGGGATGCCGCCTTCTTCCATCGGGCCGAACAGGCGGGCGGCAAGCTGGTCTTCGGACCAGGCCGCGCAGGAAATGGTGACAAATTTCTTGGAGGCGCGCGGCCCCACGGCATGCAGCGCATGGGCGACAAGGGTTTTGCCGGTGCCGGTTTCGCCGTCGATCAGCACATGGCCATCGGCTTGGCCCAGATCAAGGATATCTTCGCGCAGGCGTTCCATTTCGGCCGAGGTGCCGATCAGCTTTTTCATCAGCACGCTGCCGTCTGACAGTTCGCGGCGCAGGGCACGGCTGTCCAGCGTCATGCGGCGGCTGTTGGTGGCTTTTTTGGTCAGTTCCGTCATCCGGTCGGGGTTGAACGGTTTTTCCAGAAAATCATAGGCCCCGACGCGCATCGCCTCCACCGCCATGGGCACATCGCCGTGTCCGGTGATCATGATGACGGGCAAGCCGCTATCAAGGCTCATCAGGCGTTTCAGGAAGGCCATGCCATCCATGCCCGGCATGCGGATATCCGACACCACCACGCCCGGATAATCGGCGCCAATGGTTTTCAGCGCCTCTTCCGCCGATGCGTAGGTTTCGGTTTCAAACCCCGACAGGGCCAGCCATTGGCTGATGGATTGCCGCATGTCGGCTTCGTCATCGACAATCGCGACTTTCATTGCACGCGCCATAGGTTACTCCGCTGCTGCCAGTTCTGTGCCCAATATGGGAAGCTGCACTTCGAAAACAGCCCCCCCCTCTTCACCATTATGTGCGATCAGGCGTCCGCCCAGATCGGTCACAATGCCCGAGGAAATCGCAAGGCCAAGCCCTACCCCTTCGCCGGGTTTCTTCGTCGTGTAGAACGGCTCGAACAGGCTTTCGAGGTTGTCGATGCCGTGGCCGTTGTCGCGCACGGTCAGATGGACCGAGTGGTCGACCGTGATCGACAGGTCGATACGCGGGTCTTTCACATCTTTGGTGGCATCCAGCGCATTGCGCAACAGGTTGATGATAACCTGTTCCAGCCGCAGCCTGTCGGCCATGATCATCACCGGATTGCGCGGCAGGTTGCGAGTGATCTGCACCACGCGCGATTTCAACTGCGGTTCCATCATCGACAAGGCCGAGGACAGGCAGGCGCGCACATCCACAGGCTCAAACGCCTCGCCGCCTTTGCGGGCATAGGATTTCAACTGACGGGTGATCGCGCCCATGCGTTCGATCAGATCGTCGATGCGCTGAAAGGACGACAGCGCCTCATCGGGGCGGTGGCGTTGCAACAGCAACCGCGCGCCGGCCAGATAGGTTTTCATCGCGGCCAATGGTTGGTTCAACTCATGGCTGACGGCAGCCGACATTTCGCCCAAGGCGGCCAGTTTTGACGATTGCGCCAGCGTCAGTTCCGCGACCGCAAGATCTTTTTGCACCTTTTCGCGCTGCGCAATCTCGCGTTTCAGGCGGGCGTTGAGCAGGCGCAGCTCGGCGCTTTCACGCTGGAAGGTGGCACTTTGCGACCAGGCGCGGCGGGATAGGAAGTAAAAGGTTAGCGCCAGAAGGATGGCAAAGCCCATGATTTCCAGCGCCAGCACGCCATTCACCCGTTCGCGCACGGAATCGTAAGCGGTAAAGGTCAGGATGCGCCAACCACGGAACGGCACCCGCGCCTCGGTTTTCATCACCGCATTGCCGCGCAAATAGGCGTCGGGCGGGTCTTGCGTCCAATCCGTCGTGGCCCGCAAGGCCCGTTCAATGGCCGAAGGCGCGTCTTGCACGGCCAAAGCCTCGGTCAGCAGCAGGCCACGCCAGCGCGGTTCGGTGGCAAGGATCACCTTGCCTTCGCTATCGGTGACCAGAACCGCATCGGTCAGCCCGGCCCACGCGCGTTCATATTTCATCAGATCAACCGCAACGACGATCACCCCGATCATGCGGTTATCGGCCAGCACAGCGCGGGAATAGGTGAAATCATTGCCCCCCGTTTCGCGCGGTTGCGCCGAAAACACCGTATCCTTGGTGCGCTGCGCATCGACGAAATAGGCCGCCGCCCGGTGGCTGGAGCCGATCAGATTGCGGTTGGTCGCCCCCACCGCGCGCCCGTCCTTGTCCAGCAGCAAGATCGACGCCGCCCCGATTTCCGCCTGAAATGAGATCAGCCGCGCCGAGGTGCTGGAAAACTGCCCATCATTCAGCGCCCGGATCAGTTCCGGGTCGCGCGCCAGCAACAAGGGCACGACAGAGTTGCGCTGCAATTCCGAGATCAGGTTGCCGCTATACAGCGCCAGACGCACTTCGGCCCGGTTGCGGGTGGATTCGGTGAAGCGGTCGGTCAACCAGTCATTCGTCACCAAAACCACGGCCACCGCCGCCGCGAACAGCCCGCCCACCAACCCGCGCATCGCCCATGACAGGCGGCGGGATTGCGGCACCCCCGGCATCACCGCAAGCGCGGTTGTATCTGGCTCTGTGTTCTGGTCGCTCATGGCCCGAGTTTACGGGCTCGTCGCCACGACCTCAAGCAGCGGCGATCACGCAAGCGCCAAAGCGCCGGTCAACGAGCGGAAAAGCACCGAACCATCGGTGCCGCCATGTGAAACTTCGCTGGCGCGTTCGGGATGCGGCATCATCCCCAGCACGCGGCGATTGTCAGACAGAATGCCCGCGATAGCATCGACCGACCCGTTGGGATTGTCGCTATAGGTAAAGGCGACGCGGTCCTCGCCCTTCAGCCGTGCAAGGGTTTCGGCATCGGCGGTGTAATTGCCATCGTGATGGGCCACAGGGATCATGACCCGCGCGCCTTTATCATAGCCATTGGTAAAGGCGCTGTCGGTGGTGGCGACCTGCAATTCAACCGTCTTGCAAATGAATTTCAGCCCGGCGTTGCGCATCAGGGCACCGGGCAGCAGGCCCATTTCCGTCAACACCTGAAAGCCGTTGCAGATGCCCAGCACATAGCCGCCGCGCTGCGCATGGGCCCGCACCGCCGCCCCGATCGGGGATTGCGCCGCAATCGCGCCACAGCGCAGGTAATCGCCAAAGGAAAAGCCCCCCGGCACCGCCACGATATCCACGCCTTCGGGCAGGCTGGTGTCTTTGTGCCAGACGCGATGCACCTCGGCGCCGGAGTGTTCAAACGCAACGGCAAGGTCACGGTCGCAGTTCGATCCGGGAAAGGTCAGGACAGCGGCTTTCATGGGGTGCCCCCTTGGCAGGAAAAGGTTGCGCAGGGCTTAGCCCAAACCGCGCGCCATTTCCAGCCCTGCAAACCACCCTGCCCCGGCTTTTTGCATTTCCCCGATCTGAACGCCGCAATGACGCCAAATTAACATATTTCGGCAGAATACTCGGACTCATCAGGCGCGATCCCGCAGGCAAGGGCAACCGGATCAGCCGCTTCATGTCGAGAGGATAAGACCAATGCTTGGGCTCACTCTGTTTCAGTTTCTGTTTACCCTGACAGCCGCCGCGCTGACAGCCGCCATCCTGATCAACGCCTTGTTCAAAGTTCTGCTACCCAAACAAGACTGGCGCCACTGGGGCCCGTTCGACTAAGCCCCGCCGGGCCAAGGCCGGGCCATATCACCCTGGTCGCGGGCCTGCCGCAATTTTGGGCAAATGCGCCGGATTGGCTGTGCCTTGGGCAGAAAAGCCGCATTTGCGTCGCCCCGGCTGCGCATATCATCTGTTTCTTGAATATATCCCGGCTTTTGCCTATATCAGCAGCACGCACCGCCGTTTTCCGCCTGATCGAAAGCCCTGCAATGTCCTTTGATGCCGCCGCCCGCGCCAAACTGACCGAAGCCACCCCGGCGGTGCCTTGCGCCTCTGTGCCGCCCGAAGAACTGGTGCGGCAGGCCGAAGCTGCGTCAAATTTCCTCAAGGCGCTGTCGCATGAAGGGCGTCTGATGATCCTGTGCCACCTCACCTCGGGTGAAAAATCGGTGACAGAGCTGGAAGAGCTGTTGGGCAGCCGTCAGGCTGCCGTCAGCCAACAGCTTGCCCGTTTGCGGCTGGAAGGGTTGGTCAGTTGCCGCCGCGATGGCAAGGCGATTTACTACTCGCTGTCTGACGCACGCGCACAGCGCATGATGTCCCTGATCCACGAGATGTTCTGCGGCTAGGCCAATCGGCCCGCCCCCTCTGCCAGCCCCCCTGCCTCAGCTTTGCTGATCCTTTAGGCAGATGCCCGGTCTTTGTGCCGCGCGCATGCCGAGACGCTTGCAATATGGTTTTCCCACCGCCATGCTGACCGAAAGGTCAAAATTTGCCGCAAAGGCAGGGCCTAGTCCTTTCAGGGGCCAAGTTATGTGGGGGAACATGCCGACCATCGTTGTGCGTTACGTCCATTGGGTAGAGCGTTGGAACCGCCGCATCGGGCGGGTGGCCATGTATCTGCTGTTTGCGCTTATGGCGGTGATGCTGTGGGGGGCCTTTGCCCGCACCGCTTGGCATCCGCAGGTCTGGACCGATGAGATGGGGCAATTCCTGCTGGCGGGGTATTTCATGCTGGGCGGGGCCTATGCCTTGCAGATGGATTCAGCCGTGCGGATGGATGTGTTCTATTCCGCATGGTCGCCGCGCACCAAGGCGCTGGTCGATGCGGTGACAATCTTCGCGCTGCTGTTTTATCTGGGCGTGCTTTTGTGGGGCGGCGTCGAAAGCACCGTCTATGCGCTGGAATACGGCGAACGGAAATCCGGCCTTTGGCGGCCCTATATGGCCCCGGTCAAGATTGTGATGTGCATCGGCATCACCATGATGCTGCTGCAATGCACGGCCTTTCTGGCCCGTGATATCGCCCGTCTGCGGGGGCAAGAGATCTGATGCATTACGAGATGATTGCGCTGCTGATGTTCGGCTCCATGCTGGTCATGCTGATGACCGGGCAGCGGATGTTCGGGATTATCGGCTTTGTCGCCGTGGTGGCGGCGATGCTGCTTTGGGGCGATCGCGGCGGCTATGATCTGGCCTTCGCGCAAAGCATGAAGGTGATTGGCTGGTTCCCGCTGCTGACCCTGCCGATGTTCATTTTCATGGGCTATGTGCTGTCGGAAAGCCGGCTTGCCGATGATCTTTACCGCATGTTTCATGTCTGGTTTGGCCGCGTGCCGGGGGGGCTGGCGATTGGCACCATTCTGCTGATGGTGCTGATCTCCGCGATGAACGGGCTGTCGGTGGCGGGTATGGCCATCGGGGCCACCATCGCTTTGCCCGAACTCCTCAAACGCGACTATGACAAGCGGATGGTGACGGGGGTCATTCAGGCAGGCTCCTCGCTGGGGATCCTTGTGCCGCCTTCGGTGGTGCTGGTGCTTTATGCGCTGATCGCGCGGCAATCGGTTTCAGACCTGTGGCTGGCGGGCGTAGTGCCGGGGCTGATGATGGCGGCGATGTTCGTCATCTACATCTGGATCCGCTGCAAACTGAACCCCAGCCTTGGCCCGGCCTTGGACGCGGCCGAACTTGCCGCCGTTCCACGGGCCGAGAAATACCGCCTGCTGCTGGCGGGCCTGCTGCCCTTTGGCATCTTTCTGGTGATGATGGTGCCCTTCGTGACGGGCTATACACGGCTGGTCGAAAGCTCGGTGATCGGGGCGGTGGCCTCGGTGCTGGTCGCGGTGGCCAAGGGCCGCATGACGCGCCAAGTGTTTGAGACAGCCACCCGCAACACGCTGGCGATTTCCTGCATGTTCCTGTGGATCATCCTTGCCGCCCTTGCCTTTGGCGCGGTGTTTGACGGCTTGCGCGCGGTGGATGCGATCAAGGGGCTGTTTCTGGACAATCTCGGCCTTGGCCGGTGGGAAGTGCTGATCCTGATGCAGCTTTCCTTCATCCTGATGGGCACTTTTCTGGATGACACCGCGATGCTGGTCATCGTCGCCCCGCTCTATGTGCCACTGGTCAAACTGCTGGAATTTGATCTGGTCTGGTATGGCGTGCTTTACACCATGACCTGCCAGATCGCCTATATGACACCGCCCTTCGGCTATAACCTGTTTCTGATGCGCGCCATGGCCCCGCCCGAGGTGACGCTGATGGATATCTACCGCTCCATCGTGCCCTTTGTGGCCGTCATGGTGCTGGCCCTCGCCATCGTCATGGCCTTCCCGCAACTCGCACTTTGGCTGCCCAATACGCTTCGTCATTAAACAGGCGGACCCTACCGCCGCAACACAGCAAGGAGAGAACAGATGACCACCAGAAGAAAGTTCCTCACCTCCGGCGCGCTGGCCGCCGGTGCCTCTACCCTCGCCGCACCTGCGCTGGCGCAATCCCCGATCAAATGGCGCCTGCAAACCTATGCCGGGGCCGCGCTTGGCGCCGAAGTCATCAAACCCGCCATCGACCAGTTCAACGAAATCGCCGCCGGCCAGATGGAGATTGAACTTTACTACGCCGACCAGCTTGTCCCCACCGGCGAGCTGTTCCAGGCCATGCAGCGCGGCACCATCGACGCCGTGCAATCGGATGACGATTCCATGGCCTCGCCCACCGAAGTCACGGTTTTCGGCGGCTATTTCCCTTTCGCCTCACGCTACTCGCTCGATGTGCCGGTGCTGTTCAACCAATATGGGCTGGGCGAGATCTGGGCCGATGAATATGCCAAGGTCGGCGTCAAACATATCAGCGCGGGCGCATGGGATCCGTGCCATTTCTCAACCAAAGACCCGATCAATTCGCTGGCCGACCTCAAGGGCAAGCGCGTCTTTACCTTCCCCACCGCAGGCCGCTTCCTTGCGCAATTCGGCGTGGTTCCGGTGACGCTGCCATGGGAAGATATCGAAGTGGCCGTGCAAACCGGAGAGTTGGACGGCATCGCGTGGTCCGGCATCACCGAGGTTTATACCGTCGGCTGGTCCAACGTGACCAATTATTTCCTGACCAACAACATCTCGGGCGCGTGGATCGGGCATTTCTTTGCCAATATGGACCGCTGGAATGAGGTGCCGCCGCATCTGCAAGCGCTGATGAAGGTTTGTTTCGAACAGTCGCACTACTACCGCCAGCATTGGTATTGGGGCGGCGAGGCCAAGCTGCGCGTCAACGGGCCAAAGCTGAAGCTGACCACCATCCCCGATGCCGAATGGGCCACGGTCGAGGCCGCAGGCCGCGCCTTCTGGGACGAAATCGCCGCCGAATCCGAGGTAAAAGCCAAGGTCGTCGCGATCTTCAAGGAATATAACGACGTGATGGAAAAAGCGGGCCGCCCCTACCGCTATACCTGACAAGAACAGGCCCCGCCGCAAGGTGGGGCCTTCCCGACTTTGTCGCTATCCGCTTTCCAACGCCCGTAACAGGGCGATCATATCGGGCGAGGAAAACGCCGTGGTGTGATTGGCCGACAGTTTGCGCGTGGCAAAACTGGCCGAGACAACCTGCGCCTTGGCCCGCGTCAGCACGGCGGTATCTTCCACGGTGCCAAGCCGCAGGCGATTGCCATTCAGCACGCCTGAAAACCGCAGCAACTGGTCATTTCGTGACCCGACGACGACAAAGGGCTGCGGCAGGCTGCCCATATCGGCGGCTTGCTGCTCAAACATCTCTACATCAATATCGGGCGACACCAGCACCACCCCTGCCAGCTTGCCCCATTGTGCGCCGCCATTGCGGATGGCGTGCTGGCGCAGCACTTCCATCACCAATTGGCTGCCGATGGAATGGGCGACGATGGTGAAACTCTCAACACCCGAGGCCTGCACCTGATCCAGCACCGTCTCAAAGGCGGAACGCGAAAACAGAACGGAATCGCGGTCTTGCAGATACCCAAGGTTTTCCCCGGCCGAGGGCCAACTGAACAGCAGCGGAATATCCCGCGTCTGATAGTCATGGATGATCTGGGTGTTCATATACAGCGCTTCGGCAAAGCTGTTGTTATAGCCATGCACAAAGATCGTCACGCGCCGCTCTTTTGCGGCCCGCGTGGCAAGTTGCTGGGCCAGCAACGCGCCAAAACCTGCCCCTTCAGCAGCGCGTCTGGCATCAACAATGCCGAAATGCTTTTGCGGGTCGGCAGCCTCGCCGGGGTATTCAACGCGGCCCGGTTCATGCGCCGGCGGCACCGAGACGCGAACCGCGCCATAGCTGACCTGCGCGCTGCGCTCTGCGCCGAAAAGCTGGGCGGAGGGCGCGCGATTGGTGGCAAACAACACCTCATGCACCGTGGCCCCTTGGGTCTGCGGCACCACCACAATCGCGCTGCGCGGCCCGCAGCCCAAAAGCAGCAGCCCCAAAGCCAAGGCGGCAAAGGCCCTGAGAATGGTCATAGGGTCACGCTTTCTGTCAAACATCTTTGCGGCGACAGGAAACCGGGGGGCAAGCGCCCCTGCCCCCCGGTTCCGCCTGTTACCCCTTTTTTCGGGGCCTGCTCAATTCTTGCGCGGCGGCGGGGCGAAATCGCGCAGCGTCTGTTCCACCGCAGCCACGGTCAGACCTGCGTTCTCTGCCTTCAGGCAATCGGTGATTTTCGCGGCATCGGGCCGTTCGGGTTTGCCCTTGGCCCCCGGTTTGCCCGGTGCGGGCACGCAGGTTTTCAGGGTCGCCTCCGACACGCCAAGGGCTGCCGACATTTCGCTTAGCGAGGGGGCCTCTCGCCGCTGTTGTTGCTGGGCCAAGGCGGCCATCGGGGCAACCAGTGACACAGCGGTCACAAGGGACAGCAAAGCGCTCGATCGTTTCGTCATTGTTCTGTCTTTCCGGTTTCAAGCTCTGTTGTGGAAGAGCTAGCGATAAACGCCGCCGTCGCCGGTTTCCGTCGCGCGATCTGAAAAGTTAATTTTTGGTGACTTTTTTGCCTCGTTTGGTTTTTAATCAAGGGCTTACCCGTCATTCCGCGCGCGATTCCGCAGCCCCTGAATCGCAGCCTCGCCGCGAAAAACAGGTGACAGGCCGCAGCTTCAGTGCTTCACTGCCCCCACCCAGCCCCGAGGATCGCATGACCACCCATGACCCCAAACTCTCCCCTGTGGAGGAACTTCGCGCCAATGTGGCCCAGCCCTTCGGACAGGCCCGCGCGATGCCGAAATCGGTCTATACCTCGCCCGAATTTACGGCGCTGGAGCAAGAGCATATTTTCCGCAAAGACTGGCTTTGCGCAGGCCGCGCCGATGCGTTGAAAGCGCCCGGCGATTACCTGACGATGGACATCGCAGGAGAGCCGATCATCGTGCTGCGCGACCGTGACGGCCAGTTGCGGGCCATGTCCAACGTCTGCCGCCACCGCATGTCGATCCTGCTGGAAGGGCGCGGCAATACCCGCGCCATCACCTGCCCCTATCACGCCTGGACCTATAACCTTGACGGTTCCTTGCGGGGCGCGCCCGCGATGATGCATAACGAAGGCTTCTGCAAGGATCAGGTCAACCTGCCGCAAATCCGCTGCACCGACTGGCTGGGTTGGATCATGGTCACGCTGAACCCCGATGCCCCCGACCCGCAGGACCGCCTGAAAGGCGTGCAGGATCTGGTCGGCTATCTGGATATGGGGGCCTATGTCGAAACCTTCCGCGAGGAACATCACTGGGACACCAACTGGAAGGTTCTGGCCGAGAATTTCATGGAAAGCTATCACCTGCCGGTCTGCCACGCAGGCACCATCGGCGGCTCGGTCGATCTGGCACAGATGACCTGCCCGGAAGGCGAGCCGGGCTTCAACTATCACTGGATCGTCAAGAATGACACGGTAAAGCTTTCCCTCGCGCATCCCTCCAACACCACGCTGACAGGCGATCAGCGGCGCATCACATGGCTGCTGGCGATCTATCCGTCACTGATGATCACGCTGACGCCGGGATATTTCTGGTATCTCTGCCTGACGCCGGACGGGCCGGGACGGGTGAAAATTCTCTATGGTGGCGGGTTGCACCCCGATTGGGTGGCCGACCCGCAGGCCGCGGCGCATCTGGAAACGATCAAGGGCCTGCTGGACCATGTGAATGACGAGGATCGTGGCTGCACCGAAAAGGTCTATCGCGGGCTTTGCGCCGATTTGTCCGGGCCGGGCCATCTGTCCCATCTGGAACGGCCAAATTTCGAATTCGCCACCTATATCGCGCGGATGATGCCCTGAGCGGCGGCGGTTTTTTTGGCAGGCAGGCGCGATTACGCGGGCAGCAACCGATCCACCAGCCCCGGCAGGTCATCATAGTGATGCAGCAGCGCATCGGGCTGCAAGCGGTCCACCCCTGCCCCTTCCGGGCCAAAGCCGACCAGCACAATCGGCACCCCTGCCGCGCGCGCGGTATCGCGGTCGGTGATGGTGTCCCCGATCAGCAAGGACCGCGCCGCATCGCCCCCCGCCCGGCGGACGGTTTCAAAGTAATGCTCTGGGTCGGGTTTGCGCACGGGCAGCGTATCGGCCCCCAGCAAGGCGCCGAACAGCCCCGAAATCCCGAAATGATCGCATAGCATCACCGCCAGATGTTCCGGTTTGTTGGTGCAGATCGCGGTGGCAAACCCTGCCGCGCGCAACGCCTCCACCGCTTGCACCGCACCGGGATAGAGCGTCGAATGCACCGCAATCGCCCCGGCGTAGGCCTCGAGCAGCACCGGGTATTGCGCATCCACATCCGCCTCGGTCCAGGCCGCGCCAAGCCGCGAGAATCCCAGCCGCAGCATCGCCCGCCCGCCGCCAAAGGCCACCAGCGCATCGCCTGTGCGCGACAGGGGCGCGCCCTTGCCCATCCGTTCAAAACAAGCATTGGCCGCCGCGATCAGATCACCGCTGGTATCGGCCAAAGTGCCATCAAGATCAAAAACCACGGTGCGCATCTGCATCCCCTTATGTCAGGGCTGAAACAGCCCGTTATCCCCCCGACCTTGCGACTCGGGTGCCCTCGTGTAAAAGGGATCGGGCGTTGAAGGAAAGGGTTTCATGTCGGTTTCATTGATCATTCTCGCCGCGGGCAAAGGCACCCGGATGAATTCGGACCTGCCCAAGGTGCTGCATCCGCTTGGCTCTGCCCCTTTGTTGCACCACGCCTTGCATGCAGGCCAATCGCTGGACCCGGAGCAGATTGTCGTCGTCGCAGGCCATGGCGCCGCGCAGGTGGAAAAAGCGGCACGCGCCTTTGACGCAGGGATCGAAGTTGTGCTTCAGGCCGAACAGCTTGGCACCGGCCATGCGGTCGCGCAGGCGGCACCTTTGCTGGCGGATGCGGCGGGCGATGCGATTGTTCTGTATGGCGACACGCCGTTTGTGCGGGCAGAAACCTTGCAAACCATGCTGGACGCCCGTGCCCGCCACGCCGTTGTGGTGCTGGGGTTTGAGGCAGCCGATCCGGGCCGCTATGGCCGCCTGATCACCTCGGGCGACACGCTGGACCGCATTGTTGAATTCAAAGATGCAACGGATGAAGAACGCGCTATAACCCTATGCAATTCCGGCGTAATCTGCGCCGAGGCCTCGACCCTGTTCGCGCTGGTCAGCAAGCTGGGCAATGACAATGCGGCAGGCGAATATTACCTGACCGATATCATCGCACTTGCCCGCGCCGAAGGGCTTTCGGCAGGGGTTGTGATCTGCGATGAGGCAGAGACGCTGGGCATCAACACCCGCGCCGAGCTGAGCCGTGCCGAGGCGGCCTTTCAGGCAAGGATGCGCGCCGAGGCGATGGAAAACGGGGTGACGCTGGCCGACCCCGCCACCACCTATTTCGCAATGGATACGGTGATTGGCCGCGATACGACCATCGGCCCGAATGTGGTCTTTGGCCCCCGCGTGACCATCGAATCCGGGGCCGAGATTCGCGCCTTTTGCCATCTGGAAGGCTGCCATATCAGCCGCGGCGCCACCGTTGGCCCCTTTGCCCGCCTGCGCCCCGGTGCCGAACTGGCCGAGGATGTGCATGTCGGCAATTTCGTCGAGATCAAGAACGCGGTGCTGGACGAAGGCGTCAAGGTGGGCCACTTGACCTATCTGGGCGATGCCCATGTGGGCGAACATACCAATATCGGCGCGGGCACCATCACCTGCAATTATGACGGTGCCAACAAGCACCACACCGAAATCGGCCCGCGTGTCTTTATCGGTTCCAACACCATGCTGGTGGCCCCGGTCACGGTGGGGCGCGATGCGATGACGGGCTCTGGCTCTGTCATCACGGCGGATGTCCCGGCCGAGGCCTTGGCCGTGGCGCGGGCCAAGCAGGAAAACAAACCCGGTCTGGCGGTCCGCCTGATGGAGCGGTTTCAGAAAATCAAAGCGGACCGCCAGAAAGGCAAGCAGTAAATGTGCGGAATCATTGGTGTTTTGGGAAAGCATGAGGTTGCGCCCCTGTTGGTTGAGGCGCTGAAACGGCTGGAATATCGCGGCTATGACAGCGCCGGGATCGCCACCGTGAACAATGGCAAACTGGGCCGCCGCCGCGCCGTGGGCAAGCTGGTGAACCTGTCGGACCTGCTGGTGCATGATGCTTTGGCGGGCAAGGCGGGCATCGGCCATACCCGCTGGGCCACGCATGGGGCGGCCACGGTGGCAAACGCCCACCCGCATCAGGCGGGCAAAGTGGCGGTTGTGCATAATGGCATCATCGAGAATTTCCGCGAATTGCGGGAAGAATTGCTTTCGAAGGGTTACAGCTTTGAATCCGAAACCGATACGGAAACCGTCGCAATCCTGACCCGGTCGCATCTGGACGCAGGCTTGCCCCCGGTGGATGCCGCCCGCGAAACCCTGTCGCGCCTGCATGGGGCCTTTGCGCTGTGCTTTTTGTTCGATGGCGAAGACGATTTGATGATCGCGGCGCGCAAAGGCTCCCCGCTGGCGATCGGGCATGGAACGGGCGAGATGTTCGTCGGATCGGACGCGATTGCGCTGGCCCCGATGACCGATACCGTCACCTATCTGGAAGAAGGCGATTGGGCCGTCATCACCCGCAAGGGCGCCGAGATTTATGACGAGGCGAACCGCCGCGCCAACCGCCCCGCAACCCAGATCGTGCTGGAACAGACCCGCATCGAAAAAGGCGGCTACAAGCATTTCATGGCCAAGGAAATCGCCGAACAGCCCGGCGTGCTGGCCGATGCGATCAAGCATTCCGTGGCCGATGGCGCGCTGAACCTGCCGCCAGAGGTGGATTTTACCGATGTTGACCGCCTGACGCTGGTGGCCTGCGGCACCGCCTATTATGCCTGCGTGGTGGCGAAATACTGGTTTGAACAGGTTGCCGGCATCCCGGTGGAGGTCGATGTCGCCTCGGAATTCCGCTACCGCGAGCCGCCGATGTCGGCCAAGGGCTGGGCGATCTTTGTCAGCCAATCCGGCGAAACCGCCGATACATTGGCCGCCCTGCGCTATTGTCAGGAAAAAGTCGCCAAGACGGTGGCGGTGATCAATGTGCCCACCTCCTCTATCGCGCGGGAATCGGATATCGCCCTGCCGATCCGCGCAGGGGTAGAGGTTGGCGTTGCCTCGACCAAGGCCTTTACCTGCCAGTTGGCGATGCTGGCCTTGATGGCGCTGAAAGCGGCGCAGGATCGCGGGCGGCTGAGCGTGGCGCAACTGGCCCAGCATATTGCCGATCTGTCGGCGCTGCCGGGGCTGGTCAACCAAGCCATGCGCATCGCCCCCGAAGTGGCCGCGATCGCCGAGGAATTGGCCGAGGCGCAGGATATCTTGTTCCTCGGGCGCGGCCCGCTGTTCCCGCTGGCCATGGAAGGCGCGCTGAAACTCAAGGAAATCAGCTATATCCATGCCGAAGGCTATGCCAGCGGCGAGCTGAAACATGGCCCCATCGCCCTGATTGATGCCCGCGTGCCGGTGATCGTCATGGCGCCCCGCGATGCGCTGTTCGACAAAACCGTGTCCAACATGCAAGAGGTGATGGCGCGCAACGGCAAGGTGCTGTTGATTTCGGATGCGGCAGGCGTGGCCGAGGCGGGCATGGGCTGCTGGCGCAGGCTGGTCATGCCGTCGGTGCCCGATTTCCTTGCGCCGATCCTCTATGCCGTGCCGGCGCAGCTTCTGGCCTATCACACCGCCATCGCGAAAGGCACCGATGTCGACCAGCCGCGCAATCTGGCCAAATCGGTGACTGTCGAATGACCCTTGATGACGCACTCTCACAGCTCAAGGCCCTGTCGGACCCCGGCAAGGCCGCCGAGATGGCCGCCTATCACAAGGTCGATCGCCCCTATCTGGGCACCATGGTCCCCGAGATTGACAGCCTGTGCAAAACATGGCGGGCCGATCTGACATTGGAAGATCGCCTTGCCCTTTGTGCCGCCCTTTGGGACAGCAATATCCACGAGGCCCGCATCGCCGCCGCCAAACTGCTGACCCAAGCCCGCATCCGCCCCGATGACAGCGCGGCATGGAATCTGATCTGCGCTTGGGTGCCGCAGTTCGACGCTTGGGCCATTGCCGATACCACCTGTATCGCGGCCCAGAAACGCATCACCGCCGATCCCTCCCGGCTGGACAAGGTCGAGGACTGGACCCACAGCCCGATCATGTGGCAGCGCCGCGCGGCACTGGTGGCCACCCTGCCCTTTGCCCGGCTGAACAATCCCAAAGAGCATGAGCTTGCCGCGCGGAACCGCATCCTCGGCTGGGCCGCAGGCTATCTGAGCGACAAGGATTGGTTCATCCAGAAAGCCGTGGCTTGGTGGCTGCGTGATCTGTCCAAACATGACCCCGCCCGGACCGAGGCGTTTCTGGCCGAATTCGGCGATCTGATGAAAGGCTGGGCCCGCAAGGAAGCCGGGCAATATCTGCCATAAGGGGGTGCCTTTGTCGGGGGCATCGAACCCCCTCCAAAGGCATTGCCATGGACAAAACGACGCGCGGCGCGCTGTTTCATCTATTTCTAAATATCCAAAACACCCGGCCCGCCAATCACGCAGGGGCCCAACAAGCGCCCAAGGTTGCTCAGACATCATCAGCGGGCAAAAGCACTAACCGCCGGTATGGCTCATGTGGCGGGTCATTTGGCCGTCGACCTTCTGGCGGGAATAGTCGAAATCATGGCCCTTGGGCTTGCGCGCAATCGCGTTGCGGATCGCGTCTTCCAGCAAACCATCCTCGGCGCTGGCCCGCAGTGGCGCGCGCAGATCGGCCATATCTTCCTGCCCAAGGCACATATACAACTCACCCGTGCAGGTCAGCCGCACGCGATTGCAGCTTTCGCAGAAATTATGGGTCAGCGGCGTGATGAAGCCCAGCTTTTGCCCGGTTTCCTCGAGCCGGACATAGCGCGCAGGCCCGCCCGTGCGCTCGGCCAGATCGGTGACGGTAAAGCGGACGCGCAGCCGCGCGCGCAGGTCTTTCAGGCTCCAATACTGGTCCAGCCGGTCCTCATTGCCCAGATCGCCCATCGGCATCACTTCGATGAAGGTCAGGTCATGGCCTTCGCGCGCGCACCAATCGGTCAGGGTGAACAGTTCATCCTCGTTAAAGCCTTTCAGGGCCACGACATTGATCTTGACGCGCAAGCCTGCCTCTTTGGCGGCGGCGATCCCGTCCAGCACCTGCGCCAAACGGCCCCAGCGGGTGATCTTGGCGAATTTCTCATCATCCAGCGTGTCCAGCGACACATTGATGCGCCGCACCCCGCAGGCGGCCAGATCGGCGGCATATTTGCGCAACTGGCTGCCATTGGTCGTCAGCGTCAATTCTTTCAGCGCGCCGCTGTCCAGATGCCGGGTCATGCGGTCGAAAAACGTCATGATGCCTTTGCGCACCAGCGGCTCCCCCCCGGTGATCCGCAGCTTTTCAACCCCCATGCGGATGAAGGTGGAACACATGCGATCCAACTCCTCCAGCGTCAGCAATTCGGCCTTGGGCAGAAAGCTCATGTTTTCCGACATGCAATAGACACAGCGGAAATCGCAGCGATCCGTCACAGAGACGCGCAGATAGCTGATGGCGCGGGCGAAAGGGTCGATCAGGGGTGTTGTCATGCCCCGAAAGGTAAGGCCCCGCGCATCCACGCGCAAGGGCATTGAAAGCTTTGCGGGCCGCGACTATCGTCGGGGTATGACACAATTGCGCGCCCTTCTTGCCCCGCCCCTTCTGTTGACCGGATTGTTTCTGTCCGGTTGCAGCACTTTGCCTTTTTTCAAAGGGGACGATGCCGCCATGGCACCGACCACAGCGATTGAGACGCGGCCGCAAACGCGGCCCCTGTCGGACGGGATCAAAGCTCCGCCAGCGGGTGCGCGCACCGCAGCGGCACTGGATACCACCACCGCAGAGCAAAAAGCCGCCGCCCTTGCCGCCCCGGCCAAACCTGCGGGCGAACAGGCCTTGGGCAAAACCGCCGTGGCCTTGGGCAATGTGACAGAGCCGGGGTTCTGGCTGCGGTCGTCTTTGGTGAAAACCGCAGGGCCGGGGCGCGTGGTGACGGCGGCGGGCGGCTCTATCGCGGTGGATCTGATTCCCGGCGAAGGGGCGGCACAGCTTTCACTGGCGGCGTTCCGTGCGCTGAACCTGCCGCTGACCGACCTGCCGGAAGTGACGATCTTTGCGCAATAGGCTGATCCCGCTGTCGGGCGATTGGGCCGCCAAGCGCGCGGCTTTCGCGTGGCAGTGGCCCGATGATTTCAACATCGCCCAAGCCTGCTGCGACGATTGGGCGGAGGCCGAGCCAGAGCGCGTGGCGCTGACCGATGTGACGGAGGCCGCCGCGCAAGACTGGACCTATGGCGCGCTCAAGGATGCCTCGGACCGGTTGGCAAGCGCCTTTGCCGCCGCAGGTGTGGGGCGTGGCGACAGGGTGGCCGTGCTGCTGGCGCAATCTGCCGCCGTGCCGATCGTGCATTTCGCGGCGATGAAACTGGGGGCTGTGGCGCTGCCGCTGTTCACCTTGTTTGGTGAGGATGCGCTGCTGTATCGCTTGGGCGATTCCGGCGCTGCCGTGGTAGTGACGGATGCCGAAAGCCTGCCGAAACTTCTGAACATCCGCGCGCAACTGCCTGATCTGAAATCTGTTTTCTGCACCAGCCCTGCCACTGGCGCGCGCGATCTGTGGCAAGAGATTGCGCAGCACCCACCCCTGCCGCGCCGCGTGGCAACCGATGCCGAAGACCCCGCCGTGATGATCTATACCTCGGGCACCACCGGGCCGCCCAAGGGGGTGTTGCATGCGCATCGGTTCCTGTTCGGGCATCTGCCCAGCATGGAACTGACGCATGAAGGCTTTCCGCAGCCGGGCGACAAAGGCTGGACGCCTGCCGATTGGGCCTGGATCGGCGGGCTGATGGATATGGCGATGCCCTGTCTTTACTACGGCGTGCCGCTGGTCGCGCATCGGATGCGCAAGTTTGAGGCAGCGGCGGCCTATGCGCTGATGGTCCGGCATGGGATTCGCAATGTCTTCATGCCGCCCACCGCGCTGAAGCTGATGCGCGGCTGCCCGGTGCCTGATGGGGTCGCGCTGCGCTCTGTCTCATCGGGGGGGGAAAGCCTTGGGGCGGAATTGCTGGAATGGGGCCAGCGCAGCCTTGGCGCGCCGATCAATGAGCTTTACGGCCAGACCGAATGCAACCTGTGCATCACCCAAGCGGCGGGCTTCATGCAGGTGCGGCCCGGCAGCATGGGCCTGCCCCTGCCCGGCTTTGACGTGGCGGTGATGGATGCCGATGGCCAGCCCTGCGCCCCTGATGAGATGGGCGAGATTTGCATCCGCAAAGGGGCGGCCAGCATGTTTCTGCGCTATTGGAACCAGCCCGAGAAAACCGCCCAGAAATTTCGCGGCGACTGGTTGCGCACCGGCGATCTGGGCTGCGTTGATGCCAATGGCTATTTCCGCTTTGCCGCGCGGGATGATGATGTGATCACCTCAGCCGGATATCGCATCGGGCCGAGTGAGATTGAAAACTGCCTGATGGGCGATGAGGATGTGCTGATGGCGGCGGCCATCGGCGTGCCGGACCCGCTGCGCACCGAGGTCGTGCGCGCCTTTGTGGTGCTGCGGGACGGGGCGGTGCCCGATGCCGCCCGCCTTATCGCGCGGGTGCGCGCCCGGATCAGCCCGCATGTCGCCCCGCGCGATGTGGTCTTTGTGGAAACCCTGCCGATGACCGCGACCGGCAAGGTCATGCGCCGGGAATTGCGCGCGCTATAGGCCGCGCGCGCCAGTTTTTCAGGCTGCGTTTTCAGGCTGAGTTCTCAGGCGGCGGGCATCCGCGCTTCGACCATTCCGGCATACCAGCTTGCGCCAAAGGGGATGGCGTTATCGTCGAAATTATAGGCCGGATGGTGAACCATCGCCGTGTCGCCATTGCCAAGAAAGATATAGGCGCCGGGACGTTCGTTCAGCATATAGCTGAAATCCTCGGCCCCCATCAGCGGCGCGGTATCGGTGTTGACCTTGCCCGAAATGGCCTGCGCCACGTCGGCGGCGAACCCGGTGTTTTCCTCGGCATTCACCGTGGCCGGATAGCCGCGCTGATAATTCACCACCGCCGCCGCCCCAAAGGCCGCCGCCATCTGCACCGGCAGGGCGTTCAGCCGCGCCTCTACCTGATCCTGCACGGCTGCGTCAAAGGTGCGCACGGTGCCTTTCAGAACAACGGTTTGCGGGATGACGTTATGGGCGTTGCTATCGGTGGAAATCGCGCAGGTCGACACCACAACCTGCTTGAGCGGGTCGACATTGCGCGCGGCGATGGATTGCAGGCCGACGATGATATGGCTAGCCACCAGCAGCGTATCAATGCAGTCATGCGGCTTGGCTGCATGGCCGCCCTTGCCCGTCACCGTAATCTCAAACTGATCGGCTGCGGCCATCATCGGGCCGGGGCGGATTTCAAACTGGCCCACTGGAATCCCCGGCATATTGTGCATGCCATACACCTCTTGGATGTTCCAGCGGTCCAGCATGCCATCCTGCACCATTTCATTGCCGCCGCCGCCGCCTTCTTCGGCGGGTTGGAAAATCACCACAGCTTTGCCGTCGAAGTTACGGGTTTCACACAGATATTTCGCAGCCCCCAGCAGCATGGTGGTATGGCCGTCATGGCCGCAGGCGTGCATTTTGCCGGGGGTTTTGGAGGCATAGTCCAGCCCCGTCGCCTCCATGATCGGCAGCGCGTCCATATCGGCGCGCAGGCCCACCACTTTGCCGCTGTCGGTCTTGCCATGGATGACACCGACAACCCCGGTGCGGCCAATGCCCTCCACCACCTCATCACAGCCATAGGCGCGCAGCAGCTCGGCGACTTTGGCGGCGGTGCGATGGACTTCGAACAGCAGCTCGGGGTTTTCGTGGAAATCGCGGCGAATCGCGGTCAGTTCGGGCAGCATTTCTGCAAAACGGTTCTTGACGGGCATCGGAAGGGTTCCTCGTGATCTTGGGATGGCGACAGCGTGATCCAAACCCCGCCAAGGTGCAAGGGTCAGAGACCGGGGGCAATGCGAATTTTTGACCCATCGGTAAAACGGCTGAAGCGAAAGCGGGTCAGATCATGCCCCGGCGCGCGGCCCAGCACCAGATCGGCCACCACACGCCCGATGCCGGGGCCGATGCCAAAGCCGTGGCCGCTCATCCCGGTGGCGATGGTCAGGCCAGCCAAGGGGGCGGCATCAATCACCGGGACGATATCGGGCATGGTGTCGATCATGCCGGCCCAAGCGCTGCGCAGCTTTGGCCGCCCCAGATGCGGATAGGCGGCGGCAAAGGCGTCTTGCACGGCGGCCAGCGTTTTCATGTTGGGCGCGGGGTTCAGCACGCGCATCGCCTCAAACGGAGAGCCTGCGCTGACATCCCAGTGCCGCGGCGTGCGCCAGCCATCGGGATAGCCCGCAGGGGCAGCAGCGCGGAAATGGGTCGAACGGAAATCCTTTTTCAGAACAGGCAGATAGGTGGCGAAGTTGCGAAACGCATCCGGCCCGATAAAGAAGTCATGCACCGACCCCGGCGCGATGGTATAGCCACCATCGACGCGGCGGCGAAAGGCAAAGCGGTTGTCGGCGGCATTGCCGGGGAAAATCTCGGCCATCGGTTCGGTTGCGGCGACCGAGGCCAGAACCGAAAGCTGCGGGATGGCCACGCCTTGCGCCCGCAGGAACAAGGAGGACCACGCGCCCCCTGCCATCACCACGGCATCGCAGGCGACCTCTCCGGTTTCGGTCACAACGCCGGTCAAACGGCCATTGGTCACGTCCAGCCCGCGCACAGCGCAGTTTTCCACGATCACGCAGCCTTTGGCGGCCAGCGCCTGCGCGATCAGCGGCACGGCGACCATGGGTTCGGCCCGCGCATCGGAAGGCGTGATGATGCCCCCTTGCCAAGCATCGGCCCCCAGCAGCGCCGCAACCTCGGCCCGCGTCAGCAGCCGCGTGTCCAGCCCATGCGCGCGGGCATGGGGCATCCAGTCTTCAAACCCCGCCATATCCTTGGGGCCGTTGGCCATATAGACCACGCCGCCTTGATGAAACCCCAAGCCTGCGCCAAGTTCGGCCACCAGTTCGTGCCACAGCGCAAGGCTTTCGACCATGATCGGCAGTTCATCAAGGTCGCGGCCCTGTTGCCGGATCCAGCCCCAGTTGCGCCCGGATTGTTCGCCCGCAATCCGCCCCTTTTCGCACAAGACCACCTTTTGCCCCGCGCGGGTCAGAAACCAAGCCGTCATCACCCCGATGATCCCGCCACCGATGACCACCACATCGCAGGCCTGCGGCAAGGGGCCGATATGGCGCGCGGGTTGGTCGAGGGAGATCGGGAAAGGCTGCATTACTCCGCCAGATCCTTGACAAGCCGCTGCATGAAATCCCAGCAGGCGTTGAATTGCGCCAGTTCCAGATACTCATCGACCTGATGCGCCTGCGCAATGTCACCGGGGCCGCAGATCACGCAGGAATAGCCCTCGGCCTGAAACTGCCCGGCCTCGGTGCCATATGACACCACCTCGGTGGCATTATCGCCCGTCAGGCGCCGCACCAGCGCATCGGCAGCACCGTTTTGCTCGGGGCGCAGGCCGGGGACGTCAAAGAACCGGTCCAGCGTGATGGCGGCACTGGGCTGCACCGCTTTCATCGCGGCCTCTACCCGCGCGCATTCCGCCTCAAAGCGCTTGGCCCATGCCTCCTCATCCTCATCAGGGACGACGCGGAATTCCATCGCGAAATGGCAATCGCCTGCGGTGATGTTATGGGCGGTGCCGCCTGCGAATTTGCCACAATGCAGCGTGGTGAAGGGCGGGTGGAACATGGCGGCGATGGCCGAAGGCTGACGGGCCTGAAGCGCGGTATTCTGGTCATTGATCCAGCCGACCAGCCGCGCGGCCTCCATGATCGCGCTGACGCCGTAGGGCAGCAGCGAGGAATGCACCTCAAACCCTTTCACATGCACCTTATAGCCCGCGCCGCCCTTGTGGCCATTGACCAGCCGCATCATCGACGGCTCCCCCACCACCACTGCGGCGGCCTTTGGCAAGGTTTTGACCATTTGCGCGATCATGGGCGGGGCCCCGGTGCAGCCGACCTCCTCGTCATAGCTGATGGCGATTTGCAGCGGGCGTTTGATGCCCGATTGCAGCGCCAGCGGCACGGCGGCCAGCGCCAGCGCCACAAACCCCTTCATGTCGCAAGTGCCGCGCCCGTAAAGCCGCCCGTCCTTTTCGACCACGCGAAAGGGGTCGGTGGCCCAATCCTGCCCCTCGACCGGGACAACATCGGAATGGCCCGACAGAATCACCCCGCCCGGCACCTCTGGCCCGACATTGGCAAACAGCGCGGCCTTGGTGCCTTCCGGGTTATAGACCCGATGCGCGGCCACCCCATGCGAGGCAAGATAGCGTTCCACCCAGTCGATCAGGTCAAGATTGCTGTTGCTGCTTACGCTGCGGAACCCGACCAAATGGTCAAGAATTTCACGGGCTGTCAGGGTCTGCGGCTGCATTATCACTCTCCGGTTTCATGGCGGAAAGGTGACTGCGGGGGGCGGCAAGGTCAAGCCCGCGCCGAAA
This sequence comes from Pseudorhodobacter sp. E13, assembly GCF_003991405.1. Lineage (GTDB taxonomy): Bacteria > Pseudomonadota > Alphaproteobacteria > Rhodobacterales > Rhodobacteraceae > Pseudorhodobacter. The sequence goes on from NZ_RPEN01000158.1 coordinate 123,889, forward strand.
GCCGGACCCACGAAATTCCGGTGCTAAAACAATGCCTGTTGCGGGGGGCGGAAAAAACGATAACATCAGGTCCAATCGAGGCGGCCCCACCGGGGCTGACCTTTACAAAAGAAAAGACAACGACATGGGAGTGTCATATGCCCGATGGGGCCAAGCCCGTCCTTGATGTCCGGGGCTTGCAGACCGTTTTCCGCACGCGTGGCGGGGACGTTCATGCAGTCAATTCCGTCAGCTTTCACCTCAAACCCGGCGAGTTGCTGGGTGTGGTTGGGGAAAGCGGTTCGGGAAAATCGGTGACGATGATGTCGTTGATCGGCCTGTTGCCGATGCCCCCCGCCGAGGTGCGCGCGGGTGAGGTGTTGCTGGGCGATGTCGATATTCTGAAAATCACGCCTGAACAGTTGCGCGATGTGCGCGGACGGCGGATCGGCTTTGTGTTTCAGGACCCGATGACCAGCCTGAACCCGGTGTTCACCGTGGGCAATCAGGTGATGGAACCGCTGCTGCGCCATATGAATATGGATAAAAAGCAAGCCTTTGCGCGGGCGGTGGAATTGATGGAACTGGTGGGCATTCCCGATGCGACCCGCCGGATGAAGGATTATCCGCACCAGTTTTCCGGCGGCATGCGGCAGCGGGTGATGATTGCCATCGCGCTGGCCTGTGACCCCGAAGTGCTGATCGCGGATGAACCCACGACCGCGCTGGATGTGACCATTCAGGCGCAGATCATCGAACTGGTCAAAGACCTGCGCACCAAGCTGGGCATGGCGATTGTCTGGATCACGCATGATCTGGGCGTGATCGCCGGCATCGCGGACCGGGTGATGGTGATGTATGGCGGGCAAGTGGTGGAACAGGCCCCGGTGAAAGAGCTTTTCGCCAATCCGCAGCACCCCTATACCCGCGCCTTGCTGAAAACCATTCCGTCGGTCTCTGGCCAACGTGAGGCCCGGCTGAAGGTGATCGAGGGGCAACCCCCGATCCTTGGCGCGGCCCCCACCGCCTGCCCGTTCAAGCCGCGCTGTGGCCATGCGTTTGATCGCTGCGGCAACGAAAACCCGCAGCGCCGCGCTTTGGGCGCCGACCCCGTGGGCTATGGCCATGATGTCGCCTGCCATTGGGATGCCCGCACAGGAGGGCCGGTTTGATGCTGGACGCAAAACCCGCAAAACCTTTGGTCACGGTCAAAGACCTCAAGATGTATTTCCCCATCCACACCGGGCTGTTCCGCCGCCATACCGGCGATGTGAAAGCGGTGGATGGGCTGAGCTTCACGATTTTCGAAGGCGAAACCCTTGGTCTGGTGGGCGAATCCGGTTGCGGCAAATCCACCGTGGGCCGCGCGCTGCTGCGCCTGTATGAGTTGACATCGGGGTCCGTGACCATTGACGGCGATGATATCGCAACCCTGTCGTCCGAGGAGTTGCGGCTCAAACGTCCCGCGATGCAGATGGTGTTTCAGGACCCGCAAGCCAGCCTGAACCCGCGCATGACGGTGGCCGCCATTATTGGCGAGCCATTGGATGAGCATACTGATTGGAACGCCGAGAAAAAGCTGGCGCGGGTCTATGAGTTGATGGATGCCGTGGGGTTGAACCGCGCCTTTGCCAACCGCTATCCGCATGCGTTTTCGGGCGGGCAGCGTCAGCGCATCGGGATTGCGCGCGCCTTGGCGCTGAACCCCAAATTCATCGTTTGTGATGAACCGATTGCCGCGCTGGATGTCTCCATTCAGGCGCAGGTGGTGAACCTGCTGGAAGATTTGCAGGAAAAGATGGGGCTGACCTATCTGTTCATCAGCCATGATCTTTCAATGGTGCGCCATATCGCGGACCGGGTGGCCGTAATGTATCTGGGCCGCATTGCCGAGCTTTCGCCGCGAGAGCCGCTGTATGCCGACCCGTTGCACCCCTATGCCAAGGCGCTGCTGTCGGCGGTGCCGGACCCGGACCCCGAAACCGAAGGCAAGCGCCAGCGTATCATTCTGCAAGGCGATGTGCCCTCGCCTTCGAACCCGCCCAAGGGCTGCAATTTCTGCACGCGCTGCCCCGAGGTGATCCCGATTTGCCGCGAGGTGAAGCCCGAATTGGCCGAGGTGCGCCCCGGCCGCTTTGTGGCCTGCCACCTTGTGACCCCCGACAACCAAAAAGCGGCCCCCGGATCAACCGGCGGGCCCGAGGCAACAGAGCACAACCAACAAGGAGAACCAAAGAAATGAAGATGAAATCCGCCCTTATGGGCGCTGCCTGCGCCTTTGCACTGGCCCCGTTTGCGGCCCAGGCCGAGCGTGGCGCCGATGGCCATGTCAACGTGATTTACTGGCAGGCGCCCTCCATCCTCAACCCGTTCCTGTCGGGCGGCACCAAGGATGTGGAAAGCTCGTCGCTGATCCTCGAACCGCTTGCCCGCTATGACGAAAAAGGCAATCTGGTGCCCTATCTGGCGCAAGAAATCCCGACGCTGGCCAATGGTGGCGTGTCCGAGGATCTGACCACCATCACCTGGAAGCTGCAAGAGGGCCTGCTGTGGTCCGACGGCTCGCCCGTCACCTCGGCGGATGCGGTGTTCACCTGGCAGTATTGCACCCATCCCGAAGGCGGCTGCGCGCAGTTGTCGAAATATGAAGGCGTTTCCACGGTTGAGGCGGTGGATGATCTGACCATCAAGGTCACCTTCGGCGCGCCGCAGCCCAACCCCTATGGCCCGCTGGTTGGCGCACAATCGCCGATCCTGCAAAAGGCACAGTTTGAAAACTGCCTTGGCACCAAAGCTTCGGAATGCACCGAGCAGAACTTCAACCCGATCGGCACTGGCCCGTTCAAAGTGGTGGAGTTCAAGACCAATGACGTGATCTCGTTGGAAGCCAACCCGAACTACCGCGATCCGGCGAAACCGGCCTTCGCGACCATGACCTTCAAAGGCGGCGGCGATGCCGAAGCAGCAGGCCGTGCGGTTCTGGAAACCGGCGAATTTGACTATGCCTGGAACCTGCAACTTGCCCCGTCCGTCATCGCGGGTATGGAAGCGGCTGGCAAAGGCAAGACCGTTGTGGGCTTCGGCACGCTGGTTGAGCGGATCGAGATGAACATGACCAACCCGTCGCCGGATCTGGCCGAGGGTGAGCGTTCGACGGCGGCGCATCCGCACCCGATCCTGTCGGATATGCGTGTGCGCAAGGCGCTGTCCATGGCGATTGACCGCGAAATTCTGGTCGAAGTCGGCTATGGCGCTGCTGGTCGTCCGACCTGCACGATCGTCCCGGCACCAGAGGTCTATGCGTCCAAAGACACCTCTTGCTTTACGCAGGATATCGAAGGCGCGAAGGCCCTGCTGGAAGAAGCTGGCTGGACCGTGGGCGCCGATGGCATCCGCGAAAAGGATGGCATGAAGCTGAAGCTGCTGTATCAGACCTCGACCAACGCTGTGCGTCAGGACTTTCAGGCGTTGATCAAGCAGTGGTGGTCGGAAATCGGTGTGGAAACCGAGTTGAAGAACATCGCGGGTTCCGTGTTCTTCGGGTCTGACCCCGGTTCGCCGGATACTTTCCCGAAGTTCTATGCAGACGTGGAAATGTATGCCAACAACTTTGATGGCACCGATCCGCAAAGCTACCTTGCAGGCTATACCTGCGACAAGGCCCCCAGCCCGGCAAACCAGTGGCAGGGTGAAAACATCAACCGTTTCTGCGACCCGGCCTATGACGCGCTGGTTGCTGAACTGGGCCGCACCGGCGATATCGCCAAGCGCGGCGAGCTGGCTGTGAAAATGGCGGAAATGCTGTCCACCGAAACGCATACGATTGTGCCGCTGGTGGATCGTGGCCGGGTTTCGGCGCATTCCAACACTTTGGGCGGCGTGGTCCTGAACACTTGGGATTCCGAACTGTGGAATGCCGCTGACTGGTTCCGCGTGAAGTAATCGCCTTTGGGTGGTCCGGCCTTTCGCCGGGCCACCCTTCCCCCCCGTTCAGACCAAGATATGACCTGAGGCGCCGCCTATGCTGACCTTCACAATCCGCCGATTGCTGCTGGCAATCCCGACGCTTTTGTTCATCTCTTTGGTGATTTTTCTGCTGCTGGAGCTTGCGCCCGGCGACCCATTGGCCGACATGCCGATGACTATCCCGCCCGATGTGAAAGAGAAAATCCGCCTGTCGCTGGGGCTGGGGCGGCCAATGCATGTGCGCTATGGGCTGTGGCTTTATAACCTCTTTGTGACCGAGCCGCTGCATTGGTGGGATGCTGCGTTCCACACAACCTATTCCGAAGGGATGCAGCGCATCATCAGCTTCCAGACCCGCGCCCCGGTGTTTGACACGATTGCCGAGCGTATCCCGCAAACCTTGCTGGTGGTCGGCATGGGCTATCTGGTCGGCACACTGATTTCCCTGCCCATCGGCATCATCTCGGCTTACCGGCAGTATAGCTGGTTTGACCAATTCGGGACCTTTGTGTCCATGGTGGGCTTTTCAGTGCCGACCTTTGTGACAGGGGTGTTCCTGATCATCGTGTTCTCGGTCCTGATGCCCACCGATAGCATGTTCTGGCTGCCCTCGATCTATGACACCACGCATCAGGTCACCGACTGGGCCAGTTTCGTCAAGCAATTCAAACAGATGGCGATGCCTGTCTTTGTGCTGGCGCTGTATCAGGCGGCACAGGTCAGCCGCTATATGCGCGCCTCGATGCTGGATAACCTGAGCCAGGATTACGTTCGCACCGCGCGGGCCAAGGGCCTGAGCGAGCGTGTGGTGCTGCTGAAACACGTTCTGCGCAATTCGCTTATTCCGGTGGTGACGGTGATCGCCTTGGGCGTGCCGTCGGTCTTTACCGGGGCCATCATCACCGAAAACGTGTTCAAGGTGAACGGGCTTGGCCAACAGCTTTTGCTGTCGATCCAAGGCAATGACGCGCCGATGGTGCTGACGATTTCCTTCATCTTTGCCATCCTGATCGTGCTTTTCAACCTGATTGCCGATGTGCTTTACGGCATTCTGGACCCGAGGATCCGCTATGACTGATCACACTATCGACCTGAAGGCCGCCAAGCCCCGCAACCAGTGGTGGGATGTCTGGGATCAGTTCCGCACCCATCGCGGCGCATTGATTGGCATGGTGATCTTTGCCGTGATCGTGCTGGGCACCTTGCTGGGGCCGTTCTTTTGGGATGTGGACCCCAAGTTCATCAACATCCGCGCGCGTGAATTGGGGCCAAGCCTTGCGCATCCTTTGGGCACCGATCAACTGGGCCGCGATATGTTGGCGCGGGTTCTGGCCGGGGGGCGGATTACGATTGCGGTGGGCATGACGGCGATGCTGCTATCGCTGGTGCTGGGCACTTTGGTCGGGGTTTTGGCGGGGTATTTCCGGCGGTTGGATGGCATCCTGATGCGCCTGACGGATCTGTTCCTTGCCCTACCCCTGCTGCCGCTTTTGCTGTTGATGGTGATGCTGTTCCGCGAACCGCTGGTGCTGTCTTTCGGACCCGAGGGCGGGATTTTCATCCTGATCGTTTTTGCTATTGGCGTCACCTCGTGGATGCATGCCGCGCGGATCGTGCGCGGCGATGTGCTGGCGCTGAAGGAACGTGAATTCGTGCTTGCCTCCCGCTCTATCGGGACGCCGGCGCGGCGGATGATCCTGCGCCATATCCTGCCCAACGTGATGTCACCGATCATGGTGTCGGCCACGCTGGGCGTTGCCAATGCAGTGATCACGGAAAGCGCGCTGTCTTTCCTTGGGCTTGGCTTTCCGCCGGATTTCCCGACTTGGGGGCGGCTGTTGAATGATGGTCTGCCCTATATCAACCTGTCGCCCGAACGGGTGATCTGGCCCGCGCTGGCGCTTTCGGCCTTGGTGCTGTCGATCAACTATATCGGTGATGGGCTGCGTGACGCGCTGGACCCGCGCATCCGGGGCCGCTGAACCACCCGTCCCTTAAAATAAGACCAATCCCCCCGTGGCCGATGGCTGCGGTGGGACGCGGTTCTGCCATTGCCCCACAAGCGGACGATTATTCGCGCGGCTTGCGCTGCGCGGAAAATCATCCCGCTCCGGCATCTTCGTGCGCCGTGTAACGGCATTGCCTTCGCCGGAAACTTCCTCCAAACGGAACAAAATTCCGCATTCTGGAGTATCCGATGTTCGAAACCCTTGGATTTGAGACTTTGACCCCGCGCAGCGCCTCGGTGATCCTTGGCCTTGCGATTGGTCTTGCCTTTGGCGTGCTAGCCGAGGTGAGCCGCTTTTGCCTGCGCCGTGGCCTTGTCGGCCCCAAGGCGGAACGGCAACCGGCGCTGGGGCTATGGCTGACCGCGCTGGCAACGGCGCTGATTGGCACGCAAGCTGCTGTGGCGATGGGCTGGATCAGCTTTGCCGAGCATCGCTTGCTGGCCAGTGATCTGCCGATTGCCGCGATCTTGCTGGGCGGGCTTGCCTTTGGCGCGGGCATGGTGCTGACGCGGGGCTGCGCCTCGCGGCTGACGGTGCTGACGGGCACGGGCAATCTGCGCGCGCTGACCGTGCTGGCCGTGTTTGCCATCACCGCCCATGCCACGATGAAAGGGCTTCTGGCCCCGATCCGCACCGGATTGGGAGAGTTCACCTTGCCGCTGGGCGATGCGATCAGCCTTGCCCACCTGCCCGGCGGTGCCGCGCTGGTGACGGCGGTGCTGGCGGCGGCGGCTTTGGCCTATGCGGCCCGTGCGCGCCTGTCGCTGCGCCAGATTGCGGCGGGCATTGCCATCGGCGCGCTGGTGCCGCTGGCATGGGTCGGCACTGGCTTTGTGCTGTTTGATGAATTTGACGCCATCGCGATGGAAAGCCTGTCGTTCACGCTGCCACTGTCGGACACGCTGTTCTGGGCGATTGCTTCTACCTCGGTTGCGGCGGGCTTTGGCATCGGGCTGTTTGGCGGCTCGGTTCTGGGGGCAGCGTTGTCCTCGCTCGCCTCTGGGCGGTTCAAATGGCAAAGCTTTGCCACCCCTGCGGAAACCGGGCGCTATCTGGCCGGTGGCGCGCTGATGGGTGTGGGCGGTGTGCTGGCGGGCGGCTGCACCTTGGGGGCCGGGCTTGCCGGTGTGCCGACCCTGTCGGTTGCGGCCCTGCTGGCGATTGCGGCGATTGCAGGCGGTGCCGTGCTGACGGACCGGGTGCTGGCCCCCAAAGGCAGCACCGCCCCCGCCTTCGGCTAAGCCCAGCCTTCGGCCAAGGCCACAGACAGACCACATAAGGCCCGCCCCTGATCCGGGCGGGCCTTGTGCCATGCGACTTGCCGCGTTTCGCGTGCTACCGGCCTCCTCTCACGCTGCCTGAAATCAAACGGATCAGCGGGAATGATGAGACGCGAAGTTGCAAGACAAACGCGAAACGCTTCAGTGGAATTTCTTGCGGATACGCCGCACCATGGCCCAGACCCCAAGGATCACCAATGGCGCCAGCAGAGCCATCGTCACCCCTTTGGAAAGGCCCATCCCTTCGGTCAGCGGATAGGCGACATAGGCCAGCAGGTTCACCGCATAATAGCTGATCGCCACCACTGACAGGCCTTCGACCGTGGTTTGCAGGCGCAATTGCACATCGGCCCGCGCATCCATGCTTTCCAGCAGCCGCTGGTTCTGGGCAGAGCGTTCCACATCAACCCGCGTGCGCAACAGTTCCGCCGCGCGGGTGGCGCGTTCTGCCATGCTGCGCAACCGGGCATCCACCGATTTCACCGTCCGCATCGCGGGGTCATAGCGGCGCATCATGAACTCGCCAAAGGTTTGCCGCCCCTGCACCCGCACCTCGCGCAGCACCGAGATACGCTGGTTCACAATGGCCTCATAAGCCTCGGTCGCGCCGAAACGAAAGCTGAACTGCACCGCAAGGCTTTCCAGTTCGGCCGAGATTTCCAGCAAGGTCTGAAGCACCTGATCGGGGGAACGATCGGCGGTGTTCATGCCGGAAATAAGCTGTGACAGCCTTGGGTCCAGCTCATTCAGCCGCGCGCTGAGCGCCCGCGCCCGCACCAGCCCCAGCATCGACATGGCGCGGTAGGTTTCCACCTCGCACAGGCGCTGCACGATGCGGCCCACGCGCCGCCCCTCGGCCCCTTTTTCGACAAAGACGGCAAAGCGCATATGGCCCGCCGCATCAATCCGGAAATCCCCGGCGATCACCGCTGCGCCATCGACCACCCGCGCAATCGCAAGGCTTTCGGGCACGAACCATTGATCAAGGTGTTCCAGCAAGGTTGCCTCATCCGTCATCTCCTCCACCCGGATCAAGACCGAGGTCAGCCGCACGCCCGGTGCCGTTGCCAGCCAGTCGGCGGGGAACACATCTGCCTCCATCGGGTCAAAGGCGCGGACGGAATTACCCGCCCCAAAGGCGCTGTAGGTCACGAATTCGGTGTGGTTTTCCCATTTCAGCTCATGCCGGCCCAAGGGTCCGGAAAAATGCGTGGCATCGGGTTGCGGATGGGCCGAGCCGTGACGATCCAGCAAGGCCAGCAAATGCGCCCTGTCTGCCGCACGGTCGCGGTTGACGGCGCGGTTTTCCTCTTTGATCGCCACATAGACCGCATGGCAAGGCACCGGCAACGACGGGAAGGGCCGCGCGTGCAGCTCATTGACCAAAGCATAGCGCAGCGGGTGGTCTTTTATCTTTGGCATAGGGTCCTCAACGGCGGTGATTGCCCCTAAAAAACGGGGCGGGGCGGCATTTGTAAATTCCCCAAGCCCCGTATTGCCAGAGCGCAACGGTATACTGGTATTTCCGCCACGCCCCCGAAACGCCTCGCGGCAAAGGCAGCCATGCCCCGAATGCACTGCGCCCCGCCGTTGCCAGCGGGGCGCGTGTGGTTTTGGCGATCCTGCCCGAGGGTCAGTCGATCATCGGCAGCAACGCATCCAGCGATTTTTTGGCATCACCATAGAACATCCGTGTATTGTCCTTGTAGAACAACGGGTTCTCGATCCCGGAATATCCGGTGCCTTGGCCGCGTTTGGATACGAACACCTGTTTCGCCTTCCAGCATTCCAACACCGGCATACCCGCGATGGGGCTGTTCGGGTCTTCTTGTGCGGCGGGGTTCACGATGTCGTTCGAGCCGATCACAATCGCCACATCCGTCGAGGGGAAATCTTCGTTGATTTCATCCATCTCCAGCACGATGTCATAGGGCACTTTGGCCTCGGCCAGCAGCACGTTCATATGGCCCGGCAAACGGCCCGCAACCGGGTGGATGGCAAAGCGCACATTCTTGCCCTTGGCCCGCAGCTTGCGCGTCAGTTCAGATACAGCCTGCTGCGCCTGCGCCACCGCCATGCCATAGCCCGGAATGATGATGATGCTATCGGCCTCGTTCAGCGCGGCAGCCACACCTTCGGTATCGATGGCGATCTGCTCTCCGCTGATTTCCATGGCGGGGCCGGTGGTGCCACCAAAGCCGCCAAGGATGACCGAGATGAAGCTGCGGTTCATCGCCTTGCACATGATATAGGACAGGATCGCACCCGAGGAGCCGACAAGCGCCCCCACCACGATCAGCAAGTCATTGGACAAGGAGAAACCGATCGCCGCCGCCGCCCAGCCGGAATAGCTGTTCAGCATCGACACCACGACCGGCATATCCGCGCCGCCGATGCCCATGATCAGGTGATAGCCGATGAAGAAGGCCAGCAAGGTCATCACGATCAGCGCCATGGCCGAAGCGGTTTGCAGATAAACCACCAGCATCAGCACCGACCCGATCGCCGCCGCCGCGTTCAGAATATGCCCGCCAGGCAGCTTGTTGGCCTTGCCATCCACCTTGCCCGCCAGCTTGCCATAAGCAATGACCGAGCCGGTAAAGGTGACGGCCCCGATGAACACACCCAGGAACACCTCTACCCGCAGGATGGTCAGTTCCACCGCCGTCTTATGCGCCAGAATGGCGGCAAACCCTTCCAGCGCGTGCCGCTGATCTTCGGGTGTGGCGGCCACGAAAGCGGCCTCGATATGGGCGTTATAGCCGATGAACACCGCCGCCAAACCGACGAGGCTGTGCATCGCGGCCACAAGCTGCGGCATTTCTGTCATCTGCACGCGTTGGGCCACGACCCAACCAATCGCGCCGCCTGCGGCGATCATCAGCAGCGACAGAACCCAGTTGCCTGCCCCCGGCCCGATCACGGTGGCCAGCACGGCCAAGGCCATGCCCGCAATCCCATACCAGACCGCGCGTTTTGCGCTTTCCTGCCCCGACAGACCGCCAAGCGACTGAATGAACAGCACGGCTGCCACAACATAAGCGGCTGTTGTAAATCCGTATTCCATAATCCTCGCCCCCGCTTACGACTTCTGGAACATGGCGAGCATACGCCGTGTCACCATGAAACCGCCGAAAATATTGATCCCGGCCATAAAGACCGAAAGGCTTGCCAACACGATCACAAGCCAGCTTCCCGACCCGATCTGAAGCAAGGCGCCCAGAATGATGATCGAGGAAATCGCGTTGGTCACGGCCATCAAGGGCGTGTGAAGGCTGTGGCTGACATTCCAGATCACCTGAAAGCCGACATAGCAGGCCAACACGAAAACGATGAAATGCGCCATGAAGCTTGCCGGGGTGAACATCCCCGCCAGCAACAACAGCCCGCCGCCCACGGCCAGCAAGCCCACCTGATTGCGGGTCTGTGCCTTGAAGGCGGCGACTTCCTTTGCGCGCTTTTCCTCGGGCGTCAGCTCCTTGGCCTTTTCCTTCGGCTTTTGCACCGCAATCGCGGCCACCTTTGGCGGTGGCGGCGGGAAGGTAATCTCTCCCTGATGCGCCACGGTGGCGCCGCGGATCACGTCATCTTCCATGTTATGGTTGATGACGCCATCCTTGCCCGGTGTAAGATCGGCCAGCATGTGCCGGATATTGTTGGAATAAAGCGTCGAGGCCTGCGCGGCCATCCGGCTTGGGAAATCGGTATAGCCAACAATCGTCACGCCATTATCGGTGACGACTTTCTGGTCCATCACGGTCAGATCGCAGTTGCCGCCGCGTTCCGCCGCAAGGTCCACGATCACCGAGCCGGGCTTCATCATCTCGACCATATCCTTGGTCCAGAGCTTGGGCGCAGGCCGTCCGGGGATCAGCGCGGTGGTGATAACGATGTCGATATCGGGGGCCAGTTCGCGGAACTTCGCCAATTGCTTGGCCTGGAACTCCGGGGTGGAGGGGGCCGCATAGCCACCCGTTGCCGCGCCATCCGGCAATTCGCTGGCGTCAAATTCCAGATAGACGAATTGCGCGCCCATCGATTCAATCTGTTCGGCCACTTCGGGCCGCACGTCAAAGGCGTAAGTAATCGCACCAAGGCTGGTCGCTGTGCCAATCGCGGCCAGACCGGCCACGCCTGCGCCCACAACCAGCACTTTCGCCGGGGGCACCTTGCCCGCTGCCGTCACCTGACCGGTAAAGAAGCGGCCAAAGTTGTTGCCCGCCTCGATCACGGCACGGTAGCCCGCGATATTGGCCATCGACGACAGCGCGTCCATTTTCTGCGCGCGGGAAATCCGCGGCACCATATCCATCGCAATCGCGGTGGTGCCTTGCTTTTTCATCTGCTCCAGCAGTTTTTCGTTCTGTGCCGGCCAGAAGAACGAGATCAGCGTCTGCCCCTCGCCCAGCATCTTGGCCTCTTTCGGCTCTGGCCCGCGCACTTTGACGATAATATCAGCGGCCTTGAACAGGGCGGCGGCGGTTTTCACCACCTCAACGCCCGCATCCTCATAGGCCTTGTCCGAAAATCCGGCCTTTTCGCCTGCGCCGGTTTCAATAACGCAGCTATGGCCCAGCTTTTGCAACAGTTTGGCCGAATCCGGCGTCATCGCGACGCGTGCTTCGCCCTCGAAAATTTCCTTGGGTGCCCCAATCTTCAACAGCTTCTCCCCCGATATTTGACGCCAAGCGCGGCGTCAGGTCCGCATTTCAGTCTTCCTTAAACACCGCGCAACAATATTTCACAAGTCAGCAAGGAAATAACGACAATCTGACAAGCTGATGCGACATTTCAGACCCAGCGCCGCACCGCAGCGCAGTAATTTTCATATTCCGTTCCAAAGGCTTGGCGCAAATGCGCCTCCTCCCCCGTGATAAAGCGGGTGTTTATGACCCAGATGAACAGCGGCACCAGCAGCAATGCCGGCGCCGTATCCAGCCACAGGCAGGCCCCCAGCAGAATCAGCGAATCCCCCAGATAGATCGGATTGCGGCTAAGGCGGAACAGACCCGATGTCACCAATTGCCGCGCCTGCCTGCGCGGCACAACCGTGGTGCGGGCGCGCAGCATCTCCCCTGCGGCAAGGCCCATCAGGCCAAAGCCCAGCAGCACCAAAGCCCCGCCCAGCACATCCCCAAAGCGGCCAAAGACCGGCATCGGCAGCAGCGCGGATATCCCCCAAGCCACGGCCAGAAACAGCGCCAACCACAGCGGCGGCCAATCGAATATCTTTGTCATCCCGCCCATCATTTTAAACTTGAAACGTAGCCCGCAAAGCGGTTCAATGCGGCAACTTGCCAAAGGATGCCCCATGCCCACCGATTTCGCCAGCCTCCGCGCCCAGTTTGATTTGCCCGAAGGCGTGATTTATCTCGATGGCAATTCGCTTGGCCCTCTGCCAAAGGCGGCGGCGGCCCGCGTGGCGCGCACGATCACCCAGGAATGGGGGCAAATGCTGATCACCGGTTGGAACAAGGCTGGCTGGATGGCGCAACCCACCGCCATCGGGGACCGCATCGCCAGGCTGATCGGGGCCGAGGCGGGTTCGGTCGTCATGGGCGACACCTTGTCGATCAAGGTCTACCAAGCCCTCGCCTCGGCACTGGAAATGACCCCAAAGCGCCGGGTGATCCTGTCTGATACCGGCAATTTCCCTTCCGATCTTTACATGGCCGAAGGGCTGTGCCGCACGCTGGGCCCCGCGTATCAGTTGAAAACCGTGGCCCCCGAAGCGGTGCTGGACGCCATCGACGATACCACCGCCGTCCTTATGCTGACCGAGGTGGATTACCGCACAGGCCGCAAGCATGATATGGCGGCCCTGACCAAAGCCGCCCATGCAGCAGGCGCACTGACGGTCTGGGATCTGGCCCATTCGGCAGGCGCGTTACCGGTGCATCTGGCCGCATGCGGGGCTGATTTCGCGGTGGGCTGCACCTATAAATACCTCAACTCCGGCCCCGGCGGCCCCGCCTTCATCTATGTCGCTCCCTGCCATCAGGATGCGGCGCGCCCGGCGCTCTCTGGCTGGCTTGGCCATGCCGAACCCTTCGCCTTCGATCTGGCCTACCGCCCCGGCGACGGGATCGAGCGGATGCGCGTTGGCACGCCGCCCGTGCTGCAACTCGCCGCGCTGGAGGCCTCGCTGGATATCTGGGACCAGGCCGATATTCAGGATGTCCGCGCCCAATCCATCGCCCTGACCAACCGCTTTATCGCAGGGGTAGAGGCCGCCTGCCCCAGCCTCACCCTCGCCACCCCGCGCAACGGTGATCAGCGCGGCTCACAAGTCTCGTTCCGCCACGCTGAAGGCTATGCCATCATGCAGGCCTGCATCGCGCATGGCGTGATCGGCGATTTCCGCGCCCCCGATATCCTGCGCTTCGGCTTCACGCCGCTTTATACCTCGGAACAAGATGTCGACAGCGCGGTCGCCGTTCTTGCCCGGATCATGGCGCAATCGCTCTGGGACCGGCCAGAGTATAAAACCCGCGCCCGTGTGACCTGATGCGCGCGCCGCTTTCATCTTGGCCCAAATACCTCCGCCGGAGGCACCCGACGCCACCACGCGCGCAGCCGCTGGGCGTGGAAACCGGCCGCTACCCTTCTGAAACCATTCCCCAAAGCCATGGCTCCACCGGGCAGATACCGCTTTGCGCCCCCGCAGGCTGGGCGGCGCTTTGGCGCAGGCTTTCGGGGTTTTCGGTGCTCAGCACCCGCTTTGCCGCCTGTCCCCGCTAGTGGCCAGCCCAACGCTGGCCCCCTTTGACCGATGGAGAGCCCGCAATGACCCCCCCCAAATGCCCGATGACCGCCCCGCTTGACCCCGCCACCGATGGCGCCGAAATGTCCTTTGATGGCCGCATGTCCTATGGCGACTACCTCAACCTCGACAAGATCCTGACCGCCCAGACCCTGCGCAGCAGTGCCCATGATGAAATGCTGTTCATCATCCAGCACCAGACATCCGAACTCTGGATGCGGCTGGCCCTGCATGAGTTGACCGCCGCAAGGTCCGCCATTGCCGCCGACCACCTGCGCCCGGCGTTCAAGATGCTGTCGCGCATCGCCCGTATCTTTGAGCAACTCAATTCCGCCTGGGATGTGCTGCGCACCATGACCCCGTCGGAATATACCCGCTTTCGCGATGATCTCGGCCAATCCTCGGGGTTTCAAAGCCACCAATACCGGTTGATCGAATTCGCGGTCGGCAACCGCAACCCGGCGATGCTGCGCCCGCATGTGCATCGCGCCGATGTCACCGCGCTTTTGCTGGCCGAACTTGCCCGCCCCAGCCTTTATGATGAGGCGCTGCGCCATTTGCACCGCAAAGGCCTGCCCGTTCCCGAAAACGTGATCACCCGCGACCTCTCGCAGCCTTGGGTTGCCGATGCGGGCGTGCAGGCCCTGTGGGAAACCATCTACCGCGATCCCGAAACCCATTGGGAAGCCTATGAGATGGCCGAGAAACTCGTTGATTTCGAAGACTATTTCCGCCGCTGGCGCTTCAATCATGTGACCACGGTTGAACGGATCATCGGTTTCAAGCGTGGCACGGGCGGCACCTCAGGCGTGCAATATCTGCGTAAAATGCTGGAGGTGCAGCTTTTCCCCGAGCTTTGGCACCTCAGAACCGCGCTCTAGCCGCGGCGTTCCCCGGTTTCGGCGGAAATCCGTTCATCTGCGGGCCAATCGGCTTTGACCCTCTGGCCCCTTTGTTCTATTCAAGGAAACAATGAAAGAATCCGCATCTTGCGGCATAGTGAAGGTATATCCATATGCGCAGCTTCGGCATCCCGTTTCGTATCCTTGGCCTGCCTGTGGCGTTCAGTCTGGCGCTTTCTGCCTGTGTGGCCCCGGTGGCAACCACCCCTGCCGATCCTGCCGCCGCCAAACGCAGCGCCCCGGTGGAACCGGCCGAGGTTGCCTATGTCGCCCGGATGGACGGCGCGATCCCGGTGCCGGCGGTGCCTTTGGACAAGCTGCCAGAAGCCTATCGCCGGCAAGAGGTGGCCTATCAAACCGACCGCCCTGCCGGGTCCATCATCATTCACCCCGGCCAGAAGTTCCTTTATTTCGTGACAGGGCCGAACAAGGCGATCCGCTATGGCATCTCGGTCGGCAAATCCGGCTTTGAATGGGCGGGCGAGGCTGTGGTGTCGCAGACCAAGAACTGGCCGACATGGACGCCGCCCCCCGAAATGATCGAGCGCAGCCCAAAGCTGGAGAAATGGAAAGACGGCCAACCCGGCGGCCCCACCAACCCCTTGGGTGCGCGGGCGATCTATCTTTTGTCGAACGGGCGCGATTATGGCTATCGCATCCATGGCACACCCGATTGGTGGTCGATCGGCAAGAACGCCTCGTCGGGTTGTATCCGCATGATCCAGCAAGACGTGATTGACCTGAACCAACGGGTGCAGCCCGGTGCCAATGTTCTGGTGTTGAATGCCGATGGCTCCATGCCCAAAGGCTTGAAAATCCCGACGCCGCCAAAACCGAAAAAGGTTGTGGCCAAGGCAAAGCCAAAGCCCGCCGTGCCGGAGCTGGAAATCAAGACCGTCACCTATCAGCCAAAACCGATGGCAGAGGCCGCAACGGCACCGACAACAGACGCAGCGACCACGGCCAAGGCCACGACCACCACTCCGATGGTCACCACCCCGGCGCAACCGAGCCAAAGCACCACAACAACCAGCCCGGTGATCTTGCTGCCGGAAAACAAGACAACGCCATAAGGCATTGATGTTGTCGGGAAAGGCGGGCCAAACGGACCCGCCTTTTTTCATCGGCTTCCACGGCGATCAAAAGATGCCATTGGCCTGCTGCAAAGCCCGCACATAAAGCAGGATCGCTGCGACATCGGCCTCGGTGATGCCTTCGACCGGGGGCATATCGCCATAGGGCCAGTGATGCGCCCTGACCCCTTGCAAAGCGGCCACATAAAACGCCCCGTCGCCATGGTGAGATGGTTCATAGATCTTGTGCAGAAACGGCGGGCCTGCGCCCTCCACGCCCAGCCCGTTTTCCCCATGACAGGCCGCGCAGTTCGCGGTGTAAAGCGCAGCCCCTTGCTGCGCCTCTGGGCCAAGCAGCGGGATAACAACCTCTGTCGCGGCGCTGACTGTTGTCTTGCCCGGCCAGACGGCCCAAGCCGCCAAAGCCAGCGCAAGGCCGGCAGCCCCCAAAGCCAAACGGCGTGCGTTGATCTGTTTTGTCACATGGGCCCCCTTGTTTTCCGTCACAAAGCCCCCGTCTACGGGGTTCCAGCAAGGGGAAGGCAAGAGGTTTAAGGCGTCATGCCCCGGCCATAGCTTGTGCCACGGGGCGCTGACCTGCGGCCCATTCCGCCGCTGCGGCGCCAAAGGCGGTGAACAAGGGGCGCGAAACCGGGTCAGCCTCGGCGTTCCATTCGGGGTGCCATTGCACCGACAGGGTGAAACCCGGCGCGCCGCTGATATAGATCGCCTCGGGCGTGCCATCGGGGGCGTGGCCATCCACCACCACCCGCGCGCCGGGGCGGCAAATGCCTTGCCCGTGCAGCGTGTTCGTCATCACCTCTTCCGCGCCCATCAGATTTGCAAACACCCCGCCGGGGGCAAAGCGCACGCAATGGCGCAGGGCGAATTTTTCCTCGATCGTGCCATCGGGCGGCATGCGGTGGTTCATCCGCCCCGGCAGATCGCGGATTTCGGGGTAAAGAGAGCCGCCCATCGCCACATTCACCTCTTGAAAGCCGCGACAAATCCCCATGAAGGGCTGGCCGCGTTCGACACAGGCCCGCACCAAAGGCAGCGTGATCGCATCGCGGCAGCGGTCAAAATCGCCATGGGCGGGGGTTTCATCCTCGCCATATTCGCTGGGATGCACATTCGGGCGGCCCCCTGTCAGCAGGAAGCCGTCACACAACTCCAGCAACTCCGCCACGCTGACAAAGCGCGGATCAGACGGGATGATGATCGGCAAACAGCCCGCCACCTTCGAGACGGCTTCGCTGTTCATCGTTCCCCCGGCATGGACGGGATAGGATTCGTTCAGCAGGTTCATATTGCCGATGATCCCGATCACGGGGCGGCGCCTGGCGGTTTGTGTCATCGGAAATTTCCGGTAAAATCACACGTCATACGGATAGGATAGGCCATGCCAATCCAAAGGTGAAGGCCCTGCCCCCGTCTGACAGGCCCATCACATAAGCTTGATTTGCCTTCCCCCTGCCGGAATCTTTCACAGATCATCGCATCACCCTGACATGAGGCCGATATGAAAACCCTGACGCTTGTTCTTGCTCTTGCCCTGCCGCTGCCTGCGCTGGCCCAGACTGTGGACCACAGCGGGCATCAGATGACGGGCGATCAAAGCCCCTCGTCGCTGGCCTATACGGAAGCGAATGCCAAGATGCATGCCGATATGGCCGTCCCGCTGACCGGGGATGCGGATGTTGATTTCATCCGGGGCATGATCCCGCACCACCAAGGCGCTGTCGATATGGCGCGGGTCGTGCTGCAATATGGCACCGACCCCGAGGTGCGCAAACTGGCCGAAGGCGTGATTGCCGCCCAAGAGGCCGAAATTGCCTGGATGACGGAATGGCTGGCCAAACAGGGTAAATAAAGCGCATATGGGGGGCCACACGCCCCCCAACTCAGGTGCGCCATGCTGACGACTTACAAACTTGAAAACGGCATCCTTCACCCCAACGGCACCACGCTGGACGGGGCGGTGTGGATTGATCTGTGCGAACCCACGCTTGCCGAGGAAAACGCCGTCGAGGCCGAAACCCGGTGCGACATCCCGACCGAAGACGAAATGCGCGAGATCGAGATTTCCTCGCGGCTGTATACGTTTGAACATGCCACCTATATGACCGCCCTGCTGCCTGCCAATTCCGATGGCGGCGACCCGGTGATGGGGCCTGTCAGCTTTGTGCTGACGCCGTCGCATCTGGTGACGATCCGCTATCACAACCCGCGGGTGTTCACCTCTTTCCCGCCGCGCGCCCATGCAACGCGGCTGGAAATGAGCAACCCTTTGGCCGTGCTGCTGGCGCTGCTGGAGGCGGTGATTGACCGGCAGGCCGATATTCTGGAACGCGCGGCGGCCGATATTGATACGCAATCCCGCCGTCTGTTCAAACTGGCGAAGGACCGCAAACATCAGGATTATCAGTCGGTTCTGGAAAAGGTGGGCCAGATGGGCAACCTGAATTCCAACATCCGCGACAGTTTGCTGACATTGGATCGCCTCGCGGGCTATCTGGCGCAGGTGTTGACCCGGCACAGCGCCACGCCCGAGCTGCATGAACGCGCCAGAACGCTGACCAATGACGTGAAATCCCTGACCGATCACGCGAATTTCGTGGCCTCCAAGATCACTTTCTTGCTGGATGCCACATTGGGCATGATCAACATCGAACAGACAAATATCAGCAAGATCTTCTCGGTCGCGGCGGTGATCTTTTTGCCCGCCACGCTGATCGCCTCGATCTTCGGGATGAATTTCGGGGCGATGCCGGGGCTTGGCTGGACGCATGGGTTTACCGCATCCCTGATCGCGATGCTGGCGCTGGCCCTGGCGACCTATGGCTATTTCAAATTCAAGAACTGGCTTTAGACATTGGTTTAATGTCACGCCATAAGCCTATGATTTAAAAGCAAGGCTCGTGTTTGAAATGGCAAAGCTATGCCGCGATTTATCGGTTTCGCAACTGGCACGGATCAGCGCCTCGGCATAGATCACATGCCATGTCTGCAAAGCAATCGGGCGCGGGGTGGCAAAGGCGCGGCAGGTCAGCACGGCCACATTCGCCGCCCCATCCGGCGCGCGGACGGAGGCATAGCGGATCGCCTCGCCGCCCGCCGCGCGCAGGTCGTCAGCAAGCGAAAGGCAATCGCTGTAATCATCGGGGTCCGTCCAGCGCCCGGCCCCGGCCCAGTCCGGCGCCGTCAGGTCCAGCATCAACGGCGTTTGAATATCGGCCTGGACGGCGGTGTATTCGATGGCGCGGCGCGGCAAAGGCGTGCCCTCAGACGCGCGGAAAAACCGCAACATGCCCCAGATCATCTCGCACAATGCGGTGATCGGCGCCTCAGAGCCATACCAGACCCCCGGCGTGCGCCCGCGCCGCCGAAACCGCGAGTCGCGCGGATAGCAGCCATAGCGAAACGGCGACCAGAATTGATAATCAAGGTGCCGGCACTCCTCTGGCACCGGGGGCTTGCTGGCCTCCAGCAGTGCTTCCAGCATGTCATGTTCTTCGAATGTGTCGACGATGCGGATGGTGGAGGATCGGAATTGCCCTTCGATAATCCGCCACAACCCGGCCTTTAGAGGGCGCAGGCTTGCGTCAAACGGGGGCACGCGCGGCGTCCAGATAGTTCATCACATCAATCAGCCCGGTGGCCTGCGCGATCAGCGCCTTGGGGTGGCCGCCCAGATCATGGTTCGGGTTCGCCATCCAGCCCCGGATCACTGCGGATTCGCCCCCGGCAAGCGCATCCAGCGACCGGAACACCCGGATCAGGCACAGCGCCAGTTCCAGCGGCTTGCCATCCAGCGCGAAACCACCGCTTTTCATGCGGCTGATGCTGGGTTCCGACAGGCCAAGCGTCTGGGCCAGATCGCGCTGCGACAGGCCCAGTTCGCGCGCGGCATTGACCACGGCTTTGGCCGCGACATGGCCGGGTGTGGTGGCGGGGGCTTGGGCAGCTTTGTGCAAGTGGGTGGTCATGGTGATTTCTCCTGAAACAATATATAACTTAATTTCAGAAGAAATTCAAGCACCCCTAGCGCGCTGAAAGCGCCCGCGTCGCGGCCAGCACGCCGCCTTCGCCATGTGCGATGCCCAAGGCTTGCATGCCGGTTTCCATCACGCCCAGCACGCCCAGCGTCATATGGGCGCTGACATGGCCCATATGCGCCACCCGCAAAAAGCCGTGCCACGCCGGATCGCCCGGCATCGCCATGCCCAGCCCGATGCCCAGCGTCACCCCGGCCTGTTGTTCGCACCATTGGCGCAGGCGCGTGGCATCATTGCCACCAATGCGCGCGGCGGTGACGGACCAGCCGCGATCCGACGCTTTTGCCACATTCATCGCGATATTGGGGTTGCCGCTGTGCCATGTGTCAAAAGCGGCCCAAACCGCCCCCGCCAGCGCGCGATGCCGCGCCCAGACGTTTTCCAGCCGCTCCTCGTCCAGCATGGTCAGCGCCTCATCCAGCCCATAGAGATGATGCGTGGGGGCGGTGCCGCAGAAAAATTGCCAGAACTCGGTGCCAAAGGCCCGCGGCTCCCAATCCCAATAGGGGGTGCGCAGGTCATTGCCGCGGCAGCGCTCTCGCGCCTTGTCGGAAAACCACAGAAATCCAAGGCCCGGCGGTGTCATCAGCCCCTTTTGGCTGGCAGCGACCGTCAGATCGACGCCCCAGTCATCCATCCGGTATTCATCGCAGCCAAGGCTGGCGATGCAGTCAATCGCCAAAAGCGCGGGGTGGCCCACGGCATCCAGCACCGCGCGCAGCGCCTGCACATTGGTCTTGATGGAACTGGAGGTATCAACCTGCGTCGCCAACACGGCCTTGATCTTATGCGCGCTGTCGGCACGCAACGCCGCCTCTATCCGCGCCAGATCAACGGGAGAGGATTTGCCGAAATCCAGCACCTCGACATCCACCCCCATGGCCCGCGCCGATTCCGACCAGCCGATACCAAACCGCCCCACCGCCAGCACCAGCGCCTTGTCCCCCCGGCTGAACAGATTGGCATTCGCCGCTTCCCATGCCGCATGGCCGTTGCCGATATAGATGGCACAATGCTGGGACGTGCGCGCCACGGCCCGCAGGCGCGGCCAGATCGTGGCAACCTTGTCATGCAGCTCCCCCTCATAAATATTCGGCGCGGCGCGGTGCATGGCACGCAACACCCGGTCGGGCATCACCGAAGGGCCGGGAATGGCCAGATAGGGGCGGCCATGGGCCAAAGTGGCGGCGGGGAATGGGGCGGCATGCATGGTAGAGGCGGGTTTCATCAGGGCGGTTCTTTCCTGCAAAGCGATTGCCCAAAGTGCTAGGCCCCGCCATGCCCAAGGTCAAGCGCGCTCCCATCGAAAACCCCGCGCCTTGCGGCCCGCCGCCAATCCGGGATACACCAGCCCCAACTGCTCCTTAGATCTGGCACCACAGTGACCCAAAAAGCGCCTTTGAACCCATATCGTTCCTCCCAGCTTTTCGGGCGGCTGTGGCGGGGGTATCTGTATCGCTATCGCTGGCTGATGGCGCTGGTCTTTGGTGTCATGATGATCGAGGGGGGCACTTTGGGCGCGCTGAGCTACATGCTCAAGCCGCTGTTTGACAAGGTGTTTTCCGATGGCGGAGAAGCGGCGCTGATCTGGGTTGGCTTTGGGATTCTGGGCCTGTTCGTGCTGCGGGCAATTACTTCGATCACCTCAAAGACCTTGTTGACCATCATCGCGCAGCGCTCCTCCTCGGCGATGCAGGTGGATTTGCTGCGTCATATCCTGACCTTGGACGCGAGCTTTTTCCAAACCAATCCCCCCGGCGCGCTGATAGAGCGGGTGCAAGGCGACACTATGGCCGTGCAAGGGGTCTGGTCGACCGTGATCATGGGGGTCGGGCGCGATACGATTTCGCTGATCGGGCTGTTTGCCGTTGCCATCGCGATTGATCCGGTCTGGACCTTGGCCGCGATGATAGGTGCGCCGCTGTTGATCGCCCCGGCCCTGATCGTCCAGCGCTATATCCGGCGCAAGACCGCCGCCATGCGGAATGAGGCGGGCAACCGCGCCACCCGTCTGGATGAGGTGTTTCACGGTATTCAGGCGGTCAAGCTGAACGGGATGGAGGCTTATCAGACCAGCCGTTTTGAAACCATCGTCAACCGGATCATCCGGGCTGAAATCCGCATGGCTATGGGGCGCTCAACCATCCCGGCCTTGATTGACGTGATCACCGGCATCGGCTTTTTCACCGTTCTGATGCTGGGCGGGTCGCAGATCATCAACGGCGAGCGGACGATCGGCGACTTCATGGCCTTCTTTTCCGCGATGGCGCTGACATTTCAACCGTTGCGGCGCATGGGTGATATGGCTGGGTTCTGGCAAGTTGCGGCAGCAAGCCTGGAGCGTCTGTTCCACCTGTTTGATACCCATCCCGCCCCGCGCCCGGCGGCAACGGGCCGCCTGCCCGACCCGAACCGCGCGCCGCAGATCGTGCTGCAAGACATTCAGTTCAGCTATGGCGAAAACCCGGTGCTGCGCGGGCTCAGCTTTACCGCCGAGGCGGGCAAGATCACCGCTTTGGTCGGGGCCTCGGGCGCGGGCAAAAGCACCGTGTTCAACCTGCTGACAGCGATGGCCCTGCCGCAATCGGGGCAGATTTTGCTGGATGGGGTGGATATCGGCACTTTGGCCCTGCCTGATCTGCGCAGCCAGTTTGCCGTGGTAACGCAGGATGCCGCGCTGTTTGATGAAACCATCCGCGAAAATATCGCACTTGGCCATGATCTGCCCGAAGCAGAGTTGCGCGCCGCGATGGATGCGGCCCATGTGTCCGAATTCGTCAATGTTCTGCCCCGCGGGCTGGACAGCCCGGCCGGGCCGCGCGGCTCTGGCCTGTCGGGGGGGCAGCGGCAGCGCGTGGCCATTGCCCGCGCCCTGCTGCGCGATACGCCTGTGCTGCTGCTGGACGAGGCGACAAGCGCGCTGGACGCCCAATCCGAGGCCCTGGTGGCCGAGGCGCTGTCCAAGGCCGCACGGGGCCGCACAACGCTTGTCATCGCGCACAGGCTGGCCACCATTCGCGATGCCGATTGCATCGTGGTGATGGATCAGGGCCGCGCCGTTGACAGCGGCACGCATGAGGAATTGCTGGGCCGCTCCGGGCTCTATGCCAATCTGTGCAAATTGCAGTTTCAGGCGTGAACCGGTTGCGGCCTTTCGCGTCCGGCCTATAGTTCTGCCGAAAGGAGAATGGACATGATCGGGGAAGAAGCAGACGCCCGCCTGTTGGCCAGTGTGACCGGCAAAGATGCCCTAGGTTTCCTACAAGGGCTGGTGACGAATGATGTCTTGCCGCTTGGCCGCGCGCCGGGGTTGGTCTGGACCGGGTTTCTGTCGCCGCAGGGCAAATATCTGGCCGATTTCTTTGTCGTCAACACGGCAGAGACCTTGCTGCTGGACCTGCCGTTGCTGATGGCCGAGGATGTTCTGAAACGGCTTGGCATGTATCGGCTGCGCGCCGATGTGCAACTGACCCCTCAACCCGGCCTGCATGTGACCTGCGGCCTTGGCACCGCGCCGGACGCAGGTTTCGCCGACCCGCGCCACCCTGCCCTTGGCTGGCGGCACTATGGCACGGCCAAAGGCGGCCCGATGCGCATTGATTGGCAGGACCTGCGCGTCAAACATCTGATCCCCGAGGCCAATCTGGAACTGATCCCCAACGAAAGCTACATCCTTGAATGGGGGTTTGAGCGTTTGCATGGCGTCGATTTCCGCAAGGGCTGCTATGTCGGCCAAGAGGTGACGGCCCGCATGAAGCACAAGACCGAGTTGCGCAAAGGCATTGCGCGGATTGCGGTCTCCAGGATGGTGGGGATTGGGGCCGAGATCACGGCAGATGGCAAAGCGGTGGGACAGGTGTTCACCCAAAGTGGCGGCGAAGCCATCGCCCATCTGCGCTTTGACCGGGTGACAGACGACATGATGGCCGGCGATGCCGAGGTGCGTTTCCTCGGCACCGCATAGCCCTTTTCAGGCGCGTTCGGAATATTCCATCAATTCCGTGTGAACGATGATCTCTTCATCCACGCCGATAAACGGCGGGATCATGATGCGCACACCATTGTCGAGGATCGCCGGTTTGAAGCTGTTGGCGGCGGTTTGCCCCTTTTGCACCGGTTCGGTTTCCACGATCCGGCACTTTACCTTTTGCGGCAGCCGCATCGACAGCGCCTCTTCGCCGTAATATTCCACCGTCGCCATCATGCCATCTTGCAAGAAGGGGCGGCGGTCGCCCAAAAGGTCGGCCGGCAGTTCGATCTGCTCAAATGTCTCATTGTCCATGAACACCAACATTCCATCGGTTTCATAGAGGAATTGCTGGTCTTTATTCTCCAGCGAGACGCGTTCCACCTTGTCTTCGGACCGGAACCGCTCATTCAGCTTGCGCCCATCGCGGAGGTTTTTCAGCTCCACCTGCGCAAAAGCGCCGCCTTTGCCGGGCTTCACAATATTCACTTTGACCGCTGCCCAAAGGCCCGCGTCATGTTCCAGCACAAAGCCGGGCTTTATTTCGTTACCGTTGATCTTGGGCATTATGACAAAACCTTGTCGAAAAGTTGAAGGGATTTAGAAAGCCCCTATATATACCCCTGTTAGCGCCGACAAGCTTACAAGATACGGTAGTCTCGACCTTGAGCCATGCGTTCAGCGCATGAGAGGTATGCGTAAAGGGGGATGCCGAATCGTGTGGAAATAGTCATATTGCGCGGACGTCAAAAAACGCAAGAGCAAGAATAGGACGACCTGATGCTGGATTTCGTGGATGGAACCGCTTTCAACTTTGAACAAGGGCAGCGCGCGCGCAAGCTCTTTGCTGCCGTGGTTCTGGCAGCCTTGGATGATGCCATCGCGGATGACAAGAAATATGGGAATGGCCCTGATCAAATCGCCCGCTGGGCACGGTCGCGCGACGGGCGCGAAGTGCTGTCCTGCGCGGGCATTGATCCGAACGAGCGTGTGGTCAAAGGCTTGATGGAATTCGTTTCCAAAGGCATCCGCACCTCTGTCGCCTTGTCCCGCGAGGAATCAGAGCGCCGCAACGCGCTGGAGCAGGCTGAAGCAGCCTAAGCTCTCTAGGTTCACAACGACAAAACGCGCCCTCTGCTCGGGCGCGTTTTTTCATGTCTGGGGTGTGGCATTTCGCGTGGCCGCAAATGGCCGGGCCTTAGTCAAAATCCCGCGCGGTCAGGGCGCGGTTGATCTCGGCCCGCACCAGTTTGCGCACATTGCGGGTGATGCGCTCGCCCAAAGTGCCGCTCAACTCCTCGCGGATCAGGTCGCGCACCAGATCGCGCAGCACGGTTTCATCAAAATAGCCCTCATCCTCGGCAAACAGGTCGGGGTCGGGCGTTGCCTTGCTGTCTTCGCGGGGCGGCGCCTCTGTGGCTTGGGCCTTGGCCTTGGCCTCTGCCTCTGCCTTGGCGGCGGCGGCGCGGGCCATGATCTCGGCCACGGCGGCGGCTTCGGCCTTGTCGGCCAGCGCACGGGCCACGGCATCGCGTTCGGCGGCCTCGACGCTATCGGCGACGACTTCGGCCTCCTCTACCCATTCCGGGGCCTTCCATGACATCGCAGACATCGGCGTGTCGCCGGTTTCCGGTTCCCACTCATCGGCATCATCATGGACGGCGGCCCCGATTTCGCTGACCACGCGGTTCAACTCTGTCGCGGCATCGGATTTGGGGGCGGATTTGGGGGCCGGTTTGGGCATATCCCAATCGGGCAATTCATGATCGACCTGCATCGGGGCCTCTTCGGGCAACCAATCCTCGGCCTCTGCATCCGCTGTCGGTGCCGGGTCGACATCGTCCCAGTCCAATTCGGCGTCGTCGGCCTCTTCGCCAGAGGCTTGGGCGTCATCGGCAAAGGGGTCATCGCCGTGCTGATCATTCAGCGCTTGCGGGGCCGGGGCAACCGGGGCCGCGGCACTTGGGCGTGCCGGGGGCAGCGTTGCCTCTGCCTGCCCCACCACGCGCAGCGCAGGGGTCAGCAGCAGCTTGCCAGAGGCATCTGCCACTTTGGGCTTGGGCGCGGCGGTATCGGGGCCAGCGGATTTCTGTGCGGCAGGTGCAGGGGTCGCAGGCCGCAGGTCTTCAGACACCAGCCTGCGGATGGAGGACAGAACATCCTCAATTTCACCGGAACTCATAGGTTCTGACATGATACCCTGCCCTTTATCCTCGCGTAAACTTTAGCGCCAAGCCTAAGCTGTGACAAGGAATAGGGCGGCATGCAGTTAACGATTTCCGATTAAATCAACAATTGTCGCCATTTGGGTGACAATCAGTTGCCGATTGCTTTCAAAACCCGGTCCAAACGCTTCCCCTGCGACGAGGTCGCCGGCGCGTTTTTCACCGCGTTGTAATAGCCTTCGGGGTCATAGGTCGGGATTCCCAGTTTCAGGTGATCCACCGTCAACAGGCCCATTGCCGACAAAAGCGAATAAACCCCGATATACAGATTGGCCTCCGCGCTGAGCCGTGCGGTGCGGGCGTCCAGCAATTCCTGTTCCGCGTTCAGCACATCCAGCGTGGTGCGTGCGCCCAGCTTTGCCTCTTCGCGCACACCGTTATAAGCGGTCTGGGCCGAGCTAATCTGCCGGTCGCTGGCGGCGATGCCCGCGCGCGCCACCTCGATAGAGGACCAAGCCTGCCCGACGCCTTGTTCAATCACGCGGCCCACCTGATGCAGGCCCGAACGCGCAGAATCACGCCGCGCCAAGGCCTGCCGATACAGCGACGAGCTGCGCCCGCCATTATACAGCGTCTGGTTCAACGTAAGAGAGAGGCCGAAATTGTCGGTATTCGCCGAATTATCGGTCAGGGTCGCCCCGCCCGTCAGGCTTGGACCCATATTCGCCTTGGCCAGCGCGATGCCAAATTCGGCGGCGGCCACCTCATGCTGCGTCTGACGAATGCGGGGATGACCGCGCAGCGCGATGGTTTTCGCCTCGGCCAGCGATTTTGCGGTGCTGGGGGCCTTGGGCAGGCGGCTCAGGCTTTTGGGGTAATGCCCGATCGCCAGCTTGTAATTTTCACGCGCGATGGCCAGATCACCCTGCGCCGAGGCCAGAACCGCCTGCGCCGAAGCAAGCTGCGCATCGGCAATCGCCACATCGGTCCGGGTGATTTCGCCGACCTCAAACCGGTCATTGGCAGCGCGCAATTCCTGATTGATCAGCCGCACATTGCCTTCGCGCAGCGCCACGGTGTCTTGCGCCTGTTGCAGCGTGACATAGGCTGACACTGCATTCAGCAGAACCTCTTGCTCTACATTCAGCAAGGTCTGACGTGCGGCCAGAACGGTTTCCTTCTGGGCGGCGATCGTGGCCGCATTGCGCCCGAAATCCAGCAGCGTCATTTCCGCCACCAGCGACAATGTCGCAGAAAGCCCATCAGCCGAGTCGCTGTTCAGATAGTCGGTATAACTTGCCCCCGCCCGCAGGGTCAGCGTGGGGCGCAGGCTGGCCACCGCTTGCGCCACATCTTCATCGGCAGCCCGCAAAACGGCGCGGTTCTGATCCAGCAGATTTGACTGACGATAGGCCGCGATCAAGGCATCGGCCAGGCTTTCCGCCGAGGCAAGCTGCGGCACCCCCAGCACAGCCCCAAGAACCGCCACGCGCATCAACTTGCCAATAGATTTCATACCTGCCGTCCCATTCTGTCAAAGCTTTGGCGTTATACGCATCAAAGCGCGAAAGCCGTCGCTTTTTCAAAGCCCGTCAAAACCGGGGCAGAGGCGTTGAACGCATAGCGCCATGTGACGCCCTGTTCAGACTTATGCCCGATCCGCGCCACGCCAAGGCTGCCTTCCATGAAAATCGCGGCAATGCGGCCCGTGTCTTTCAACTGGGCCAGCAGCGCCTCGGGCACGGTTTCCACCGCGCCCTGCACCAAGATCACGTCATAGGGGCCGTGCTTTGCGGCACCTTCCGCCAAAGGCGCGGCAAGAACGGCGGCATTATCAACCCCATGCGCCGACAAACGGCCCTGCGCATCGGCGGCCATTGTGGCATCTTCTTCCACGGCCACAACCGCTTCGGCCAGACGCGCAACCACCGCTGTGGAATAGCCATAGCCACAGCCCAGATCGAGCACGGCCTCATGCGGTTGCACATCCACCGCATCCAGCAGCTTGGCAAAGCTGCGCGGTTCCAGCATCACGCGCCCCTGCCCCAAGGACAGGTTCTTGCCGACATAGGCCGCCTCAAGCTGATCCGCGCCGACATAGGCCTCTCGCGGGACCGAAAGCATCGCTTCGATGATCGGAAACTTGGTCACGTCAGACGGGCGCACCTGCGTATCGACCATCATGGTCCGACGAGCGGCAAAATCGGTCATGGCTGAACTCATTGGTTTAGTTGCTGTTGCCTTAGGTGATGCCACAGAACCGCGCCATGGGCAACAGACGCTGCACCGCCGCTGACCGCTTTTATGTCACAGCTCCTTGCCGGGGGCTGCGTTGCGGCCTGCCCCTGTCACCCAAGCCGATGCCTTGGCCGCCATGCCCCGGAATTTATCCGACAATTTGTCCAGTTTCG
Source organism: Pseudorhodobacter sp. E13 (assembly GCF_003991405.1). Classification (GTDB taxonomy): domain Bacteria; phylum Pseudomonadota; class Alphaproteobacteria; order Rhodobacterales; family Rhodobacteraceae; genus Pseudorhodobacter. Next base: position 152,462 of record NZ_RPEN01000158.1, read on the forward strand.
CCTCCCATTCCGGGTTCGGGCGCTGGCCTTCGGTGACTTTGAAGAACACCTGCAACAGACACGCAATCGCAAAGGGTTCGATCAGCGCGGCCTTCACCGCCCAGGCAAAGATGATCGCAAAGACCAGCCCCCCCGCCGACCATGCCCCCGGCATCAGATAGACAATCGCCGCCGCCGGGGCGAGCATCAGCAAAAACACCACAAAACTAAGGCCGTAAACGATCGCCGTCAGCCAAGCCGCATTGATCAGCATGGGCCGCGCGTTCTGCCCGTAAAGCACCAGCGCCTCGCGCGCGCTGGCCCAAGGGTTGGTGGCCCGCGTCTTGATTGCATGGGCCAGGATCACCTCATCCACCAGCCCCACGGCAACCCGCAGATAGGCACGCACCACGCCCATGATATTGCTCAACCCCGGAATCGGCAGGATTGACATCAGGCCCTGCACCAGCCCGGTTATGGCCCCCACCACGCCTTTGATCACCCGGTCCAGTGCGAACAGGGCCGATGCCTCGCCAAAGCGGGCCTTCACCACCTCCTTGGCATAGTCGATCTGGCCGCGCCCGTCCGGCACCTCGCCCCCCGTCATCAATTCGACCATGACGGCGATATGGCCCGCCTTGACGATATAAAGCAGGTAATCGCGGAAAAAGAAGATGACACCAGCGGTCAGGCCAAAGCCCCCAAGCGCGCCGTAACCCGTTGCGGTGGCGCGAAACTCCTCATCGCCGAAATTGCCAATGCCCCAGCCAAGCCCTGCGCCGGTGCCCGTGACAATCACCAAAGCGGCAGTGATGCCGAAATACACAATCACCCGAAACATCAAAAACGGTGCCGTGCGCCGCATCAGCCCCAGCGCCTGCGAAATGCTAAAGTCCCACATCTGTCTGTCCTTTAATGGTCGTCGTTAAATGCTGCTATCCTAGCGCCGGATTTTTCAATCTGGCAAGGGGCAACCTTGGCGCGGCAGGGCTTGCCCCGCCCCCGGCCCCGCGCCATGCTGCGCGGATGAAAACCACACCCACACCCTGGCCCGAACAGACCGGCGCCACCTCTTTCTGGTATCGCCAGATCGGCACGCCAAAACCGCGCGCCCCGCTGGCGGGCGACAGCGATGCCGATATCTGCATCATCGGTGCAGGCTTTACCGGGCTTTGGGCCGCGCATTACCTGCACCGCGCCGACCCGACCCTGAAGATCCTGATCCTAGAGGCGGAATTTGCAGGCTTTGGCGCATCGGGGCGCAATGGCGGCTGGCTGACTGGGGGCTTTGCCTGGAACCACGACCGCTATCTTGCGCAAAGCGATGCAGCCGCCGTCCGCGCCATGGTGCAGGCCATGCTGGGCACGGTCGAAGAGATCATCTCCACCGCCAAAGACGCCGGGATCGACGCCGATATCCGCCGCACCGATGAATTGCTGATCGCCACCAACCCCGCGCAACTGGCCCGCATGCAGGCAGAATACCAAAGCCGCAGACAGTGGGGCGAAAGCGGGCTTGCCCTGCTGACAGCGGCGCAAACCGCGCAACGGCTGCGCATCCCCAACAGCTTGGGCGCGCTCTGCATCCCCAATACCGCCCGCATCCAACCGGCCAAACTGGTGCAAGGGCTGGCCCGCATGGTCGAGGCGCAAGGCACCCGCATCGCCGAACACACCCGCGTCACCGCCATCCACCCCGGCCGGGTCCAGACCACGCGCGGCACCGTCACCGCCCGCACCATCCTGCGCGCGACCGAAGGCTTCACCGCCCGGATCCCCGGCCATGGGCGCGACTTGCTGCCCCTGAATTCCGCGCAAATCATCACCGCCCCGCTTCCTGCCGCGGTTTGGTCAAAGATCGGCTGGCAAGGCTATGAAATCGTGGGCGATTTCGCCAATGCCTATTGCTATTGCCAACGCACCGAGGATGGCCGCATCGCGGTCGGCGGTCGCGGCATCCCCTACCGGTTCAACAACCGGCTGGATGACAACGGCACCCCGGATGATGAAACCATCCGCCGCCTGATCGCCACCCTGCGCCGCCATTTCCCCGCCGCCGCCATGGCCCCGATTGATCATGCCTGGTGCGGCAGCCTCGGCGTGCCGCGTGACTGGTGCGCAAGGGTGGAATTCGACCCCGACACCCGGATCGGCTCGGCAGGCGGCTATGTCGGGGTGGGTGTGTCCACCGCCAATCTCGCGGGCCGCACCTTGGCAGACCTTGCCCTGAACCGCGACACCGCGCTGACCCGCCTGCCATGGGTCAACCGCCCCCCGCGCCTGTGGGAACCCGAACCCCTGCGCTGGCTCGCCCTGCGCGGCATGTATCGCCTGCTCAATGCCGCCGACCGGGCCGAGGAGAAAGGCGCAAACCCCTCTGCCCTCGCCCGTCTCGGCGCATGGATCAAGAACAGCTAGACCAAGGCTGATTTCATCTTGGCAAAAATACCTCCGCCGGAGGCACGCCCGCAGGGCGTTCGGTTTTTCACCGAAAAACCGCCCCCTTTCCGCCAGACGTCACAGCCAGCCCCGCGCCCGCACGGCCCGCACCGAGGCCCGGCCCTCCATCGCGGCCATGAAGGCGTAAAGCTTTGGAAAGCCTGTCACATCCACCTCATCCCCGGCAAGCCATGTGCAGGCGACAAACAGATAGGCATCGGCAAGCGACACCCGTTCGCCCAGCACAAAGGGGCCGCGCATCGCTTCCACCTCCAGATAGGCGCAGGCCGCGCGCATGGTTTGCGGCACCTTGGCGCGCATATCGGCAAAACTCGCCTCTTGATCCGCCCAGCGATGGCCGCGCATTTTATGGGCGTGGTTCACATGCAGGGTCGAGGCGATGAAATACATCACCTCGCGCATCTTTGCCGCTTCGAAGGCCGGTTTCGGGATCAGTTGCGCCTCGGGTGCCAGTGCCGCGATATACTCCAGAATCGCCCCGGTTTCAGTCAGAACCCCGTCAGGCGTGATCAGGCTTGGCACCCGCCCCTTGGGGTTGATCGCCAGATAGGCCGGCCGGGTTTGCGCGGCGGATGAAAAATCCACCAGTTCGGGGGCATAGTCCAACCCCGCCTCCTCCAGCGCGATGGCCACCGCGATGGAAATCGTGCCTCTTGCCAGATATAGCCGCATGCCCCACATCCTCTCGTTTCCTGCCCGTTTGGGCCAATTGACCAAACCCCCGCCTCAGCGCGGGATCGGTGGCATCACATCCGGCTCCAGCGGGCAGATATAGGGCTCGCGCGCCAGTGCGGCGGCATGTTCGGCCTTGGCCGCCGCCAGAACATCCGGCTTTGCAAACAGGTCACGCCCGGTTGCCGCCATGATCCGGGCCGCGTGCACCATGCCCTTATGCGCGGCGGGGGATTTGCCTTGCGCCGTCAATTGCCAAGAGTGAAACGGCGTGCCAAGCGCGCAAGTCGTCACATAGGCCTGCACCGTTGGCACCGCCCAACTTACATCCGCCACATCGGTAGAGCCGGAGCCCGCAGGCCGCATCTGTGCCAAAGGCACCACGAAATCGGCCAGCGCCAGCCCGCTATCCACCGCGCGCCCGGCCCGCCAGAAGGTATCGGCGATATGCGCCTCGGTCAGCGTGCGCTGAATCTCGGCGGCAAAGGCGCGATCTGCGGCATCAAACTCCGGCCCGCCAAAGGCAAGGATATGCGCTTCCATCAACGCTTCTAACACGGGCGAAGACAGCATGGAGGACACGGCAGACACCACGCGCGCCTCGACCCGCGTTTCGGTCATCAAGGCCGCACCGTCCCCGATCTTGCGCACCCGCGCCACCAGATCGCGCAAGCCCTTGTTATCGCGTGACCGGATCAATTGACGCACCGTGGCCTTTGATTGCACCACATTCGGTGCCTCGCCCCCGGCATCCAGATAGGCGTAATGCACGCGGGCGTCATCGGGCATATGTTCGCGCATGTAATTCACGCCGATATTCATCAATTCCACCGCATCCAGCGCCGACCGCCCCAGTTCCGGGTTGGCCGCCGCATGGGCCGCGCGGCCGTGAAAGGTGAAATCTATCCGCATATTGGCAAGCGCCACGGGCGGCATGATGCCGGTATAGTCATTCGGATGCCATGTGATCGCGGCATCGACATCCTCAAACAACCCGGCCCGCACCATGAAGGCCTTGGCGGCCCCGCCTTCCTCTGCCGGGCAGCCATAGTAACGCACGCGCCCCGGTGTGCCCGTTTGCGCCAGCCAGTCGCGCAAGGCCACCGCTGCCAGCATCGCGGCAGAGCCCAGAAGGTTATGCCCGCAGCCATGGCCCGCATATCCAAGCGGGCGCGGCTCGGCCACACCCGGCTCCTGCCCCAAGGCGGGCAGCGCATCATATTCGCCCAGAATCGCGATGACAGGGCCACCCTGCCCCCATTCGCCCATCACGGCGGTCGGGATATCCGCAAGGTTCTGCGTGATCCGCGCACCCATCGCCTGCAACTGCTCCAGATGTGCGGCGCAGGATTTCACTTCGGTATAGGCCACTTCCGGCGTGTCAAACACCCGATTGGCCAGCGCGATGAAGCGATCCTCATGCGCCTCGACCAATGGCCAGATTTCGTCGGAATTGCGCATGATACTGCCCCCTTATTGCCCCGCCAGACTGGCGCGAAGCGCGGGCGATATCCAGCGAAAACCGCGCTAGGCGGCGCCGAAAATCTGCGCGCGGTATTGGCTTAGGTAAATCCGCAGCCAGGGGGTAAAGCGGTCCGGCGCGGCGGCGATTTCGGCCAGCAGGTCAGCCAAGGCGACCCAGCGCGCGGCCTGCACCTCGGCGGGGTTCAGCGCCAGCGGCAAGGTGGTCTCGGCCTGAGCGGTAAACACCTGCACCACCTCATCTTCAATCAAACCGCCGCCCACATCGGCGCGGTAGCGCACCTCGCCCGCAGGGGTCAGCGCAAGGCCGGTTATCCCCAATTCCTGCGCAAGGCGGCGATGCGCGCAGGTCAGGTCATTCTCGTCCCAATGCGGATGGGTGCAGCAGGTATTGGCCCAAAGGTTCGGCGTGTGGTATTTTTCGGCAGCGCGCTGCTGGATCAACACCCTATCCCCGGCCAGCACAAAGACCGAGACAGCCTTGTGCTGCAAACCGCGCTGATGGGCGGCCAGCTTTTCAACGGGTTGCAGGCGGCCATCCACCCAAGCCGGAATCATATCCATTTGGCCATCGGTGGCAGGCTCATCAACACGGCATTGGCGTCATGCCCGGTGGCAAGGCCGAATTTGGTGCCGCGATCATAGACAAGGTTATATTCGGCATAAAGCCCGCGATGGACCAGTTGCGTTTCCTTATCCGCATCGGTCCAAGGCGTGTTGCGGCGCAGATCGACCAGCGGCACATAGGCAGGCAGAAAGGCGCGGCCAATATCTTGGGTCAGGGCGAAATCGGCAGCCCAATCGCCCGAGTTCCGGTCATCCATGAAAATCCCGCCGACACCGCGCGCGCGATTGCGATGCGGGATAAAGAAATACTCATCCGCCCAAGCCTTCAGCTCGGCATAAAGCGCGTCACCATGCGGGGCCAGATGGGCGCGCTGCACATCATGGAAATGCGCCGTATCGGCGGCATATTCGATGCAAGGGTTCAAATCGGACCCGCCGCCAAACCACCAGGCATGCGGGGTCCAGAACATGCGGGTATTCATATGAACCGCAGGCGCATGGGGGTTTTGCATATGGGCGACAAGGCTGATGCCAGAGGCCCAGAACCGCGGGTCGCTTTCCATGCCCGGCACCCCGCGCGCAGCCATCGCCTTTTGCGCAGAGGGCCCCAGATCGCCGTAAACGGTGGAGATATTGACGCCGACCTTTTCAAACACCCGCCCGCCGCGCATCACCGACATCAGGCCACCGCCCGCATCTGCGCCATCTTCGGCGGCGCGTTTGGTTTGCGTCACCTCAAAGCGGCCCGCAGGCAAATGCGCGGTGGGGCCTGTGGTCTGACGATCCTCCAGCGCCTCGAAACTTGCGACAATCTCGTCGCGCAGACTGCGAAACCATGCGGCGGCGGTGGCGCGTTCGTGTTCCAATGCCTCTGTCATATCGGCCTCCGGGGCTGCTTTTCTGGCGTTTCGGCCCCTTTAGCACCTAGGGCAAGCGCCGCCAAGGGCAGCGCTCAGATCGTGCGCATCAGTCGCAGCGCGTCGTAAATCGCGGCATGGGTGTTACGAGAGGCCACGGCATCCCCGATGCGATAAAGGTCAAACCTGCCGCCCGGATTGGCCTGCACCGCTTGCGGATTGCGCGCGATAAAGGCCTCGTAATCCACCGCGCCAAGGTTTTTTGACTGCGGCTTCAGCGCGAAATACAGATCATCCAGCGGCACGGTGCCATTGTTGACTACAAGCTGATCCACCCGGCGTTCGCGGGTCATATCGCCGTAATCGGAGCCAAGCGTTGCCACCAGCTCATTGCCATCGCGCCGCACCGACAGCACGCGCCAAGTGACCGTAAAGGTGGCATCGGCGCGTTGCAGAGTGCGCATATAGGGCACAAGGTTCATCGCCATCACCTCGGGGGCAAAGCTGCGGTCGCGGGTCATGATTTCAACCTTGCCGCCTGCCGCGACCACCATATCGGCGGCTTGCAGGCCCGCCGGGTCGCCCGCCTCATCATAGATCAGCACGTTGGAACCGGGGCGCGCATCGCCCGACAGGATATCCCAGGCAGAGGTGACAAGCTCATTCCCGCTGTCCAGAATGGCGGTTTCGGGCAGGCCGCCTGTGGCGATGACAACCACATCCGCCGCTTCATCCATCACTGTAACTTCATCCGCGAAGCTGTTGTAATGAATGGAAACCCCCAGCTTTTCACATTGTGCCAAGCGCCAGTCGATGATGCCGATCATCTCGCGGCGGCGTGGGGTCTGGGCCGTCAGCCTTATCTGGCCTCCGGCATGGGGGGCGGCCTCATGCACCACCACTTGGTGTCCGCGCAGGGCCGCCACGCGCGCGGCCTCCAGCCCGGCAGGGCCTGCGCCGATGATCAACACCTTTTTGGCCGCATCCGCCTTTTCAATCGCATGCGGCTGTTCCACTTCGCGCCCCGTGGAGGGGTTGTGGATGCAATAGGCGTGGCCGCCTTGATAAATCCGGTCAAGGCAGTAATTCGCGCCGACGCAGGGGCGAATATCATCCTCGCGCCCTTCGATGATCTTGCGCACCAGATGCGGGTCGGTCATATGCGCCCGCGTCATGCCGACCATATCCAGCTTGCCGCTGGCCACTGCATGGCGGGCGGTGGCGACATCGGGGATGCGGCTGGCGTGGAAGGTGGGCATCCCCACCTCGGCGCGGATACGGCCCGCGAAATCCAGATGCGGGGCGGATTTCATGCCTTGAATCGGGATCACATCTGTCATCGCGGGGTCGGTATGGATCTGGCCGCGAATGACATTCAGGAAATCGACATTGCCACTATCGCGGAACAGTTTGCCGATGGCGATGCCTTCTTCGGCATCAATGCCGCCTTTGGTTGCCTCATCCGCCGTATAGCGCATGCCGATCAGGAATTTTTCGCCCACCCGGTCGCGAATGGCCGCCGCCACCTCCAGCGCAAAGCGCGCGCGGTTTTCAAGGCTGCCACCATAGGGGCCGTCCAGCGCGTTGGTGAAGGGCGACATGAACTGATCCATCAGATGCCCGTAACATTCCAGCTCTACCCCATCCAGACCTGCGGCGTGCATCCGTTCGGCCCCATCGGCGTAGTCTTTGATAATGCGGGCAATATCCCAATCCTCGACCTTTTTGGGATAAGCGCGGTGCGCCGGTTCGCGGACATGGCTGGTGGAGACAGAGGGCAACCAATCACCCTTGTCCCAGCGCGTGCGGCGGCCCAGATGCGTCAGTTGGATCATCACGGCGGCACCGTGATCATGGCATTCATCGGCCAGTTGCTTCATCCAGCCCACAACCTCATCCTTCCAGACAAGGATATTGTTGAACACCGGCGGGCTGTCGCGCGAGACAGAGCCGGACCCCGCCGTCATCGTCAGTGCAACCCCCGCCTTGGCGCGTTCGACGTGATAGGCGCGGTAGCGTTCCTTTGGCATGCCATCATCGGGATAGGCCGGTTCATGGCTGGTAATCATGATCCTGTTGCGCAGGGTCAGATGCTTTAGCTGATAGGGCTGCAACAGCGGGTCTTTTGACATGACGGCCTCCGAGACGTTTTGCCAAGCCTAGCGCCGCCCCGGCAAAAATCGTTTCGCAAAAGCGACATCTGGATGTCTGGCTTTGCCCTCCACGTCGCGGGGGCTTCGGCTTTTCCCCGACAGCACGGAATTGCGCTGCGGAAAGGGCGTCAGCCCCCCGGCGCGATCAATTCGCGCACCTGTGCCACGGCTTGCGCCAGCAGCGCCGCATCGCCCCGCGATTCCACGTTCAGGCGCAACAAGGGTTCGGTGTTAGAGGCGCGCAGATTGAACCGCCAGCCCCCCATATCCAGCGACAGCCCGTCCGTTTCATCCACCGCCATCGCAGCAGGCTCCATCGCGGCCCGCACCCGCGCCACGGTGGCCGCCACATCCGCGACCCGAAAGTTGATCTCGCCCGAGGATGGAAAGGCCGCCATGCGCTCCGACACCAGATCGGCCAGCGTCACCCCGCGCCGCGACATCAGTTCCACGATCAAAAGCCAAGGGATCATACCACTGTCACAACAGGCGAAATCGCGGAAATAGTGATGGGCCGACATTTCGCCGCCATAGACTGCGCCGGTATCCCGCAGCGCCTGTTTCAGATAGGCATGGCCCGTGCGTGCCATCACCGGGGTGCCACCCAACCGGGTCACGATTTCCTGCGTGTTCCACAGGATGCGCGGGTCATGGACGATTTTCGCGCCCTTCTCCTTGGCCAGAAACACCTCGGCCAGAAGGCCCACGATATATTCGCCGGGGATGAAGCGGCCCAAATGGTCAAACAGAAAGCAGCGGTCAAAATCGCCATCCCATGCGATGCCCATATCCGCCCCTGCCGCCAGAACCGCCTGCGCGGTCAGCGGTTGGTTTTCGGGCAACAGCGGGTTGGGGATGCCATTGGGAAAGCTGCCATCGGGTTCATGGTTCAGGCAGATGAAGGACAGCGGCGCGCGTTTGCGCGACAATGCCGCGGCCAGCGCGTCAAAGGTGGGGCCTGCCGCGCCATTGCCCGCATTCACCAGAATTTTCATCGGTTTCAGCACCGGTATGTCAATGAACCCCAGCACAGAGCGCACATAGGCCCCGCGCGCGGCCTTGGCGGGGCGCACATCGCCACCCGGTTTGGGGGCGGCAAAGGCCCCGGATTCCGCCAGCGCCTTGATCTGCGCCATCGCACCTGCCGGGTCCAAAGGCGCGGCCCCTTTGCCCACCATTTTCAACCCGTTATAATCCATCGGGTTATGCGAGGCGGTGACTTCAATCCCGCCATCGGCCTCAAAATAGGCGGTGGCGTGATACATTTCCTCGGTGCCGCACAGGCCAAGATCCAGCACCTCTACCCCGGCCTCCAGCAAGCCTGCCTTGACCGCCGCGAACAGGCTTTCGGACGAGGCGCGCGGATCATGGCCCACCGCCACCCGTTCGGCCCCCAGCACTTCGGCAAAGGCGCGGGCAATGCGCTGCGCAATCGCCGGGTTCAGTTCGGTGCCCAAACGGCCCCGAACATCATAGGCTTTGAAACAGCTTAGCGCGGCCATGATATCCTCTGTCCTCAGTCACCAATCTTCAGCATCGCGGCGAAAAACCGCGCCCCGTGCATTTCACAGACCATAGGTCGGCCAAGACGCCAAGACCAAAGATGCGTTAACTTTGCGGAAACTTGGCCGCCCGTTTCGCTGCCCGCACCCAGCGCGGGAAATCCGGGCAATCGTTGCCTTTGCGGCATCAATCGGGGCATCGGCGCTTTACCCAGCCGCGGGGGTCGTCTAATCAGATTGGGGAAGCATAAAGGGCCAGACATGCGCATTCTGATCACCAATGATGACGGCATCAACGCTCCGGGGTTAGAGGTGCTGCTGGAAATCGCCACCGAGATTGCCGGGCCGGGGGGCGAAGTCTGGACGGTGGCACCGGCGTTTGAACAATCGGGTGTGGGGCATTGCATCAGCTATACCCATCCGATGATGATCGCTGAACTGGGCCCGCGCCGCTTTGCCGCCGAGGGCAGCCCCGCCGATTGCGTGCTGGCAGGGCTTTACGATGTGATGACCGATGGCCGCCCCGATCTGGTGTTGTCCGGGGTGAACCGGGGCAACAACGCGGGGCAGAATGTGCTGTATTCCGGCACCATCGGCGGCGCGATGGAGGCAGCCTTGCAAGGCGTGCCCGCCATCGCGATGTCGCAGTTTCTGGGAGAGCGGACGAATGTGCTGGCCGACCCGTTTGAAGGCGCGCGCCGGCATGGTGCGGCGGTGGTGCGGGCGCTGCTGGACAAGGGTCTTTGGGACCATAACGATGATTATCAACTGTTCTACAACATCAACTTCCCGCCCTGCTCTGCCGCCGATGTAAAGGGCAGCAAGGTTGTGGCCCAAGGCTGGCGGCCCGGCACCTATTTCGGGGTGGAACCCCATCACGCCCCCAATGGCCGCCGGTTCCTGTGGATCAAGGGCGGCGCGCAACAGGTCCGGTCTGCCCCCGGCACCGATGTTGCCGCCAATATGGATGATTTCATCGCCATCACCCCCATGCGCGCCGATCTGACCGCGCATGACCGCTTGGCCGATCTGGAGGCACGCTTGGCATGACCATAGGCGCCGATGGCTCTGAGGATGACGATCTGGCCGAGCGCAAGATGCGGTTTCTCTTTGCGCTGCGGTCCAAAGGCGTGACCGACAGCCGCGTGCTGACGGCAATGGAACGGGTGGACCGGGGGCTGTTCATCAAGGGCCTGTTTGCCGACCGCACCTATGAAGATATGCCACTGCCTATCGCCTGCGGCCAGACCATCAGCCAGCCATCGGTTGTGGGGCTGATGACGCAGGCCTTGAACGTGCAGCCACGCGATACCGTGCTGGAGGTGGGCACCGGCTCTGGCTATCAGGCGGCAATTCTGGCGCAACTGGCCCGCCGGGTGTATACCGTCGATCGCCATCGCCGCCTTGTGCGCGAAGCGATGGAAGTGTTTCGCACGCTCAACCTTGCCAATATCACCGCCTTCGCCGCCGATGGCAGCTTTGGCCTGCCCGACCAAGGCCCGTTTGACCGTATCCTTGTGACCGCCGCCGCCGAAGACCCGCCCGGCCCCCTCTTGGCGCAGTTGAAGATCGGGGGTATCATGGTGGTGCCGGTAGGCCAATCGGATGCCGTGCAAAGCCTGATCAAGGTGACACGCCTTGAAAAGGGCTATGATTACGAGGAGCTTCGCCCCGTGCGCTTCGTGCCGCTGATCGAAGGTCTGGGTGCCGAGTGACGATGTAAAACCAACGCGCACCGGGGTTAACCCGGGCGAACCCTGAGTAGAGGCCGAGCCATGATGACCCGTTATTCCCGGATTTTGACCGTTTCCGTAGCCCTTGGGGCCCTGAGTGCCTGCGCACCGGGCGGCGGGGGCCTTGACTGGGACCTGCGCGGCATTGCGGGCGGGCAGCTCAGCACCTCGGATGCCGCACGTCAGGCCACCCAACAGCGGCCCCGCCCCGATGCGCGCGGCGTGATTGCCTATCCCGGCTATCAGGTCGCCTTGGCGCGGCGCGGCGATACGGTGCAATCGGTCGCGGACCGTCTGGGAATGACCGCGGATGAACTGGGGCGCTATAACGCCTTGAAACCGAATGACCTCTTGCGCGAAGGCGAAGTGATCGCCCTGCCCCGCCGCGTCGAATCCGCCCCGATCATCGGCACTGCCCCGCAAAGCGGCGCGATCAGCGGCGGCACCATTGCCCCGGCCCCGGTCGAGGTGACGGCGATTGCCACCACCGCGCTGGACAGGGTTGGCACCACCAAGCCCACAGCCCCCGCCACCACGGCCGAACAACCGGGCCGCCACCGGGTGCAGCGCGGCGAAACCGTCTATTCGATTGCCCGCACCTATGGCGTCAGCGTGAAGGCGCTGGCCGAATGGAACACGCTGGGCGCAGACCTTAGCCTGCGCGAAAGTCAATATCTGCTGATCCCCACGCTCAGCGCCTCGGCCAATGCGCGCGCTGTGGGCAATGAGCCGGTGACAGCGCCGGGCAACGGCTCCCCCACGCCGGTGCCGCCTTCGGCAGCCAAACCCTTGCCAGATGAAAAGACCGCCCCCGCCGCCAGCAAGCCGCAGAACACGCCTGCCTCCCCCGATCTGGGGGCCACGCGCACGGCGGCCTCTTCCAGCGGCTATATCATGCCGGTCGATGGCCGGATCATCCGCGCCTTTGCCAAGGGCAAGAACGAAGGCATCGACATCGGCGCCAGCGCGGGCAGCCCGGTGAAAGCCACCGCCGATGGCGAAGTTGCGGTGATCAGCATGGGCACCGATCAGGTTCCGGTGCTGCTGCTGCGCCATGCCAATAACGTGCTGTCAATCTATGCCGGGATTGATGGCATAAAGGTGAAAAAGGGTGATAAGATCAAACGCGGCCAAACGGTCGCTGTTGTGCGCAAGGCCGACCCGGCCTTCCTGCATTTCGAGATCCGCAAAGGATCTGAGGCGGTAGACCCGATGACCATGCTGCGCTGAGGCAGGTCAGAGGCGCGATTTAACCGCCCACCGGGGCAGCGCCGCCTGCTTTGGTTTGTGCCTCGATGTAAGGGGCCAGCCGGTCGGCAATTTCGGCGGCAGCGGCTGGGCGCTTGAAATTGTCCAGCACCGCTTGCCACAAGGGCGTGGCGCGTTCTGTCGCGGTCAGGCTGCCCGCCTCTGCCCAGGTGCCGTGGTTGGACAGGTCCGCGACCAAGGGCGGGTAAAAGGCGGTTCGGTAGCGTTGCATCGTATGCTCGGTTGCAAAGAAATGCCCACCCGGCGCCACATCGCAGAGCGCAGACCAGCCAAGGCTGTCTTCATCTTCCGGCGTCGGCGCGCACAGCTCTGCCAGTGTTTGCAAAGCTTCGATATCATTGATGAATTTCTCATAGCCGAAGGTCAAGCCGCCCTCCAGCCAGCCCGCAGAATGGATGGTCAGCGTTGCATTGGCCTGAAGCGCTGCCCAAAGCGCCATATGGGTTTCCCCCGCCGCTTGCATATCTGCGACGTTCGAAGCTGCCCCCGCCGCAGATCGCCAAGGCAACCCGATGTAACGCGCCAATTGGCCCGAACCGATGGACAGCTTGATATGGGCGGGCGTGCCAAAGGCTGGCGCGCCGGATTTCATATCGACATTGGACGCAAAGCCACCATAGGCCACAGGCGCGCCCATTTTTGCCAGTTGCGAAAGGGTGATCGCGCCCAAAGCCTCGGCATGTTGCAGGGTCAGCGCCCCCGCAATGGTGATCGGTGCCATCGCCCCCGCCAGACAAAACGGCGTGATGATCGCAAGCTGGCCCATGCGCGCGAAATCAATCAACCCCTCGGCCATCGGCACATCAATTTGCCGCGGGGAATTGGTATTGATGACGGTATTGGCCCAAACGCCGCGCGAAAACTCCTCGTCTGACAGGTTCAGCCCGATGCGCATCATCTCAAGGCTTTGCATCGTCTGGCCCCGCCCCCGCGCAAAGATGAACATCGGCTTGTCGCCAAGGACCAATTGCGCACGGGTCATCGCGATATGGCGCAGGTTCGCAGCAATGTCTTGCGGTTCGGCAGAGGGGCCGAAAATATGGATCACATCGAAATGCTGTTGCAACTTGAGGGTTTCGTGAAAGGCCTCAAGACTGCCCGCGCGGCGGCCCCGCAAACGATCCTGCACATTCGGACATCCGGCGCCGGGTGAAAACAACAGGGCACCGGGTTCAAAGCGCTGCTCTCGGTCCGGGTTGGCGGCCCGCATCAGGATCGAACGCGGCGCAGCGGCCAGGCTTTCGGCGACCAGTTCCGGGCCGATCCGGACCATTTGACTGGCCTCATCCACCAGCGCCCCTGCGGCTTTGAATATGGCGCGGGCCTCTGGGTGCAGGATTTTCAGACCGAGTTCAGTCAGGACACGCAGCGCCATGGCGTGAATATTCGCGATGGCATCGTCGGAAAACACGGATTGTGGCGCGAAGGGGTGGCGCAACTGCCGATAGGAATGGCTGCGCGGGGTTCCGATATCTGCGGAGCGCTGCCGCCCGCCGCGTCGATCTGCCATCACCTGCCCCTTTCCCTTTGGCACAGGATGGGCGATGGAACGGCCAAGGCTTGGCAGTTTACGACAAAGACGTGTCGTTCCTGCGGGGCGGCGAAGGTGGGCAGCCCAGCAGACCGGGGGCAGCGCCTAAACCCTTACCCCATGCCGGGCGGCCAGATCGGTGAAGAACTGCCAAGCCACACGACCAGAACGAGAGCCGCGCGTGGCCTGCCATTCAATCGCCTCGGCCCGCAGGGTTTCTGCCGGAACCACCAGCCCATGCGCGGCGCAATAGCCATCAATCATCGCCAGATATTCATCCTGACTGCACGGGTGAAAGCCAAGCCACAGGCCGAAGCGATCCGACAACGAGACTTTCTCCTCCACCGCTTCGGACGGGCTGATCGCGGTGGAGCGTTCGTTCTCAATCATGTCGCGCGGCATCAGGTGGCGGCGGTTCGAGGTGGCGTAAAAGATCACATTCTCGGGGCGGCCTTCGATGCCACCATCCAGCACCGCCTTGAGCGATTTGTAATGCTGGTCGTCATGGCTGAAGCTGAGGTCATCGCAAAACAGGATGAAGCGCCGGTCCGGGGCGGCGCGCAGATGGCGCAGCAGGGCTGTCACCGAGGGCAGATCCTCGCGGCTGAGTTCGACAAGGATCAGCGGATGGGTTTTGACAATATCGGCATGTATCGCCTTGACGAGGCTGGATTTTCCCATGCCCCGCGCGCCCCATAACAGCGCATTGTTGGCGGGCAGGCCGGCCGCGAAATGGCGGGTGTTTTCGTGCAGGATATCCCGCGCGCGGTTGATCCCCACCAGCAGCGACATATCCACCCGCGACACCTGCGCCACCGGGTCCAGCCGTTCCGGCCCGGTGTGCCAGATAAAGGCGCTTGCGGCGTCGAAATCCGGGGCCGGTTGCGGGCGCGGGCTGATACGTTCCAGCGCCTCGGCAATGCGGATGAGGGCCGCGGCCTCCATCACTTCACCTCTTCGCCGCTATCGTCTTCCTCATACGCGTCTTCCTCAACCCACAGGCCTTGGGCGCGCAACTCGGCTTCGCGTTTCTTTTCAACGCGTTTCACCAGCAGGATCGAGATTTCATACAGCCCGTAAACCACCGCAAACAGGATGATCTGGGTGATGACATCGGGCGGCGTGACAACGGCGGCCAGCACCAGAATGGCCACCACCGCATATTTGCGCACCGAGGCCAGACCGCGCGCTGACACCAGCCCCGCCTTGCCCATCAGGGTCAGCAAAACAGGCAGCTGAAAGCAGATGCCAAAGGCCAGAATGAACTTGGTGGTCAGGGCCAGATATTCCTCCATCGAGCCTTGGAACAACACGCCTGCGGTGCCATTGGCCACGTCCCCTGTGGTCGGGGTCATTTGCTGAAAGCCAAGGAAGAAATCAAAGGCCAGTGGCAGAATGGCGAAATAGGCAAAGGCCGCGCCCAGCGTGAACATGGCAGGCGACGCGATCAGGAAGGGCAGAAACGCGCCCTTTTCGTTCTTGTAAAGCCCCGGTGCCACAAAGCGCCACATCTGAAACGCGATCACCGGAAAGGCCAGAATGAAGCCCCCGAACAATGAGATGCGGATGGCGACGAAGAAGCCTTCTTGCAGCTTGATCAGCACCAGCCCGCAATCCTGGTTGCGATCGGCAAGGGCGGCGCAAATCGGCTGCGTCAGGAAGTTGAAGATCGGGTTCCAGACGGTAAAGCACAGCACCATGCCCACAAGGAAGGCCGCGACCGAATAGATCAACCGGTTGCGCAGCTCTGCCAGATGTTCGATCAGCGGGGCGGAGCTATCGTCGATGTCATCGGCGCTCATGCGTCACTCTTTTTTGCGCGCGGTTTTTTGGCCGCGGTTGTCTTGGGGGCAGGTTTTGCGGCGGCTTTGGCGGCGGGTTTTGCCGCTGTTTTTGCCGCCGTTTTTGTAGCAGGTGCTTTCGGCTTGGCCGCAGGTTGTGCCGCAGGCGTGGGCGTGGGCGCAGGTTTGGCTGCCTCTATCCGCTCGGCCCGTTTCGCCGCCTGTGCGTCAGCAAGGGCTTGGGTGGCGGGGCCTTTGGCGGCCTCGGCTTTGGGCGCTTCGGGCTTGGGGGCAGCCGGATCGGGCTTTGCCTTCGCGACATTGCTCGATTTCATCGGGTCCCATTTTTCGAACTTGGTCGCGGCATCCTTCACCGCATCCAACCCCATGGATTTGGCCGATGTTGCCTTGCGCAGGTCTGCGGCCACATCCTTGACCCCTGCCTCATCCGCCGCCGATTCCATCGCGCGGGAAAATTCGCGCGCCATGCCTTTGGCCTTGGCGGTAAACCGGCCAAGGGTGCGGAACATTTCGGGCAGGTCTTTCGGGCCGATCACGATCAACGCGACGATGCCGATGACCATAAGCTCGGTCCAGCCGATATCAAACATGGGTGCGTTCCCCGCCTGTGATCTGCAATCAGACCTTGTCTTTGGACTTCGGTGTCACATCCACCGCGCCTTCGGCGGTCTTGTTTTCCAGCTCTTCGCTTTCTTCTTTCACGCCCTTCTTGAACGCGTTGATGCCTTTGCCCACTTCGCCCATCAAGGACGAAACCTTGCCACGGCCAAACAGCACGAGCACGACAACGGCGATCAAAAGAAGGCCGGGAATACCGATATTGTTAAGCATTTGCCTATTCTCCCCTAGCGGGCGAAGCCTGTGCCGCCCGGAACATTACATCTTCCATTTATGGGGAACGCGGGCGGGATCAAAGGGGGATTCGGCTTTACCCCGCGCGCTGCTGACAGTATTTTGTCAGTTGCCCCTTTGCAGACAGGTAACCGCATGAGCCGCGACCAACGCATTTTCGATCTGATCCAGCGGATGCGCGATGGTCGGTTGCACACCGCGCAGGAACTGGCGGCGGAACTGGGCGTCTCTACCCGGACGATCTGGCGCGATATGGCGATGATGGCGGCCACCGGCATCCCGGTAGAGGGAGAGCGCGGGCTTGGCTATATCCTGCGCGCGCCGCTCATGCTGCCGCCGGTGATGCTGACGCAGGATGAGTTGGAGGCGCTGATGGCCGGCCTTGGCCATGTGGCGGCAGGCGATGGGGCGCGGGCCCGTGCGGCGCGGGCACTGCGGTTCAAGGTGGCCACATTGCTGCCGCAAGCGGGCTTGGTGCCCGACCCGCAAGATCTGGCTTAAGCCCCTTTTTCAGGCCCCGTTCTCAGGCCGGAAACACAAAGCAGCGATCCCGCCGGATCATCAGCCACAAGGGCGTGCCAAGTTTGGGCAGGAACACCCCCGGCACCGCGGCGGTGAGTTTGGAGCCGTCGAACTCCATCGTGAAATCGACAAGGCTTTCATGGCCCAGAAACCGCGCGCGCGACACCACGCCCCGCGCAGGCGTGCCATCTTGCGGCGTGGGGTTGGGGCCACGGCCCGCACGGTCAAAGTCGATTTTCAGGTGCTGCGGGCGGATGACAATTTCCACCTTGCCACCATCGGCATGGCCCGGCGTCAGAAAGGCCCCGAAAGGCGTCTGCGTCAGCGCCCCTTTAGAAACACCGTGGATCACGTTGATATCACTAAAGAAAGCCGCCGCTGCCCGATCCATCGGCGCGTTATAGATATTATAGGGAGAGCCGCGCTGCACGATTTTGCCGTTGCGCATCAGCGCAATCTCATCGGCCATGCGCAGCGCCTCATCCGGTTCATGCGTGACCAGCAAAACGGCGGCGCCTTCGTCTTTCAGCACCTCCAGCGTGGTGTCGCGGATGCCGTCGCGCAGACGGTTATCAAGGCCCGAGAACGGCTCATCCATCAGCATGATCCGGGGGCGCGGCGCAAGGGCGCGGGCCAAGGCCACGCGCTGCTGTTCGCCGCCCGACAGCTCATGCGGGTGTTTATGCGCAAAGCCTGACAGGTTGACGCGCTCCAGCAACTCCCCCACCCGCGCGTCCTTGCTGCGGGCATCGCCATGCAGGCCAAACGCTACGTTCTTGGCCACGCTCAGATGCGGAAACAGCGCGAAATCCTGAAACATCATGCCAACCCCGCGCGCCTCGGGCGGCAGGTGGATGCGGTCATCGCAGACGGTCTGGCCTTCGATGCGGATGCTGCCGCTGTCGGGGGTCTCTACCCCCGCGATCATCCGCAAGGTGGTGGATTTTCCGCAACCCGATGGCCCCAGCAAGCAAGTCACCTGCCCCGCCGCCACGGTCAGCGACAGATCGGACACAACAGCCCGGCTGCCGAACTGGCGCGAAAGCTGTGTGACTTCCAGTCTGGGCGGTGCTTTGGTCATGGGGTGGCGCGGCCTTACCTTATCAATTCAATCGGGAATGGGTTAGCAGGGCAAGGCCGATGGGGCAAGAGCCAGCGCCCGTCACGTTGCCGCAGCCGTTTCCAGCGCGCGCCACGCATGGTCGGGGGCAAAGCCCGCAGGGCCGATGCGACCGGCCCAAAAACTGCCGCCCCGTTTTTGATCCTGCGCGCGGCTGATCGGCGTGCGGGTCAGCGCGCACCACAGAAAACTGCCCACCGCGCCATGACCGACAAACAGTATATTGTCTGAAACTTCGGCCAGAACCTCTTGATAGGCTTTGACAATCCGCGCGGTGGCGGCCTCTGCGCTTTCCCAGCCTTGCGGGCCGGTTGCGGGATAGGCGAACAGCGCATCGGCAAGCGCCTCATGCTGGTCCTGCGGCAAATAGCCGGTCGCGCTGCGATCCACCTCGCCCATATCAGGGTGAATGTGCAAGGGCAGCGCAAAACCATTGGCAAGCGCCTCGGCCGTCTGCTGGGCCTTCACCTCGGGCGAGGTGACGATGCGCCAGCCACGCCCCGGCCAGCCACGCTTGATCGCAGCGCGCAGGCGGCGACATCCCTGATCCGAGATTTCCCAATCCGGAACAGGTGTTTGCGGGTCGATCTTCACCTCTGGGTGCGACAAATACAGGATGCGCTGGGTCATAGGATTGGGCTGCTGTAAAAGGAAATGATGGCCTGCCGCGTCTTGCCCAGCACAAAATCCGACCAGATCAAGGTTCGGCCTTTTGCATCCGTCACCCGCCCCCCTTCCGGCAGCGCCAAAAGCCGCTCCGGCTTCAAATCCAGCCCGCACAGGGTCACCGCGATCAGCCGCCCGCGCCGCGCCCGCACCATGGGCAGCAGCGCCCAGACATAGCTGAGCACGGTAAGCCGCGACATGAATTCGGCTGGTAGTTTGACCGCAAGACTGTTGGGAATGGCCGAGACGACAGCTTGGCTGGCCCAGCTTATGAACCGCTCGTCCGCGATCATGGGGCGGAACCAGAAAGAGGGTTCTTTTGCCCATAAATCAACAAATTGCGCGGCGATGTTATGATGATAACGGGGGTGAAACACCACGAGCGACGAATTGCCCCGCGCATATTTCCGGCCTTTGGTCATCCGCCAGAAAAACCGACCGATGGGGCCCAAGGGCAGAATGGCGCTTTGCAACAGCATCAAGCCATCGGGACGCGGCAGCCTGTCCAGCAGGATGGTCAGATCGCCGGTCACGATCGTATCAAGGTCGATGTAAAGCGCGGGCAGATCATCTTGCAACACACCCGCCTCGAACATCGACAGCTTGGTTTGGCAGCCCGAACGGCGAAACACCTCTTGCAACCAGAACGCCGGGATCGCGCGCAAGTCCGCGCGCGGGTCAAGCCCCGGGCGCGCCCGATCTGACAGCAGCACGAAGCGCGGTTGGCGCTTCGTATGGGTGGCAATGGCGCAGATCAAGCGGTTCACGACGGCGACATCGTATTTGTCGCCCCACAGAACCATCACGCATTGCCACTCTGGTGCGTCAGATCGTGGCATTGATGGCCCCACCATCCAGCAGCAGGTTCTGCCCGACGATGAAGCCCGCCTTGTTGGAACACAGGAAGGCGCAGGCGGCGCCAAATTCTTCGGCGGTGCCATAGCGGCGCGCGGGGATGGTGGCCTGGCGCTGCTTGGTCGCGGTGGCGCGGTCGATCCCTTGCGCCTTGGCCACGCCATCATCCAGACTGTTGGCACGGTCGGTCGCGTGAATACCGGGCAGAAGGTTGTTGATCGTCACCCCATGTTCGGCCACCTGCCGCGCGGTGCCTGCGACAAAGCCGGTCAACCCGGTGCGGGCGGCGTTGGACAGGCCAAGCTGCGGGATCGGGGCCTTGACCGAGCCGGAGGTGATATTGACCACCCGGCCCCATTTGCGCGCGATCATCCCCGGCAGAATGGCCTGCATCAGCGCGATGGGCGTCAGCATGTTGCCATCCAGCGCCTTGATGAAATCATCCCGACTCCAGTCCGACCACAGGCCGGGGGGCGGGCCGCCGGCATTCGTGACCAGAATATCCACGTCCTGCGCCGCCGCCAGAACCTGCGCGCGCCCGGCCTCGGTGGTGACATCGGCCGCCACAGTCACCACATCCACGCCATAGCTGGCGCGCAGATGGGCGGCGGTTGCTTCCAGCGCCTCGGCCCCGCGGGCATTGATCACAAGGTTCACCCCCGCTTCGGCCAACGCCTCGGCGCAGCCACGACCAAGCCCCTTGGATGCCGCACATACCAGTGCCTTTTTGCCTTTGATGCCCAAATCCATCTGTCATCCTCCGATTTCATGCTTTGTCAAACAGCTAGCAGCCAGCGCGGCCAAGGAAAAGAGCAGCCTGCGATTCGTTCCGCTTTGCGTTTCTGCTTGAATTGGAAACGATCCGCACAACCCTGACAGCTTGTTTCCGCTAAAAAGCTGAAAAACCTAAGGAACTGGCGCGCCGGATAAGGGTTTGCTAAGCTTTCAGGATAAAGAGTTGCCGCAGATCGTGCCCGGCCGAACCAAAGACTGGATTTACCTGTGACCGAAGGCCCCCTTCCCCCCAATCGCCCCGGACAATTGTGTCAGGTTTTCGCTGCCGAGGCGGTGTTTGTCACCGTCGGCGTGAACCATGGCGAAGGCATGGCCGGGCTGGAAGATGTGTGCCTTGGCGATATCTATGAGCTGGACGCAGGGGCAGCACCGCTGAAACTGATGCTGGAACGCGATGGCGACCGACAGGTGATCGCACCGGGGTCAGAGGCCGGGGCGCCGGGTGCGGCGGTGCGGCTGGCAGCGCGCTACACGATGATGGCCCCGGACGGCGACCGCGTCGAGTTGCTGGCGCTGGAGGTGGCAGGGGCACCTGCGCTGTTCATTCTGCCGCTGTCACCCATCGGGGCGCAGATAGAATACACGTTGCTGAAAATGGAAGAGCCGCAACCCGAAGAACGGCTGATGGATCTGCTGTGCATTTCCTTTGCGCGCGGCACGATGATCACGCTGGGCAATGGCAAGCAATGCCCGATTGAGGCGCTGACCCCCGGTGACAAGGTGCTGACCCGCGATCATGGCCCGCAAGCGCTGGCCTGGGTCGGGCAGGTGACATTGCGCGCGGTGGGGGCCTATGCCCCGGTGATCATTCCTGCGGGCGTGATGGGCAATGCAGGCGATCTGGTGGTCAGCCAGCATCACCGCATGTTCCTGTATCAACGCCGCAAGGCCGGGGGGGTGCCACAATCGGAACTGCTGGTGCAGGCCAAACATCTGGTCGATGGCGAACGGATTTTCCTGCGCGAAGGAGGCTTTGTCGATTACTTCAGCCTCGTCTTTGCCGATCACGAAATCATCTATGCCGAAGGTATCCCCGCCGAAAGCCTGATGGTCAGTGAGGCCACGCTGGCACGCCTGCCGCCAGAGCTTGCGGATGAGGTGAAGCAGCGCTTTCCGGGGCTAAGCCAGAACCAACATTTCGGGGTCGAGGCCACGGCGCAGGTGCTGGAGGCCATCGGGCTGGAGCGTGCCAAGCGCAGCCCGCGCGGCAGTCGCGAAGGCCCGGCCTGACACGCACGCGCGCCACCAGTTGCGAAGCGTCGAAATTGGCGCTATGTGCCCTGCATGTTGGACAATCGCCCCCCCCTTCCGCCCGAAATCGCCCGCCGCCGGACCTTTGCGATCATCGCTCACCCGGATGCCGGCAAAACCACGCTGACCGAAAAGTTCCTGCTGTTTGGTGGGGCTATTCAAATGGCAGGCCAGGTGCGCGCCAAGGGTGAGGCGCGGCGCACGCGGTCGGATTTCATCAAGATGGAACAGGACCGGGGCATCTCGGTTTCCGCCTCTGCGATGTCCTTTGATTTTCGCGAATATCGCTTCAATCTGGTCGACACGCCCGGCCACTCGGATTTTTCCGAGGATACCTATCGCACGCTGACCGCCGTGGATGCCGCCGTGATGGTGATTGACGGCGCGAAAGGCGTGGAAAGCCAGACCCGCAAGCTGTTCGAAGTGTGCCGTTTGCGCGACCTGCCGATCCTGACCTTCTGTAACAAGATGGACCGCGAGGCGCGCGACACGTTCGAGATCATTGACGAAATTCAGGAAAATCTGGCGATTGATGTCAGTCCCGCAAGCTGGCCTATCGGGTCGGGGCGTGATTTTCTGGGCTGCTATGACATTCTGAACGACCGGCTGGAACTGATGGACCGTGCCGACCGCAACCGCGTCGCCGAAACCATTGAGATGAAGGGCCTGGACGACCCGAAGCTGGCCAAGCACATCCCCGCTGACATGCTGGCAAAGCTGCGCGAAGAACTGGAAATGGCGCGCGAACTTCTGCCCGCGCTGAACCGCGAGGCGCTGCTCAATGGCTCCATGACGCCGATCTGGTTCGGCTCTGCCATCAACTCTTTTGGCGTGAAGGAATTGATGGACGGTATCGGCAAATTCGGCCCCGAACCGCAGCCGCAGCCCACCGCCAGCCGCAAAGTCGCGCCCGAGGAAACCGCTGTCACCGGCGTTGTGTTCAAGGTGCAGGCCAATATGGACCCGAAACACCGCGACCGCGTAGCCTTTGTGCGCCTTGCCTCGGGGCATTTTGAACGCGGCATGAAGCTGAACCATGTGCGCAGCAAGAAGGTGATGGCGATTTCCAGCCCGGTGCTGTTTCTGGCCGCCGACCGCGAATTGGCCGAAGAGGCATGGGCCGGCGATATCATCGGCATCCCGAACCACGGGCAATTGCGTATCGGCGATGCGCTGACCGAAGGCGAGGAATTGCGCTTTACCGGCATCCCCTCCTTTGCGCCGGAACTGTTGCAAGGCGTGCGCGCGGGCGACCCGATGAAGGCCAAGCATCTTGAAAAGGCGCTGCTGCAATTTGCCGAAGAAGGCGCCGCCAAAGTGTTCAAGCCGATGATCGGCTCGGGCTATATCGTCGGTGTTGTGGGGGCCTTGCAATTTGACGTGCTGGCCAGCCGGATCGAACAGGAATATTCCCTGCCCGTGCGGTTTGAGCCGTCGCAATTCACCTCGGCGCGTTGGGTGCGGGGGCCAAAGGCCGAGATGGACAAGTTCATCAGCATCAACAAGGGCCATATCGCAAGCGACAGCGATGGCGACACCGTGTTCCTGACCCGCCTGCAATGGGATATCGACCGGATCACCCGCGACTACCCGGAGTTGAAGCTGACCGCGACCAAAGAGATGATGGTTTAAGCCGGACCGGGCAATCCTTGTCAGAATAACCGCGACAGGTGCAAGGGGCGTGACCTTCGGGCCACGACCCCGCCCACGACTTCGCTAAAATCAAAGAGATGCCGTAGACAAAACCCGAATTTACCGCCAGATTGTTTCCCAATAAAGAACAAACGAGGCAGTAAATGTTGAAGCAGACGAAGCCCAAGGGCGATAGTTATTACAAGGGCCGCGCCCAGAACTACAACAAAAAGCGGCTGAAACAGGAATGGTGGCACGTCGAACAAAAGGAAATGGAGGCGCTGCTGGAAACCCTGCCGCGCGATCTTTCCGTGGTCGATATTCCCTTTGGCACCGGGCGTTTCGTGCCGTTTTACGACAAATTCGGCTATACGATCGCGGGGCTTGATGCCTCGGCCGACATGATCGGTGCCGCGCGTGAGGCGCTGGGTGCGCTTTATGACAAATGCAGCTGCACCGTTGGCGATGCGATGGACCTGCCCTACAAGGACGGCGCCTTTGACCTTGTGGTCAGCACCCGCTTTCTGCGCGATATCGTGACCTTTGGCATGGCCAAGAAGATGCTGGCCGAAATGGCGCGCGTCACCTCGAAATACGCGATCATCCAGCTTGGCAACAATTTCACCACCGGGCGCACCCCGGATGATGATGAGGTGATGGGCGGCAATCTGTCCAAGGCCGGGGTGGATAAGCTGTTGAAAGAACACGGTTTGAAGGTCAAGGATCGGCGGCTTGTGCTGTCCGAGCCTGAGATCGGAGAGATCTATCACATCCTCTGCGAAAAGATCTAAGCGATGCAGGTGGAGTTGGTCGGACTCCCCGGTTGCGGCAAATCTACGCTTGCCTCTGCGCTGGAAAAACGCCTGACCGCCGAAGGGCATCGGGCGCAGGGGATGCGAAATGCCGCGAAAGCCGCGATCACGGCCAAGCAGGACAAGATCGGCTTTCTGCGGCGGCGCGGGGAACGGGTCAGCCTTTATGGCTGTCTCGTCTTTGCGCATAAGAACCCCGAGTTGTTCCAGTGGATGTTCCGCCTGAGCCACACCGATTTCGTCGCCCTGACCTGGGGGATGGAGGCGCTGTCGCAAGTGGGCATTTTGCAGGAACATGGCGACAAAGACCTGATCGTGATGAATGACGAAGGCTTCTTGCAGCGGCTGGCGTGGAATTTCACCGCTCTCGGTGATGGGCCGGAGATTGCCGAGATCAGCCAGTTGATCCCGCCGGATTTCGTGACGCTGAACCTGACATTGCCGACCGAACACGCCTATCAGCGCACCAAGGACCGCAAGAAAGGCATCCCCTCACCGCTGAAGGGCGACACGGATACCGAGGCTTTGGCCAAATTCGCGCGCTATGGCGACATGCTGGATCGTTTTGTCGCGGCGCGGCGGGCGCGGGGCTGTGTGGTGATCGACATTGATGCCGCGCCCGAAATGGATACCGTGGTGGAAACCGCGCTGGCCGCGCTGGCCCCTTTGCTGCCCGCGGCCAAACCTGTGAAAAAACCGCGGAAGGCAAAAGCATGAGCGGCCCCACCTATCCCGATGCGCCGGATGCGCTGATTGCCCACTGGGAAAAGCGGCGCGCGCCGATGCGCCCTGTGGATGGCGAAGGCCTTGCCCCGCTGAGCACCGATCTGGCGGCATTGCGCACGCAAATCCTGCCCAAGGCCCCGCCGCCCCTGCCGCAATATTCCAGCCGCCACGCCGCCAAAGAGCATGAGTTGCAAAGCGAACTGGGCGGCGAGAGCGCGCTTGTGCTGCTGCACGGGCTGGTCGTTGCGCATCTTCGCAAACGCGCCTTTCCCGCCCATGCCCCTGCTTTATTTTATAAAATCTGGCAGGAGCAGGGCGAATTCCTGCTGTCCAACCTGTCGACACGCTGGTTGATTTCGGCGGTCATCACCTTTGGCGAACATGGTAAAACGGCATCCGAACAGGCGCTGGGGCGCGAATTGGGCATGCTGTTTTCCTTGATGAAACTTTACGAGTTTGAAAGACTGTTTTCCGGCAAACGCCCGGAAGAGGCGTTCGGCCTGCGCAAGGTGGATGCGGAATTGCCGCTGGGAATGACGCCGTTCTCGCTGGCCACGGGGGGCTTGGATATCAACCTTCTGGCCCCGATCTGGCAGCGCGCGCAGGCAGAGCCGGTCATGGGCCCGCTGGCCTGCACTTTGCTGGCGCGGTTGAATGATGATCCCGGCGGCCTGTTCCGCCGGATTGGGGCGATGCGGGCCAAGAAACGCGCCCGGATTGCCGCGCGCAAAGCCGACTGAACGACAGAAAAGAGGCAAGGACCATGGCTGTGAAACGTGCATTTCTGGTGACGACCGCCAAGAACGAAGCCCCCTATTTTCTGGAATGGGTCGCGCATCACATGGAGGTGGGTTTTACCGATATCGTTGTTTTTCAAAACGATAGCGATGATCTGACGCATGAAACCCTGTCGGCGCTGCGCAAAATCGGCGCGATCCAGTATTTCTATAACCGCGCAGGCGCTGGCCGCCATCAGGTGCGCGCCTATGAACGTGCCGGCGCGCTGGAGGAATTCAAGCAATGTGATTGGGCGATGGCGCTGGATATGGATGAGTTTCTGGTCGTCAAAGCCGGAAATGGCACCTTGACCGACCTGATGAAAGCCGTGCCCGAAAGCGATTGCCTGCATCTGAACTGGCGGCTGTTCGGCAATTCGGGCTATGAGGCGCTGACCGATCAGCTTGTCACCGAACGCTTTACCATGGCGAATTACCAATTGGGCAAAGACGACCATTTCGGTGCCTATAAATGCCTGTTCCGCCCTGCCCTGTTCAAACGCCCCGGCATACACCGCCCCTATCTGCCGACGATCCCCGCAGAAGACATCCGCTATTCCAACGGCAGCGGCCTTCCGGCGGCGGAGTATAAGCTGAAGAATTACAATTCCACCGATCCGGGCGGCTGCGATTATGCCCAGATCAACCATTATATCGTGCGCGATCTGGCCAGTTTCATGCTGAAATCGGCGCGCGGTTCGGCGCATCAGGCCAATCGCCCCATCGGGCACCGCTATTGGAAAATGCGCAACACGAATTTTGAGATTGACGATTCCATGCAGCCTTGGCTGGCGCGGGTCAAGGCACGGATGGAGGCCTTGGACGAAGCCTCGAACGGGCGTTTGATGGAGCTGCGCGAAACCGCGATCTATACCCATCTGGCGCGCTATTACACCATGCTGCAAGATCCGCAGATGCGCGCGTTCCGCAAGTTTTGCAAGGATAATCCCAACGCGATGGATCACCGCAAGGTCAAGGCCGAACGCGCCAAACCAGCGGCCAAGCCGAAACCTGCCGTGACATCAGCAAAGCCCAAAACGCCGAGCACGAAAAGAACGGTGAAAACCAGCAAGGCCAAAGCGACTGCGAAGGCTGCAACTTGACCTGACCGGATTTTCCAGATACTGGCAAGCAGGCCCTAGGGCACAGACGCCGGGGCGCCCGGAAAGCATGCGTCCCATTCCATTTTTGCGGTCCGATACCGCATACACAGGACGCACATGACCAAATTTTCTGATCTCGCGCTGGACCCCCGCGTGTTGAAGGCCGTAGCCGAAGCTGGCTACGAAACCCCCACCCCGATTCAGGCGCAGGCGATCCCGCATGCCCTCGAAGGCCGCGATGTCTTGGGTATTGCCCAAACCGGCACCGGCAAAACCGCCAGCTTCACGCTGCCGATGATTACCCTGTTGGGCAAAGGCCGCGCCCGCGCCCGGATGCCGCGCAGCCTTGTGCTGGCGCCCACGCGCGAACTGGCCGCTCAGGTGGCCGAGAATTTCGACATCTATGCCAAGCATACCAAGCTGACCAAGGCGCTGCTGATCGGTGGCGTGGCCTTTGGCGAACAAGACAAGCTGATCGACCGCGGCGTTGACGTGCTGATCGCCACACCGGGCCGCCTGCTCGACCATTTCGAGCGTGGCAAACTGCTGCTGCAAGGCGTGCAGATCATGGTGGTGGATGAGGCGGACCGCATGCTTGATATGGGGTTCATCCCCGATATCGAAAAGATTTTCAGCCTGACCCCTTTCACCCGCCAGACCTTCTTTTATTCGGCCACCATGGCACCGGAAATTGAGCGGATCACCAACACTTTCCTCTCGGCGGCCGTCAAGATCGAAGTGGCGCGGCAAAACTCCACCTCGGACACGATCACGCAAAAGCTGATCGAGGTGAAGCCGACCCGCAAGGATCGCACCTTTGCCGAAAAGCGTGCGGTTCTGCGCGCGATCATCCGGGCAGAAGGCGAAAGCTGCACCAATGCCATCATCTTCTGCAACCGCAAGATGGATGTGGATGTGGTGGCGAAGTCGTTGAAACAACACGGGTTTAACGCAAGCCCCATTCACGGCGATCTGGATCAGTCGGTGCGCACCCGCACGCTGGACGGGTTCCGCGATGGGTCGGTGCATCTGCTCGTGGCCTCTGACGTGGCGGCGCGCGGCTTGGATATTCCGGCTGTCAGCCATGTGTTCAACTTTGACGTGCCCAGCCATCCCGAAGATTATGTGCACCGCATTGGCCGCACAGGCCGTGCCGGGCGCGAAGGCAAGGCCTTTACCCTGTCGGCCCCGTCGGATGCCAAATATCTGGCCGCGATTGAGCAATTGGTCGGCAAGCCGATCCCGCGCGGCGAATTGCCCGAGGGGATTGAGGTGAAAGCCGAACGTCCCGCCAAAGCCAGCGAAAAGGCCGAAGGGGATGAGGGTGAAAAGCCCGCCCGCAGCCGTGGCCGCAGCCGGACCCGCACGCCAAAGGCCGATAAGGTGGAAAAAACCGAACAGCCCGCCGCCAAACCTGAGGCAGAAGCCGCAGCCCCCGTCGCCGCCGAAGTGGTGGTGGAGGCCCCTGCCCCCGCCGCTGAAGAAACCCGCCCTGCCCGCGAAGATCGCGGCGGACGGGATCGCCGCCCAGACAGGAACGGGGACCGGAACGGCGACCGCAATGGGGATCGCAATGGGGATCGCGGCCGCAATGGTGACCGCCGTGAAGATCGCCGGGATGACAGGCGTGATGATCGGCGCGGGAATGACCGCGTGGTCGGCATGGGCGACCATGTGCCGGACTTCATTCTGCGCAGCTTCCGCATCGACAGCGTGACCGAGGATGACAGCGACAGCGCAAGCGATGACGCCGCCGAACAGGATAGCGCAGAAAGCTAAGCCTTTCTGCACAATACGAAAAAGGCGCGGCGGGGCAACCCGGCGCGCCTTTTTCATGGCCTTGGCCGCCCGCGCAACACGCAGGCGGCCAGATCACTCTCAGCCTTCGGACAGGCGGCTGACAACCACAGTCACTTCGGGCTTTTTGCCAATTTCTTCCATGCAGACCTGACGGATCACGCGGCGCACCGCCTCATCCAGCTTATCATCGTCGCGCAGCACTTTCTTGCCCGCGCCATCGACAAATTCGGTCAGATCCGCCTCCAGCGTATCGGCCAGAATGGCGCCGGTGCGGCCCTTTTCCGGCAGGCCCTTGATCTCCACCCAGACATCGCCCAGCGGTTCATCCGCCTCATCCAAAAGCAGCGTGGCCATGACATGCCCGTTCAGCGCCATGCGGATACGGTCACGCACCACCCCATCGCGCGACCCGATCATCACAGAGCCATCCAGATAGGTGCGCCCGGCTTCGATATACTCGGCCACCTCTGGCTGATCGCCGGTCAGGTCGATCAACATGCCATTTGTCACCACATCCGACATCCGCCCCGCCGCCATGGCGATGCGGGCATGTTCGCGCAGGTGGCGATGTTCGCCGTGCATCGGGATCACGATGGCAGGGTTCAGAACGCGGTGGACGGTTTCCAGATCGGGGCGGTTGGCATGGCCCGACACATGGTAAAGCCCGCCGCTGTCATCCACGACATTGACGCCCATTTCCGAAAACGCGTTCATCACCGAAATCACGCCACGCTCATTGCCCGGAATGGTTTTCGATGAAAACAGGAAGGTATCGCCTTCTTTCATCTCCAACCCCAGGTATTTCCCGCGTGACAGCTGCGCCGAGGCCGCCCGGCGTTCGCCTTGGCTGCCGGTCACGATCAGCATCAGATTGCCGCGCGGCACTTCCAGTGCCTCTTCGGGTGACACGGTGCGCGGCAGGCCTTTCAGCACGCCTGCCGTCTCGGCCGCCGAAACCATCCGCCGCATGGACCGGCCAAGGAAACAGACGGTGCGATCAGCTGCCACGGCAGCATCGGCCAGCGTTTTCAGGCGCGCGACATTCGACGCAAAGGTCGTGGCGACAACCATGCCGCGCTGTGCCTTGATCATATCGCGGATCGGGTCGCGCAGGGTGGATTCCGACCGCCCCGGATGCAGCGAAAACACATTCGTGCTGTCACACATCAGCGCCTTGATCGGGCGTTCCCGCGCGATTTCCTGAAACATATTGGCGTCCCACGGCTCGCCCACCAGCGGGTTTTCATCCAGCTTGAAGTCACCGGAATGCACGATGCGCCCGGCTTCGGTATCAATCACAAGGCCCGAGCTTTCGGGAATGGAATGGCTGACGGGCACGAATTGCACATCGAAAGGCCCGGCCTTCACCACGGCAGGGCGCGGCTCTACCACGGTGATCGCATCCTTGGGGTGGCCGTGTTCATCAAACTTCAGCCGCCCGATGGTCGCGGTAAACTTGCGCGCATAGACCGGGCATTTGAACTTGCCCCAGAAATGCGCCACCGCGCCGATATGATCCTCATGCGCATGGGTGATGAAGATCGCCTCAAGCCGGTCCTTGCGTTCCTCCAGCCAGGAAATATCGGGCATGATCAGGTCCACGCCGGGGGTGGTATCCATATCCGGGAAGGTCACGCCCAGATCGACGAGGATCAAACGTTCTTTGTCTTCCGGCCCATAGCCATATACGTAAGCATTCATCCCGATCTCCCCCGCGCCGCCGAGGGGAAGATAGATTAGCCGGTTCGCTTTCATGCGGTGTCCCGTTCCTTGTTCAGTTCATTGATGAGGACAAGACCATGCATGGTCAGATCATCCTCGATTGCGTCAAAAATTTCCGTTCCCTGCTGGAACAACGGGGCAAGCCCCCCGGTGGCAATGATCTTCATCGGGCGCGGATGCTCCAGACGGATCTGGCGGCAAATGCCTTCGACAAGGC
This sequence comes from Pseudorhodobacter sp. E13, assembly GCF_003991405.1. GTDB lineage: Bacteria > Pseudomonadota > Alphaproteobacteria > Rhodobacterales > Rhodobacteraceae > Pseudorhodobacter. The sequence continues at coordinate 183,318 of NZ_RPEN01000158.1, forward strand.
CGATATAGCCCCAATACACGCCCGATTGCATACAGGCCACCGTATTCTTTCCAATTGCCGATATCGGTCGGCTGACATCGACATGAGGTAGCGCCGCCGCGGCCATGGACAAGGCTTGCAGGCTCAGGTTTACCCCCGGCGAAATCACCCCGCCGATATAGGCCCCGTCCTGATCGACCACGTCAAAGGTGGTCGCTGTGCCAAAATCCACCACGATCAGATCGCCGCCATGCCGGTCAAACCCTGCCACGGTATTGACCAGGCGGTCCGGCCCCACGGTGGTGCCATAATCCACGCGCGGCGGCACGGGCAGCTTGCATTCCGGCTTGCCCACCACCAAGGGGCGGCAGTTGAAATACCGGTCTGTCAGCACCCGCAAATTGAACACCACGCGCGGCACGGTCGAGGAGATGATGGCCTCGGTGATCGTGGCCTCTACTTTATTGAGGCTCATCAGCGTGTTGAGCCAGACAAAATACTCATCCGCCGTGCGCTTGTGATCGGTAGAGCAGCGCCATGTCGCGATGAACCGCGCCCCATCCCAGATGGAAAACACGGTATTGGTATTGCCGCAATCAATCGCCAAAAGCATGGGTTCTGCCTTTCGGGTCAAAAGAAAATCTCGGCCGCGGGGATGGTTTGGCGTCCCTGCGGGGTGGTCAGGATAAGCGCGCCGCTCTCATCAATGCCGTCAAACCGGCCTTGATGGCTGCTTTGCCCGGTGCGGGCGGTAATGGTTTCCCCAAGGCGCGCGGCATGGGCCAGCCATTCGGCACGCAAGGGCGCAAAGCCTTCGGCCTGAAAGCGGGATTCCCAAGCATGATAGGCGCGGGCCAAAGCGGTGAGGAAGGTTTCGGGCGTGACGCGAATGCCAGTTTCCGCCAGCAGGCTGACGGGGGCCACCGCGCCAGATTCCACTTGGTCCGGCGTTGGGGCCGCGATCAGGTTCACGCCGATACCGATGGACAGTTGGGCGATCTGGCCGCCCGCGCCCGTGCTTTCCAGCAAAATGCCCGCCAGCTTGCCCCCATTCAGCAGCACGTCGTTCGGCCATTTCAACGCCAGCCCCGCCCCCGTGCCCATCAGCCCGGCGCACGCCTCCCGCAGGGCCAAAGCCGCCGCGAAGGAGCGTAGCGCCACGCGGTCAGCGGTTTCGGTCGGGCGCAAGGACAGCGTGGCGTAGAAGTTTCCGCGCGGGCTGGACCAAGGGCGGCCCCTGCGGCCCCGCCCCCCGGTCTGTTCCGCCGCCATGATCCAGGTCGGCCCCGTTGCACCCAGCCCTGCGGCATAGGCATTGGTGCTGTCCACCCGGTCCAGCAAGATGCGGGCGACCCCTTGGGGCCAGCCCTGCGGCAGCGCCTCAGCGGACAAGCGTTTCCGCCGCCGTCAGCGCGATGCTTTCCACCCCAAAGAGGTTGATCACGCCCAACACCATGATGAGGGCAGAGCCCATCAGTGCAGCCCATTGCACAGCGCCCATCCGGCCATCAATGCCTTCGCCTTCCTTGCCGAAATACATGTAAAACACGATCCGCAGGTAATAGAAGGCCCCGATCACCGAGGCGACAGCACCGGCAATCGCCAGCCATGCCATCTGGCCGGAAACTGCGGCTTGCAGCACATAGAACTTGCCGAAAAAGCCCACCATCGGCGGCACGCCAGCAAGGCTGAACAGCAGCACAAGCATCGCAAGCGCCGGCAGCGGCGCCTTTTTCGACAGCATGTTCAGGCTGTCAATCGTGGTCACGGCATGGCCATCACGTTCCATCGACAGGATGAAGGCAAAGGTGCCGATGTTCATGGTGACGTAGATCGCCATATAGATCAGCATGGCCTGCACACCGCCCACCGTGCCAGAAGCAAGGCCGATCAGCGCAAAACCCATATGCGAGATCGAGGAATAGGCCATCAGCCGCTTGATGTCGCGCTGCCCGATCGCAGCAATCGCGCCGACGAACATCGAGGCCACCGACAACACTGCAATCACCTGCCCCCATTGGCCGGGGATCGCGCCAAAGGCGTCATACATCAGCCGCGCCAACAGCGCCATTGCCGCCACTTTCGGCGCGGTGGCAAAAAACGCGGTGACTGGGGTGGGCGAGCCTTCGTAAACATCCGGCGTCCACATATGGAAGGGAACGGCGGACACCTTGAAGGCCAGACCCGTGATCATCATCACCAGACCGAACAGCAGGCCCACGGGCACATCGCCCTGCCCCAAGGTTGCAAGGATACCGTCGAAATCGGTGGTCCCGGCGTAGCCATAGGTCAAGGATGCGCCATAGAGCAAAATCCCCGAGGACAGAGAGCCAAGCACGAAATACTTCAACCCCGCTTCCGAAGATTTGACGCTGTCACGCCGAAAACTGGCGACGACGTAAAGGGCCAGCGATTGCAGCTCCAACCCCATATAAAGCGCGATCAGATCCCCGGCGGAGACCATGAACATCATCCCCAGCACCGACAGCGCCACAAGGATGGGATATTCAAAGCGCAGCATGTTGCGGCGGGTCATGAAATCATGGCTGATCACCAGCACCGCCGCCGCGGACAGCAAAATCGTGACCTTGGCAAACCGCGCAAAGGGATCATCGGTGAACATGCCGTCAAAGGCCGTCCGCTCGCCGCCACCGCCGACACCGATCCAGAAGGCAAGCACAAGGAACAGCCCGGCCATGGCCCAGTTGAGCGCAGAGGCAAGCGCATCCTTGCCCGTATAGACCACCCCCAGAAGGGCGGCCATGGTCACAAGCGCCAGCGTGATTTCCGGAAGGACGGTTGAAAAATCAGTCGGGTTCATCTGTCGTCCCTCAATGCTTGGCCATTTGCACATCGCCCGAAGCGGGGATGGCGGCATGGTAGTCAGTCACGAGCGCGGAAACCGAGGGGCCGATGATATCGGTCACAAGGCTCGGGTAGACGCCCAAAAGGATGGTCATCGCCACCAGCGGTGCAAAGATCGCGCGCTCGCGGGTGGTCATATCGGTGATGGATTTCAGGCTTTCCTTGATCAGATCGCCAAACACCACCCGGCGATAAAGCCAAAGCCCGTATGAGGCCGACAGGATCACGCCCGAAGTGGCGACAGCGGCGACCCAGGTGTTGACCTGGAAAATGCCAACCAGTGTCAGGAACTCGCCCACGAAACCAGACGTGCCCGGCAGGCCCACGTTCGCCATGGTGAAGAACATGAAGATCAGCGCGTAATGCGGCATCCGGTTCACCAGCCCGCCATAAGCGTCGATGTCGCGGGTGTGCATACGGTCATAGATCACGCCGACGCAAAGGAACAGCGCGCCCGAGATGAAACCGTGGCTGATCATCTGGAAAATCGCGCCATCGACGCCTTGCTGGTTCGCCGCAAAAATCCCCATCGTCACATAGCCCATATGCGCGACCGAGGAATAGGCGATCAGCTTTTTCATATCCTCTTGGGCCAAGGCGACCAGCGAGGTGTAGACAATCGCAATCGCTGACATCCACAGCACCAACGGCGACAGCAGATCCGCCCCAATCGGGAACATCGGCAGGCTGAAGCGCAAGAAGCCATATCCGCCCATTTTCAGCAAGATCGCCGCCAGCACCACAGAACCCGCGGTCGGGGCCTGAACGTGGGCATCCGGCAACCAGGTATGCACCGGCCACATCGGCATTTTCACCGCAAAGCTGGCAAAGAAGGCAAGGAACAGCAAGGTCTGCAAGCCGCCAACGATCTGGAAGCCCGCAATCTCCATCGTCTCGGACCCGAAGTTATGGGCCAGAAGCGTGGGGATATCGGTGCTGCCCGCATCGACATACATCGCGATCATCGCCACCAGCATCAGCACCGAGCCGAGGAAGGTATAAAGGAAAAACTTGAACGCCGCATAAATCCGCGCCTTGCCGCCCCAGATGCCGATGATCAGGAACATCGGGATCAGACCTGCCTCGAAGAACAGGTAGAACAGCACCAGATCAAGCGCGCAGAACACGCCCAGCATCAGCGTTTCCAACAGCAGGAAGGCGATCATGTATTCCTTGACCCGCGTTTCCACGGACCAGCAGGACGCAATCGTGATCGGCATCAGGAATGTGGTCAGCATCACGAACAGCACCGAAATGCCATCGACGCCCATCTTGTATTTCAGGCCAAGGATCCAGTCATATTCCTCGACGAACTGAAAGCCGGTATTGGCCGGGTCAAACCCGGCCAGCACAAAGACCGAAACCAGAAAGGTGGTCGAGGTTGCGACCAGCGCCACCCATTTGGCATTATTGCGCGCCGCCGCATCATCGCCGCGCAGGAACAACGCCAGAATACCAGCGGCGACTGCCGGGATGAATGTGATGATGGAAAGCAGATTATCCATTAGTGCGCGCCCCCCGAGAGCGTCATCCAGGTGACAAGGGCAACGATGCCCAGGACCATGGCGAATGCGTAGTGAAAGATGTAACCGGATTGCACGCGACCTGCGAGGCGGGTCAGCATGGGGATGATGCCCATAGCCACCCCGTTGATGGACCCGTCAATGACATTGCCATCGCCGCGCTTCCACAGGAAGGCCCCAAGCCATTTGGCCGGACGCACGAAGATCAGGTCGTAAAGCTCGTCGAAATACCATTTGTTCAGCAGGAACAGGTAAAGCGGACGCTGCTGTGCGGCCAGTTTGCCCGGAAGCTCTGGGCTTTGGATGTAGAATTTCCACGCCAGCGCGAAACCGATCAGCATCGCAAAGAAGGGCGATACCTTCACCCATTTCGGCACTTCATGCGCGGAATGGATCGTGTGATTGTCCGGCCCAAAGAAGATCGCGCCTTTCGGGGCGGTGCCATGCGCCATGGCGGCATGGCCTTCGGTTGCGGTTGCGGCCTCTGCTGTGGCTTCGGTGGCAGCATGACCTTCGGTCGCGGCACCATGGCCTGCGCCCTCGGCCTCATGCTGGGCCACTTCCATGCCAAACCAGCTATGGATCTTGTCCAGATCACCGAAGAAGGAGTTATACCACACCATCCCCGAGAACACCGCGCCAAGCGCCAGCACGCCCAAGGGGATCAGCATGACCTTCGGGCTTTCATGCGCGTGGTCATGCGCATGATGATCGCCGCGCGGCTTGCCGTAAAAGGTCATGAACATCAGGCGCCAGCTATAGAAACTGGTCATCAGCGCCGCCACAACCAGCATCCAGAACGCGAAGTGAGAGCCGACATAAGCGCTTTCAATCACCGCATCCTTGGACAGGAAGCCCGCAAAACCGATATGCGTCAGCGGAATGCCGACCCCGGTGATGGCCAGCGTGCCCACCATCATGGCGGCAAAGGTCATCGGGATCTTTTTGCGCAAGCCGCCATAGTTCCGCATGTCTTGTTCATGGTGCATGGCATGGATCACCGAGCCTGCGCCAAGGAACAGCATCGCCTTGAAGAATGCGTGTGTGAACAGGTGGAACATCGCCACCGGATAGGCCCCAACGCCTGCTGCCACAAACATATAGCCAAGCTGCGACATGGTCGAATAGGCGATCACGCGCTTGATGTCGTTCTGCACAAGACCAATGGTGGCCGCGACAAAGGCGGTCAGTGCGCCCAGAACGGTGACGAAAGCCAAAGCCTGCGGCGCATATTCCATGATCGGCGACATGCGGCAGACAAGGAACACCCCCGCCGTCACCATGGTCGCCGCGTGGATCAGCGCCGACACCGGGGTCGGGCCTTCCATCGCATCCGGCAACCATGTGTGCAGGAACAACTGCGCCGATTTCCCCATCGCGCCGATGAACAGCAACACCGCGATCAGGTTGGCCGCGTTCCATTCGGTCCACAGGAAATGCAGATTGGTTTCGGCCAGCATTGGGCCCGCCGCAAAGACATCATCCATACGGATGCTGTCGGTCAGGAAGAAAAGCGCGAAAATCCCCAGCGCAAAGCCAAAGTCACCCACACGGTTGACCACAAAGGCCTTGATCGCTGCCGCATTGGCGCTTGGCTTGCGATAGTAAAAGCCGATCAGCAGATAAGACGCAACGCCCACCCCTTCCCAGCCAAAGAACATCTGCACAAGGTTATCCGCCGTCACCAGCATCAACATCGCAAAGGTGAAGAAGGACAGATAGGCGAAGAAACGTGCCTTGTAATGCTCGTGATGGGTCCAGTTATCGTCATGCGCCATATAGCCAAAGCTATAAAGATGCACCAAAGCCGAAACCGACGTGATCACGACCAGCATGATCGCCGTCAGGCGGTCAAGGCGGATGCCCCATTCCGTCGACAGGCTGCCGCTTTCGATCCAGCGCAGAACAACGATGTGCTGGGTTTCATCAATATGGCCCAGAAAGATGATCCAGGACAGGAAGGCCGCCAGCAACACAAGCCCCGTGGTGATGACCTGGCCCGCAAACTCGCCGATCACGCGCCAGCCAAAGCCGCAGATCAGGGCGCCGATCAGGGGCGCAAATAGGATGATCGTTGCCATCAGCTTAGCCTTTCATCACGTTGACGTCTTCGACGTCGATGGTGCCACGGGTCCGGAAGAAGACCACAAGGATCGCAAGGCCAATCGCGGCCTCCGCCGCCGCGACGGTCAGGACGAACATGGTGAAGATCTGGCCAACCAGATCGCCGTGAAACGACGAGAAGGCGACGAAGTTGATGTTCACCGACAGCAGCATCAGTTCAATCGACATCAAGATCACGATGACGTTCTTCCGGTTCAGGAAGATGCCAAAGATGCCGATCACGAACAGCGCCGCCGCCACCGCGAGATAATGCTCTAGTCCTACCATTTTCGTCCCTCCGGGTCATTTGCCCGATTGTCTTTGCGTCGTCTTGGCCATGGGCCGGTTGCTGTTCTGGCGATGCTGCCTGAACTACAGCCCCTGCCCCGGTTTCACGTCTTTCAGTTCCATGGCTTTCGCCGGGTCGCGCCACATCTGATGCAGCACGTTCTGGCGTTTCACATCCTTACGGTGGCGCAGCGTCAGCACGATGGCCCCGATCATCGCAACCAGCAGGATCATCCCCGCCAATTGGAACAGCATCAGATATTTGTCATAGAGCAGCAGGCCAATCGCACGGGTGTTTTCCACCTGCGCCATATCCGGCGTGACCGCCTTGCGCAGCCCCATCGCCCCTTCGGCTGTGACCCAAGCGCCGACACCGATACCTAGTTGCATCAGCAGGATCACCCCGATCAGCAAGGCAATCGGCATATACTTTGCCATCTCGCCCTTCAGCTCGGCGAAATCCACGTCCAGCATCATCACGACGAACAGGAACAGCACCGCCACCGCGCCGACATAGACGATGATCAACAGCATCGCGACGAATTCCGCGCCCAGCAGCACAAACAGCCCCGCCGAGGACAGAAACGCAAGGATCAGCCACAGCACCGAATGCACCGGGTTGCGTGAGACAGTAACCAGAACCCCGGCCGTCACGGCCGTCAGGGCAAAGGCATAAAAAGCCAGATCGGCGACGGTCATTTCTTTGTCTCCTCATCCTCAGCAAAGACAGACTGGGCAATTTCCAGTGCCTTTTGCATGGCGGGCAAGCCGCCGAACATGCTCATCTGCCAGATCACCTCGGCGATATGGCGTTTTGTTGCCCCGGCGGCCATGGCCTGCCGGATCGTCAGGCGCATCTGCGGTTCGGCCTGCGCGCCCAGAACGGTCAGCGCGGCAATGGTCACCAAAAGCCGGGTGCGCGCATCAAGCCCATCGGGGTTGAAGGTTTTGCCAAACCACATTTCAAGCATGTCGGGCGACATGGCGGGAAACAGCTTTTCAAAGCCCTTCACATCCATGCCTTCCATGGCCGGGGCAAAGGCCTTGGCCATTTCCTGCCCCTGCGCCATCATGGCTGCAAACATCTTGGCGAAATCATCATTCATCGGTAAGGCGCATCCAGTTCGAGGTTGCGGGCAATCTCTGCCTCCCAGCGGTCGCCGTTCGAAAGCAGACGGTCCTTGTCATAGAACAGTTCTTCGCGCGTCTCGGTGGAAAACTCGAAGTTCGGGCCTTCGACGATGGCATCCACGGGGCAGGCCTCTTGGCAGAAACCGCAATAAATGCATTTCGTCATGTCAATGTCATAGCGCGTGGTGCGGCGGCTGCCATCGTCGCGCGGTTCAGCGTCGATGGTGATAGCCTGCGCGGGGCAAACGGCCTCACACAGCTTGCAGGCGATGCAGCGTTCTTCGCCATTGGCATAGCGACGCAGCGCGTGTTCACCCCGGAAGCGCGGGCTTAGCGGGCCTTTTTCATGCGGATAGTTCAGCGTGGATTTGGGGGCAAAGAAATATTTGAACCCAAGGCCAAAGCCTTTGATGAAATCCACCAGCAGGAAATACTTGGTGGCGCGGTTCCAGTCGATGGCGCGGTTTTGACCCATGATCAGCCTCCAATCGCCCAGCGGGCCCAGAAGCCGCCGAGAATTTCGAATTTCGCAAGGAAAGACACCAGCACAACCCAGCCCAGCGACAAGGGCAGGAACACTTTCCAACCGATGCGCATCAACTGGTCATAGCGGTAGCGCGGCACAATCGCCTTCACCATGGCGAACATGATGAAGAAGAAGGCCATCTTGCCCACCATCCACAGCACGCCATCCGGCAGCCCCGGAACGGGCGACAGCCAGCCGCCAAAGAACAGCAAGGACATCAGCGCGCACATCAGGAAGATCGCGATATATTCGCCCGCCATGAAGAGCAGATACGGGGTGGAGCTATATTCCACCATGAAGCCCGCGACCAGTTCCGATTCCGCCTCGGGCAGATCGAAGGGCGGGCGGTTGGTTTCCGCCAAGGCGCTGATGAAGAACAGGAAAACCATCGGGAAATGCGGCAGCCAATACCAGTTCAGCAAGCCGTAATCACCATCCTGCGCCGCCACGATCGCCCCGAAGTTCATTGATCCGGTGGAGATGATGATGCCGATGATGATCAGGCCCAATGACACCTCATAGGAAATCATCTGCGCCGCAGAGCGCAACGAGCCCAAGAACGGGTATTTGGAGTTGGAGGCCCAGCCCCCCATGATCACGCCATAAACTTCCAGCGAGGAGACGGCGAAAACGAACAGGATGGCCACGTTGATATCCGACAGAACCCAGCCGTCGTTGAACGGGATCACCGCCCAAGCCAGAATCGCCAGAACGAAAGACAACATCGGCGCAAGGAAGAACACCGGACGGTCGGCCCCTGCGGGCACCACGATTTCCTTGACCACATATTTCAGCGCATCGGCCACCGATTGCAGCAGACCCCAAGCGCCCACCACGTTCGGCCCGCGCCGCATCTGCACGGCGGCCCAGACCTTGCGGTCGCCATACACCAAAAACAGCAGAGAGATCATCACAAAGGCGATGACCAGAAGGCTCTGCGCTACGATCAGCAGCGTGATCCCCAAGCCCGTTTGCAGAAATTCAGACATATCGCCTCTTATCCCTCAGCCTTATTGTTCGTCGTCTTGGTCGTCATATCGTCGGTATTCCTTGCGCGCCGCAATCGCGGACGGTCACTTCGGCGTCGATGGTGGCCGAACCGGCGGGCAGCGCTTGCGAGATGGTGTAAACCGCATCGCCGCGCCAATTACCACCCGTTTTTGCAATCGAGGTGCGCACATGGCGTGCAAAACCAAAGCCACGGATCAGCGCATATTGCGCCGCCGCACAGCGGGCATAGGCATCCACATCGGCCCGGTCACGCGCACCTTTCATGGTGACATGGAAATTCACCAGATCCCCATCCAGCAGCAGGGTTTGAATGCCGCCATAGCTGGGGTTGAAATCGGCCCGCCCCGCCACATCCCCGCCCTCTGTCGGCGCGCAGGCCGACAGGCCGGCCAAGGCCAGCGCAGAGAGGGAAAGAGGGGCGAACCGGATCATCGCTTACTCCGCTGCCATCGGTTTTTCGGCCAAAGCCTTGGCCTGCGCCGACAATTCGCCCATCAGCTGCGAGGCCCGCGCAATCGGGTTGGTCAGATAGAAATCGCGCACAGCGGTGCGGAAATCGGCCGAGGCGGGATCGCGCAGGGCAATTCGCTGCCAGTCGTTTTCCGGCACCTCGTCAATCGCGGCCAGATGCGGCACGGCACTGGTGATCGCCTTGCGCAACGCGGCAAGGCTGTCCCACGGCAGGGTCGCGCCCAATTCGCCGGACAGCGCGCGCAGCACGGCCCAGTTTTCCTTGGCCTCACCCGGCGCAAAGCCTGCGCGGGCGGCCAGTTGCGGGCGACCTTCGGTGTTCACGAACAGCCCCGGTTCTTCGGTATAGGCCGCCCCCGGAAGGATGATATCGGCGCGATGCGCACCGCGGTCGCCGTGGCTGCCCTGATAGATCACGAAGGCACCGGGCGCGATTTCCACCTCATCGGCGCCAAGGTTATAGATCACCTCGGCCCCGTCCAAGGCATCGGTCAGACCGTTGGCGCTATAGGCCCCCACATCCATCGCCCCCACGCGGCTGGCCGCCGTGTGCAGAACCAGCAGGCCGGAATTGCTTTCTTCGGCGATCTTCATGGCTTGCGACAGAACCGCCTCGCCATCCGCCTCCGTCAACGCGCCCTGCCCGATGATGATAACCGAAGGGTTATTCTTGATCTCATCGCTGCATTTGGTGTTGGCCAGCTTGACCAAGGCCGCACGGTCCGTGCCCTTATGCGCATAGTCATAGGTCAGATCGACCGCCGGGCCGATCACATCCACATTGGCCCCCAGCGACCACGCTTTGCGGATCCGGGCGTTCAGCACCGGGGCCTCATTGCGGGGGTTGGTGCCGATCAGCATGATATATTTGGCGCTGTCGATATCTTCGATCGTCGCCGTGCCAACATAGGCCGAGCGGTTGCCACCCGGCAGCTTGCCCTTGTCTGTGCGGCATTCAACCTTGCCGCCCATGCCCTCGACCAATGTCTTGAGGCTGAACACCGCTTCGACCGGGGCCAGATCGCCCACAAGGCCGACAACCTTCTTGCCCTTCATCGCAGCGGCGGCGGCGGCCAAAGCCTCGCCCCAGCCGGCTTTGCGCAACTTGCCGTTTTCGCGGATATAGGGCGTATCAAGCCGCTGGCGGCGCAAACCGTCCCAGACGAAACGCGTCTTGTCGGAAATCCACTCCTCATTCACGCCGTCATGGTTGCGCGGCAAAATGCGCATGACTTCGCGGCCCTTGGTATCCACCCGGATGTTGGAGCCAAGCGCATCCATCACGTCGATGGTTTCGGTCTTGGTCAGTTCCCACGGGCGGGCGGTAAAGGCATAGGGCTTCGATGTCAGCGCGCCAACCGGGCAAAGATCAATGATATTGCCTTGCAGGTTGCTGTTCAGCGTCTGGTTCAGATAGCTGGTAATCTCGGCATCCTCACCCCGGCCCGTCTGGCCCATCTGGGTAATCCCCGCCACTTCCGAGGTAAACCGCACGCAACGGGTGCAGGAAATGCAGCGCGTCATCGTGGTGGCAACCAGCGGCCCCAGATCCAGATCTTCGGACGCGCGCTTGGGCTCGCGGTAGCGGCTGAAATCAACGCCGTAAGCCATGGCCTGATCTTGCAGATCACACTCACCGCCCTGATCGCAGATCGGGCAATCCAAGGGATGGTTGATCAGCAGAAACTCCATCACGCCTTCGCGCGCCTTTTTCACCATGGGCGAGTTGGTTTTCACCACAGGCGGCTGACCTTCCGGGCCGGGGCGCAGGTCTTTGACCTGCATTGCGCAGCTTGCGGCAGGCTTGGGGGGGCCGCCCACAACCTCAACCAGACACATGCGGCAGTTGCCCGCAATCGTCAGCCGTTCGTGATAGCAAAAGCGCGGGATTTCCACGCCTGCCACCTCGGCGGCCTGGATCAGCGTCATCGCGCCTTCCACCTCAACCTCGATACCGTCAATAATGATCTTCTTCAGGTTGGACATGCTCTTACTCCGCCGCCACTTGCGCGCAACCGTGGGTTTTCCACGCGTTTGCATCTTTCAGATAGGACCAGCCAAAGGCCGCATCGCTATCACCATGTTCTTGTTTATGCGCCAGTTTTTCCAGCGCCTCTGCCAATGTGGGCTGGTGGCCCGCAGGCACCCACCACATCACGAAATGCATTTTTCCCAAAACCTCGAACCATTCAGCCCGGCGGTCATAGAACTGTTTATGCACCGTTTTCCAGACGAAGGTTTCAAGGCTGTCCACATCTTCCCAAACCGTCAGGTTTGAGACGAATTGCGGATCGCCACCGATCTTGGCGGCGGTATTGCCCTGCCCCGGCTCGCCCGAGCCTTCCATCATCCACACGAAACCCGGCATCCGTTTGCCAAGCCCGTTGACGCGGTCAAGATTGGCCATGAAATCTGCCACGCGCGGGTCATCGGTGGGGGCCAACAGGCGGCCGACGTTCAGCTCTGCCAGATGCATTTTCATGCGCAGCCCTCCACGATCAGCCAAGCAGCACCCTGAAACCGGTCACGGATCGAGGTTTTTGCGCGCCCAACACAGAACTGATCTGCCGCGCGCCGCGCCTCGGCGCCTTCCCAGTTTTCAAAGGGCCGCCCGATACGCGACACTTCCACCGCACCCGTAGGCCGTTTGGAAACTGCATATTCCACACCGTCCACCACAATCGGGCCACGCGCCACCGGGGCGGGCGAGGATACACAGGCCGAAAGGGCCAGCGCGCCGAGTGTCAGGGGGACGGCAGGATGCATCATTCTGCGGCCATCGCCCCCATGCGTCCGGTTTTCTTGGCCTTGATACGGTCCTCAATCTCCTCACGGAAATGCCGCACAAGACCTTGGATCGGCCAAGCCGCCGCATCGCCAAGCGCACAAATCGTATGGCCTTCGACCTGCTTTGTCACCGACAGCAGCATGTCAATCTCTTCAACCTCGGCCTCGCCCTTTACCAAGCGGTCCATCACGCGCATCATCCAGCCCGTGCCTTCGCGGCAAGGGGTGCATTGGCCGCAGGACTCGTGCTTGTAAAACTTCGACAAGCGCCATATCGCCTTGATCACATCGGTGGACTGGTCCATCACGATCACCGCCGCCGTGCCAAGGCCGGAGCGTTGTTCGCGCAGCCAGTCGAAATCCATGATCGCATCATCACATTGCGCCGCGTTCAGCATCGGCACCGAAGACCCGCCGGGGATCACAGCCTTGATGTTCTTCCAGCCGCCGCGCACGCCACCGCAATGACGGTCCAGCAATTCGCGCAAGCTGATCGACATCGCTTCCTCAACCACGCAAGGGTTGACCACATGGCCGGAAATGCCGAACAGCTTGGTGCCCGCATTGTTCGGGCGGCCAAAACCGGCGAACCAATCGGCCCCACGGCGCAGAATGGTCGGCACCACGGCAATGGATTCGACGTTGTTCACAGTGGTCGGGCAACCATAAAGCCCCGCCCCTGCCGGGAACGGCGGCTTCATGCGCGGCATGCCCTTCTTGCCCTCAAGGCTTTCCAGCAGTGCGGTTTCCTCGCCGCAGATATAGGCCCCTGCCCCGTGGTGCAGATAGAGATCAAAATCCCAACCGGATTTCGCGGCATTCTTGCCCAGCAGCCCTGCGTCATAACATTCGTCGATCGCAGCCTGAAGCGCCTCTTTCTCGCGGATATATTCGCCGCGAATATAGATGTAGCAGGCATTTGCCCCCATCGCGAAAGAGGCGATCAGCGCGCCTTCGATCAGCGTATGCGGGTCATGGCGCATGATCTCGCGGTCTTTGCAGGTGCCGGGTTCGGATTCATCGGCATTGATCACCAGATAAGACGGGCGACCATCGGATTCCTTGGGCATGAAAGACCATTTCAGACCGGTCGGGAAACCCGCCCCACCACGCCCACGCAGGCCCGAGGCCTTGATCTGGTCAATCAACCAGCCACGCCCTTGCTTGATGAAACCCGCAGTCCCTTCCCAATGCCCGCGCGCCTTTGCGCCAGCAAGGGTGCGGTCATGCATCCCGTAAAGATTGGTAAAGATCCGATCTTGATCTTTCAGCATGTCATGCCCTCAATTACCGTCCGCATCAGCCTTGCGCTGACGCCAGATCCGAAAAGTTACCACCAGCGCAAAGACGAAGCCCGCCAAAGCCGCCAGATCGAAGAGAAAGACGAAACGCGCCTCCCACCCCAGTTTGCTGCCGAGAAATTGCGCGCCCATCCACAAGATCATCGTCGCGGCCAGAACAATCGCGACAAGCCGCGCCTGTTTGGCCTGATGAAGCTCTGAAGGGGTGGGCGTTTTCTTCATCGTCAGTAGTCATTCGTCTTGGCGCGGATCAGGAATTCTTCCATCCCCACCTCGCCAATCAGTTTCGCCTGCGCCACCCATTTGTCACGGGTCACACGGCCTTTGAAGCCTTTGAGATTGCTGTCCATCCAAGCGATTTCGGCAGGGCCCCAAGCGGCGATCTGGTCATAATGGAACACACCAAGCGAATGGCACAGCTTTTCCAGCGCCGGCCCAATGCCTTCAATCTTTTTCAGATCATCGGCCACACCTTTGCGCGCGGCTTTGATGCCCTTGGGCTTGCTGCCTTCGCCTGCACTGGCGGTCTCTGCCGCTTTGACTGCTGCTTTGCCAGTCTCGGCCGTTTTGGCCGCCTCTGCCGCTTTGGCCGGGGCCTTGGCTGCGGGCTTGCCAACCGATTTCTCGGCCATTTCCTTGCTGGTCACGACAGGCTTTTCCTGCGCCTTGGTGGCCGCTTTCGGGGTTGCCGGTGCCTTGTCCTCGGCTTGCTCCACCGCCTTCGCAGCGGTTTTGGCCGAAGCGCCAGGTTTGGCAGGTTTCGCGCCGGATTTGCCCAGCCACGGCGTCAGAATCGGCACTTCGGTCCCATCAATCCGCTTGACGGTTTCGCCAATGTCCACCGCCGCTTGCACGCTGGCGTTATATTGTTTGCGACCCGATTCAAAGTCCTTCAGGCTGGTCAGACCGCCCAACGGCTCGGACGCATAGCGCCCGTTTTGCGGGCCGGGAACCGGCACCTCACCCTTGGAAAACCGCGCAATCAGGTCGCGCAGTTTTTCCGGCGTCAGATCCTCATAATAGTCTTTGCCGATCTGGGCCATGGGCGCATTGGTGCAGGCCCCAAGGCATTCCACCTCTTCCCAAGAAAACTTGCCATCCGCCGACAGGGCATGCGGCTTTTCGTTGATCAGCTCTTTGCAGACCGCAACCAGATCCTCGGCGCCGCAGATCATGCAGGAGGTGGTGCCACAAATCTGGATATTGGCAATGGACCCAACGGGTTGCAACTGGAACATGAAGTAGAAAGTCGCCACTTCCAGCGCGCGAATATAGGCCATACCCAGCATATCGGCGACATATTCGATCGCGGGACGCGACAGCCAGCCCTCTTGCTCTTGCGCGCGCCACAGCAGCGGGATGATGGCAGAGGCCTGCCGCCCCTCGGGGTATTTGGTAATCTGTCCCTGCGCCCATTCAAGATTTGCCGGGGTAAAGGCAAAATGGCTGGGCTGTTCTTTGTGAAGGCGGCGTAGCATCAGGCGGCTCCGTTCAAGATCAAGGCGGCCAAAACAACGGCCAGAATGGCCAAGGCAGCCAGCCCAGCCAAGAGATGTTTCAAGTAAGGTCGGCCCAGACGGGCATAGATAAACGTATCGGCAAAGGCCATGAACGCCAGCGCCCCGGACCAGGCCGCAATGACCCGCAAATCAGCGAACCAAGCGACAAAGGCGGTAAAACCCGTAAAGGCAAGATAGCGGCCCAGCATGACATTCGGCAGCGCCTCAACCGCGTGGTCAAGCTTGCGCAGCCCCGCCTGCGGGTTCGGGATGCAGACAGCCGCAATGGACGCGACGACCAGCACCGCAACCCAAGCCAGACCATATGCAGCCGTATTCAGCATCAGCGGTCAATTTCCCCGAACACAACGTCCATCGTGCCGATAATCGCCGCCACATCGGCCAGTTGGTGGCCTTTGCAGATGTAATCCATCGCTTGCAGATGCAAAAAGCCTGGCGCGCGGATTTTGGCGCGGTAAGGTTTGTTGGTGCCATCGGCCACGAGATAGACGCCAAACTCACCCTTCGGGGCCTCGACCGCGGCATAAACTTCGCCTGCGGGAACGTGGAAACCTTCGGTATAAAGTTTGAAGTGATGGATCAGTGCTTCCATCGAGGTTTTCATCTCGCCGCGTTTCGGCGGGGTGATCTTGCCGCGCGCCAGCACATCGCCGGGTTCCTTGCGCAGCTTGGCCAGCGCCTGACGGATGATCGAGGTGCTCTCGCGCATTTCCTGCATCCGGCAGAGATAGCGATCATAGCAATCGCCGTTCTTGCCTACCGGAATCTGGAACTCGAATTCATCATAACATTCATAGGGTTGCGCCCGGCGCAAATCCCACGCAAGGCCAGAACCACGCACCATGACGCCCGAGAAACCCCAATCGAGGATATCCTGCTCCGTCACGATGCCGATATCGGCATTGCGCTGTTTGAAAATGCGGTTTTCGGTCAGCAGCCCGTCGATATCGTCCAGCACTTTCGGGAATTCCTGCGCCCAAGTGTCGATATCTTCGATCAGCGCGGGCGTCAGGTCTTGGTGGACGCCACCGGGGCGGAAATAGGCGGCGTGCAGACGCGCGCCACAAGCCCGCTCATAGAACACCATCAGCTTTTCGCGTTCCTCAAAACCCCAGAGCGGCGGGGTCAGCGCACCCACGTCCATCGCCTGCGTGGTGACGTTCAGCAAGTGGTTCAACACGCGGCCAATCTCGCAGAACAGAACGCGGATCAACTGCGCGCGACGCGGCACCGCAACACCGGTCAGCTTTTCGATGGCCAGGCACCAGGCATGTTCCTGGTTCATCGGGGCCACATAATCCAGCCGGTCGAAATAGGGCAGGTTTTGCAGATAAGTGCGGCTTTCCATCAGCTTTTCGGTGCCACGGTGCAGCAAGCCGATATGCGGATCACAGCGTTCCACAATCTCGCCGTCCAGTTCCAGCACAAGACGCAAAACCCCATGCGCCGCAGGGTGTTGCGGGCCGAAGTTCAGGTTGAAATTGCGGATTTTCTGTTCGCCCGTCTCAAAATCCGAGGAGCCATCATCATAGCTGTTCTTGCGGATATCACCGTCCATTAGAATGCTCCCTTACCTTCGCGGGCCATCATTTAGCCCCCTCTTTGGCCTTGTCATCACCCGGCAGCACATATTGCGCGCCTTCCCACGGGCTCATGAAATCGAACTGACGGTATTCCTGCACCAGCTTCACCGGCTCATAGATCACGCGCTTTTGCGCCTCGTCATAGCGCACTTCGGTGTAACCGGTGGTCGGGAAATCTTTGCGCAGCGGATAGCCGCGAAAGCCGTAGTCGGTCAGGATGCGGCGCAGATCGGGGTGGCCGGAAAACAGGATGCCGAACATATCGAACACTTCCCGCTCAAACCAATTGGCCGAAGGGTGGACAGAGGTGATCGAGGGCACCATCTCATCCTCGCGCACCGCGGTTTTTACGCGGATGCGCTGGTTCTGATACATCGACAGAAAGTGATAGACCACGTCGAAACGGGCCACCGCGCGCGCCGGATGGTCGATCGCGGTGATGTCGACAAGGCTGGAAAACTTGCAGGTCGCCTCGGTTTTCAGATGCTCCACGAACCGCACCAGAAAACGGGGTTGCACCGTCACTGTCAATTCGCCATGCGCAATCTCGGTTGAAACGACAGCTTCGGCGTGGCGCAGGTCAAGCTGGGCAGCCAGTTCGGTCAGGGCTTCGGTCATCACTCTCTCCCCTTAGCGAACCAGCGTGCCGGTGCGGCGGATTTTACGTTGAAGCTGAAGGATGCCATACAGCAGCGCCTCGGCTGTGGGGGGGCAGCCCGGCACATAGATATCAACCGGGACGATCCGGTCACAGCCGCGCACCACCGAATAGCTGTAATGGTAGTAGCCGCCGCCATTGGCGCAAGAGCCCATGGAGATCACATAGCGCGGTTCCGGCATCTGGTCATAGACCTTGCGCAAGGCCGGGGCCATCTTGTTGGTCAGCGTGCCCGCCACGATCATCACATCCGACTGGCGCGGAGAGGCGCGCGGCGCAAAGCCAAAGCGTTCCACGTCATAGCGCGGCATCGCGGTATGCATCATTTCCACCGCACAGCAGGCCAGACCAAAGGTCATCCAGTGCAAGGAGCCTGTGCGCGCCCAGTTGATGATATCTTCGGTCGAGGTCAGCAAGAACCCCTTGTCTTGCAATTCGGCGTTCAGGGCTTGGGTCGAAACCTCAAGATCAGCCCCCGCAGTGTTTGCACCGGCCATCACTCCCATTCGAGCGCCCCCTTCTTCCATTCATACGCAAAGCCAACGGTCAGAACCGCCAAGAACACCATCATCGACCAGAAGGCCGCCATGCTGATGTCACCAAAGGCCACGGCCCATGGGAACAGGAAGGCAACTTCCAGATCAAAGATGATAAAAAGGATGGAGACGAGGTAAAACCGCACGTCAAATTTCATCCGCGCATCGTCGAATGCGTTGAACCCGCATTCATAGGCCGAAACCTTTTCCGGGTCCGGGTTGCGCACGGCAAGCACAACCGCAGCCAGAATCAGGACAAGCCCAAGACCGATCGCAATGACCATGAAAATGATAATGGGCAGGTATTCCCGAAGAAGTCCGTCCACAAGATGCTCCTATCGCTGGCGACATGCAGGCTTCTACCCCGGTTCGGGCAGAGGCACCTCTTGGCTTCGTTTACTCCTCCCCCCTGCCGGGGTCAACCAAAGGACACCCGAAACATGCGCTTTGCACCGGGGAAATTGTCGCAAGTCGAAAAGCTTGCCGCGTTGCGGCGGGGCTTGGGATCAAATCGCCCAATCCGGGGCGCGTTTTTGGAAAAACGCGTCGATGCCCTGCGCCGCCTCCGGGCTTTCCCAGCGGGTGACAAGGGCCTTGATGCTGATCTCGATCTGGGCGGCATCGGGCATCGGGGCCAAGCTGCGGATCAGGGCTTTGGCCTCGGCCACGGCACCGGGGGCGCAGGACAGATAGGGTTTCACCTCGGCCTCGATCGCAGCATCCAGATCGTCGGGCCAGACCACGCGGGCCAGCAGGTTCAGGCGCTGCGCCTCCTCGGCGTCAAACAGCCGGGCCGAGGCAAAGACCTGCCGCGCCGCAGCCGCCCCCATCCGCGCCACGACATATGGGCCGATGGTCGCAGGGATCAGCCCCAGCCGGGTTTCTGTCAGGCCAAAGTGAGCTTCGGCCACGCCAATCGCCACATCGCAGACCGACATCAGCCCGACACCGCCGCCATAAGCCTGCCCCTGCACGCGTCCGATCAAGGGCTTTGGCAGGGAGTTCAGCGCAGCCAGCATCATCGCCAGTTTGCGCGCCTCGACCGCGCGGGTCGGGCCATCGGCGGCCATTTGTTCGCGCATCCAGCCCAGATCCCCGCCCGCGCAAAAGCTGTCGCCTGCCGCGGCAAGCACGACCACGCGCACGGCGGCATCCGCGGCCAGCGCCTCGGCCGCCGTTGTCAGCTCTGCGATCATCAGCGCCGACATGGCGTTGCGCTTTTCGGGGCGGTTCAGCGTCAGGGTGGCAACCCCGCGCGCATCGGTTGTGAGTTTAATGGTCTGATATGTCATGGTTTTGATCCTTCTTGCCCGCGCATCTTGCGGGCCATGGCGGCGGCCTCATCCAGCAAGGCAAGGTTCAGCCCGGTGGTAAAGCCCCGCGCCTCAACAAAGCGCGCGACGCGTTCGGTTGCCACATTGCCCGCCGCCCCCGGTGCATAGGGGCAGCCGCCCAAACCACCCACCGCCGCGTCAAACACCCGCAGCCCGTGATCCAGCGAGACGCCGATATTGTCCAGCGCGCGGCCATTGGTATCGTGGTAATGGCCTGCAAGGCGCGCGGCGGGCATCTCCTCCAGCACGGCTTGCAACATGGCGGCGATGGTGTCGGGCATGCCTTGGCCGATGGTTTCGCCAAGGCTGATCTCGGCGCAGCCCAGATCACGCAGGGCTGCCACCGTGCGGGCCACCGCCGCAGGGGCCACCCGCCCGTCATAGGGGCAATCGGTCACACAAGAGACATAGCCGCGCAGCCGCAACCCGTCGCGCAGCGCCGCCTGTGCCACCGGGGCAAAACGTTCAAGGCTTTCGGCAATGGACGCATTCAGATTGGCCCGCGAAAACCCCTCGGACGCTGAGCCAAAGATCGCCACCTCATCCGCGCCCGCCGCGCGAGCTGCCGCATAGCCTTTCATGTTGGGCGTCAACGCGCCGTAGATCACGCCCGGCGCGCGGGTCATCTGCGCCATGACAGCGGCGCTGTCGGCCATTTGCGGCACCCATTTGGGCGAAACGAAACTGGCCACCTCGATGCGCCGAAACCCTGCGCGCGACAACAGATCAATCAGCGCCAGCTTTTCGGCCAAGGGGATCAACCGCGCCTCGTTCTGCAATCCGTCACGCGGACCAACCTCATAGATTTCAACGGGTTCTGGCATGATCTTAACCTTCCGGTGCGGCGTAGAATTCGCGCAGATAAATTTGCGCCGGGCCATCCTGCGCCATGGCGGCCTGAAAGGCCGGGCGGGCCTGCAAACGGCCCAGATAGGCCGCCGCTTGCGGTGACAGCGTGGTGAAGCGTTGGCCGATCAGCACGCCATAGCCGCATTGCACATCTGCCGCCGAAAACCCGCCGGGCAGCAGATAGCCATCGCCCGCTTTGCCCGCCACGGCCTCAAGGCAAATCGCCAGCCGCTTCGCCTCCAGCCGCATGACGGTGGGGGAACGCATGTGATCTTCGCGCAGCGCAATATGGTGCTGGGTCAGATTGGCCAGATGCTGCCCGATGGTTTCTCCGAAATGCAGCCATTCCAGATAGGCGGCGCGGTCCGGGCTGGCCACGGCGCGCGCCAGATGTGGCGCGTGCGCCTCGGTCAGATATTCGGCAATTGCCCCGCTTTCGAACAGGGTCAGCCCATCCACCTCCAGCGCGGGCACGCGGCCTGCGGGCGACAGTGCCAGATAGGCCGGATCGCGCAGCGATTTGTCAAAACGATGCGGCACAAGATCAAAGGGCAAGCCGGTTTCATGCAGCAGCCACAAAACCCGAAACGACCGGGATTGCGCGATATGGTGCAGGCGGATCATTCCGCCGCCTCGGCCAGCAAGATCAGCGCGGCCCCGGCTTCGACCTGTTGGCCTGCTTCGGCCAGAACCTGCTCCACCACGCCATCGCGCGCGGCGGTCAGCGTGTGTTCCATCTTCATCGCTTCCAGCACGCACAGCCTGTCACCTGCGGCCACCGCCTGCCCTGCGGTGACAAACACCGCCTTCACCAGCCCCGGCATTGGTGACAGCGTGGCATTGCCCGCCCCCGCACCGCCCGCATCCCGCGCCAGCGGGTCCACCGGATGGAAGCTGAAGCTGCCCTCGGGCGCGAAGACGTGGATCGCCCCGCCTGCGCGCACGACCGAGGCCGCAGGCTGGCCCGCGATGTGCCAGACACCTTGCGCGCGATGGGCGTGCAAGGTTGCATCCGCAATCGTGACCTCGGCGCTGTTGGGGCCGGTCAGGGCGATCACGGCGTCCAGACGCTCTGCCTTATGGGTCAGCGCAAGGCTGCGGCGCAGCGGCGCCCAAAGGGCAAAGCCTGTCAGCGGCGCGTCCGGCAGATCGGCGGCAGCAAGGGCTGCAAGCGCCTGCACAGCATCGGAGGCCGGGACCTGCGCCACCAAAGCGGCCAGATCACGCTCAATCAAGCCGGTATCCACATCCCCTGCCGCAAAGCCTTTGTGCCGCGCCAATGCGCCAAGGAAGGCCAGATTGGTGACAGAGCCTGCCACTTCGGTCCGGGCCAAGGCCTGCCGCAATTGCGACAGCGCCACCGCCCGCGTCGGGCCGTGGGTGATAATCTTGGCGATCATCGGGTCATACCAAGGCGAGATACTGTCACCGGGGCGCACCCCGCTATCGGCGCGGGCTGTGGCGGGAAAGGCCAGATGGTCCAGCCGCCCCGTGGCGGGCAGAAAGCCTGCGGGCACATCCTCGGCGTAAAGCCGCGCCTCAAACGCGTGACCGTGAAGGGTGATCGCCGCTTGCCGCAGGGGCAAGGGTTCGCCGCTCGCCACGCGAAGTTGCCATTCGACGAGGTCGATCCCGGTGATGGCCTCGGTCACGGGATGTTCGACTTGCAGGCGGGTGTTCATTTCCATGAACCAGAACCGATCGGTGCGCAGCCCGTCGCTGGCATCGACAATGAATTCGATGGTGCCTGCCCCTTTGTAACCGATGGCGCGGGCGGCTTTTACGGCGGCATCGCCCATGGCGGCGCGCATTTCAGGCGTCATGCCCGGTGCGGGGGCCTCTTCGATCACCTTCTGGTGGCGGCGCTGCAAGCTGCAATCGCGTTCAAAGAGGTGGACGGCCTCTGTGCCATCGCCAAAGACCTGCACTTCGATATGGCGGGGTTTTTCGACGTATTTTTCAATGAGCACGGCGTCATTGCCAAAAGCGGTGGCCGCCTCGCCCTTGGCGGAGGCGAGGGCATCGGCAAATTCGGACGGGCGGTTGACGCGGCGCATTCCCTTGCCGCCACCGCCCGCCACGGCCTTGATCAGAACCGGGTAGGTGATTTTATCGGCCTCGGCGGCCAGATGGGCCGGGTCTTGGTTTTCACCCAGATAGCCCGGAACCACCGGAACCCCCGCGGCTTGCATCAGTTTCTTGGCAGCGTCTTTCAGCCCCATCGCCCGGATGGCTTCGGCGGACGGGCCGATGAAGGTCAGGCCTGCGGCCGTGACCGCCTCAACGAAATCGGGGTTTTCGGACAGAAAGCCATAGCCGGGGTGGATGGCTTCGGCCCCTGTGGTCTGCGCCGCCGCGATCAGTGCCGCGCCACGCAGATAGCTGTCGCGCGGGGCGGGGCCGCCGATATGCACCGCCTCATCCGCCATGGCCACATGTTTGGCCCCTGCATCGGCATCGGAATAGACCGCGACCGTGGACACGCCCAGTTTGCGGGCGGTTTCGATGATCCGGCAGGCGATTTCGCCACGGTTGGCGATGAGGATTTTTTGAAACATTGGACGTCTCGCGGGTTGGAGAGCGCCGGGGGCCAGCCCCCGGACCCCCGGGATATTTTTGAATAGATGAAGTTACATGCGGAAGAGGCCGAATCTCGTAGGCTCTATCGGGGCGTTCAGCGCGGCGGACAAAGAAAGTGACAGGATGGCGCGGGTTTTGCGCGGGTCGATGATGCCATCATCCCAGAGGCGGGCGGCGGCGTAGAGCGGGTGGGATTGTTCTTCGAACATATCAATGGTGGGTTGTTTGAAGGCGGCTTCTTCCTCAACCGACCAAGTGCCGCCTTTGCGTTCGATGCCATCGCGTTTGACAGTGGCGAGCACGCCTGCGGCTTGTGGGCCGCCCATGACCGAGATGCGGGAATTGGGCCATGTCCAGAGGAAGCGCGGGGAATAGGCGCGGCCCGCCATGCCGTAATTGCCTGCGCCAAAGGAGCCGCCGACCAGCATGGTGATCTTGGGGACATTGGTGGTGGCGACGGCGGTGACCATTTTGGCCCCGTGCCGGGCGATACCTTCGTTTTCATATTTGCGGCCAACCATGAAGCCGGTGATATTTTGCAGGAAAACCAGCGGGATGTTGCGCTGCGAACAGAGTTCCACGAAATGCGCGCCTTTGACGGCGGCTTCGGAAAACAGCACGCCATTGTTGGCGACGATGCCCACCGGGCAGCCATTGATATGGGCAAAGCCTGTGACAAGGGTTTCGCCGAAGCGCGCCTTGAATTCGTCGAAGCGGGAGCCGTCGACCACGCGGGCGATGACTTCGCGGATGTCATAGGGGGTGCGCAGATCGGGGGGGACGAGTCCGAGGATATCTTCGGGGTCATAGGACGGGTCTTCGGGCGGCTGCCATTGGACCGTGGCGGGGCGCGCGCGATTGAGGTTGCCTACCGCGCGGCGGGCAAGAGCCAGGGCGTGGGCGTCATCCTCGGCCAGGTAATCGGCGACACCCGACAGGCGGGTATGGACATCGCCGCCGCCCAGATCTTCGGCGCTGACCACCTCGCCCGTGGCGGCCTTGACCAGTGGGGGGCCTGCCAGAAAGATGGTGCCTTGGTCGCGCACGATGATGGTGACATCGGACATCGCGGGCACATAGGCGCCGCCTGCGGTGCAAGAGCCCATAACCACGGCAATCTGCGGGATGCCTTTGGCCGACATACGCGCCTGATTGTAGAAAATGCGGCCGAAATGGTCGCGGTCGGGGAAAACCTCATCCTGATTGGGCAGATTTGCGCCGCCGCTATCCACAAGGTAGACGCAAGGCAGGTGGTTTTCCTCGGCAATCTCTTGCGCGCGCAGGTGTTTTTTCACCGTCATCGGGTAATAGGTGCCGCCTTTGACGGTGGCGTCATTGCAGACCACCATCACCTCGGCCCCCATCACGCGGCCAATGCCTGCGATCACGCCCGCACAAGGGGCATCATTGCCGTAAAGCCCATGCGCCGCCGTGGCACCGATTTCAAGGAAGGGTGAGCCGGCATCCAGCAGATTAGCGACCCGGTCACGCGGGGCCATCTTGCCGCGCGCGGTGTGGCGGGCTTGCGATGCGGCCCCGCCGCCTGCTGCGGCCAGCGCCGCTGCTTCGGCCACCTGGTCCAGCATCGCCAGATGGGCGGCGCGATTGGCGCGCGCGGTATCGGTGTTGGGCAGAAAGCCAGAGTTCAACCGCATCACATGCCCCCCAAATCGCGCAAGGCCAGCGCCCGCCGCGCCGTCATCTCCAGCATGCAGCCGGTGTAGATGTTGGACCGCATCGTGCCGTCGATGAACATCTGATATTGCAACCCGCAATCGGCGTCGCGAAAGGCGATCCACGCGCGCTGCGCCTCGCGCAAGGCGGTTTTCTGATCTGGTGTGATCTCGGCCATGCGCGCCTTGTATGCGCGGTTGAGATGGCCATCCCACACTTCGGTTTCGGCGCTGGTGCATTGGCTCATGCCTTGGGTGGTAAAGCCGCCGGGCTGTTCCATGCAGATGCCCGAGGCCGCACCGATGCAAGAGGCATCCATCCCCTCGCGCAACGCGGTGGCAAAACAACTGTCCACCTGTGCGGCGTTCACCTTTGGAACTAACTCCTCCGCCTGTGCCGCGCCGCCGATCAGCGCCAGAACCAATGCCAGCTTCATTGCGCCATCAACTCCCGCCCGATCAGCATACGGCGGATTTCCGAGGTTCCCGCGCCAATTTCCATCAGCTTGGCATCACGGAACAGGCGGCTGACCGCGCTATCGGCCAGAAAGCCCGCCCCGCCAAGGGCTTGCACCGCTTGATGCGCCTGCACCATCGCTTGTTCAGACGCATAGAGCACACAGGCGGCGGCATCCTGGCGGGTGACTTGGCCGCGATCACAGGCGCGCGCCACCTCATAGACATAGGCGCGGGCGGAATTCATCGCGGTATACATATCGGCCAGTTTGCCCTGCATAAGTTGAAAATTCCCGATCGGCTGGCCGAATTGTTCGCGGCTTTGCAGATAAGGCACCACCTCATCCAAACAGGCCGCCATGATGCCGGTGCCGATACCCGACAGCACGACACGTTCATAATCCAGCCCCGACATCAGCACGCGCACGCCTTTGCCCTCAACCCCCAGCACGTTTTCAAACGGCACTTCGACATTGTCAAAGATCAACTCGGCCGTGTTGGAACCGCGCATCCCCAGCTTGTCGAAATGCTTGCTGGTGGAAAAGCCTTTCATGGATTTTTCAACGATAAAGGCCGTCATGCCTTTGCTGCCCGCTTCGGGGTCGGTCTTGGCATAGACGACCAGTGTATCGGCATCGGGGCCGTTGGTGATCCAGTAT
Organism: Pseudorhodobacter sp. E13; assembly: GCF_003991405.1. Classification (GTDB taxonomy): domain Bacteria; phylum Pseudomonadota; class Alphaproteobacteria; order Rhodobacterales; family Rhodobacteraceae; genus Pseudorhodobacter. The sequence goes on from NZ_RPEN01000158.1 coordinate 209,151, forward strand.
TTATTGCCGTTCAGGGTGTAATAGCCGTTCTTTTTCTCGGCCCGCAGCTTCATGCTGACCACGTCTGATCCCGCCCCCGCCTCGGACATCGCCAACGCGCCGACATGTTTGCCCGAAATCAAGCCCGGCAGGTATTTCGCCTTTTGCGCCGCTGTGCCGTTCAGCTTGATCTGGTTGACGCAAAGGTTGGAATGGGCGCCATAAGACAGCGAGACAGAGGCACTGGCCCGCGCGATTTCCTCGGTGGCGATGACATGCGCAAGATATCCCATCCCTGCCCCGCCATCGGCTTCCGGCACCGTGATGCCCAGCAGACCCAGCGCGCCCATCTCCTCCCACAATTCCGGGGGGAAGGTATTGGCGCTGTCAATCGCGGCGGCCATCGGCTTCACCCGCTCTTGCGCCCAGCGATGCACCATCTCTTGCAGCGCGGCGATGTCTTCCCCCAGATCAAAGCGCATGGAGCCCATGAACATCTTGCATCCCTCCCCGGACGTGAATTGAACACTTGTTCAATTCATACGCGCAAAGCCTGAGTCGGGTCAATCAGGAAGATGGGCCGGATGTGAAAACGCCCGGCCCAAGCAAGGACCGGGCGGCGATCATGGTCGGGCTCTGCGCGCTTAGGGGCGCGGCGGCATCGCGGCTTGCAGCGCGTCAAGGCTGATCCCCAAACGCGCCGCAACATGCGCCAGATCGGCCTCGCGCCCGCCTTCGGCCTCTATCGCCATTTGCAATGCGGTCACGTCAATGCCAAGGGCCGCCGCTGCCGCCGAGAAATCAGGCCGCCCGCCGCCGGGACCACCGGGACCACCCAAACCGCTCGTTGAACCGATCCCCTGCGCCGCTGTGGTCGAGAAGTTGTCTTGCGCCACAACCCCCACCAGACAGGTCGGCAGGTTCGGGAAGCTGTCGCTGGAATGATAGTGATACGCCTCACCCGAGCCATCCGGCAAGGGGCCGACATGGCCACCGCAGGCGTCCAGCCCGACAGGGGCAGCGCTGTCCCCTTCGACCGAGCCGAACATCGCGAACCCATCGAAAGCATAGCCGAATTGCGCGGTTTCATCCTGAAGGACATGGGCGCAAGTGGCATCCACATCCTCGGCGGAAAAGACGGTGTTGATATCGGTGGATGTGGCATGCCAGTGATACCAGCCGCCGGGGTCCACATGGCCGCCGCAAGTATCCAGCGCGGGCATATGCCCGGTATCCAGCACCGAGGGTGCATCGGCGAAGATCGGCACCCCGTCCAGCGCCATCCCCACCTTGGCAACCGTGCCCAAGGGGGTCGGGCTGGCGGCCATCACCGGGGTAATCGGGATCAAGGCCCTGATCGACATATCCGCCGCTGTCTCCAGCGTTCCGGCGATACATTCGTGATCGGCCTCTGGCCCCTCGACGCGGATATCAAAGACATTCACCGCGCCATCGTCATCATAGAACTGATAGCCAAGCCCCGCGAGCATTTCCAGATAGGCGCGATCAATCCGGTAAAGCCCCGCCTTCTCGCCGTCCCAATCCCAGACGCCGCCCACATCATCCAAGGTCGCCGGACAAAACGGCCCGATGTCCAACCCATCGGGGATGAATTTGACCGTGTAGGCGTTGCATTTGGCGGCATCGCCGTTTTCCAGCGTGCAATCCACCACTTCGGCGGGTTGGACCAAGGCGTTCTCGGAAAGGCTATGGCCGTCGGAATGGGCAAAGGCGGCGAAAGGTGCGGCGCATAGGGCGGTCGCGAGCAAAAGGCGGCGGTAGAGGAATCGGTGCATTACAATGTCCCTGTAAGGTTATTTCTTCTTATACGCGCCGGGCGGGGGTTTCCGTCGAATATAGTCGGCAAGCTCTGCACCGCTGGCAGGGGTTGCGCCGATGGCCCTCGGGGTCGTAAATGGCGCAGCACAAACGCGCAGCAGCAGCAAGGACCAGAAGCATGGATGCCAACACAACCGTCACCGTCGGCAATCTGGCCTTTGACAATGCCGCACCTGTGGCCTTCATCCTTGGCCCCTGCCAGATGGAAAGCCGCGATCACGCGCTGGACATGGCCGCAGCGATTGATGAAATCACCCGCGCGGTCGGCGTGAAAGCCGTGTTCAAGGCCAGCTATGACAAGGCCAACCGCACCAGCCTGTCAGGCGCGCGCGGCATCGGCATGGCCCGCGCGATGGAAGTGTTCGCCGAAGTGAAAGACCGCTTTGGCATGCCCGTGCTGACCGATGTGCATGAGGCCAGCCATTGCGCCCCGGCAGCCGAGGTTTGTGACATCCTGCAAATCCCGGCCTTTCTGTGCCGCCAGACCGATTTGCTGATCGCAGCCGCCAAAACCGGCCGGGTGATCAATGTCAAGAAGGGGCAGTTTCTGGCGCCTTGGGATATGGTCAATGTGGTGGCCAAGATCACCGGGTCGGGCAACCCGAATGTGATGCTGACCGAACGCGGGGCCAGCTTTGGCTATAACACTTTGGTCAGCGATTTCCGCAGCTTGCCGATCATGGCGCAAACCGGGGCACCGGTGATCTTTGATGCCACCCATTCGGTGCAGCAACCCGGCGGCATGGGCGGGTCCAGCGGCGGGCAGCGCGAATTCGTGCCGGTGCTTTCGCGCGCGGCGGTGGCTGTGGGGGTGGCGGGTGTGTTCATCGAAACCCACGACACCCCCGACAGCGCGCCATCCGACGGGCCGAACATGGTCCCATTGACCGAACTTGGCGCGCTGCTGTCCAGCCTGAAAGCCATCGACGCGCTGGTCAAAGCGCGCTGACCCCGCCTGCGGCGTTTCGCGTTTGACTTGAGACATCGCGCATCGGCAAACGCGTTGAAATCTTCGATTTCAGGCAGCGTTTCCTGACTCAGGTTTAATGCCAAGCGCTTTAGGCAGTCTCCCCCGCGGCAATAAGGGCGCGGATTGTTTTCATCACGGCCGCAACGTGGTCCGGGTCGGCGGCGGCGGCATGGGGCGCCGCGAACTGCCCGCTATCATTATCGAAATAGCGGCCCGAGGCCTTGGCAAAACCCGGGGAAAGCGCCGCTTTGCGCAGTATATCGGCCCCGATACCCAGATCATTGCCCGCAATGCCAAACCCTTCGCGCACCATCTTGCTGGCCAGCAATGACCCTGGATTGACCGCGATGAAAGCAGGCCCGTCGGGATGCGCCCGCGCCATGTCTTGCGTCCAGATCGTGATTGCAAGCTTGCTTTGTGCATAGGTGGCCATATCGTCCAACCGGCTCTCACCGCGCAGCGCCACCAGATCGACCCGCGCCTGCGCCGCCGAAGACAGGTTCACCACACGCCCTTCGGCGGGCAGGATCGGCAACAGGTGCTGCGTCAGAACATAGGGCGCCAAAGTATTGACAACAAAGCGAATATCCAGACCTTCAGGCGTGCGGGTCTGTGCGGTGCGCAAAACGCCCGCATTGTTGATCAACACATCCAGCACATCCACCTGCGCCCGGATTTCGGCGGCCATCGCCCTGACCTCGGTCAGGCGCGACAAATCGGCGCGAAACTGTGCTACCGCACCGCCCAATTGCGCCGCCACTGCCGCCAGCTTGTCTGCGCTGCGCCCGTGCAACAGCAGCTTGTGCCCCTCTGCCGCCAATGTCTTGGCGGTCAGCAAACCGATACCATCGGTGGCACCTGTGATCAGAATTGTCTTGCTCATGCTTTGGTCCTAACGCGTGAAATCGGGCAAAACCTCTTGGGCCAGACGATGCAAGCTGGGCGAGATTTCGGCCGAGGTGAATCGCAGGTTCAATGCGACATGGTTTATTCCGATGTCCTGTAATCCGGTCAGATACCGCCGCAAATACCCCGTGCCGGATTGAAACCCAAGGTGAATGGGCCGGGGCGGCGCTTCTGGATCTGCCACCAGATCAACGTAAAGCGATTGCATGACGGGCCTGTCCGCCAGCCCCGCTGCTTGTATACCCTGCCGATAGGTGGCAACCGCACGGGCCTGCGCGGCCAGATCGCGCGGATAGGTGATCCAGCCATCGCCATGCCGCGCCAACCAGTCCGGCGCTTGCTGGCTGCCCCCGGTGATCAGCAAAGGCAATTGCCCCGCCACCGGTTTGGGCAACATGTCGATTCCCCCCGAAAGCCTGCCCTGCGCGCTGTCAGCGCGCGGAAAGCTTTGGGCCATGGCGCGGATATAGCTGAAACTGTCGCGAAACCGCGCACCCCGGTCCGCATAGCCCATGTTCAGCGCCGGATATTCATCCGGCCGATCCCCCGAAGCCACACCCAACAGCAACCGCCCACCCGACAACACATCCGCCGAGGCCGCGGCCTTGGCCACATGGGCGGGGTGGCGCAACGGCAGCACCACGCTGGCAACGCCTAACGCGATCTGCTGCGTCAGCGCCGCCAGCGCGCCAAGATAGACAAAGGGGTCAAACACCTGACCGGCATCGCCAAAAGAGGGCACGTTGAACGGCACATCGCGTAACCATAGCGCGGCAAAGCCCAATTGCTCGGCCAGTTGCGCGCGCTCGACATGGTGGGCCATATCCGGCACGGCACTGCTGGCATAGCGTTCCAGCGGCAGCACCAGACCCAAGCTTAACCGCCCGGGACGAAACACCTGATTGAAGGCCCGGTTCAATGGCCGGAAGCCTTGGGATGTCAGATCATCCTGCATCGCTTGCCCCCTTCTGGCGGGTATGCGGGGGTCATAGCCCCGCAAACACCTGCTTGCCAATCACGCTGCCGCTTTCCTGCCGGATATGGGCGGCACGCAGCGCCTCCAGCCCCAAGGGCCCCGCGTTTTCGGTCATGGTCGATTGCAACGCGCCTGCGTCAATCATCGCGGATACCCGGTTCAGCAAGTCGCGCTGCACGGCGATATCGTCAGTTGCGAACATGGAGCGGGTGAACATGAATTCCCAATGCAGGCTGAGCGCTTTGGGCTTTGCGGGGGCGATGTTCAACCCCTGCGGGTCGTCGATCAAGGCGATTTGACCGCGCGGTGCGATCATGTCGATGATGGCGGACCAATGCTGATCGGTGGCCGTCAGGGCCGCGACATGGGTCGGGCTGATGCCCAGATCGGCCATTTGCGCCACAAGGTCGCCCCGGTGATCGACCACATGATCTGCCCCCATTTTGCGCACCCAATCCTGCGTTTCCGGGCGCGAGGCGGTGGCGATAACCGTCAGCTTGGTCAAGGTCTTGGCCAATTGGATCAGGATAGAGCCCACGCCCCCCGCCCCGCCAATCACCAACAGGCTTTGGCCTTCGCCGCCGCCTTCCACCAGACGGAATGAGTCAAATAGCATTTCCCAAGCGGTGATCGCCGTCAGAGGCAGGCCCGCGGCCTCTGCGAAATCAAGGCGTTGCGGTTTGCGGCCCACGATCCGCTCGTCCACCGCATGAAATTCGGCATTGGTTCCGGCGCGGGTCAGATCACCGGCGTAAAACACCGCGTCACCGACCTTGTAGTGCTGCACCGCTTCGCCGGTTTCCACCACAATCCCCGCCGCATCAAAGCCCAGAATCCGCGCGCCTGCCTCGGGCGTCACGGCGGCCCGCAGCTTTACATCCACCGGATTGACCGACACACCTTTCACCGCCACCAACAGATCACGCGGGCCAAGGGTGGGGCGGTCCATCTCAATCCAGTCCAACACATCAGCCGCCCCAGCGGTTTTGTAGCCAATCGCTTTCATTTGCCTATCCTCAAGAAAGTTTCGCTTGTTGCCCACCTAACCCCTTGCGAAAATCCATAAAACTGGCGATTTTCGGATTTCATTTTTCGGGTTTACGATATAATCACCATGGACACTGACAATCTGCGCCTTTTCGTCATGGCCGCCGAACGGCTGAATATTTCGGCGGCGGGGCAAGCGCTGGGGCTGGCACCTGCGGTGGCCAGCGCGCGGCTTGTGAAGCTGGAGCAAGAGCTGGGCGCAGAGCTGCTGCACCGCACCACGCGCAAAGTGTCACTATCCATCGAAGGCTCGGATTTCCTGCCCTACGCGCGGGAGATTTTGGCACAGGCCGATGCCGCCAAGGCGGTTCTGGGCGGCGCAGAGGCCGGAGCCAAAGGCACACTGCGCTTTGCAGCACCCAGCAGCTTTGCGCAGCGCCATATCATGCCCTTGCTGCCGCAGTTTCAGGCGCAGTTCCCCGATCTGACGCTGGACCTGCGGCTATCAGACACGCGGTTTGACGCGATTGAAGGCAGTTTTGATCTGGCGCTGCGCTCTGCGCCGCTGACGGAAAGCAGCCTGAAAGGGCGTAAACTATCCGCAGATTCGCGCGTGCTATGCGCCGCCCCGGCCTATCTGGCCAGCCAAGGCACCCCAACCACCCCGACAGACCTGCGCGGCCACCGCCTGATCGCTTGGGCCAATCTGGACAGGCGCGAAATGATCGGCCCCGATGGGCAAATTGCCGTTCTGGACCCGGCCCAGATGATCTGCCGCACCTTACTGGACGATGGTGATGCGCAGCGCGTTGCCTGCCTTGCCGGGGTGGGCCTGTCGATCAATTCGCTGTGGAATGTCGCGGCAGAGCTTGCCTCGGGGCAGTTGCAACGGGTGTTGCCCACGTGGAAAATGAACGATGGCGCGGTGCTATGGCTCGTTTATCCAAGGTCGAATGTGCTGACACCCAAGACACGGATTTTCATGGATTTCCTGATCCAGCATCTGGGCAATCGTGCGGATTGGGCGGCCTAGGTCAGCCCGTGATCAGGCCTGTATCATCGGCAGGTCGATCACAAAGCAACTGCCCTGCCCTGGTTCGCTTGTCGCCTCTATCCGCCCCCCAGCCCGGGTGATCAGGGTTTTGCTGATCGACAAGCCAAGCCCGGTGCCAAGCGCCTTTTTGGTGGTGAAGAACGGGTCGAAAATCCGCGGCAACACCTCGGGTGCGATGCCGCGCCCGCTGTCGCGCACCTCTATCCGCACGGTCGCGGCATCGGCATCCTGCGTTGAGATTTGCAAGCTTCCCCCTTCTGGCATCGCCTGAATCGCATTGACCATCAGGTTGACAAGCACCTGCTGCAACTCTGTCTGGTTCATCGCGACCATGCCGCGCGCCTGCAAATCCAACGCCAGATCAATCCCGGCCCCGCCCAGCAAATGCTGCACCAGCGGCAGCGTTTCCTGCACCAGCGCGTTGGGGTCAAACCCGCTGCCCGCATCGGCATATTCCTCGGGCCGGGCAAAGCGCAGCAATTTGGTGACAAGGATATGGATCGCCTGAATCTGCTCCTGTATCAGGGTGAATTCGGTGCGCAGACTGTCGCCGCGCGGGCCCAGATCATCGCGCACCACGTCGAAGTTGCCTTGGATCACCGCCAGCGGGTTGTTGATCTCATGCGCGACGCCGGCTGTGATCTCGCCAATCGCGGCCAGCTTTTCCGACAGGATCAATTGCCGCGTGGTCTGTTCCAGTTGCAGATTGGCTGCCGCAAGGTCTGCCGTGCGCTCTGCCACCCGGCTTTCCAACACATCCGCCCAATCGCGCAGCCGCTTTTCGCGCTCTTGCAACTGATCCAGCAGAATATCCAGATGCGCCGCCACGCGGCTGATCTCATCCTGCTTGGCCGCAAGGTTCACCCGCGCGCCCAGATCGCCCTTTTCCACCGCGCGGATCACACCGTCAATCCGCTCCAACGGTTTGAAGATGCCGCGCGCCCACCGCAGCAGCACCGGGGCCGAAAACAACACCACGACCAGAAAGGTCAGCGCAATCTGATACAGCGTGCGGCGCTTGGTTTCGGTGAAACCCGCCTCCAGAAACCCGACATAGAGCATACCGACCCGCTTGCCGAAACTGTCGATAATCGGCTCATAGGCCGAAACATACCAGTCATTCACCACAAAAGCGCGGTCCAGCCAGATGCGCCCTTCGTCCAGCACCCGCGCGCGCACCGCCGCCGAAACGCGGGTGCCAATGGCGCGCACATCTTCAAACAGGCGCACATTGGTGCTGATGCGCACATCTTCCAGAAACAGCGTGGCGGTGCCTTCGGTCAAACTGCCCGAGGGGTAGACCAGTTCATTCATCTGGTCGATGAAATCGAGGTTGCGATTCAAAAGCACGCCCCCCACCAGCGCGCCCCCCGGTGCCTGTGCCGCCGCATGCACCAGCATCCCCCGGCTTTCGCCCAAGCGGTCGGTGGCCACGGCGGCTTTGGTGTCCACCAAGGAGATTTGCGCCCGTGCCGCCAGCAGCGGTGAAATCGCGGCCAAGTCCTCGGCCTCAAAAATATCAATCGCGCTTTGGGTATGCCCGGCCAAGGCCCCGGCGATCACGGGCCACCCCTTTGCCTTTGTGGTGAAATACAGAAAGTCAAAACCCAGCTTCTTGCGCGCGGTTTCCAGAAACATCTCCCGCTCGGCCAAAGGCGTGGCCTGAAACGCGGCAGAGGCGGCCAGCGCCTCAATCGCGGCGCCCCGGTTGGCCAGCAAGCCTGCCAGATGCTGATTGGCAATCGTCAATTCGGTGTGAACCTTGGCGATCAACACCTCGTTAAAGCGCGTGGTCCAGCTTTTGACGGCTGTGACCAACAGCAAGGGCAGCACGATCAACAAGGGCAACAGCGCGATCAGCAGCATCCGCACCCGGACCGAGCGGCGCGCGGCGGCCCAAAGCGTCACATCAGGTTTGCGGGCAGGTTCATTCATTCCACTGCGCACATTTGCGATCAATCGTCTTGCGCGACACCCCCAGCCGCCGCGCCGCCTCGGCCCGGTTGCCGCCACAAGCCTCAAGGATCGACAGGATATGCCGCCGCTCTACCGCGTGCAGCGATTCCGCGGGTTCGGCATGGGCGCCATCCTCGGCCCCCGAAAATTCGGGCGGGAATTCCCCAAGGATCATGGAGCGTTCGATCAGGTTGCGCAATTCGCGCACATTGCCGGGCCAATCATATTGCGCCATGCGCAGCAGCACCGATTCCGGGATGGGCAAGGGCGCGCGGGCCTGCTGGCGGGCAAACAACCCCATGAAATGCTCTGCCAGATCGGCTATATCGCCAATCCGTTCGGTCAATTTGGGCATCTGCACCGTCAGCACATTGATGCGGTGATACAGATCCTTGCGGAAACTGCCGCGCGCCACGCTGGCCGCCAGATCAGCGTTGGAGGCAAAGACGAAACGCAGGTTCAGCGGCACCTCACGTTCGGCCCCGCCGGGGCGGATGCGGTTATCTTCGATCACGCGCAGCAAGGTCGCCTGCACCGACAAGGGCAGTTCCCCCACCTCATCCAGAAACAGCGTCCCGCCAGAGGCATGCAGCAACAGCCCCTCTCGCCCGGTGGCCACATCGCCAAACAATTCGGCGGCCATCCGGTCGGGCGAGATGGCGGCGCAGTTGATCGGCACAAAGGGCTTTTCGGCGCGGTCTGACATGGCGTGCAGCGTGCGGGCCGCGATTTCCTTGCCTGTGCCGCTGTCGCCGGTGAACAGCACCGCCGTGGGCGTCCGCGCCACTTTCTCCAGCGTTTTGCGCACCGCCGTCAGCCCCGGCGAATGGCCGATCAACCGTCCGCGCCCGCCCGGACTATCGGCGCGCAATTCGTATTTCAGCAAGAAATTCTCTCGCCGCAAATAGCGTTGATCCATGCAGCGGCTGACCGCGTTCAAAATCTGGTTGGACCGGAAGGGTTTCAGCACGAAATCCGCCGCCCCCACCCGCAAAGCATGGATGGCCGTATCCAGATCGGCATAGGCTGTCATCAGGATGGCATCGGCAAACAGGCCGACGCGGCGCTGTTCGGACAACCAGTCCAGCCCCGATTTTCCGGGCATCACATTGTCCAGAATGATCAGATCGAAGTGATGGCCGTCCAGCAGTTTGGTGGCGGCTTCGGTATTCTCGGCCTCCTCCACCCGTTTGCAGCGCGGGCCCAGAATGCGCAGCAGAAAATTGCGCATGCCGGGTTCATCATCCACCACCAGAACCGAGATATGCGCCAGAATGCTGTCAATCTCGGCCGGTTCCGGGGCCGCGGTGGGGTCTGAGTGTTCAACCGGTGTCATCAGCGCGGCTTGCCTTTCAGGTTCGGATCACAGCGGTCACAGCACCGGCGGCCCCGTGTCATTCCCTGCACAAGGCCGCGCCTAGTTCAGCCGGACAGCAGGGCTGCTTGTGACCTCTTGACTGGAAAACCCAGCATAGCCAAGCCCGAAATAGGCCACAACCGCCACAACAGCAATCGCCAGAAAAGCCAGATACATGCTTTTCATTCAGATCATTCCTTTATCCTTGGGCAGCCGGATGGCCACCGAAATGGTTTGCCCGCGCACAGGCAGGGCCTATTCCGCCGGGGTCGCGGCTTTGTTGGCACCGGCCTTGGCATCGGCGGCTTTCGCCTTCACCTCGTCCAGCCACAACCCGTGGTGTTCCTTGGCCCATTGTTCATCGACCTCGCCCGAGCCCATGGCATCAAAGGCCCCCTCCATCCCGACAGAGCCGAGATAGATATGGGCCAGAATAATGGCGATAAAGACAAAGGCAATGATGGCATGCCACAGCTGCGCCAGTTGCATTTCCTCATGCGGGGCCAGCGCGGTGGGAAGGGTGCCGAACCCCAGCGCCTGCGGCAGTCCGGTGCCGTTCAGCAGATCGAACGTGCCTGCAAACATCGGCAATTCGAACGGAAACAGCAGCGACAGCCCGGAGACTGAGATGGAAATGCCCAGCACCAGCACCGCCCAGAAGATGATCTTCTGGCCGGCGTTGAACTTCTTGGCAGGCGGGTGGACGCCTTTGCTGAACAATCCGCCGCCCACGGCCAGCCATTTCAGATCGTGTTTGTTGGGGATGTTATGAACCAGCCAGAACACCGTCACCATCACCAGCCCCAGCATGAAGGCCCAGGCCACATTGTTGTGAACCCATTTGCCGCCAACCGCCAGCGGGGCAAAGGCCTCATGCCCGACCAACGGAATGATGAATTTGCGCCCGAAAAGCTGGAACAGACCGGTCAGCCCCAACAGAATGAACGAGCCGCCCAAAAGCCAATGCGCAAAGCGTTCGATAGAGGGGAAACGCAGCACTTTCCGGCCCGTCAACGGGCCATCTGTCCGAATCCGCCCCCGCAGCGCATAGAACAGCGCCAGCAGCGCAAGAGTGCCGAGCAGCAACCAGCCGCCATAGGTGATCAAGGGGCCTGCGCGAAAGGCCAGCCATGCCATGCCGCCATCCTGCATCAGCACATCCGCCGCCGGGCTGCGCGACGATACCGTTACATCGGCCTTGTTATAGCGCAGCGCGCGCCAATCCTCGGCTTGCGAAATGCCGCCCAGACTGCCCAAGGGCGCGGTTTCCGGCGCGGCGCGTGCCGGGTCGCCGACATCCTCGCTGCGGTAACTGTCATCCAGCTTTTGCTGGGCCTGCCGCGCCAGAATATCCTCTAGCGTAGAGGCGCCGCCGGTGGCTGACCGGTCGATCACCGGGGCCTCTTGCGCCTGCACGCCCAGCGGCGCGAAAGGGGCTGCCAGCAGGGCAAGGATCAGCAAGAAGAAGGGTCTGGGGATCATCACCGCCACCTGAATTCTAAAGAAATGGAAACGCCCGCCCGCAGCGCTGGGGACACTGCGGGCAGACGATCAAAGGCATTGGCCCCTGCCCTGTCCGGCAAGGACCACGCCGCCCTTACAAAGAGCCTGCCTTGCTTTCATAGGCCGTGCCCCAGCCCCAAGCGCCCGAACCAAAGCCGCGCGCGACAACGCGCTCGCGGTAGATGGCGGAAACGGTGTCACCATCCCCGGCCAGCAGCGCCTTGGTCGAACACATCTCGGCGCAGATCGGCAATTTGCCCTCGGCAATCCGGTTGCGGCCATATTTGGAAAACTCGGCGGTGGAATGGTCTTCTTCGGGGCCACCGGCGCAGAAGGTGCATTTGTCCATCTTGCCGCGCGACCCGAAGTTGCCCGCTTGCGGATATTGCGGCGCGCCAAAGGGGCAGGCATAGAAGCAATAGCCGCAGCCGATGCACAGATCCTTGGAGTGCAGAACGATGCCATCCGCCGTCTGGTAAAAGCAATCGGTCGGGCAAACCGCCATGCAGGGCGCATCCGAACAATGCATGCAGGCCACCGAGATCGAACGCTCGCCCGGCTTGCCGTCATTGATCGTGACCACCCGGCGGCGGTTGATGCCCCATGGCACCTCGTGTTCGTTCTTACAGGCCGTTACGCAGGCATTGCATTCGATGCAGCGTTCGGCATCACATAGAAATTTGGCTCTTGCCATGATGTTTGCTCCTTAAGCCGCAGAGATTTTGCAAAGGGTGGCCTTGGTTTCCTGCATCAAGGTCACGCTGTCATAGCCGTAAGTTTGCGCGGTGTTGGTGCTTTCGCCCAAGACAACCGGATCGGCGCCTTCGGGGTATTTGCTGCGCAGGTCCTCACCCTGGAAATGGCCGCCAAAGTGGAAGGGCATGAAGGCCACGCCCGCGCCCACCCGTTCTGTCACCATTGCCATCACCTTGACCTTGCCGCCTTCCGGGCCTTCCACCCAGACCTGCGACTTGTCACGCACGCCAAGGTTATTGGCGTCCCGCGGGTTGATCTCGATGAACATGTCTTGCTGCAATTCCGCAAGCCACGGGTTCGACCGGGTTTCATCACCGCCGCCTTCATATTCCACCAAGCGCCCCGAGGTCAGGATGATCGGGTAATCCTTGCTGAAATCCTTGGACTGGATCGAGGCATAGAGCGTCGGCAAACGGTAAAGTTTGCGGTCGCTATAGGTCGGATAATCGGCGACCAGATCGCGGCGGTTGGTATAGAGCGGCTCGCGGTGCAGTGGCACCGGGTCGGGGAAGGTCCAGACAACCGTGCGGGCCTTGGCGTTACCGTAAGGCGCACATTCATGCAGGATCGCCACGCGCTGGATGCCGCCCGACAGGTCGGTTTTCCAGTTAGCGGTCGGGCCGCCCACCGCGTCAATCGCGGCGCGTTCCGCATCGGTCAGGTCTTTGTCCCAGCCCAGATCCATCAGCATCTGCATGGTGAATTCAGGATAGCCGTCCTTGATTTCCGAATTGACGGAATAGACGCCTTCGGCCAGCAGGTTCTGGCCGTCCCGCTCTACCCCGAAACGCGCGCGGAAGGTCAGCCCACCTTTGGACACTGGCATGGACATATCATAGAGGTTCGGCGTGCCCGGATGGTTCATTTCCGGCGTGCCCCAGCAGGGCCAAGGCAGACCGTAGTAATCGCCATCGGCAGGGCCACCGATTGCCTGCAAGGTCGTCTTGTCAAAGGTGTGCTGGTTGGCCATGTGAAGCTTGATCCGCTCCGGCGATTGGCCAGTGTAGCCTACCGTCCACATGCCCTTGTTGAACTCGCGCGTGATGTCCTCGACATTCGGCTCATTCTCGCTGTCCATGCTGATATTGCGCAGCAGGCGGTCGGCAAAACCGAACTTCTTGGCAAAGAGCGTGATGATCTCATGGTCCGTTTTGCTTTCGAACAGCGGTTCCATGATCTTGTCGCGCCATTGCAACGACCGGTTTGACGCCGTGACCGAGCCGCGCGTTTCGAACTGCGTGGTTGCAGGCAGCAGGTAAACGCCATCGGTGCGGTCATGCAGCACGGCGGAAACGGTTGGGAACGGGTCAATCACGACCAGCGTATCCAGCTTTTCCATCGCGGTTTTCATCTCGGTCATACGCGTCTGGCTGTTGGGCGCGTGGCCCCACAGAACCATGACCTTGATATTGTCATTCTGGTCGATATTGGCCTTATCCTCCAACACGCCATCAATCCAGCGCGACACCGGAATGCCGTTTTCATTCATCAGGCTGCGCTCATTGCCATCCTTGTCCAGCACGGGCGCACCATCCGGCCCTTTCAGCGTGACAAAGCGCCCCTTGAGCCAATCCAGATCTTCCTCCCAGACCCGCGCCCAATGCGCCCAGGCACCGGGGGCAAGCCCGTAATAGCCCGGAAGGTCATGGCTGAGAACGCCAAGATCGGTGGCACCCTGCACGTTGTCATGGCCGCGGAAAATATTGGTGCCGCCACCGGCAACGCCCATATTCCCCAAGGCCAGTTGCAAGATGCAATAGGCGCGGGTGTTGTTATTGCCATTGGTGTGCTGCGTGCCCCCCATGCACCAGATCAGCGTGCCGGGGCGGTTGTTGACCAGCGTGCGGGCCACGCGTTCCATTTGGCTGCCGGGAACGCCGGTGACGCGCTCGGTTTCCTCTGGCGTCCATTTCTTCACCTCATCACGGATCTGGTCCATCCCCCAGACGCGGGTGCGGATGAACTCTTTATCCTCCCAGCCGTTTTCAAAGATGTGCCACAGCATGCCCCAGATCACGGCAACATCGGTGCCGGGACGGATGCGCATATATTCATCCGCATGGGCCGCCGTGCGGGTAAAGCGCGGGTCGGCCACGATCAGCGGCGCGTTGTTTTCTTCCTTGGCTTTCAGCATATGCAGCAAGGACACCGGATGCGCCTCGGCCGGGTTGCCGCCGATCAGGAAGATCGCCTTAGATTTGTGGATATCGTTATAGCTGTTGGTCATGGCGCCATAGCCCCAGGTATTCGCCACACCCGACACCGTGGTCGAATGGCAAATCCGGGCTTGGTGGTCGACGTTATTGGTGCCCCAATAGGCGGCAAACTTGCGGAACAGATAGGCCTGTTCGTTGTTATGCTTGGCCGACCCCAGCCAATAGACCGAATCCGGCCCGCTTTCGTCGCGCACGGCCATCATCTTGTCGCCAAGCTCAGTGATCGCCTGATCCCACGAGATGCGCTTCCACTCACCGCCTTCTTTCTTCATCGGGTATTTCAGGCGGCGTTCGCCATGCGCATGTTCGCGCACCGAGGCCCCCTTGGCACAATAGCCACCAAGGTTGAACGGGCTGTCAAAGCCCGGCTCCTGCCCGATCCAGACACCGTTATCCACCTCGGCCACCACGGTGCAGCCGACAGAGCAATGGGTGCAAACCGATTTCACCGTATCCACGGCGCGGGCGACGGCGGCTTGGGCATGGGCCTTTGTTACCGTGCCACCCGTGGCCCCCAGCATCGCCAAGCCGCCCACCGCAAGGCCCGAGCCACGCAAAAAGCTGCGCCGATCCACGCTGGTGCTGGACATGGCCGACAGAAGCGGGCTGCGATGCCCCGTCCGTTCAATCCCGTTTGTCTTTTTTCTTAGCATCTCTCTCTCCCTCAGGTGGCCGGCTGGCCTTGGGTGTCACAAAGCGGGTCCGGTGATGCGGACCCCAGATCAGATGGCCTTAGAACCGGGCCGAGGCGAAATAGGCGCGGGTATGCGCGGTGTCTTGCAACCCGGTGGCGGGGGCTTGTGCCTCGGCCTCGGTCGCGCTGCCCGTCAGGGCGACGGCAGCCACAGCCGCAGGGGCCGCCGTGCCTGCCAGTTTCAGGAAATTCCGGCGGCCTTCGTTGGTTGCGGCCTCTGCTTCGGTTTTCTTGACCATTGTGTTTCCCTTTTGTGTTTTGGCGCCGCTGCGCCGGATGGTTTGGCCACGGGCGCCCCGCAGCCGGATTTGTCACTGCCCGCCCAGCCGGAAAGCCTCGCGTTCAATCGTCATGAAGATTTTGCCAATCGCCCCCACCGGCGCATAAAAGACAGACCCCTTGGCCCCTTCGAGATCGGTAAAGAAATGCTGCGCCCAAGGGGCCAGATGGCGGTTGAAAAAGGTCTTTTGCGCCTCAAGGCTGGCGGGCGGGCCAAAGCGGCCTTCGATCATGCCGGCCATCATTTCCAGCAGGCTGGCGATGTTATCTTCCGGCTCATACACATTCGGCGCGCGCGATATCCCATGCGCGGCCATATCGGCACGCAGCAGGGCCAGCGGCTTTTCGTTCAGAAATCCGGTCATGTAATAGCTGGCATAGGGCAGCAACTCCCCCCGAGCCAGACCGATGAACAGCGCGTTGAACTCCCGCTCCACCGCGGCGGGGGTGGTGGCTTTGGCCAGTTTGACCAAGGTCGCGAAGGATTTGCCAAGCGGGGTGTCATCGCTGGTCAATGCGGCGGTGCGCGCAATCAGCTCGCGGTTGGGCGGGCTGGCAAGCAGGGCCGACAGATAGCTGTAAAGATCGGCGCGCAGCGCGTCCTCTTCGGCAATCTGATGATCTGTGGCGATATCGGTCATCTGGTCGTCCTAACTTGCAAAATCAAAGCGCATGTGGCGGCGGGGCGGTAGTGCTGCATCGGCTTCGGGTTCCGCGCGGCGATGCGCGGTCGGCGCCAGTTCCGGCGCCGCCATCGTGGGCTCTGTGCAATCCGCCTCTGCGATATCAGCCTCGGGCGCTGCCATATCCTGCGCCATATCCGGCATCTGTTCGGCCTCCTCCAAGGCGGCCTCTTTCGCGGCGGCTTGTTCGGCCAGCGCAATCACATGGCGCATCATGCCCTTGCCGACCTGATAGGCCGTTTGCATCCCCGGAATGACGGTGGCGGCATCGGTGTAATCCTCGCCGTGATCGACCAAACCATCCAGATTGGCCAGAACCGGGTTGCTGACCCACAGCTTGCGCAGCGCGCGGCGGCGCAGATGTTCAGGCACGGCGCGCGCCATGAAGCCGCTGAAATCATCGCCCATGGCCAGATTGTCAGGGTCCGGCAAGCCCAGATCGGCCAAAATCTCGGCATCGGTCTTTTCGGCTTGGGCTGCAGCCAATGCCTCGGCCTCGGCGGCCTCTGCCCGTGCCTGCGCTTCGGCGGCCACGGCGGCAGCTTCGGCGGCAGCTTCGGCTTGCACCGCCGCCTTGCGCCGCGCCCAGAAGGAAGTGGCCCCCTGCATCACAGCGCCCCCCCGGATTCAGTCGGCGTGCTGCGCGGCGCGCGATAGACATCGGAAAGCTGCCGCACACGGGCATCGCCCTTGCCATCCTCCACCAGATCCATGCGCTTCTTGTCGCGCTTGCGCTTGATGAACACTTCTTCGACGTGATGCTCCTGCACGAAATCGCGCACCCAGCCAATCAGCCCCAAGGGCATCGGCACGGATTCGATCAGCCCATCGCCGCTGTCCAGATAATCCTGCCCCTCATAGGGCGAGGCGGTGACGATCACGGGTTCGAACGGCATCCCCGAGGCGCTGTTGGGCACCTCTCGCATCACGACGATCAGGCTGGGGATCTTGGCCGACAACCCGACCAGATAGGCCTCGGTATCCGAGGACCACAGATCAAGGTTCAAGGTCGCAGCATGATATTCTACCGCGTCACCATCGCGGCGCAACTCTCGCCAATCGGCAGGCCCTGCCCCCGGCAACACCGCAACCACGCGCCACGACCATTTCGCCCAACGGGTGACGCCGGGCGATTTGCGGACGATGATGCCAATCGGCAGATATGCGCGGACAAGCGCCATAAAGTGGAAAACCCCTCCCAAGGTCGGCGGTCTTGAGCCGCCGTAGCGGAAGTTTGCGCGGTGCAGCGCGTCACTTCCAAGGTTTTTTTCCCGAATCGAGGATTTTCACCACGCCCCTTCGCCCGACTGGACATTTTGTCCAGTTTGCCCTTTGGCCACGCCCAAGCAGATGGACGAAATGACCGCCCCGAAAACCTGTGTTTTTTGGTCGGAAATGAAATGCGATTTATTGCGCGAATCAACGGCCTGCGGCGGGGTTTTGGCGCGGATTTGGCTTTACGGCCCGGTTGGTTTTATGCCTAGCTTACGCCTGCCAGCGACCCCAAGGCCAAGAACCGGGGCGCAAGCATGGGGGGAATATAGTGGCTAAACACTTGATTTTGTGTGATTGTCTGGGCAGCCAAAAGATAGACGCCAAGGGGCTGTCTGCGGCGACCGGGCTGGCCTGCTCGAGGGTGCATACCGGGCTTTGCACGACCGAGTTGAAAGCCGCCGCCGCCGCGATAGAGGCGGGCGATGCGCTGATTGCCTGCGCACAAGAGGCCCCCCGCTTTGCCGAACTGGCGCAGGAACTGGGGGCCGAGGCACCGGGCTGCGTGGATATCCGCGACCGCGCGGGCTGGTCGGATGACGCCAAGACCATGCCCAAAATGGCCGCGCTGATCGCGGAAAGCCAGATCCCCGCCCCCGGTTACAAATCGGTGGACGTTATGTCCGAAGGTATCTGCCTTGTGATCGGCCGCGCCGAAATCGCGGTTCCGGCGGCGGAAAAACTGGCCGAGACGCTGGCCGTGACCGTGCTGATCACCGATGAAGGTGACTTGCCGCTGACCCGCGCGGTAGAGGTGGTGCGCGGGCGGTTGAAACGCGCCAGCGGCACGTTGGGCGCATTCTCGTTGCATCTTGATGCGTTGCAAATGCTGGAACCGGGCGGGCGCGGCGGCTTTACCCTTGGCGCGCCGCGCGACAATGCCACCACGACCTGCGATGTCATCCTCGATCTGTCGGGCGGCACCAGCCTGTTTCCCGCCCCGCATAAACGCGACGGCTATTTGCGGGTGGACCCCGGCGACCCGCTGGCTATCGCTGCGGCGGTGCATGAGGCCAGCCAGATGGTCGGCACCTTTGAAAAGCCGCTGCATCTGGTGCTGGAACAGCATCTGTGCGCCCATTCCCGCGCGGGCCAAACGGGCTGCACCCGCTGCCTTGATGTCTGCCCCACCAGCGCCATCCGGCCTGCGGGCGACCACATCGACATTGACCCGATGGTCTGCGCGGGTTGCGGGGCTTGCTCGGCGCTGTGTCCTTCGGGGGCGATCCGCTATGACGCGCCGCCCGTGGACCATGTGCTGCGCCGCGTGCGTGTGTTGGCCGAAACCTATCTGGCCGCAGGGGGGCGCGCGCCGCGCCTGTTGGTGCATGACGATCACGGGGTCGAGATGATCGCCCTCGCCGCACGCTTTGGGCGCGGTTTGCCCGCCGATGTGATCCCCTTGGCGGTCGAGGCGCTGGCGGGTTTTGGCCATGCCGAACTGCTGGCAAGCCTTGCCTGCGGCTTTCACAGCGTCGATATCCTCGCCGCCCCCCGCACCGAACGCGACCCGATCACTGCCGAGATTGCGCTGGCCGCCGCCATGGGCGGTGCAGACCGCTTGCGCCTGATTGATCTGGCCGATCCTGACGCGCTGTCTGATCTGCTTTATGGCGCGCGCCCGGCCCCGTTGCAGGCCACGCCGGTTCTGGCCATGGGCAGCCGCCGCCAGATCGCGCGTCTGGCCGCCAAGGCCCTGCTGCCTGATGCCACCGCCCCGATGCCCTTGCCCGCAGGTGCCCCTTATGGCGCGGTGCTGGTGAATAGCGATGCCTGCACGCTGTGCATGTCTTGTTCCTCTCTCTGCCCCAATGGTGCGCTGGTCGATAACCCCGACAAGCCGCAACTGCGGTTTCAGGAAGATGCCTGCCTGCAATGCGGGATTTGCGAAACCATCTGCCCGGAACAGGCGATCACGCTGGAACCGCGCTTCAACCCGTCGGATGCGGCCCTGTCCCTGACCGTGTTGAATGAGGAGGACCCCTTTGCCTGTATCGAATGCGGGTCACTGTTCGGCGTGAAATCCACGATTGAAAAGATCAGCGCGAAACTGGCGGGCAAACATTCCATGTTCATGGAAAGCGGTGCAGGCCGATTGATCCAGATGTGTGACAATTGCCGCATTCAGGCGCAATATCACAGCGAAAACAACCCTTTCGCCAGCGCGGACCGCCCGCGCGTGCGCACCACGGATGATTATCTGAGCAAACGCAAAGATCACTGATCCGCCCCCACCCCATCACAAGGAGCCTCGTCATGGATGACGAATTCAACATGTCCCTTCGCAAATTCCTCAAGCAGGTCGGCGTCACCTCGCAGCAAGCGATTGAGGAGGCGGTGCGCAACGCAGGCCCCGCCGTGGCGGGCAAGCCGCTTACCGCGCGTGTGGTGCTGACGATCGACGGGCTGGACCTGACCCATACGGTCGAAGGCAAGATCACGGGGCCCTCTGCATGAGCGTGACGCGCGACGCCGTTCTGGAGGTTCTGAAAACCGTCAATGACCCGATCCGCGGCAATGACCTCGTCTCTGCGGGCATGGTCAAGGCGCTGACGGTCGATGGCGGGGCCGTGCGCTTTGTGCTGGAGATTGACCCCGCCCGCGCCAAAAAGATGGAAGAGGCCCGCGCCGAGGCCGAAGCCAAGCTGAAAGCGCTGGCAGGTGTTGAAACGGTGTCCATCGTGATGACCGCACATTCCGCCCCCGCCGCACCGCCGAACCTGAAAGCCTCGGGCCATTCCCATGGGCATGCGCATGGCCCCGCCAAAGCCGCAGGGCCAGAGAAAATTCCCGGTGTGGCGCGGATACTGGCGATTGCGTCGGGCAAAGGGGGCGTGGGCAAATCCACCGTTTCGGCCAATCTGGCCACGGCGCTGGCCGCCGAGGGCCGCAAGGTCGGCCTGCTGGATGCCGATGTTTACGGCCCCAGCCAGCCGCGTATGCTGGGCGTTTCGGGCCGCCCTGCCAGCCCGGATGGCAAGACCATCCTGCCCCTGCGCAACCACGGCGTCACCCTGATGTCACTGGGCCTGATGACCCAAGAGGATGAGGCCGTGGTCTGGCGCGGCCCGATGCTGATGGGCGCGTTGCAGCAAATGCTGTTTCAGGTGCAATGGGGGGCGTTGGATGTGCTGATCGTCGATCTGCCGCCCGGGACGGGGGATGTGCAGATGACACTGGCGCAAAAATCGCAGGTGGATGGCGCGATCATCGTGTCCACCCCGCAGGATATTGCCTTGCTGGATGCCCGCAAAGGCATTGATATGTTCAAGAAACTCGGCACGCCGATCCTTGGGCTGATCGAAAACATGTCGACCCATGTTTGCAGCCAATGCGGGCATGAGGAGCATATCTTCGGCCATGGCGGCGTCGCGCGTGAGGCGGAAAAGCTGGGCGTGCCGCTGCTGGCGGAAATTCCGCTGCATCTGGATATTCGCACGGCAGCCGATGGCGGCGCCCCGATTGTGGTGTCCAAACCGGCCTCTTCGCAGGCGCGGGCGTTTCGTGATCTTGCCCGCAGCCTGATCGCCAAGGGGCAGGCATGAGCGCAACACCCAGCTTCCCGCCGCTGCTGAAAGGCTTGGCCACTGGCCCCGCGAACCCCTTTACCGTGGCCATCGCCGAGGCAGAGCGCGGCGTCGATTCCGGCTTGCTGACGTGGTCGCTGTCGCCCGAACGGCTGCGCGCGGCGATTGTTCTGGTGCCGGAAATGCCGCTGGAACAGGCGATGGCGGCGTTCTGTGCCTGCGGGGTGGGGTTGCAAAACGCCATCGGCGCGCATGCCCCGCCCGAAACCGCCGTGCATCTGGATTGGACAGGCGGCATCCGGCTGAACGGGGGGCATGTGGGCGGGCTGCATGTCGCCGCCGCCACCCAAGACCCGACCAAGGAACCCGATTGGATGGTCGTGGGGTTGGAACTGACGCTGCGCCTGCCTGACACGCTGGAACCCGGCGAAACCCCGGACTGGACCGCGCTCAGCCATGAAGGCTGCGGCGAGATTGACCCCGTGCTGCTGCTAGAGGCATGGTCGCGCCATGCGATGCTGTGGCTGACCGGGCTGGAGGACGCGCAGGGCCGCGCCAAGCTGCACCGCGAATGGGAAGGGCTTGCGTGGAAACGCGGCCAAGAGATCAAGCTGCCCGTGGATGGCACCCACCTGTCGGGCCGTTTTCTGGGGGTCGATGAAAACTTTGGCATGTTGTTGAAACTGGGCGAAAAAACCCATCTTCTGCGCCTGTCCAAACTGTTGGAGGATGTCTGACATGCCAAGGCTTTTGGCCCGCGCGATCCATTTCGATGAAAGCGACCGCAATGTGTTTCACAACCCGGCCCGCACCGGGGAATGGGCAGTTTCGGGCGGGTTCGAATTTTCGAACTTTGCGCAGGGCGATCTGGTGGGCAAGGCGCGGCAGGCCTTTGCAAATGGCTGGCTGGGGGTGGAAACCTTTGGCCGTGTGACCTTTGTCGCCACCACCCAGATCGAAGATGCCGAATATGAAGCGCTGATCGCGCATCTGGCCCAGCATTTCGTCGATGTCTATGGCGCGCCAAGCCTTGACGCCGCCCGCCCCGTCGCCGCCGAGGAATTGGCCCATATGGCCGATCTCTGCGCCGATCACGCGCCCAACACGGTGCTGACGGTGCTGCGCGAATTGACAGATGCCGGCGTGCGCGAACAATTCCGCTATATCGAGGCGAATGACGCGGGGCTGGACCAATTCGCCATCCATTCCGTGCCAGAGGATTGACGCCAGAGGAGTAACGCCGGAGGCACAGGCCCCCGGCGCAACCGCTTACTTGGGTTGGGCGTTGAACACGAACAACTGCTGATCGGCGATTTTATAGCCTTCGATCAAGCCCTTGGCGGTGTCGCTGACCAACCAGTCCTCCAGCTTCTCGACCAGATCGGCTTTCACATGCGGGTGCTTTTCGGGGTTCACCGGCAAATAGGCATATTGGTTGAACAGCACGGGATCGCCTTCGAAATCAATCGCCAGATCGGCCTTGTTGCCAAAGTTCAGCCAGCTTGCCCGATCCGCCAGAATATAGGCGTTCATCCCGGCAGCGGTGTTCAGCGCGGCCCCCATGCCTTGACCGACGGCGCGATACCATTCGCCCGCAGGGTCCACGCCCGCATCTTTCCACAGCGCCAGTTCCATCTTGTGGGTGCCGCTGTCATCGCCCCGGCTGACGAAAGGCGCTTGCGCTTCGGCAATCGCGGCAAAGGCGTCCAGCGCGTTGGCTTTGGCCTTGGTGCCTGCCGGGTCGGCGGCGGGGCCAACGATCACAAAGTCATTATACATGATCTCGCGGCGGTGGGTGCCATTGCCCTCGGCCAGCCATTTCTCCTCGGCCGCGCGGGAATGGACAAGAACCGCATCCACATCGCCCGCCGCCCCCAGCGCCAGCGCCTGCCCCGTGCCAACCACCAAAAGCTGCACGGTGATGCCGGTGTCTTTCTCGATCTCGGGCAACAAGACTTCGGCCAGACCGGAATTGGCGAAAGAGGTGGTCACCGCCATCTTCATGTCTTCGGCCCAGGCACTGCCCGCGCCAAGCGCCAAAAGGGATGCAAGGACAAGGGGTCTTAGGGTCATGGTAGCAACTCTCCGTTGATGAACGCCGTCATTTCGGGCGTGGTTGGGGTTTCCAGCAACACAGCTTTCGGCCCGGTTTCCACCAGCCGACCGTTGTATAAAAACAAGATGTCATCGGCCAGACGGCGGGCCTGCCCATGGTCATGCGTTGACATCACGATCCTTGTGCCACCCTCCCGCGCGTCGCGCAGGATCGCCTCAATCTCGCGCGTGGCGCGGCCGTCGAGATTGGCGCAAGGCTCATCCAGAAACAGCAGTTCCGGCCCCCGCACCAGCGCGCGGGCCAGCGCCAGCTTTTGCTTCTCGCCGCCCGACAGCACCTGCGCGGGCTGCTCCAGCATCGCCCCCAAGCCCACCTTGGCCGCCGCCTCTGCCGCCCGCGCCCTTGCGGTTTTGCGCGCCACACCGTCCAGCCGCAACGGATAGGCGATACAGTCAACCACCGACCGCCGCATCAGTATCGGCGTCTGAAACACAAAGGCCTGCCGCGCGCGCACGGCCTCCAGGGGTGCGGCCCAAGCGATGCGTCCCGCATTCACCCGCTCCAACCCATGCATCGCCCGCAGGAACGAGGTTTTGCCAGACCCGTTCGGCCCCATCACAACCGTTATCCCGGCCCCGTCCAGCACCCAAGACAGCGGCCCCAGAATAACCTTTCCGGCCCGGCGCAGCGTGATGTCCTCCAGTGCCAGCGGCAGAATAGAGCCTACCATCGCCCGCTCCTTTCCGTCCGCGACAGGAAATGCACCGCAAGATTGACCAGAACCGCAAGGCTGATCAGCACAAAACCCAAGGCCAGCGCCAAGCCAAATTCTCCCTTGCCGGTTTCCAGCGCGATGGCGGTGGTCAGCACGCGGGTCACATGGTCGATATTGCCGCCCACGATCATGATCGCGCCCACCTCGCCAATCGCGCGGCCAAACCCGGCGAGTGAAGCTGTCATCAAGGCCCGCCGCCCATCCCACAGCAGCGTGCGGATGCGTTGCGCGCGGCTGGTGTTCAGCGAAATCAGCAAATCGTGGTAGTCGGCCCACAGGTCGCGAATGGCCTGATGCGCGATAGAGGCGATGATCGGCGTGATGATGATGACTTGCGCGATCACCATGGCCGTGGGTGTGAACAGCAACCCCAATACGCCAAACGGGCCAGAGCGCGACAGCAGCACATAGACGAACAAGCCCACCACCACAGGCGGCAAGCCCATCAACGCGTTCAGCACCGCAATCACCACCCGCCGCGCCCGGAACCGGTTGATCGCCAGCCACGCCCCCAAGGGCAGCCCGATCACCGAGGCAATCAGCGTGGCCCCAAGGCTGACCTGCAAGGACAGGCCCGAAATCTCGATCAGATCCGCGTCAAGCCCCAGAACCAGCCGCAGGGCCTGCGCCAATCCTTGCCAAATATCATTCATGCCAAGGCATTCTCGTTTTCAACCCATCCGCTGCTCTGCCGTTCCATAGCACCCCGGATCAGGGGCAAAAACGGACAATTTGGGGATTCGCGAGAATTCTGATGGACAATTTGTCCACCCCCCGGGGGTGCGCCGCCCCGGTGCATTCTTGCCAACGCCGGGGCCTTGCGCCAAGCCGGTGTTGACACAAGGCCCCAGCCCCGCAACCATTCCCCTGACCCACCCTTGGACGGAGGCCAGACCATGACGGAGGAAGATGCCCAAAGCATCGTGCAAACCTATCTGGACCGCCAAGGCGATGCGACCATTTCCGGCGATCTGGAGGCAACGCTGGGCTGGTGCGACTTGCCCTGCACGCTGCAAACCCCGCAAGGCGTTGTGGTCGCCCGCAATGAGGCCGAAATGCGCGCGATTTGCCAGATGTTCATCGACCGGCTGAAGATGAAACGCGTGACGCTGATGGTGCGCAACTGCGTTGAGGCCGGGTTTCACGATGCCGACACGGTCTGGGGCCACTATCACACCCGCTATGTCGCCGCAGATAATGTGCTTAGCGAGGAGCCTTACCGCGCGCAGGTCACGCTTCGCCGTAGGGATGATCGCTGGAAAATCAGCGAAATGCGCTTTGCCGTCCAAGACCAAAGCCCGATCAGCGAAACCCTTGCGCATTGGCGCGGCGGAAAAGACGATTAAGCACCGCACATCGCGCCTTTTTCAGGACGCTGTAAAAGGGGGTTTGGTAGGCCCGGAGGGACTCGAACCCCCAACCAAGGCGTTATGAGCGCCCTGCTCTAACCAATTGAGCTACAGGCCCGAAAGCGGGCGGGAAATCCGACCGAACAGATCGTCCGGGCTTTGCTAAGCCTATCGCTTCGGGGGGTCAAGACCAGTTTGCCGCCGCAGCTTTGTTAACCGGTTGGCAATGCTTTCATGCGAAGGAGGAAGGGCGGTAACGGGGGTTTGCTTGGAACAGAGCGGCATCAGAAAAAAGATCAGTCTGGCGCGCAGTAATATCGCGCCGGCACCGGTCAAAGGCGCTGCAAAAGCGTGGAAGCTCGCCTTGGGGCGGGCCGCACGCGATTCGATCGGGCTGGAAATGGGGCTGACAGAGCTGCGGCAAGATCGGTTTTCGCTGGCCGAGGTGTTGGAACTGCCGCCCGAGCGTAGCCTTGTGGTGATGCTGGAAGGGCCGAAAGATGCGCTTGGCCTGATCGTGCTGGCCCCCGAAGTGCTGGCGGGCGTGGTCGAAATGCAAATGGTGGGCCGGGTGAACCCAAGCCCCGCCCCGCCCCGCCGCCCAACCCGGACGGATGCGGCCATGGCCTCGGGCCTGATTGACAAGGCGCTCGCCGGGCTGGAGCTGGAGCTGCTCAACGATACCGACCTGATCTGGACCAGCGGCTTTCGCTACGCCTCTTTTCTGGAAGATGCCCGCCCGCTGGCGCTGTTGCTGGAAGATGTGACCTATCAGGTGCTGCGTGGCGATGTTGCCTTGGGTGGCGGGGCAAGAACCGGGCAAATCATCCTTGCCCTGCCCGCCGACGGGCGTGGCCGCGCCCCCGCCGTGCCCCCGGCACCGCCCAGCCGCGCTGCTGAACTGGTGTTCTCTGCCGCTTTGGGGGAGCAGGTGCAATCCGTGCAAGCCGAACTCGTGGCTGTATTGGCGCGGCTGAAACTGCCGATTGATACGGTGCTGAACCTCAAACCCGGCGATCCCTTGGTGCTTGGCACGGCGTCCATCGCGCAGATTGATCTGGAAGGGTTGGATGGCACCCGCGTGGCGGGGGGCAAGCTGGGCCAGAACCGGGGCATGCGCGCCATTCGCATGGTCGAAGACAACGCCCCCGCCGCCCGCGTCGATGCGCCCAAACGGGCCCAGCCAAAGCCACCTGGCACCCAGCCCATACAAAAAGCCGGGTAAGGCTTACCCGGCTTTCTGATGTCTGTCTCGCGCCGTGGCGTCAGGCGTTCACATCGACAACCACACGGCCCTGCACCTGGCCTTTCAGAATGTCGGCCCCCAGTTTCGGCAGGTCAGACAGAACGGCGGGCTTTACCATCGCGTCCAGCTTGGCCATCGGCAGATCCTTGGCAATCCGTTCCCAAGCGCGCAGCCGGTCGTCATAGGGGCGCATCACGCTGTCGATGCCCAGCAGGTTAACCCCGCGCAGGAGGAACGGGATCACCGTTGCAGGCAAAGCCGCCCCACCCGCCAGACCAACCGCCGCGACCGAGGCACCATATTTCATCTGCCCCAGCACACGGGCCAGCATCGCACCGCCCACCGCATCGACGCAGCCCGCCCAAGTCTCGCCTTCCAGCGGGCGCTTGACGGTTTCGGCCAATTCCTCGCGCGCGACGATCTGGTTCGCCCCCAAGGATTTCAGGTAATCCGCCGAGTCCGGCCGCCCCGTGACAGCGGCCACCTCATAGCCAAGGTTTGCCAGAATGGCTGTCGCGACAGAGCCCACGCCCCCCGCAGCCCCTGTCACAAGCACCGGCCCGTTGCCGGGCTTCAACCCGTGATCTTCCAGCGCCATCACGGCGAGCATGGCGGTAAAGCCTGCCGTGCCTACGGCCATGGCCTGTCGCGTGGTCAGACCGGCGGGCAGCGGCACCAGCCAATCGGCCTTGACCCGCGCCTTTTGCGCGTAACCGCCCCAATGCGCCTCGCCCACGCGCCACCCCGTCAGCACGACCTTGTCGCCCGCATTGTAGCGCGGATCTGTCGACGCCTCGACCGTGCCTGCGAAATCAATTCCCGGCACATGCGGGTAATTGCGCACCAAACCGCCACCGGGGCCAATGCACAGACCATCCTTGTAATTCACCGTGGAATATTCCACCGCCACCGTCACCTCGGCCTCTGGCAAACGGTCCAACCCGATCTGCTGGACCGAGGCTGCGGTTTTCCCCTCGGCATCTTTCTCGACGATCAATGCGTTAAACATAGGAACTCTCCTTCAAATCCAGAATTTATCTTTCACGACCGCAGGCCGCATGCCTGCCGGTGTTTCCACCTCCAGCTTGGTGCCCGCGTCCCAATGCGTCATCCGCACCATGCCAATGGCGACATTGCCGCCGAAATCGGGGCTGGCGGCGGCAGAGGTGACCTGCCCCACTTTCTTGCCCCCGGCCAGCAAAGGCCAGACCCGGTCACAAGGCGGAATCTCACCTTCGATCGCGATGGGGCGGATTTGCTGCACCGGGCCTTCCTTGGCCACGCGCAACAGCGCATCACGGCCAATGCAACCAATCGCCGTATGGGTGTTGCAAAACTTGCCAAGGCCGCATTCATGCGGTGTATTGTCGCGCGTCATGTCATTGCCATAGGACAGCAAGCCGCCCTCGATCCGCTCGATCAGATTGGGGCATCCGGCGCGGACCTTCAAATCCTCTCCGGCTGCGAACAACGCGTCCCACAGCGGCATCCCGATATCGCCACCTTCGACGTAAATCTCATAGCCGCCCTGCTTGGAATAGCCAGATCGCGCAATCGCAAGGCTGCGGCCTTGGAAATCAAACCAGCCAAAGCGGAAAAAACGGACCTTGCGCACCTCATCGCCGAAAACACGCGCCATCAGGTCATCGGCCTTCGGCCCCTGAATGGCCAAGGGCGAGACATCGGGTTCATCCACCAGCACATCCAACCGGAACCCCAGCGCAATCGCCTTGACCCACAGCAGCAGATCACTGTCGGCTATCGAAATCCAATAGCGGTCTTCGGCCAGTTTCACGGCAACGGGGTCGTTCAACATGCCCCCGGTTTCATCCACCATCGGCACATAATAGCACTGCCCCGGCAGCATCCCCCGCAAATCGCGCGGGGTCAGCATTTGCATCAGGCGGGCGGCATCGGGGCCGCGCAGTTCCACCTGCCGTTCGCAGGCCACATCCCACACCTGCACATGCTCTTTCAGGTGGCGGTAATCGGCGGTGATGCTGTCAAACACCGTGGGCAGCAGCATCCGGTTGTAAACGGTATAGCCTTTGACGCCTGCGGCTTCGACACCGGCAGAAAAAGGCGTGCGCCGCACACGGCGCGACGGGGCGATAGTGGCCATTTGGGTTCCCTTTATTTCGGTCCGTGCCAGTCGATCTGGCAAATTTCGGCAGAGCGGCCGTCAAAATCCCACACGCGGCCAAAGGCACGCACGCGGCCCTTGTCGGCCTGCGCGATGGTGATATCGGGGCCCATCCAGTATTCGGTGTTCTTCACAACCACTTCATCATCGGGGTTCTTGCCCGAAATCGGCGTCACCGCCCCGTTGATCTTTTTGCCCACGATCAGGTGGCGGGTCTTGCCTTCGGTTTCATAGCTGACGGGCGACCGCTCGGCGCCCAGAAACTCTGACACCATCACCGCAAACAGGCCCGTCGTGCCGCGCGCCTTGCCCGAAAAGATATTGACCAAACCGTCATAGGCCTTTTCCGAAGCGCGCTCGTCGATATAGGCGGCGGCTTTCCAGTTGCCGCGCCCCATATTGCCGGGAATATCCATGATCAACCCGATGTTCAGGCCCGACAGGCTTTCGCCGTCATAATGCCCTTCATCGACGCGCACCCCGACCCAGGCCTGGCAATAGCCTTCGGTTGGCGGGTGTTTGCCAAGGCTGACAACACAGGGGCAAAACACGGTGCAGTTACAGTTGAGGATCAACTCCCCTTTGATGCTCCACTCTGGCAAAGTCGCAGCCATTGGCTTTCCTTTCAAACGGTTAGAAGGGTGTGCAGGGCGGTAAAGACCCCTGCGGCAATCAGGGCAAACCCAACAGGGCGGGTCAGCCAGCGCCCGATATCGGGCAGTTTTTCCAGTGTCATGAACAGGGTGGCGGCCCCCATCCACAGCAGGTTCATCGTGCCGCCGACAAAGCCAAGCGCCATCAGCGCCCAGCAGCAGCCAAGACACAAAACGCCCAGCTCCACCCCCATGCGCCAAGCGCGCGGGGTGCTGGGCTTCCACCGCTCCATGAAAAACGTGAGCGGCATCCGGCACTTGGCAAGGCAGGCCTCTTTCAACGCGGTAAATTGATAGGCCCCGGCCCCCAGCAACAGCGCCGCCGTCAACCAGCCCGAAACGCTGGCCCCGTTCAGCGCCAGAAGGCCTGCGCGCGACAGCCCGTATTGCGCGCCTGCGCCTGCCACCGCAGCCAAACCCCAGACGACCAGATACCCACCCACCAGCGCCACGGCGCCTTGCAGGCTGGTGGCCCCGGCGGCCGACAGGTCCAGAAAACAGCGCAGCGCGGGCACGAAGGTCGGCAGCATCATCGCCAGCGCCATCAGCCCCCACATCAGCACCAGCGGCCCAAAGGCGGCCTGCCCCGCCGCGATGCACAGGGACGCCCAGAAATCCGCAGGCATCCCCGCCAGATCCGCCGCCGGGTTCTGCACAGCCATCGCAAAGACACCCAGCCAACCCAGCAGCACCAACGCGTAAAACCCCATCCATGCCAAAGCCGTGCGGTTCCAGACCGGGCGCGCGCTGTGCATATCATCAGAGGGAAACGCCATTTTTCGGGCCCGTTCAGCAAGGAATCATGCGCGGCCCTATAGACGCAGCCGCCGCTTCTGCGTAGGTTCCTTTCATCGCATTCAATTGTCAAACATTTAATTGTAAGACAATTAGAAAAAGCCGTGAAACATGACGCAAACCTATAAAATGGCCCCAGAGGGTGAATTGTCGCTGCGGATTTCCGCCGCCCTGCGCGATGCGATTGTCGAGGGGCGGCTGATCGTGGATCAGCGCTTGCCATCGGAACAGGAACTGGCCGAGCAATTCGGCGTGTCGCGCCCCACCGTGCGCGAGGCGCTGAAACGGCTGGCCGCGCAAAACCTGATCCGCACCCAGCGCGGGGCCACGGGCGGCGCCTTCGTGAACCGGCTGTCGTTTGAGGAAGCCTACGGCCAGCAGATCACCACCTCGACCTTGCTTTTGTCGATGAATGAGGTGGATTTCGAAACCGCCTGCGAGGCGCGCTTTGCGCTGGAACGCGCCTGCGTGCCGCTGTCGGCGCAGCGCCGCACCGCTGACCATCTGGCCACCATGCGCGCCGAGATGTTTCGCCAAGCCCAGCCGGGCCTGACGGATGAAAGCTTTTGCGCCTCGGATGTGGCCTTTCACCGGGCCTTGGTCGATGGGGCCTGCAACCCGGTTCTGTCCTACCAACTCGCCGGCGCGGTGGAGGCGATGCAACCCTTGATGAACATGATCACCTTTTCGGCCCGCTCGCGCGAGCGGATCGTGTCACATCACGCAGCGATTGCCGATGCCTTGGAACAGCGCAACGCGGCGGATGCCGAAACCGCGCTTGCGGCGCTGGCGCTTTACACGATCGAGCTTGCCAATGACGTGCGCGCGCGCCGCGCACAGCGGCAGCCCGGCTAGCGCCCCCCGCCCCTTGCAACTGTTTGACCGGACTTTCGGATCGGTCTAAGATCACGCTCCCTCTGGCCGCTTGGGCCGACCCTTTGCAGGACGCTACATGAGCCGCCCACGCACGCGCATTCAACAAAAAAACTCTGAAACCATTCTGGATGCGGCGCTGGACGTATTCTCGGCCCACGGCTTCCGGGGCGCGACGCTGGACCAGATTGCCGAGGTGGCGGGCCTGTCAAAGCCGAACCTGCTGTATTACTTCCCCTCAAAAGAGGCGATTCACCTGTCGCTTTTGTCCAAACTGCTGGACACATGGCTTGACCCGTTGCGCGCGATGGACCCGCAGGGCGACCCGCTGACCGAGATCATGGGCTATGTGCGCCGGAAAATAGAGATCAGCCGCGATTTCCCGCGCGAAAGCCGCTTGTTTGCCAATGAGATCCTGCAAGGCGCGCCGCATATGCGCGCGGCGATCGAAGGCGATCTGAAGGCGCTGGTGGATGAAAAGACCAGCGTTTTGCAGGCTTGGATGGATGCAGGCAAAATCGCGCCACTGCCCCCGGTGCATCTGCTGTTTTCCATCTGGGCCATCACTCAGCATTATGCCGATTTCGATGTGCAGGTGCGCGCCATGCTTGGCCCCGGCCATGACCCCTATGCCGAGGCGCAGGATTTCGTGGAACTGCTGTTCACCCGTTTGCTGGCGCTCCACCACGCCTGAATTGAATTAAATTGTAGGTTCAAAACGCGGGAAAAGCCGGGGCTGATTTGCTAGGATCAGCACAGGTGGGGGCCTGAACAGTGAAAGGAGATCGGAATGGAATTCTCACGTTTTCCGCAACCGACGCCAATGGTGGCCGAACGACCGGCCTCCGCAGAACCGGTTGCGACACCCGCCAAAGAGCCAAGCCCAACCGTCGATGAGGCCCGCGCGGCAGCAGATGCCGCCGAATCCGCCTGGCGCCAGACGGTGCAGATTGCCCGCCTCTCGGCAGATCCGAACACCGCCGCCGCCGCGCTGATGCTTGCCTCCCAAGCCGCCAGCAAATCGGCGCAGGCCCAGACGGTTTATGCCGAGGCGCGCGCCCGTGTCACCTCTACCAAGCCAATCTGACCACGCACAGCCCGCATGACCAGCCAAAGCGCCGCCCTATTCCGCGGCCTTGACGCTTGGGTTATTGGGATGCGTTGTCCAATTCGCATAATCCGCCACCGGTTTGCCCGTGCGTGCATCCACTGTCCCTTTCGGTAGTTCGACCATCGTTATGCAATCTTCTACCGGGCAGACGTTAACGCAAAGATTACAGGCGACACATTCGTCGTCCATCACCTCAAAAACCCGATCGTCGCTCATCGAGATTGCCTGATGGCTGGTATCTTCGCAGGCGGCATAGCAGCGGCCACATTGGATGCAGGCGTCCTGGTCAATCTTGGCCTTGGTCACATATTCAAGGTTCAGATATTGCCAGTCGGTGACATTGGGCACCGCGCGGCCCACCAGATCGCTGGTCGCCGTCATGCCCTTTTCATCCATATATTGCGACAGGCCCGAAATCATTTCCTGCACGATCTTGAAACCATAGGTCATCGCGGCCGTGCAGACCTGCACATTGCCCGCACCAAGCGCCATGAATTCCGCCGCATCGCGCCATGTCGTCACCCCGCCGATGCCCGAAATCGGCAAGCCGCGCGTCTCGGCGGATCGGGCAATCTCGGCCACCATATTCAGCGCAATCGGCTTCACCGCCGGACCGCAATAGCCGCCATGCGTGCCTTTTCCATCAATCATCGGTTCCGGGCTGAAACTGTCCAGATTGACCGAAGTAATTGAATTGATGGTGTTAATCAGCGAAACCGCATCGGCGCCGCCGCGTTTCGCCGCCTCGGCGGGTTTGCGGATATCCGAAATATTCGGCGTCAGCTTCACGATGCAGGGCATCCGGCTGTGCTGTTTGACCCAGCGCGTCACCATTTCGATATATTCCGGCACCTGCCCCACAGCAGACCCCATGCCGCGTTCGGCCATGCCATGCGGACAGCCGAAATTCAGCTCCACCCCATCGGCCTCGGTATCCTCGATCCGCTTGAGGATATCGCGCCAGCTATCTTCATCGCAAGGCACCATCAGGCTGATGATCAGCGCCCGGTCCTTGTAATCGCGCTTGACCGATTTGATTTCGCGCAGGTTCACCTCCAGCGGGCGGTCGGTGATCAACTCGATGTTGTTCAACCCCAAAAGCCGCCGATCCGCACCCCATACCGCGCCATAGCGGGGGCCGTTGACGTTGACCACCGGCGGCCCCTCGGACCCAAGGGTTTTCCACACCACCCCGCCCCAGCCCGCCTCGAACGCGCGGCGGACGTTATATTCCTTGTCCGTCGGCGGGGCCGAGGCCAGCCAGAACGGGTTGGGCGATTTGATCCCGATGAAATTCGTTGTCAGGTCTGCCATATTAGCCCCCAAAACTTGCGTGAATGGCCTCTGCCGCGTCGCGCCCTTCGGCCACGGCAGTCACCGTCAAATCCTCACCGCCCGCAGCGCAATCGCCGCCTGTCCAGACACCCGCCATCGGCTGCGTCGCCAGTTTCGGCCCGCCCATACCTTCCGGCGCCACAAGGGTTTGGCCGATGGCCTTGAACACCTGATCGGCCTTGAGGGTGAAGGTATCGGCCAGCAGTTTCAAACCCTCTGGCCCGTCTTCGGTATAGGCGAATACCACCGCCGTCACCGCGCCGTTCTGGCCGATCACCTCGACCGGGGCGGCGTTGCAGACGATGCGCACGCCGACCTGTTGCGCGTGGTCCTGCTCATGGCGGCTCGCACTCATCTTTTCCTGACCGCGGCGATAAACGATGGTCACATTCTGCGCCCCCAGCAGGCGCGATTGCACAGCCGCATCCACCGCTGTCATCCCGCCGCCAATCACCACCACATCGCGCCCGATGGGCAGCTTGGCCTTATCGGGCTGCTGCCGCAGTTCTGCAATAAAATCAACGGCATCGCGCACGCCCTTCACATCTTCCCCAGCCGCGCGCAAGGCGTTCACACCGCCAAGGCCGATGCCCAGAAACACCGCGTCATATTCGGCCCGCAAGCTGTCCAGCGTCACATCGCGGCCCAGTTCCACGCCAAGGCGCAGATCAATCCCGCCGATTTTCAGCAGCCACTCCACCTCGGCCTGCGCGAAATCATGCGGGGCCTTGTAGCTGGCGATGCCATATTCATTCAGCCCGCCGGGCTTGTCGCGCCGGTCCATCAGAACCACGTCATGCCCTTTCATCGCCAAGCGATGCGCGCAGGCCAAGCCCGCAGGCCCCGCCCCCACCACGGCCACCCGCTTGCCCGTGTTGGCCGCGCGGCTATAGGGATGCACCCCCTTGCCCATCACCCGATCCGTGGCAAAGCGTTGCAACCGACCGATTTCCACCGGCTTGCCCTCTGCCGCCTCGCGCACGCAGGCTTCTTCGCACAATTGCTCGGTCGGGCAAACGCGGGCGCACATGCCGCCCAGAATGTTCTGGTCCCAGATGGTTTTCGCCGCCGCCTCTGGCGTGCCGGTCGCGATTTGCCGGATGAACAGCGGGATATCAATGCTGGTCGGGCAGGCCGTAATGCACGGCGCATCATGGCAGAAATAACAGCGATCCGCCGCGACATGCGCCTCATGCGCGTCCAGCACGGGTTCCAGATCGTCGAAATTATGGGCATAGGCTTCGGGCGGCAGACGGCCCGCTGCAAGCCCGGGCGTAAGCGGAGTGTTCGGCAAAGTCAGGCCCTCCTGTCGGTGTGATTTGAAAAAAGGCTGCCACAGGTCATTTATTTTATCAAACAGTAAATAATCAAACCCTGCATTTTCCCTCACAGCCACGCAAACCTCCGCCCCTGTTGCCGTGCCTTTGTGCAACTCGTGCTTTTCACCCAAGCTTCCCTAGCGTATAACCCGGCCTATCAGTCGGGGTCGGCATTGCTGAATGTGCCGCAAACACCCGGAAAATGCCAATCGAGGACGGTAATGAGCAAACATTCAACAGACGCTGACGTGGCCTTCATCAAGGCTCTTGCTGAGATTTTGAACACCAATGAGTTGACCGAAATCTCGGTGAAACGCGACTATGCCGAAGATGACAGCCTTGATGTGCGCGTGGTCAAGCAAGCCAATGTGGTGACGATGACGCAAGCCGCCCCGATGATGGCCGCCCCGGCAGCCGTTGCCGCCGCCCCCGCCCATGCCCCCGCAGTTGTGGCTGGCAGCGATGATCCGGCACAACACCCCGGCGCGCTGACTTCGCCGATGGTGGGCACCGCCTATCTGGCCGCCGAACCGGGGGCCAAGCCCTTTGTCGCCATCGGGGATAAAGTGACCGAAGGCCAGACCGTTCTGATCATCGAAGCGATGAAAACCATGAACCACATTCCGGCCAACCGCGCGGGCACCGTCAAGCGGATCCTGTTCGAAGATGGCAGCCCGGTCGAATTTGGCGCCCCCTTGATGATCATCGAATAAGGGGCACATCATGTTTGACAAGATCCTGATCGCCAACCGGGGCGAAATTGCCCTCCGCGTCATTCGTGCCTGCCGCGAAATGGGGATCGCTTCTGTCGCTGTGCATTCCACCGCCGATAGCGACGCCATGCATGTGCGCATGGCTGATGAGTCGATCTGCATCGGCCCCGCTTCCTCGACCGACAGTTATCTGAACAAGGCCGCGATCATCTCCGCCTGTGAGATTACGGGCGCGCAGGCGGTTCACCCCGGCTATGGTTTCTTGTCCGAGAATGAGGCTTTTGCCCAGGCGTTGGAGGATCACGACATCACCTTCATCGGCCCCTCGGCGGAACATATCCGCATCATGGGCGACAAGATCACCGCCAAGGAAACCGCGAAAGCACTGGGCATTCCGGTGGTTCCGGGGTCTGACGGCGGGGTTGCCAGCTTTGAGGATGCGATTGGCGTGGCCGAAGGCATCGGCTTTCCGGTCATCATCAAGGCCACTGCAGGCGGCGGCGGGCGCGGCATGAAGGTTGCCAAGAACGCCAAGGAACTGGAAATCGCTTTCCGCACCGCACGCAGCGAGGCGAAGGCCGCCTTCGGCAATGACGAAGTCTATATCGAGAAATACCTGCAAAAGCCGCGCCATATCGAAATTCAGGTGTTTGGTGATGGCAAAGGCAATGCGGTGCATCTGGGCGAACGCGATTGCTCGCTCCAGCGGCGTCACCAGAAGGTGTTCGAGGAGGCCCCCGGCCCCGCCATCACCCCCGAGCTGCGCGCCAAAATCGGCAAAATCTGCGCCGATGCGGTCGCCAAGATCAACTATATTGGCGCGGGCACTGTGGAATTTCTGTATGAGGATGGCGAGTTCTTCTTTATCGAGATGAACACCCGGCTTCAGGTAGAACATCCCGTCACCGAAGCGATTTTCGGCGTCGATCTGGTGCGCGAACAAATCCGCGTGGCGGCAGGCCTTGGCATGTCCTTCACCCAAGACGATCTGGAAATCAACGGCCACGCCATCGAGGTGCGGATCAACGCGGAAAAGCTGCCGAACTTCTCGCCTTGCCCCGGCAAGGTGCGCACTTTCCACGCCCCCGGCGGGCTTGGCGTGCGGATGGATTCGGCGCTTTACGGCGGCTATTCGATTCCACCCTATTACGACAGCCTGATCGGCAAGCTGATCGTGCATGGCCGCGACCGGCCAGAGGCGCTGGCCCGTTTGCGCCGCGCGCTTGGTGAATTGGTGATCGACGGCATCGACACCACGATCCCGCTGTTCCACGCCCTTCTGGCGGAGCCGGATGTGCAAAACGGTGAGTATAATATTCACTGGCTTGAAAAATGGTTGGACGCGCAGTTTGGCAAGCACTGATCGTATAGGGGGGCCATTGCGCCCCCCTTTTCATTTCCTTTCCCTGCCATGACCGAGAAAATCACCCCAGAGCTTTTGCTGTCTGCCTATGCCGCCGGGGTCTTTCCGATGGCCGAAAGCCGGGCATCCGACACCCTGCATTGGGTGGACCCGCGCCGCCGGGGTATTTTTGATTTGGATAATTTCCACATTTCCCGCAGCCTTTCAAAGCGGATCGGGCAAGATAATTATACAATTCGAACAAATTTTGATTTTGCAGGCACCGTGGCGGCCTGTGCCGACCGCGATGAAACCTGGATCAACGACGAGATTTTCGCGCTCTACCAAGCGCTGCACAAAGCAGGCTTTGCCCATAGCCTTGAGGTCTGGGACGGCACCGCGTTGGTGGGTGGGGTTTATGGTGTCAGCCTTGGTGCGGCCTTCTTTGGTGAAAGCATGTTTTCGCGCCGCACCGATGCGTCCAAGATCGCGCTGGCTTGGCTAGTGCATCGGTTACGGGCGGGGGGATTCACGCTGTTCGATACGCAGTTCATCACGCCGCATCTCGCCTCACTCGGCGCGGTAGAGATTTCACGGAAAGAGTATCACGACCGCCTGAACGCAGCCCTTGCACGGCCCGCGCGCTTTGATCCGCCGGGCTATGCGCCGGACGCTCACTCCGTCAGGCAGCGCAAGATCCAGACGTCATAGCGCGAATGGTCCATCGCGGACAGGGCGGGGCTGCTGGCCATCATCCAACCTGAAAAGGCGGGCACATCCATCAGCTTGTCCAGAATGGTCAGATGGGCATAAGCCTCGGTCGGGCTGGCATCCGACGGATAGCGGCAATCATCCAACTGAATCGTCAGCCGCCCGTTTTGCGCCGATTGCCCGCGCGACAGTTCAATATCACCGGTTTCGCCCGATACCTTGTCCAGCCAGCGCACAACGCCGCCCGGTGCCGTGACCGCATCTTGCGCAGTCAACGGCGTGGCGGCCAGCGCCACAAGCAGAACGGTCAAGGCTTTGAACATCGATTGCCACCGGCCCCGGATCACTCCGGCTGCCAGGCCTCATAATCGCTGCGCGCCACGGGGGCCGGGCGGCGGATGGACCCTGCGGGCGCATAGGTCGCATCGGTGCCGGTCAGGTTTTCCTGATGCGGCTTTTCCCAGGATTTCTTGACCAAAGGCGCCTCGGACGGGGTGGTATCCCATGTGAAATGCAACCAGCCATGCCAATCAGGATTGACGCGCGTGGCCTCAATCTCACCGTTGAAAATCACCCAGCGGCGTTTGCCATCTGCGGTTTGGTAATAGATATTGCCCTGCTCATCCTCACCGACTTTCTGGCCTTTGCGCCAGGTGAAAATCTGGGTGCTGATGGTCTGGCTGTTCCACCAAGTCAGCAAGCGTTTGAGGAAATACATCACAGGGCCTCCAGTTCGTTGGGCAACATATGGCGGAAAGGCGGCAAAAGGTCCAGCCACAAACCGCTTTGTCATTTACGTTGTGCCAATCGGATTGACACGGCGATCCGCTGTTGTGGCGCATAGACCTGAAGCAGGGTTCCGGTGAAATCGCGGATGTAGAAGTTGCCGGGGCTGGCAAGTGCTGTCTCCAGCGCCTCATCAAAGCGGTCGCTTCGCAGAAAGGGTGCGCAGGCCGCGCGAATATCCCTGCCCTTCGGTCCGCCGACCATCGGGGTTGGTTTCCAGTCACCGCCAAATTGCGCGTAACGCGGGCGGGTTCTGTCAATCTTGGGTGGGGGGGTGGTGCTGTCTTGCGGCAGACGCACCGCCGCGATCAAACACAGGCTGGTCGAGGGCAGCCCATTGTCCAGCGGCACGGCCTCTGTCTCGATCAGCTTGGAATTGTAGGGGATCAGATCGCCGAACATCTTGGCGACGTTAACAAAAGGCCGCTCCTCTGCTTGCGCAGGAGCGGCCAAAAGGATCAGAGCAGCGATCCAAAAGCGTGTCACCTCACCGGGCCCCCTCGCCTTTGGTTTACCCGGCGCTTGCCGGCTCTTTTTTCTTGCGGTCGGTATGCACCAGCAGCGGTTTCGCGCCCGAGTTCACGGCCTCTTCATTGACCACAACCTCTTGCACGTCATCCATGCCCGGCAGTTCGAACATGGTATCCAGCAGGATATCTTCCATGATCGACCGCAAACCGCGCGCACCGGTTTTCCGCTTGATCGCCCGCTTGGCAATCGCCGTCAGCGCATCGGCGGTAAAGGTCAGTTGCGTGCCCTCAATGTCGAACAGGCGCTGATATTGCTTGACCAGCGCGTTCTTCGGCTCTGTCAGAATGGTGATCAGCGCGGCCTCATCCAGATCGGTCAGCGTTGCCAGCACGGGCAAACGGCCGACGAATTCCGGGATAAGCCCGAATTTCAGCAGATCTTCTGGCTCCAGCTCCTGGAACATTTCGCCGACGCCGCGCGCATCCGGGTCTTTCACCTCGGCGCCAAAGCCGATGCCCGACCCCTTGTTGCGCTGCGCGATGATCTTTTCCAACCCGGCAAATGCCCCGCCGCAGATGAACAGGATATTCGTGGTGTCCACTTGCAGGAATTCCTGCTGCGGATGCTTGCGCCCGCCCTGCGGCGGCACCGAGGCAACCGTGCCTTCCATGATCTTCAACAGCGCCTGCTGCACGCCTTCGCCCGAAACGTCACGGGTGATCGACGGGTTGTCAGACTTGCGGGTGATCTTGTCGACCTCGTCAATATAGACGATGCCGCGCTGCGCACGTTCCACGTTATATTCGCTGGCTTGCAGCAGTTTCAGGATGATGTTTTCCACATCCTCGCCCACATAGCCCGCTTCGGTCAGCGTGGTGGCATCGGCCATGGTGAACGGCACGTCCAGAATCCGCGCCAGCGTTTGCGCCAGCAAGGTCTTGCCGCAGCCGGTCGGCCCGATCAGCAGAATGTTGGATTTCGCCAGTTCGATATCGGTTTTCGAGGAATGGTTCAGACGTTTGTAGTGGTTATGCACCGCCACGGCCAAAACCCGCTTTGCATGTTCCTGACCGATCACATAATCATCCAGCACCTTCGCAATATCGCGCGGCGTGGGCACCCCTTCCGACGATTTCAGCCCCGAGGATTTTGTCTCCTCGCGGATGATATCCATGCACAGCTCCACACATTCATCACAGATGAATACGGTCGGCCCCGCGATAAGTTTGCGCACCTCATGCTGGCTTTTGCCACAGAAAGAGCAATAGAGCGTGTTTTTGCTGTCACCGCTTGAATTCGTCGCCATTATCGTCCTCTGCCCTGCGTCGCCGTAAAGTTGGGTCGTCTGAAATGCTGGTGGGCCAAGTCTAGGACATGCCCCACCCCTTCACAATGTCAAATCGCCCCCGATCAATCGCGGGGCAATGTGGTTATTTTGCTTCCGGTTCGGCCTTGCCACGGTTTTCGACGATCTCGTCGATCAGGCCCCAGGCCTTCGCATCCTCAGCCGACATGAAGTTGTCGCGTTCCAGCGCCGCCTCGACCGTGTCGTAATCATTGCCGGTGTGGCGGACGTAAATCTCATTCAACCGGCGCTTCAGCTTTTCGGTTTCGCGGGCGTGAATCATGATATCCGTCGCCTGCCCCTGATAGCCGCCGCTGGGCTGATGCACCATGACGCGGCTGTTGGGCAGGCTGAACCGCATACCCTTTTCGCCCGCCGTCAACAGCAAGGACCCCATCGAGGCCGCCTGCCCGATCACCAGCGTCGACACCTTCGGCTTGATGTATTGCATCGTGTCATAGATCGACAGGCCAGAGGTCACAACGCCGCCGGGGCTGTTGATATACATAGAGATTTCCTTGGACGGGTTTTCCGCCTCAAGGAACAGAAGCTGCGCGCAGATCAGGCTGGACATGCCATCATGCACCGGGCCGGACAGAAAAATGATCCGCTCCTTGAGCATCCGGCTAAAGATGTCATAGGCGCGCTCGCCGCGGCTGGTTTGTTCCACAACCATGGGAACAAGGGTGTTCATATAGTGGTCAACTGGATCTTGCATCTTCGCCTGCCTGTTTATGTGAGTAGCGTATTCGCTAAAGGATTGCCTAAGTCTTAGTAGTGCGTGCCGCCCCCTGCAAGGGCAACAGGCATTTTCCCCGCTGCCTTTTGCATCGCCTTCCCGCAGACACCCGGCGCGGTTTGCCCTCTGATGCCACGAACAAGGTGAACAAACCCTTAAACGCAAACCCGTTTTCAGCGGTGGGCGATTGTCTTGGCCCTGCCATTCCACCTTGGCGGCGCGCGCATAAATCCCTACACTCCGCCCAACTTACCGGAGATCCCCATGCCCGCCTTCCGCCCCCTGCTCCTGAGCCTTGCCCTTGCCATGGCCAACCCGGCCTTTTCGGCCGATTGCGCCAAACCCGCAGAGGCGAAAGCCATGCTCGCACAAGTCACCGCCGACATTAACGGCTATCGCCAAGCCGCAGGCCTGCCCGCTTTGGTCAATGACAAAAAACTCGCGAAATCGGCGCAGGCCCATGCCTGTGACATGGCCGGGCAAGGGCAGTTTTCGCATTTCGGCAGCAATGGCTCTGACCTTGTGCGCCGCCTGAAGGATGTGGGCTATCGGTTCCGCTCGGCCAACGAAAACATCGGCCGCTTCCGCACGGCCAAAACCGCATCGGACTGGTGGTGTAACTCGGCCCCGCACCGGGCAAATATGCTGTCGCCCAAGATTGATGAAATGGGTCTAGGCGTGGCGCTTGGGGCCGACCAGCAGCTTTATTGGGTGATGGTGGGCGGCGCCGCAAAATAAGGCGCTACTCCCTTAACAGGAAATGATGAATTCGGCTTTCAGGCCGCCCAGATCCTTGCTGTCACCAAGCGTCAGGCGGCCGCCATGGCTGCGCGCGATATCCTGCGTGATCGCCAGCCCAAGCCCAACGCCGCCGCCGCGATTGGGGTCGCGCGCTGCATCCAGCCGCGCGAAAGGGGTCAGCGCCTCTTCGCGCAAGTCGGGCGCGATGCCGGGGCCGTTATCCTCAACCACCACCCGCAGCATCCGCCCCGACTGCACCGCCCCCACCCGCACCAAACTGCCAAAGCGCGCGGCATTGCCGATCAGGTTTTCCAAGGCCCGCGTCACCGCCGCCGGGCGCAGTGTCACCTCTGCCGGCACCTCCAGCGTGCCCAGCGAAACCGAGTGGCCCGCCCGTTCCGCATTGCCCACGATCCGCGTGATCAACTCGCGGATATTCGTGCGCTCCGGCTCCTCCATCGCATCGCCCCGCGCGAAGGACAGGAATTCGTCAATCAAGCGCTGCATATCGCGCACATCGCCCAACAGCGCCGCTGTCTCTTCATCCTCGGGCAGCATCGACAAGCCCAGACGCAGACGCGTCAACGGCGTGCGCAGATCATGGCTGATGCCCGACAGCATCATGGTGCGTTGCTCGATCTGCCGCTCAATCCGGGCGCGCATATCCAGAAACGCCTTGCCCGCCACCCGCACCTCCAACGCGCCGCGGGGCCGGTAAGGCACCGTCTGGCCCCGGCCAAAGGCGGTGGCCGCATCGGCCAGCTTGGTGATGGGGCGCAACTGATTGCGCAAGAACCCATAGGCGATCAAGGTCATCAGAACCGAAGTCAGGATCATCAGCACCAGCAATTGATGCGGGTTCGACGCCGAAAACCGCCCCCGGTCCACCACCAGCCACATCGGGCCCCAATCCGTCTCTATCCCCATTTCCAAACGCCGCGGCGCGCCCAAAAGCTCGATCCGGCCAACCCCCGGCACGCTTTCGCGCAGCGTCGCAATCACCACTTTGCCCGACAGATCAATCCACTCCCGCGCCTCGCCCGTGCCCGCCGTCTCTGCCGGAAAGCGAACTGCAAAGCCCATGGCCGTGGATATATCGGCCAGCCGCGCCTGCGCCGCCGTGATATCGGGGGCCGCCTCCATCTGGCTCAGCATATACTGCAACTCGATTGCAACGCCGTCCGTCATCTGCCGCGTCACCCGTTCAAAATGGCGCTGGATGAAGGCGATAGAAACGACCAGCTGAATGGCCACCACCGGCACAATCAGGATCAAGGCAGCCCGCCCATAAAGGCTGCGCGGCATAAGGGTTTTTATCTTGCGAAACATCTGGCAAGACTAGCGCCACGCGCCCCGCGACAAAAGCGGATAAATCGCGCGACCGACCAAAGCGGAGCAAACATGCCGACCCGACCCACCACCGCAAACAGCCCCGCCTATGGGTCCGCCGAACAGTTTGGCCCGCAGATCCGCCGCGTGCTGGCGCGCAACCCCTCGCCCATGACACTGCACGGCACCAACAGCTATCTGGTCGGCACCGGCGATGTCGCCCTTATCGACCCCGGCCCCGATGATCCCGCCCATGCCGCAGCCCTGCTCGCAGCCCTGCACCCGTCAGAGCGGATCAGCCATATCTTCGTCACCCATGCGCATCTCGATCACTCCCCCCTTGCGCAGCCCATGGCACAGGCGCTGGGGGTGAAAACCTACGCGTTCGGCCCCGCCACCGCCGGGCGCAGCGCACAGATGCAGGCCTTGGCCGCCACCGGCATGGTCGCAGGGGGCGAAGGCATCGACGCGGCTTTCGCCCCCGATATCCCGCTCGCCGATGGCGAAACCCTGGCCCATGGCGATTGGGCGCTGACCGCGCTGCATACGCCGGGCCACCTCAGCAACCATCTTTGCTTTGCGCTGGGGGATGTGCTGTTCTCGGGCGATCATGTAATGGGCTGGGCCTCCTCGCTCGTCTCGCCCCCCGATGGCGATATGGCCGATTACCGCGAAAGCCTGCACAAACTGGCGGCAACCGATTGGTCCATCCTCCACTCCGGCCACGGCGCGCCGATCACCAGCCCCGCCACGCGCTTGCGCGAACTGATCCAGCACCGCGACACGCGCGAGGCCGCGATACTGGCCGAACTGGCCAAAGGGGAAACCACCATTCCCGCCCTGACCAAAACCCTTTACGCCGACACTCCCCCGGCCCTGCATCCTGCCGCACAGCGCAACGTGCTTGCGCATCTGCTGGAACTCACCGCGCGCGGCACCGTGGCCGCGATACCCGCGCCCGGCCCGACCTCAACCTTTCACCTGCGCTGACCACCCGCACGGGCCCCTCGCCCAAGCGTTTCAGAAAACCACCCCGCACTTCGGCTTCTTCGGTGTCGATGTCGCAGCCGGGTTTCGCCTCGGCGCAGGCTGCACCGTCTCTGCCGGTGGTATTCAGCATGTGGCAAGCGATTATCTGACGCTGCTGCCGCAAATCGGCAATGACGTCAGCCATGGCGCGCGCTTCTTCTCTCTCGCAAAAGGCGAGGCCGCCTGTGGTCGGGGGCAATATGAAAGCATGGGCAAGTTCTACCATCGGACGCGGTCCAAGGGCTATGACCTGGAGATCAGAACCTACGCTGCCCGGAATGCAATAGGCGGCGGATCGCCTTCGTCCTTTTGCAAGGTGCTCCCCGTCAGTAAACGGGGGTTTGCCATGAGGTCATTTCCCTGTCCGACAACAGCGTCAAAGAGGCCGAAGGTGTTTCCACCTGTATCTAAATCAACGGCGACGTCAGGCGCCCGGCCAAATCCCTCGTGTTTTTTGCCGGCAAGATGCCCGATCCGGTCACAGACCAAATTCTTCGCCAACGCACACTTCGCTCATCGCTCCCTTGCGCAGCGCCCCCCCGGCCCCTATATTCACCCTGTTCGGGCTTGCCCGGACTATGGCGATAAACGCACCTGTAATAAACGGCTCGGACCCGGGGGCGGTACCCGGCGACTCCACCATTCCACCCGCTCATTTCGGGGGTTCGGGGTCGAAATAGGATCGACGAACGTCTAAAGAGGCCAGCTTTCGCTCGGTGAGGTACCACCGTTATCGGTCCGAAACGTACAGTTGCAAATGACAACCGTGCTCCGATGGCAATGGCCGCGTAAGCGACCGGAACTATCGAAAACTAAGCCCTTGCACCTAGCAGTGTAAGGCGGGGCCCGGAGGAGCCTGGCAACAGAATCCTCCACTTCCCCCCATCGCAAACCACAGCATTCCCGCCGCCGGAAACGCCTGCGCGCTGGTGGCTTGCACCAAACACTCCCACCGCCCGCTTTCTTTTCGGCCCAAATATCCCCGCCGGAGGCCCCCGGCCCGCCGCCCAGCCCAAGCCGGGGGAATCGCTTGCCTTCGCCCGCCTCACCGCTACGCTTCACTCCATCCCAGACGGAGCCTCCTCATGCGCCTTGCCCTCGCCTTTCCCCTATGCCTTGCCGCCTTG
The DNA here is from genome assembly GCF_003991405.1 of Pseudorhodobacter sp. E13. Lineage (GTDB taxonomy): Bacteria > Pseudomonadota > Alphaproteobacteria > Rhodobacterales > Rhodobacteraceae > Pseudorhodobacter. Next base: position 254,093 of record NZ_RPEN01000158.1, read on the forward strand.
CCCGCCCTCGCCCAAGACGCCCCGAAACTCGGCCCCAATGCCGTGCCCATCACAACCGATAACACCTATCTGCGCGCCAATCCCGCGCCCGATTACTGGGCCTTTTCCAGCTTCGTGAAACCGCAATTCACCAGCTCCGCCTGTTCCATCGCCACTGTCACAGCCGCCCTCAACGGGCTCGCGGGCCTGCCGCCCCATGCCGAAGATCAGGTGATCTCGCAACAGGGCCTGCTGGCCCAGGTCGGCAGCACCGAATGGATGGCCCTGTCCGCCGAAGACGGCGACGGCGTGCTGTTTGACCAACTCGTCACCTTCACCCAAGCCGCGCTGACCGCCACCGGCAGCGCCAAAACCATCACCAGCTTCAAACCCAAAGACAGCACGGATGCCGAAGCGATGCGCGCCCTGCTGGCCCAGAATGAAATCTCCGCCGACGATGCGCTGCTGGTCTATTTCAACCAAGGCGTTGTCACCGGCGATTGGGATGGCCCGCATATCTCGCTCATCGGGGCCTATGATGCCGCCACCGACCGCGTCCTGATCCTCGAAGTCGATCAGGATTGGTATATCCCCTATTGGACACCCGCCGCCATCCTGCTCGACGCCATGCTCAAACCCACCTCTGACGATCACGGCCCGCTGAAAGGCGAAACCGGCGGGTTTGTGCATATCCACTGACGCCAAATCCCTTGCAAGCCTCCACAGGCTCGGCCAAGCTTGCCGCATGATCCGCGCGCTGCTCCTTGCCCTCACGCTTGCCACCCCTGCCATCGCCTGCGAAACTGCGCTGCTTTTGGCGATTGATGTCTCCGGCTCCATCGACCGGGGCGAATATGCCCTGCAAATCCAAGGCCTTGCCGATGCGCTGCAAGACCCGGAGGTGGCCGACGTCTTGCTGCAAGGTCAGGTCGCGCTTTCGGTGATGCAATGGTCCGGGCTGGGGCGGCAGGCGATGGTGATGCCTTGGCAACGCATGCTCTCGCCTCAGGCGCTGCGCAGCTTTGCCGCCCGCGCCCGCAGCCTGCCCCGCGCCTTTGATGGCTCTGACACCGCCGTGGGCGAAGCGATCAGCTTTGCCACCGCCCAATTCCCCGCCGTGGCCGATTGCAAACGCTTCGTGATCGACGTCTCGGGCGACGGGCCGGAAAACGCTGGCACCTCCGTGGGCCGCGCAAGGATGGAGGCCGCCGCAAAAGGCATAGAAATCAACGGCATCGCGATTGAGGATATGGGCAGTTCCGCCCCCACCACCAGCTTTTACAAAAACTGGGTCGTCACCCCGCGCGGCTTCGTGCTCACCGCCCGCGGGCTAGAGGGTTACCCCCGCGCCATCCGCGCCAAACTGCTGCGCGAATTGATCAAACCGACCGGCTGACTCATAATACCCAAGGCAACCCCATGCTCAAAGTGCTGCTCGTCAGCGCGCTTACCCTGCGCCCCGGCCTCGCACCCGCCCAAACCATGCGCGACTGGATCAGCGCGCAATCGGGCCAGAGCGCGACATGGCAATCTTGCGGCAGCCTCGCCCTGCCCAGCGGCAAAATCTTCATCGGTGATCCCTCTTGGAGCGATGACTATCATTTGCGCGGCGCAAGCCCAGTTTCCGCCCAAAACCTTGATATCTGGGTTGCAGTGTCACAGCCCGATCACCGCGCCCTGACCCTCTGGCTAGAGGCATCCACCGCCCCGCCCGCCACAGTCACCCATCACCTCGATTTCGGAACCGACAGCGCCTATTTCGCTTTCGGCGATCTTGCGGGTGGCGCGGCCCTTCTGGCGCTGCGCGATCAAACCATCCCCGGCGCCGCCGACAGCCACGCCTTCCTGTTCCCTTATATTGCCGCCGCCCCCTTCACCTGCCTGCCCATCGCAGTGCCACCCAAAGACCTTCCCGTCTTTGCCATCGACACCCGCGCCTCAGATGCGCGCCCCCTCGACAGCTTGCTCGAAAACCGCTGATTGACGCCACGCCCGCAACCGACTAGCCTTTCCCCATGGGGCCCGCGAACGCCCCGTGAGGCGGCAGGCCCAAGCATCGCATCCCAAACCTCACAGGCCCGAAAGGGCCGTTTTGCACAGGATGCCCCATGCCCGGCCCCAGCCAGATCACCCCCGCCCAACTCTCCCACCTTATCGGCACGCCCGATTGCCCGGCCTTGTTCGATGTGCGCCTGCCCGAAGATATCGCCGCAAACCCGCGCCTGATCCCCACTTCCACGCTCTGCCAAGCGCAAAGCATCGAATCCCACGCGCCGGGGCTGCACAACCGCCGCGCGGTCGTGATCTGCCACGGCGGCCGCAAACTTTCCGAGGGGGCCGCCGCCTTGCTGCGCTTGCACGGGGCGCAGGCCGAAACCCTTCAGGGCGGCACCGAGGCTTGGGCCGCCGCCAGCCTGCCAATGGTCCCGGTCGCGGCCCTGCCCAGCAGCCACAATTGGGTCACGCGCCACCGCCCCAAGATCGACCGCATCGCCTGCCCTTGGCTGATCCGCCGCTTCGTCGATCCCAGCGCGCGCTTTCTCTATGTCGCGCCCGCCGAGGTTGCCGCCGTCGCAGACCGCTTCGATGCCATCCCCTTTGATATCGACGGCGCGGCCTTTTCCCATAACGGCCCCGATTGCAGCTTCGACACCATGCTCAAAACCTTCGCCCTCTCCACCCCGGCGCTGGACCGGCTCGCCCTTGTCATCCGCGCCGCCGATACCGACCGCCACAACCTCGCCCCGCAAGCCGCCGGGCTTCTGGCCCTGTCCGTCGGCCTCTCCCGGCTCTACAAGGATGATCTGCAACAACTGGAGGCAGGGCTCGGGCTCTATGATGCCCTATATCGCTGGGCCCGCGATGGCCATGAAGAAACCCATGACTGGCCCGCATCCACCCCGTAACCCCGCCCGGCTTCATCTATTCAAAAATATCCCCGCCGGAGGCTCCACCGCTGGCCCCGCGCGCCCCGCCAAAGGTCCATCCCATGCCCAACCTGCCCGAACTCTTCCGCGTCTTTGCCCGTATCGGCCTGCTGTCCTTTGGCGGGCCCGCGGCGCAGATCGCGCTGATGCACCGAGAACTGGTCGAAGAGCGCCCTTGGATGACCGAGGCGGACTTCCTGCGCGCGCTGTCCTTTTGCATGATGCTGCCGGGGCCAGAGGCGATGCAGCTTGCCACCTATTCCGGCTGGCGCTTGCGCGGGGTGACAGGCGGGCTGATCGCAGGGCTGCTTTTCGTGTTGCCGGGGGCGCTGGTGGTGCTGCTGCTGGCCATGGCCTATGCCGCCTTTGGCGATCTGCCGCTGATGGCGGCGCTGCTGCGCGGGGTGCAGGCGGCGGTGCTGGCAATTGTGCTGCACGCGCTGCGGAAGCTGTCCAAACGCGCGCTGAAAGGCCCTGTGCATTGGGCCTTGGCATTCGCCGCCTTCATCGCGCTTTTTGTGTTTGACCTGCCCTTCCCCGTGGTGGTGCTTGGCGCGGGCCTGATCGGCTTTTTCACCTTCAACAGCACGGCGGCCCCTCGTCCCGCCGCAGCACCAAGGCCGATGCTTCTGCGCCAAACCTTGTCACAAGCCGCAATCTGGGCGGCAGTCTGGCTGCTGCCGCTGGCCGCCTTGTGGCTGTTTAACGCCACCTTCCTGTTTGAAATCGGGCTGCTGTTTTCCCAACTCGCCGTGCTGACCTTCGGCGGCGCCTATGCAGTGCTGGCATGGCTGTCGCAAACCATCGTCGATGGCAAAGGCTGGTTGACCCTGCCGCAGATGATCGACGCTTTGGGCCTTGCCGAAACCACGCCCGGCCCTTTAATCCTTGTCACCGAATTCGTGGCCTATCTGGCTGGCCATGGCAAAGGCGGCCTGCCCTTGGGCCTTGCCGCCGCAGCAGTCGCCCTCTGGATGACCTTCGCGCCTTGCTTTTTGTGGATCTTCGCAGGGGCACCCCTGATCGAGAGGCTGGAACATGCGCCACGGCTCAGCGCGGCACTTGCCGCCATTACGGCAGCGGTTGTGGGGGTGATTGCGAACCTGTCGCTCTGGTTCGCGCTGCATGTGCTGTTTGCCACGGTGCAAACCACCCAGATCGGCCCCGCCCGCCTCATCCTACCTGTCCTGTCCAGCCTTGACCCCTTGGCCGCCGGGCTGGCCTTGCTGGCCACCGCGCTGATCTTTCTGCGCCATTGGGGCCTGCCCGCAACCCTTGCCCTCTGCGCAGGCTTGGGCGCACTGCCCGCCTTGGCCCCTATCGGTCTCTGATCCCGCGCATCAAGAAGTTGCTGTCAGGCGGCATTTTCAGCGCCTGCACCTCTTTCTTTCACCCCCAAATCCCCTATGCTGAACGGAATCGAAGAAAGGGCACCCATGGCGCGCAGCATTGACTATGGCAACCTCATGCATAACGCGATGCGCGGGTTGATCCAATCCGTGCTGACGGATGTGTCCTTGCATGGCCTGCCCGGAAATCACCATTTCTTCATCACCTTCGACACCACTCATCCCGATGTCGCCATCGCCGACTGGCTGCGCGCGCGCTACCCGACCGAAATGACCATCGTGATCCAGAACTGGTTCGAAAACCTCGATGTCACCGACAGCGGCTTTTCCATCACGCTGAACTTCGGCAATAACCCCGAACCGCTGGTCATCCCTTTCGACGCCCTGCGCACCTTCGTTGACCCATCGGTCGAATTCGGCCTGCGCTTTGAAACCAGCGACGATGATGATGATGACGAAGACGACGCGGAAGACGACGACGACCCGCCAGAGCCGGAAGAGGAAACGCCCGCAAAACCCGCGCGCGAAGCCGAAGTCCTGTCGCTCGACAAATTCCGCAAATAAGGCGACATACAGATGTCCAACATGCTCAGCGATCTCGCCTTTTTTCTGAAACAGGCGGTGCTTCAACCCAAGCAAACCTCCTCGCTCGTGCCCTCCTCGCGCGCTTTGGCCAAGGCGATGGCGGCGGCACTGTCGCCCGCCACCGGCCCGGTGGTGGAATTCGGCCCCGGCACCGGCACCATCACCCGCGCCATTCTGGACCAAGGTGTCGCCCCCGCTGATCTGACCTTGTTTGAGATGAACCCCGCCTTTGCCGAAGAATTGCACAGCCGCTTTCCCGGCGTGACCATCCATGTCACCGGCGCGCAAGACGCCCCGAAACATATCCCCGGCAAAGTGGGGGCCGTTGTCTCTGGCCTGCCGCTTCTGTCCATGCCGCGCAGCCTGCGGCGCGAGATTGTCGGCGCCGCCTTCGACATTCTGCGCCCCGATGGGTTCATGGTGCAATTCACCTATGGCCAGAACGCGCCACTTTCCGCCGAAGGTCTGGCCAGCCTCGGCCTGCGCGCCGAAAAAACCACCAAGATCTGGGGCAACTTCCCACCTGCCCAAGTCTATATCCTGCGGCAAGCCGACCACTGATCGCCGGCCACAGGAAAACTCCTTAATTTAACGCGATCTGCGACTGTATGCCGCCGTATACCGATTGATTTTCACCCCCTGCCCCCCTATGAAGGGCCAAATTCAGCAGGAGTGCATCATGTCCGCGACCCGTACCGAAACCGACAGCTTTGGCCCGCTCGAAGTTCCCGCCGATAAATACTGGGGCGCACAGACCCAGCGCTCGATCATGAACTTCCCCATCGGCTGGGAACGCCAGCCCGTTGCCATCATCCGCGCGCTTGGCGTCATCAAGAAAGCCTGCGCGCTGGTCAACAAGGCCCAAGGCGATATGCCCGCCGATCTGGCCGACACCATCGCCGCCGCCGCGCAAGAGGTGATCGACGGCAAATTTGACGACAATTTTCCGCTGGTCGTCTGGCAAACCGGTTCTGGCACCCAATCCAACATGAACGCAAATGAGGTGATCTCCAACCGCGCGATTGAAATGCTGGGCGGCGTGATGGGCTCTAAAAAACCGGTCCACCCGAACGATCATTGCAACATGGGCCAGTCGTCGAACGATACCTTCCCCACCGCGATGCATGTCGCGACCGGCATGATGGCGCGCGATGTGCTGCTGCCCGGCCTGCGCAAACTGCATGCGGCACTGGTGGCAAAATCCAACGAATTCAAGGATATCATCAAGATCGGCCGCACCCATACGCAGGATGCAACGCCGCTGACCTTGGGTCAGGAATTTGGCGGCTATGCGCATCAGGTGGCCAAGGGCCTCCAGCGCGTCGAATCCTGCCTGCCCGACATCTATGAACTGGCCCAAGGCGGCACCGCTGTTGGCACCGGGCTGAACACCCGCGTCGGCTGGGACAGCCGCGTCGCCGCCGAAATCGCCGCGATCACCGGCCTGCCCTTCGTCACCGCGCCCAACAAGTTTGAATCGCTGGCCGCGCATGACGCAATGGTCATGTTCTCCGGCGCGCTGAAAACCGTGGCGGGCAGCCTGTTCAAAATCGCCAATGACATGCGCCTGCTCGGCTCCGGCCCCCGCTCCGGCCTTGGTGAATTGATCCTGCCGGAAAACGAACCGGGCTCCTCGATCATGCCGGGCAAGGTCAACCCGACCCAAGCCGAAGCGCTGACCATGGTTTGCGCCCATGTCATGGGCAATGATGCCGCCATCGGTTTTGCAGGCTCGCAGGGCCATTTTGAGTTGAACGTCTACAATCCGATGATGTCCTATAACCTGTTGCAAAGCATGCAGCTTCTGGGCGATGCCGCTGGCAGCTTCACCGATAACATGGTCGTCGGCACGCAGGCCAATGTGGCCCGCATCGACAAGCTGATGAAGGAATCGCTGATGCTGGTCACGGCTTTGGCCCCCACCATCGGCTATGACAACGCCACCAAAGTCGCCAAAACCGCGCATAAGAACGGCACCACCCTGCGTGAAGAGGCAATCGCCCTCGGTCTCGTCGACGGTGAAACCTTTGACCGCGTGGTCCGTCCCGAAGATATGATCGGCCCGAAAGGCTAAGATATTGGCTGACATCATCAACCTGCGCGCCGCCAAGAAAGCCCGTCAACGGGCCGAGGCGCGCGCGCAGGGTGATGCCAATGCCGCCAAATTTGGCCGGACCAAGGCGGAACGCACGCTTGAGGCGGCGCAAAGCGACAAAGCCCGCCAAAGCCTCGACGCCCATAAACGCGAAGACGGGCCGCAGAAATGACCGCCCGCCCCGTCAAACATTCCCTCACCCTGCGCGGCCACCGCACCTCGGTTTCGCTGGAGACCGAATTCTGGCACGCCTTCCGCCAGATCGCCGAGGCACAGGACAAAACCATCAACGCGCTGGCGATTGAGATTGACGAACAACGCCCGCCAGATGCGGGCCTTGCCTCGTCCATCCGCGTCTTTGTGCTGAACCACTACAAAAACGCCGCCCCGAAATAACGCGCGCGCGCCTGCTTTCTTTCCGGTCCAAATATCCATACCCGGCCCGCCAAAACGCCCCCCCTTGGGCGTGTGCCAGCCCTTAACAAAAGGTAAATTTCTCAAAGGTTTTTCTAGTTTTTCAAGGTGTTAGCCGGCATTCCGCGCGCGATTCAGCCGCGTGGTTTCACGTCCAGCCAAATCCCATCCTTGGCCCGCACCGTCAGATGCGCCACCGGAACCGGAACCCGGCCCGCCACCAAGTCAAACCGATAGGCCCGCAACAGCATCGCCAGCAAAAGCGGCCCTTCCACCATCGCAAAACCCGCCCCCGTGCAAACCCGCGGCCCCGCCGAAAACGGAATGAACGCATCGCGCCCGCAGGTCCGCCCTGCCTCCGTCTGCCAGCGGTCCGGGTCAAATTCGTCGGCCCGCTCCCAAATCCGTTCATGCCGATGCAGGTGCCACGGGCTCAGCACCACCTGCCCGCCGGGGGCCACCTTGCGGCCCCGAAATTCCTCCGGGCAGGCGTTTTCCCGCACCATCATCGGCACCGGCGGATAAAGCCGCAACGTCTCACGGAACACATCGCGGATGAATTTCAGCTTGCTCATCGCAGCAAAATCCGGCGCAGCGCCGATCATCGCCGCCTCCGCTGCTGCCCTTTCCTGCACCTCGGGGTGCATCGCCAGCAAATACAACGCCCAGCCCAAAGCCGAGGCGCTGGTTTCATGCCCCGCCAGAAAGAAAATCGCGACCTGATCAATCATCTCCTCGGTCCCGAACCGCTCCCCCGTCTCGGGGTCGGCGGTTGTCATGATTTTCGTCGCCAGATCATCCGGTGCGGTGCCTGCCGCGATCTCGGCGGCCCGCGCCTCGGTCAATTGCCGGATAAGCCCCCGTATCCGCGCCGCCGTCGCCCGCGTGCGGCGGGAATGAAAGCGCGGCACCCAGCGCGGCAGCGGCAAGAACGCCGCAAGGTTCAGGATCGGCTGTTCACGCTGATAGGCGCGGAACTGGTCAAACACCTCTGCCGCGATCTCATGCTCGATCGGGATGGAAAACAGCGTGCGGAAAATCACATCCGCTGCCGCATGGCTCATCTCCGGCTCAATTTCCTGCACACCGGGCTGCATCCGCGCCACCGCCGCCTGCCCTGCTGCGACCATGGCCGGAAATGTCTCGCGGATGCGCCCGCCTTCAAAGGCCGGGTCGATGATGCGCCGCTGCCGCTTCCACACCGCCCCATTCGTCACGAAAACCGAATTGCCCAGCAGCGGGTTCAACCCTTCGCGGATACGGTTCGACTTCGGAAAATCATCGGGCCGTTCATTCAGCACCCGCCGCACCAGCGCCGGATCGTTGCACAGATAGCTGCGGAAAAACGGGGTCCGAAACTCTGCCATCCACGCCCGATACAGCCGCGCGGGCTGCGCCGACAGGATATCCTGCCGAAACAGCTTCATATAGCGCCAGAGCGAAACTTTATCGGGCCGTGCAGGCGGTTTGGGCGGGATCATGGCGCGACCGAGGTGAATTTGTTGACAGGCAGCTCAATCCGCGACTGCGAAGGCGGGCGCCCCTGATAGCGCGCGCCAAGCGTCAGCGGGCCTGCGGTGATGCGGAAATAATCATAGTCACGGGGCCGATCAAAGGCGCAGAGATATTGGAAATGCAGCCGGAAAAACCGCCAGCGCAGCGCCTTCCAACGGGCGGGGGACAGGGTTTGCGTGAAGGCCGCCGAAAACACCAACGGCCAGCGTTTGCCCGCCGGGGCCACGCCCGACACAGCCACGGGATCACACAGCGCAAAGGCGCAGCCATCGCCGGGGGCTGTGACATCGACCCAATCCAACGCCTCTGTTTGCGACAGATAGGCCAGATCCGCCCGCAACCGATAGGCTGCGGGCAGGAAGGACACCATCGGCACCACCTGCCCCAGCGACAGAAACGACAGCGCAGGCCCCGCCGCAGGCACCCGCCCCGCCCGGATCAGATCGGCCAGCACCGACACGGCCAGATGCACGCCCGAGGAATGGCCGACGACCAGAACCTCCTCCACCTCCTCGGCCATCGCGGCGGCAATGGCATCGCCAAACACCGCCATCCGCGCCTCCAGTTCCGGCGGGTTCGCGCCGTTGAACTGGGCGGAATAGGCATAGTCATGCATCAGGTAATAGGCAAAGACCTTGTTATCCACCCGGCGGAACCAATGCAGCAAGGCCACCCCCGCCCCGATACCCACCGCGCCGCCGACCCATTCGCCATAGGGAAACAGGCCCCCCAGACGCAGACAGCCCCACGCCAAGACCAGCGCCAGCGCCAATTGGCCCAAAAGAAACACGATCGGGTAAAGTGCTGCAATCACCGGGCCTTTGCGCAGACGCATCAACCGCCACAGCGCCCCCGACCCGATATAAATCCAGGCGGTGCGCATCAGCTGGCGGTAGGTGCCCACAATCCCCGTCTCCATCGAGGATTTGACGATATCAGACCAGACCAGCACATCCACCTGCGCCTGAACCTTGGCCCCGTCCATCTCGGCCGTCACGTCCCAGCCATATGCACCGCCGGATTGTTTGGGCGACAGCGCGATCTGATAGCCGGAAATCGCGGACTGTGCGGCGGCTTCCTTGCGGTAAAGCTCGCGGTAGCGGCGGGGGTGGAACGGGTCATATCCCGGCACATAAAACACGCGGCGGCGTTTGACGCTTGTTGTCTCTGGGGTCGTTTTCGCCATTGGCCTGCCTGACTGTCTTTCCCCGCAGTATAGCGGGAAATCTGGCAAAACTTAGCCCAAAGAACTGAGCGCGGGGAAGGTTTCCAGCAGCCAGAACGAGAAGGCCGAGAAAGCCCCCGTCAGCAATGCCACGCCCACTACGATCAACAGCACACCCATCGCGCGTTCGATGGTTTTCATATGACGCTTGAGCCGTGACATCAGGCCAACGGCGCGTTCAATAAAGACAGCGGCCAGAATGAAGGGCAGGCCCAGACCGATGGCGTAAACCCCCAGCAGCGTGGTGCCGCGTGTCAGGCTGGCCTCGGACGCTGCAAGCGACAGGATCGCGCCCAGTTGCGGGCCGATGCACGGTGTCCAGCCAAAGGCGAAAGCAAGGCCCAGAAGATAGGCCCCAAAGGCCGAGCCGCCCCGGTCGCCCGCATCCAGACGCGCCTCGCGGTCCAGCATGCTGATGCGGAAAATGCCCAGAAAATGCAGCCCGAAGATGATGACGACCGCACCCGACACCTTGGACAGAACGTCCTGATATTGCAGGAAAAACGTGCCAAAGATCGACGCCGTGAAGCCAAGGAACAGGAACACCGTTGACAGGCCCAGCACAAAGAACACCGCAGGCAGCAGAACCCGGCGGCGCGCGGTGCTGCCTGTCATCTCTCCCATGCTGATTCCGCCCATATAGGCCAGATAGGGCGGCACGATTGGCAGGACGCAAGGGCTGAGGAAAGACAGAACACCCGCCAAAAGCGCCACCAGCATGGCCGGGGCAAGGGCGGCGTCGATAAGATCAATTCCGATCATGGGCATTCCTTTGGGTTGCCAGCCTGTCATAGCGCTTTGGCGGCCCCTCGTCACGCCGACAATTGGTCACGTTGCCGTGGGCCAATGTGTCAACGAAAACGGGCGCGAGGTTGCCCCCGCGCCCGTTCGATCCTGTGTGCCTTGGCCTAGCGCCCGAGGTTCCACCAGCCACGGCGGCGCGGCTTGGCCTCTTCGGTGGTTTCCGGCGCGGCCTCAGTCACCTCTGCCGCAGCGGGCGCAGGTTCGGGCGCGGCGTCAGGAGTGGCCACCACTGCGACCGGTTCGGGCGCGGGGGCCACCTCTGCCGGTGCAGGTTCCGCCGGGGCCTCTGCCGCGATCGGCGCGGCCTTTGCTGCGGGTTTCGCCTCAACCGGGGCCTCAGCCGGGGTTTCGACGTCATCCTTTTTGGCCTTGGGCTTGCGGGTGCGCTTGGGCTTTGGCTTTTCCGCCGCTGCGTCTTCGGCAACCGGAGTCGCGGCCTCTGCCGCCCCCTCTGCCGCAGGCTCTGCGGTTTCGGCCTTGGCATCGGCTTTGGGCTTGCGCGACCGGGTGCGCCGCTTTTTCGGAGCGTCCTCGGTCTTGGCCTCGGCTGCCTCTGCGGCCTCAACCGCTACGGGTTCGGCGGTGGCATCATCGCCTTCATCGCCGTTGCTGTCATCGCCATTGTCCTGATCGCCATTGCCATCATCACCGCCATTTTCGCCATTGGCGTTATTGCCGCGACGACGACGACGACGACGACGCTTTTTGCGGCCGTTTCCGTCCTTTTGATCGTCCGGTGCCGTGACGATGGTTTCCGCCTCAACCTCGGCGTTTTCTTCCTCTTCGGTCGGGATATCGGGATCTTCGATATCATCCACGGCCATGCCCATAAACGAGGAATTGCCGGAAATCGCCGCCGAAACCTCAACCACGGCGCGGGTCGCGGTCTTGAACTTTTCAAGCGAGTAATCGGGGCTGATCAGCGAGGGGTCAGCCTCGATCCGCACGGACATGCCATAGCGGGCCTCGATCATGGCGATATGTTCGCGCTTTTGGTTCATCAGGAAGTTCACGACGGCAATCGGCGCGCGCAGCAACACTTCCTTGCTGCGTTTGCGGGTGCCTTCTTCTTCCAGTGCACGCAGAATGGTCAGCGCCATGCTGTCATCAGAGCGGATCAACCCGGTGCCATGGCAATGCGCGCAAGGCTGGGTCGTGCTTTCCAACATGCCGGGGCGCAGGCGCTGGCGGCTCATTTCCAGCAGGCCAAAGCCGCTGATCCGCCCCACCTGAATCCGCGCGCGGTCGGTTTTCAGCTTGTCTTTCAGCTTCTTCTCAACGGCGGCGTTGTTGCGACGCTCTTCCATGTCGATGAAGTCGATCACGATCAGGCCCGCAAGGTCACGCAGGCGTAACTGGCGCGCCACCTCTTCGGCGGCCTCCAGATTGGTTTTCAGCGCCGTGTCTTCGATGGAGCCTTCTTTGGTGGCCCGGCCCGAGTTCACGTCGATTGCGACCAGCGCTTCGGTGATGCCGATAACGATATAGCCGCCGGATTTCAGCTGCACGGTCGGGTTGAACATGCCGCCAAGATAGCTTTCCACCTGATAGCGGGCGAAAAGCGGGGTCTGATCCTGATAGGGCTGCACCGCCTTGGCATGGGAAGGCATGATCATGCGCATGAAGTCCTTGGCCACGCGGTAGCCTTCGGCGCCTTCGACCAGCACTTCGTCAATCTCGCGGCTGTAAAGATCGCGGATGGAGCGCTTGATCAGGTTGCCTTCTTCATAGATCGCGGCGGGGGCGATGGATTTCATCGTCAGCTCGCGGATCTGTTCCCACAGACGCATCAGGTATTCGTAGTCGCGCTTGATTTCCGGCTTGGTGCGCTTGGCCCCTGCGGTGCGGATGATCAGGCCAGCGCCTTCCGGCACCTTGATTTCCTGCGCAATCTCTTTCAGCTTCTTGCGGTCATTGGCTTGGGTGATCTTGCGGCTGATGCCGCCACCGCGCGCGGTGTTGGGCATAAGCACGCAATAGCGGCCTGCCAGCGACAGATAGGTCGTCAGCGCCGCACCTTTGTTGCCACGTTCTTCCTTGACCACCTGCACCAGCATGATCTGGCGCACTTTGACCACTTCCTGGATCTTGTAGCGACGCGCACGCGGGCGGCGCGGGGCGCGGATTTCTTCGGTCACATCCTCATCCGCGACCGATTCAATCTCGCTGTCGGTGTCAGAGGCGGTATCCATCGCGCGGTAGGGCTCTTCGCTCTCCGGCTCATCGCTGTCATTGGCGCTGTCATCGGCGTCCTGATCGGGCGCGCTGGTGTTGGCCGGGGCTTTTGCCTTGGCTTCGGGCGCGGGGGCCGGGGTTTCCGCCGTGGTCCCCTCATCCGACGAGGCTGTCGCCTCTGCGTCTTCGTCGTCCAGATCGACAACATCCATCGCCCCGATTTCGGCGGTTTTCACGGCGTCATCGGATTTGGCGGCTTGCGCGGCAGAGGCACCACGCGGGCCACGGCGGCGGCGGCGATCCCCGCCCTTTTCCTTTTCCTTTTCGTCGTCATCTTCGGCGCGGGCCAAGGCCCGCTCCTCCTCCAGCAGCGCCTTACGGTCTGCCATCGGGATCTGATAGTAATCAGGATGGATTTCGGCAAAGGCAAGGAAGCCATGGCGGTTGCCGCCATAGTCCACGAAGGCCGCCTGCAACGAAGGTTCGACCCGTGTTACCTTTGCGAGGTAGATATTGCCAGCAAGCTGGCGCTTGTTGATGGTTTCAAAATCGAATTCCTCAACCTTGTTCCCATCTACCACAACAACCCGAGTTTCCTCGGCATGTGTGGCGTCGATTAGCATTTTCTTGGCCATTATGTTCCATGGCACCCAGTCGCGCCCACCGCACCGGAGGATTTCCAGGGGGGCGATTTGCGCGGATGTGGTGACTTGTATAGGCGAGGCTGCGCGTCAGAAATAGCGGGTGCGGCCTTGCAGCCCCCCCGTCAGTTCTGGTCAAATTACATGCGCGGCGCATCGCGGTTTATCCCGAATGCATTACTGCATCCATATGAAAAGCCCGTATCGTCAATGACTTGACGGGCGAATTAGGGGTCTTTCGACCGGTTGACCACCATGGCAAGCATCTGCGAACCCTGTGGCCCGCCCAATGCGCCTTGGCGTAAATCTGGCGCGCGGACCTGCTGTAAAGACAGTTAGACCCGCGTGGTTCGACCATAATGGCAGGATATGACATAAGACAATGGGCAATTTGCCTTGAATCTGCATTAAGCGTGACAAGGCCGGGATTGGCCTTGTCTGTGCGGCTTTTGCGTCTTGATGCTTTTCTTGGCGTGCAAAGCGGCTAAACTTGGCGCACGCGCCCGTGCAGCCTCCCGCAAAAGGACAGTTGATGAACGCCCTCCCGCCCCCGCTTTGCGTGCTGGTTCTGGCCGCAGGTGCCGCCCGGCGGATGCGCGGCGCGGATAAGTTGCTGGAGCCGGTGGGCGGCCTGCCCTTGCTGCGCCGGGTGGCCGAGATGGCGCTTGGCACCGGGCTGCCGGTTTGGGTTGCCCTGCCGCCGGACCGGCCAGCGCGTGCCATGGCATTGAAAGGTCTGCCTTTGGGCCTTGTGACAGTGCCGGACGCGGCCGAAGGCATGGCCGCCTCGCTGCGCGCGGGCTTGGCGGATTGCCCTGAGGGGGCAGCCGTCTTGCTGCTCTTGGCCGATATGCCCGAGATTGATGCTGCCGACCTGACCCGCATGATCGCCGCACATCAGGCGCAGCCGCAGCACATCTTGCGCGGGGCCTGTGCCGATGGCAGGCCGGGGCATCCGGTGCTGTTTCCGGCTTGGGCGCGGGCGGAATTGGCGGGGCTGCATGGGGACAGCGGGGCCAAGCCATTGTTGCAGGCGCATGCAGGCCGGGTCAGCCATGTGCCCTTGCCTGATACACATGCCCTGACCGATCTGGATACGCCCGAAGATTGGGCGGCATGGCGGGCAGCGCGGGGCTAAGCCCGCCTGCCTTATTGCAGCATCAGCACCTTGGCCTCATAGGCTTTCAGCGTGATCCGGGCGGCGGGATAGAAATCCCCCTGCGCCAGTTCGGGGAACAGCGCCAAAAGCTCTGCGCGTTGGGGGCTGTCTATGCTGTGCAAGGTCTGATCGCCGGGTTGGAAGCTTTCGGTCCAGGCCCCATCGGCGCGAATGATCTCATGCTCATCAAACAGCAGGTGGATATAAGTCACCTGCTGCGGCCAAGCGCGGACGATGCTGCGGTCATTGACCAGATGCAGCGCGGCCACCAGCACTTCGGCCTCGCCGAACAACATCTCGGCGCGCGGCCCCGAGATCAGCATCCGGTGCTGAGGCGAGACGGTCATATCGCGGCACGGCAGGTTGTCGCCCAGCGCCCCTGCACGAATGCGCACCGGGTTGAAGTTCGGTTGGGCGGCCAGATCATGCGCCGAAAGATGGCGCTGCCCGACCCAGCGGATCGTCTGATAGCCATTGTCGCGGGTCAGCACCTTGTCACCGACCTGCAAGCTTTCCACCGGCTTTTCGCCGTCTTTGGTCAGGATCATCGTGCCGGGGGTAAAGCAGGGGATGACGCTTTCGATATTGCTGAAGCTGAAGGTGCCAACCACCGCGCCGGTGCCATCCAGAACCTCGACGATGCCGGATTCGTCATTGCCGCCACCATAGATGATATTGGTGCCCGCCGCGCCGCCAAGGTTGGACAGGTTCAGGGTGTCAAAGTCATCCCCGCCCTCGCCGCCGTCGATGACATCGCCGATGCCGCCATAGAACAGATCACGATCATCATCACCAAAGAGCGTATCGGCCCCTTCGCCGCCGTCAATCGTGTCATTGCCTGCGCCGCCCGACACGTTGTCCGCGCCGTCGCCGCCGTAAAGCGTATCATTGCCCGCGTCACCTGAAAGGACATCCGCACCGCCACCGCCGGAGATGATGTCATCACCATCATCGCCGATCAGTTGATCGGTCAGGTCGCCGCCGGTGATGCTGTCATTGCCATCCCCGCCATAGGCCAGCGTGTTGCCCGTCAGGCTGCCGGTGATCGTGTCATTGCCCGTATCGCCGAACAGGGCATCGACGCCTGTGCCACCGCCGATGATTAGGTCATTGCCTTCGCCGCCATAGGCCGCATCATCGCCGGCGCCGGTCTCAATCCGGTCATCGCCTTCATCGCCATAAAGACTGTCTGCGCCATCGCCGCCATAGAGGCTGTCATTGTCGATGCCGCCATACAGCGTGTCATTGCCCGCATCACCATAGAGCAGGTCGGCATCATCCATGCCATAGATCAGATCATTGCCATCACCGCCGTAAAGCGTATCCAGCCCGTTGCCCGGCAACAGGTCGGTTGCATCGGGGATCGAGGAGATATCGGCCACGCCCACGGCCAGACCGCCATAGATGACATCATTGCCAAGGCCGCCTTCGACGTAATCATTGCCCTCGCTGCCGATGATGGTGTCATTGCCGCTACCGCCATAGACAGTATCGTCATCAAAGCCCGCATCAATGGAATCGGCACCGCTGCCGCCATAGATCAGGTCATCATCATCCCCGGTCAGAATGGTGTCATTGCCCGCGCCGCCTTCGACGGTATCGCGGTCATTGTTCGGGTCGGTATCGGCGGCATAAAGGCCGGGATAGCCTTGATCCGGCAAGCCGGTGCCGGGCGATGTGCGCGTGTTGATCAGGTCATCGCCATCGCCGCCATCAACCGAGTCACTGCCTTCAAAGCCAAAGATCGTATCGTTCCCGGCCCCGCCGAAAACAGTGTCGTCGCCCTCATCGGCGCGGATGGAGTCATTGCCCAGCCCGCCGAAAATGACATCATCGCCCAATTCACCATGCAGCGTATCCGCGCCGCTGCCACCGGTGATCGTGTCATTCCCGGCCCCGGCAAAGACCGACAGCGCCAGCGTGCTGACCCCACCGTTCAGATTGTCGTTGAACTCGGTCAGGTTGAAGGCTTCGATTTCCGAGAAAAGGGCCGTGGCCGTGCCATCGGTGATGCTGCCTGCCTCATTGGTGGCATAGGTCACCGTGACCCCGGCATCTGCGCCCTGAAGCTCTACGGTGTCAAAGTCATCGCCGCCTTCGCCGCCGGTCAGGCTATCAGCCTCCAGCGCGCCCGAAATGGTCAACTGGTCGCGATCATCGCCGCCATAAAGCTGATCCGCCCCTGCATCGCCGTTCAGCGTGTCATTGCCGCTGCCACCATACAGCGTGTCAGCGCCCGCACCGGATTGCACAAGGTCGGCACCTGCCTCTCCATAAACCAGATCATCGCCCGCGCCGGAATAAACTGTGTCATTCCCGGCCCCGGCCTGCACAATGTCATCATCATTGCCCGCCAGATTATCGGCGGCGTCGATCATGTCGCCTTCCGGGTCATCGGCATAGGCGGCGTCGATCAGGTCGGCCCCGCTGGTGCCTTCGACGATGTAATTCGATGGAATGCCCAGCGCGATCAGGTATTTCGGATCGGCGGCCAAGGCCGGACTAACGCCTTCCAGCGTGACAGCCTCGCCATTCGGGAAGGTCAGCACCGCGTTGCCCGCGCCATCATCCCCAACCGTCACATCATCGACGTCGACCGGATTGCCCGGCGTGGAAAACAGGTCCGAGACATCAAGCTGGTCTACACCGCTGAAACTGCCATCGGGGTTGACTGTCGGGGCGTCAAAGCCCGCAATCGTGTCATGGCCATCGCCATCGGACAGGCGCACCACATCCGCGTCACCATCCGCGCCCAGCGCGAAACGGTCATCGCCCGCGCCACCATCGACGGTATCCGCGCCCGCCCCGGTGACAACGTTATCCGCCCCGGAGGAGCCGATGACACTGTCATCGCCCGCACCCAGAACGATGTTTTCAATCGTGTTGAAACTGGCCACATCGGCGCCAGAGGTCAGCGTGCCGGATTCCGGGTCGCCGGGGTTTCCCGCACTCAGATCCAGCACCACGGCCGAGGTGATGGCCGAGGCATCAATAGTATCGCCGTTGGTTTCCCCGGCCTCATCGCCTTGAATGACATCGGTGCCGAACCCGGCAGACAGGGTGAAGGTATCGTCGCCCCCTTCACCGATCATGGTATCGTTACCCGCACCGCCGATCAGCGTATCATCGCCCGCGCCCGACCAAAGCGTGTCATTGCCCGACCCGCCGTCCAATTGGTCCTGACCATCGCCGCCCATCAGGAAATCGTTGTCATCACCGCCGAAAATCTGATCGTTGCCGTCACCGCCGTCCAGCGTATCCGAACCAATACCGCCCGACATGAGATCATCGCCAAAATAACCTTCGGCATAATCATCGCCGGCGTCGCCTTGGATCGTATCATTGCCCGCGCCACCATACAGGCTGTCACCATCCGCGCCGCCGCGCAGGGAGTCATCGCCATCGTCGCCCAGCAAGGTATCGGCCCCGGCCCCACCGGCCAGTGTATCGCCATCCGCGCCACCCCAGAGCAAGTCATCCCCGGTATCGCCTTCGATACTGTCGGCCCCGGCATCGCCAAAGATCGTATCGGCGTCATCGCCACCGTTCAGCGTATCATTGCCCGCGCCGCCATAGATCAGGTCTGCCCCAGCCCCCCCTGCAACGCTGTCATTGTCATCGCCTGCGAAAACCGTGTCATCCCCAAGGCCCGCGATGATCGTATCATCACCGCCATAGCCATAGATCGTATCATTCAGACCGTCCGCGCCATCAATGATATCGCCTTGCGCATCGACATAGCCCACCGGCATCAGATCCCCCGCCGCCGTTCCGTCAACCGCCTCGGGGGTGCGTGGGATGCCGATGGCCTCCAACTCGGCATAGCTGTCAACCTGACTGGCCAGCACGCCCACAAGGGTGATGCTTTCGCCGCCCGGGAAGGTCAGGATCGCGTCGCCGGTGCCGTCGCCATTGGTATCGGTCACGGTGACATTCGAGGTATTGACCGGGGTGACACCCCCGTCCGAGGTCAGGCCCGAGACATCCAACTGGTCAATCGCAGTGCCATCGCCGCTGTCGGTCAGATCAAAATGGGTGATCGTGTCGCTGCCAAACCCATCGGCCAGCACGATCACATCACGGTCACTATCGGCCCCTATATCAAAACTGTCATTACCTGCGCCGCCAATCACCGTATCGGCCCCGGACCCGGTGAACACGGTATCGCTGCCGCTGGAGCCGGTGACGCTATCGTCGCCAGAGCCAAGCACCACTGTCTCAATCTCGGAGAAGGTCGCGGTATTGGCGGCATCGAGGCTGAGCGTGCCATCCTCGGGGTTGGTGGCATCGCCCGCGCTCAGGTCCAGCGTGATGTTTTGCGTAACGGCGCTGGCATCCAGCGTATCGCCCGCACCTTCGGTGGTTTCACCGCCGACCAGCGTGTCCTGCCCAAAACCATCAGCCAGGAAGAACCGATCATCGCCCGCCTGCCCTTCGATATAGTCATTGCCTTCATCGCCGGTCAGTTGGTCATTGCCTGCGCCCGCGTAGATCTGGTCATTATCGGCACCACCGAACAGCGTATCATCGCCCAGGCCGGCATTCATGAAATCGTTGCCCGTGCCGCCATAAGCGTCAAAGCGCAACGTAGCATCGCTGGCATCCAGAAAGTCATTGCCCGCATCCAGATAGATGCTGCCTTCATTGTCATAGGCGATATCGCCGGGGGCAGGCACGCCGATGAACACAAGATCATCGCCATCGCCGCCATAGATCAGATCGCTGCCCTGACTTCCAGCAAGGATGTCATTGCCCGCGCCACCATAGAGCGTGTCAATCCCGATGGACCCGATGAGCGTATCAACCCCATCACCGCCATAGATCAGGTCGGCGCCATCGCGACCATAGACCAGATCATTACCGTCACCGCCATAAATGGTGTCGTCGCCATAGAGGCCTTCCAGTTCATCATCGCCCGCGCCGCCTTCGAGCAAGTCATTGCCATGGCCGCCGAGCAGGCTGTCATTGCCATCGCCGCCATAAAGGCTGTCATCGCCGGAGCCGCCGTAGATGCTGTCGTCCCCTGCGCCACCTGTCAGCACATCATTGCCGCCCGGCCCTGCAATCGGGTTGCCGCGCACGGAAAAATCGGAGTCGATCTCATAATCGCCGACCAGCGTGTCATTGCCTTCGCCGCCGTTCAGCGTGTCATTCCCGGCCTCGCCAACCACGGAATCCGCGCCAAGGCCCGCATCCACACTGTCATTGCCCGCACCGGCATAGACCAGATCGTCATTCGGCCCGGCCCCCGGCAAGATCGCATCGCCTGCGTCGATCCGGTCGCCGTCATTGTCGCCCAGATAAGCCGCATCAATCGTGTCATCCCCGGCCGTGCCATAGACAATGCCATCCGGTGCCGCAAAGCCCAGCGCCGCCAGTTGCGCAATCGAGGATACCGCGCTGGCATCGACGCCGACCAGTGTCAGGCTTTGCCCGCCCGGAAAGGTCAGCACGGCATTGCCGCCAAGGCTGGTGACGGTCACATCATAGGCGTTGACCGGATTACCCTGCGCATCCAGCAGGTTGCCGGGGTTTATTGTATCAAGTCCGGTATAGGTGCCGTTGCCATTGTCGACAGGCACCTGAAAGCCGATGACCCGCGCCGCGCCGGTATTTGCCCCCAAGACAATGATATCGTCATGGTTGCTCAGCACGATATTCTCGATTTCCGAGAATGTGGCGGTGCTGGTGCTGGTGCTGACAGTCCCGGTTTCCGGGTTGGCATTGCTCAGGTCCACCGTCGCACCAGCGGACAGCGCCGACAGGTTCAGCGTATCGCCCGCTGTCTCGGCCGTCTCACCGCCGATGATCGTATCATTGCCGAACCCGTCCGAAAGCAGGATCGTATCATTCCCGCCCGCCGTATTGATCAGGTCGGCCCCGGTGCCACCGTCAACCGTGTCATTGCCCGCGCCCAGAAACACCTGGTCCGCGCCGCTGCCGCCATAGGCCTGATTGTTCCCGGCAGAGGCGAAGATCTGGTCATCGCCTGCGCCGCCATACATGACATCGTTGCCATCATCGCCGACGATCGTATCGTTGCCGCCATCGCCGTGCAGGATATCCGCACCGCCATCACCGTCGACATAATCATTGTCGTCGCCGCCATAGATCAGGTCGGCATCCGCCTCGCCCATCAGGCTGTCAGCGCCCGCGCCGCCATAGATCGTATCCAGCCCCGCGCCGCCCAAAACCGTATCATTCCCGGTGCCGGCGGTAACAGAGTCATTGCCCGTGCCCGCATCAACGGAATCATTGCCCGCGCCCGAGATCACCGTGTCATTACCCGCGCCGGCTTGAATGATATCATCATCCGACCCGTTCGCCGCATCCCCGGCATTCACCCGGTCGCCTTCGGGATCAAGCACATATGAATCGTCGATCAGATCACCATTGGCGGTGCCTTCGACGATGAAATCCGGCGCGGCCCGGTCAAAGGACATATTGCCAACGCCGAACATGCCACTGCGATCAAAGCTTTCGCCATTGTCAAAGATGAATTGAATCCGTGACACTGGCCCCGCGATGGTAATGGCCACACTATCTTCGGCACCGACCGTTTCCACCCCGCCATTGAAAGAACCATCGGCGTTCAGCACATTGCCCGAAGACGAATGATAAGGATCTGCCAGCAGATCGCCGAAATTCACCGCCTGCACATTGCCCTGTGCATCGGTGACAAGCACCGTCAGCTTGTCATCCCAAGAGTTCGGGCTGGAATCGATGTCGTAGATTTCAAAGCTGAAGTTGGAAACGGGGGCGCCAAAGGTCAGCGTGCTGGTGATCGGCTCGGAAATGCCCGAAACCCACAGCGCCGGGGCCGATGGCGAACCAGAGCTAAAGGCGCGCGCCGTTTGCGACAGCGCGTTGGTTGTGGTCGCAACCGTCAGCCCGACCGTATCGGTGCCATTGGCCAAGGAATAGGTTCCGTTTGCCCCAACACTCGCCCAGTTCAACAAAAACGGCATTCTACCCTCTAACTCTTTAGCTTTGACGCTGGTTTTCGCAACCTGCGCACAGATTCTTCCAAGGCCTTCAATGGCGGGGGACTGGGGCAAAGATGGGGCAGCGGCGTGGCGTTTCCGCGGAGACTGCAAAAGACCCCAACCAAAGCGCCGCTTTGAGATGCGTTGCCACCGCCCCGAACAGAACAGAAAAAAGGGGGCCGAAGCCCCCTTTTCCTGTAGCTGCAATTGCTTGCAGCTCGCTGCATAAACTCTGGTCTGCCTGCGCTTAGCGCACCAGCAGCGTGGCTTCGTGCTTTTTCAAGGTGCGGCGGGCCGCCGTGTAATCGGCCAGACCTTCCTTGGTTTTCAATTCCGGGAACAGTTCCAGAATTTCATTGCGCTGCGCGTTGCCCATACCGTTCAAGGTGTAGTCACCGGGCTGGAAACTTTCTGTCCAGGCCCCATCCGACAGCACCACTTCGTGCTGGTCAAACATCAGGTGGATATAGGTCGTCCCGATGCTTTCCACCTCAAAGATACCCTTGCCGCCGACCAGATGCTTGGCAGACACCAGCACCTCATGCTCGTCGAAATACAGCGACGTGCGATCGTTGGACACCAGAACCCGGTGGTTCGGGCTTAGCATCATGTCACGCTCTGGCAGGCCGTTTCCAAGGCTGCCACGGCGTACCATGATCGGGCGCAGATGCGGATTGGCGGTCAGATGCGCCCAGTCAAACTTGCGTTGACCGATCCAACGCAATTCCTGAATACCATTGTCGCGGGTGATGATCCGGTCACCGGCCCTCAGGTTTTCAATCGGAACCTCACCCTTGGGCGTGGCAATCAAGGTGCCGGGCGTGAAGCAGGGAACGCTGACAATCTCTTCGATATTCTCGAATTGCAGCGTGCCGGTGATGTTGCCATCGGCATCCAGATATTCGACACGACCGTCGATCCCGTTGCCATCGCTGTCCGGCCCGGTTTCCACCACAAGGTAGCCCGTGCGCGGCCCTTCGATGATCAGGCGGTCGAAGTCATCGCCTTCAGACCCACCATAAACCTCGCTGCCGGCACCTTCACCCAGACCAACGATGAAATCATCGCGATCCGCGCCGCCGAACATGGTGTCAACGCCCGTGCCACCATAGAACACGTCATTGCCGCCATCGCCTTCAAGGATGTCATCGCCTTCGTCGCCGTGCAGCGTGTCATTGCCCAGATCACCCGACAGCAGGTCATTGTCGACGCCGCCAAACAGCAGGTCATTGCCGGTGCCGCCAATCAGCGTGTCATTGTCATCGCGGCCATAGATCGTGTCATTGCCCGCACCGCCGTCGATCAAGTCGGGGTTGTTCAAGGGGCGCAGATCAATATCATCCGGCAGATCCAGCGCATCACCGATCACATCGTCAAGGCCGCCATAGATCAGGTCGTTGCCGTCCTCACCAAAGATCGTATCTGCGCCTTCGCTGCCGATGATGGTATCATCGCCACCGCCGCCATAGACGAGGTCGGCATCAATCCCGGAGTTGATGGAGTCATCGCCGCCATCCCCAAAGATCGTATCGGCATCGTCGCCCGTCAGGATCGTATCATTGCCCAGCCCGCCATAGACCAGATCGCGGTCATTGTTCGGGTCGGTATCCGCCGGGTAAACGCCGGGATAATCAATATCCGGAATTGGCGTGCTGGCCGATGTGTCGATGAAGTCATCATCCTGCTGGCCATACACGGTGTCAGAGCCATCGCCGCCATACAGCGTGTCATTGCCCTCATTCCCGCGCAGGTCGTCGTCGCCTTCTTCGCCATAAACAAGGTCATCGCCCAATCCAGCAAAGACCGTATCATCGCCAAGCCCGGCAAAGACGGTATCGTCGCCACCTTCGGCACGAATGCGGTCATCATTCGGCGCATCATCATCCAGGATTGCATCGCCTGCATCGACACGGTCGGCATCGAAGGGGTCGATGTAATCGGTGTCGATCAGGTTGCCATCGTCGGTGCCGCGCACGATCCCATCGCGATCCGGGTCCTCGATGGTCACGGTGGCCACGCCATCATCGGTCAACCCATCGGGGTCGGTGACGGTATAGTTGATCGTCGCCTCACCGATGAAGTTGGCATTCGGCGTGAAGGTGACAGAACGGCCATCGGGGTTCACCACCACTGTCCCATCGGGCGAGGTGGGCGTGCCAAAGATCGACAGTTCCGCGTTCGGGTTGTCGACATCGGTGTCATTGCCGATCAGGTCCACCACAACGGATTCGTTGTAATTGCCGGTTTCTTCATCATCCACTGCGACGGGGCCGTCATTCACCGGGTTCACGGTGACGGTGACGGTGCTGGTGGCCTCATTCCCATCCGGATCGGTGATCGTATAGGTTATCGTGTCCACCCCGTTGAAATCGGGGTTCGGGGTGTAGGACAGCGTGCCATCCGGGTTCACGCCCACGGTGCCGTTTTCTGCGGTGGGGGTGCCAGAGATGGTCAGCGGGTCAAGATTCGGGTCGGTGTCATTCGCCAGAACCGGGATGATATCAATCGGCGTATCTTCATCGGTTTCGGCGGTGTCGGGGTTGGCCACCGGCGCATCCGGGTCGCCGACGGTGATGGTGACAACGCCCTCATCGGTCAGCCCGTCCGGGTCGGTGACGGTGTAGTTGATCGTCGCCACACCGGTGAAACCCGCATTCGGCGTGAAGGTGATGGAACGGCCATCCGGGCCAACCTCTACCGTGCCCTGTGCCGAGGTCGGCGTGCCTGCAATCGCAAGCTCGGGGTTGGTATTGTCGACATCGGTGTCATTGGCGATGATATCCAGAGTGACCGGCGTATTGATCGCCGTTACATCCTCATCATCCACCGCAACGGGGGCGTCATTCACCGGGTTCACGGTGACGGTGACGGTGCTGGTGGCCTCATTCCCATCGGGATCGGTGATGGTATAGGTGATGGTGTCGGTGCCGCTGAACTCCGGGTTCGGGGTGTAGGACAGCGTGCCATCCGGGTTCACGCCCACGGTGCCGTTTTCGGCGGTCGGGGTGCCAGAGATGGTCAGCGGGTCAAGATTCGGGTCGGTGTCATTCGCCAGAACCGGGATCACGTCAATCGGCGTATCTTCATCGGTTTCGGCGGTATCGGGGTTGGCGATGGGGGTTTCGCCATCATCATCGGCAACCGTGATGGTAGCTACGCCGTCATCGGTCAGCCCATCCGGGTCCGTGACGGTGTAGTTGATCGTCGCCACCCCGGTAAAGCCCGGGTTCGGCGTGAAGGTGACCGAGCGGCCATCCGGGTTCACCACAACCGTGCCATCCGCCGAGGTCGGCGTGCCGGTGATGGACAGTTCGGAATTCAGGTTATCAACATCGGTGTCATTGCCGATCAGATCGACGACAACTGCCGTATCCACTTCGGTGCTGTCCACGTCATCCACGGCAACCGGGCCATCATTCACCGGATTCACGGTGACGGTGACGGTGCTGGTGGATTCGTTGCCGTCCGGATCGGTGATGGTATAGGTGATGGTGTCGGTGCCGTTGAAATCGGGGTTCGGCGTGTAGGACAGCGTGCCATCCGGGTTCACGCCCACGGTGCCGTTTTCGGAGGTGGGGGTGCCGGTGATGGTCAAGGTCTGGCCGGTCGGGTCGGTGTCATTCGCCAGCACCGGGATCACGTCAATCGGCGTGTCTTCATCGGTTTCGGCGGTATCGGGGTTGGCGGTGGGGATGCCCGAGAAGTTATCCACCGTGTCGGACAGAGAGAACATCTCGACCGAGCCTTGGAAATGGTTGTTCAGGTTGTTCAATTGCCCGGCGTCAGATTGCGATTGCCCGGCACCAATCATCCAAGGCTGGCTCATGGGGCCTTGGTTCATGGTCAGGCCCGCAGGGACCAGATCTTCGAAACTGTCATCGGTGGTCAGGTTGGTGATCTGCACCGACCCGCCGCTGGTCGCATCCCAGGAATAGACCACGTTGATCTCATCACCGGGGTTCACGAAGCCGGGATCGGTCTGGAAGGTCGTGGTCGCGGTTGCGGATTCATGCGAGATTAGCACCGAACCATCGGGCATCACTTCGATCCGATACCCGCCGGGGGTTTCGGATGCCGTATCACGCGACAGAACCGTGTTCGGGTAGTCACCCACATGCGATGTCTGCGAGAATTGAATTTCCAAGGTGCCGCGCGGCAGTTGGAATGTGGGGCTTGGGTAAATCTTTACCTTGTCATTAATACCATCCAATACGGCCCGCCCGCCGACCGGGGCTGCCCCATCGAAATAGGCACCATCTTGCGCGCCGTTCGCAACTGCGGAATCCGCTGCCACAAGCCCGGTGTCATCAAAATTGTAGAGAGCAAAGATCGGCATTTCTTACATTCCTCACATCAGCAGAGACCCAAGCACCTGCCCAGATCGCGCCATCAAACGCAGCGCAAAGGCCGCAAGATCAACGCGAACCGGAAAGCCCGGTCTCTACGCCACGACGAAGCCTGTTCGACGGAGTGAGGTTTAAAGATAGTGCAGCGGAGGCCGGATGACGTAAAACGCCCTCACAACCTCTGACAAAGGTTTCCCTTCGGATTAGCAGCATCTTACCATGCAGCGACACAAACCCTGTGCGATACACACCACTCAAATCGACCGCCCCCACGGCCATGCCCTTCCCAGATAGGACAGCATTAGTAATACAATCGCTTATCGGTCTGGAAAAGCAAAATCAGTGAGAGGCCCAAGCGTCACCGGGGCCACAGCACTTTGAAAACGGTGGGAAAACTGGTCGTTGGGTCAGGAAGGCCGGGGCGGATTGTTTCCATTTTCGGCGGGTCAACCTGTCCAGATAGACAGGTAAAGTTCGATTTCAGCAGGGTGCTGGCCCCAGAATTTCACAAATCAAACATGCCAAACGCAAATTCTGGAAACAATCGAAACCCTGATTCTCGGATTAACCAAATCATTTTTTATTCATCAGCGGGGCAGAGAGCGCTGTCCTCAAACCGGAACCAATACCGGAAATTTGCCTAACAATCCCGCGAATTAGCGACAATATTGGTTAACGTGACCGAATCATATCGCTTAAAAATGGCCATAATTTTGACAAAAAGAGAATCGGAGGGATTACTGGTGCCCGAGGCGAGACTCGAACTCGCACGTCTTGCGACGGGGGATTTTGAATCCCCTGCGTCTACCATTCCGCCACTCGGGCCCAGTGGGTGCGATGTAACGCGCCTTTCCGGCTTCGTCAATCAGCAGAAAGCATCAAAAATCACTTCTTGTGAAAACTGAGGGCGGCGCGAAGGCCCCGCCCCCGGCAGCCTTAGATATCATTGGTGGAAAACGTGTCGCAGGCGGCCACAGTCCCCGATTGATAGCCAGTGACGAACCAGCGCGCGCGCTGTTCGGCGGTGCCATGGGTAAAGCTGTGCGGATTGGGGCGGCGGCCCGCGTTGCGCTGCAAGGTATCATCGCCGATCTGGCGGGCGGCATTCACCGCTTCTTCCAGATCGCCACGGTCGATGGACCCGAATTTCTGTTGCGCCGAACGCGCCCAAATGCCTGAAAAACAATCGGCTTGCAGCTCTATCCGCACCGAGATCGCATTGCTTTCGGCCTGCGACACCTGCGCGCGCACCTCATTGGCGCGGGACAGGATGCCCAGCTCATTCTGGACGTGATGCGCGATTTCATGCGCCACCACATAGGCCGCCGCAAAATCGCCCTTGGCCCCCAATTGCCGATCCAGTGTCACAAAGAAATCGGTATCCAGATAGGCCTTTTTGTCGCCGGGGCAGTAGAACGGGCCGGACGCCCCCGAGGCCCCGCCGCAAGGCGACCCTGTCACCCCTTTGAACAGAACCAGCGTCGCAGGCGTGTAGCTGCGCCCAAGCTGATCGCGGAAAATATCGGCCCAGACTTCTTCGGTATCGGCCAGCGTGACCGCGACAAAACGCCCCGCCTGTTCATCGGCGGCCGTCATCGGCGCCGGGCTGGACACCTGCCCGCCCCCCTGATCTTGCAACAAGGGCGTCACATCAATGCCCAGAAAATACCCGATCGCCAACACAGCAATAAGGCCAACGCCCCCCACGCCGCCGGCCCGGCGCGTGCGGCTGCCTTGGCTGCGACGATCCTCGATATTGCGGCTTTCGCGCCGTCCTTGCCATTTCATCGCAAACTCCCCCCGTTTTCCTTGTTTTAGCCCAGCCCGGCACAGGCCGAAAGCCTGTTTGTCCCTTGACCCGCCGGGCGCTGCATGATGCAACGCGCCAACCCCGACCGGAGATCCCGATGATCCGCGCTTTATATGATTGGACGCTGGGCCTTGCCCAATCGCGCCATGCCCTGTGGGCACTGGCCTTTGTGGCCTTTATCGAAAGCTCTGTCTTTCCGATTCCGCCCGATATTCTGATGATCCCGATGATCATCGCAGCCCCGCGCCGCGCGTTTCTGATCGCGGCGGTGTCGACGGTGTTTTCGGTGCTGGGCGGGGCGTTTGGCTATTATATCGGGGCGGTGTTCTTTGACTCCATCGGCCTGCCGGTGCTGGAGTTTTATGGCAAGACCGAACATTTCGCGACCTTCCAGGCGCGTTACAATGAATTCGGCGCCTGGGCGGTGCTGATCGCGGGGGTCACGCCGTTCCCGTATAAGGTCATCACCATCTTGTCCGGGGCCACCGGCCTTTCGCTGCCGGTTTTCATGCTGGCAAGCGTGGTGGCGCGGGCCTTGCGGTTTTTCCTGATCGCGGCGCTATTGTGGAAATTCGGCGCACCGATCCGTGATTTCATCGAACGGCGTTTGGGCCTTATGTTCACCTTGGCGGTGCTGTTGCTGATCGCCGGATTTGCCGCTGTGAGGTTCCTATGACGCATTCCATCACCCGGACACAGTTTATACTTCTGGCGGCGGGTGGCTCTGCCGCGCTGTTGGCCGGGGCTTACGGTTTTGAGTATCTTGGCGGCATGGCCCCGTGCCAGCTTTGCCTCTGGCAGCGCTATCCGCATATGGCGGCGGTGGTGATCGGCCTGTTGGCGCTGATCCTGCAAGGGCGCACCCTGCCCTATCTGGGCGCGCTGGCAGCCCTGACCACCGCAGGCATTGCGTTGTTTCACACAGGGGTAGAGCGGTTGTGGTGGGAGGGCCTTGCCTCGTGCAGCGCAGGCTCCATCGCCGGGATCAGTGTCGAGGATTTGCTGAACCCCGCCGCCACCGTTGCCGCCCCGGTGCGCTGTGACGCGGTGGCGTGGGAACTGGCAGGGCTGTCGATGGCGTCATGGAACGGCATCGCCTCGCTGGTGCTGGTGGGGTTCTGGCTGATGGCCGCCAAGCGGCGCTAAGGCGCACCGCTTGGCCAGTTTGCATTGGTCCTTAGGCTGCTTCTGCCTTGGGCGGTGACAGGGCCAACAAGCGCGCACCCGTGACTGGCACCTGTTTGCTATCCGCCCCGACAAAGCGCAGATCGCCATTCGCCGGAATCACACAGAGCAGGATCGCATTGGGCCGATCCGCGCGCCATGCTTCAAAGCTGTATTCCTCGGTCAGCTTGGTGGTGCGCACCTCCCAGCCTTGGGTCAGCAGCGCCTCATAATCTTCATAGGGCCGCCCGTCCCCGATCCGCCGCCCACCCAGCGTGACAGGCAAGTTGTGCCGCGCGCTTTCGCTTTTGGCGCGGGGCAGTTGCCAGACCTTGTCGCGGCCAAATTCCGGGGCAAGGTCAGTTGTGACCAAGGTGTTATAGGCATCATTGTCGGTTGCCGCGACGATGGTGGAAAAGCCGATGAATTCCACCTTGTTTTCCGCCGCCTCGGACAGGATGTCCCCGAAAAACACCTTCAGCCCCGCCGCGCGCGCATGGCGCAGATGGCCAAGGTTCACATCCGTCACCAGCACCGGCACGTCGGCCTTGGCCAAAGCCCGCCCCAGCGAGGTGGTCAGCCGCGTGCCCCCCACCAGCAGCACGCCCGGCACCTCTGCGGCGCGTAGCCCCAGAAGGCTGGCCAGAGGCGTAAGGCCAAAGCCGTTGATCACCACGGTCGCGGCCACCAGAACAAAGGCCAGCGGCCCGATGGCCGCCCCATCCGGCACGCCAAGCGCCACCAGACGTTCGCCAAACAGGCCCGCAACCGCCATCAGCACCACACCGCGCGGCCCGGTCAGGGCAACCAAGACCCGCTCACGCATTGGCACCGAGGTTCCGATCAGCGAGGTCATCACCGTCAGGGGCCGCGCCACCAGCACCACCAGCGCCACAAACAGCACCGCCCGGATATCCAACCCCAGCAGGGCCGTCATATCCAGCCCCGCCGCCAGCAGAATGAACACCCCCGACACCAGCAGGATCGTGGCATGTTCCTTGAAGCGGCGCAGCTCCTCATAGCTGGGCAGTTCGGCATTGGCGATCACAAGGCCCATCACCGTCACCGCCAAAAGCCCGCTTTCATGCAGCACGCGGTCGGAAATGGTGAACACCGCCAGCAGCACCACAAACAGCACCGGCACTTTCATATATTCCGGCACCAGCGCCTTGCGAAAGGCCAGCGCAATGCCGCGCCCGGCCAGCCAACCGACCAGCGTGGCAAAGAAAATCCCGACAAAGAAATGCCCGGCAGCCGATCCGCCACCGCCATCGGCCTGCATCACCTGCACCACGCCAAAGGCCAGCACAGCGGCCAAAGCGCCCACCGGGTCATTCACAATCGCTTCCCATTGCAGCAAGGCCGCAGGGCGGCGCGACAGGCGGGCCTGGCGCAGCAAGGGCGCGATCACCGTGGGGCCTGTCACGATCATGATACCGCCAAACACCGCCGAGGCCGCCCAGCCCAGCCCCGCGCCGTAATGCACGGCAAGCGTCGATGTCAGCCACCCCAAGGGCGCGCCCACAATGACCAGCCGCCGCACACCTTTTGCGGCATCCTGCAAGGCGTGAAAGTTCAGCGTCAGCCCGCCTTCGAACAGGATCACCGCGACCGCGATGGAAATCATCGGCCCGACCAGATCCCCGATATCACGCGAGGGAATGAAAATTCCCGTTGCAGGGCCAATAATCAGCCCCGCCACCAGCATCAGCACGATCGCAGGCATTTGCAGCCGCCATGCCAACCACTGCGCCCCCACACCGATCACACCCACAAGGGCAAAGGCCTCTACTGGCGAGAGGCCTGCGGATTCAACTGCCATCGTTTCTTACTCCGTCTCTGGGGGCGCGGTTTTGAAAATCCGCGCATGTTCTTGAAGGGCAAAGCGGTCCGTCATTCCGGCCACATAATCGGCCACGATGCGCGCCAGCAATTGCCGGGAATCCGCGCGGGCCACATCTTCGCGCCATTCGGCGGGCAACAGCGCGGGTTGATCCATGAACAGCGGGAACAGATCACGCACCACCGATGTAACCCGCGCGCGTTCCTTCATCACCGATGGCGCGCGATACATGCGGGTGAACAGGAAAGACCGGATCGCCTTCAACTCCTGATACAGCGGCTTGGAAAAGCGGATCACGGTGCCATCCATCGCGCGGATATCGCTGACAGATTGCGGTTTCGCCGCCCCCAGACGGATATTGGCCACCGCGATCACATCTTCGACCATACGGCCAAAGACACGGCGCAGCGCCTCATGCCGGCGGCGCATCTTGTCCAGACCGGGGTGCAGCGCATCCACTTCGGCAAAGGCGGGGCCAGTGACGGGCAGTTCCATCAGATCCGCCTCGTCAAACAGGCCAGAACGCAACCCGTCATGCAGATCATGGTGGGAATAGGCAATATCATCGGCAATCGCGGCCACCTGCGCCTCGGCGCTGGCATAGCTGTGCAGTTCCAGATCCCATTCGGCATTGGCCTCGACCAGCGCATAGGGCAACACCTGCCCCGGTTCTGCGACCACGGGGCCGTTATGCTTGGCAATGCCTTCCAGCGCCTCCCATGTCAGGTTCAACCCGTCGAAATCGGCGTAATGCCGTTCCAGCCGGGTGACGATGCGCAGGGCCTGGGCGTTATGGTCAAAACCGCCGTAAGGGGCCATGAGTTCGGCCAGTGCATCCTCTCCGGTATGGCCAAAGGGGGTGTGGCCCAGATCATGCGCCAGCGCGATCGCCTCGGCCAGATCGGTGTTCAGCCCCAAGACGCCGGAAATGGTGCGTGCCACCTGCGCCACCTCGATCGAATGGGTCAGCCGCGTGCGGTAATAATCGCCCTCATGTTCCACAAAGACCTGCGTCTTGTGTTTCAGCCGCCGGAAGGCCGAGGAATGGATGATCCGGTCGCGGTCGCGCTGAAACGGCGACCGGAACGACGACATCCGCTCGGCGTGCAGACGCCCGCGAGAGCTTTCCGGGTGGCAGGCAAAGGGTGCAAGCATCATTCCGACCTATAGCGCCGCACAGTCACGGCTATCGCTTTCGTCTATATGCGATTCTTTGGGGAATGGCACCCTTGCTGCCGCGCCTTGTCCTGCACCATCCCGCCCCCTATATTACAAATATAACAGCCGCAGATAGGCCCATGCCATGACACTGACCCTGCCCCCCCGCGTCACCGACCGCGCCTTTGCGCGTCTGGCCGAGATTGCCGAGGCGACAGGCGACACCAAGGCCCTGCGCGTGGCTGTCGAAGGCGGCGGCTGTTCCGGCTTTCAATATGACATCCGGCTGGACGATCCTGCGGAAGATGATGTGATCTTTGAAAAAGACGGGATGAAGGTGCTGGTGGATTCAGTGTCGCTGCCCTTCCTGTCCAATGCAGTGATCGACTTTTCAGAAGAGCTGATCGGCGCGCGTTTCGTCATTGAAAACCCGAATGCCAGCAGTTCCTGCGGCTGCGGGATTTCCTTTTCGATGTAGCGAAGCGCGCGGTCAGGCCTGTGCCGTCTGCGCCCTGAGCGAAGGCAGCGCCCGGTCGACCCGCGCCTGACACAGCAGCGCCACCGCCCCGGCCAATCCCACCAATCCCGCACCGATCACCGTTTGCACGGTCGGCACCTCGCCAAAGTGGTGATAGCCGATCATCGCCATCCAGACGAATTGAATATTGGCCAGCGGAAAGGCCACCGTGGGCCGCAGGTTGCGCATCGCGATCACAAGGCTCCACCGTCCCAAGAACATGCACAGGCCGAACAGCAGCCCGACCCAAAACTCGGTCAGGCCAATCGGGTGAATATCCCAGACCGCCCAGAGAGCCGCAACCAAGGCCACGCAAAGATTGGGGTAAAACACCTGCACCATCGCGTTCTTTTCAAACTGCGCCATCCGGCGCGACAGCATCAGGCTGATCGTGCCAGCAAAGGCTCCGGTAAAGCCTGCCCAATGGCCCAAGCCCGGCCAACTCAGATCCCCCAGAAACAGCACAGCAACGCCAAACGCGCCAAGGCACAGTCCCGCCCATTCCGCGCGCCCGATGCCATCTTTCAGCACCAGTTTCGACAAGGCCGCTGCCATCACCGGGGTCAACCCGACGAACAAGAACACCTGTGTCAGCGGCAAGAGCTTTACCGCCAGAAAGAACGCAAAGGCCGAAACAACCGTTGTCAGACAGCGCAACATCAGCAGATCAGGGCGTTTGGTCGTCAGGCAATCGACCTTTTGGTGGGAAAACCGGGTCATGCCCTTGGCGACCCAAAAGGTGATCAGCGCGACGAAACCATTGGCCATCATCAAAACCTCGGCCACGGGCAGCCGCCCGGACAGGAATTTGGCCAACCCATCCGTTGCAGCCCCCAGCACGGTGGCAAGCACCAGCATGGCGACCCCGGCCCAAAGCGTGTGACGCGCCATTTCACGGGTCATGCCGCGACCCCCAGATCGGCGCGGGCAAAGCCTTGGAAAAAGGCGGTGAATTCTGGCCATGCCTCAACCTCGGCAAGGCGGGCTTGGGCGGGTTCTGACAGCGCGGGCCACAGCCGCCAGCGCATCACGCCCCAATCGCCGCGCCGCTGATCGCCCAAGGCAAAAAGCTGGGCCGACAGCTCTTGCAGGGCCGAAGGTCCACGCTCTGGCCGGTGGAAGGTTGTGGCATCGTGGGGCATGTCAAAGGCAAAGGCCCGACCGCCCAACTGCCCCGCGGCCCAGTTCAGCATCAGCATTTCGTGGAAATCATCAGCGCCCGCCGCCGCTTGGCTGCCACAAAACACGTCAGAGGCCGCCCGCAGGACTGCATTGGCCCACAGGTCTGGCACCGCAGCCTCGCTGAACCGCAGGGCCAGAACCACTTCTGCCAGAATATCCATATCCTGATCCAGCCAAGCGACCAGCCCCGCATGGATCAGACTGCGGCGGATATTTTCATTCTGCGCCATAGGCTTGCGCCCATAATCGGTGGCGTAGAAAACCATATGCGTCAGGCTGTAGGCCGCCGCGCGATCCGGCAGCCGGAAAGCATCACTGTTTTCGCAGAAGGCTTGCAGCCGCGTGGCATGGCCAGAGCCTGCTTGCGGGCGGTTCAGCGCGCGGTCGATCAGAAAATCCGCCTCTACCCGTGCAACATCCGACAATTCCTTGGCGGCCAAACCGGATTGCTCTGCCCAAGCCGCAACCGGCTGCGCCGCATGAGGCGTGCCGGATAACACGTTCAGATCATAAGAAAATCCAAGGATCAGGCGATAATATTGCGGAAAGAACCGCAGCAGGGGCAGCAGCTTGGCGCCCGCATCGTCATAGGGGCGCAAATCAGCACCTTGCACTGGCCAATCCAGCGCGCGCAGCACTGACAGCAACTCTCCGTTTTCCTTATACCAAAAGGCATTGGTTTTGGCATGGCGACGCTCTGCCACCATTTCAATCACCAGCGCGACCGGATTGTCCGATGTTTTAACGCGCGGAAAGGTCAAAGAAATTACTGTCATTTCAAACGTCCCTTAAAACGCAAAGGCGATACATAGGACCGCCCTTCTTAAAATCGCGGCTGAGGTGGGTCGACACCTCAGCCACGGGGCCACCGTGCAACACAGCAACCCAGTCTCGGATCAGGGAGCCGAGAAGCTTTGCGCCATCACTGTGGCCTGACCGCTGATCATATCAGCAGCGCCCAGCTTGATTTCCGGCGCTGAAAAGCTTTGTGCCATGGTGGTCATTTCACCGCTGAACATATCAGCAGAAACCTTTTCGACAATAGCAGTTTCAACGACGGTTTTTTTAACAGTGTTCATTTTCATAAGCATGCTCCTTTTGACAGCTACAGGGCGACTTTTCGCTCTTATATCAATGCAGCTTTCGGTTGATTTACCAAGCTTTTTTGCATCCACAGGTTTATCCACACAATTCGATACCGCCAAACCCTTGCCAGATCGGCGCAATTGCACGATAGCTGGGATAACTCGGGGGGCATGATATGAAGCTGGCAACATTCAACATTAACGGAATCAAGGCGCGAATCGAGGCGCTGCCGCGCTGGCTGGAGACGGCGAAACCGGATGCGGTGGCGCTGCAAGAGATCAAGTCCGTGGATGAAAACTTCCCGCGGGAGCTGTTCGAGGATATGGGCTACCGCGTTGAGACCCATGGGCAAAAGGGGTTTAACGGGGTCGCGATCCTGTCACGCCTGCCGCTGGAGGATGTGACGCGCGGCCTGCCCGGCGATGACAGCGACGAACAGGCCCGCTGGATCGAGGCCACGGTGATGGGCACGCGGGCGGTGCGGCTGTGCGGGCTGTATCTGCCCAATGGCAACCCGGTGCCGGGGCCGAAATATGACTACAAGCTGGCGTGGATGGCCCGGATGGAGGCGCGGGTCGCGACCTTGCTGAAAACCGAGGAGCCGCTGGTAGTTGCGGGCGATTACAACGTCATCCCACAGCCGGAAGATGCCGCAAATCCAATGGCTTGGACCGAGGATGCCTTGTTCCTGCCCAGCACGCGCGCGGCCTTTCGGCGCATTGTCAACCTTGGGCTGACCGATGCCTTCCGCGCCCGCAACCCAGCGCCCGGCCAATACAGTTTCTGGGATTATCAGGCCGGCGCGTGGGAAAAGAACAATGGCATCCGGATTGACCATTTGCTGCTGTCACCGCAGGCGGCCGATTTGCTGCAAGACTGCCGGATTGACCGCGAGGTGCGGGCAGGCGAAAAGCCGTCCGATCACGTCCCGGTCTGGATAGAGCTTGCGGCCTGACGCCCGCGCGGGGTGCCGTTCAGGCGCCCTGCCCTGCCCCCGATCTGGCCGCCGATCTGGCCGCCGCGCCTGCTGTTACATCATGGCCATAAATCCAGTCAAAGCGCCGCAATCCAAGCCCCGGCGCAACGGCACCCCCTAGTTTCAGTGCCAGATGCGCAGGCCCGCGCAAAGGGTCACGCAGGTGATAGGCGCGCGCATTGCCATTGGCCGCCTGCACGATGCGGGCACAGCGGTGCTGGCGCGCGGCCTCATAGGCGGGCAAGCCATTGGCCACGCCCAAACGATCCAGACAATCGGCCAACACCCAAGCATCCTCCAGCGCCATATTCGCGCCTTGCGCAAGGAATGGCAGCGTCGGATGGGCAGCATCCCCTAGGATGGCCGTCTGAGGGCCGACCCAATGCTTGGCGACCGGATGGCGGAACAGCCCCCAAAGCCAGACATCCGTGACCGCCGCCAACCATCCCCGCACCCGCGGCGAGAACCCCTCAAACGCCAGTTGCAGTTCCAGCGGGTCGTCGCGCAGGTTCCAGCCTTCCTCGACCCATTTGCGGCGTTCCTCGACGGCGACAATGTTGCGCATCGTGCCGCCGCGCAGCGGATAGCTGACCAAGTGCCGCCCGGCCCCCATATGCACCTCGGCCACCGCAGGCTCTCCCGGCTCTGCCGGGATCAGCGCGCGCCAGGCAACCTGATGCGTGAAGAAGGGCGCAACCGCCCCGTTCAGCGCCGCCCGCACCCGCGAATGCAACCCATCAGCCCCGATCAGCAGACCTGCGCTCCGCTCATTGCCCAAGGCGGTGGTGAAGCGCGGTTGCGCGCCGGACAGGTCCACCTGCTCAATCCGTTGCAAAAGCTGAAGATCGACGCCCGCAGCCTCGGCCCCCTGTTGCAAAAGCGCGATCAGATCAGCGCGGTGCAGCAGGTGAAACGGCGTAGTGGGGCGCAGCCGCGTCAGATCCATCCGCAAGACCGGGTCGCCGCCATAGCCGTCACGCAACTCTATCGCCTGAGTGCGCAATGATGCCGCCTGCAAAGCCGCGCCAAGGCCCAAGGCGCGCAACACCGCTGCCCCGTTCGGGCTGATCTGCAAACCCGCCCCCACTTCGCGGATCGCATCGGCCTGTTCCAGCAAGGTCACTTTCGCGCCACGCTGCGCCAGCGCAATGCTGACCGCAAACCCCGCAACTCCTGCCCCAAGCACGGTGACTTCGATATCTTTTAGACTCATGTTTGGGCCTTCCAAAAGCACAAGGCCGAACCTAACGGGGTCCGGCCTTGTGCAGATTGTCTGATAGTCGTCTGCCAATCAATGACAGATCAATCCTCGCGGTGAACCCGCTCGCGGCGCTCATGCTTTTCTTGCGCTTCCAGCGTCATCGTGGC
Source organism: Pseudorhodobacter sp. E13 (assembly GCF_003991405.1). Classification (GTDB taxonomy): domain Bacteria; phylum Pseudomonadota; class Alphaproteobacteria; order Rhodobacterales; family Rhodobacteraceae; genus Pseudorhodobacter. The sequence goes on from NZ_RPEN01000158.1 coordinate 291,397, forward strand.
GATCGGGCGGGCATCCAGACGCTTCAGCGAAATCGGCTCTCCGGTCACTTCGCAATAGCCGAACTCACCGTTGTCGATGCGGCGCAGCGCGGCGTCGATCTTGGACACCAGCTTGCGCTGACGGTCGCGGGTGCGCAGTTCCAGCGCGCGGTCGGTTTCCTCGGACGCACGGTCAGCGATATCAGGCACCGACCGGGCAGAGCCTTGCAGCCCCTCGATGGTTTCTGCGGATTGGTCCAGCAGGTCCTGCTTCCACGTCAACAGCTTGCGGCGGAAGTATTCAAGCTGGCGGTCATTCATGAATGGCTCGTTCTCGGCCGGGCGGTAATCGTCTGGAAGAAAGGACTCAGCCTTCATCTCATCAATCTCCATTTGGTCGGACGGTCCCGACAGGGGGGCATTTGACATCGCGCGCGCTCCTATTGGCGGTCACTTAACGGAAGCTGAAACGATTGTCACTAGCGGTTGCGACAATTTGATGGCGCAGATAAGTTCGCGCTGGAACAAATAGCAAGGTCGCAACCAGAAGATGAAATTCGCCTCTACTGACAGCTACATAGCCACCGAAGACCTCACCGTTGCCGTGAATGCCGCCGTGGTGTTGCAGCGCCCGCTGCTGGTGAAAGGGGAACCGGGAACGGGCAAGACGGAACTGGCCCGGCAGGTGGCGCAGTCGCTGGGGATGCCGCTGCTGGAATGGCATGTGAAATCGACCACCAAGGCGCAGCAGGGTCTGTATGAATATGACGCCGTCAGCCGGTTGCGCGACAGCCAGCTTGGCGAGGCGCGGGTGCATGACGTGAAAAACTACATCCGCAAGGGCAAGCTGTGGCAGGCCTTTGAAGCGGAAGAACGTGTCGTGTTGCTGATTGATGAGATCGACAAGGCCGATATCGAATTCCCCAATGACCTGTTGCAGGAATTGGACCGGATGGAGTTTTTCGTTTATGAAACCGGTGAGGTCATCAAGGCGCGTCAACGCCCGATTGTCATCATCACCTCCAACAATGAAAAGGAACTGCCGGATGCGTTTCTACGCCGCTGTTTCTTTCACTTCATCCGCTTCCCCGACATGGACACCCTGCGCGCCATTGTCGAAGTGCATTTCCCGGGGATCAAAGAGGCGCTCCTGACCACCGCGCTGACGCAGTTTTACGAATTGCGCGAGATGCCGGGGCTGAAAAAGAAACCTTCGACCAGCGAGGTTCTGGATTGGCTGAAGCTGCTGTTGGCCGAGGATCTGACACCCGAGGATCTGGCGCGGGACAAGGTGTCCTTGCCCAAGCTGCATGGCGCGCTGTTGAAAAATGAGCAGGACGTGCATCTGTTCGAACGGCTGGCCTTCATGGCGCGGGGCAATCGCTAAGGCCCGATGCGCCCAGGGGCCGGAGTCTACATCTTGTAGGTATCGAACATCGGGTGAAACTTGAGTCTCTGCTTTAAAGTCGCCTTGTAACCTGTTCAAATCGGGTCAGAATCGGGGCAAGATTAAGGCAGGGGCGCCACCGTGTTGCCACAATTGCGCCACATTTCAATCACGCAACCTGTCATTTCTGAAACAATCTGAAATATATCGCGATCATTTTCGGGTAAATCTGGCGGTCCACGACTTTGGCCACCCTAGCCATAGACTCCGTTAACGCCGCATTAATTCCCCAAGATTGACACGAGCAGGCCCCGAAACTGACACTCCTACCTTGTTCTGTGAAGCTCAGAGCAGAACAGCAAGGCGAGTGTGTCATGACCCAACACGATATCTTGACGACCCGAGAATTGAAGCCCGGCGACTTCGAGGCTTGGTTTCCCCTATGGGGTCAGTATCTGGCGTTGAACCAGACAAGAATGCGTTGGACCGACCGCACAGCCCTGTTCCGCAAACTTGCGCATCGCGAAGGCAATGCCGGGGCCATGGTGGTGGAATGCAATGGCGAGATGGTGGGCATTGCCCATTTTGAACGTCACGAAAGCCCCTATGCCTTTGAAAACGCTTACGTTGTTCAAGACCTTTATATCACGCCCGAAGCACAGGCCCAAAAGGCCGGGTCAACGCTGATACGGGCGATCTATCAACAGGGGATGCAAGAAGGCGCACCCCTGATCTATTGGATGGCTGCCGAAGCGTCCATTCGTGGGCAGGACGCACAAGCTGCTGTGGCTGTCACTTCTCCGTTCCTCCAGTTCAGAAAGGCCGCATAATATGCGTTTGGCCTCTATTTTGGCGATCTGCTGCCTGACCGCCTGCGTTCCAAGCCCCGGCGCAGACGTGTCGATGAACAAAACCAAGGCGTCCACGTCGACCAGCCTGACGCTGCCGCCTGAAATGAACCGTTTTGGCCTGACCTCGGCGGGGCGGCCACAGCGCAGCAACCCCGAGATCGCGCGCGATTTTCTGGAATTGTCGTTTCGGATGGAAAGCGGGCGGCCCCTGCCCGTTCTGACCCGGTTTGAAGGCCCGATCACGGTGCGCACCGCCGGGGCGGTTCCGCCCAGTGCCGCGACCGATCTGTCCCGCCTCCTGGCCCGCTTCCGCAATGAGGCCGGTTTGAACATTCGCGAAGTGGCGCAGGGCCCGGCCTCGATCAATATCGAATTCGTGCCGCGCAAAACCATTCAGGCCACCTATGCCAACGTGGCCTGTTTTGTGGTGCCGCGCGTGGGAAGCTGGGATGAGTTCCGCGCCAGCCGCAACAATGGCACGCTGGATTGGGCCAGCCTGAGCCAGCGCGACCGCGTTTCCGTTTTCATTCCCGCCGACAGCTCTGCTCAAGAGGTGCGTGATTGCCTTCATGAAGAAACCGCACAGGCGATGGGGCCGCTGAACGATCTGTTCCGCCTCACCGATTCTGTCTTTAATGACGATAACTTCCACACCTCGCTGACCGGTTTTGATATGACCATCCTGCGCGCCTATTACGCGCCGGAACTGCGGTCTGGCATGACGCAGGAACAGGTGGCGGCCAAGCTGCCGGGCATTCTGGCGCGGATCAATCCGGCCGGGAACCGTGCAGGGTCCAGCGAAGCGACGCCGACCCCGCGGCAATGGATCAATGCGATCGAGGTGGCCCTTGGCAATGGCGGCAGCGCGGACCGTCGCGAAGCTGCGGCGCGTCAGGCTTTGTCCATCGCCAAGGCGCAGGGCTGGACCGGCGGGCGGCTGGCTTTCAGCTATTTCGCCATTGGCCGTTTGACCCTTGCGCGTGATCCGAACACCGCGATTTCCGCCTTTACCGAGGCCGGGCGCATCTATCGCTCCTTGCCCGGTGGCGCCATTCATGCGGCCCATGTCGATATGCAACTGGCCGCCTATGCGCTGTCGCAGGGGCAAGCCGACAAGGCGCTGGAACTGGCCAACCGCACGATGCCTGTGGTGGCCGCCGCAGAAAACGCCGCGCTGATGGCCACGCTGATGCTGGTCAAGGCCGAGGCGCTGTCGATGAAAGGGCGCAGCAAAGAAGCCGCAGCCGTTCGGATAGACAGTCGCGGCTGGGCGCGCTATGGCTTTGGTTCGGATGCGCAGGTCAAGGCGCGGGCGGCCGAAATCTCGGCGCTGGCGCGGCGCGGTAACAGAAGCTGACAGCAGGGTCATAGCCCCTGTGTCACGGGGGCTATGACATGATCGTTTTGGGTGGTTTGGTGCTGGGCGCCATCATCGGGGGCAGCATCGCGCGCAAACGCGGCGGAAAACTGTTGGATATCTTGCAATATGCGGCGGGCTTTGGCATCGCCTTCTGCCTTGTCGGCCTGTTCGCCACGATCATCATCGAGCGCATGTATTAAGGCGATGTTCCTTCCCTTTTTCGACACATTGCGCCAGCACGGGGTTCCGGTCAGCCTGCGGGAATATCTGTCCTTTCTGGAAGGGATGGCCGCGGGGCTGGTGACGTATGATGTCGATGGGTTCTACTATCTCGCCCGCACCGCGATGGTAAAAGATGAGCGGTATCTCGACCGGTTTGACCGCGCGTTTGCCACCAGTTTCAAAGGGTTAGAGACGGTCACGCCAGAGGCGGTGATCGACGCGCTGGACCTGCCGGAGGCGTGGCTGCGGAAGCTGGCCGAAAAGCACCTGAGCGATGAGGAACGCGCCGCGGTGGAGGCTTTGGGCGGGTTTGACAAGCTGATGGAAACCCTGAAGCAACGGCTGGAGGAGCAAAAGGGCCGCCATCAGGGGGGCAGCAAATGGGTTGGCACCGCCGGCACCTCGCCCTTCGGGGCCTATGGCTATAACCCCGAAGGCGTGCGCATCGGCCAGAAAGAGGGCCGCCATGGCCGCGCGGTCAAGGTCTGGGACAAGCGCGAGTTCAAGAACCTTGATGACAGCGTGGAATTGGGCACCCGCAACATAAAGGTCGCGCTGAAACGTCTGCGCAAATGGGCCCGCGATAGCGCCGCCGAGGAGTTGGACCTTGATGGCACCATCCGCGCCACCGCCGAACATGGCTATCTGGATGTGCAGACCCGCCCCGAACGGCGCAACGCGGTCAAGGTGCTGCTGTTTCTTGATGTCGGCGGCTCCATGGACCCTTATGTGAAGGTGGTCGAGGAATTGTTCAGCGCCGCGCGCTCTGAATTCCGGCATCTGGAGCATTTCTACTTTCACAACTGCGTCTATGAAGGGCTGTGGCGCGACAACCGCCGCCGCTGGGATGCGCAAACCCCGACTTGGGAAGTGTTGCGCACCTATGGCCCGGATTGGAAATGTATTTTCGTCGGCGATGCCAGCATGAGCCCCTATGAGATTTTGCATCCCGGCGGGGCGAATGAACATTGGAACCCTGAGGCAGGGCAGGTTTGGCTGGAACGGTTCTGCCAGCACTGGCCCTCGCATCTGTGGATCAACCCGACGCCGGAACGGTTCTGGGCGCATAGCCATTCGATCCGGCTGATCCGGCAGATCATCGGCGACCGTATGGTGCCGATGACGCTGGAGGGCATCAGCCAAGGCACAAGGGAGCTGAGCCGATGAGACGCAAGGCGATGCTGGCGGTGTTTGTGATCGCCGCCGGTCTGACGGTGTTTTTCATCACCCGCGCGATATTTTTCGCGGTATTCTGGATGGACCCGGAACGCGGGCTGCACCCGGTCGAACCCTGGATGACCCCGCGCTACATTGGCCGCACCTATGATCTGCCGCGCGCGGATTTGCAGGAGATTCTGCACCTGACCCCCGGCGAAACCCCACGGGTGCCGCTGGAAAAACTGGCCCAACAGCGTGGCATCCCGGTCGAGGATCTGATCGCCGAGATTGAGGCGCTGATCGCGGCGCGGGCGTCGAAATGACAGATACGCTGCTGCTTTTGGTGTCGGATTACGGTTTGCTGGTGATTTCACTGGCGACCCTGCTGTCTTGCTTTGCGCTGCCGATGCCCTCCTCTTTGATGATGATGGCAGGCGGGGCCTTTGCCGCCGCAGGCGATCTGGTGTTGTGGCAGGTCTGCCTTGGGGCCTTTGCGGGGGCTGTATTGGGCGATCAGGGCGGCTATCTTCTGGCCCGCTACCGGGGCGGAGAGCGGCTTTGGGCGTGGTTGCGCCGCCGCCCCGCCTCTGCCCGGTTGTTGACGCAGGCCGAGGCTTTGCTGGCGCGGCGCGGCGGTTGGGCGGTTTATCTGACGCGCTGGTTGTTCAGCCCGCTTGGCCCCTATGTCAACCTGATCGCCGGGGCCACCCGGATGCCGTGGCGGCGCTTTCTGCTGGCCGATCTGGCGGGAGAGGCAACATGGGTCGCGGTTTATGTCACGCTCGGCTATGTCTTTGGCACCCAGATCGAAGAGCTTTCGGATACGCTGGGCAACGTGATCGGGGCCTTGACCGCAGGCATGGTGACGCTGCTGCTGGGCCGCGCGCTTTGGGCGCAACGCCGCGCCACAAGATGAGCCGCCTGCGCAAATCTCTGGCCTTCGGGCTTTTCCTGCGCCTTTGCCACCCCATATATTTGGTATGATAAAGCTGCTGCCCATTCTTCTGCCGCTTGTGCTGGCCTATTTCATGTATAGGTTTTCGGCCTTGCAAACGGCCAAGCATCTGGACCGCGAGTCCAAACCCCTGCGCGACCCACAGCTAGAGGCCGTCATGGCCCGCATGGCGCAAGCGCTGGAGGTGCCGCATATTGCCGTGCATGTCTATGATGTGGAGCCAGTGAACGGGCTTGCCGCCCCCGATGGCCGCATCTTCCTGACCCGTGGTTTTATTGACCGCTACCGCCAAGGCATTGTCAGCGCGGATGAAATCGCCTCGGTCGTGGCGCATGAGTTGGGGCATGTGGCGCTTGGCCATACCAAGCGGCGGATGATCGACGTGACCGGGCAGAACGCGGTGTTCATGCTGATCGCGACCTTGCTCAGCCGGTTCATCCCGATCGTGGGCGTGTTCATCGCGTCCTACGTCACCACCCTTCTTGGCGCGGGCCTGTCGCGCAAGGATGAGAATGAGGCAGATGCCTATGCCAGCGCCCTGCTGGTCAAGGCGGGCATCGGGACCGCCCCGCAAAAAAGCTTGTTCGCCAAACTGGACCGGCTGACCGGGGCAAAAGGCCATGACATCCCGCAATGGCTGCGCAGCCACCCCAAAACCGATGAACGGATCGCCGCGATTGAACGGCGCGAAGCGCAATGGGGCCTTGACTAATACCTGCTCTGACCCAAACCGTAACAAGGGTGTGACAAACTGTCACAAAACTGTGTAGACGGCGGAATTTGCTTCACATTTCTCTGTGCGGCTGTGTTGTCTTGGAATGGTTAACGATTACGGGGGTGGTGGTTTATGGGGTCCGAAGCAAAGACAGAGGCGGCACTGGAGACGTTAAGCCGCGATATCCTGAACGGCACATTGCCCACTGGAAAATCCCTGCGCATCGCGGTTCTGACAGCGCAATACGGCATCGGCGCAGCGCCATTGCGCGACGCCTTGGCACGTTTGGTCGAACAAGGGCTGGTGGTTGCCGAAGGTCCGCGCGATTGGCGCGTGGCCCCGGCCTCCCTTCCAGCGTTCATGGATTTGCTGCTGGCGCGGTCCGCGCTGGAAAACGCCTTGCTGGAGGATGTGATCGCCCATGGCCACAAGCAATGGGAAACCGATCTGGTCGCGGCGCATTACCATCTGGCACAAGCCGTGCCCCCCTTGGGAGAGGCCGATACGCTGGCCTATCGCCAGACATGGATCGCCTTGCACGACCGCTTTCACCTTGCCTTGCTGGCCGGTGCCCGCTCTGACTGGTTGAAGCGGTTTTACGCGCAGGTTCTGGGCCAGATGCAGCGCCATCATCAGGCGGTTCTGGCGCGGTTGCAGGCAGAGGTGCCGGATTTGGACCACCTGCACGCAGAGGCGATTTCGGTGCCGCGCCACACGGAATTGATGGTCGCCGTGCTGGACCGCGACAAAACCGCCGCCACCAGCCTGCTGAAGGCGCATGGCGAAACCGCGCTGGCCATCTTTCGCGCCGTGATGGAGGGGGCAGAGCCGCCCCAGCCACAGCACCAGCCCGCAAGCGTGAAGTAACGCGGGGCGGCGAAACGGTCAGCTTGCCTGTTTGCGGCCTTTGAATTGTGCCACCGTAATGCCTGCCGCCGTCAGCGCCGCGCGGGTTTTGCTAGCAATCTCCACCGCTTCGGGCGTGTCGCCATGCAGGCAGATCGTGTCAATCGGGGTGGGGATATGCTTGCCGCTGGCGGTGATGATGGCCCCTGCCTGCACCATCTCGACCATGCGGCGGGCGGCCAGATCCGCGTCATGGATCACCGCGCCGGGCAGCTTGCGGTCCACCAGCGTGGCATCATCATTATAGGCCCGGTCGGCAAAGATTTCGGCGGCCCAAGTGCAGCCAAGCCGTTCCACCGCGGTTTGCTGCGCCGTGGCGGCCAGCACCATGATGATGATCTCCGGGGCCACGGCCAAAGCGCCTTCATAGCAGGCCTGCGCCATCGCCGCATCTTCGGCGGCCATATTTGCCAGCGCGCCGTGCAGCTTCAGGTGCCGCACCTTGCCGCCTGCCAGTGCCGCCATCGCCTGTGCGGCCCCCAGTTGATAGGCCACCAGATGCCGCAACTCGGCATGGCTTAGCGACAGGCGGCGGCGGCCAAAGCCTTGCAGATCGGCAAAGCCCGGATGCGCGCCAATCCCGGTGCCCTGCGCCACCGCTGCCGCCATGGTCGCCGCCATCACATCCGGGTCCGAGGCGTGAAACCCGCAGGCAATATTGGCCGAGGTGATGGTTTGCAGCAGGGCTGCATCCGCGCCCATGGTCCAGGGGCCAAAGCTTTCGCCCATATCGGCATTCAGGTCGACTGTCAGGGTCATGCGTCCTCCGTTCCGGTGATCATGCCAGAGATGAGTTGATACGACAGCAGATCGGGCATATCGCGCGGGTCGCGCAGCAAAGGCGCGCAATGGCGGGAAAGCTGTGCCGTCGCTGTCTGGTATGTGCGGTGCAGGGCCATCGCCTCCTCCAGCGTGACAAAGGCGAACCGCAACGCGCCCCCCGCCGGGCATTGCGCCACCAGCGGCAGGTCGGCAGGTAACACCGTGCCAATGCGCGGATAGCCCCCGGTGGTCTGCGCCTCGGGCAGCAGCACGAAAGGCGCGCCATCGCCGGGGATCTGAATATCGCCGGGGGTGATGATTTCCGACAGGATCGACTGGCCGGAGGCAAGGCCAAACCCATCCCCATCCGGCAACAGCCGCACGCCTTGACGGTTGGCACGCGCATCGCGGTGAAAGGGGGTGGCCTGAAACCGGGCAATCTCTGCCTCTGGGAACAGCGCGGTTTGCAATGAGGCGATGACCCGCACCCTGCCCCCGTTGAACCGGTCTGCAACGGCAAGGCCAAGCCCCACCACATCGCCAGTATCGGCGCCGATGGGCAAGCGGTCCCCCGCCGCAAGGCCGCGCCCGATCCCCACGGCAAGATGGGTGGCGCGCGCGCCAAGGAAGGTTTCGGTGGCAAAGCCGCCGCCCACCGACAGATAGCCATAGACCCCGCTTTGCGCGCCGCCAATCTCCAGCCGTGCGCCGGACGGCAGGGCGTGGCTGGCGTTCCACGCCAAGGGCGCGCCATCCAGCGTGGCCCGCATCGGCGCCCCGGTCAGCGCAATGCGCAACGGGCCAGTGGCGGTGAAACTGCCACCAAACCCCGCCATTTCCAACGCAGCCAGATCCGGGCTTTGCCGCAGCAGCGCCGCCCCTTCGGCAAGGGCCAACCTGTCCGCCGCGCCACCGCAAGACAGGCCAAGCCCGATATGCCCCGGACGGCCCTGATCCTGCACGGTCACACCAGCGCCAGCGGAAAGCACCAAAAGCGCGGTCATGCCAAGGGCTCCACGCTTGCGCCGCCATTGCTGCGGCTGTCGGCTTGCAGATTGGCGAATTCCGCTGGGGTCACGGCGCAGAATTCCACCTCATCGCCTGCGCGCAGGGTGAAGGGGTCGGCGCATTCGGCGCGAAAGCAGCGAAAGGCGGTTTGGCCGATATGGCGCCATCCGGTCGGGGACGGGTTGGCAAACAGCACGAATTGCCGCACCGCAACCACCAGCGCCCCGGCAGGCACCTGCGGCGTCACGCTGTTCTGGCGCGGGATGTTCCATTGTTCGGGCAATTCGCCAAGATAGGGCTGACCGGGGGCAAAGCCCAGCGTCAGCACCCGCATCCGCGCGCGCGACAGGGTCGCTACGGCCTCGGCCTCGCTTTGCCCGGCCAAACCTGCCGCTTCGGCCAGTTGCGGGCCATGCGCACCGCCGTAAACCGTGGGAATACGCCACAACCGCCGCCCCGACGGCGCGGGGGCGGCATACCAATCCGCCTGCGCCAACAGCGCCCGAAGCTTGGCCGTCAAATCCTGATGCGACAGGCGCAGCGGGTCAAACCGCAGATAGGTCGCGGCAAGCGAGGAAGATGTTTCCTCCACCCCCGGCCAAGCCTCTGCCTCGACCGCCGCGCGAAAGGCGATGGCGGCGCGGTTGGCCGCATCCGTCAGATGATCGGAAAACCGCACCAAAAGGCCCGTCAGCCCAAGCGCATGAATTTGAGGAGAGGGATCAAGGGATTGCATCAGGCAATCGTGCCGCTTTGCCCCATCGCCCGCAAGCCCCTTTGCGCAGATCGCACCCCTATGGCCTGCTTTTCCCTATCCTTCGCCATGCCCCCATGGCAGGCTGTCCGCATTGCTTGCTTGAAAAGGCCCGCCATGCGCTTTGACCCTTTTGACTCTGCCGTGATCGACCATTTCCACGCCCCGCGCCGTGCCTCCGGGGCCGCGCAGCGCGTGCTGTCACCCGAGGCTTTCGCCGCCGCACAGGCCGAGATTGCAAGCTGGGCAGGCTATGCCGTCACCCCGTTGCACCCGCTGCCCGCCTTGGCCGAAAGCCTGCGCCTTGGCGCGGTGCTTTACAAAGACGAAGGCCCGCGCTTTGGTCTTGGCAGTTTCAAGGCGCTGGGGGCGGCCTATGCGGCTTTGCGGGTGCTGCAAGCGGCCCTTGGCAAAAGGTTGGGCCGCAGCGTGACACTGGCCGAGATCCGTTCGGGCGCCTTGCGGGCCGAGGCCGCACAGGTCACGCTGTGTTCGGCCACCGATGGCAATCATGGCCGCTCGCTGGCATGGGGCTGCCAGCGCTTTGGGGCCGGATGCCGCATTTATATTCATGCCGAGGTCAGCGAGGCGCGCGCGCAGGTGATGCGCGATTTCGGGGCCGATGTCTGCCGGATTGCGGGCAATTATGACGCCTCGGTTGCGGCAGCGCGGGACGATGCGCAGCGGCATGGCTGGTTCATGGTCGCCGATACTTCTTGGCCCGGCTATACCGAACCGCCGCGCGATGTGATGGCCGGATATGGCACCATGGTATCCGAGGCCTGCGCTGCGATGGACCGCGCCCCGACCCATGTTTTTGTGCAAGGGGGCGTGGGCGGGCTTGCCGCCAGCGTGGCCGCCTGCCTGCGCCAGAATTGGGGCGATGCCGCCCCCCGCGTGATCGTGGTGGAACCCGCGCTTGCCCCTTGCCTGCGGGCCAGCGCACAGGCAGGCCGCGCCACCGCGGTCGACATCACCGCAGAAACCATCATGGCGGGCCTGTCTTGCGGCGAACCCTCCCCCCTTGCATGGGAGGTGTTGGTGGAGGAAGCCAGCGATTACCTTGCCATCCCTGATGCGCTGATCGGCCCCACGATGCGGCTTTTGGCGCGGCCCTTGGGGGCGGACCCGCAGATCGAAGGCGGCGAAAGCGGCGTGGCGGGCTTGGCCGCGCTGATCGCTGCCGCGCGCCAACCGGGGCTGCGCGAAAGGCTGGGGCTGACGGGAGAATCGCGGGTGCTGCTGTTCGGCTCCGAAGGTATCACCGACCCCGAGATTTACGCGGCCATGATGGCCGAGGCGGATTAGGATTAGCCTCAGGCCAGTGCCAGCGCCACCACGCCTGCCGCCACAATCACCGCCGCCAGCATCCGGCCCCGCCATGGCCGCTCGCCAAACCATAGCACGCCGATCAGCGCGGCGATGATGACACTGGATTCGCGCACCGCCGACACCGCCCCCAAAGGCGCGAGGGTTTTGACGTAAAGCACCAGCCCATAGGCCGTGACCGCCGCCGCCCCGCCCATCAGCCCCAGAATCAGCGTGCGCGGCGCGAAATGGCCCCGGTTGCGGCGGCGATGCAGCGCAATGGCCAGCGGCACCGGGGCCTCACATAAAAACAGCCAGCCCATATAGCCCGTGGCGGTGCCCGCCTGCCGGATGCCAAGACCATCGGCCACCGAATAAGTGCCGATGCACAGGCCCAACAGCACCGCAAAGGCAATCGTGCTACCCTGCGCCTGCGCAGCTCCGCGTTGCAGCGCCAACAGGCCAATTCCCCCCGACACCAGCGCCAAACCCACCCAGCCCAGCGGCCCCAGCCCCTCGCCGATCAGCAGATAGGCCGACAGCGCCACAAAGGCCGGGGCCAACCCGCGTGAAATCGGGTAAACTTGGCTCAGATCACCATGGCGATAGGCGCGGAACAACAGCAGGTAATAGCCGTAATGCACGACGGTCGAGACAAAGATCGACGGCCAGCTTGCCCGGTCCGGCAAAGGCGACAGCGCAATCAGCACCACCCCCGCCAGCGCATGCGCCAGACTGACAGCCCCCAACACCCCGGCACGGTCGTCCACCGCCTTCAGCATCGCATTCCATCCGGCATGCAGAAAGGCCGAGAACAGCACGATCCCCAGCGCGAGTGGCGTCATGCTTCGGCCAGAATGGCGGTTTCAACGATGCTGAGCGCGCGGTCCAGATCATTGCGGCTGATGGTCAGCGGTGGCGACAGGGTCAGCACCGACCCCGCACTGATCTTGAACGACAGCCCCGCCGCCAGACAGCGGTAATATATCCGTTCGGCGCGATCTGGGGCGGCGGTTTTGCTGGCGCGGTCGCTGACAATGTCCACGCCAAACATCAACCCCCTGCCCCGCACATCGCCCACAAAGCGGCTTTGTGGCGCAAAGGCGTGCAGCCGCGCCATGGCATGTGCGCCCAGTTCGGCAGCGCGTTCTACCAGCCCTTCTTCCTCGATGATCTCCAAGGTGATCAGGGCAGCGCGGGCGGTGACGGGGTTTTTCTCATGCGTGTAATGGCCGATGGCGAAATCGCCGCAGAGATCAAGATCACGCCGCGCCAGAACGGCGGCAATGGGCAGGATACCCCCGCCCAGCGCCTTGCCGAGAGTAACGATATCGGGGATCACCGCGTCATGTTCAAAGGCGAACATGCGCCCGGTTTTGCCCAGCCCGGTGGGAATTTCATCCATGATCAGCAGCGCGCCATGGCGGTTGCAGGCCGCGCGCACCGCTTGCCAGAACCCCGGCGGCGGCACCACGGGCACTGCGCGCATCGGCTCGGCGATCACGGCGGCCACATCGGTTTCGCGGCCCAGGATATAATCGACCATCCCCGCACAGGCGAGGCCGCAAACCTCTGGCCCCGCGTGGTTATAGGGGCAGCGATAGCAGTTGAAGGGCGCGACATGTTCGGTGCCCGTCATCAACGGCCCCGCGATATGGCTGCGGAACGTGGCCTCGCCCCCCACCGATGCGGCACCAAAGCCCGCACCGTGGAACGCATCCCAAAAGCTGATGGTCTTGAACCGCCCCGTCGCCGCACGCGCGATTTTCAGCGCCACCTCATTCGCATCGGACCCGCCGGTGGTGAACAGCACCTTCGACAGACCGCCGGGCGCAAGGCGGCCCAGCTTTTCGGCCAAAGCGACAGCAGGTTCATTGGTAAAGCGGCGGGGCGCGAAGGGCAGATCATCCAGTTGCGCCTTGATCGCCGCCACAAGGCGCGGATGGCCATAGCCGATGTGATGCACCGAATTGCCGTGAAAATCCATATAGCGGCGGCCTGCGGTATCCTCGATCCAGATGCCTTCGGCTTTGGCGATGGTCGACACACAAGGGCTGGAAAGCGATTGATGCAAGAACGCATTGGCATCCCGGGCGAGCAGGTCGCGCGTGGCGGGATCGGGGTGTTTCGCGGCCCAAGCGCGACGCGCGGCGGATTGGTTGGACTCACCTTCGGTATGGGTCAGCTTCATCCGGCATACCTTTGATTTTGGAGAGGAAACGCGCGCGCGGGGCGGCGCTATTCCGGCCAGGGCAAGGAATAGGTTTTGACATTGGTAAAGAACTTCATCGCCTCGATCACGCCTTCCTTCACCGCATTGCCACTGTCCTTGATACCGCCAAAGGGCGACATTTCAATGCGATAGCCGGGTTGCTCCCAGATGTTGCAGGTGCCTACATCCAGCCCGTTTATATAGGCAATCGCGCGGTGCAGATCATTGGTGCAAACGCCTGAGGACAGCCCGAAGGGCGTCGCGTTGGAAATCCGCATCACCGCCGCATCGTCATCGGGCACCCGCACGATCGGAATGATGGGGCCAAAGGTTTCCTCCATCACCAATTCGCTGTCATGCGGCACATGGTCCACCACGATGGGCGGCAGCAGCGCGCCACGGCGACCGGGATGGTAAAGGATCTTCGCCCCTGCCGCCTCGGCCATCAACACCCGGCGTTCAAACAGCTCCGCCGCTTGGGCATGGATCACACAGCCCAGTTCCGTGGCCGGGTCTTGCGGGTCGCCAAACCTGATTGCCTTCGCCTTGGCCAGCACCAGCGGCACAAAGCGATCCGCCACGCTTTCCTGCACCAGAATCCGCTTGATCGCGGTGCAGCGCTGGCCGGAATTGCCCGTGGCCCCCGCCACCGCAATCACCGCCGCCTTGTCCAGATCAGCATCCGACAGATCATTGCAGATGATCAGCGGGTCATTGCCCCCCAATTCCAGCGCCTGCCGCTTATACCCGGCCTTGGCGGCGATAAGCTTGCCCACCGGCACCCCGCCGGTAAAGGTGATTATGTCGATATCCGGGTTTACCATCATCTCTTCGCCGATATCTTTCGGCCAACCCGTCACGATCTGGAACATTTCGGGCGGCAGCCCCGCCTCATACAGAATATCGGCCAGCGCAATCGCGGTCAGCGGCGTCAACTCCGTCGGTTTGCAGACCATACAGTTATTGGTGGCGATAGAGGGCGCGATTTTATGCGCCACCATGTTCAGCGGGTGGTTGAACGGGGTTATCGCGGAAATCGCGCGCACCGGTTCGCGCTTGGTAAAGATTTTGCGCGCCTTGCCGTTATGGGTCAGATCGCAGGAAAAAATCTCTCCGTCATCCATCAGCGCCTGTTGCGCGGCGAATTGGAACACATCCTGCGCGCGCTTTGTCTCGTAGATCGCGTGTTGGTGGCAGATGCCCAGTTCCAGCACCAGCCATTTCGCCAGATAGTCGCGCCGCGCGCCGATCAACTGGCCCGCGCGTTGCAGGATCTGGCTGCGTTCATAGCGGCTGAGCTTAGGTTTATAGGCCGCCGCAATCGCAAAGGCGCGGCGCGCATGTTCGGCGCGGCCTGCGGGAACGGTGCCCACCACCTCCTCGGTATAGGGATAGCGCACCTCGATCACATCATCGGCAAAGACAATCTCTCCGCCGATGCGCATCCCTTCGTGGCGGGGTTCAAAAGCATCGGTCATGGCACATCCCCTTTTAAAGCGCGGCTGCGGTGGTGGCGTAGAAAAACGCATCGAAATTGCGCAGAACCGGTTGCGCCGGCAGGTCCATCACCCGGTTGACGATAAAGGGCACCTCTTGTTCCGTCAGCCCGCCATGGCTGCGCAGGGGTTCGTTCAGCGCGGCAAGGTCGTGGCGGTGTTCCGACGTGCCGATGGTCATGTTTTCCGTGCTGATCATGACGATATCGCCGATCCGGTCAGCAGGCAGATCAAAGCGCGCCACCGCCTCGGCGCGGTCCATCACCTCCAGTATTTCGGGGCGCGCGGCCAGACGTGCGATGATATCGGCGTGGTCTGCCCCCTTGGGCAGATAGGCCGTGCCAAAGCCGCCCAGCGCGCCGTGATGCACGACATAAGGGTCGGTGATCGGCAAGATCACCCGCGCCGCCGCTTTCCCCAGCCAATCATCCAGCAAATCCTGCACATAGATCACCTGCGGGTCGCCATGCGCATCATGTTTGGGCTTCATGCCATGATCTGCCGTCACCACAATCGCCGCCCCCATCGCATCCAATTGCGCGAGGTATTTGTCAAACATTGCATAGAACGCCTGCGCCTGCGGCTGGTTCGGGGCGTATTTATGCTGCACATAATCGGTCGTGGTCAGATACATCACATCCGGTTTCCATTCGGCCAGCAGCTTGACGCCTGCGGCAAAGACAAATTCCGACAGTTCCGCCGAATAGACATCCGGCTGACCAAAGCCCAACCATTCGGCGGCCTTGTCCTGGCCATGTTCGGCTTGGGTCGATGTGGCCGAACGCTCGGCGGAAAAGCATTTCGCGCGGTCTTCGTCAAAGCGCAGCCCCGCGCCCAGCAAAGCGCGCAGCTTGTCCTTGGCCGTCACAATCGCCACCCGCGCGCCCGCCTCATAAAACCGCGAGAACACGGTGGGCGCGCGCAGGAAACGCACGTCATTCATCATCACCTCTTGCCCGGTTTCCGGCTCATAGAGGTAGTTGCCGCAAATGCCATGCACCGAAGGGGGGCGCCCCGTGGCGATGGACAGGTTGTTGGGGTTGGTGAAAGACGGGATCACCGAATGGGCCAACCGGTCCGTCCCGGTTTCGCGCATGCGTTTCAGGGTTGGCATCAGGCCCTTGGCAATTGCCTGCGTCAGGTATTCCGGCTCGCAGCCATCAAGGCAAATCGCAATCGCGCAAACCTTCGGCCAAGGATAGCTGCGATCATTCGCGGTGACAGAGGCGGGATGGGGCATGGTAGACCTTTCAGCAAAATTTCAGGCGGCCAGTTTGGCGCGTTCTTCAAGGGCAGCGGCAGGAGGGGCGGCCGAGGTGACGCCCATCTCGGTCAGGCTTTCGGCGGCGGCTTTGACCACACGTTCCATGATGGCGGCATCCATGCGGCCAATGCAACCGATGCGGAAACTTTCCACCACCGTCAGCTTGCCGGGATAGATGATGAAGCCCTTGGCCTTCATCCGCTCATAAAACTGCGCAAACACGAATCTCGGGTCGGCGGGGCAAAAGAAGGTGACGATGATCGGCGACAGCCAGCGATCCTTCAGCAGGGTTTCAAAGCCAAGCGCCCGCATCCCCGCCACCATCACATCGCGGTTATGGGCATAGCGCGCGCCGCGTGCGGCCACGCCGCCTTCTTCGGCATGCAGGCGCAGCGCCTCAAGGAAGGCCGCGACCACATGGGTCGGCGGAGTATAGCGCCACTGGCCCGATTTCACCATATTCGCCCATTGCGCATAGACATCGAGGCTGAGCGAATGGGCATTGCCGCGGCACCCCTCCAGTTCCGATTTGCGCGCGATGACAAAGCCGAAACCCGGCACCCCTTCGATACATTTATTGGCCGATGATACCATCGCCTCATAGCGCAGCTTGGTCACATCCAGATCAATCGCGCCAAAGGCAGACATGCTGTCGATCAACAGCTTGCGGCCCTTGGCGGCCACAGCCTCGGCAATCTCGGCCACCGGGTTCAGGATACCCGAGGAGGTTTCGCAATGGCACAGGATCACATGGGTGATCGCGGGGTCTGCGTCCAGCGCGGCGTCCACCTCCGGCCCGCGCGGCGGCATGTAATCGCCCTTGTCGATCAGCGTATAGGCGCGGCCCAGATAGCGCATGGTTTCCGCCGCCCGCAGCCCATAGGCACCATTGGCCAGCACCAGCACCTTGCCATCGCGCGGCACAAAGGTGCCCAGCATCGCCTCTACGCAATAGCTGCCAGAGCCCTGCATCGGCACGCAGACATAGTCGCCCTGCGTATCCCCCGCCAAGGCAACCAGTTGATCGCACAGCGATTTCGTCATCGCTCGGAAATCCCCGTCCCAAGACCCCCAGTCGCGCAGCATCGCCTCTTTCACCGAAAGCGCCGTGGTCAAAGGGCCGGGGGTCAGCAGAAACGGCTCTCCCATCGCGGGGTCGGGAAAACTGTTGGGTGTGGCGGCAGTTGTGGCCGCAGTTTTGGCGGCGGGCGCGTGCGACATCGGGTGTCCCTTCCATCAGCATGAAGACTTGGGCAGCGTGAAGACTTAGGGCGTTTTTTCCATGCGGATTGGCATATGTAAAATCGTTATTTCGTATCGACCTATCGTTTTTACTGCCAGCCGCCTTAGCTGGGCTGCGCCAGACGGCTTTCCAGCAGATGCCCGCTTTCCGTCAGGATCGGATAGGCCACCGTGACCAGCAGCGAGTTGATCTCTTTCAAGGCGCGCACGGTTTCAAGGTGGATATCGGAAGTGTCGATGCTGACGGCATGGCCGTTGCGCAAGCGTTCCAGATGGCTGTCATGGCTTTCACGTTCCAGCTTGCGCATGGCCTCTTTTTCCTTGACCAGTTGCCGCGCGCTTTCCACATCACCCGAAACCAGAACATTCAGCGCAAGCTGCATATTCGCCTCTACCCGATTGTGCAGATTGCACATTTCCTTCCAGCCTTCGGGCGAAAAGCGCAGGTTCTTGCGGGCGCGGGTTTCGGCAAGGCTCAGCAGGCTTTTGACGATGATATCGCCGATATGCTCCAGATTGATGGAAAAATCGGTCAGATGGGTGCCCTGCCGCCGCTCGCGGTCGGTCAGGGTGCCTCGGTTCACCTCGGCGATGAACAGCTTGATATCGGTATGCTTGCGGTTGACGGTTTCATCCAGCGCGCGGATGCGGGCAATCTTTTCCGGGCTGCCGCCATCCATCAGTTCCATCACCGGATGATACATCGCCGCCACCGTTTCGCCCATGCGCAGCAATTCGCGCTTGGCACTGGCCAGCGCCACGGTCGGGTTGCCAACCGATGCGCGGTCCAACATGCTGACAGGGGTATCCAGCGCCGCCGGGTCGGCCTCGGCCACCGGATTGGGCAGGATTTTCTCGGCCAGCCGCTCCATCGGGCCAACGAAGGGTAAGGACAGCAGCACCAGCACAAGGTTGAAAGCAAGGTGAAAATTCACCAGTTGCACAGGTTCTGTCGCGCCCAGATAGCTGATTGGCAGGTCCACCACCTGCAACAGCGTCAGCACCGCCAGCGCCGCCGTGCCGCGAAAGATCAGGTTGCCGATGGGGATGCGCCGGGCCTCCAGCTCCATCCCGCGGGTCAGCCAGACCGCGATGATGCCGCCACCAAGGTTCGCGCCCAGCACCATCGGCAAGGCCACCTCCAGCGGCAACATGCCCCCACTGGCAAAGGTGACAAACAACAGCACCGTCGCAACCGAGGAATGCACCACCCAGGCAATCCCCGCCGCGACCAGAAAGGCCGTCAACGGATCGCCGCGCAAATAGCCGATCAGGCCGGGCAGCAAGGTGCTGTCGCGCAGGGGTTCCGTTGCCTGCCCCACCATTTGCAAGGACAGCAGGATAAAGGCGATGCCCAGCACAATCCGCCCGGTCTGGCGCACGGTGCGGGCCTCAAACTTCAGAAACATCGTGGCGCCGACCAGCAGCAACAACGGGATCAACCCCGACAGATCGAACGACAATATCTTGACCACAAGCGCCGAGCCAAGGTCGGCCCCCAGCAATGCCGCGATGCCGGTGCCCACGGTCAGTATCCCGCTGGTCACAAAGCCCGCCGCCAGAATACCCACCGCCGTGGAGCTTTGCAGCACCACCGCCAGCACCATACCCACCAATGCCATCTGCGCCGTGCGCCCCTTGGCCCCGCGCAAAGCCGCCTTCAGCCGCGTGCCATGCGCGCGTTCCACCCCCGTGCGCACCATCCGCACCGCCCAAAGCAGCAACATCACCGCCCCGGCAAGATGGATCAGAAAGGCAACAGGAAGCATAGAGTGGTCCTTTTTCCATCACTTTAACAGCATCGGGCGACCCGGTTTCAAGCGCCGTATCAAGCGCGCTTGCAACACATAAGGCAAATCGTTAGTTTCGATGCAAGCATTACCCCAAGCGATAGGATGACGGCCCAGATGCGCTATGTCCAGCTTCGCGCCTTTCACTATGTTGCTATTTGTGGCGGCTTTTCGCGCGCAGCGGAAGAACTTTTCCTGACCCAGCCCGCAATTTCCGATCAGGTCCGCAAATTGGAAGAGGAATATGATATCCTCTTGTTCAACCGCCATAAAAAGCAGGTCACGCTGACCCCGGCAGGTGCGCGTTTGCTGGACATCACCCGCAGGCTGTTTGACAATGAGGATCAGGCGCGCGAGCTTTTGTCCGAAAGCCGGGCCACCCGGGCGGGCACCTTGCGCATCGTGGCCGATAGCGCGCAGCATGTGCTGAAAATCCTTGCGCTGTTTCGCGAAAAATACCCCGGTGTCGCGGTTGTCATCAGCGGTGGCAACACCGAAACCGTGATCGAGAGCCTGTTCAGCTATGAGGCGGATCTGGGTGTCTTGGGGGATCTGCCCCCCGGCCGCGAGTTTGAAACGCTGGCGCTGAACGCAACGCCGATCACCGCTTTTGTGGCCAAGGGGCATCCGGTGGCGGGACGTGCTGCGCTGACGTTTCAGGATCTTATGGGCCTGCCCTTGGTCATGCGCGAACACGGGTCCAAAACCCGCAAGAAGTTTGAAGAGGCCGCAGCGGCCAATGGCTTTAGCTTCACCCCCGCCATTACCGCCGAAGGGCGTGAGGCCGTGCGCGAGATTGTCGCCTCGGGCGCGGGTGTCGGCGTTGTGTCGGTAGCGGAATTTGGCGAAGACCCGCGCCTGATCCGCGTGCCACTGGAGGCAGAGGCGCAGATGGTGATGGAAGAAAACCTGATCTGCTTGCGGGAACGGCGCGGCGGCAAACTGGTCAGCGCCTTTCTGGAAATCGCGCAAAAATTGGCGGCGGCCCCTGTGCCGTAGAGTGGGTGTAACCCACCGCCCGTGTCGGCAAAGGGGCGGTGGTCGGCAAAGGGGCGGTGGGTTGCACCCACCCTACGCCTGCCGTTGCGCCCTACGTCACAGCGGCGGCTTGGCGTGCCAAAGCGCCGGCAGCCGCAGCCCTGCCACATCCACCTCAAACCGCGCGGCGCACAGCGCAGCCCCGTCAAGCGCCCCGCCCTCCATCCGGCACAATGCCACTGGCCGCCCAAGGGTCGCGCCAAAGGCCGCCGACATCACCTTGCCCACAGGCTCCCCGTCGCGCAGCAGCAATTCCCCGCCCCACAAGGTTGCCTCTGGCGCTGCCAAGCTGATCTGCACGATACGTTGGCGCAAGGCTTGGCCGCGCTGCGCCAGCAAGGCCGCCTGCCCGACAAACCCGCCGGCCTTGTCAAAATCGACAGCAAAGCCAAGCCCCGCCTCCAGCGGTGTGATATCGGGCGTCAACTCTCGCCCCCAGGCGCGAAAGGCTTTTTCAATCCGCAACGCCTCCAACGCGTAATAACCGGCATTGGTGATGCCAAGCCGCTGAATATCCTCATAAACCCCAAGCGTGAATTCCACCGGCACGAACAGTTCAAACCCCGGCGTTCCGGCATAGCTCAGCCGGTTGGCAATGACGGTGGCATAGCCCAGATCAATCGCGCGATGGCTGGCAAAGGGGAAGGCCGCATCTGACAGATCGGACTGGCTGAGGCGTTGCAGCAATGCGGGCGCTTGCGGCCCCATCACTGCCAGCACCGACCACGCGTTGGTCACATCCGACACCCAGACCCGCGCGCCCTCGGGCGTGTTCTTGGCGATCCAGTCGGCATCATGCACCGCTTGGGCCGAACCTGTGACCAGCAGAAAACGCGCCGCGCCCAGCCGCATCACCGTCAGGTCGCTTTCATAGCCGCCGCGCAGATTCAGCATCCCGGTATAGATGGAGCGGCCAACCGGTTGGTCGATATTGGCGGCGCAAATCCGGTTCAGCACGGCCAGCGCATCCGGCCCTTCCACCATCAGCTTGGCAAAGGAGGACAGGTCAAACAGGCTTGCCCCCATCCGCGTGGCGCGCTGTTCGGCCAGCACCGTGTCATGCCAGTTCTGCCGATCAAAGCTGTAAGCGATCTGCGCCTCGGCCTTGGCCCGCGCGAAATAAAGCGGGCGTTCCCAACCCATCTTGCTGCCCCAAACCGCGCCTTGCCCCGACAGCCGGTCATAAAGCGCGGTGCGGCGCAGCGGGCGGGCCGAGGCCTGTTCAAAATTCGGCCAAGGCATGCTGTAATGCATACCCAAAGTTTCCTTCACCCGGTCATGCAGAAAGCTGGGGTTGTTCTGAAACCCGGCAAAGCGGCGGATATCGACGGGCCACAGGTCCATCGTGGGGGCGCCTTGGGCGATCCATTCCGCCAGCGCCATCCCCGCCCCACCGGCCGAGGCGATGCCCATGGAATTGAACCCTGCGCCGACGAAAAAGCCGCGCAACTCCGGCGCCTCGCCCAGCAGGAAGTTATTGTCGGGGGTAAAGCTTTCGGGGCCGTTATAGAATGTCTTGACCTGCGCATCTTGCAACCCCGGCACCCGGATCAGCGCGTTTTCCATCAGAATTTCGAATTGATCCCAATCATCCTCCAGCAGTTGAAAGGCGAAATCATCGGGGATGCCCGCCATGCCCCAAGGCTTTGCCTCTGGCTCAAACCCGCCCATGCACAGACCGCCGACCTCTTCCTTGAAATAGATATAGCCGTCGGGATCGCGCATCACGGGCAGATCGGGGTGCACGCCGGGCAGCGGGCCGGTGACGATATACATATGCTCGGCCGAATGCATCGGCACCGAGACGCCGCACATAAGCCCCAGCTTGCGCGCCCATTGGCCGGCGCAATTCACCACGATTTCGGCCTCCATCACGCCCTGCGCGGTGACAACCCCCGTCACCCGGCCCGCGGCTTGGGTGATGCCCGTCACCCGCACCGCTTCGAAAATCTGCGCGCCGCCCATGCGTGCGCCTTTGGCAAGGCTTTGGGTCAGGTCGGTCGGGTTGGCCTTGCCGTCGCCGGGCAACCAGATCGCGCCTTTCAGGTCGTCCACCTGCATCGGTGGCCATTTCGCCTGCGCCTCTTTCGGGGTCAGCGCCTCTACCTCTACGCCTTGGGCGCGGGCAGAGGCGATGGTGCGGCGCAGCAAGGCCATGCGGTCATCGCTGCGCGCCACGGACAGCGATCCGCAATTCTTCCACCCGGTCTGCAACCCTGTTTCGGCATGCAGCCCCGCATAAAGCTTGGTGGAATACTGGATCAGCTTGGTCATCACCGAATGGCCGCGCAACTGCCCGACCAGCCCCGCCGCGTGCCATGTGGTGCCCGAGGACAGTTGCGCCTGTTCCAGCAACACCACGTCGCGGATACCCAGCTTGGTCAGGTGATAGGCGGTAGAGGTGCCAATGACACCGCCGCCCACAATCACCACGCGCGCCCGTGCGGGCAGGTCTGTTCCGGGCATCTGCCACCCCCTTTGGCTTTTTCCAAAGGCTAGGGCAGGCCAGTGCATCGGCAAAGATGATAAATGCGACCCAAGTATCGCTTTTTCAGATGATGCTATAAGCCATGGCCGCGCGTCTTAGCGCACCCACAGCCCCGCGCGTTTGATCTGGTTGCGGATCATCTGTTCGCGCCGGGGCAGATCTGCGCGGTCAAACATGGCGCGCACCTCGCGGCCCTTGCCCTGATAGATCATCTTTTTGAAAGGCAGATATTCCTTCATCACCTTCTTGATCGGGTTCGGTGCCATCACCTGTTCGACCAGATCGACGGCCAGATCGCTTTCGCGGGCGTAAAACAGCGGCATCGTGCGCCAATGGCAGGTGACATCACCGTCAAGCCCCGCAAGCGCGGGCCCCGGGCGCGCGCCGCCAAAGCTGTGGATGACCAAGGGCAGCGCCACCTGATCCAGCCAAGGGTTCAATGGCTGACACACCAAGGCGCGGGGCGCATCATCGCGGATCACCTGCGCATATTCGGCAAAGCGCGCGCCAAAAGCCTTGGGGCTTTGGTGGAAAAACCAACCGGCGTTGAAGTAAAGATAGCGCTGCCAATATTCATCGGGTTGGCTGGTATCAAGGCTGCTGGCAAAATCCAGCCCGAAACGGTCGTAAAGCGATTTCCAGATTTCGGTATAGCCGGGGCCGTAAAGTTCCAGCACGGGCCAGGTGCCTTCGCGCTTCATCGAGGCGGAAGGGCGCGTGAATTCAAAGCCGACCGAGGCCAGCGGGCCGGTGAAAACAGTATCGGTATCGACGAACAAAAACGGCTCATCCGGCAGGGCGGCAAGACATTCGATCTTGTTGCCGTAGGGATAGGCAGAGCCGAACAGCTTGGAGGGGAAGGGCAGGATTTCGGCGCCGAAATCCGCCAGAAGGCCAAGAATTGCGGTGTCATGGATTTCCGGGTCCGTGTTCCAGCGCGGGCCGTTCTGGGGCATGGCGATGAACAAACGGCCCGCAAAATCAGGGTTGGAGGCGCGCAAACTGGCCGCCAGCAGCACCGCCTCATAGGACAGCCGCCCGGCCTGCCCAACGGCCACAATGTTGAATCGTTGATTTTGCCCTTGGTCTTGCGCCATACTTACCCCTGCCCGTTCTTATTTTGAGAACAGTATAAGGGCGCAGAAGTCATTTGAAAACAGAAGGACAGTGAAGATGCATAAATCCGCTTTGGCCGTTGCGTTTCTGGCCCTGACCGGCCCCGCCATGGCCCAGACCGCCCCGCCAACTGATTTCACCACGCCCGAAGGGGCTGCCTTCATCCATCAGTCGATCAAGGATCAGATCTTGTCTTTCAAGGAGGATGGCGAGATTGATTACATCTATTTCACCGCGATCCTTGGATGGCGCTGCGGCGTGCAGGAGATTTATTACGGATTGAATGATGAATTGCCCGTGACGCGCCTGCCGATGGAGCCCTGCCACCGCGAGCTGCGCCAGCCCAATACATCCAAAGACCGCGATCTGACCTATCCGTTCTTTATCACGGTGCCGAAAGGCACGGCGCAGAAGGTGACGTTGCGGATCATCTATGAAGATGGCAGCAGCGTCACGTTTGAATCGGAACGCGATAAAAATCTGGTGTATTGAGGGGCGGAAAGCGGCGGGGGGCCAGCCCCCCGCACCCCCCGGGATATTTGGGCCGAAAAGAAAGCAGGATCAGCCGCCGGGGCTGAAGCGCAGGCTGAGGCAGGACATGCCGCCATCAAGTTTGGCACATTCGCTATTGCCGATTTCTTGCACCTTATAGCCCGCGTGATCGAGCAGGTCGCGGGTTTTGGGGAAGCCTGCGGGCATGATCACCAGATCATTGAAGCGGATGGTATTGGCGCAGGCTTCTTCGCCCGGTGCTGTGTGCAGGACGCGGTAGCCTGCAAAGCAGCCGGAAGCGGCGAGGCGGTCGGTGGAAAGGATGGTTTCCGCGTCCAAGAGCGAGCAATCGGTTTTGAAATGCAGCACGCCGGGTGGGGTGAAAACCTCGCGCAGCTTATGGCCCCAATCGCTGACCAAGGCGGTGAGTTCTATGATCCCTGCGGCATTGGTGCGGGCGGAGCGGCCGACGAGGATTTCGGTTTCCGTGGTCAGGATATCGCCGCCTTCGATGAAGCTTTCGGCCCCGGTGATCTGGCGGACATCGCTGTAAAGCGCGCGCAGATGCGGGGCCATTTCGGCGGCTTCGCCCAAGCGGCTGGGCGCGCCGGGACGCATGATGACAGCGCCTTGCGGCAGGCAAAGCGCGGTGTCTTCGACAAAAACGCTGTCGGGGAAGGCCTCTGTCGCGTCGAGTTCGATCACCTTGGCGCCGGTGCTGCGCAAGGCGGTGATGTAATCGGCGTGATGGGCCTGCATTTTCACCAGATCTGGCGTGCCGATATCGACCGCGCGCAGGCCTGCGGTGATGCTGGCGCTGGGTTTGCGGGTGATCGCATGGGTGAAGCGGTAGGAGGCATCCATCGGATCAGCCTTTCATCAGGGCGGCGACCAGCCCCGGCAATTGTTTGAAATCATTGAAGGCGGCGTCATGGGGCAGATCATGCACCGGGGTTTTGCGATAGCCTTCGGTATAGATCAGGAAGGGCAGTTTGGCATTGGCGGCGGTTTCGGCATCCACCTCGCTATCGCCGACATAGATCACGCGGGCGCGGCCCAGATCGCCTGCGGTGGCCAGAAGCGGCGCGGGGTCGGGTTTGCGCTGTGGCAGGCTGTCGCCGCCATAGACGGCAGTGAAATGCCGGTCCAGCCCAAGGTGGCGCAGCACGGCGCGGGTGGGGGCGATGGGTTTATTGGTGCAGATGCCCAGCGCGCAGCCCATTTCCGCCAGTTGCACCAAGGCGCGGGGCACACCGGGATAGATCTGCGTATGGGTGAAGGCGGATTCGTAGAGCTGGTTGAACCGGGTCATCATCGGGGTGAAGAGCGGGCCATCAGCGGCCATGCCAGACGCCTCCAGCACCCGTTGCAGCAGGTTTGCAACCCCTTTGCCGATGAACCCGCGGATCTGTTCGGGCGGCAGGCTGGCGAGGCCAAGCTCTGCCAGCACCGTGTTTGCTGTGGCGGCAATATCGGGCGCGCTGTCAATCAGCGTGCCGTCCAGATCGAAGATGACGGCGGTCAAAGGGCGGCCTCGGCGGCGGCGCGGATCGCGGCGATATTGGTGCCGTAAGGGGCCGGGTTGCTGACCGAGCCGCCTTTGAACACGGCAGAGCCTGCGACCAGCACATCCGCCCCGGCAGCGGCCACCAAGGGCGCTGTTTCGGGGGTGACACCGCCGTCGATTTCAATATGCACCGGGCGATCACCGATCATGGAGCGCAGTTTGGCGACCTTTGCCACCTGCGAGTGGATAAATTTTTGCCCGCCAAAACCGGGGTTTACCGTCATCACGCAGATCAGATCGACCATATCGAGTAGGTATTCCACCGCCTCTACGGCTGTGCCGGGGTTGATGGCAAGGCCTGCCTTGGCCCCTGCCCCGCGAATGGCCTGAAGGGTGCGGTGAATATGCGGCCCGGCCTCCAAGTGTGCCGAGATGACATCGGCCCCGGCATTGGCAAAAGCCTCGATATAGCTGTCGACCGGGGCGATCATCAGATGCACATCCATCACGCCTTTGATATGCGGGCGGATGGCGGCGCAGGTGGCGGGGCCAAAGGTGATATTCGGCACGAAATGCCCATCCATCACATCGACATGCACCCAATCCGCGCCTTCGGCCTCTATCGCGCGGCATTCGGCCCCGAAATTGGCGAAATCGGCGGAAAGGATGGAGGGGGCGATCTTGATCTTGCGGTCAAATGTCATGGGCATCGGCATGTTGGGGCTCCTGTTGTCCTGCCCCTTCTAAGGCGGAACCACGGCCAAGGTAAAGCATTGGCTGCACGCGGGCGGGCGCAGTTACAGCCAATTGCCCATCAGCACGAAGGCCGACCAGAAGTAAGGGTGATCGGTGCCCTGTTTCAGCGGCGCGTCGGGGGCATCAAGGGCGGCGGCGGCGCGGTCTGTCACCGTGGCCACCATCTCGCCGCCATGCAACATGACCAGCTGCGCCCGGCGCAGCGCCTCGGCCTTGTCCAGCCCTTCGACCATGATGCCACGATAGAAATCGCGCATCAGCACTGGGGTCGCGGCATCCGACACCGGCCAAAGCGAGGCCATCACCGCCCCTGCCCCGTTCAGTTGCGCCGTGGTGCCGAAACCGTCAATCTCGGCCCCGTCGCCATCGGACCCGCGCGCGGTCTGGCAGGCCGACAGCGTCAGCAAATCAACGCCTTTGAAGCTAAGCGCCTCGGTCTTGCGGATTTTCGACAGCGGCAGATGCGCCCCGTCGCCCAGCAGCAAAAAGCTGTCATCCTCGGCCCCCGGCACAAGGTTGAAATGGCTGGCGATATGCAGAATGGCAGGGCGTTTGAGCAAGCTGCGCCGCAATGAGCGTTCGTCAAACCCGGCATCCAGCGCGGTCGGGCCAGACAGCACACCTTGCCCCGGCGCGGGGCCAAAGATGGTGTCCAACTCGGTCTTGACGCCCGGCAGCGGCGAAAAGCCCGGATGCGCCGCCGTTACACCAAAACCCGCGGTCTTGGCGTCTTCGCGCGCAGGCGTGGTGAAATCGGTTTTCACCACCGGGGTATACAGCGAAAAGGCAAAGCGTTCGATCAGATAGCCGTCGCCATCATGCAGCGCGGCAAAGGGCACATAGCGTAAGAACCCGTCAAGGTTCAGCATCACCACCTCTACCTCGCTGTCGATCAGCTTTTGCTGCATCGGCGCAAACAGCACCTTATGCAATGCCTGCAACCGGGCCGGGGCCTCTGGGTCCAGCGACTCGATCGCTTGCAAACCGTCAAACACCAAACGCGCCAGATCGGCGCGGGGCATATCGACCTTTTCATGGAAGGTCAGGTTGGGCAGGGTTAAAAACAGATGCACCGCATCCGGCAGGGTGGCGATTTGCAGGATCGCCGTGCGCCTTGGCAATTTCGCCAGATCGGCCTGATAGCTGCCTGTCGCGTCGAACTGATCGGTCAGGGCGGCCTTTTCCGTTTCGCTGGTTTGCGCCAGAAAGGCGGTGACAGCGGCATCAAACTGGTCGGTGGCTTGCTGCAACGCGTCTTGCAGCAGGAAAAGCTGGTTCTCATCCTCCTCGGTCGCGGTGCCTGCATCCAGCTTGGCCGTCAGGTTGCGCAGTTCCATTTCGGCGGCAATCGGCAGCGCGGCAAGGGTTTCCAGCTTTTGCTCCTCGCTCAGCTCGGAATTGTTCAGCGTGGCGCGGGTTTTGGTGATATCCGCGGCCCCATCACGTTTGAGGAAGTTATACACCTCCTCCTCTTTTTCCATGTTCAGCACGGCTTGCGCCTCAGATATCCGCCCCTGCGAGATCAGCAGATCGGCCAGCGACTGATAGAGCCTGCGCCATTCGGCCTGCAATTCCTGCGTGTCATCGGGCGTATCGCCTTTGTTATTGGCGCGGATCGCTTGCTGGGCATTCACCGCCAGCTTGCCAAAGAAGATCGCACGCTCTGGCTCGCCGCGCATGGTGAAAGCCCGCGATAGGGATTCGAAATTCCAGCGCTGAATGGCCAGCGTTTGCTGCCGGTTCTGCGCGATATAGGGCATGGACAGCAGGCCCCAGCGAATGGCCTCCTCGGCCTTGCCTTCCTCCACCGCGACAAGGCCCATATTGATGCGCAGGATGGTGACATTATACGACATCGCCCCTTCCAGCGGTTCCAGAATTTTCAGGGCGATTTCCAGCCATTGCCGTGCCTCGCTGAATTTCTTGGTCTGCACATAGACCCAGCCGATATTGTTGGACAGATAGCCCACGACAGCGCTGGTTTCGCCATCGGTTTCGCTAAAGATGTCAAAGCTCCACTTATAGACCTCCAGCGCCTCGTCATAGCGTTTCAGCCGTTCCAGCGCCGTGCCTGCATTCAGCAGCACATTGGCGGCATCGCGGCGCTGCGGCGGGTCTTGGCTCAAGTGCCAGTCATAGGCGATTTTCAGCGGGCGCAGCGCATCCTCATAGCGTGACAGGTCTTGCAGCACGATGCCCTGATCTTCCAGCAGAACAGCGATCATGCGGTTGTATTCATCGGCGGCGGGCAGACTGCGGAACAGGCGCTCGGCCTCCTCATAATGGCCCAGCGCCGTGCGGAAATTCGACAGCGCCTTTTCGGCATTGCCCATTTCGCGCAGGGCATAGCCTGCAAGCCGCGCATCCAGCCCATCGGGGTTATCATTGGCCAAACCATAGGCTTTGGTAAACCATTCCAGCGCATCGCGTTGCACCGCCTCGGACCGGTCGGCCAGCACCATCGCAAGACCGAGGTTGAGCATGTCAAACGGGTTGCCCGCCTGCGCACCGGCCACCAATTGCGGGTCCATCCCGGCATAGGGGTCTGTTTGTGCAGAGGCCCCAAGCGGCAGGCCAAGCAAGGCCATCACGACAAGCGATCGAAGGGTTTTGGCAAGCATCACAACACTCCATAGCAGGGGTTGGGATGATGTTAGTCAGCGCAGGCAGTTCGGGCAAGAAACCTCTGAAAGAGGACAGGATTTGTCATCTTCTGCCCGGATTTGTGCCTATGGCGGGCCCAATGTTCTGCGCCTACGGCGGGCCTAATGCCCTGCGCCTACGGCGGGCCTATTGTTCCGCGCCAAGGGCGCGGGCCAGTCGTGTCAGCTTCGCGCGTTTCAAAAGCGGTTTCAGCGCCTTCTCCTCGCCCGACAGGCGCGAGGCGGTGGCGCGCACCTGTTCCAGCGCCGCCTCGACCTGTTCGGGGTGATGCGACCACAGCTCCCACAGCAGCCCATCGGGGTCGCGGCGGGCCAGCCCTTCGGCTTGCAACAGCCCGCGCGGAAAATCCTTGGCGTTCAGCGTGACAATGGCATCGGCATGGCCTGCAATCGCCGTGGCCAGAACGTGAATGTCATTTTCATCGGGCAGGTGCAGGCGGTTTTCCAGCCCCGGCTGCGGTTTCACCCGCGCATTGGGAAACAGGTCTTGCGCGCGGGCAATAGCGGCCAGTGCCTCGCCCTCCGCCTCGGCGCCGTAGCGCGAGGCGGCGCGCTGCCACTCGCCCAGAATACGGTCCGACCACACAGGCGTGAACAGCCCCTGCCCTGCCACGGCCAGCAGCACCTCGCGCATCACTGTCGGAAACAGAACGCAGGCATCCAGCGCCAGCTTCACCTGTCACGCCATCCCGTCAAGCCGGTAAAACAGCGCCTTGAGGTAGCCGCTTTCCGCCAGTTGCGGCAGCATCGGATGGTCCGGCCCGGCAAAACCGGTGTGCAAAAGCTGCCCCCGCCGCCCGGCACGCCCAATCCCACGCCCGCAAGCATTGCGGAACGACGCCAGATCGGCGGCATGGGAACAAGAACACAGCCCCAGATAGCCACCGGGCGCCACCAGCGGGGCGGCCAGACGGGCCACCCGTTCATAGGCGCGCAAGCCTGCCTCCAGCGCCGGTTTGGCCGGGGCAAAGGCGGGCGGGTCACAAATGATCACATCAAACTGCGCACCCTCGGCGGCCAATGCCTCCAGCACCGCAAAGGCATCGCCTTGCCGCGTGGTGAACTGATCGGCAAAGCCAGACGCCGCAGCCCCTTGTTCCGCCAGCGCCAGCGCCGGGGCGGAACCATCCACCGCCAGCACCGAAGCCGCCCCCCCCGCGAGTGCGGCAAGCCCAAAGCCGCCGACATGGGAAAACACATCCAGCACCCGCGCGCCGCGTGCCAGACGGGCAGCAAAGGCGTGGTTGGGGCGTTGGTCAAAGAACAGCCCGGTTTTCTGCCCACCAATCAGATCGGCCAGATAGGTCGCCCCGTTCATCGGCACGGCAATGGGTGCATCAACCGCGCCCGCCATCACCACGGTTTCTTCGCCGAGGCCCTCAAGACTGCGGGCGCGCCCGGTGGCGTTTTTCAGCACATTGGTCACACCCGTCACCGCGATCAGGGCAGCGACCAGCGGCGCGATATGCGCCTCGGCCCAAGCGGCGTTGGGCTGGATCACCGCCGTATCGCCAAAGCGGTCAATCACCACGCCGGGCAGACCATCGGCTTCGGCATGCACCAAACGGTAGAAGGGCGCGTCATACAGCCGCTCACGCAGCGCCAGCGCACGGGCCAGCCGCGCCTCCAGCCAAGGCTGATCAATCTCGGCCTCGGGGTTCTGGTCCAGCATCCGGCAGATGATCTTGGAATTGGTGTTGACCGTCACCAGCCCCATCGGGCGGCGGTCGCTATCTTCCAGCACGGCCAGCGCGCCGGGGGCCAGCTTTTGCGTGCGCCGGTCTGTCACCAGCTCATCAGCATAAACCCAAGGAAAGCCGTGGCGGATCGCCCGCGCTTCGGCTTTCGGTTTCAAACGGACGATGGGCCGATCATTCGGCCCGGTGCTTGCGGGGTCGCTGTCATGCGAAGGGGAGGTGCTGTTCATGCCCCTCCCCATATCGGTTTCCGTTGGCTTGCGAAAGCCCGTCTGTTGCAGCCCGCGCAATTACAGCGGCAGCGGCACCTGTTCCATCAGGCGCCCCGGAGTCAGCGCGATGGGGCCGAGGTTCCGGCTGATCGGCGTCATCTCATATTTCTGCGACAGTTCCTGTTTGATCTTGGCGCGCAGCGTCTCGATCACCACTACGCGCTGGGTGCGGCCGGCCTGCTCTTCTTCAATCGCGGCACTCCCGCCCGAGGCTTTGGCATTCGCCTCGACAAAGCGCGGCCCGTCCAGCACCTCACCGGTTTTGGCCGAACGCACGGTCAGCACGAATTCCATGTTGAACACACCGCCCACCGTATAGCGGGTTTTTTCGGTCACGCCGTGAAAGCGCTTTACTTCGGCTTCCACAATCACCTCTGGCCCCGATTTCATCTGCGCGGTGCCCATGCCGAAAGCATCGGTAAAGATGGAATGCACCTGAATGTGACGGTCGCCCAAGGGCTCTCCGCGCCAGACGATATCGGCATTGGGGTAAAACAGGTTCGCCTCCGACACTTTCAGCGTGCGCGGCACGGTGATGCGGATTTCGGTGACGTTATATTGCGACGACAAAACCACCCGCTTTTGCGCCGATGGCTGTGCTTGCGGCAGGTCGGATGTGTGCAGCGGCGCGTTGCGCGATGCAAGATCGGTGCCGCCACAGGCCGACAGCCCAAGTGCCAAGCCAAGCGCGAGAATGATACGAACAGCCTTCATGGCTTTTCCTTTCGGTGCGTTTTGTGCCCTTTAATCTTGCGTTAAGCTTTGTCGGCAGAATGTGGCGGAAATACGGAAACGATCGTGCATTACTGGGCGTTTGAAGCCTGTTCGGAAACAATCGTGGCAAATCGGGCACAGGCCCTTACGTCAATTTGCAACAATTTCGGGCCTGAAGCGGCCAGCAGCCCCGGCCCCAGCCATCGGCAGGTTTTTGCAAACTGCGGCGAAATAGCCGTTGAATCCCGTGTTGCAGGCCTTTTCTTTTGGCCTCGTTAGCGCTAACAATAGGTGCAAATCCCCTTTCCACGAACCGCGAGGCCCGCCATGACCCTGAACAGCACGATTGATCGCGTGACAGACCGTATCCGCGAACGGTCGGCCCAAAGCCGGGGCGACTATCTGGGCCGCATGGCGGCGGCCGTTGCCAAAGGCCCGGCGCGCGCGCATCTGTCTTGCGGCAATCAGGCCCATGCCTATGCCGCGATGGGCAGCGACAAGGACGCGCTGGTGGCTGACCGCGCGCCCAATATCGGTATCGTGACGGCTTACAATGATATGCTCTCGGCGCATCAGCCCTATGAACGCTACCCCGATCTGATCCGGGCGGCGGCCCGCAAGGCCGGGGCCACGGCGCAAGTGGCGGGCGGCGTGCCGGCGATGTGTGACGGCGTGACCCAAGGCCAGCCGGGGATGGAACTCAGCCTGTTTTCCCGCGATGTGATCGCTTTGGCCGCAGGGGTGGCGCTGTCGCATAACGTGTTTGACGCAGCGCTTTACCTTGGCGTCTGCGACAAGATCGTCCCCGGTCTGGTGATCGCAGCCGCGACCTTCGGCCATATTCCGGCGGTCTTTGTGCCCGCAGGCCCGATGCCCAGCGGCTTGCCGAATGATGAAAAATCCGCCGTGCGCAACGCCTTTGCCCAAGGCAAGGTGGGCCGCGCCGAATTGATGGCGGCCGAGATGGCCAGCTATCACGGCCCCGGCACATGCACCTTTTACGGCACGGCCAACACCAACCAGATGCTGATGGAATTCATGGGGCTGCACCTGCCCGGTTCCAGCTTCGTCAACCCCGGCAACGGTTTGCGCGATGCGCTGACGGGGGCCGCGGTGGAACGCGCCGCCGCCATCACAGCGCTTGGCAACCATTTCACCCCGGCGGGTGAGGTGCTGGACGAACGCACCTTCGTCAATGGCATGGTGGGCCTGATGGCCACCGGCGGCTCTACCAACCTCGTGCTGCATTTGCCCGCCATGGCGCGCGCGGCAGGGGTGCTGCTGGATCTGGAAGATTTCGCCGATATCTCGGATGCGGTGCCGCTGATGGCCAAGGTTTACCCCAACGGTTTGGCCGATGTGAACCATTTCCACGCCGCAGGGGGCCTTGGCTTCATGATCGGGCAATTGCTGGATGCGGGCCTATTGCACCCGGACACCAAGACCATCATCGGCGACGGGCTGGACGCCTATCGCCGTGAACCCAAGCTGCAAGGCGAGGCGCTGGTTTGGGAAAACGGTGCCGCCAGCAGCCTGAACGAGAAAATCCTGCGCCCGGTGGCCGACCCGTTTGCCGCCGTGGGGGGCCTCAAGCAACTGTCCGGCAATCTGGGGCGCGGGGTCATCAAAGTCTCTGCCGTGGCGCCCGAACGCCATGTGATCGAGGCTCCGGTGCGGATTTTCCACACCCAAGAGGCGGTGAAAGAGGCGTTCCGCGCCAATGAATTCACCAGTGACACTGTGGTCGTCGTGCGCTTCCAAGGCCCGCGCGCCAATGGGATGCCGGAACTCCACTCGCTGACCCCGATGCTGACCGTGCTGCAGGACCGTGGCTTGCGCATGGCGCTTGTCACCGATGGCCGCATGTCGGGGGCCAGTGGCAAGGTGCCCGCCGCGATCCATGTCTCGCCCGAGGCCGCCTGTGGTGGACCGCTGGCGCGGCTGGTCGATGGCGATGTTGTGCGGCTGGATGCCAATGCCGGCACGCTGGAGGCGGTGGGCGTTGACCTGAGCACCCGCCCGCTTGCGCAGGCCGATCTGTCGGGCAATGCCCATGGCATCGGGCGCGAGCTGTTCGAGGTGTTCCGCCGGAATGTCGGCCCCTCGACCGAAGGCGCGCGGGTGGTCTAGGGGGGCACCCGCCCCCGTCAGAACCGCTTGGTAAAACCGATGGAGACGCGCGTATTGGCGTAATCGTTCAACACGATATTGGATTTCTGCCGCTCATGGCTGATCTCCAGTGTCGGCGCGAAGCCTTTGATCTGGAAACGGCTGTGATAGGCCCGCAGCGTGATCACGCTCAGATCATCGCGACGCGGGTTGACTGACAGGGCCGACCGCGCCTCGCGCCGCAAAAAGCCTTTCGTCACGCTGCCCGCCAGCACGAAACCGCCATCAAAGGCCTTTTCCAGCCCCAGCGTCAGCGCGCCACTTGGCCCGGAGTCCCGCGCCAGATTGGCATCCATGTAGCTAAGCACCACATTCCCCGTCAGCACCAAGGATGGCGAAACCGCATGGCGATAACCAAGGCTCAGCGTGCTGCGCAACCCATCCGCACCGGAATAGCCCGGATAGGTCAGCTTCATCACCTCGGCCCGCGCATCAAAGCGGCCTGCCGTGCCGATAGAGGCGCTGTAGGACAAATAGCCCCCCAGCCCGCGCGAATATTCCCTTCCACCCAGAAATCGCAGTTGCGCCAACACCCCGCCCCGCAGCACAGCACGCGGCGAAAGGGTTTTATCCAGCCCTGCTTCGGCGGTGATCGTCGCCTCGGAAATATCGGATTGGCGATACAGCTTGCCGTCAAAATGCAGACCAAGCCGCCCCTGCAACCCGTTCCCCAGCCGTGGCAGCAGCGTATGGCCAAACCCCAGACGCAACCCCACCCCGGCCTGTTTGCGCGCATTGGCGTTCAGCCGGAAGGTCAAAGCCCCGATATCCATCGTCTCGGCCGAAGTGCGCTTCACCGCGTTGGATTCAGGGATCAGCGCAAAGCTCAGATAGGTTTCCGAGGTTTTGCGCTCCGCCATTTGCTGCAAGAATTGCTCGGCATAGCCGCGCTCGGTCGCAGACAGGTTTCCGGCCTGCGCGGCGGCTATCTGTTTGCGCGCCGCCCCATCGGCCTGCGTCATGAAATAGGCCCGCCCCAACTCCAGCCGGACCGAGGCATCATCCGGCGCAAGCACAACCAGCGCCTCCAGATGCGGGATGGCAGCGGCAAAGCGATCTTGCTGCATCTCGATCACCGCAAGGGCCCATAGCATGCGGCCCCGCTCCTGCGGCGTGGCGGGGCTGAAGCCTTGCAATAGTGCTGCAGCCCGTTGCGGGGCCTGCGCGCGCAAGGCGGCCTCGGCATCGTCCAGCGTGCCCGCCCGCACAGCCCCCGTGCCAAGGCCACACAGCACGACCGCGCCCGCCAAAAGCCAAGACCTGATTGATCTGCGTTCCATCTTTCTCTTCCTCTTTTCTGTTGGCAGGGGCGTGTTGCCGCCCCTGCCCAAGGATCACCGGGTCCGGTGATCGTGGCCTTACTGACGGTTCAACCAGAAATACCCCTCGCCCGAGGTGAACTCTGGCGTGGTGGGGCTGCCCGGCGCATGGGTCAGCAAGCTGGCCGCCCCGTGAACACCTGTGCCACCCGCGCCGACAAAGCTGCCGCCCGTGCTCAGCAGAACATCGGAATTGGCGCTGCCGCCTGCCTCTGTCATGTCCAGCTCTCCGCCGTAGTAAACGCTCATCGCGCCCGTGCGTGTGGTCACGGACCCCACCACGGGAATACCGGTCAGCGTTTGCTCGGTGCTGGTGGCAACCGCCGTCAGACTGCCAATCCCTGCGGTCAGCGTGCCCGGAATGGCGACATCGGTGCCGTCTTTATCCAGCACGAAATTTCCGGCGGTGCCGGTGACGTTATCGGCGAAAGTGTCCGGGTCGGAATTGGCAGGCTTGAAGGCAACCTCAAGCTTCAGATCGCCCGTCAGCTTGCCCGGCATACTGCCATCGGATTTGCGCAGATCAACCTGCGCCTGCCCGGCATAGGTGGCCGAGCCAGAGGTTGGCATGTCACTGGTGGGAATACGCCCCTGCACCTCGCTCAGGGCTGCTGCGAAATTGGCGGTGCCACCACCCGCGCCTGCGCCAGCCCCTGCGCCAGCACCGCCGCCGCCCCCGCTGCCCAAACAGGCCGAGAGCGACAGCACCGCTGCAACGGCCACCGCGCCGCGCGCCAGTCTTGTGTAAGTCATCCTTTTTCCTTTCAATTTTCGGTCAAAAAACCGCGCCGCCCAACCATGGCAGGGCCGCGCCTGTTGACCTTTCGCGAGGCGCGCTGGTCAGTTCAAATGACAAGATTTTCATGACGGGACTTGTCATCCGCCGCCCCTGTCTGGCCCGGATCAGCGCTGCAAAATGCCCAAAAATTCAGCACGCGCACCGCCTCTTGCTGCCATGCCGCCCCCATGCCGCCCCCAGCCTGCTGCCGCGATTGGGCTGGACCGAAGCCATGGTTTGCGCTAACACTCGGCGCAGAAAATCTGCGGCGCTGCCGCGCCCGCGCCTGAACATCAGGCCCCAGAAAAGGATATCCGCGCCATGACGCCCGCCGAACAATCCCGCCACGCGCTTGAGATTTGCAACCTTGCCCCGGTGGTTCCGGTGCTGGTGGTCGAGGATGCCAGCAAGGCCGCCGATCTGGCGCGCGCGCTGGTGGCCGGGGGCCTGCCCGCGCTGGAGGTGACTTTGCGCACCCCCGCCGCGCTGGACGTGATCCGTGCGATGGCCGACGTGCCGGGTGGTGTGGTCGGCGCAGGCACGTTGCTGACACGCGATGATGTGAAAGCCGCGAAAGAGGCCGGCGCGAAATTCGGCGTCTCGCCCGGTGCCACGGCCAAGCTGCTGGATGCCTGCGCAGAATTTGAACTGCCGTTGCTGCCCGGTGCCGCCACCGCGACCGAGGTGATGACCCTGCTGGAACTGGGCTATACGGTGCAGAAATTCTTTCCCGCCGAGGCATCGGGCGGTGCGCCCGCGCTGAAAGGGATTGGTGCGCCGATCCCACAGGTCAAGTTTTGCCCGACCGGGGGCATCAGCCTGAAAAATGCCAATGACTATCTGAAACTGCCGAATGTGCTGTGCGTCGGCGGCTCTTGGGTGGCCCCTGTGGACCTGATGGCCGCAGGCGATTGGGCCGGGATTACCGCCATCGCAGCCGAGGCGGCGAAACTGCGCTAACCCTTATTGCGGCACTTATTGCCGCACCCGCCCCGCACGCCCGCCCCGGCGCTTTGCTGCGCTGGGGGCGGTCAAGGCGGCCTCCAGCACCCCGTTCATCGGATGCTCTGGCGCCGCTGCGGCATAGGTCGCCAACAGATGCCGCAAGGCCGGGCCGGTTTCGGCATCGACAGGCAGGCTAAGCGCCCAATCCATGAAGATGGACCGACATTCACCCAAGGTGATCCCCTCGATGCGATAGCTTTCGCGGATCAAGCCTTTCGGGTCCGCTGTTTTCAGGTCCATCATCTGCTATCCATCCCCGTTGGCCACTATGGGGCCGTTATCAATCGCGCAATCACGGCTTCGGCCCCGGCCAGCGCCTCTGTCAGCCGCGCGCTCAGCGCTGCCACATCGGTTTGCCCGGTTTCGCGCAGCAAGAACGCCCGCCCGCCGATCCCCAGCTTTTCAAAATCCAGCGCCTTGTCGGTCAATAAGCGCGAGGCTGCCTGAAGCCGCCAGCAAAGCCTGTAGGCATCCAGCACCGCCTGCTCATCCGATTGCGACAGGAATTGACGTTTCACGCCAGCGCGCAACTGCGGCTCCACCCGCCGCGCGGGGTCGCCTGCCTGCAACGCCGCCGTCTGCGCCAGTAGTTCGATATCCATCAAGCGCCCCGGCCCGTTCTTGGCATCCCACGGCCCGCTTGCGGGTTTGGCAGCGGCCAGCCGCGCGCGCATATCGGCCACATCGGCCAGAACCGTTTCTCCCCCGGCCTTGGCGGCCAGAACCTCGCGGCGCAGGCCCTCAAACTCGGCGCGCAGATCGGCATTCCCGGCAATCGGGCGCGCGCGGGTCAGGGCCAGATGCTCCCATGTCCAGGCCTCGGTCAGTTGGTAATCCTTGAAGGAATGGATCGAGGTTGCCACCGGCCCCTGCCGCCCCGAAGGCCGCAAGCGCATATCCACCTCATAGAGCCGCCCCTCGGGCATTTGCGCGGTCACGGCTGTCACCATCGCTTGCGTCAGCCGCGCGAAATAGGGCCGGATCGCCAATGGCTTCTTGCCGTCGCTATATTCGGCATCGCCCGCATCATAGATCACGATCAGATCAAGATCCGATTCCGCATTCAGCCGCCCTGCCCCAAGGCTGCCCATGCCCAGCAAAATCGCCCCCCGCCCCGGTGGCGGGCCGTATTTGCGGGCAAACTCTGCCTCCACCACCGGCCACAGCGCGGCCAAGGTGGCATCGGCCAGATCGGCATATTGCTTGCCTGCCTCGAACGCGTCGATCAACCCGCGCAAATGATGCACACCGATGCGGAAATGCCATTCCTTCATCCAGCGCCGCGCAGCATCCAGCTTGCGCTCATAATCCGCAATCTCGGCCAGCGCCGCTGTCAGCCCCGCCGACAATGCGCCCAAACTCGGCCAAGCGGCAAAGAAACTGCCGCCGATCACCGCATCCAGCACAGCGCCATTGCGCGACAGATACAGCGCCAGCGCGGGCGAGGTGGCGGCAATATCAACTATCAGATCAACAAGCTGCGGGTTCGCCTCGAACAAGGAGAAAATCTGCACCCCGGCAGGCAGGCCCGCCAGAAACCCATCAAAGGCAATCAAGGCCTCATCCGGGTTGGCGGCGCGTTGCAACCGTTTCAACAGGCCGGGGCGCACGCGACGGAAAATCGTGCCCGCGCGTTCAGACCGCAGCGCAGGATAACTGTCCCAGCCGCGCACGATGTCGCGGGCACTGTCGGACAGCTCTGGCCCTTCCTCTGCCTCGCCGGGGGCAAAGAAGCCTTCGGTCAGATGGTCGGTGCGTTCCAGCCGCGCGGTCAGGCTGGCGCGAAACGCGGCGACATCCGGCTCTCCGCAGAACATCGCGATCCGGGCGATGCCATCGGCGGTGGCTGGCATGTCATGCGTCTGCGCGTCATGCACCATCTGCAACCGATGCTCGATTTCCCGATGCGCGCGGTAAAGCTGGGTCAATTCTGCGGCGGTGTCTTGCGCAATCCAGCCTTTTTCGGCCAGTGCGGCAAGGCCCGGCACGGTTTGGCGGCCGCGCAAATCGGGGTCGCGCCCGCCTGCAATCAACTGCCGCGTCTGGGTGAAAAACTCAATCTCGCGGATGCCCCCCACGCCCAGCTTCATGTTATGGCCTTCCACCACCACCGGCCCATGCAGGCGGCGGTGATCGCGAATGCGCAGCCGCATGTCATGCGCATCCTGAATGGCCGCAAAATCCAGATGCTTGCGCCAGACAAACGGCGTCAGCGTCTTGATAAACCGCTCCCCCGCCGCAATGTCCCCTGCGCAAGGCCGCGCCTTGATCCAGGCCGCGCGTTCCCATGTGCGGCCCACGCTTTCGTAATAGCTTTCCGCCGCCGCGAAAGACAGGCAGACCGGTGTCACCGCCGCATCCGGGCGCAGCCGCAGATCGGTGCGGAACACATAGCCTTCCGCCGTGCGGTCGCCCACCAAGGCCGCCATCTTGCGCGTGACACGAATAAAGGCGCTGCGGGCCTCGGCGGCGCTGTCGGGATAGCGGCTTTCATCAAACAGGCAAATCAGGTCGATATCCGAGGAGTAATTCAACTCCCCCGCGCCCATCTTGCCCATGGCAAAGACCACCATGCCCGCCGCTGTCTCGGCATCCTCGGCCACCGCGCCGGGGATCTTGCCGCGCCGGATTTCTTCGGCGACCAACCGCTTCAGCGACAGGTCCACCGCGCGGTCGGCCAGATCGGTCAGCGCGCCTGTCACCGCCTCCAGCGGCCAGACGCCCGCAAGGTCAGCCAAGCCTGCCAGCAAGGCCACCCGCCGCTTGGCCTGCCGCAAGCCCGCGCCCAAAGCGTCCAGCGACAGATCCTTTAGCGCCGCAAGCTCTGTCGCCACCGCCGTTTCCGGGGCGCGGGCAAGGGCGGCGCGCAGCCAATCAGCCTCGCGCTGCATCAGATCGGCCAGAAACGGGCTGCACCCCGCCGCCCCTACCAGAACGGGCAGCACAGCAGGGTCAATATCGGCAAAGCGCGCCGCAATCTCGGCCCCGGCGGCGGAGTCATAGGGCAGCGGTTTGCGGGTGATGCGGGGGGCGAAGGGCATATGCGACATGCCGCGCAGAATGCCCAGCAGGCGCGGCGCGGTCAATCGGGCGCAGCGGATATTTCTGCGGCCCGCACAGGCTGTGCGGCAAAGCGCGTTTTTACACCGCCCGGCTGCGATCGGTTGGCCGCCAAAGGCGCACAGACACACAGGCTGACAATATTTTATATCTTAACTTCAATGACTTGACCTGAATTTTACCTCCAACCCTCAAAAAATGTAAATTTCTTTAACATAAAGACTTGAAAAGCGCTGGCATCGTGGCAATCTTGGTAATGTAAAAGGAATAAACATAACCCCGAACCGCAACCCCTTTGAACGGAGAGTCCACAATGTATGACACATCGACCCAAAGCCTACCCCACGGCATCACAAGCTGGCCTCGCCGCGTCGAGGGCTGGCTGGATGATCGCGGCAAAGGCGCATGGATTGCAGCCATGGTGCTGGGGTTCATTTTCGTCTGGCCTGTCGGCCTTGCCATCCTCGCCTATATGATCTGGAGTAAACGCATGTTCAACCGTTCCGCCTGCCGCGCCCGCCGCCATTCCCATGGCGATTGGAAAACCGCTTCCACTGGCAACACGGCCTTCGATGCCTATCGCAGCGAAACCATCCGCCGTCTGGAAGAGGAACAAGAAGCGTTTGAAGCCTTCCTGAAACGTCTGCGCGATGCCAAGGACAAGCAGGAATTCGACGCCTTCATGGATGAGCGCGTGAAGCGCAACACCGCCGATGACGCCGCCAAAGATGTCTCGGCCTATTGATAAACCCGGACGGGCGGCCCACCTCAGGGGCCGCCCCCCTTTGCTTCAAGGACCAGCACATCATGTTCGCCAACGCCCTGCCCGACCCGGACTATAACGCCGAATTTTACGAAGGCGTCACCGCCAAGCGCGGGGTCGCTTGGGTCATTGATACGCTGCTCACCATGATCCTGACCGCGCTGATCGTGCCGTTTACCGCCTTTACCGCGCTGTTCTTTCTGCCGGTGCTGTTCGTGGTGGTGAATGCCGCCTATCGCTGGGTCACGATCAGCAGCGGCTCGGCCACGCTGGGCATGCGCCTTGCGGCGATTGAATTCCGCCGCGCCGATGGCCGCCCCTTTGATACCGGAACCGCCTTTGTGCATACGCTGGGCTATCTGGTCAGCAGCAGCCTTGTGCTGCCGCAGGTGCTGTCTGTCGCGATGATGATCCTAAGCCCGCGCGGCCAAGGGCTGACCGATACCGTGCTGGGCAGCGTCGCCATCAACCGCAGCGCCCGTTACTGACCGCACATTCTGCGCGCCCCCGGCGAAAACCTGCAAATTCCTGAATTTCTGTCGAAAAACCATGCAGTCTTTCCTTGGCGCGCGCGGGTGTGCTTGCTAACCTGTCGCTGATTTACAGCTTTTCCGGACAGAGATGCGACACACCCTTCCCCTCGCCCCGCAGTTCTATGTGACCGCCCCACAGCCCTGCCCCTATCTGGAAGGCCGGATGGAGCGCAAGCTGTTCACCGCGCTGCAAGGGGAACATGCGCAAAAGCTGAATGACACGCTGTCCAAGCAAGGCTTCCGCCGCTCGCAGAATGTGCTGTATCGCCCGTCTTGTGCGGAATGTTCGGCCTGCCTTTCGGCCCGTATCCGCGTGGCCGATTTCACGCCCACGCGCACCCAGCGCAAGGTGTTGCGGCGCAATGCGGCGCTGAAACGCAACGCCACCAGCCCTTGGGCAACCGAGGACCAATATGCCCTG
Source organism: Pseudorhodobacter sp. E13 (assembly GCF_003991405.1). Lineage (GTDB taxonomy): Bacteria > Pseudomonadota > Alphaproteobacteria > Rhodobacterales > Rhodobacteraceae > Pseudorhodobacter. Next base: position 333,557 of record NZ_RPEN01000158.1, read on the forward strand.
TTCCGCCGCTATCTGGATTTCCGCCATGCCGAAGGTGGGATGGCCGATATGGATATTTTCGAATTCGCCGCGATGATCGAGGAAACCCCGATCCGCAGCCGCGTCATCGAATATTCCGAAACCGAAGGGCGCGGCCCCGCCGATCTGTCTGCCGTGTGTCTGACGGATGTGTTCGATGACGGGCTGAGCATGGTCTATTCCTTCTATGACCCCGATCTGACCGCGCGCTCTTTGGGCACCTTCCTGATTCTCGACCATATCGAGATTGCGCGCGCCGCGGGGCTGCCCTTTGTCTATCTGGGCTATTGGGTGCCGGGCAGCCGGAAAATGGGCTATAAGGCAGGCTTTTCAGGGCTGGAGATTTTCAAGGCGGGAAGCTGGCAACCGATCGGTGATCCGCAGGCCCACACCGCCGAGCTGCACCCCCTTTCCGTCGACCCGATTGCCGAGCAGGTCGCCCGCATCAACCTGCCCGATGGCCGCAGCCCGAAAGAGCGGCCAACCGACATGCCCGCCCCCCCGATCAAACGATGACCCAAGCCATCGCCGCCCTTGCCCTCGTGGTGCCCGATTATGATGCGGCAATCCGGTTTTATGTGGATGTGATGGGGTTTGACCTTGCCGAAGATGTCGATCAGGGCCGCAAACGCTGGGTCCGGGTGTCACCCCCCGGTGGGCGCGGGGCCTCGCTCATCCTCGCACGGGCCGAAACCCGCCAGCAAAACCGCCGCATCGGCGATCAGAGCGGGGGCCGCGTGTTTCTGTTTCTGGAAACCGATGATTTTGACCGTGACCACGCCAGTATGCAGGCCGCAGGCGTGGTGTTCGAAGAAGCCCCCAGGCAAGAACCCTATGGCAAGGTTGCCATCTGGCGCGACCCGTTCGGGAACCGCTGGGATCTGTTGCAGCGCGCCTGACCTGCACCTTTACAAATAAACTTGGCAAGCCGGGGCCAGACCCGCTAGCGTTAACCTTGATTTAAGGGCACGGGCGCAGGATGCCCAGAACCGCGCCGGATTGAGAGGTTGATATGTTCCCCCTGCGTTACACACCGCTTGCGCTGGTGCTTCTGGCGGTGCCTGTCGGGCTTGCCGTCACGGTCTATCACCCGATCTGGGGCGGGCTTATCACGGTGCTGGCCATGTCCTTTTCGGCGCTTGGCCTGTTTGACCTGACACAGCCGCACAGTTCGGTGCTGCGCAATTACCCCATCTCGGCCCGGTTGCGGTTCTTGCTGGAAACCTTTCGCCCCGAAATCCGCCAGTATTTCGTGGAAAGCGATCAGGACGCGACGCCGTTTTCCCGCGAACAGCGCGCGCTGGTCTATCGCCGCGCCAAGGGGATTGACGGCTTGCGCCCCTTTGGCACGCTGCTGGATGTGGAGAAAATCGGCCATGAATGGATCAACCATTCGATGCGCCCCTCGCATCTGCCCAGCCAGGACTTTCGCGTGACCATTGGCGGGGCGGGCTGCAAGAAACCCTATCGCGCCTCGGTGCTGAACATTTCGGGCATGTCTTACGGCGCGCTGTCCCCCACCGCGATTGAGGCGCTGAACAAAGGTGCGGCGATGGGTGGCTTTGCCCATACCACCGGCGAAGGCTCCATCTCGCGCTTTCACCGGGCGGGGGGCGGCGATCTGGTCTGGCAAATCGGCTCGGGGTATTTTGGCTGCCGCAACCCTGATGGCAGCTTTTCCGAAGATCGCTTTGCCGAAAATGCCAGCGCCGATCAGGTCAAGATGATTGAGGTCAAGCTGAGCCAGGGCGCAAAACCCGGCCATGGCGGCATCCTGCCCGGCGCCAAAGTGACCGAGGCGATTGCCGAGGCGCGCGGCGTCAAAGTGGGCGAAGATTGCATCAGCCCCTCCTCCCATTCTGCTTTCGCTACCCCCATGGAATTATGCAGCTTTTTGCAGCGGTTGCGGGATTTGTCGGGTGGCAAGCCGGTCGGCCTGAAATTCTGCGTCGGGCACCCGTGGGAATGGTTCGCGCTGGCCAAGGCCTTTGCGCAAACCGGCCAATCGCCTGATTTCATCACGGTTGACGGGGCGGAAGGCGGCACCGGGGCCGCCCCCGCTGAATTTGCTGACCATTACGGCGCGCCCCTGCGCGAAGGGTTGATGCTGGTGCATAACACGCTGGTCGGCCTTGGCATCCGCGACAAGACCAAGATCATCGTCTCGGGCAAGCTGATCTCGGCCTTTGATATCTGCCGCATGTTCGCGCTGGGGGCCGATGCCTGCAATATGGCGCGCGGCTTCATGTTTGCCATCGGCTGCATTCAGGCGCAGGCCTGCCATTCCGGCAAATGCCCCACCGGCGTCACCACGCAAGATCCCGGCCGCTACCGCGCGCTGGTGGTGGATGACAAATACCAACGCGTTGCCAAGTTCCATGCCAACACGATGCACACGCTGAAAGAAGCGATTGAGGCAAGCGGTTTGCAGCACCCCAATGACCTGACGCCGCATCACCTGATGATCCGCGTCAACAGCCGCGAGGTGCGCTCTGCCGCCAGCCAATATCTTTGGCTGGATCAAGGCGCGTTGATGGGCGGCGATGTCAGCCACCCGGCCTTTGCCAAATACTGGGATCACGCAAGCGCCGACAGCTTTGCCTTTGCGATGTAGCGTCGCGGGGCTTGGAAAGCGGCCGCAACGCCTGCGAAGCTGTTGAAATGGTGGGTGATAAGGGATTTGAACCCCTGACATCTTCGATGTGAACGAAGCGCTCTACCACTGAGCTAATCACCCATCGGGGGGCGGTTTAATCGTCTTCACCGTCCTCTGCAAGACCCTCTTTTTCCGCCGCGGCATCACCGCCACCACCGCTGCCGCCGCCGCGCCGCAGTTTCAAGATCAACACCTCGGCATTGCCTTCCTGCCGCTGCTTGTTCACCTTGGCCTTGCCCAGTGGCGGCAGGTTCAATTCCTCGGACGCCGACAGCGCATCGCCCAGCACGCCCAAAGCGGCATCCAGGATCAGCTTTACATCTTTCTTCTTGGCGCCCGAGGCTTTGACGACCCGCTCCACAAACTCTTGCTTTTTCAGCATATGCGGCTCATCGCCCCCGGCTTTGGCGGCTGCGGCCACTGTCGCCGGTGCCTCGCCCGAGGTTCCGACAACCGACATTTTCGGCACGACCACCGCCGCTGGCTTGATTGCCGGGGCCGGAATGCCGCGCGGCGGTGCGGTTTTCGTAGCGGTTTTCGGCTCTGCCTTGGCAGGGGTTTTCGCCGCAGTGCTCTGCGATTTGGATTTGTCAGCGGTGCTGTTGGATGTGGCCCTGGTGGCGCCTGCTCCCCGTTTGTTTTCTACTTGGAAACAATTTAGGCGAGTTTTCAGCCGTTGGGAACAGGGCAAATCCAATTCCACAGCGCTTGGTTAAATGAAACCAAAGTTTCGCGCCGCAGCCTGCCTTTGGCAAAGGGTCCAAGGGGCCCGCGCCCTGCCCAAAGAAAAAGGCGCGCCCCGCAGACGCGCCTTTCCCTTGTTCAACCGCTTAATGGGCGGTCTGCGGAATGCTGCTTTCGGCCTTGGCCTGACGCGCGGCGGCGGCAGCTTCCTCGGCGGCCTCATCCCATTCGATCGGTTCGGGCTTGCGCACCAGCGCATGTTCCAAAACCTCTCGTACATGGGTCACGGGAATGATGGTCAGACCCTCTTTCACATTGTCCGGAATTTCGGACAGGTCCTTCTCATTCTCTTTCGGGATCAGCACCGTCTTGATCCCACCGCGCAAGGCCGCCAGCAGTTTTTCCTTCAGGCCGCCGATGGGCATCGCATTGCCGCGCAAGGAAACCTCGCCCGTCATTGCGATATCCTTGCGGACCGGAATCTGCGTCAGCACCGAAACGATGGATGTGACCATGGCCAGACCCGCGCTTGGCCCATCCTTGGGCGTCGCGCCATCGGGCACATGGACATGGATATCAATCGTTTCGAACTTCGGCGGCTTCACGCCGATTTCCGGGCTGATAGAGCGCACATAGCTGCTGGCCGCATCGATGGATTCCTTCATCACATCGCCCAGCTTGCCCGTGGTCTTCATCCGGCCCTTGCCCGGCAGGCGCAGCGCCTCAATCGACAGCAACTCACCCCCCACGCTGGTCCAGGCCAGACCCGTCACCACACCCACCTGATCCGTGGCTTCGGCCAGACCATAGCGGTGCCGCTTGACGCCAAGGAAGCCTTCCAGCCCCTCAATCGTCACCTTCACCGCCTTGGTTTTCGCCTTCACGATTTCGGTCACAGCCTTGCGTGCCAGTTTCGCCAGCTCGCGTTCAAGGTTCCGCACCCCTGCTTCGCGGGTATAAGTGCGGATCACCTCCAGCAGCGCATCATCGGCCACCGAAAACTCACCCTTTTTCAAGGCGTGGTTCTTGATCTGCTTGGGGATCAGATGCTGCTTTGCAATCTCGCGCTTTTCATCCTCGGTATAGCCCGACAGCGGAATAATCTCCATCCGGTCCAGAAGCGGGCCGGGCATGTTATAGCTGTTGGCCGTCGTCAGGAACATCACGTTCGAGAGGTCATATTCGACCTCCAGATAGTGATCGGTAAAGGTGGCGTTCTGTTCCGGGTCCAGCACCTCCAGCATGGCCGAGGCCGGATCGCCGCGGAAATCCTGCCCCATCTTGTCAATTTCATCCAGCAAGATCAACGGGTTCGTCGTCTTGGCCTTTTTCAGCGCCTGAATGATCTTGCCGGGCATAGAGCCGATATAGGTCCGGCGGTGGCCGCGAATTTCACTCTCATCGCGCACGCCACCCAACGAGATGCGGATAAATTCGCGCCCCGTGGCCTTTGCGACCGAGCGGCCCAAGGATGTCTTGCCAACGCCCGGAGGGCCGACGAGGCACAGGATCGGGCCTTTCAGCTTGGCAGACCGCGCCTGCACCGCCAGATATTCGACGATGCGTTCCTTGACCTTTTCCAACCCGTAGTGATCGGCATCCAGCACGGCCTGCGCCTTGCCCAGATCCTTTTTCACGCGGGATTTGGTGCCCCACGGCACCCCAAGCAGCCAATCCAGATAGTTGCGCACCACGGTCGCTTCCGCGCTCATCGGGCTCATGCTTTTCAGCTTTTTCACCTCGGCTTCGGCCTTGTCGCGCGCTTCCTTGGACAGCGCGGTCTTGGCGATGCGGGCTTCCAGTTCGGCAATCTCGTTCTGGCCATCCTCGCCATCGCCGAGTTCCTTCTGAATCGCCTTCATCTGCTCATTCAGGTAATATTCGCGTTGCGTCCGCTCCATCTGCGATTTCACGCGGGTCTTGATCTTTTTCTCCACCTGCAAAACGCTCATTTCGCCTTGCATATGGCCGTAAACCTTTTCCAGACGCTGGCCGATATCCAGCGTTTCCAGAAGGGCTTGCTTGTCGGCAACCTCAATCCCCAGATGGCCTGCGGCCAAATCAGCAAGGCGCGAGGGTTCGCGGGTTTCGGCCACGGCCGACAGCGCCTCTTCGGGGATGTTTTTCTTGATCTTGGCGTAGCGCTCAAATTCCTCGGCAACGGCGCGCACCAGCGCCCCTACCGTGGCGGTATCGCCCGGCAATTCGGTCAGCGGCGCGGCCTCGGCTTCGAAGAACCGGTCGTTTTCGATGAAATTGGTAATCCGCACACGGCTTTTGCCTTCGACCAGCACTTTCACTGTGCCATCGGGCAGCTTGAGCAGTTGTAGCACATTGGCCAACACGCCGGCACGATAGATGCCATCGCTTTCCGGGTCATCGACCGTCGGGTCCATCTGGCTGGACAGCAGGATCTGGCGATCCTCGGCCATCACTTCTTCCAGCGCCCGAACCGATTTTTCACGCCCGACGAACAGCGGCACGATCATATGCGGGAACACCACGATATCGCGCAGCGGCAACACGGGATAGCTGGGGGTTTTCACGTCAGTCATCTTGTTTCCTTATCTGGCAGGAAGGCCATGGCCCCGGTGTTTCGGCAGCACTCAGGCATTCCCCTCTCTGGTCACTATATCTGGTGCCGGGGTCCCGCGCTGTCAACCAGCCCAACCGCACTTGCTGCAATCATGCGCCCGACAAACTGGCGCTGCAAGCGCAGATTGCGGGGAATTTGACGCGATTGTGAAACCTAATCCGCGGGCTTCGGCCCAACCGGCAGCAAGGCCGCCGCAATCCGCCGCCCTTCGGACAACAGCACGTTATAGGTGCGGGCGGCGGCGGGTGAATTCATCACCTCCACCCCGATGCCTGCCGCCTCCAGCGTGCTGCGAAAGGCCAGCGGCACATGCGCGATCTCTTCGCCCATGCCGATGAACAAGACATCAATCTTGCCGATCAGCGACAGCGGTGCGGCGGTATCGTCCAACCCGCCCCAAGGGCCAGCATCCCACGGCGTCACCAGCACCGGGCCACGGATCACCTGCCCCGCAATCCGAAAGAACCCCGGCCCATAGCTGTCTATGGGCTGGGCGTTTTCATAGGTGATTTCGGTCAGGCGCATCGGTCAGGCGTCAATGTTGGAAAACTGGGTGCCGGGTGTGTCGTCTTTCTTGGTCCAGTCGCGTTTCACGCCCAGCCACAGCACGACGTTCTTTGCCACATAAACCGACGAATATGTCCCGATCACGATGCCGAAGGTAATCGCGAAGGTAAAGCCGCGGATCACATCGCCCCCCAGCGCCAGCAGCGCAATCAGCGCGATCAGCGTGGTGCCCGAGGTCAGGATGGTCCGGCTGAGGGTTTCGTTCACCGACAGGTTCATCACCTCGATCAGCGGCATGGTTTTGTATTTGACCAGATTCTCGCGCAAACGGTCAAAGACCACAACGGTATCGTTGATCGAATAGCCCAGAATGGTCAGCAGCGCCGCAATCACCGCCAGATCGAACTTGATCTGAAACAGCGCAAACACGCCCACGGTGATCAGCACGTCATGCATCAAGGCCACAACCGCGCCCACAGCAAACTGCCATTCAAACCGCAGCCAGATATAGACCAGAATCGCCCCCGTCGCCCCCAGCACCGCCAGAATGGCCGACCAGATCAATTCGCCCGACACCTTGGGGCCAACCGATTCCACCGATGGGAAGGTGATCGACGGGTCCACCGCCTGCAAAGCAGCCTCGGCGGCGGTGATGATTTCCGGCGTCACCGCCTCATAGCCATCCTGCGCCTGAATGCGGATCATCGCGACGTTCTTGTCCGGGCCAAAGCTGGGGTCGAACACTTCGGTGATCGACACATCGCCCAGATCCATCGGCTCCAGCGCCGCGCGATAGGCACCGACATCCACGCTGCCAGTGCTTTCGGTGCGGATCGTGGTGCCGCCCTTGAAGTCGATACCAAAGTTCAACCCCATCACGATGACAAGGATCACCGAAGCGATGCACATCAGAAAGGACGCACCCGAGGTGATCTTCCGATGTTTGAAGAAATCCCAATTGGTCTCGTCGGGAACAAGTTTCAACCGCATGGCTCTGCCCTCACACTTCGATTGTTTTGGGGCGGCGGTATTCAAACCACGTCACCACGAAAAGCCGCGTCACGAAAATGGCCGTGAACACCGATGTCACGATCCCGATGCCCAAAGTCACCGAGAAGCCGCGCACAGGGCCAGAGCCGACCATGAACAGGATGACAGCGATGATGAACGTGGTCACGTTCGCGTCAATGATCGCCGACAGCGCCTTTTCATAGCCCAGTTCAATCGCACGGGCCGGGCCGCGCGCGGTTTTCAACTCTTCCTTGATCCGTTCGAACACCAGCACATTGGCATCCACCGCCATACCGATGGTCAGCACGATCCCGGCAATCCCCGGCAGGGTCAGCGTGGCACCGATCATGCTCAGCGTGCCGAAGATCAAGGCGACGTTGAAGCCCAGCGCCACGGTCGCCATCACGCCGAACCAGCCGTAAGACGCGATCATGAACACCACGACCGCCAGCATCGCCACCAGTGAGGCCAGACGCCCCGCATCAATACTGTCTTGCCCCAGTTCCGGCCCGATGGTGCGTTCCTCAAGGAATGTCATTTCCGCAGGCAAGGCCCCGGCCCGCAGCAACACGGCCAGATTTGTGCTTTCCTCCACCCCGAAATTCCCGGTGATAATGCCCGAGCCGCCCGGAATATGGCTTTGAATGACCGGCGCGCTGATCACCTCGCCGTCCAGCACGATGGCAAAGGGGCTGCCGATATTGGCCGCCGTGTAATCGCCGAACTTGCGCGCGCCCGTGGGGTTGAACCGGAACGACACCGCCGGGCGGTTGTTCTGGTCAAAGGCGGGCTGCGCATCCGTCAACTCCTCGCCCGTCACCACAGGGGTTTGTTCAACGATATAAAACTGCCCCGGCTCATCCATCGAAGGCAGCAGCAGATTGCGCGCCCCCGCATTGGCCCCGGCATCCGCCGTGCGCCCGACAACCGGATGAAAGGTCAGCTTGGCCGTGGTCCCGATCAGCGCCTTCAACTCACTGGCTGACCCGATCCCCGGCACCTGAATCAAAATCCGGTCCTCACCCTGACGCTGGATCGTGGGTTCGCGCGTGCCTGCCGCATCAACCCGGCGGCGGATGATTTCCAGCGATTGCTGAATGGTGCGGCTGTCCGTCGCCACCCGCTCCGCTTCCGACAATTGCACGACGATCACATCGCCCTCTGCCGTCACGTCGATGTCATTCTGCCCCACACCTGTCAAAGAGACCACGGGGCTTGCCAAATCCTGCACCGCCTCCAAGGCCACAGCCATGCCATCGGGGTTCGAAATCGCCACCCGCAGCACACCGGGCACCGAAGGCTGCCTGCGCACATTGCCGACCTGATCGCGCACATCGCGCAAGGCGTCGCGCACATCCGGCCACATCCCGTCAATCCGCGCCTCATAGACATCGGCCACCTGCACCTCGGCCAGCAAATGCGCACCGCCGCGCAAATCCAACCCAAGGTTCACAAGGTTTGACGGCAACCACGACGGCCACTTGGCCATCGCGGCCTCCTGCTCCGGCGTTGCAACCCCGCCTGCCGCTTCCACGGCCAGAACGGCGTCATTATGCGTCTCGACCTGCGTGTAAAACAGGTTCGGCGCGGTCGTGGCCACCCCAAGGGCGCAAACCGCCCAGATGGTCACACGCTTCCACAGCGGGATATGCAACATGAGTTCAGGCTTTCCGGGTTCAGGCCGCAGCCGGTTCGGTTTTCGACATGACCTGCGCGATCGTGTGCTTGATCACCTTGACCTTCACACCTTCGGCAATCTCTACCTCGATGATCCCGTCTTCGGCCACTTTCACAACCTTGCCGACAATCCCGCCCTGCGTCAGAACCTGATCGCCCCGGCGCAGCGCATCCACCATGGCCTTATGCTCTTTCAGCTTCTTTTGCTGCGGACGGATCAGCAGGAAATACATGATCGCAAAGATCAGGATCAGCGGCATGAACGACGTGAAAGCGCCCATGGCACCACCAGCAGCCTGCGCATAAGCGGGAGTAGCAAACATCAAATTATCCTCTCGGTCGGCGGGTTTTCCCCGGATTTATCGCCGCGCACCCTATGCGACAGCCCAATGCTGCGCAAGACGGCGCAACAGCACCCTGCCCGGCCATATAAGGCCAAGTCACCGCAATGTGTAGCCCAAGGCGGCCGTTTTCCTCCGCCGCCCCCGCGTAGGGTGGGTGCCAACCCACCACCCCCTTGATCCGCCGCCCGTTCCATGCCCCAATCGCCGCACCTTTACCGAGTGTGATTTATGCCCCCGACCATTCCCCTCCCCACCCCGGAAATCTGGGTCGCCGCAACCCTGATCGGCATCGCCGCCCTCTCCGCCCTGATTTTCTGGGCCACAACCCCGTGGCAAAGCAAAGAGCGCAGCGATGCGCCGTGGCCCATGCGCCTTTTCATGGCGTTTCTGATCGTCTTGGTTCCGGTCTGGGCCCTGCTCATTGCGGCAACCGTCGTCAGCCTCTGGAACGTCCTGCTGCACAGCGATGCGCCCAAATCCGCAGAGGATGCGAGATGGAGCGTTGCCATTATCGGCGGGCAGATGACCGCCCTAATCGCCCTCGTCTCTGCCCCCCTCGCCCTGATCCGCGTCTACACCACCGAACGCCAAACCCGCACTGCCGAACAAGGCCACATGACCGACCGCATCTCCAAAGCGGTGGAACAACTGGGGGCGGAAAAGACCGTCAAAGTCTCTGGCAAAGACAAAGACGGCAATGACAAAACGATTGAGGAAACCAAACCCAACATCGAGGTCCGCATCGGCGGCCTGCTCTCCCTCGAACGCATTTCACAGGATTCGGTGAAATACGACAAAGGCCGCGACCATGTCCGCGTGATGGAAATCATCTGCGCCTATGTGCGGGAAAACGCTCCAGCAAGTGGGGCAGTTGCCGCGCCGCAGCAACCAGAGATTTCAGAAGAAACCAGCCTCCGCGAGCACTGGAAAACCTACCAAGAAACTCTGCAAACTTGGGCACACTCCCTCCCCCCACCCCGCCAAGATATCACCACCGCGCTCAACATCATCGGCCGGCGTGAGGCTGGGCAATTGCGGGCCGAGGCACGTTGGGGCAAAAAAACCCAACCAGAGGCCGAATGGGTCTTTGCAAACCCGCCGCCCCCTTATCCAACAGGGACAAACGGGGCCGAACCCTCCCATGCCGAGCGCGAGGCCTACATCGCGCACCTGAAAGATTGGAGGCAATCCCTTCGCGCTTACCCCGGCTACCGCCCCGACTTGCGCGGCACAAACTTGCAAAAGGCCGATTTGTCAGAAAAGATCCTCGCAGGTATCCGCTTGGATAGGGCGCAGTTGCAGCGGGCTGACCTCAGAATGGCGCAGTTGCATGGGGCTGACCTCGAAATGGCGCAGGTGCAGGGGGCTGACCTCAGCTGGGCGCAATTGCAGGGGGCTGACCTCAGCTCGGCGCAGTTGCAGGGGGCTGTCCTCAGAGAGGCGCAGTTTCAGGGGGCTGTCCTCTTCGCGGCGCAGTTGCAGGGGGCTTACCTCAGAGAGGCGCAGTTGCAGGGGGCTGAGCTCTTCGCGGCCCAGTTGCACGGGGCTGACCTCAGAGAGGCGCAGTTTCAGGGGGCTGTCCTCTTCGCGGCCCAGTTGCACGGGGCTGACCTCAGAGATGCGCAGTTGCAGGGGGCTGACCTCAGAGGGGCGCATCTGGACAAGGCCACGCGCCTCAGCGCTGCCGATGTCTCACAAGCGGCGCTGAGGCACGTGGATTATTTGACTGTTGTGCTTTCACCAGAACAAATCAAATCAATGTTTGGCGATGGGTCTGTTTTCTTGCCGGGGGGCATCACGCCAGATCACCCGGATTGGCCTCCGCATTGGCCAAAAGCTGAATTGGATTGGGATGAATTCGAAACCGAATGGCGCAGATGGCAAGCTGATCTCGAAAATATCAAACTACCAGACCCCGCCCCAAAATAGCATCCTCCTGCTTGGCTTCCCGGCCCTCGGCAGCGGCCTCGGGCGTTCGGCGGGGGAAAGGTCCACTGGACCTTTCCCTGATCCGCCTCACCCCAGAACATCATCTATTCTTAAATATCCGCAGGGGGTGAATTTGGCGGCACGCCAAAGAGGGGGCGCGCGCGCCCCCTGCCCGGCCCACCCCCTGCATCCGCATCGGGCCGTATCGCGTCAGATTGGCTTCAGATAGTCACCGAACGGGGCGAGGCCGCGGTTTCGCGGAACACCGCCTTCGCCCCGTTCGGTGTATTCGATTGAACGCGGCACGCATTAAAAAAAGGTTAACAAAATCAAGAGAATACAATAAAACCAACCGCTTACCCTTTGAATCGCGCGCGATTCCGCAGTCCGATGTTCCGCCTCATTTTCAGCCGCATTTTCCCCGTTCCCCTTCCCCCCTCATTCATGGCATACCTAGCCCCATCCAGAAAATGAGGCCCGAAAATGCACGATATCAAAGCGATCCGCGAAAACCCCGCCGCCTTTGACGCCGCCCTCGCCCGGCGCGGGATGGCCCCGCTCTCGCCTCAGATCCTTGAAATCGACGCCGCCCGCCGCGCCAAGATTCTGGCCGCCGAAACCGCCACCGCCGCCCAGAACGCTGCCTCCAAACAGGTGGGCGCCGCCAAGGCCAAAGGGGACGACGCCGAATTTGAACGCCTCCGCGCCCTCGTGGCCGAAAAGAAGGCCGAGATCGCGACCCTGAATGAAGAAGCCGGGGCCGAGGATGCCCGCCTGCGCGACCTTTTGATGAGCATCGACAACCTCCCCCTCCCGCAGGTTCCCGATGGGAAGGGAGAGGAAGATAACGTCGAACTCCGCCGCTGGGGCACCCCCCGCGCGATGGATTTTCAACCGCTCGAACATTACCAGCTTCCCGCCGCCCTCCCCGGTCTTGATTTCGCCACCGCGGCGAAACTGTCGGGCAGCCGTTTCGTGGTGCTGAAAGACGCGATGATCCGCATCCACCGCGCGCTGGCCCAATTCATGCTGGATACCCATATCGAGGAACACGGGCTGCAAGAGGTCTGGACCCCGGTTCTGGTCAAGGATGAGGCGATGTTCGGCACCGGAAACCTGCCGAAATTCGCTGAAGACAGCTATCAGACCACCAACGGCTGGTGGCTGATCCCGACCTCGGAAGTGACCCTGACGAACACCGTCGCAGGTGACACGCTGGAAGAATCCCAGCTTCCGATCCGCATGACCGCGCATACCCAATGCTTCCGCTCCGAGGCAGGCTCGGCGGGCCGCGATACCTCGGGAATGCTGCGCCAGCACCAGTTCGAAAAGGTAGAGATGGTCAGCATCACCACGCCCGAGACCAGCCTTGCCGAACATGACCGGATGACCGGCTGCGCCGAGGCCATCCTTCAGAAACTCGGCCTGCCCTACCGCGTGGTCGTGCTCTGCACCGGTGATATGGGGTTCGGCTCCACCAAGACGCATGATCTGGAGGTGTGGCTGCCGGGGCAGAATACCTACCGGGAGATTTCGTCGGTTTCCGTTTGCGGCGATTTTCAGGCCCGCCGGATGAACGCCCGCTACAAACCCGCCGCAGGGGGCAAGCCAGAATTCGTGCATACGTTGAACGGCTCCGGCCTCGCTGTCGGGCGCTGCCTGATCGCGGTGCTGGAAAACGGCCAGCAGGCCGATGGCTCGGTCGATCTGCCTGCGGTGCTGCACCCCTATCTGCGCGGCAAAACCCGCGTCACCGCAGAGGGTGAGCTGGTCTGACCGCGCGCGATTTTTGAAATCTGGTAAGGGGGGCGATGCCGGAAGGCCGCGCCCCCTTTTTCAATCTGATAGCAGCGCCTGCCTTAGCCGCCCTGCGGGGCAAGGCGTGTCAGCCCCTCTCGGGCGGGTTCTGCCTCTGGTCCCTTCACATGCCAGGCAAGGCCCACAGCCTGCATCGCGCGGATCAGCCAAAAACCGGGGTCAAGCTGGCCCGCCTCTACCCCCAGCCGGGCGGAATGGGGGAATGCGTGGTGATTGCCGTGCCAATTCTCACCAAAGGTCAGCAGGCCAAGGCCGGGCAGGTTATAACCTTGCACCGGCAGCCCCGCGATCCGCCAGCCTTGATGCCCGCGCCGATGCGCGAAATGCCCGACCATCCAATGCCCGAACAGCGACACGGTAATCCGCAACGAGACGCCCCACAGCACCAGCCCGACGCCGCCCAACCACCAAAGCGGCAGCACCAGCAGAAGCTGCTGCGCCATCCATGTCCGCTCCATCCAGATCAGCAGGCGGTCTTGGGCGATATCGGGCTCTATTTCAAACCGTGGCGGATGGGTCAGCCGGAATTCGCAGCACAATTGCCACCAGGCATCGCGCCAGAACCCCGCGCCATGTGACGGGTGGGGCGGACAGGCGGCTTGCCTTTGATGCCAATCGCGCAGGTCATGCGCCCGGATCATGCCGAACGGGCCTGCCATGCCGACCAAACTGCCCAGCCAGACCAAAAGCCGCAGCATCCAGCGCGGGGTTTCAAAGCTGCGGTGAATCAGCAAGCGGTGCATCCCGACCGAATGGCCCGCGCAAAGCGTGACCGCCGACAGCACCAGAAAAGCCAGCGCCCCCGCCCATGAGGGGTAGATGACAAGCGCAACCAGCCCCAGCAGGGCATGGCCCAGAAACCAAAGCGATTTCACAGGCACCCAACGGATGCAGCCTTGCAGGGCACAGGTTTCGGGGCTGTGGCGCACCCGCTCCGTCTGGATCAATTGCGGGGGCAAAACCGGGGGGTGCGAAGCGGCGGGCTGGGCTGCGGCCATGGCCTAGCTGCCCAGAATGACGCGGACGTAATTGCGGGTTTCGGCATAGGGCGGGATGCCTGCATGCTTTTCCACCGCACCCGGCCCCGCGTTATAGGCGGCCAATGCCAGACGCCAGCTTCCGAATTTGTCATACATCATGCGCAGATAACGCGCGCCGCCCTCAAGGTTCTGATGCGGGTCGTGAATGTTGACCCCCAGCTTGCGCGCGGTCGCTGGCATCAACTGTGCCAGACCCGTGGCCCCTGCGTGGGATTTGGCCGAGGGGTTCCAACCGGATTCCTGCTGCACCAGCCGCAAGAACAGATCTTCGGGGATCGAATGTTTGCGCGCGGCGGCCTTGGCAACCGCCAGATATTCGCCTTTGTAATTGCCACGAAAGCGCGGAATGGCGGTATCTTTCGGCACCACGACCGGATTGGGCTGCAACCGGACCGAGGCAGAATATTGCTTGGACAGACGATTATCGAGCAGCCGGGTCTGTGATTTGAAAATCGCTTTGCGGGAATTCGCGCCGGAAAGCACAAGGCCCTCTGCGGCCACGGAACCGCCCGTCATCATCGCGGCAATGCACACCACCCCAAGTGTTCGACGCATATCAAAAACCCTAAACCAGTCCTGCAATAGGATTGCACTATACGGAACCACGCACGGATGACCAGCCAAAACCCCCGGCTTTGCCTGCGGATCGGCGCGGTTTTGCGCATTTCATGCCGCGGCGGCCGGGCCTCGCATGTTGCGGTGCGGGGCTGGCAGGGCTATAGGCTTGGGGGACCAGTCTGGGCCAAGCCGCCCAGAGCGGAACAACAGAATCAGGCACCGCAACAGGGTGCGACAACAGCGGGGGGCCATATGGCTGGATCGGTTAACAAAGTCATCATCGTCGGAAATCTGGGCCGTGACCCCGAAGTGCGGAGCTTTCCCAACGGTGGCAAGGTGGTGAACCTGCGGATCGCGACCTCGGAAACCTGGCGCGACAAGGCGACCGGAGAGCGCAAGGAAAAGACCGAATGGCATTCCGTGGCGATCTTCTCGGAACCGGTGGGCCGGATTGCCGAGCAATATCTGAAGAAAGGCTCGACCGTCTATATCGAGGGCCAGTTGGAAACCCGCAAATGGCAGGACCAATCCGGCGCTGATCGTTATAGCACCGAAATCGTGATCCGGCCCTATCGCGGCGAGTTGACGCTGCTGGGGGGCCGCAATGACGGCGGCTCGGGTGGTGGTGGTGGCGGCTATGATGACCGTGGCGGCTATGAAGGCGGATCATCGGGCGGCGCATCCGGCGGCGGTTATGGCGGGCGCAGCGGTGGCGGGGCCTCGTCTGGTGGGGGCGGTGGTCGCCCCGATATGGATGATGAAATCCCGTTCTGATCGGACACTTTGCACCGCGTATCAGCATATCAGCCCTGCCCGAAACGGCGGGGCTTTTTCATGTGGTCAAAGCCGCGTTTGCCCCCGCCTGCGCCCAGGTGCGAAACCTTCTGCGGGCGGGCACTGGACGCCGCGCAGATAATTCCCTATATATTCAGTCGGATTAACGCACGAGGCCAGTATGAACCAGCCACAGGACCGGATTGAGGGCACACCCTTGATAAAGCCCTCGACCACCGACCACCCGCTGTATGAGCAGGTCGTCGAGGCGTGCCGCACCGTGTTTGACCCGGAAATCCCGGTGAATATCTATGATCTGGGCCTGATCTATACGATTGAAATCTCGGCCGAAAACGATGTCGAAATCCTGATGTCGCTGACAGCCCCCGGCTGCCCCGTGGCGGGTGAGATGCCCGGCTGGGTTGCCGATGCGATCGAACCTTTGGCGGGCGTCAAATCCGTGAATGTCGGCATGACGTTTGAGCCGCCATGGGGCATGGAAATGATGTCGGATGAGGCGCGGCTGGAACTGGGCTTCATGTAAGCCCTGCTGCGGCAGCATCGACTGCCCCTTGAGACAGCGCGTCTGAAATCCTATATTGAAGATAGAGACATAAAGGACGCCCCCCATGTTTGGCATTCCCGGAAAAGCCGCCGTTACCCTGACCCCTGCCGCCGCCAAGCAGATTGCGCGGCTGATGCAAAAGCAGGACTCCAAGGGCCTGCGGATCGGCGTGAAAAAGGGCGGCTGCGCGGGGATGGAATACACGATGGACTATGTGTCCGAAGTGAACCCGCTGGATGAAACCGTGGAACAGGATGGCGCGCGGGTGATGATCGCACCGATGGCGCAGATGTTCCTGATCGGCACCGAGATCGACTATGAAACCTCGTTGCTGGAAGCGGGGTTCAAGTTTCGCAATCCCAATGTGGCCGAGGCTTGCGGCTGCGGCGAGTCGATCAAGTTCAAGGACGCCTGACCAGCTTTCCGATGGCGGACCGGGATTTCCCGGAACCTTTTTCCGATGCCTTGCGTTGACAAGGCAGAGATGAAACGGCCCGGCGGCCTGTGCCGGGTCAATCTGGAAAAAGGAGAGACAGATGTCCCAAGCGTTGAAAACCGTTCCCAAAGCCAGCAAGATTGATACCGGCGTCAGCGATGCCTCGGGGATTGCCGAAGGGTTGATCGCGGCGGTGGCCGATACGCATTGCCTGTTGTTCAAGACGCAGGCCTATCACTGGAATGTCGAAGGGCCGTTGTTTCATTCGATCCACGTTCTGACCGAAGCGCAGTATAACGACCTTTTCGCCGCCAATGATGTGATCGCGGAACGGGTGCGCGCCTTGGGCAAACTGGCCCCGCATCAGATGGGCGAACTGGCCAAGCTGTCCTGCGTCAAAGACCTGAAATCCCTGCCCTCGGCGCAAGAGATGGTAGAGGACCTTGTGGCCGACCATGAAGCGATTGCGAAACGTCTGCGCGATGTGATCGCGCTGGCCGAAGAGGGCGATGACCCGGTGACGGCTGACCTGCTGACGGCGCGCTGCGCCTTCCACGAAAAAGCCGCGTGGATGCTGCGCGCGACCGCGAAATAATCCCCCCGGCGGGCAAAGCAAAACCCCCGCCGGACCCTTTCCGGCGGGGGTTTTTTCGTCACGCAGTGCCGCAGATCAGGCCATCAGCGTTTCGGTTGAGGCAAAGAACATCGCCTGACTGACGGCAGAACGCACCTGTTCTTCCGAGAAGGGCTTGGTGATCAGGAAAGCGGGTTCCGGCTTGTCACCCGTCAGCAGCCGTTCAGGGAAGGCGGTGATGAAGATGACAGGAATATCGCCCAGCTTGGCCAGAATATCCTTCACCGCATCAATGCCCGAGGAATTATCGGCCAATTGAATATCGGCCAGAATAAGATCGGGCTTTTCCTTGGCCGCCAGTGCCACCGCATCAGCGCGGGTGCGGGCCACGCCAGTGATGCTATGGCCGATATCCGTGACGATGGCGGTGATATCCATCGCGATGATCGCCTCATCCTCGATCACCATGACGCGCCCGGTCACGGCCTGTTCCATTTCGGCATTGGCGGCGGCCAGAAGGGCCTCGACCTCATCCTCATCGACCTGCATGATCGCGGCGATTTCCGGCAGGGTGAAGCCTTCGATGCTGCGCAACAAAAGCGCCTCGCGCGAATTGGGGGTCAGCCGTGCCATATGGGCCATGGCGCGCGCGGTGATACGGTCTTCGGGTTCCGCCGATGGCGCGCCGGCGCTGCTCCAGACCAGATGAAACGCGTGGAACAGCCCCAGTTTGGGGTTTGCCGTGGCCCCCAGCACCGACGGGTCCACCAGCAGGCTTTCCAGCGTGGCCACGGCAAAATTGTCGCCGCTGGTCTGATTGCCGGTCAGCGCGCGGGCATAGCGCCGCAGATACGGCAACTCTTGCGCAATCGCGGCTGTCAGATCGCTGGCTTGTGGTGACGACATTTCGAAATTCTCCCGAAGTTTTTTACGTTTTCATGGAACCAAACGCTTCCGGCCGCGTTTGGTTCCATGAATAATGCAGGAATTCTAAGCATGAGCGATAGGCAAATGACAACAGAGCGCAAGCCACAGGCAAAGCTTCGCCAGGATATTGATGAAAACCTCAAGCGGGTGTTCGATGACGCGCTGGAGGATGAGATCCCAGATCGCTTCAAGCAACTCTTGGCCGAATTGAAGGCCAAGGAGGCGAAAAAATGAATTTCGCAGCACCGCAAACGCAGAGCGCCCCGCGCCGGGCGTCCAATTCTGCTGCCCATGAAGGCAGCCCCGCGCCCGCGCTTGACCCGCGCGATGACCTGCCCAACCACATCCCCGCCCTGCGCGCCTTTGCCGTGTCGCTGACCCGCAACCCGACCGAGGCGGATGATCTGGTGCAGGAAACCATCATGAAGGCGTGGTCGAATTTTGACAAATTCACCCCCGGAACGGAATTGAAGGCCTGGTTGTTCACCATCCTGCGCAACACCTTCTTTTCGTCCAAACGCAAGACCAAGCGCGAAGTATCAGACCCTGAAGGCGTGCATGCGGGTGCGCTGTTTGAAAAGCCGCAGCATGACGGCAAGCTGGCCATGAACGAGTTCATGCGCGCTTTTGACCAGCTTTCGGCAGAGCATCGCGAGGTGCTGATCCTTGTCGGGGCCAATGGCTATTCCTATCAAGAGGCCGCCGACATGATGAGCGTGGCAGCTGGCACCGCGAAAAGCCGGGCCAGCCGGGCGCGGGCGCGGCTGTGCGAACTGCTGGGCCTTGCAGAGGGCGAAGGCATCGTGGCCGAGCAAACCGGCGCGACGCTGGCGGTTCTGGGCCGGTCCGGTCAGCAAAGATAGTGGAGTGGGAATGACCAAAGACAGCAAGCAAGCAGCGCCCCCGGCAGATCGTCCGGGGGCGCCGCTGTGGTCGGGGTTGAGCGCGCGGTTGATGTTGGCGATGGGGATTGCGCTGCTGCCCTTGGCTTTGCTGACCTATATCCAGACGGTTGAAACCGAAGAAGTGGCCAAGGGCCGGGCGCGCGCGGCCATTCTGGGCGATACGGTCATGGCGGCCGCCCCCCAGATTGATGTGTTCCTGCGCGCGCAGGCCACCACCGCGGCCCTTGCCGCCGCCATGCCCCGCCTGCGCGCGGACCTGCCAAGCTGCAATGCCGCGCTGACCGCCCTGAAAACCGAAGCGGGCGATGCGTTCTCGCTGATCGCCTTTACCGAGATGAATTACCGGATCGACTGTTCCTCTGCCGGGCGCAGCTATGATGTCAGCACGTTTCCGGGGATTGAAAGCTGGATGATCCCGGATGTGCCGCAGATGCGGGTCAACCTTGATGGCCCCATTTCGAACCAGTCCATCCTTGGCTTTGCGCATCCGGTCTTTGCAGAGGATGGCAGCAAGCTGGGCATTGTCACCGTCTCGGTGCCGCATGTCGCCCTGAACCCGATAGAGGCCCTGCCCTATCGCAGCCAGCCTGTAAAGCAGCCCATGGCACTGGTGACGTTCAACGCCGAAGGCCAAGTGCTGACCGCGACCGGCGGGCTGGAACGCGCACAGGATTACATTCCCGCAGCGCAGCCGCTGGCAGGCTTTGTCGGCACCTCGGCGCAAAGCTTTATCAGCGCCAACCAGAACGGCGAGAACCGCGCCTTTGCTGTGCTGCCCTTGGTGCCCGGATCACTTTATGTCATCGGGTCATGGCCTGCGGACCGACTGGATAATCGGCTGTTGGAATTCGACGTGCCGGCCTTTGCCTTTCCGCTGCTGATGTGGGCGGCCAGTCTGCTGGTGGCCTGGCTTGCTGCCGAAAGTCAGGTGATCCGCCATGTGAAATCCTTGCGCAGCAGCATCGTGGCCTTTGCGGGCGGCAATCGCAAAATCGTGCCGGTCAATCTTGGCCATGCCGCCGCCGAATTGCGCGAGGTGGGCGAGGCCTATGAAAAGATGACCGAGGCCGTGCTGCATGACGAAGCCGAGATGGAGGATATGCTGCACCAGAAAGAAGTGTTGATGCGCGAAGTGCATCACCGCGTCAAAAACAACCTGCAACTGATCGCCTCGATCCTGAACATGCAGTTGCGCAGCGCCATATCGCCCGAGACGAAAGACGCAATGCGCACAGTGCAGGAACGTGTGCTGAGCCTTGCGACGGTGCACCGCGAATTGTATCAGACATCGGGTCAGGCCGATGTGCGGGCGGATGAATTGTTCCCGCAGATCATCGCCCATATTCTGAAAATCGGCTCTGCCCCCGGTCGCCGCTACAAGATCGACCGCCAGATTGAAAAGATGCGCCTGACCCCGGATCAGGCGGTGCCGCTGGCGCTGTTTCTGACCGAGGCGATGGCGAATGTGATGAAACATGCGCCCCGCGTGGCGACCCAGCCGATTGACGTGCAGCTGCGGTTGCAGCGCGCCGAGGATGGCATGGCAGAGCTGGAAATCGTCAACCCCACCGAGCCGGAAGGCCCCGGCAAGCCCAAACGCCCGGTGACATTGGTGTCTTCGGACGGGTTTGGCAGCCAGTTGCTGATCGCCTTTGCGCGCCAGTTGGAGGGCCAGTTGGTGCGCAGCGCCGAAGGGGATGAATTCCGGCTGCTTTTGCGGTTCCCGCTGCGCGATCTGGCCAGCGGCGAGGCCCGCGCCGCCCCGGCAGAGGCGCCAGAGCCGAATACGGAATCGGAAGACGACGCCTGAATGACCTGCAAAGGGGTAACGCGTGACACAGCCGCCAAAAATCACCGATCTGCGCCTGTTAATCACCGCAGCCGAGGCTTATCCCGCCTTGGAACGCGCCTTTCTGGCCGCCGAAACCGAGATCAGCGCCAGCTTTCTGGTTTTTGACCTGACAACCCGGTTGCGCAGCCCCGAGGCCCGCGAAATCGGCGAAACTTGGTTCGATCTTATCCTGCATTGCCTGCGCCGGGGCGTGGCGCTGCGCTTTGTGCTATCGGATTTTGACCCCGCAGCCCGGCCTGAAATGCACAAGGGCACATGGCACAGCCTGCGCCGTTTCATCGCGGCGGCGGAACTGGCCGGGCCAGAGGCACGGCTGGAGGTGAAAGCCGCCCTGCATCCGGCACAAACCGGCATCCTGCCCCGGCTGTTGCTATGGCCGATGATCTACAAGCGGCTGTGGGATCTGGCGCAAGACCTCAACGCGCTGTCGGCCCCGCAACGCAGCGCGCGCCTGCGCGACATGCCCGCCATCGCCGCCCGGATGCGGCACGCAGCCGATGGCACGGTTTCGCCGCGGTTTTGGGCGCTGCCAAAGCTCTATCCCGGCACACATCACCAGAAACTCGCGGTGATTGACCGCAAGTGGCTGTATATCGGCGGGCTGGATCTGGATGAACGGCGCTATGACACCACGGGCCATGACCGCCCGTCCAGCCAGACCTGGCATGATGTGCAACTGCTGCTGCGCGGCCCGGTGGCCGAAGATGCCGCCACCCATCTGGACCAATTTCTTGACCTTGTGTCCGGCAAGCGCCGCCCGGCCCGGCGCGGGCCGGGTCAGGGGCGCGATACCGCGCCTTTGCTGACCACCCTGTCGCGGCGGCGGCGCGGGCCGATTGCCCATATCGGCCCCAAAACCATTTCCAGCGCGCTGTATCAGCGCCATATCTCGGCGGTTTCGCGCAGCACGCGGCTGATCTATCTGGAAAGCCAGTATTTTCGCCATGTCTCATTTGCGCGGGCCTTGGCGCGGGCGGCGCGGCGCAACCCCGATCTGGGGCTGGTGCTGATGCTGCCCGGCGCGCCCGAAGAATTGGTGTTTGAACACCGCAAGGGCCTTGATACCCGCATGGGCGAATGGCTTCAGGCGCGCTGTCTGCGCATCTTGCAGCGCAGCTTTGGGCCGCGATTGTTCGTCGGCGGTGCGGCGCAAAAGCGCGACCCCGAAACCGCCATCCCCAGCGGGCGGGCGCATCTGTCGGGCGCGCCGCTGATCTATATTCACGCCAAAGTCTCGATCTTTGATGAACGCGAGGCGATTGTGTCTTCGGCCAATCTGAACGGGCGCAGCTTTCGCTGGGATACCGAATGTGGCGTGCATCTGACAGACCCAGAGGAGGTTGCCGCCTTGCGCCAGCGCCTGATGCAGCATTGGTTGCCCGACGGCGCAGGGGCCGCGTTTTTTGCCGATGCAACGGCGGTCAGCGCGTGGCGCGGTTTGGCGCTGTCGAATGCCGCATTGGCCCCGCAGGATCGCCGGGGCTTTGTCGTGCCCTATGATCTGCACGCGGCCGAGGCCTTTGGCACCCCGGTTCCTTTTGTCCCCGAGGCGCTTGTCTGATCAGGGTTTGGCCGTAGCGCGCGGCGGGGCCGCCTCTACCGTCAGGCCATTGCGCAGCACCACGCCCCACAGCATCAGCGGAATGGCCACGATGCCGCCAATCGGGCCCCACAACCAGATGCCGAACAGCAAGGCCACAAAGACCAAAAGCGGGTTCAGCGCCATGCGCTTGCCCACCAGTGCAGTGGTGATGAACTGCCCTTCGATAAAGTTGAGCGCGGCAAAGCTGAGCATCGGGAACAGCGCCGCTGCACCGTCAAACGCGCCGACCCCGGCAAACAGCAACGCCACCATGAAAATCGCAGGCCCCAGATAGACCACGAAATTCAGCAAAAAGGCCGTCACCCCCCACAGAAACGCGCCGGGCATGCCCAAAGCCTGCAAAATCGCCGCAGTCAGCAGGCCCAGCGCGGCATTGACCAGCGTGATGGTCAGGAAATAGCGGGCCACCGTGCGTTCGGCATCACGCAGGCGTGCGGCCACCACCGCCCGGTTGGACGGCGAGGCCAGATGCCGCCCGATCGCCTGATACATGTCGTTGCGCGACAGCAGAAAAAAGAACAGCGTGCCGGTAAAGGTCAGGATTTGCGCGGCCAGCGCCGGGGCAATCATCAGCGCATCGGTGACATTGGGCATCGCCATCCCCTGCCCTTCCACTGGGGCCACCACATCGGCCTGCGCGGCGGGGGCCATGGCTTGCGACATATCGCGCGAGGCATCCTCTAGCCCCCGCACCAGCCCGCGCACCGCCCGCACGATATCCTGCATATCGGCCCAGACCTTCGGGGCCTGATCCAGCATCTGCGCCGCGATGGGTTGCATCAGCAGCGCAATCAGCCCCATGGCCCCCAGCGCCAGCACAAGGCTGGTCAGCGCACCAAACACAGGTGACAGGCCCAGCCGTTCCCACGCGTCCGACATGGGCGACAGCACGATGCCGATCACCAGCGCCAAGGCCATGGGCGCGGCCAGATCGCTTATCGCGTCCAAGGCGGCGACCGTAACGATCACCGCCAAAACAATCATGGCAAGTTGCGACAAGCGTTCCATTCATCCCTCGTGGTTTTTATCGGGCCCGGTGGTTCAGGGCCGAGGCGCATTAGCCCCCGGCCCTAAAGCTATTGTCAGGTTTTGGCAGCGCCATTGCCGCGGGCCTTTGGGCTGGTTTCTGCGGTCGCTGCGGCATCGGGGTCCAGCTCTGCCTCGGGCACTCGCCCCCCGGACTTGGCGGCAGATTTGGAGGCGCGCTCGGCGCCCGCTTTGCCAATCGCCTCCCCCACGGCTTTGGCCACACCGGCCATGGCTGCGGCTTTGGCAGCGTCCTTGACGGCTTGGGCAACGGGGGCTGCGTGTTCGGCCTCCTCCTCCGCCTCTGCATCGTCGGGGGCTTTGGCTTGGGTAAAGGGTTCCAGCGCCTTGGCCGCCCGTGCGATCAGGTTTTGCGCCACCAGCGCCGCTGCGGGTGTCACCACCACACCAATCGCGCCCGGTGCCGCCGCGCGCAGCGCCGCCCGGCTGCGCGGCATCATCCACGCCAGCCCCAGCCCCGCCGCCAGCCCAAGAACCGCCGTCGATGTGGGGTTGTTGCGGGCAAGCGATTGGCCCTTTTGCCACAGGCTTTCCGGCTCGGTCCTGCGGGCCAAGGCGGCAAAGCTTTGCTCGCGCGCTTGCAAGATACGGTCGCGCGCCTCCTCACCAAGCGAGGACAGCCCGTGGTGGAACGCCTCGGACAGATCGCGCGCAAGATCGGCGGTGATGGTTGCCTTTTCCTTCGCCAGATCAGAGGCTTCTGCCAGCTTCGCAGCCCCGGCTTCGGCCACATCCTCGGCCGTTTGCGCGCCTTTGCTGCGCAGCGTGCCATAGGTTTCCTCCAGCCGCTTTTGCGCTTTGTTGCGGGCAGCGATGGCGCGGTCTTTCCAGGCCTCTGCGGCCTCGGCAGTGATGTCTGCCGCCGATGGTTTCGGGGCCGCGCGTTTTGCGCCCAGCAGCAACCACGCTGCCCCTGCCATCAGGGCCGCCGCCGCAATGGGATGCGCCTTGGCGGTTTGCGTGGCCGTGCTGGCCGCCGTTTGCGCCCCGCGCGCCAGCGCCTCGCCGCCATCCGTCAGCTTTTGCTTGACCGCATCAGGCGCGGGCAGCGTGGATTTCAAATCCTCCCACAGCGCCAGCAACGCCGCTTCGGTGGCTTCGGCTTCGGCAATCAAGTCTTTCGTCGTGCGAGCGGTTGTCATCATGATCTCCTGTCGCGTTGAATGGGTTTAAGATTTACGGGGCGCAGGGCACGGCGAAGCCCGGCGCGGGCCAAAAGCCCCAGCACAAGCGCCAAACCAACGCCCGCCCCTGCAACCACGGCATAGGCCGCCGCAGGCGATAGCCCGGCGCTGCTTTGCAACACCGCAGCCAATGCCATCAGGGCAAAGACCAGCGCCATCACCAGCATCAGCACCGCCGCCAAGATCAGGCCAAGGCCCACAATCAGCGCCTTCAGCCGTTGCGCCGCGTCCAGCCGAACCATCGCAACCCGGAGCCGCCACCAACGGGAAAGCAGCACAATCAAGCGACTTGCCTGCGCAAGCGGTTTCAGGTCGGGGTCTGTCATAGGCCCGGTTTTCCTTGTGGGTGCGATTTACGGCGTGGCAGGCAGGCGGGCCTGCACGCCTTAGATGCGGCGCGCGGTGCTGCGCGGGCCGATCAGCAGCCAGATCACAAAGCCGACGATGGGCAAGAAGATGATCAGCAAGGACCACAGCACTTTTTTGCCCGTCGACGCCGATGATCCGATCACCGAAATAATCGCCCAAAGGTCAAGGGCCAGAATGATCAGCCCACCAAAACCCGTCAGTTGAAACATGTTCATTTCCATGCGTGTCTCCCTTGTCTGCCCGACAGCGGCTTTTCACGCGCTGCCCTGAGGCGTTGAAGGTAAAACGCGCCACGCCGGGTTTGGTTCCCTCAGTCTGCCGAACCTTTCTGCCGTACCTTTCGCGCGCAGCATCTGCCCAACCCGCGCACACAAGGTTTAGAGGGTAGGACACAAAGTCAGGGAACCGATTGCCCGCAACCGCGTTGGTTTTGCATCAGCGCATCGGCGCATCATTATAGGAGAGTATCATGCTTGGTTGGGCACTTACGTTTCTGGTAGTCGCATTGATCGCGGCAGTTCTGGGCTTTGGCGGCATTGCCGGGGCATCCGCGTCGATTGCGCAAATCCTGTTCTTTGTCTTTATCGTCCTGTTCGTCGTGGCGATGATCGCACGCGCGTTGCGTGGAAAACCACCTGTCTGACGCAGGCGCAGATAGAAAGCAGAAAGCCGCCCATCGGGGCGGCTTTCTTGCCTTCTAGGGCCGGATCAACGCGCCGGAAAGGCAGATTGCCGCAGCAAATCCGGGTCAAAGGGCAAGGCAATATCTGGCAAGCCCTGCCGCCGCGCGAAATCCGGCGCATCCAGCAGCACCACCCGCAACCCGCGCTGATGCGCCAGCGCCAGCACATCCGCCTCGGTTTCGGCCAGATGCAGGATCGCGGTGTCACCCGCTGCCGCCTCGGACAAGGCCAAACGCACCTCGGGCTTGGTGTGGCACAAGATCACCTGCGCATCCGGCGCATGGCCGCGCAGGGTTTCAGCCAGATCCAACCCGATCAGGATTGTCGGTTCATAAATCACGAAATGGTCCAACACAGGCAAACCCCTATAAAACAAGGCGCAGGTATGGAACCAATCGGCGCGGGCTGCATTAAACTGTGACATAGCCGGAGGAAATGAGTTGCCCATCGCCTGCAAAACCTGCCCGCTGCGAAAATGCGAGGCTTTCATCCCGATGACCGATGCCGAAGTGCAGTTCATGCAAAAGTTCAAAACCGGAGAGATGACAGTGGACAAAGGCACCACGATCTTGCTGGAAGGGTCATCCTCACCCCAGCTTTATACGGTGCTGTCTGGCATGGGCCTGCGCTATAAAACGCTGGAGGACGGCAGCCGTCAGGTCATCAACCTGATCTTTCCGGGCGATTTTCTGGGCCTGCAAGCCGGGCTGATGGGTGAAATGGGCCATTCGGTAGAGGCGTCATCGGCGATGACGCTTTGTGTGTTCAACCGCGCAGCGCTGTGGTCGGTGTTTCAGGCCAACCCCGCCCGCGCCTATGACCTGACATGGATCGCCGCGGTAGAGGAGCATTTTCTGGGCGATGCGATTGCCACCATCGGTCAGCGCGATGCCGCAGGGGCGCTTGCCTGGGCCTTTTTGCGGATTTTCCGGCGGGGAGAGGCGTTAGGGCTGGCGCAAGGCCATAAGATGCCGCTGCCATTCCGCCAGCAGGACCTTGCGGATGCGTTGGGCCTGTCGCTGGTCCATACCAACAAGACGCTGAAACGGTTTCGTGCCGCCGGGGTGATGGATTGGTCACGCGGGGTTTTGCAGGTGATGAACACCGGCGCTCTGGCCAAACTCGCCTTGATCGAAGATCAGCCCCCCGCCCCGCGCCCGCTGCTGTGACGGGCATTTTTCCGCGACAGGCAAGGAACCAATCACCGGCCGGGGCGTTGATTTACCAGAACGCGGCAAGGGTGCCGCCTGAAAGGAGAAGCAGATGAATTCCGATCAAATTCAAGGCAAGTGGAAGCAGATCAAGGGCAAAGCTCAGGCAAAATGGGGCGATATTACGGGCGATGAATGGGATCGCATCGAAGGTCGCCGCGAAGAGATCGTGGGCCTTGTGCAAGAGAAATACGGCCATGCCAAAGCCGAGGCCGAGGCAGAAGTGGATGACTGGATCAAGCACCAGTAACCACGCCTGACAGATGATCAAACGGCGGCAGCACCTCTGCCGCCGTTTTTGCATGTCTAGACGGGAAATGGGCGGCGGGGGGCTTGAACGCCTTGGGGCTTTCCCTAAGATCAGCGCAAATCATGTGGAGTGTTGAAATGTCTTTTGTGAAATCCGCGCTTGTCGCGCTTGGCCTTTCGGTGACGGGGGGCATGGTGCAGGCGGCTTCTTGCTCCAACACGGGCGGCAATTATAACGCGTGGAAGGCCGAGATCGCCGCCGAGGCAAAGGCGCAGGGCGTGGGGGCCAAGGGCATCGCCGCACTGATGGCGACCAGCTATTCGCGCGAAACCATTTCAGCCGATCGCAATCAGAAAAGCTTCAAGTATAGCCTTGAAAAATTCATGAATGTGCGCGGGGCGGAAACCATCATCAAGCAAGGCCGTGGCCAGAAGGCCAAGAACGCCAAGCTGTTTGCCGCTTTGGAAAGCCAATATGGCGTGCCTGCGGGGGTGCTGATCGCCATTCACGGCATGGAAACCGCTTTTGGCGGCTTCATGGGCAAGACCAATATCGTTTCGGCCATTTCCACCCTGACCTATGATTGCCGCCGCTCGGATTTCTTCAAGCCGCATATGATGGCGGCGCTGATTTTGGTGGATCGCGGGTCCATCACCTCCAGTTCGGTGGGGGCCAAGCATGGCGAATGGGGGCATACGCAATTCCTGCCCGGTAACGCGTTGAAATACGGGGTGGATGGCGATGGCAATGGCCGCGTGGATTTGAACAACCGCGTGGATGCGCTGGCCTCGACCGCGAATTACCTGCGGCAAAAAGGCTGGCGCCCCGGCCAAGGTTATCAGAAAGGCCAGCCGAATTATGCCGTGCTGAAGGAATGGAATGCCGCCAGTGTCTATCAGGAGGCCATCTCGATCATGGGCGCGCGGATCGACCGCTAAAGCCCAAAGGACCGCTAAAGCCCAGAGCAGGATAACGGGGGCCCCTCGTGGCCCCCGTTATCATATCAGAACACCAGACCGGGCAACCAAGTGGAAAGGGCCGGAAACGCCCAGATCAGCGCCATCGCCACGATTTGCAGCCCGATAAACGGGGCCACGCCGCGATAGATCATGCCTGTCGTCACCTCGGGCGGGGCGGCGCCACGCAGATAGAACAGCGAAAAGCCGAAAGGTGGCGTCAGGAAGGATGTTTGCAGGTTCACCGCAATCAGCACCGCCAGCCAGATCGGATCATGCCCCATGATGATCAGCGGCGGCACCAGAAGCGGCAGCAAGATCACCGAGATTTCGACGAAATCAAGGAAAAACCCAAGGATGAAGATGAAGGCCATGGCAAACACCAGCGCCCCTGTCGCCCCGCCCGGCAAGGATTGCAGGATGGCCGCGACCCGATGCTCTCCGCCCAAGCCGACAAAGACGAGGCTGAAGTAAGAGGCCATGAGGATCGTCGCAAAGATCATCGAGGTGACGACCAGTGTTTGCCCCATCGCGGGCAGCATGATGCCGCGCTGAAAACTGGCCCGCAGGGCCGCGATAATCGCAGCAATCCCCAGCAGCGCCAGAAAGCCATAGCAGGCCGCAAGCAGATATTCCGCCGCACCCGCGTCTGACCGCTGCAACCGCACCGGGGCCAAGCCTGCGGCAAAGGCCAGCACCAGCAAGGCCCCTGCCCCCACGATGATGACCCAGCGCGACCCGCCTTGCCGCAGCCCCGCCAGCAATATCGCGCCGATGGCCCCGACCGATGCTGCCTCATTCGGGCTGGCGACCCCGCCCAGAATGGCCCCCAGCACCGCGAAAATCAGCAGCACGGGCGGCAGAATGGCGCCCATCACCTCGGCTCCCGACGGTTTCACCCGCTGTTCGCGCATCGCAGGCGCATCCATGGGCAGCACCCAGGCACGCGCCAGAATATAGACGATGTAGATCACCACCAGCAGCAACCCCGGCACCAAAGCGGCGGCAAAGGTCTGGCCCACGGAAATGGTTTCGACCGAGAATTTGCCCTGCGCATATTGCGCCTGTTGAAAGGCCGATGACATCACCTCGGCCAGAATGATCAGCAAGGTCGAGGGCGGGATGATCTGCCCCAAAGTGCCCGCCGTGGCGACCATGCCCGCCGCAAGGCGCGGGTTATAGCCATTGCGCAGCATGGCGGGCAGCGCGATCATCCCCATCGCCACCACCGTCGCCCCCACAATCCCGGTGGAGGCCGCCAGCAGCGCCCCCACCAGCATCACCGAAACCCCCAGCCCGCCGCGCATCGCGCCGAACAGGCGGCCCATGGTTTCCAGCAAATCCTCGGCAATGCGGGATTTTTCCAGCACCACCCCCATCAGCACGAACAGCGGAATCGCGGTCAGCACCGGGTTTGTCATCACCGCGAAGAAGCGTTGCGCCAGCGCGCCCATCAGCCCAAGATCAAACACCCCCAACGCCCAGCCCAGCAGCGCAAAACCCGTGGCCACCCCTGCGATGGAAAACGCCACCGGATAGCCCATCAGGATCACAAGGATCAGGGCGGCGAACATGATCAGATCCAGCGGCAGGGTCAATTTCCGCCCCCCAACCGCAGCACATCGCGGATCAAGGCCGACAGGCCCTGCACCAGCAACAGCACACAAAAGGCCGGGATCAGCGATTTCAGCAAAAAGGAAGCAGGCACGCCCCCCACCGAAATCGGCCCTTCAAGAATGGCCCAGGACCTGCGCACCGAGGGCCAGCTGTAATACAGCAAAATCCCCAGCGAGGGCAGCATCAGGCACAGATGCCCGAAGATATCGACCATCGCCTTGGCCTTGGCCGACAGCGGCGCGTAAAAGATATCCACCCGCACATGCCCGCCCAGCAACAGCGTATAGCCCGCCCCCAGCATGAACAACGCCGCATGCAGGTAAAGCACAGATTCATTGAAGAAAATAGACGTGAAGCCAAAGACATAGCGCAACAGCACAATGCCAAACTGCATCAACACCATGGCAAGTGCTGCCCACATCACCACGCCGCCCACGGCACGGTTGATCTTGTCCAGCCCGTCTGCAAATCGGTCCATTGCCTGCCCTTTTTTTCCTGCCCGCATGCCTGCGTGGCGGCCCCCGGACGCGCCGGGGGCCGCGATGGGTTTATTCGCCGTAATTATACGCAAGGTTGCGGGCGTTCATCTGGCCGTTATCGGCCCATGGCATGTATTCCACCATCAGTTTGCGATAGTCGAGGAAGCTTTCGGTGATGCGCTTGACCAGCTCATCCTCGGAGGCGCGCAGCTCTCCGATCACCTCGCCCATGGCATTGCCCATGGCGATGGTGATTTCCTCGGGCCATTGCCGCACGGTGACGCCATGTTCGGCCACCAGCGCGCGCAAGGCCAGCGCGTGTTTGGTGTTATATTCGGTCAGCACCGGGTTATACATCGACTGGGCCGCTGCCTCTACTGCTTGCTTGAGGTCGTCGGGCAAGTCGTTCCAGGCGGCAAGGTTGATGCCACATTCCTCGGCCGAGGACGGCTCTCCCGGGCCGGGGCCATAGTAGTTCTTGGCGACCTGATAAAGGCCAAGCGCGCTATCCGTCCATGGCCCGATGAATTCGCCCGCGTCCAAGGCGCCCGATTGCAGGGCCTGAAACATGGCGGGGCCAGACATTGCCTCTACCGCCACGCCCAGCTTGGACATGACTTCGGAATTCAGACCCGTGGTGCGGTATTTCAGACCTTTGAGATCATCCAGCGAGGTGATTTCATTGCGGAACCAGCCTGCCCATTGCGGGCCGGAATTGCCCGTCAGAAAAGGCTTGAGGTTGAAGCGGCCATACATTTCATCGTAAAGCGCCTGCCCGCCGCCATGTAGCATCCAGCCATGCTGTTCGATCGCGGTCAGGCCCAGCGGCTGGCTGCCAAAGAGCAGGATGCCTTTGGATTTGCTGCCCCAATAGGCGGGAACCGCGTGGTAAATTTCGGCGGTGCCTTCGCCCACCGCGTCAAACACGCCATTGCCGGGAACGATTTCACCCGCAGCGAACAACTCCACTTGAATGCGCCCACCAGACAGCGCCGTGATCCGGTCGGCCAGCATTTGCGCAGCGACACCGGGGCCGGGCAGGTTTTTCGGCCAGGCCGAGACAAGGCGCCATTTGCGCACATCCTGCGCGATGGCCGGGGCGGCCAGCGATGCGGCCCCGATTGTGGCGGCGGCGGTGAGGAAGTTTCTTCTTTTCATGGAACGTCTCCTTATTGGTGGTGGGATGAGGTTAGCGGCTGGGTTTGCCCTCCAGCCCGGCATCGGCAATGGCGCTGTCACCGGGGATGCGCATTTCAAAAGTTTCGGTGATGGTGGCGTAGTCGTAATATCCCATCCGGGCGAGCGGCTGGATTTTGGCAATATCAAGCTTGCCGTCCGGCGTGATCACCGCATCCGCAACATGGATGCGCATGACCTGACCAAAGACCACATCCACCGTGCCCACAGGCCCATTGCCGGGCAGCCGCGTGGTCGAGAGATATTTGCATTCGAACTGCGCCGGGCTTTCGGCCACCCGCGGGCCAGGCGCATCAACGCAGGCCGCTTTGGTGACGCCTGCGTGCAGAAACTCATCCTCGCCGT
The DNA here is from genome assembly GCF_003991405.1 of Pseudorhodobacter sp. E13. Taxonomy (GTDB): domain Bacteria; phylum Pseudomonadota; class Alphaproteobacteria; order Rhodobacterales; family Rhodobacteraceae; genus Pseudorhodobacter. The sequence goes on from NZ_RPEN01000158.1 coordinate 365,369, forward strand.
AAGGCAGCGCCTGCGCCGACAGGTTGACCGCCGCACGCAGGGCATAGGTGGCCATGTTCCAGACGAACCATCCGGTTTCCTCGGCGTTGATCACGGTATCCTTGCGGCGCCCATCCGGGTAGCCATTGGCGGCGAACATCACCATCGGCGGATCGAAGGTTAGGTTTTGCCACTGGCTGTAAGGGGCCAGATTGGCGCGGCCATCGCGGCTGATGGTAGAGAGCCAGCCTATGGGGCGCGGCACCGTGCAGCTTTTGAACGGGCTGAAGGGCAGCGGACAGGGATCGGTAGCGGGGGCGTAATGCATCTATGGCCTTTTTGTTTGGCGAAGGCCGGGGGGCTGTCTGCCCCCCGGACCCCCCGAGGATATTTTTGCCGAAAAGAAAGCGGGGCGGGGTTTAGGGGTCATGTCAGGATGCCCGGAAGGTTGAGATTGTGGTCGCGGGCGCAGTCAAGCGCGATGTCATAGCCTGCATCGGCGTGGCGCATGACACCGGTGGCAGGGTCGTTCCAGAGCACGTTATGCAGGCGGCGGGCAGCATCGGCTGTGCCATCTGCACAGATGACCATGCCTGAATGTTGCGAGAAACCCATGCCGACGCCGCCGCCGTGGTGCAGGCTGACCCAAGTGGCCCCGGATGCACAATTCAGCAGCGCATTGAGCAAAGGCCAGTCAGACACAGCATCGGAGCCATCTTTCATCGCCTCGGTTTCGCGGTTGGGCGAGGCAACGGAGCCCGAATCGAGGTGGTCGCGGCCAATGACGATGGGGGCTTTGAGTTCGCCAGAGGCCACCATCTCGTTGAACATCAGACCTGCTTTGTGGCGATCGCCCAAGCCGATCCAGCAGATGCGGGCGGGCAGGCCCTGAAAGGCGATGCGGTCGCGCGCCATATCCAGCCAGTTGTGCAGGTGGGTGTTGTCGGGAAAGAGTTTTTTCATCGCCGCATCGGTTTTGTAGATATCTTCGGGGTCGCCCGACAGCGCCACCCAGCGGAAGGGGCCGATGCCTTTGCAAAACAACGGGCGGATATAGGCGGGCACGAAACCGGGGAAGGCGAAGGCGTTTTCCAGCCCTTCCTCTCGGGCGACTTGCCGGATGTTATTGCCGTAGTCGAGGGTGGGCACGCCTGCATTCCAGAAATCCACCATGGCGGCGACATGGGCGCGCATGCTGGCGCGTGCGGCTTTTTCCACCGCTTTGGGGTCGCTTTCCTGTTTCGCGCGCCATTCGGCCACGGTCCAGCCCAAGGGCAGATAGCCATGGATCGGATCATGGGCCGAGGTTTGATCGGTGACGATATCGGGGCGTGGGCCGCCGGCCTTCATGCGGGCGTAAAGTTCGGGGAACACTTCGGCGGCATTGCCGATCAGGGCCACGGATTTTGCCTCTCCCGCTTTGGTCCATTGGTCGATCAAGGCCAGAGCCTCATCCAGTGTATGGGCCTTTTCATCGCAATAGCGGGTGCGGATGCGGAAATCGGCGCGGGTTTCATCGCATTCCACCGCCAGGCAGCAGGCGCCTGCCATCACGGCGGCCAAGGGTTGGGCGCCGCCCATACCGCCCAAGCCTGCGGTCAATATCCACTTGCCCTTGAGGCTGCCGCCATAGTGCTGACGCCCGGCTTCGGCAAAGGTTTCATAGGTGCCTTGCACGATGCCTTGGGTGCCGATGTAGATCCACGATCCGGCGGTCATCTGGCCATACATCGCAAGGCCGCGCTTATCGAGTTCGTTGAAATGATCCCATGTCGCCCAATGCGGCACGAGGTTGGAATTGGCGATCAGCACGCGCGGCGCGTCCTTGTGGGTCTGGAACACGCCCACGGGTTTGCCCGATTGCACCAGCAGCGTCTGATCGTCGTTCAAATCGCGCAAGCTTGCGCAGATCTGGTCAAAATCGGCCCAGGTGCGGGCGGCGCGACCGATGCCGCCATAGACCACCAGTTCATGCGGGTTTTCGGCCACATCGGGGTGCAGGTTGTTCATCAGCATCCGCAAAGGTGCCTCGGTCAGCCAGCTTTTGGCGGTGATTTCGGTGCCGGTCGCGGGATAGATATCGCGGGTGTTATGGCGCGGATTGGTCATGGCTGTCTCCGTTCAGGCCAGCAAATATGCTGCGATGATAGTCGTTGAAGGTGGGATTGGCGGGCCGCAGGGTCATAGCAGCAGGTCCACGCCTGCGGCACGCGCGAGGCTGCCATTGCGGATCAGCGCGGTTGCGGCCTGAATATCCGGGGCGAGGTAGCGATCTTCGGCCAAAGCGGGTGACACCGCGCGCAGGGTTTCCATTGCCGCTCGCAGCGGGGCCGAGGTTTCCAGCGGCGCGCGAAAGCCGATGCCTTGGGCCGCGCACAGCGCCTCTACCCCCAGAATGACTGACAGATTGGCATTCATCCGCCCCAGACGCCGCGCGCCATGGGCGGCCATGGAAACGTGATCCTCTTGGTTGGCAGAGGTGGGCGTGCTGTCGGTGGAACAAGGGTTGGCAAGGTGTTTATTCTCGCTCATCAAAGCCGCTGTCGTCACTTCAGCGATCATGAAGCCAGAGTTCAGCCCCGGCGCAGGTGTCAGGAAAGGCGGCAGATCATGGCTTAAGGTCGGGTCCACCATCAAGGCCACGCGGCGCTGTGCGATGGCGCCGATCTCGGCCAGCGCCAGCGCGATGATATCTGCTGCAAAAGCAACGGGTTCGGCGTGAAAGTTCCCACCGGAAATGATGCCCGCAGAGACCACCAGCGGGTTATCGGTGACGGCATTCGCCTCGGTTTCCAAGGTGGTCGCGGCAAAGCGCAGCAGGTCCACCGCCGCCCCCACCACCTGCGGCACGCAGCGGATGCAATAGGGGTCTTGCACGCGGGTATCGCCCTCACGGTGGCTTTCGCGGATGACGGAACCATCCATCACGCCCCGCAGCGCCGCCGCCACGTCGATCTGGCCGCGATGGCCGCGCAAGCTGTGAATGTCGGGCTGCAAGGGCGCGGTGGAGCCCATGATCGCATCGGTCGACATCGCCGCCGTCACCAGCGAGGCGCGGGCATTGCGCCAGCCTTCAAACAGCCCCACCAGCGCCAGCGCGGTGGAAAACTGCGTGCCGTTGATCAGGCCCAACCCCTCTTTCGGGCCAAGGGTCAGCGGCATCAGCCCCGCCGCCGCAAGCGCCTTGTCGCTGGGCATGCGCTGGCCTTGATACATCGCCTCCCCCGCGCCGATCATGGTGGCCGTCATATGTGCCAAAGGTGCCAGATCACCCGAGGCCCCGACAGAGCCTTGCGCGGGCACAACCGGGATGACGCCCTGCGCCAGCAGCGCCTCGATCTGTTCGATCACTGCCCATCGCACGCCCGAGGCCCCCCGCCCCAGCGACAGCAGTTTCAGCGCCATCATCAGCCGCGTCGTGGCTTCGTCCAGCGCCTCGCCCACGCCACAGCAATGCGACAGGATCAGGTTGCGCTGCAAGGTCGCGGTATCCTTGGCGGCGATCTTGACGCTGGCGAGTTTGCCAAAGCCTGTGTTGACGCCGTAAACCGCCTCTGTCCCGGCGGCGGCGGTGGCGACTTGTGCGGCTGCCGCCTCTACCCCTGCGCGGGCGCTTGGGTCCAGCGTCGCGGCCCCGGCCTCACGCCACAGGGCCTCCAGTTGTGCCAATGTGGTGGCCCCCGGTGTCAGTTGCATGTCACGCCTCCGAAAATCCGTTGATGCAGCGGGTTGAAGCCAAAGCGATAGGCAAGTTCCGCCGGTGTTTCGACATTCCAGACGCTCAGATCGGCGCGCATTCCCGGCGCGATGATCCCGGTATCGCGCAGGCCCAAGGCGCGGGCCGCATGGGCGGTGACGCCGCGCAGCGCCTCCTCTGGCGTCAGGCGGAACAGGGTGCAGCCCATGTTCATCGCCAGCAAAAGGGAAGTCAGCGGCGAGGAACCGGGGTTGCAATCGGTGGCCAGCGCCATCGGCACGCCATGGGCGCGAAAGGCCGCAACCGGGGGCAGTTGGGTTTCCCGGATGGCATAAAACGCACCCGGCAACAGCACCGCAACGCTGCCACTTGCGGCCAGCAGCTTTGCATCCGCCTCACTCGCGTATTCGACATGATCCACCGACAGCGCGCCATAGCGTGCCGCAAGCGCCGTGCCGCCGATATGGGACAGCTGTTCGGCATGCAGTTTGACCGGCAAACCAAGCTCACACGCCACATCAAAGACGCGCGCTATCTGCCTGGTATCAAACGCTATTCCTTCGCAGAACCCATCCACCGCATCAACCAGCCCTTCGGCATGGGCCGCGCGCAAGGCAGGGATGCAAACCGTATCAATATAGTCATCCGCCATGGCCCCTGCGGGCACCGCATGTGCCCCCAGAAACGAGGTGCAGATACGCACGGGCCGCAGCGTCCCCAAGCGGCGGGCCACGCGCAGCATCCGCAATTCGGTGTCGATATCCAACCCATAGCCGGATTTCACCTCCACACAGGACACGCCTTCGGCCAACAGCGCATCCAGCCGCGGCAGCGCCTGCGCGATCAGTGCCGCCTCATCCGCCGCCCGCGTCGCCGCCACGGTCGACACGATGCCCCCGCCGGCCCGCGCAATTTCCTCATAGCTGGCACCTTCCAGCCGCATCTCAAACTCGCGCGCGCGGTGGCCGCCGTGGACGATATGGGTATGACAATCAAGGAACGCCGGGGTCAGCAAGCGCCCCTCAAGGTCGTGGCGGGGCCAAGCACGATAGTCGCTTGGCAACTCGCTTTCCGGCCCGACCCAAGCGATGCGCCCTGCGCGCAAAGCCACAGCCCCGCGCGGCTGATGCGCGCCCGCCGTGCCTGCCACCATACCGCCGCAGATCACCTGCTCTTGCCCCAAATCCATCTTGATTCCCCCATGTCTTGGCGCTATTATGTGCATACATATTAATCCTGTCAATCAGGCAGCGAAACATCAAAGGGCGGATGCGATGACGGTGATCTGGGCGGAACAGGCGCTTTTGGCCGATGGCTGGGCACAGAATGTGGCCATCACCCTTGCGGGCGACCGCATCGCCGCGATCACGCCGGGGGCGGCCCCGCAAGGTCAGCGCGTCGGCGTTTTGCTGCCCGCGCCCAGCAACCTGCATTCACACGCCTTTCAGCGCGCCATGGCGGGGCTGACAGAGCGGCGCGGCCCCGACCCGCGCGACAGTTTCTGGACCTGGCGGCAGTTGATGTATCGCTTTCTGGACCGCCTGACGCCTGATGACGTGCAGGCCATCGCCGCTTTCGTGCAAATGGAAATGGCCGAGGCAGGCTTTGCTGCGGTGGCCGAGTTTCACTATCTGCATCACGCCCCCGGCGGGCAGGCCTATGCCAATGCGGCGGAACTGTCGGCGCGGGTGGCGGCGGCGGCGGCACATAGCGGGTTGGGACTGACCTTGCTGCCGGTGCTCTATCAATTCGGCGGCTGCGATGGCCGCAGCCTTGGCCCCGGCCAGAATCGCTTTGGCAACACACCCGACAGTTTCGCCACGCTGATGGATGGGGCCGCGGCTGCACTGGCCCCCTTGCCCGCCGATACGGTGCTGGGCGTGGCCCCGCATTCCCTGCGCGCCGTCTCGGTGGACGGGTTGGCCTTTGCCGCCGCCCTGCGCCCCGAGGCCCCGATTCACATGCATCTGGCCGAACAAACCGCCGAGGTAGAAGAGGTTCTGACCCATCGCGGCGCGCGGCCCACCGAATGGCTGCTGACCAATGCGCAGGTGGATGCCCGCTGGTGCCTGATCCATTGCACCCAGATGGAACCGCATGAAACCAAAGGCTTGGCGGAAACGGGTGCGGTGGCGGGGCTGTGCCCGATCACCGAATCCTCGCTTGGCGATGGCATCTTCGACGGGGTCCGCTATGCCAGCCATGGCGGGCGCTGGGGCATCGGCTCTGACAGCAATATCCGCATCAGCCTGTCCGAGGAGTTGCGCACGCTGGACTATAGCCAACGCTTGCGCGACCGCTCACGCGCGGCACTGGCCACCGAGCAGAAATCCACCGGCCGGGTGCTGTTCGAAGGTGCCGCACGGGGGGGGGCGCAGGCCGCCGGACGCGATGCAGGGGCCATTGCGGTGGGCAAACTGGCCGATCTGGTGGCGCTGGATGCCTCTGGCCCCGATATGGCCGGACATCGTGGCGATACCTTGCTGGACGCCTATGTTTTCGCAGGCGATGACCGCATGGTGAAAGAGCTTTGGTCTGCCGGGCGTCATCTGGTATCAGGGGGGCGGCACCGCGCGCATGACGCGATCACCAGCGCCTATCTGACCACCGTGACCAAACTCAGGGACCTATGACCGCGATCACATGGCAATCCGTTCAGGCCGAGGCGCTGCGCCGCATCCGCAGCCGGGAATGGCCCCCCGGCGGCCAAATCCCGCATGAGGCTGATCTGGCCGAGGAACTGGGCTGCGCCCGCGCCACCGTGAACCGCGCGCTGCGCGATCTGGCCGAGGCCGGGCTGCTGGAACGCCGCCGCAAGGCTGGCACCCGCGTGCCGCTGAACCCGGTGCGCAAGGCCACGCTGGATATTCCGATCATCCGGCAAGATGTGGAAGGCCGTGGGCAGGCCTATGGCTATCGGCTGATCCTGCGCGACACCACGCTGCCCCCGCCCGAAATCCGCAGCTTGCTGAAGCTGAAACCGAAACAGACCCTGATCCACATCCTTGCCCTGCATCTGGCCGAAGCCATGCCCTTTTGCCTGGAAGATCGCTGGGTCAACCCAGACGCCGTGCCCGAATTTGCCGATGCAGACCTGTCGGCCATCAGCGCCAATGAATGGCTGGTGCAAAACGCCGCCTTTTCCGCTGGTGATTTTGCCTTTGGCGCCAGCGCCGCCACGGCCGAGGCCGCAACTCACTTAAACTGCCCCTCCGGCGCGCCGCTCTTCACGGTCGAGCGCACCACCTGGGCCGCCGCCCTGCCGATCACCGCCGTCTGCTTGTCTTACGCCCCCGGCTACAAGATGCGTGCCGAAATCTGACGCGCGCCCGTTTCATCTTGGCAAAAATACCTGCGCCGCAGGCCTATTTTCCGCAGGAAAATTCTAACCCGTCGCACCATAGCCCTGCCGCAAGGCCGCGCGCAAAGCCTCAGCCACATCGCCCTTGGCCTGCCCGCTATCATAAAGACAAATGTAGGACACACCCAGATCCGGCAGGCCTGCATTGGCGTCCAGCGCCACGCAGCCTTGGGCCACTTGCCCCTCAATCCGGGCCGATACGCCCAAGCCCGCGGCAACCGTTGCCTCCACCACTGTCTCACTGTCACCGTCAAAGGCGTTTTCCCATGGGATACCCGCCGCGTCCAGCGCGGCATGGGCCACCGGGCGGAAGAAACAGGTTTCCTTGAAGGCCAGCCGCAAAGGCCGCAAGGCCGCCGCCCCCTGATCGGGCGAGCCGATCCAGACCAGACGCCGCTTGGACAGCACTTCGGCCCCTTCGGGCGGCGGAAATTCGGTGGTCAGGATCATGTCAAACGCGCCGGCCTGAAACCCCTCTTTCAAGGTCTTGCTGTAAGAGGACACCAGATTGATCCGCATTTTCGGGTAGCCGATCGACAGATCGCGCAAAATCGCCGGCATCTGGGGTGAGATGATGTCATAAGGCACGCCCAACCGCAGTTCGGCATCAAAGCTTTGCGGCGCAAGCTGCATCAGCAATTCGTCATTCAGCGTCAAGATGCGCCGCGCATAGGAAATTAGCTTCTCCCCCTCGCTGGAGGGCGTCATTTTCCGCGCCGCCCGGTGAAAAAGCTGCACCCCCAGCGCCTCCTCCAGCCGCCGCACCTGCATCGACACCGCCGATTGCGTGAGGTTGAGCACACCCGCCGCGCGGGTCACGCCGCCGGTATCGGCCACCGCAATCACCGCGCGCAGGGCGTTGGTATCCAGATTTCGCGACATATCAATTTCCGTGCGCTTAAGGCCAACAATCATTCATTTCCATGATGATGCACTGACTGCCATAAATCAATAACAAGAATGAATATGGCGCAATGCAACACGAAAGGAAATGCAAATGCTGACCACCTCCGCCAAGACCTGCACAGTGCCCCCCATGCCCCAACCGGGTTTTCTGCCCCGGTTGCGGGCGCTGTTTGCCCTGCGCCGTGAACGCCGCGCCTTGGCGAAACTGCCCGGTGAGCGGTTGCGCGATATCGGTCTGACAGCGCAACAGGCACAGGCCGAAAGCCAGCGCCGGTTGTGGGATGTGCCGCCGCATTGGACGCGCCTGCGGCGATAGCAACGGTTTTCCGGCGCTTGCCCTGCGGTTTTGGGGAAAATAAGTGACAGAAATACTTGATATCTATCCCACGTTTCCCAATATTCTGTGTTAAGCGGGTGTTGCAGAACGGCGATCCCGCAAAAAGAGTTCAACCGGAGGCTTAAATGGCTGAATATCAAACTATCAATTCGGTCGGCGCAGGCACCCGCACCGCGCAGATCGATGCTGGCCTTCGGGCCCATATGAACAAGGTCTACGGGCTGATGTCGATCGGCATGTTGCTGACGGGGGCCGCCGCTTGGGCGATTTCCGGGCTGGCTGTGACGACAGACCCCGCGCTGGCAACGGTGCAGATGGGCAATGGCATGATGCTGACCAGCCTTGGTCAGGCGCTGTATCTTTCGCCGCTGAAATGGGTGGTGATGTTTGCCCCGCTCGTCATGGTCTTTGCCTTTGGCGCTGTGATCAACCGTTTGTCCTATGGCGCGGCGCAGCTGTTCTTTTACGCCTATGCGGCGCTGATGGGCGTGTCGCTGTCCTCGATTTTTCTGGTCTATACCGGCACCTCGATCGCGCAGACCTTCCTGATCACCGCAATCGCCTTTGCGGGTCTGTCGCTGTATGGCTACACCACCAAGAAGGATCTGTCCGGCATGGGCACCTTCCTGATGATGGGCCTGATCGGCTTGTTCGTGGCGATGATCGTGAACCTGTTCCTCGCCTCCTCGGCGCTGGCCTTCGCGATTTCGGTGATCGGCGTGCTGATCTTTGCGGGTCTGACCGCCTATGACACGCAGTCGATCAAGAACGAATATATTGCCCATGCCCAGCATGGCGATAGCGAATGGTTGGGCAAGTCGGCGATCATGGGCGCGCTGCGTCTGTATCTCGACTTCATCAACATGTTCATGTTCTTGCTGCAATTCCTGGGCAACCGCGAATAAGCGGATGATCCGACGGAAATAAACGGAAAGGCCGGGGCAAAACCCCGGCCTTTTTCATGGCGAGAGGATGCAAACCATCCGCACCGAAGGAAACAGGGTGCCGCCCGGCAGTTGCACGTCTTCTGCGGCCAGCACCGCAAACCCCATCGCCTGATAGAAGGGCACGGCGGTCAGGGTGGACAGGCAGCCCAGACGCTGCATCCCTGCCGCCCGTGCCTCATCCATCACCCGCTGCATCAAGCTGCGCGCAATGCCAAGGCGCAGGCAGTCTGGATCGGTGGCCACATGGCGGATATGACCCATTTCGGGATCGGTTTCTTTGGCCGAAGGGTCGTTCTGCGTCCAGCCCCCTGCCCCAACAACCCTGTCACCGCGCAAGGCCAGCCAATAGGTGCCACAGGCCAACAGCTCGGGCCGTGCGCGGGTGATGCGTGGCAGCGCCACAGACAGCAGCTCGGGCGCGTAGGACGCGGCCAGCAACGCGGGATAGCTGCGCGCCAGCAAGCCATCTACAGCGGCCTGATCTGCGGGTGTGGCGGGGCGCAAGGAAAGCATCTGTTGGTCTGTCATGGTCAAACCCCAAAGCGTTTCCGGATTTCATTGAAACAACGCATCGCCAATATCCCGAGAGCGCCGCAGGCGTGGCAGGGTATTGGCGATTCAACTTTAACTGGAAATGCTGTGAAAACAGAAAAAGCCGCACCAACTGGTGCGGCCCTGTCTTTGGTCCGGTATGGCAGATCTTACTTGATCTTGCCTTCCTTATACTCAACATGCTCACGCTTGACCGGGTCATACTTACGCACAACCATCTTTTCGGTCATGGTGCGGGCATTCTTCTTGGTCACATAGAAGTGCCCGGTGCCCGCCGTCGAGTTCAGACGGATCTTGATCGTCGTCGGCTTCGCCATAGTCGTTTCTCCTGCAGCCCGAGCCCGATTTGGCCCGGTGAAATTCTAATGAGGCTGCCTTTTACCCGCGCGGGGGGCAGAGTCAACTGGCAATCGGCAGATTTTCTGGGGATCGGCTATCAAAATGAACGCCTGCGGCGTAAGCCTTGTTTTTTGGGCGCTCCGCGCCCGTTTGCCTCCGGCGGAGGTATTTTTGCCAAGATGAAATCAAGGGGGAAATGCGCGGATGGCCTGTAAGCCGGATTTTGTTCCGGGAGTTGCCTCCCTTCGATGACCATTCCTCTGGCCCCAGTGTTACCACTGGGGTCTAGCTGCCAACCCGGGCCTCTGGGCTGAAGCGTCCCTGCGGCGGTATTGGTTGCCCAACCTGCCCGCGTGAGGCCCCTATTCGGCATTGCTCCGGGTGGGGCTTGCCTTGCCATCCGTGTTGCCACGTCTGCGGTGGGCTCTTACCCCACCGTTTCACCATTGCCCCGACATGCGAGGCGTTCTCTTCTCTGTGGCGCTTTCCCTTGGGTTACCCCAGCCGGGCGTTACCCGGCACCCTTGCCTCATGGAGTCCGGACTTTCCTCGCATGGTGCGGTTTCCCTTGCGGGACTACGAACCACACGCGGTCATCCGGCCATCCGCGCGTGGTGGGGCTTACGCCTGTGGCGCGCTTTGGTCAACGCCAAAGCGTTGGGCGAGGTTTTGCGCAAGGGCGGCATCTATCGCATCCAGCGGGCCGCGCGCCCAAGGCCGAAAGCGCAGGCGGAAGGCGGTGAGCAGCTGGTCCGGTGCGGCGGGGTAGCCGAAAGCTTGGGCATGGGTGGCAAAGGTAGCGGGGTCGCCCTGCCCTGCGGCCTCGGGCCAGACAGAGAGCCCGCCGCGCGCGAGGCGGTGCCAGTCAAATCGCGCGCCGGGGTCGGATTTGCGGCCCGGTGCCATATCGGAATGGCCGAGGATCGCCTGTGGTGGGATCGCCCAACGCGCCATGACGCCTGCCAGCAGCGCCTCCAGCGCCTGCATCTGCGGCTCGGCAAAGGGTTCGAACCCGTCATTCGCCAGTTCGATGCCGATGGAACGGGAATTCATGTCCGTCAGCCCCCGCCAGGACCCCGCCCCGGCATGCCAGGCGCGGGCGTCCTCGGGCACCAGGCTGTGCTGGGTTCCGTCATAGTCGATCAGATAATGGGCCGACACCTCATAGGCCGGGTCGCACAGCCTGTCGACCGCGGCGGCACAGCTTTCCATCGCGGTGTAATGGATCACCACGAATTCTGGCCGCAACCCATCCCGCCGTTCACCAAAATTGGGCGACAGCGGCATGAGCGATCAGCGCAGCGCGTTGCGGAAGGGGCGCGGGTCCCATCCGCAGGCGAAACCGTCGCCATCCGGGTCCAGCCCTTCACGGTCCTTATCGGGACCGCCTTTGGCCAAGAACGCCTCTTGCGCCAGATCAGGCGAAGCGTATTTGGCGCAGGTGATCAGCGGGTCCTTTTGGAACAGGCTGCCGCGCTTATACATCTGGGTGCCGGGGGCGTGGGTGGTCGCAAGCGCGAATTGCACGATATTCGGGCCGTTGTCGCCGCTGCGCTGTGGCAGGGCCGTGGGGGCGACCACCTCATATTGTGCGCGCTGGCGGGCCAGACGTTCGGCATCGCTTTCGATGGTTTCGCGGGCGGCAACGGCGCTGAAATCCTGCTCGTCGGAAATGCCGGTGCTGCGGCGCATCTCGCCCGATTCTTCCTTGATGCCGATGGGGGCGCCGCCACGCGGACGGGTGCCCGCAGGTGACGCGGTGGTGGTGCTGGCCGGGTCCTGGCCAATCACCCGGCCCGTGGGCACGGCTGTCCGGCCTTCGGCATTGTCGATCGCGGCGGCAGCGGTTTCGGTCGAGAACACAGGCTGCGCCGGGGTTACTGCGGTCAGCGGCTGGCCTGCGCCTTGCTGTGCCGCCTCACGCTGGCGCACATATTCCGAGTAATCGCCAAAGCCGACCCCTGCCCCGGAATCCGGAACAGGCGTCGAACAGGCGGCGAGGGCCAGAGCGGCCGTCAAATATTTAAGCGATTTCATGCGCTACTCCGGTAGCAAATGGTTCAGCGCTGGCGTTTACCACCATTTTCCGGGTTTGGCTACAAAGCCCGCCGCCTGTTCAAGCACATAGGCGTGATTCAGCAAGCCAGCCTCATCCCAGGGTTTGCCGATCAGTTGCAGACCCAAGGGCAAGCCCTGCGCATCCTGCCCCACGGGCACCGAAATCCCCGGCAGGCCCGCAAGGTTCACCGTCACGGTAAACACGTCATTCAGATACATCTGAATCGGGTCGGCATTCGCCATTTCCCCCAGCCCGAAGGCGGCAGAGGGCGTGGCAGGCGTCAGGATCGCATCCACACCGGCGGCAAACGCCTGATCGAAGTCGCGCTTGATCAGGGCGCGGACGCGGCGGGCGCGGTTGTAATAGGCATCGTAGAACCCGGCGCTGAGCACATAAGTCCCTATCATCACGCGGCGCTGCACCTCATGGCCGAAGCCTTCGGCGCGGGTTTTTTCATACATCTCGGTAATGCCATCGCCTGCTTTCAGATTGGCGCGGTGGCCATAGCGCACCCCGTCATAGCGGGCGAGGTTCGAGGAGGCCTCGGCAGGCGCGATCACATAATAGGCCGGCAGCGCATATTTCGTATGCGGCAGGGAAATATCGACAATCTCCGCCCCCGCATCCTTCAGCATCGCGGTGCCATCGGCCCACAGCTTTTCAATCTCGGCGGGCATGCCATCCATACGGTATTCGCGCGGAATGCCGATTTTCTTGCCGCGGATATCGCCGGTTAGCGCCGCCTCAAAATCCGGCACGGGCAAGTCGGCGCTGGTGCTGTCTTTCGGGTCATGGCCGCACATCGCGCCCAGCATGATCGCCGCATCGCGCACCGATTTCGTCATCGGCCCCGCCTGATCGAGCGAGGAGGCAAAGGCCACCACGCCCCAACGGCTGACGCGGCCATAGGTCGGCTTGATACCCACAATACCGGTAAAGGCCGCAGGCTGACGGATGGAGCCGCCGGTATCGGTGCCGGTTGCGGCAAGGCACATATCGGCCGCCACCGCCGCCGCCGACCCACCAGAGGAGCCGCCCGGCGTCAACTGCCTGTCATCAACCTTCCACGGGTTGATCGCGTTTCCGTAACAGGATGTTTCATTCGACGAGCCCATCGCGAATTCATCCATGTTCAGCTTGCCCAGCATCACCGCGCCCGCGTTGAAAAGCTGGGTGGTGACGGTGGATTCGTATTCCGGTTTGAAGCCTTTCAGGATGTTGCTGGCCGCCTGCGAAGGCACGCCCTTGGTGCAGAACAGATCCTTGATCCCCAGCGGGATGCCGCACATTGCGGGGGCATCGCCGGCCTTGATGCGGGCATCGGCGGCGCGGGCCATATCCAGCGCGATCTCGGGCGTTTTGTGAACAAAGGCGTTCAGCCCGTCCCCCGCATCCATCGCGGTCAGGCAGGCCATGGTCAGATCGACCGCCGTTGTGTCGCCCTTGCGCAGCGCATCGCGGGCGGCACTGATGGTGAGTTCGTTCAGATGTGTCATTCCACCACCTTCGGCACTGCAAAAAATCCTTCGCGGGCATCGGGGGCGTTTTTCAGGATCTGCGCCTGAATATCGCCATCCGTCACCACATCCGCCCGCCGTTTCAGGCGCTGCGGCGTGACCGAGGTCATCGGCTCGACCCCCTCCACATCCACTTCGTTCAACTGCTCCATGAAGCCCAGAATTCCCGAGAGTTCCTGCGCGAGGGCGGGCAATTCCGCCTCTTCCACCCGGATCCGGGCGAGTTTCGCGACCTTGCGCGCGGTATCAATATCAATGGACATGAGGGCCCCTTTTTCAGCGTTTCCCCCGTTTAACGCCGCAGCCGTTTGGGTGCAAGCGGGGGTGAGGCCCGGCGGGCCCCAGCCCGCGAAAATGGTCCGGGGGAGCATTTTCAGGGGTGAACGCCCGGCGGGCCCCAGCCCGCGAAAATGGTCTGGGGGAGCGTTTTCAGGGTTGCGGAAGAAGGCGCGGTATCCGCAGCATGAATCGCGCGCGGAATGAATGGCAGCGCATTGATTTAAAATGTTTTTGTAAAATTTTTTAACCGGTTGTTAACCCGCACCTGCAAGGAAATCGCGCCTTGTCTGGCAGGGTTTCAAGTATTCCGTAACCAAGTTCCGGCCAGACTGCGCCCATGTCAAACGATATCCCCCCGTATCCCCGCTGCATCCGTGTTCTTCACCGTGACCCTAGCCGCGCGGGGAACGGAAATTTTGGTCCAGCATATCGACGCGTTGCGCGCCGCCGTGCGCAGCAAATGAGGCTGTTAAATCCCCCATTTAGGCATACTAATCCACCAGTTTGGCGCGTACTCTAGCATAAGATAATTCATTGCCTATGACACTAAAACGCAAAAATGTAGCATCAACGCAACCTGAAAGGCAATCCCGACAACGCGCCATGCGATTATCCTTTGAAAAAACGTAGCGGGCAGGAAGTGCTCTAACCAAAGAAAAGGTATGACTATCATCACAACAGCCTGAATTTGAAACCCAAGCCTTTGAAGAGATCAATTCGTCATGAAAGCGTTCGATGGTCGCTTGGTGGGCGTCATCTCTACGCTTCATTTTCCCCATCAACACAAAGAATTCAAGCGCGGCTCGTTGTTTCCGAAGCTCAATCTGCTCTTTTGGCAATCCACCATATGCAAATCGAACCTTATTGCTTCGAACTAGATCCCTTCTAATTTGTACGAACCAACTTTCCCCAAACATGTGAGGATCAATAATTACGCGAACTGTCACAACATCGTCCTTAACATTTCATCAACAAAGAAGGTATGAAATGCATCCGGCTCGCCGCTAAGCGCACCATTATGCTCGATGTCTACTTCATACGCAGTGTTCCCTTCCGGTCCATTCTCACAAAACAAGATCAGAAGGTCTTTAGGCGATGCAAGTTCCTCCGCGTCGATCTTCAAATCATTCTGGTCTCGCAAATCTGAACGGAATCTATCTATTAAGAAGGAACTATGTGTTTCGAGTATGCCTCTCAACCCGTCGCGATACGATCTATGGAAGAAACTTCCAAGCGCTGCTTGAGCCACCGGGTGAAGATGCAATTCAGGCTGCTGAACAAGGATCGCTAGTTTTGGCTTATTTCTGAGTGCGTATACAGTCTCAACCAAGATTGGCACGACCTGCGAAACGCCAACTCCGACTTGGTTAAGGAAGAACTCTTTATTTGACTTCACCACCGAAACAATTAGAGGCGAATCTGGAACTCTAGACGATATTTTTTTTACTTTTATGTCCTCAAATAACCCACTCTCCAAGCCAAAAGCACGCACCGCATCAAAATTAAACTTTGATTTGAGTCCTGAAAAATCATGCCACATCGGTGCGAAATGCAACCCAAGAGCGGTGATCTTTCTACTTGCCGAGTAAAATTTTTCGGGCAGCGCTCTAATCGGTGATATGAGTCGAGCACCACTAATTTCACCAAATATCCGGTCTAGAAAGGCGTTTCCGTCTTTTATTTTATCATATGGAATCAAGCTAAAAATAATTGTTGGTTCGCCGAACGAAATACCCCTTGGCGGTCTGCCCGAGAGATTAAAGCCAGTAGTCTCGTTGTGCAGTTCAATGATACGATGGAAACCAACATCATCTACATCACTAATGATTCGAGCCTGCCCAGCGGAAGGAGTTTTTTTACAAGTGATCAGAGTTCTAT
Organism: Pseudorhodobacter sp. E13; assembly: GCF_003991405.1. Classification (GTDB taxonomy): domain Bacteria; phylum Pseudomonadota; class Alphaproteobacteria; order Rhodobacterales; family Rhodobacteraceae; genus Pseudorhodobacter. Next base: position 381,220 of record NZ_RPEN01000158.1, read on the forward strand.
TGGTAAGATAGGAGCATCTTATTATTTCTGGAGGCCTATCTTTTCTGTTCTTAACTGTTACCACTTTACAGAAAAAATCTTCACCTACACCCGTTGAGAAACCAAAAGTCACATCCGCAGAACCGAAATATGGCGAGAAATAATCGTACTCTCCCACTCCAAGTTCTTCATTTAGCACCGGTGGAGAGCTTAATCCACCCCTGAGAACGCTGTCAACTAGGTGTAAAATTGAGCTCTTGCCCGAGCTGTTATCACCAACAAGGAAAACTAATTTCTCTAAATCAACTTCGATCGCCCTAAAGCCTCTAAAGTATTCAGCAAAAACCTTCACCCCTCAACCACTCCCATAAACTCCCGCCACTCGCCCTTGCTCATGCCGGAATTCTCCTGCGTCACTTCCTCACCTTTAAGCATTCTGCGAACACAATCAATCGCTTTTGACGAGAGTGTCGCCCCGCCCATCCGGTAATCCTCAAACGCCGCAAATGCGATGGGCACCCAGTCGGCCACCACCCGGCAGATCGCCTCGGCGTAAACGCGGATTTCATATTGCGCGTGGGCGTCGGCGCGCAGGCGGAGGAAGTGGAAGAGGTTGTGCAGGTCCACCTTCCAATACCATTGGGTGTAGATATTGGCGGGCAAGTTCATGCGGGCGAGTTCGCGGGCGAGGCCTTGCTGGCCGTCCTGGCTTAGCATCGCCTCGTAATGGTCATAGGCGGTGTTCGAATCGCGTTTGAGCATTTCCAGCACGCGGGCGGCTTCCTCCCCCGTCAGAACCTCGCCCCGGCCTTGGTTGTTTACCACAGATTGTGCCGCCAGTTGCTCGGGCGCGGGGATGTAAAACTCGCGGTCGAGGATGGAATAGCGGGCGGAATATTCGTTGACGTTGGCGGTGCGGTGGCGGATCCATTGGCGCGCGACAAAGACCGGAAGTTTGACGTGCAGCTTGATTTCGCACATCTCGAACGGGGTGGAATGCCAGTGCCGCATGAGGTAGCGGATCAGCCCTTCGTCATTGGAAACATGTTTGGTTCCAGCACCATAGCTGACGCGGGCGGCCTGCACGATGGCGGCATCATCGCCCATGTAATCAATGACCCGGACAAAGCCGTGATCCAGCACCTCATGCGCGTGGTAAAGATGCGCCTCCATCCCTTCGGACACCGCGCGCAGGGTCGGTTTCGGCGTCGCGCGCTGCGCTGCGATTTCGGCAAGTTGGTCCGGGGACAGGGGCATGGCAGGCCTCTTTCAAATAGGGGTTTTGGGGCTTGGCCCCATATCTATGGGGCGTTGGCCTGCAGCATACGAGATCAAGGGGTATAGGGGCAAGAGCCTGCGGCCACGCGACCTTTTTGCATCAACTTCGGCCCCGAACCCTATGTGGTAATTGACAAAAACGAACATCAACAGGCATTGTTTCCTCAAAACGAAAAATCGAGTGGTCATTATGAAAATCAATTCTTTGGCGTCGATGGCGCTTGTCATGGCACTTGCGGCCTGCGGCGGGAACTCGTTGCTCCCAGATGAGACGGAGACGGTAACGCCGACCCCGACAGACCCGGATGGCGAAGAGGTTGTGACCGGCGCGACACCGGTGACGGTTGTGACGGAGATCAAGAATAACATGACCAGCGCGCGGGTGATCAAAGGGACGGGCGGCAACCCCGACACCCTGCTGATCGCCATTACCGCGATTGATACCACCCCGGTTCAGGCAACATGGCAGCGGGCGCCCGCTTTGGATATCCCAGGGTTTCAGGCCTATTCGGTGCAGGAAGACCCGCTTGACCGCATGTTCATCGGGCTGTCGGCGGCCAGCGCGGATGGGTCAGCCAGTGCGACGATGGCAGGCGATGGCGGCCAGTTCAACAAGGTGTTGCAGGGCGTCGATTATTCACGCGTTGGCGGCTATTCCCCGCCACCGGCAACTGGCAACGGACCGGGCACCGGTCAGGTTTCCTATTCCGGGAAATATGCGGGCCTGTTGAATGGCGGCAGCGATGATACGGCCAGATTGCCTTTGCCTGCGGGCCGGGATTATGACCGCGAGGAAATTCCGGGCCAACCGGCGCGGATCACAGGCGATGTGTTCATGAACGCAAACTTTGCCGACAACCTGATCAACGGTGTGGTCAAGAACCGGGTTGCGGTTGATCTGGATATCTCTAACGATCCGGCCAGCCCGCGCTTCAATGACGGCACGGGGGTTCCGCTGGAAAGCGTTGTGATGGTGATTGACGGTGCGGGCGAAGGCACCGGGGGGCAGATTTTGGCCAATGGCACCTTCAGCGGCAAGACCGAGCGACCGAACCAAGATCGCACCGGGCAATATGGCGGCGTGATTGGCGGCACCAACGGGTCCAGCGTGGCTGGCGGGATTTATCTTGAGGCCAACAAGGTCTTTGACAGTGACGGCGAGTCCATTGAAAACGCGGTTGAGCGTGGTGTTTTTGTGCTGAACCAATGCGGGTTGACGGCGACAGGCGGGGATTGCGTTGGCACAGCGCCATAAAGGCATAGGGCTGCGCGTTCTGACAGGGGCTGTGGCGGTTGTCGCCCTGCCCCTGTTCGCGCTGCCCAAAGGCGCGGTTGCACAAACCGAACCTGCACAAACCGAACTTGCACAAAGCGAACCTGAGCAGGCGCGCCTGTCAGTGCAAGACGCGCGTGTGCTGGGGTTGGAGGCTATTCGCCTTGGTCGCCCGGAGCTTGCCGCCGAAATCGCCATGGCCCTGCTTGCGGCTGACCCGGCGGACAGTTTCGGGCATTTTCTGATGGCCAACAGCCTGATGCGGATGAACGAGCCACGCATGGCCGAACGGGCGGCGAAACAGGCGTATCGCTATGCCAAGACGCCAGAGCAATCCTTTCAATCGGCCCGCCTTGCGGCTGATCTTGCCTTTCAGCGCGGGGCTTTGACCACCTCACAATGGTGGTTGCGCAAATCGGCAGAGGCCGCCCCGGATGAGGCGCGCATGGCCAAATCCATCGCGCTGTTTCGCGGGGTGAAACGTCGTAACCCATGGCGGGTGCAACTGGCCTTTTCGGCCCGGCCTTCGGACAATGTGAACAACGGCAGCTCCGGCCAGTATAACATCATCGACGGCTTGCCCTTTGTCGGAAAATTGAGCGAGGACGCCCAAGCCGTAAAAGGTGTGGTTGCCGAAGCGGCGGTCACGCTGGGGTATCGCTTGCGCCAATCCGGGCAAAGCGAAACCTCGGTCGGGGCGCAGATCACGACCCGGCGGGTGCATCTGAGCACGGGCGAAAAGACCCGGCTGGGCGGCGATCCGGGTTTTGGCTGGAACCGGATCAGCCTGTCGCTGCGCCACGAATGGGCCCCTGCCGACAGCCGCCATCGTTTCAGCCTTGAGGGAACAGCGGGCCGGATGGATTACCAATCCGGCAGCGATTACAGCTTTTGGGGGCTGGCCCTTGGCCACCGGGCCATCCTGTCGGAGCGGGCCTTTCTGGACAGCGCCATCGAGGCCGAGCAGCGCAGCGACCAAGGCACCCGGCGCGGAGATCGCAGCTACAGCATCCGTAGCAGCCTTATTTTCCAGCGCGAAAACAAGGATATGATTGCGGCCACCTTGCTTGGCAACCGCTTTGATACGACGATCACCGGGCGGTCGAGCACGATGGTTGGCGCGCAGATCAGCTATACGCTGGCAGACCCGATTGGCCCGGTAGGATTGAGCGGCAGTTTGGGGCTGCAACGCTCGCAGGCCAATGGCTATAGCCTTGTCGGGCTGACGGTGCCGGGTGGCAAAAAAGATACCACCCGCTATGCCGAAGTGCAGATGCAGTTCAATGATGTCAGCTATGCGGGCTTTGCCCCGCATCTGCGCCTGCGCCATCAAAGCACGCGGTCCAATGTCAGCCGTTTTGACGCGCGTGAGGTTTCGGCCACGCTGGGGATCGCATCGAAGTTTTAGCGCCCTGCGGTGCCGGACAGAACGAAACGGGGTGGCGCTGGCCCCCGTCTGTATTAGATTGGCCATGGAAGGAGACTGACATGGCACTCAAATATCTGCACACGATGGTCCGGGTTCTGGATCTGGAAAAATCCATGGCGTTTTACAAGCTGTTGGGGCTGGTGGAAAAACGCCGGATCGACAATGAGGGCGGGCGGTTCAGCCTGATCTTCCTGTGCCCGCCGGATCAGCCGGAATGCCCGGTGGAGCTGACCTATAACTGGGACGGGGATGAGGGGCTGCCTTCGGACAGCCGCCATTTCGGGCATCTGGCCTATGAGGTGGATGATATCTATGCCACTTGCGCCCATTTGCAGGCCAATGGCGTGGTGATCAACCGACCGCCGCGCGATGGCCGCATGGCCTTTGTGCGCAGCCCGGACAATGTGTCCATCGAATTGCTGCAAAAAGGTGAGGCCAAGGCCCCGGCCGAACCATGGCTGAGCGCGCCGAACATCGGGCATTGGTAAGCCAGTTTGGGGGGTAGGCGGATTTTCGGTGAAAATCCGGTGCCTTCGGCGAGGATATTTTTAAATAGATGAAAGCCGGGGTGGTTTGGGTTGCCCCGGCTTTTTGGTCTGCGGTCAGGCGTTGAGCAAGGCCATGGCGGCGACGTGGATATCCTTGTTGGCAGCGGCGAGCACTTGGCCGCCGTGATGCGCGGCGCCGCCTTGCCAATTGGTGACGATGCCGCCTGCGGCCTCGATCACCGCGATGGGGGCTTGCACGTCATAGGTTTGCAACCCGGCCTCGATCACCAGATCGACCTGGCCTGCGGCAAGCAGCGCGTAGCCGTAGCAATCCATCCCATAGCGGGTGAGGCGCACTTTCCCGGCCACGCGGCGAAACGCTTCGGCCTCGGCGTTTGTGCCGATTTCAGGGAAGGTGGAGAGCAGGATCGCTTGCCCCAAAGCACGCGGCGCGCGGGTCTTGAGCGGGGAGACACCCATCGGGCCATTGACCGCCGCCTGCCCGAAGCCGCCTTCGAACCGTTCCTGAATATAGGGTTGGTCGATCAGCCCATAAAGCGGGCCGGTTGCATCCGCGACAGAGATCAGCACGCCCCAGGTCGGTGTGCCAGAGAGATAGCCGCGCGTGCCGTCAATCGGGTCCAGCACCCATGTGAGACCGGAGCTTCCGGTCGTGGCGGCATATTCCTCGCCCAGCACCGCGTCTTGCGGGCGGCGGCGGGCCAGAATGTCGCGCATCGCCTTTTCGCAGGCGCGATCTGCCACGGTGACGGGATCGAAATGGGTGGTTTCCTTGGTATCCGCCGCCAGATCGGCCCGACGGAAATGCGCCAGCGTGGCCAGCCGTGCGGCATCGGCAAGCTCTGCCGCGGTGGCGCGAATATCGGCGATGTCAGACGCGGTCAGCATGCGGTTCCCCCTTCAAGGTCTTGTCCGGCGCTACCGTGTCACGGCAGGCCGGTCAAGGGCAAGGGGGGCCGCTCAGGCGGCTTCGCTGAGCACGCGGGCCAGATCGAACAGGCGGCGGCGCTGCGCCTCGGGGATGGCGTAATAGGAGCGGACGAGTTCCAGCGCCTCTTTATCCGCGAGCATATCGCCCTCGACGCCGCGCGGGGCTTCCCGTTCGTCGTTCAGGCCCTCGAAGAAGAAGCTGATGGTGACGCCAAGCGCCTCGGCCACATCCCAAAGCCGCGATGCCGAGACACGGTTCATCCCGGTTTCATATTTCTGGATCTGCTGAAATTTGATGCCAACCTGATCGGCAAGCTGCTGCTGCGTCATGCCCACCATCCAGCGGCGGTGACGGATACGCTTTCCAACATGGGCGTCGACAGGGTGCTTCATCAGGGACTCCAACAATGATAATTTGCTATTGCCACTATACAAGCAACTTTCATGCCAAATCTACGTTTATCCCAATTTTTCTGGCATATTAAGCAAGCCCTTTTGCAAACCTGTCCTTTTAGACAGGTGCCCCTGACCAGATAAACAGGCGAAAAAGCGGGCGCTGTGCGCTCTCCCCTCAGATGCCGTTGGTAACCATAACTCGCGAAAAAAGTGTTTTTCATTTTGCATTGCATTTTGCAATGATCGCCGCGCGAACTGTTGCAGAATGCAATGCGAGCCGGACTGGCGTCACGCTGATTTTCCGGGTAGCACTGGGCCCCAGAACCACAGGAAAGGGACTGGCCATGCGCGCATATCGAGTGGAAGCCTTTGGAACACCTGCCGCTTTGCAAGAGATTGCGACACCAGATCCCGGCCCCGGGCAGGTGCGGCTGCGGGTGATGGCCTGCGGGTTGAATTTCGCGGATCTGCTGATGCTGGAGGGAAAATATCAGGAGCGCCCGGCCTGCCCCTTTACCCTGGGGATGGAGATTTCGGGCGTGGTCGACGCGCATGGCCCCGGTGTCACCGCCCCCGCCATCGGCACACGCGTGGCCTGTTTCACGGGCCAAGGCGGGCTGGCGGAATACGCTGTCGTCACCGCGACCGCCTGCACGCCGATCCCCGATGCGATGCCGTTTGACGAGGCCGCCGCCTTCCAGATTGCCTATGGCACCAGCCATCTGGCGCTGGATCACCGCGCCCGCCTGCAAGCCGGGGAAACGCTGCTGGTCATGGGGGCTGCGGGCGGCGTGGGCCTGACCGCGGTAGAGATTGGCAAACGCATGGGCGCCACCGTCATCGCCACCGCGCGCGGCGCGGAAAAGCTGGCGATTGCGAAAGCGGCAGGCGCGGACCATCTGATCGACAACGAAGCCCCCGGCCTGCGTGAGGCGCTCAGGGCGCTTGGCGGCGTCGATGTGGTCTATGATGCGGTGGGCGGCCCCGCCTTCACCGAGGCCCTGCGCGCCACGAAACCCGAAGGCCGCCTGATTCCGATTGGCTTTGCCGGGGGCGAGGTGCCGCAAATCCCTGCCAATATTCTGCTGGTCAAGAACCTGACCGTGATCGGCCTTTACTGGGGCGGATATCTGAAATTCGCCCCGGCAACCTTGGCGCGCAGCATGGAAACACTGTTCGACTGGTATCGCGGCGGCGGGCTGCACCCCCATGTCAGCCACAGCCTGCCGCTCAGCCGCGTGGAAGAGGCGCTGGCGCTGCTGCGCAGCCGCACCTCCACCGGCAAAGTCGTCGTCACCCCGCACCCCGTCTGATTTCATCTTGGCCCAAATACCTCCGCCGGAGGCAAGCCCGCAGGGCTTTCGATTTTTCATCGAAAAATCGGGGCTTACCCCCGCTCATCGGCTTGCAAACGGCGTTCCAGCCAGCGCACCCCGGCGGAAACGATCAGGATCAGCACCAGATATTCCAGCACCAGCACGGTATAAATCTCCAGCGGGCGATATTCTGACACCACAAGCTCATTGGCTTTGCGCGTCAGTTCCTGCATCCCGATCACAGAGACAAGCGACGACATTTTCAGCATATAAACCAACTGGTTGCCCAAGGCAGGCAAGATGCGCCGGATTGCCTGCGGCAGGATTACATAGCGCATCGTGTCAACATAGCCCAGGGATACCGAATAGGCCGCCTCATATTGACCGCGCGCGATGCTCTGGATACCGGCGCGGAAAATCTCGGCCTGAAAGGCGCTGTCTGACAGGGCCAGCGCAATCACCCCGGCCCAGAATACCCCGATCGTGATGCCCGTCACAGGCGGCAGCCCGTAATAGACCCACAGGATCAGCACCAGAATGGGCACCGCGCGCACCACCTCGACATAGGCGCGGCTCATCCCGCGCAGCCATTTGTTGGGCGACAGGCCCGGCAGCGCCACCAGCAACCCCACCACAATCGAAATCGCAATCGCCGTGGCGGAAAGCTGCACGGTATAGGCCAGCCCCGAAAGCATGAATTTCAGGTTGTTATAGCCCTGCGGCGTCGCCGGGTTCACCACATACCAGCCCCAGTTGGCCGAGCAGCCCGACAGCAACAAAAACGCGGAAAACAGCGGGAGCAGACGCATAAACGGCCTCAATGGTTCAAAATCTTTTGCAAAAAGTCCTGCGCGCGCGGGCTTTCGGGGGCGGTGAAGAAGGTCTGCGGCGGGGCAACCTCAACGATCTCGCCAAAATCCATGAAGACCATGCGGTCAGCGACCCGGCGCGCAAAGCCCATTTCATGCGTCACCACCAGCATTGTCATACCGGTTTCCGCCAGTTCCGCCATCACATCCAGCACTTCGGAAATCATCTCGGGGTCCAGCGCAGAGGTCGGCTCGTCAAACAGCATGATCTCAGGTTCCATGCACAAGGAGCGCGCAATCGCCACCCGCTGCTGCTGCCCGCCCGACAGTTGGCGCGGGTATTTTGCGGCCTGTTCAGGGATGCGCACGCGGGCAAGATAGGCCTCGGCGATTTGGCGCGCCTCGGCTTGCGACATGCCTTTGCCGCGCATCGGCCCCAGCATCAGGTTTTCGATTACCGTCAGATGCGGGAACAGGTTGAACTGTTGAAACACCATCCCCACCCGGCCCCGCACCTGGGTCAGGCCCGCAGGCTCCACCCGCGTGCCCTTCACGAAAATGTCACCGCTGCCATAGGTTTCCAGCCCGTTGATACAGCGGATCAGCGTTGATTTGCCCGAGCCGGAGGGGCCGCAGATCACGATCCGCTCGCCCTTCTGCACAGTCAGATTGATATCTTTGAGCACCTGAAACGCATCAAAATGCTTGGAAACCTGCTGAAACTGGATGATAGGCGCTGTTTCCGTCATGTCTTGCCTTTACTTGGGGGGCTTTGCCTTGATCTGCCCCAAAAGGACCTAGCTTGCCTTGCATTGCAAGCCAACAACGGCGAGAACCGTTGACGAACGCAAGAGATAAACCCTTGGGGAGAACATGATGAGCTTTCTGAAAACCGCATTGATCGCGGCAACATTGGTGGCAAGCCCGGTTGTGGCAAGCGCGCAGTCGATCTTGAATGATGTGCTGTCCTCGGGCGTGCTGAAGGTTGGCACGACGGGGGACTGGAACCCGATGACGATGAAGGATGTCGCGACCAACAGCTATACCGGTTACGACATCGACGTGATGACAGCGCTGGCGGCCGATCTGGGCGTGGCGGTGGAATTTGTGCCGACCGATTGGAAAACCTTGGTCGCGGGTGTGACCGCAGGCACCTATCACATCACCGGCTCTGCCTCGATCAGCCCGGCGCGGGCCAAGGCGGCGGGCTATTCCAACAGCTATTTCAGCCTTGCGACCGTGCCGCTGATCAACAAGAAAGACGCGGAACTGTTCAAGGATTGGGCCGATCTGGACAAGCCAGAGGTGACGGTGGCCGCAACCCTTGGCACTACGCAGGAAAAGCAGGTGAAAGAGTTTTTCCCCAATGCGAAATACAGCATCGTCGAGGCCCCTGCCCGCGACTTCCAAGAGGTGTTGTCGGGGCGCGCCACGGCGCATATCACCTCGAACGTAGAGGCGAACAAGCTGGTTGCGCAATATCCCGAACTGATGATCGTGCCCGTCTCGGCGCCGCGCGCGAAAACGCCGGTGGCGATGCTGATGCCGCAGGGTGATCAAGTCTGGATCAACTATGTGAACACATGGATCACGCTGAAGCAGGAAGCCGGGCTGTTCGATGAACTGGCCGCGAAGTGGCAGCTTTCCAACTAAGACCATCACATCTATCTTCCAAGGGGCGCTGTGTTGCGCCCCTTTTTTTATATATGAAAGCCGCAGATGCTGACCGTTTACGCCATCCCGCCCAGCCTTTACTGCGCCAAGCTGCGCATCACCCTGCGCGCCAAGGGGGTGGCATGGCGCGAGGTGCTGCCGCCGGGGGGCTATGGGTCGGCGGATTACAAGGCGCTGGTGCCTTCGGGGAACCTGCCTGCCGTGCAGGTCGACGGGCTGTTGCTGGCCGATAGTGAGGCGATTGCCGAATATCTGAACGAGGTTTATCCCAGCCCCGCGATGCTGCCCGATACGGCGGCGGGCCGCGCCCGGATGCGGGAGCGCGGTCGCTTTCACGACACGCGGCTGGAACCTGCGCTGCGGGCGCTGTTTGGCAGCATCAAGGCCCCGGATGCGGCACTTTCGGCGGCGCAGTCCGGGGCGATCAGCGAACGCTTGGCGCAACTGGGCCGGATGCTGGGCGCGGATGATCTGGCCTTCGGTCTGGGCGACTGCGGCTATCCCATCACATTTGCTTGGATCGACGCGCTGACCCCGGTGCTGGGCTTGCAGATCGACTGGCCGCAGGCGGTGCGGGCCTATCGCGCGCGGGTGGAGGCGGTGGGGCCGGTGGCGGCGGAATTGCAAAGCTATGTCCCGGTGTTGCAGGCATGGCTGGCGGAGGCGCGGGGATGATCCTTTATGCGGTGCCGCACAGCCTTTATTGCGCCAAAACCCGCATCCTGCTGCGCGCCAAAGGCTTGGAGTGGCAAGAGTGCAGCCCGGCGCAGGACCCTGCGGGCTTTGCCGCAGCCTCACCCTTTGGGAACCTGCCTGCCTTGCGGCACCGGGATTTTGGCTTAAGCGACAGCGAGGCGATTGCCGAATATCTGGACGAGGTTTTTCCGGTGCCGCCGATGTTGCCGCAAACGCCCGAGGCCCGCGCGAGGGCGCGGGAACGGGGGCGGTTTCACGACACACGGCTGGAGCCTGCGGTAAGGGCGCTGTTCCCACGGGTGGCAAAGCCTGATGACGCGGCGGCAGGGACCGCGATGGCGGCGGTGTCCAACCGTTTGGCGCAGCTTGCCGCGCTGCTGGCGCATCCCTTGCCCTTTGGTCTGGGCGATTGCGGCTTTGCGCCGACCTTCCTTTGGATAGATTCTTTGGCGCAGGACTGCGGCCTTCTGCCCTGCTGGCCGGACGCGGTGCTGCGCTGGCGCGGGGTCTTGGAAGCGGAGCCTGCGGTGGCGCAGGAACTGGCCGCCTATCGCCCCCATGCCGCCGCGTGGATGGCCGAGAAACGCGCCTTGCGGGCAGCGCCGGGTTAGTGGCGGGCCGGGCGGGGGCTGACTGCCCCCCTTTGCCTTACGGCAAATTCCCCCCGTGGATATTTGGGCCGAAAAGAAAGCGGGGCCGGCGATTGGGCTGTGGTCAGGGCACGAGGAAGGGTTTGGCCTGCATCGTGGCGGGAATATCTGCCCCCAGACGCGACAGGATGGTGGGGGCAAGCGCCAGTTGGTCGAGCAGGACATCTCGGCTGGGGCCGGTGGCGGGGCCGAAGTAATAAAGCGCGAAATCCTGCTGATCCGCGCCCGCGCCGCCGTGATGGCCACGCATCGACTGGCCGTGATCGGCGGTGACGATCACCTCATAGCCTGATCTGCGCCAGCGGTCGATCCACGGGGCGAGCTGATAATCCAATCGGTAGCAGGCATCGTCCATTTCGTGGCAATCATGGCCGAAGCGGTGGCCCATACTGTCGAGGGTGCATGTGTGCAACATGCCGTAATGCAGGCCGAAGCGTTCGGTGAGCATGGTCAGCGTGGCGAAGAGATCATTGTCTGCGGGGGTGGTCTGATTGATCAGGTTATAGCCATACATCGTGTGAAAGCGGCCATGGTTGATGCTGGTGCTTTCGGGTTCGTCATATTCCAGATCGCGGACGGGATCGAAGGGCGCGCGGTTGAAAAACTCGGACCAGAAGGAATGTGCGACGGCGCCGGTGATCCCGCCTGCTGCGCGGGTCTGGCTGAAGATATCTGGCTGGGGCAGGCGTTTGACGGCCTCATTGCCCCAGGTGCCATGCACCTGCGGCGGCGTGCCGGTGTGGATGGTGGCATAGCAGGAGGCGGAGGTGGAAGGCAGCGTGGCGCGCATTTTCCAGACCTGCGCCTGCCCCTGCGCGACCCAGCCTTCGAGATTGCCAAAAAGGCGGCGCCAATTGGCGTAAGGCACACCGTCGAGGATGATGAGGAGGAGTTTGGTCTTCATTTCGGGGACTTGCGATTATGGCCGGGGGCGGATGCCTCCGGCGGGGATATTTGGGAATAGATGATGGGGGGCGGTCAGTTGCCTGCCGCCTCCATCTTGCGATTGGCGATGGTGCGTTCCAGCCAGCCCAGTTCCATTTCCGGCACCGAGGAGAGCAGCAGATCGGTGTAGTCATCGAATGGGGGCGACAGCACATCGGTTTTGGAGCCATATCGCACCACGCGGCCTTGATACATCACCGCGATACTGTCGGCGATGGCACGGACGGTGGCAAGATCATGGGTGATGAACAGATAGGCCACGTTTTCGATCTTTTGCAGGTTGAGCAACAGCTTGAGGATGCCATCGGCCACCAGCGGATCGAGTGCCGATGTCACCTCATCGCAGATGATCATCCGGGGTTTGGCGGCCAAGGCGCGGGCGATGCAGACACGCTGTTTCTGCCCGCCCGAAAGTTCAGCGGGGTAGCGATCTATGAAGCCTTCGCCCATCTCGATCTCATCCAGCAATTCCTGAATGCGCTTGCGTTTCGCCTCGCCGCGCAGGCCGAAGTAAAATTCCAACGGGCGGCCGATGATGGTGCCGACCGTCTGGCGCGGGTTCATCGCGACATCGGCCATCTGATAGATCATCTGAACCTCGCGCAGGTCATCGCGGCTGCGCTGTTCGAAATCGGCAGGAAGGCTGCGGCCCGCAAAGGTAATTTCGCCCTTGCTGGGGGGCAAAAGCCCGGTGATCACGCGCGCCAGCGTTGACTTGCCAGAGCCGGATTCGCCCACGATGGCGAGGGTTTGCGCCTCGGGCAGGTCCACCGTCACATCTTTCAGCACATCGAATTTTGTGCCGCGATAGCGCGCGGTGATGCCTTTGACCGACAGAACCGGCGTGCCCCCGGTTTTTTCCTTGTGGGTGATCGAGCGGACCGAGACGAGCGCCTGCGTATAAGCCTCGGACGGGGCGTTGATGATATGGTCGGTGGTGCCATATTCGACCATATGACCGCCGCGCAGCACAAGGATATGATCGGCGATCTGGGCCACCACGGCCAGATCATGCGTGATATAAAGCGCGGCCACCCCGGTTTCGACAATCGCGCGTTTGATCGCGGCCAGCACCTCGATCTGGGTGGTCACGTCCAATGCGGTGGTGGGTTCGTCAAAGATCACAAGATCGGGTTTCGGGCACAGTGCCATGGCTGTCATCACCCGTTGCAACTGCCCGCCGGAGACCTGATGCGGATAGCGGTTGCCGATGGTTTCGGGGTTGGGCAGGCCAAGCTGGGTGAACAACGAGACGGCGCGCTCCTCTGCCTCGGCCCGGGTCATCAGCCCGTGGTGCAGGGTGGTTTCGATCACCTGTTCCATCAGCTTTTTGGCCGGGTTGAAGGCGGCGGCGGCGGATTGGGCGACATATGTCACCTCCCGCCCGCGCAGGGCGCGCAGGCCCGCAGGCCCGGCCTTCAGGATATCGCGGCCGTTGACGAACACCTCGCCCCCGGTGATGCGCACACCCCCGCGCCCATAAGCCATGGCGGACAGGCCGATGGTGGATTTGCCCGCCCCGGATTCGCCGATCAGCCCCAGCACCTTGCCCTTTTCCACCGCAAAGGACACGCCTTCGACGATGGTGATATCGCGCGGGGGTTCACCAGGGGGATAGGCGGTCGCCTCGATCTTCAGGCCTTTGACCTCTAGCAAAGCGTCGCTCATCCGCGGCCCCCTTTCAGGCTGGTGGTGCGCGTCAGCACCCAGTCGGCAACCAGATTGACCGAAATCGCCAGCGAGGCGATGGCGAAGGCCGGGATCAGGCCGGCCATGACGCCGTAAGCGATGCCGTCCTTGTTTTCCTTAACAATCCCGCCCCAATCGGCCATGGGCGGTTGCACACCAAGGCCAAGGAAAGACAGGGTGGAAATGAACAGCACCGCAAAGATAAAGCGCAGCCCCATTTCAGCGACCAGCGGCGAGAGCGCGTTGGGCAAAATCTCGCGGAAGATGATCCACATCTGCTTTTCGCCCCGCAGGCGCGCGGCCTCGACATAATCCATCACGTTGATATCCACGGCCACCGCTCGGCTCAGGCGGAACACCCGCGTGCTGTCCAAAATTCCCATCACAAGGATCAGCACAGGCAGCGTCACCGGCATCACCGACAGCACCACCAGCGCGGAAATCAGCGAGGGGATCGACATCATCAGATCGACACCCCGGCTGAGGACCTGATCCACCAAGCCGCCTTTTACCGCAGCAAAGAAGCCCAGAACCGAGCCCAGCGAGAAAGACAGCAAAGTGGCGGCGGTGGCGATGAAAATGGTGGTTTGCCCGCCATAGATCATGCGCGACAGCAAATCGCGCCCGATGGTGTCGGTGCCCAGCCAATGCGCCCAGGATGCAGGCTCCCAACTGTTGCCGACCACTTCGGCCATGCCGTAGGGGGCGATGAAATCGGCGAAAATCGCCATGAAAAAGTAAAGCCCTGTAAAGAACAAGCCGATCAGGGCTGCGAATGGAATGCGCATAACCGCCCCCTTATTTCGGATGCCGCAGGCGCGGGTTTGCCAGAATGGAAACCACATCGGCGACAAGGTTCAGCCCGATATAGACGGCGGCAAACACCAGCCCGCAGGCCTGCACCACCGGCACATCGCGTTTGGCCACATGATCCACCAGATATTGCCCCATGCCGGGATAGACAAAGACCACCTCGACCACGACCACGCCGACCACCAGATAGGCAAGGTTCAGCATGACCACATTGACCACAGGGGCAATGGCATTGGGCAGGGCATGGCGGGCGATGATGGTGAATTTGCGCAGGCCTTTCAACTCGGCCGTTTCCACATAGGGCGATTGCATGACGTTCAGGATGGCGGCGCGCGTCATCCGCATCATATGACCCAAGACCACCAGCACCAGCACGATCACCGGCAGCGCGATGGTATAAAGCTTGTCCCAGAAGGGCATCCCGTCATAGACGGTGGCAAGCGAGGGCAGCACGCGGAACTGCACCGACAGGAAGAAAATCGCGATATAGCCCAGCAGGAATTCCGGCACCGACACCGTGGCCAAAGTGATCGACGAGATCACCCGGTCCGGCCAGCGGCCCTGATAGCGCACGGCGATCAGGCCAAGGATGATGGCGGTGGGCACGGCCACAACGGCGGCCCAGAAGGCAAGGAACAGCGTATTGCCAAGCCGCTTGCCCATCGAGGTCGCGATGTCCTGACCATTGGTCAGCGCGGTGCCCAGATCGCCTTGCATGGCGGCGAACAGCCAGTTCAGATAGCGGGTCAAGGGCGGATCATTCAGCCCAAGTTCAGCGCGCAAATTGGCCAGCGTCTCGGGTGTGGCCCCCTGCCCCAAAATGCTTTGCGCCACATCGCCCGGCAGTATCTGCGTGCCGATAAAGATCAGCACCGACGCGGCAAACAGCAGGAGCAGGCCCAGCGCAATTCGCTGGGCCAACAGTTTTATGACAGGATGCACAAGCAGGCCCTTACGCCAGCCAGGTCTTGTGCGGGGCAAGCCCGTTCATGCATTCCTGCACGCCGTTCTTTTCCCAACCCTGCACGCCATCGCCAACGGCTTCGATGAAGTCGTTGAACATCGGGCAGATCAAGCCGCCATCGTCATGCACCATCTTGCTCAACTCGGCATACATTTCGGTGCGCTTGGCCGGGTCCAGTTCGGCGCGGGCTTTCAACAGCAGATCATCAAAGGCCGGCACTTTGAAACGGGTGTCGTTCCAATCGGCGGTAGACAGATAGGCGGTGGAGAACATCTGATCCTGCACCGGACGGCCACCCCAATAGGAGGCGCAGAAGGGTTGCTTGTTCCAGACTTCCGACCAGTAACCATCATTCGGCTCACGCTTGATTTCCAGCGGGATACCGGCCGCAGCGGCGGATTGCTGGAACAAGGCGCCCGCATCCACGGCACCGGGGAAGGCCCCTTCGGCCACGCGCAGAATGATCGGGCTGCCATCATGGCCGGATTTCTTATAGGCCTCGGCAGCGGCTGCCGGGTCATATTTGCGCTGCTCCAACGCGGTGAATAGTGGATAGGCCGCGTTGATCGGCGTGTCATTGCCCACCGAGCCATAGCCATCAAGGATCTTGTCGACCATTTCTTCGCGGTTGATCGCCAGTTTCAGCGCGTTGCGCAGATCGGCATTGTCAAACGGTGCGGTGTCGCAATGCATGATGAACACATAATGCCCACGGCCCGAGACGTTCTGCACCGTCAGCCCCGGTGCGCGGCTGAGCAGTTTGGCGATCTTCGGATCAACGCGGTTGGCGATATGCACCTGACCGGACTGGATCGCGGCCATACGCGCGGTGGCATCGTTGATGACGGTGATTTCCACGCCATCGTAATGGCCACGGGTATCATCCCAGTAATCCGCGAATTTCTCAAAGGTGTGGCGCACACCCGGCTCGTTCACGACGATCTTGTAAGCGCCGCAGCCGATGCCGTCATCCGGGGTTGCCACGCTGCTGGCCGGTTGGATTTGCAGGTGATAATCGGCCATCAGATAGGGAAGGTCGGCGTTGCCCGCTTTCAGCGTCACTTCAACCACATTGCCATCGACTTTCATCGACTCGATGCCTTCCATGATGCCGAACGCACCCGAGGAACTGTCTTTGTTGGAATGGCGTTCCAGCGTGGCCAGCACGTCTGCGGGCGTCAGATCGGCCCCATTGTGGAATTTCACACCCTGGCGGATGGTAAAGCGCCAGACCACCGCATCGGCAGAGCTTTCGACAGCTTCGGCGATCCGCATTTCCAGCGTGCCGTCGGCGGCCACATCAACCAGCGGCTCGCCCATGATCCGGCACAGGTGGAACGGCACCTGGCTGGCGGCCAGACCCGGATCAAGGCTGTTGGTGCTTTCACCGCCGCCCAGACCCATCTTCAGAATACCGCCCTTTTTGACTTCTTGGGCCAGCGCAGGCGTGCCCGACATCGCCACCGCACCAAAGGCCGCTGCCGTGCCCATAAAGCCGCGGCGGCTCAGGCGGGCGGCATCAATCCGGTCGATGAGTTTTGCAAGATCGTCTTTCATTCGTTTCTCCCTGATCAGCATGTGCTGTTTTTGTTGTCTCTTGGGTCAATAAACCCGCTTCTAGGCGTTCAGGCAACATTTACTTTGGTCTGGACTAGCCTAAATCGTGGGGTGGCGCGCCGTGCTGCGCCTTTCATGGCCACATCTTTGCCCTTCTTAGGTCATTGCGCCTGTGATCACAACCAACCCCCCTGCCCGTCAGACAAAGTCGCGCGGCACTTCGTCGTGAAACTCGCGTTCAAAAACAAGATCTTCGCCTTCCCACGCACGCAGATGGGCGTGAAAGATCAGATGGTCGGGGGTGCTGTGCAGGCGCGCCTTTGCCTCTGTCCGGATCGCCCAACCGCCGCGCGATTGGTGCTGCGTCCAGTCACATTGCGCCACCGCATGCGCGGGATCGGCGGGGTCCACCTCGAACCGCTCGGTCATGTTTTCCTCGACGATCAGGCCATGCGCGGGGTTTTCAACCCGGCCCGAGTGATCTTCGACCACCAAGGCCACGCGCCCGGAGATCAAGTCAGTTTCCACCCGCCGCGCGGCATGGCCGGGGCTATGCGCATGCAGCGCCAAGGGTTTGGCCGAACGGGGCGGCGGCGGCAGCCATTCATCCGCCGCCACACCGGGATGCACGGGCAAGTGCAACGCCCCTTCCAGCAGCGTCAGCGTCGCAGGCTCCGGGCTGGGCCAGAGAAAGGGCCAATAGGTCGTCGACAACGCCAAGCGCAAGTGATGACCGGGGGCAAGCTGATAGGCCATATCATCCAGCACCAGTTCCACATCCACGGCCTTGCCGGGGGGCAGGTGGCTGGGGTTTTCCATCCCGTCGCGGTGGCACAGGTTCAACATGCCATGCGCGATCCGCACCGATTGCCCGTCTGGCCCCACATCACACAGACGCGCGACGATAAAGGCGCGCGGCTTGTCGCTGTGCAGCCGCAAGCGCAGCCGCGCCCCCCCCAGCAGCGCCAGCGGGGCCTGCAAAGGGGCCGCGTCAAAACAAACCGACAGCGCATCATCGCGCGCTTGGTCGCCGGGCATTTCGGCGTTCAGCCCCATCGGGAAAAACTCACCCGCTGTCAGGCCCAGATCGGGGCGGGTGCAAACCGGCACCGCCAGCGCCCCCCCTGCCCCACCCAACAGGCCATCCGCCGACAAGGCGAGTTGCTGCATCGCCACCCGGTCTGACGGCAAACGCGCCTCGGCCACCCACCGCCCCGCGCGGTTACGGGCACTGGCATCGGGGGCCGCCGAGTCCAGCATCCAGACGCGATAGGCCGGGTCATCCTCGGCGCCGTTTTCCACCCCTTTCAGCCAGCGATCCCACCAGCGCAGCGCCGCGTCCAGAAAGCCAATCGCCGGGCCGGGCACCGCATCATGCGGGTATTGATGCACCCAAGGCCCCACAATCGCCTTGGCCCCCGCCACATTGCGCACCAGATGCGCCGATGTGTTCATGTAATTATCCGCCCAACCGGAAAAACTCAGCACCGGCACCTGAATACGGCTGAAATCTTCGCAGATGGAGCCGTGTTTCCAATAGCTGTCCCGCGCCTGATGGCTGGCCCAGCGCGGGGCGAGGAACGGCTCTGCCTCCAGCCGCGCCAACCAGTCGCGGCGCCAATCGGGGCGCAAAACCGGGTCCGCCGGACGCGAGGAATAAGACAGCATCACCGCGCCCCAGCCCAGATTCTCACCCAGCAAACAGCCGCCCTTGAAATGGATGTCATCGGCAAAGCGGTCGGTTGTGGAACAGACAGTCACCACGGCCTTCAACGCAGGGGGCTGCAAAAAGGCGGTCTGCAAACAGTTGAACCCGCCCCAGCTTTTGCCCATCATCCCTACGGATCCGTTGCACCAATCCTGCGCGGCCAACCAGGCGATCACATCGCAGGCATCCTGCAATTCCTGCGGCGTGTATTCATCCGTCATCACCCCTTCGCTATCGCCATTGCCGCGGATATCCACCCGCACCGCCGCATAGCCATGCCCCGCGAAATAAGGGTGCATCCGCGCATCTCGCGCCGCCGTGCCATCGCGCTTGCGATAGGGGATATATTCCAGAATGGCTGGCACCCGCATAGGCTCGGGCCCCGCCCCCTGCGCCCGCCAGATCCGCGCCGACAAGCGGCAACCATCAGGCATCACGATGCCCACGTCCTCCTCTTCGATCACCGGAAAGGGAAAATCGCTTACCACCTGCATCGCTGCCCCCAATTTCATCTTGGCAAAAATACCTATCTGCGCCAGCCCCCTAAAACAGGTCGCAAAAGGAACAGACCGCCCTTGCCTTCATCGCCATCAAAGGCGCAGACCGCCGCAAAGGCAAGCACTGAAAAGGGGGCATGACATGACCAAACCGAATATCCTGATCCTGATGGTCGACCAACTCAACGGCACGCTGTTTCCCGATGGGCCTGCCTCCTGGCTCCACGCCCCCAACCTGAAAAAGCTGGCGGCCCGCTCGGTGCGCTTTGCCAATAGCTACACCGGCTCGCCGCTTTGCGCGCCGGGGCGGGCCAGCTTCATGTCGGGCCAGCTTCCTTCGCGCACCCGCGTCTATGACAATGCCGCCGAATTCCAATCCGATATTCCCTGCTTCACCCATCATTTGCGCCGCGCGGGCTATGAATGCACGCTGTCGGGCAAAATGCATTTCGTCGGCCCCGACCAGATGCACGGGTTCGAACACCGGCTGACCACCGATATCTACCCCGCCGATTTCGGCTGGACCCCGGATTACCGCAAACCGGGCGAACGGATTGACTGGTGGTATCACAACCTCGGCTCTGTCACCGGGGCGGGCGTGGCCGAGATCACCAACCAGTTGGAATATGACGATGATGTCGCACATCAGGCGGTGCAGAAACTCTATGACCTGTCGCGCGGGGCGGATGCCCGCCCATGGTGCCTGACCGTCAGCTTCACCCATCCGCATGACCCTTACGTCGCGCGCCGCAAATACTGGGATTTCTACAACGATTGCGCGCATTTGGATGCCCCCGATGCGATTGCTTACGCTGACCAGGACCCCCATTCCAAGCGCCTGATCGACGCCTGCGACAGCCACAGGTTCGACATCACGCCCGACCATATCCGCCGCGCCCGCCAAGGCTATTTCGCCAATATCAGCTATATCGACGACAAGATCGGCGAGATTTTGCAAGTGCTGGAGGACAGCCGGCAAGAGGCGATCATCCTCTTTGTTTCCGACCATGGCGATATGCTGGGCGACCGGGGGCTGTGGTTCAAGATGAACTTCTTTGAAGGCTCTGCCCGCGTGCCCTTGATGCTATGCGCGCCGGGGCTGGAACCGCATCTGGAAACCACGCCGGTTTCCACCATCGACGTCACCCCCACGCTCTGCGATCTGGCGGGGATTGATATGTCCGAGGTGATGCCCTGGACCGATGGCACTTCGCTGCTGCCGCTGGCAAAAGGGGCGGAGCGGGCGGACCCGGTGGCCATTGAATATGCGGCCGAAGGCTCCATCACCCCCCTCGTCATGCTGCGCTATGGCAAGTGGAAGTATACCCGCTGCCTTGCCGACCCGGACATGCTGTTCGATATCGAGGCCGACCCGATGGAGCGCAACAACCTTGCCGCCGATCCCGCCCATGCCGGCACTTTGCAAAGCCTGCGCGCCAAATCCGAAGGCCGCTGGGACCTGCGCGCCTATGATGCGGCGGTGCGTGAAAGTCAGGCCCGCCGCTGGGTGGTCTATGAGGCGCTGCGGCAAGGCGGCTATTACCCGTGGGATTTCCAGCCCCTGCAAAAAGCCTCGGAACGCTATATGCGCAACCATATGGACCTGAACGTGCTGGAAGAAAGCAAACGCTTTCCGCGCGGGGAATAACAAGGGGCGGTGGGTTGCACCCACCCTACATATCTGGCCGTAGGGTGGGTGTAACCCACCGCCCGCCGCAAACTGACTAGCCCGACCTCAGCCTTGCGCGGATATATTTCGCGGCAGATCGGTAATGGCTTGGGCCTGCCGCTTCGGCCCAGCGCCCGGTGGTCCATGCGCTGCCACCGCCGGGCATCGGCCCTGCGTAAAGGGTGGCATCAGTCTGGCTGTCCAAGAAGGCTCTCAGCCGCGAGGCCGCAGCCTCCAGCAAGGTCCGGGCCGCCGCCCAATCCACCCCCGCCTGCGCCGCCCGCAGATCGGCGTTATAGCGTTTCAGATCGTTCCACATATATCCCGGCGCGGGGATCGCCACCGCCTGCCCCGCCATGCCCTGCGCCTGCCAGCCCAGAAACAACCCGATCCAATGCGCCCGATGGGCCACCACATCCTTGATCGAGGTGCCATCCTCATCTTTGACCAGCGCCAGCGCTGCCGGAACCTTGTCCAGCAGCGCTGTCAGATCAGCGTATTCCTTGGCCGTCACCGCCAGAAGTGCCGCTTTATCCGTGGCGGCAGGCATGGCTTATGCCTCGGCCAGCCACGCCCGCGCGGCGTCCAGCTCCTCCAGATCAAAGGTGCGCAGTTTGGTCGCCATAAAGGCCCCTGCCGCCTTGGTCAGCGGGCTGATCCAGCCCATATCCGACACCACGGCGCAATGGGTGATATGCGGGATGATCTTGATGTCAAACTTCATCCCCTTCCACAGCATCATCGGATCAAAGCCTTGGAAATCCTCGATAATCTCCAGCAGCCTGATCTTGCCATGCTTTTCGACAAAATCCGCCATCGGCCCGGCCAATGCATCAAAATCCTCTGATGTCACCTTGCCGGAAACGGTGAATTCAAAGGTCTTGGTTTCGGGGATCGTCCGGTAACTTGTCGCCATGCTTCGCCCTCCTGTGTGAAAGAAAAGCATAGCACAGCTTGCAAAGACCCGCTTTGCCCCAGATCAAGCCCCGATCAATACCGCGATCAACCATGGCGCGCGCGGCTGTCCTGCGGCGCCTCTGCGCGGTCCACCATACCGTAATCGCGCAGCACATGGGCCACGCGCAGGCGGTAATCGGCAAAGATGCCGCCACGCCCTTGCGTTTGCGCACTGCGGTGATCGTCCAGCGCGCGCCAGCGCCGCACAGCCGCCTCATCTGCAAAGCAAGACAGCGACAACAGCTTGTCCGGGTCGCCCAGGCTTTGAAACCGCTCTCCCGACACGAAGCCTTCCACCTGCTCCAGCTCCGGGCGCAGGCGGGCGGCAATTTCCAGATAATCAGGCTTGCGGCCAGCGGCCAAGACCACCTCAAAGATCACTGCGATCATGCCGCACCCCGCAGCGGGTCCGATACGCGTTTCAGAAACACCCGATCCTCGCGCAGCAAGAACCGTTCTTTCTGCGCGAAGGCATAGTTTTCGCGGCCCAACGGGTCTGCCGCCAATCGCGCGCGATAGGCTTCATAGGCGGCCAGACTGGGGATGTTATAGATGCCATAGGCCAGCGTCGCAGAGCCTTCATGCGGGCCATAATAGCCCAGCAACTCTGCCCCGCAGCGCGGAATGGCCTGCCCCCAATTGCGGGCATATTGCGCGAATTCTGCGTGTTTGGTCGGGTCGATGTGATAGCGGATGATACAGGTCAGCATGGGATTTCCTTTGATCTTGCACGGTCATCCTAGCGGCTTGACCGCGGCGGATGCTTCGTCAATGATCGAACTATGAAACATGGCCCCGATATCGCCCAGATTGCAGCCTTGATCGGCGATCTCGCCCGCGCCAATATCCTGACGGCCTTGATGGCGGGCCACGCGCTGACCGCCACCGAACTGGCGGCAGAGGCCGGGGTGACGGCACAAACCGCCAGCGCGCATCTGGCCAAGCTGGAACAAGGCGGGCTGTTGCAGACCCGCAAACAGGGGCGGCATAAATACGCCAGCCTTGCATCGGAAGACGTTGCGCGCGTGTTGGAATCGCTGATGGGGCTGGCCGCCAAAACCGGCCAGTTGCGCAGCAAACCGGGGCCAAAGGATGCCCGTTTGCGCGCGGCACGAATCTGCTACAACCACCTCGCCGGGGCCAAGGGGGTGCAATTGTATCGCGCATTGCTGGCACAGGGCGTGCTGACCGTGGCAGCCAAAGGACCAGCGCTGACACCCGCTGGCCGCGACTTCGTCACTGCTTTCGGCATCGACCTTGCGGCGCTGGAGGCCCGCAAAACCCCGCTGTGCCGCGATTGCCTTGACTGGTCAGAGCGTCGATCGCATCTGGCCGGAAGCCTTGGCCGCGCTTTGTTGGCCCGGTTCGAAGCGCTTGGCTGGGCGACCCGCCTTGCCGATAGCCGTATCATCGCCTTTACCGCGAAGGGCGAGGCAGGCTTTGCCCAAACCTTCCCCAACCCGGAGTGAGGCCGCGTTGAAAACCCAAACCATCATCCTGATCGGCTGGCTGCTCTTTGTCGTCTCGGCCATCGGCTTCATCATCGCCAGCATTGGTGATTTCTGGGCGATGTTTGGCAGCATCTTTTTTCTGATTGCCTGCTTTGTCTTTCTGGTCGCGCATTTCCGCTAGGCGCTGCTTTTGGCTCAGCGCCCCTGATCGGCCAGAATAACCTCGGCCCCTTTCCAGCCCATCAGGATTGCGGGCGCGTTGGTATTGCCCGCGATCAGGTTCGGAAAGGCGCTTGCATCACAGACCCGCAGCCCCTCTACCCCTTTCACCCGCAGCCGATTGTCCACCACATCCCCCATCCGACAGGTGCAGGACGGGTGATACACCGTCCCCGACCGCGCCCGGAAATCCGCGATCAAGTCGGCGTCCGATGTCACCTCCGGCCCCGGTCGCAGTTCTTCGGCGATCACATCGGCCATCGGGCCTTGGGCGGCGATCTTGCGGATGAATTTCACTGCCGCCAACATCTCGGCCACGTCCTGATCGGTCGAATAGGCGTTGCCCACGATCTGTGGCGGCGCGAACGGATCGGCAGATCGGATTTTCAACCACCCGCGCGAGGTGGGGCGGCAGTTCGACAAGCCGATCGACAGGCCGGAAAACGGGTCCGGCGTCAGCAAGGGGCGTTCGCCCACTTTCGGCACAAGGGTGGAAAACGCCTGCATGTAAAGCTGCATATTGGGCCGCGTCAGCGCGGGCGAGGTGCGGAAGAACCCGCCTGCATGGTTGATGCTTTTCGACAGCACGCCCCGGCCTTGCAGCAGATATTGCATCCCCACCAAGGCCTTGCCCCACCACGGGCGCAAAATGTCATTATAGGTGGGCACCTTCATGCGGTAGGTGTAGTTCAAGCCCTGATGGTCGTTCAGATGGCCGCCGACATGCGGGTTATCGGCCACCACCGCCAGCCCCAAACCCGCCAGATGCGCAGCAGGCCCGATGCCGGAGAGTTGCAATAGCTGGGGCGAGTTGATGGCCCCGCCTGCCAAAATCACCTCACGCGCGCGGATCACCTCGCGCGTAGCGCCGCGCATCACCTCGACACCCACGGCGCGGCGCCCTTCGAACACCACGCGGGTAACATGGGCGCGGGTGCGCACCTGAAGATTGGGCCGCTTCATCGCGGGGCGCAAAAACGCCCGCGCCGTTGAATTGCGCCGCCCCCCCTTGATGGTCATCTGGTAAACCCCAGCGCCCTCCTGACCGGCCCCGTTGAAATCCGGCGTCTCGGGCAGGCCCGCGGCCGCGCAGGCGTCCAGATAATTGCGCACCAAAGGGTGCAAGCCATCCTTGTTAGCCGAGATGAACAGCGGCCCGCCCTGCCCGCGCCAGGCATCCGCGCCGGCCTCGTTATCCTCAATCGCGCGGTAAGCGGCCAGCACGCTGTCCCAGCCCCAATCGGCGCCACCCACCGCGCCCCATTCGTCATAATCCTCGCGCTGCCCGCGGATCCAGACCATCGCATTGATCGAGGATGACCCGCCCAAGACCTTGCCTCGCGGCCAGTAATCGCGGTTGCCGCCAAGCCCCGGATCGGGGTCCGTCTCATAGGCCCAGTTCACCGCCTTGTTGTAGAACAATTTGCCATAGCCCAAGGGCATATGCACAAAAAACCGCGCGTCGGAGCCGCCTGCCTCCAGCACCAAGACGCGGTGCTTGCCCGATGCGCTCAACCGTTCGGCCAGCACCGATCCAGCAGAGCCTGCGCCCACAATCAGAAAATCAACTTCAGCCACGCGGCACCCCCGTTTGTTGCCGCCACCCTAACGCCCCCGCGCCGGGATGCCATAGCGCGAAGCGACAAAAAATGTCGAGTTTGGTCAGATATGCGGGGCGGCGGGACGACGCGCCCCCCGTTTTGCCTGCCCGTCAGAGCCGGGCCAGACCCCACCCACGACAGGCGCTGGCGGGTGCCGGTTCACAGTCGCGCATCCAGTTCCGGATACCCAGACCATCCCGAACCGCGTTACCCCTCAACCTCGAAATGAGGCGCATAGGTCACGGGGAAATTGACTGAGCGTGCGATGAAACAAACCGCATGGATGCGGTGATGAATGGCCTCTGCCGCAACCAGATCGGCCCCTGCCTTAACCCGGATCACTGGCCGTAACTCGGCCGAGACAAACCGCCCCGCGCCACCCGGCCCGACCTCGCCTTGCCCGACCGGCGTATCCTCATACCGCGTCACCACAATCCCCGCTTCGGACGCGTAGTGCAGATACCACAGCATATGACAGGCCGAGAGCGCCGAGAGCAGCAAATCCTCGGGGTTCATCTTGCCGGGATCACCGCCCAGCAAGGGATCGTTGGAACACTGCACCACCGGCTTGCCCGGCACGGCAATATCCCAGGTGCGGGCATAGGCCTTGTAATGCGCCGTGCCCGCGCCCGTATTGCCGGTCCAGACCACGCGGCTGGTATACTCATGCATGCGCTTGCCCCTTCATCTTGGCCCAAATACCTATTCTGCCCGCAGCCACAGGCGCAAGGGTGAAGGCTCAGCGCCCCTTCCACACCGGGTCGCGTTTTTCGGCAAAGGCCCGCGCGCCTTCCAATTGATCGTCCGAGGAATAGAGCTTGTCGACCGTCACGAACTGCCGCTTGGTGATCCGGTTCAGCGCATCCTGAAAACGCATCGCCTCGGCCTCGCGCACCACTTCCTTGATCGCGGCATAGACCAGCGGCGGCCCGCTTTCCAGCAGCCGCGCCAAATCCCACGCCTTGTCCAGCAGGGTTTCGGGCGTGGTGATCTCTTTGATCAGGCCCCAGCGCTGCGCCTCCTCGGCGTCAAACCAACGGCCCGTCAGCAACAGGTCCATCGCGACGTGATAGGGAATGCGCTTGGGCAGTTTGATCGAGGCCGCATCGGCCACGGTGCCCGAACGGATTTCAGGCAAGGCGAAAGTAGCTGTGTCAGAACACAAGATCAGATCGCAGGACAAGGCCAGCTCCAACCCGCCGCCGCAGCAAATGCCGTTGACCGCGGCGATCACGGGTTTGTTGAGGTTGGGCAATTCCTGCAACCCGCCAAAGCCACCCACGCCATAATCGCCATCCACCGCATCGCCATCGGCGGCGGCTTTCAGATCCCAGCCCGGGCAAAAAAATTTCTCGCCCGCCGCGCGCAGGATGCAGACGCGCAAACTGTCGTCATCGCGAAAATCGCGGAACACCGTTCCCATGATCCGGCTGGTCGCCAGATCAATCGCATTGGCCTTGCCGCGCGACAGGGTGACTTCCAGAATGGCCCCCTCGCGCCGGGTCAGGATCGGGCCTTCGCTTCGCATCTGCATCATCTCTCATCCTTCCAGATCACCGCATCTGCCGCAACGGCGCCTTGCGCGCGCAGCATCAGCGGGTTGATTTCTATTTCCTCAAACCGGTCGTCCTGCATCAGCGCCTGTAGTCGCATCACCGCCGCGACCACCGCATCAACATCCGCCTTCACCCGCCCGCGATAGCCGTCAAGCAAGGGCCAAAGCCGCAGGCGCTGCAAGGCCGCGACAACCTCTTCGGGGGTGACGGGGCAAATCAAGGTCACGGTATCGGCCAAAAGCTCTGCCGTCACGCCGCCAAACCCAAGGGTCAGGCTGACACCGTAGACCGGATCGCGCCGCAGACCGAGCAGAAGTTCGGCAATCACCCCCGTCACCATTTCTTCGGCCAGATAGCCGGTAGCCCCCGGCATGTCGGCCTGCCCCGCAAGGCTGGCAAGCCCAAGCCGCACCGCGCCATGATCTGACTTATGCGCAAAGCCAAGCCCTTTGAGGGCGAGTGGCGGCACCAAATTGCTGGCGGCGGCGCGCAACCCGTTCAGATCCGGCGCGGAAACGCCGAGAGGCACAGCCACCCCTGCCCGCGCCAACAGCGCCTTGGCCTGCGCCTCATCCATCAGCGCAAGGCGGGTCGGCTTGCGCGACGGCAAGGGCCGCCACCCCGCCAGACCCGGCGGCGTCTGCGCCGCGCGCAACGCCCCCAATGCGGTTTCCAGCCCCATCAGCGGCACCACACCGCGCGCCATCATGGCAAGGGCAAGTTCCTCGTCAAAGTTTTCGGGCAAAGAGGCAACGGGGAAAGCAGACTTGCCCGTCCGCTCTGCCGCCGCTTCAATCGCCTGGAGGGCCGGCGTGAACGAGCTTGGATCGCAGCGATCGGGGCGCGGCGGATCGATAATGAAAATGCCCGCGTCATAGCCCGCCAACATGGTTGCAAAAACATCGGTCGTGCGTGGCCCGTCACCCCAGATAAACGTGTGATAATCCAACGGGTTGGCGATGGCCACAATCGGCCCCAGAATATCGCCCAAAGCCTGCCGCTGCGCCTGCGTGGGGGCAGGAAAGGAAATACCGAAAGGGGCCGCCAGATCCGCGACCAGGCCTGCCTCTCCGCCCGAACAGGAAAGCGAGCATAAACGCGTCCCGATCTGTGGCCCGTAGCGGTGAAAAATCTTCAACGTCTCCAACAGTTCCGGCAGCGTCGTCACCTCTGCCACGCCGACCTGCCGCAGAAAGGCTGACGAGGCCGCGCCCCCACCCGCCAAAGCCGCCGTATGCGAAGCCGCCGCCGCGCGCGAAGCCTCGGTCTTGCCGGATTTGATGCAGACAATGCCTTTGCCCGCCAGTCGCGCCGCCTCTGCCAAAGCAGCAAAACCGGGGGCATCGTCGATCCCCTCGATATATAGCCCAAGCGCGGTGACACGGTCATCGGCCAGCAAAGCGGCGGCCAGTTCCGCCAGGCCCACCTGCGCGGCATTGCCCAGACAGGCGACATAGGCCACCGGCAAGCCACGCGCCTGCATGGTCAGGTTGATCACGATATTGGAGGATTGCGACAGCAAAGCCACCCCCCGCTCCACCCGCCGCCCCCCATGCTGGTCCGGCCACAGCAGGGCACCATCCAGGTAATTGATCACCCCATAGCAATTGGGCCCCAGTATGGGCATCTGCCCCGCCGCCTGCACCAAATCGGCCTGAAGCCCGGCCTCACCAGCCTCGGTCCAGCCGGAGGCAAAACAGATAGCCCCACCCGCGCCCATCGCAGAAAGCGAGGCCACGACATCAACAGTCGCATGCCGGTTGACGCCGATGAAAGTAGCATCCGGCGGCGCAGGCAAATTTGCAAGCCGCGCGAAAGCCGGCAATCCGCCAATCTGCGCCTTGGTGGGATGAATCGGCCAAACCGGCCCCTCAAACCCCATCTTGTGACATTGCGCGATGACATTCTCGGCCCAGACTGAGCCCAAGACGGCGATGGATCGCGGGCGAAGCAGGCGTGAGATATCCTTCATCGGCACGCTCCACTGACCAACCAATGCAAAATGGGGCTCTGCCCCACCACGATTGGCAAGCCAATCATGGTCCCCCGGGATATTTTTGAATAGATGAAATGGGTCAGAAGTCGCCCTGCCTCCAGCCAAGGAGACAGGGAAACTTCACCTATTACGGTCATCGGCGTCCCCGCCTGTACCGTGTTGTCAGAATAGCCACGCATGGTTAACGATCCGTTACTCATCTATTTCCAAATATCCTCAGGGGGTGAATTGGCCTTGAGGCCAAGAGGGGGCGCGAGCGCCCCCTGCCCGGTCTCATGCCCCATGCGCCCGCAGAAGTTGGCGGCTGATGATGTGGCGCTGGATTTCGGAGGTGCCTTCCCAGATCCGTTCCACGCGGGCATCGCGCCAGATACGTTCCAAGGGCAGGTCATCCATCAGGCCCATTCCGCCGTGAATCTGGATCGCCTCATCCGCGATCATTGCCAGCACCTCTGTGGCTTTCAGCTTGGCCATCGACATATCGGCCTCGGTCACGCTGCCGTCGTCAAAGCGCCAGGCGGCGTCCCATGTCAGCAGTTCTGCGGCTTTCAACTCCATCGCCATATCGGCGAGTTTAAAACTGATACCTTGGAACTTGCCGATCTTTTGCCCGAACTGTTCGCGTTCGGCGGCATATTGCACGGAATGGCCCAGCGCGCGGTCTGCCCGCCCCAGTGAGGTCGCGGCGACTTGCAGGCGGGTGGCCCCCAGCCATGTATTGGCGACCTCAAAGCCCTTATGCACCTCGCCCAGAATGTGCGATGCTGGCAGGCGGCAATTGTCAAACTCCAGTATCGCATTGGTATAGCCGCGATGCGAGACGTTGCGATAGCCGTCACGGACGGTGAACCCCGGCGTCCCCTTATCCACGAAAAACGCGGTGATCAGGCGTTTGGGGCCGCGGGGGGTGACCTCCTCGCCGCTGGCCATGAAAACGATCGCGAAATCGGCGATATCGGCATGGCTGATGAAATGCTTGGTGCCGTTCAGCACCCAATCATCGCCTTCGCGCCGCGCGCTTGCTTTCATACCGCGCAGGTCAGACCCGGCGCCCGGCTCTGTCATCGCCAGACAATCCCATTTCTCGCCGCGAATACAGGGGTAGAGGTATTTCTCGCGCTGCTCTGGGGTGCCGGCCAGCAAGATATTCGATGGCCGCGCGACGCAGGTCCAATGCAGCGCGTAATTGGCACGCCCCAACTCGCGTTCATAAAGCAGCCATGACAGCGTATCGAGGCCTGCGCCGCCCACATCCTCGGGCATATTCGCGGCATAAAGCCCCGCTGCAATCGCCTTGGCCTGCACCTCGCGGATGATCTCCATCGGCAGATGGCCCGTGCGTTCCACCAGCGCCTCATGCGGATACAGCTCTGCCTCGACAAAGGCGCGCGTGGTGTCAACGATCATGCGCTGTTCGTCGGTCATGCCAAAATGCATCATCTATACCTTTGGGTCTGGGTTGATGGTAAAGCCGTCCACCGCGATCACCTGACCGGAGATGCGCGGAGCAGAGGCCAGAAACAGGGCCATATCAGCCACGTCTTGCGCGGTGACCAAACAGCCAAGCGCGGTGCCCGCGGCATACCCTGCGGCAACGGCCTCGGGCGTCATGCCTTTGGCCTCGGCCTCGGCGGCAAAGACGCGGTCGATGCGCGGCCCCTCTACAGAGCCGGGCGCGATGGCATTGCAGCGTATCCCCTTCGGACCCAGTTCCATCGCGGCGGTTTTCATCAGCCCGATGATGGCCCATTTCGCCGCCGCATAGGGGCTGCGATATGGAAAGCCATACAGCCCGGCGGTAGAGGCGGTAAACACCATCGCCCCGCCTTGACCCATCAAGGGGGCGGCGTGTTTCACCGTCAGGAACGCACCATCAAGGCAAACGGCCAGACAGTCACGCCAAGCCCCCAGATCGGTGTCGACAATCGCCGAGGTCGGCCCCTTGATGCCTGCATTCACGCAAACCACATCCAACCCGCCCCAAGCCGCCTGCACATCGGCCATCAGCGCGGCCATGCCCCCCTCATCCGCGACGCTGACGCAACTGCCCTTGATCGCCGCGGGCAAGTCGGCAATGGCGGTGGCATCCACATCCGTCACCCAAACCTGCGCGCCCGCGGCGGCAAAGCTTTGCGCCATCACCAGCCCGATGCCATTCGCCCCGGCGGTGATCAACACGCTTTTCATTTGCGCTGCCCGGTAAAGCGGCCCGCTGCCGCAGGGCGTGGCAAATCGGCATGGGCGGCGGCAATCGGCAGCAAACGATCAAGGATCACCGCAGGCGCGGCACAGGCCCGCCCAGCCTTCATATCCACATGCAAAAGCATCTGTTCAATCGTTGCCACATCCACGCCATCCTTTTGAATGGCAATGAAAATATGCATCCGCTTTTCATCCGCTGCCAGCACTTGCAGGGTTCCGGTCAAACGGTCGCCCAGCTTCGCCTCTCCCTTGTGCATGATATGGCTTTCGGCGGTGTAATAGCTGAACCCAGAGCCGACATAATCCATATCCGCCCCGATAAAGCGCAAGAACGCGTCCGAGGTTTCCGAGGCCGCGAACAGATAGCGGCTTTCGGTCATATGGCCGTTGTAATCAATCCAGCCGGGCAATACCTGCATATGGGCCATGACCAGCGGCGCGCCTGTGGGGGGCGTATCGGCCAGCGCCACGCGGCGGCGGGCATCATGGTCGCGCAGCACTTTGCCCGCGCCCCAATTGCGCTCTTTCAAGCTGCGCAGGAAGCCGACAAGGTTGCCATCGCGGATACGTTCCAACTCGCGGATGGTATAGGCACCCGATTGCGCATCCGACTGGCCCGCGATCAGGTCTACCAGTTCGTCAGTAAACTCCGGCACATCGGTCAGCTTGGTCCAGGGCCATTGCAGGCAAGGGCCGAACTGCGCCATGAAATGCTTCATCCCGGCCTCACCCCCCGCCACGCGGTAGGTTTCAAACAGCCCCATCTGGCCCCAGCGCAGGCCAAAGCCCATGCGGATCGCCTCGTCAATCTCCTCGGTGGTGGCGATGCCATCCTTGACCAGCCACAGCGCCTCACGCCAGACGGCTTCAAGGAAGCGGTCCGCGATATGGGCGTCGATTTCCTTGCGGATATGCAAGGGGAACATGCCGATATCGCGCAAAATCTCCTTGGCCCGCTCGATCGCGTCGAGGTCGCTTGCCGCTGACGGCACCACCTCTGCCAAGGGCAGCAGGTAAACCGGGTTGAACGGGTGGGCCACAAAGATCATCGCCGGATTGGCGGCGTTTTGTTGCAATTCTGAAGGTTTGAAGCCAGAGGTCGAAGAACCGATCAAAGTATCCGGGCAGGATTGTTGGATTTGTGCAAAAACACGGTGCTTCAGCTCCAACCGCTCTGACACGGATTCCTGAATATACTCGGCCCCGTCCACCGCTTCGGTGATGGTTTCCGCCATGGTCAACACGCCTTCCGGCCCCTGCGGAATATCTGACAGGGCTGGCAGCGCCGCCCGCGCATTGGCCAGCACCTCCCCGATCTTGCGCGCGGCCTCTGGGTCCGGGTCAAACACCGAGACGTTCCAGCCGTTCAGCAAGAACCGCGCGGCCCAACCGCCGCCAATAACCCCACCACCAATGATTGCCGCCTTGCGTGCCATGTCACACCTTTTTCTAAAGGCATGGAACGGCGCGCCGCCCCAGCCCATTTGCTTTTCACTCTCTGTCTTTGCACAGGCGGGCAGCGCTGCCGCTGCCCCCTCGCTCACTTCGGAAGCGGCGCCCGCTTTTCCAGTTTCAGCTTTGTCCGCACCTCGGCAGGCGTGATGACCCGCGCCCCCAAAGCGGTGATGATCCCCACGGCGCGTTCCACCAATTGCGCATTGGTCGCCAAAACGCCCTTGTCCAGCCACAGGTTATCTTCCAACCCAACGCGCACATTGCCCCCCGCCAAAACGCTGGCGGCCACATAGGCCATCTGGTTGCGCCCGATGGAAAACGCCGACCAGTTCCAATTGCTGGGCACATTGTTGACCATCGCGAGAAAGGTGTTCAGATCATCCGGCGCCCCCCATGGCACGCCCATGCACAGCTGCACCAACACCGGATCAGGAATAATGCCTTCCTTCGCCAATTCCTTGGCCAGCCACAGATGCCCGGTGTCAAAGGCCTCAATTTCAATCCGCACGCCGCTTGCCACCATGCGGCGTGCCATGTCGCGCAGCATGCCGGGGGTGTTGACCATCACATAATCGGCCTCGTTGAAGTTCATCGTGCCGCAATCCAGCGTGCAGATCTCGGGCCGGCATTCGACCACATGGGCCACACGCTCCTCTGCGCCTGCCATGTCGGAATGGGCGGCCATCTGACCCATGTTTTCGGTGCCATCAAACAGCAGATCGCCCCCCATCCCGGCGGTCAGGTTCAACACGACATCCGTATCACTGTCGCGAATACGCTCCGTCACTTCGCGGTAAAGCTTGGGGTCGCGCGCGGGCTTGCCGGTTTCGGGGTCGCGCACATGGCAATGCACCACCGCCGCCCCCGCCTTGGCCGCCGCAATGGCACTTTCGGCAATCTGCTGGGGTGAGCGCGGCACATGCGGGCTGCGGTCTTGCGTGCCCCCCGACCCGGTCACAGCACAGGTGATGAAAACATCGCGGTTCATTTGCAGCGGCATCGGCGGCTCCTCCTCTTTGCGGCACAGCTTAAGAGGCTTGGCAAAGCAGGTTTTGCGTTTTACGAAGTATCCATGACAAAACCCGCAACAATTTTCGCCCCCTCCACGACCCCATTGTCGCTGGCGGTGCTGGTCCTGCCGCAGGCCTCGATCCTAGAGGTGGCAAGCACCCTGGACCCGATGCGCTCTGCCAACCGCCATCTCGGGCATGAGGCTTATCGCTGGCGCATCCTGTCGCGCGATGGCGGGCCGGTGCCGCTGACCTGCGGCATTGATCTGCCCGCCAGCGGCACGCTGGAACAGGCCGCAGGGGCCGATGCGCTGGTGGTGATTGCAGGCTTCAAACAGGCCGAGGTGGCCACCCGCCCGCTGATCGCCGCCCTGCGCCGCGCCGCCCCGCGCTTTGCCGCGATCGGGGCGATTGATGCCGGGCCTTGGGTGCTGGCACGGGCGGGGCTGCTGGATGGCTACCGCGCCACCGTGCATTGGGAAGACTTCGAAGACCTCGCCGCCGCCCACCCCGAAATCGACGTGGTGCAAAACCGCTATATCATTGATCGCAATCGCTTTACCGCAGGCGGCGCTTCCCCTGCCGCCGATCTGATGCTGCATCTGATCGCCGCACGCCACGGCCCTGCCCTCGCCCGTCAGGTCGCCGCCAGCTTCATCACGACCCCGCGCGATGGCACTGACCCACAGATGCAGGCGCAAAATCCCCGGCTCGATCCGCGCCTCGCCCATGCTATCGCCCGGATGGAGGCGCATCTCGACACCCCCGAACCGGTGGCCGATCTGGCTCGCAACCTCGGCCTGTCAACCCGGCGGCTGGAAACCCTGTTCCGTGCCACGCTGAACCAAAGCCCCGCCGCCTATGCACTCGGCCTGCGCCTCGCCGCCGCCCGCCGCATGATCACCGACACACATCACTCACTGGCCGAGGTCGCCCTGCGCACCGGGTTTTCCAGCCCATCCACCCTCAGCCGCGCCTTCACCCGCGCCTTCGGGCAGCCCCCCTCCAGCCTGCGAAAACCGCGCTGAATTCATCTATTCAAAAATATCCCACGGGGGTGCGGGGGTGTGAAACCCCCGCCCTTTGCCGCCTCACGCCACGTCCAGCAGCCCGCGCCCTTTCAGCAAAGGCTCTACCCCCGGCATCCGGCCGCGGAATTGCGTATACAGCGCCTCGGCATCCTGCGATCCCCCGGCCGACAGGATGAACTTTTCCAACCGCGCCGCCACGTCGGGGTCGAACGCATCACCGGCCTCCTCAAAAGCGGCAAAGGCATCGGCGTCCATCACCTCGGACCACATGTAGGAATAATAGCCCGAGGAATAGCCGTCGCCAGAAAACACATGCGCGAAATGCGGCGTGGCATGGCGCATCCGGATCGCATACGGCAGGCCGATCTGGGCCAGCACTTCGGCCTGTTTTGCCATCGGATCGGCAGGGGCCGCGCCTTCGTGGAAGGCCAGATCAACCAAGGCACTGGCCAAGAACTCCACCGTGGCAAACCCTTGGTCATAGGTTCCCGCCGCCAGCAGGCGTTCCAGCATATCGGCGGGCATCGCCTCCCCGGTTTTCACATGGCGGGCGTGTTTTTCCAGCACTTCTGGCACTTCCAGCCAATGCTCATACAACTGGCTCGGCAGTTCCACGAAATCCCGCGCCACGGAGGTGCCGGAAATAAAGCCATAAGTCACATCCGACAACATCTGATGCAGCGCATGGCCGAATTCGTGGAACAGGGTGCGCGCATCGTCATAGGATAGCAGCGCAGGCTCCCCCTTGGCGAAATTGCACACATTCACCACGATGGGGCGCACATCGCCGCCCAGCTTTTTCTGCGACCGCATGGCCGAGCACCACGCGCCCGAGCGTTTGGAGCCGCGCGCGAAGTAATCCCCGATGAACACCGCAATATGGCGGCCCTCGCGCGTCACCTCCCATGCCCGCGCATCCGCGTGATAAAGCGGTGCGTCCAGTTCCCGAAACTCCAACCCGAACAAGCGGTTGGCGCAATCAAACTGTGCCGCCAGCATCGCCTCCAGCGACAGATATGGCTTCAGCACCGCCTCATCCAGATCATGTTCCGCCTTGCGGCGTTTCTCGGAATAATAGCGCCAGTCCCATGGCTCCAACGGGCCATTGATGCCTTCGGCCTGCATCATCGCCTCCAGCACGGCGGCATCGGCTTCGGCCTTGGCCTTGGCAGGTTTCCACACCCGCATCAGCAAATCGCGCACGGCTGCCGGGGTTTTGGCCATTTCCGGTTCCAGCTTGAAATCGGCAAAGCTGGCGTAGCCCAGCAGCTTTGCCCGCTCTTCGCGCAGGGCCAAGGTTTCCGCCGCAATCGCGCGATTGTCATTGGCATTGCCATTCTCACCCCGCGCGACCCACGCCTCATAGGCTTTTTGCCGCAACTCCCGCCGGGGCGAAAATTGCAAAAATGGAACAATAAGTGAGCGGTTGAGCGTAATAACCGGGCCAGAAACACCCTTTTCCGAACCTGCGGCCCGGGCACTGGCGATCACGAAATCGGGCAGGCCTTGCAGATCGGCCTCGGCCACTTCCATGAACCAATCGCGTTCATCGGCCAGCAGGTTCTGGCTGAATTGTGTGCCCAGCACCGCAAGCCGCGCTTTTACCGCTGTCAGCCGCTCTGCCGCATCGCCGCGCAATTGCGCGCCAGAGCGGATGAACATCCGCCGATACAAATCCAGCACCCGCAATTGCTCCGCCCCCAAGCCTTCGCGCGCCCGCCAGACCGCTTCGATCCGGGCAAAAAGCGCTTCGTTATTGGTGACTTCGGATGAAAACGCGCTCATCTTCGGGGCCAGATCGCGTTGCAAGGCCTCGCGCGCGGGGGTGCTGTCGGCGCCGGCGAGGTTGTAAAACACACCTGCCACCCGGTCCAATGTGGCCTCGGCCTGTTCCATCGCCTCGATCACATTGGCGAAATCGGGGGTGGCGGGGTTTTCGGCAATGGCTTTGATATTGGCGCGGGCCTCGGCCAAGGCGGCGTCAAAGGCGGGGGCGAAATCGGCGTCCGTCAGGGCGGCAAAGGGCGGCAGCGCGAATTCGGCAGTCCAGTCGGACAAAAGCGGGTTGGTCATGAATGTCTCCTTTCCCCGCAAGCTAGGCACAGCGCGGGGCTTCGTCCAGTGCGCGCGGGCGCGACCGCCCGGAATTCTCTGCCGAATTGTCACTTGACCCTGCCCCCGCGGGCCAAGCACAGTTGCCGCATGTTACGCGCGTTTTTCCTTTGGCTTTTGTCCCTGACAGCCCCGGCAACCGCCTTCGCCAGCCCCTTGCTTGCCGACCCGATGGCGGAAAGCTTTGCCATGGCGCAGCGCGGCTATGCCTCCTCGGCGGGCAATGCCTTGCGCCAGATTGCCCTGCGCGCCGCCGCCACCGATCCCGCCCTTGCCCCAAGCTTGCGCGCGCGCCAAGACCAGACCGAGGCGCTGGCCCGTGCCGAACGCGCGCTGGCCGATGCGCTGGCCGCCAATGACCCCCGCGCCGTGGCGCGGCTCAGCGCCGAGGCTGCCGCCCTGCGCAACCAGATCGCCGCGCTGGAGGCAGATATCGCCCGCCGCTTTGACGGCTTTGCCAGCCTTGCCGCGCCCAACCCGCTGACCCTCGATCAGGCGCGGGCCTTGCTGGCCCCGGATGAGGCGCTGCTGTTCACCTTTGTCGCCAAGGACACGACTTTCGTGTGGTTTCTGCGGCAGGGTTTCACCGTTTGGCACCGCTTTCCGCATGGTCAGGCCGATCTGGCGCAGGTGGTGCAAGAGATTCGCGCGGGCCTTGGCGTCACAACCACCCCCACCCGCGCCGCAGCCCCGCTGGACGACAGCGCAGGCCCCGGCTTGCCCGTGTTTCGGCGCGACCTGACGCAGGCGCTGTATCGTTTGTTGCTGCAACCGGTGGGCGATGGCTTGGCAGGCGTGACCCATCTGATCGCGGTGACAGATGGCCCCTTGGCCGCCCTGCCTCTGCACCTGCTGACGACCGAGGCTGAGGACAGCAGCGCAACCAGCGACCCGGAGGCGCTGCGCCAAACCGCTTGGCTGATCCGCGACATGGCGATCACCACGCTGCCCTCGGTCGAAAGCCTTGCGGCCTTGCGTGCCAATCCACCTGCGCCACGGCAGGAAAACCCGCGCTTGTTTGCTATGGGCGACCCGGTGCTGGGCCGCGCGCTGGCGCAGAAAACCGCACTGACGCGGGGCGGTCTGGGCGACCCTGCGGCGATTGCGGCGCTTGCCCCATTGCCCGGCACAGCGCGCGAATTGCGCAGCATCGCGGCCCAGTTTGCCCCCGAGGCGACGACCCTGAAACTGGCAGCAGAGGCGACCGAAACCGCGCTGAACACGCCCGAGGCGCAAGCCGCCCTGTCGCAGGCCGATGTGGTGGTCTTTGCCACGCATGGGCTGGTGTCGGGAGAGTTGGGCCTGACGGAGCCCGCCTTGGTGCTGACCCCGCCCGAGATCGCGACCAGCGCCGATGATGGTTTGCTTTCGGCGTCGGAAATTGCGGGGCTGTCGCTGTCGGCCAGTTGGGTGATCTTGTCGGCATGCAACACAGCGGCCAGTGATGGTCGCGCCGATGCCGATGGGTTTTCCGGGCTGACACGGGCCTTTCTTTTGGCAGGGGCGCGGGGGCTTTTGGTGTCGCATTGGCCGGTGCGCGATGATGCCGCCGCCCGATTGACCACCACGGCGCTGGCCGAAATGGGGGCCGCGCCCGAAGGCCAGCCGTTGCGCCGGGCCGAGGCTTTGCGCCGCGCCATGCTGGCCCTGATGGCCGACAGCAGCGATGACAGCTTGGCGCATCCGTTTGCTTGGGCCCCCTTTGCCATGGTTGGGGAGGGGGGCTATTGATCCGCGTCCTGCTTTTTCTGGCCGCGCTGGCGTTGCCCTTTGCGCCGCAGCCGGTTGCGGCCCAAACCACCGACCCCACCGCGCTGACCGAAAGCTTCCGCGACCGCCGCGATGCCGGCGAAGCCCCCGGCGCGCTGGCGGCAGAGCTTGGCCCCCAGATCGCCGACCCACCCGCCGCCGACGGTTGGTTCGCCCCGCTGATCCTGCATGCCGAACTGCTGGCCGAGGCAGAGC
This sequence comes from Pseudorhodobacter sp. E13, assembly GCF_003991405.1. Classification (GTDB taxonomy): domain Bacteria; phylum Pseudomonadota; class Alphaproteobacteria; order Rhodobacterales; family Rhodobacteraceae; genus Pseudorhodobacter. The sequence continues at coordinate 419,556 of NZ_RPEN01000158.1, forward strand.
AGTGGCAAGCCGCCTATGACGCCCTGATCCGGGCCGAGGGATATTTTTACACCGTCCCCGAGGCTGACCCGATGTTTCTGGACTGGATCCTGATCTTGCAGGGTCTGCGCCTTGCCGATCTGGGCCATTACGGCGATGCGGCAGACAGGTTGGAGCCGCTGCTGCCCAGCGTTGCCGCGCTGTTTGGCGAAGGCGATCGTGCGGCGCTGTTGCAGGCGATTCCGATCTGGCGCGCGATCATGCTGCATGCCGAACCAGAGCGGGCCTTTGCCCAGTTGAACGCCGCCGTGGCCGCCTATGAATCCGGCAACCCCGGACAGGCCGAACCCTTGGCGCTGGGGCTGTTACTGCCGCGCGAAACGCTGGGCGATGAACCCCTGCCCTTTCTGATCACCGCGATGGCGCAATCGCTGTTGTCGCTGATCGCGGCAGATCGCGGGGCAGAGGCGATGGCCGATCAATTTGCCCGCAACGCCGTGGCGCTGCTGAGCGAACCGGAATGGCACGGCAGCGGCCCGTTGACCCTGCGCGCCCTGCCGCCAGAGCCGGAGTTCACCGATATGGCGGTCACGGTGCTTTTTGCCGCCGCAAGCCGCGCGCTGGACCAAAACGGCCCCCCCCGCGCCAAGGCCCTGATGGCGGCGATGACGCCACTGGCCACCACACCGCAGCGCAAGGTCTATGTGTTGAACCTGCAAACCATCATGGCGGGCAATGCGCAGGATCTGGACGCGATGATTGATCTGAACCGCGCGCGGCTGGCGCTGTTGCAGGCCAACCCGCAGGCCGATCCGCTGGACCTTGAAACCAACGCCTTTGAATACCGCCTTCTCAGCGCGTTTCGCGATCTGAAGGCGGGCCAATCGGTTGATCTGGCGGCGCTGCAAGCGCAGGCCGGGGCTGTTGGGTCGGCGCTGCATGTCACCTTGTTCACCGATTTGCTGGTGACTTTGGGCAAAACCTATCTGGCCCCCGATCAGGTGCTGGTGCTGGCGCAGCAGGCGATTGACCAGCGCGACAAAACCACCGCCGCGCTGACCCAGTCGGAAACCGCGCGCGATGCCTATTTGCGCGCCGGTCGCGACCTGACGGAAACCTGGCTGAACGCGGCCTTCAACCTGACCCGCGCCGATATCGCTGCCTTTCCCCCCGCGCAGCTTGTCTGCTCGGATGAAACGGAGGCCGCGTTTTGCGTGGTCTGGTCTGCCGAATAACCCACCCACAGGCGGCTTGCTTTACGTTCCCGCTTCGTTCATGGTTAAACAACCCTAAACGCTGGTTCCCATGCCCCAGATGCAGCCTGCCCTTTTGCCCCCTGCCGCCCCGCTCAGCCCCGGCCAAAGGCTGGCGCGTGGCACATGCCGCCATCTGGCAGCCCTTGGCTTTGCCTGTGTCGAGGAATTGGTGCCAACCTCGGGCCTGCGCGTCGATGTCATGGCACTGGGACCGAAGGGGGAGATTTGGGTGGTGGAGTGCAAATCCTCACGCGCGGATTTTCAGACCGATCGCAAATGGCGGGGCTATCTGGCGTGGTGCGACCGGTTTTTCTGGTCGGTGGATGCCGATTTCCCGGTAGAGATGTTGCCCGAAGAGACCGGGCTGATTTTCGCGGATGACTATGACGCCGAACTGATCCGCATGGCACCAGAGACGAAACTGGCCGCGCCGCGCCGCAAGCTGGTGACGCAGATCTTTGCCCGCACGGCGGCACAGCGCCTGCAAGGGCTGCGCGATCCGGCCCCCGGCCGCGCGCTGCGCGGACCGTTGGGCTAAGCCGCAGCCGCGCGCCCCAAAAGAATGTCAGCGCTTTTTCTTGCCGCCGCCATCGCCCATGGCCCGCGCGGCTGCGGCTGCGGCGCGCAATTCCTCGGCGATTTCTTCGGCTTCATCCGGGTCAAAATCCAGCGGCAATTCCACGCCGTCGCCTTCGACATAAAGGCGCACCATGCCAAGACTTGTCGGCCCAATCTGCAAATTCGCCGCAATGTCACTTTGCTTGTCGATACCCATGCCTATCCCCTGACCAAACTGGTTTTTTCCCGCATAAACTGAACCCAAGCGACTGACAAGCGCTGCAAAGGGTCTTGCAATCACCCGAAACCCGGTCTAAATCGCCCCAAGTGCCGCGTTAGCTCAGTTGGTTAGAGCGCTTGATTGTGGATCAAGAGGTCCCCCGTTCGAGCCGGGGACGTGGTACCATCCCCCCCTACGCATCGGAATTCGCTTGCAAAAGCACAGCAAAGGCATAGCCTTTGGGGCACCAGACACAGGAGTCGCCCCATGAAAATGTTCATCGCGCTTGGCCTTTTGACCCTGTTGTCTGCCTGTGGGGGCGGGGTGCCGCTGATTCCCCTGATCTAACGCATCACAGGGTCTTGGCCCCGGCGCGCGGTCTGGCTATGGTCCGGGTCCAACCCAAAAGACCGGAACAGCATGACCCCAGATCTCGCCGCTCGTATCGCCCGCCTTATCGCCTCGGAAATCGGGGCGAACCCTGCCCAAGTCAGCGCCGCCGTAGAGCTTTTGGATGGCGGGGCCACGGTGCCTTTCGTCGCCCGCTACCGCAAAGAGGTGACAGGCGGCCTTGATGACACGCAGCTGCGCAACCTTGATGAGCGTCTGACCTATCTGCGCGAATTGGAAGCCCGGCGCGCGGCGATTCTGTCCTCGATTTCGGAACAGGGCAAGCTGACCGATGATCTGACCGCCAGCCTGACAAAGGCCATGACCAAGGCCGAGCTGGAAGATATTTACCTGCCCTATAAGCCCAAGCGCCGCACCCGCGCGATGATTGCGCGCGAAAACGGGCTTGGCCCCTTGGCCGAGGCGCTGCTGGCCGACCGCAACGCCGATCCGCAGGTGCTGGCCTCGGGCTATATCAATGCCGAAGTGCCGGATGTGAAAACCGCCCTTGAAGGCGCGCGCGATATCGTTGCCGAAGGACTGGCCGAAGATGCCACACTGCTGGGCAAACTGCGCAACCATATGAAATCAGTGGGCCGTCTGGCCGCCACGGTTGTCGCGGGCAAAGAGGCCGAAGGCGCCAAGTTTTCCGACTATTTCGCCCATTCCGAGCCGTGGCACTCTGCACCCTCGCACCGGGTTCTGGCGATGCTGCGCGGACGCAACGAAGGTTTCCTGACGCTGGACCTAGAGGTGGACCCGGACGCCCCGCGCGGCCAATCCCCTGCGGAACAGATGTGCGGCGCGGCTTTGCAAGCAGGTGGCACGGGCAAAGCCGACCAATGGCTGCGCGAGGTGGCGGCATGGACATGGCGCATCAAGCTGAAAACCAGCCTGACGCTGGACCTGATGGGCGATCTGCGCGACCGCGCCGAGGCCGAGGCGATCCGGGTGTTTGCCCGCAACCTCAAGGATTTGCTGCTGGCCGCCCCGGCGGGGGGAAAGGCCACGATGGGGCTGGACCCCGGTATCCGAACGGGCGTCAAAGTGTGCGTGATCGACGCCACGGGCAAGCTGTTGGCCACCGATACCGTCTATCCGTTCCAGCCCAAGAACGATCTGCGCGGCGCACAGGTGGCAATTGCGCAGATGATCGGCAAACACGGCGTCGGCCTGATCGCCATCGGCAATGGCACAGCATCCCGTGAAACCGAAAAGATGGTGGCGGACCTGTTGGCCGTGCTGCCCGCCACCGCGAAAAAGCCAACCAAGGTTGTGGTGTCCGAAGCAGGCGCCTCGGTCTATTCGGCCTCGGAACTGGCGGCCAAGGAATTCCCCGATCTCGACGTGTCGATCCGTGGCGCGGTCTCCATCGCGCGGCGTTTGCAGGACCCGCTGGCCGAATTGGTAAAGATCGAACCCAAAGCCATCGGCGTGGGCCAGTATCAGCATGACGTGGACCAGCACCGCCTTGGCCGCAGCCTTGAAGCGGTGGTCGAAGATGCGGTGAACGCGGTGGGCGTGGACCTGAACACCGCGTCTGCCCCCTTGCTGGCCCGTGTGTCCGGTGTCGGGCCGGGCTTGGCCGAGGCGATCGTGGCCCATCGCGATGCCAACGGCCCCTTTGCCAAACGGCGCGACCTGCTGAAAGTGGCGCGGCTGGGGCCGAAAGTGTTTGAACAGGCGGCAGGGTTCCTGCGGATTTCCGGCGGGGCGGAACCGCTCGATGCCTCCTCCGTGCATCCCGAAGCCTATGATGTGGCGCGCAAGATCGTCGCTGCTTGTGGCCGCGACCTGCGAGAAGTGATGGGCTCACCAAAACTGGCGCAGCTTGACCCGATGGCCTTTGTCGATGAACGGTTCGGCCTGCCCACGATCAAGGACATTCTGTCGGAACTGGAAAAACCGGGCCGCGACCCGCGCCCGGAATTCAAAACCGCAACCTTTGCCGAAGGTGTGGATGATATCAAAGACCTGAAACCCGGCATGATGCTGGAAGGCACGGTGACCAACGTGGCCGCCTTTGGGGCCTTTGTCGATATCGGCGTGCATCAGGACGGGTTGGTCCATGTCAGCCAGCTTGCCGATAAATTCGTGTCTGACCCGCATGAGGTGGTGAAAGCCGGTGATGTGGTCAAGGTGCGGGTGGTCGAGGTGGATGTGCCGCGCAAGCGCATTGGCCTGACCATGAAAAAAGACAGCGGCGAGGCGCGCGACCAAGCCGCCGAGCGGCGCGCGGGAGGGGGCGGCCAGCGCCCTGCGGCAGGCAAAGGCAATGCGCCGCCCAAGCCCGCACAGATGCAAAGCGCCCCGAAATCCACGGGCGCGGCGAACCCCTTTGCCGATGCGCTGCGTGGCAAGTTCGGCAAATGAAAAAAGGGCCCGGTCGCAATGACCGGGCCCTTTTTTGGTATCAAGTCAATCAGTTGGTCAGCAGGTAATAGCTGTTGCGCTTGCTGCCCTGATTCATGACCGAAACGTTGAAATACCCGTTCCAGCGCGGCACGAAATCGCAATAGAACTTGTCATAGACCCGCGCGGGGCAAGACACCCGATTGCCGTTTTCATCCGTTACAATCACCGACAAGGGCGCATCGCCATCGCCCGAGATACCGATCTCGGCATAGGAATTGCCGTAGAACGGGATTTTCCAGACATCAATCGCACCCGCAGGCAAGCGGCTGAGCTGTCGCGAGGCACCACCGATACGGCCCCGCGCGCCTTCGGCCTCGATATCTTCAATCAGGCCCAGAAGGGTTTCATCGCCCGCCGCAAATTCACGCGCCGAGGCCAGCATCATGGCCGCATCTGCCGGGGCATCGGCCACATCGGCCTCTTCGGTGACACCGTCAGCGGGCTTCTGCTCGCCTTCCCGCTCTACATCCGTCATCTGCACGCCTGCGGCCAGCTTTGCCGCTGTCAGTGCCAGCAGCGCGTCCTTGTTGGTCAGGCTGAGGGCATAAAGCCCCTGCGCCATGTCAAATTGCGCCACGCCGCCGGGTTGGCCGGTTGCGGCCTCGTCCATGTTCAAACCGGTTTTATCTTGCGCGAAACCGGGCGCGGCAAAGGCAACCAGTGCTGTCGTCGCAAGGATGGTTGAAAAGCTCTTAAAGGTCATAATTCTGGTTCCTTCCTGAAGAATGCCACCGATGGGGCGGGGTTGCCCATGGATATAAGCCTTCTATAGCAGGAGTTCGCGTTTTGTAGGTAGTGACAATTTCCGTCATCTGCCGCGCGATTATTCCGCCGCTGTGCGAAACCGCGCCAAACGCCCCAAGCCCCGCGCCCCCCCTTGCCGCGCCAGCGCAATCGCCGCTGTATGCGCGCCTGCATCAAGGCAAGCGGCAAGCGCCGCGCCATCCAGCCAGCGATCCAGAAAGCCTGCGTTGAAGGCATCGCCCGCACCAACCGTATCCACCACCTCCAGCGCCACGGCGGGGCGGTGCAGCCGTGCCGTGCCTTGCAGCGCGCTGGCCCCCTGCCCGCCCTGTTTCACCACGACCAAGGGCGCGTAATCTTGCAGCGGCGCGTGGCGGGCCAAGGCTTCGGCTTCGCTTGCATTGGGCAAAAAGACATCGACATCGCGCAGCAAGGGGCGCAGATCATCGCGGGCCAGCACTTCGGCATCCCATGCGCAATCGACCGAAACCGTCATGCCTGCCGCCTTGGCCTGCGCGACCACTTCCGGCTGTTCCACAAGGCTGGCAAGTTCGCCGATATGTAAATGGTCAAACCCGCGCGCCGCGATCAGCGCGGCCAAGCCATCCGGCATCGCAGGGCCGCTGCGCCGGGTGACAAAGGCCCTGTCACCCCCCGTAATCATCGCCACTGTGATCTGCGGCTCTGCCCCGACGGCGGCAAAGCCACAGGGCGAAAGATCGACGCCGGATTGCGCAAGCTCTGCCGCGATGGGCCCGGCAAAGGGTTCTGCCGGGATGACAGAGGCCAGCGCCGCCCCCCGCCCCAGCGCCGCCAGATAGGCCGCAGTGATATAGGCCCCACCACCTGCGGCGATAACCAGATGTTCGGCATAAACCTCTTGCCCGGCGGCGGGCGGGGCCGAAAGCCCGGCCATCACCAGATCGCAATAGAGCCGCCCGGTGGACAGCACGCGTTTGGGCCGGTGGTCGCCCCCCCCCGATCTTGCGCGCCCCAGTGCCGCCCCTGCCTGACTTGTCCCGCCCGTCATCGGATCGCCACCCCTTCGGCATCGAACAAATGCAGGTTGGCCGGGTCCACCGTCAGATGCACCTGCGCGCGCAAGGGCGGCGGCGTGCGGCCATCGGCGCGGGCCACCACCTCTTGCCCGCCAATATCGACATAGGCCAGCGTTTCCGCGCCCAAAGGTTCCAGCACCGAAACGCGGCCCGCAAAACTGCCCGCATCCGGGGTTACGCGCAGATCATCGGGGCGGATGCCAACCGTCACGGCGCTGCCCACGGCCCCCGGCGTTTTGCGCGCGATCACGCGGCCCGCAACCTCGATCCCGTCTGCGGTGATGCGGCCTTGCAGCATGTTCATCGACGGCGCGCCGATGAACTGCGCGACAAAGGCATTGGCGGGTTGGTGGAACACCTCGGCCGGGGTGCCAACCTGTTGAATATGACCGTCTTTCATAATCACGATCCGGTCGGCCATGGTCATCGCCTCCACCTGATCATGGGTCACGAAGATGATGGTGGTGCCGACACGTTGATGCAGTTTCTTGATCTCCAGCCGCATCTGGGTGCGCAATTGGGCATCGAGATTCGACAGCGGCTCATCAAACAGGAACACCGCCGGGTCGCGCACCATGGCCCGCCCAATCGCCACGCGCTGGCGCTGACCACCCGAAAGCTGCGCGGGTTTGCGGTCCAGATACTCGGTCATCGACAGGATTGCCGCTACCTCCTCGATCCGCTTTTCCTTGTCGGCTTTCGGCATCTTGGCCGTGCGCAGGCCAAAGCCGATATTCTTGCGCACCGACATATGCGGGTAAATCGCGTAATTCTGGAACACCATCGCGATATTGCGATCCTTGGGTTCCAGATGGTTGACCACCGCGCCGCCAATCCGCACCTCGCCGCCCGAGACATCCTCCAGCCCGGCGATCATCCGCAGAGTGGTGGATTTACCGCAGCCCGACGGCCCGACGAAAACCACAAACTCGCCATCGGCCACATCCAGATTGATGCCATGCAGCACCTCGGTTTTGCCGTAAGCCTTGACGAGATTGTGCAAGCTGAGCGTGGCCATAGTCTACTCCGACAAAAGGTCTGCAAAGGAGGCATCCAGTTCGGTTGCCGCTGTCGTTATCCGTTCAAACCGCAGGCGGATCATTTCGGCGCATTCGCCCAACTCGTATTCATATTGCGCAAAGGCGTCGTCCATCGCCTCGGGTGCGGGGCCGCCAAAGCGGTTGCGCTGCGCGATGAAATTCCGGGCGCTGACGGCATGGGCAAAACCGGGCGCATCCAGCGCCGGTTTGCGCCCGGTTTCCGCGATGAAGGCCAGCGAAAAGGCGGTAAAGCCCTGCGCCAAAGGCACGCCGCGCCCGATCACATCGCGCGCGGTTTTTGCCGCCACCTCATGCGCCTGGCGAAAGCTAAGGCCTTCGGTGCGCACCAATGTATCGGCCAGTTCCGTCACGGTCACGCAGGCGGCATCCATATTCGCGGCCACGCGGTCGGCCCGGATGCTGCACGCCGGGACCAGCGCGCCAAACAGGGTCAGCACCCGCGCGGCGCTGTCAAAGGCGGCATAGCCCGCAACCTGAACCTCGCCTTCGCTGTCATTCATATCGGTGAAGGGGGTGTTGTGCATGGTATTGACCACCGCATCACAGCGCCCCACCGTCATCGAGGCCAGATGCCGCATATGTTCAATCGGCACCGGGTTGCGCTTTTGCGGCATGATGGATGAAATCTGCACCATGGAATTGGGCACGTAAAGCTGGCCCACCTCAAACGCGCTCCAGAATTGCAGATCCTGGATCACGCGGCCCAGATGCAGGAACATCAGCTTCAGCGCGGAATACAACCCGGTGACATAATCAACCGAGGCGATACAGCCGTAAGAGTTGCGCATAGGCCCGCTGAACCCCAGCAGTTCCGCCATCCGGTGCCGGTTGATCGGAAAGCCCGAGGTGGTGATGGCCGCCGCCCCCATCGGGCAATGATCCAGCGCATCCCGCGCCTCGCACAGGCGCACGCCATCGCGGATAAGAACCTCTGTGGCTGCGGCAAGGTAATGGCCAAAGGTCGTGGGCTGGGCGGGTTGGCCATGGGTATAGGCGACGATAGGTGTATCGCGTTCGGCCTTGGCCTTGGCGATCAGGCCCAACGCCACCGTCATCACCAAGTCCAAAAGCTGGTCGGTCTTGTGGCGCAGAACCATCTTGAACACGGTATGGTCCATATCGTTGCGCGACCGGGCGGTGTGCAGCGCGCCGGCGACATCCGGGCCAAGGCGGCGTTTCAGCTCTGCCTCCACCAGAAAGAAATAATCCTCATATTCACCGGTATAGGTCAGGGCGGACAGGTCCACCTCGGCGTCAATCGCCACCAAGGCCTGCGCGATCTGCCCGGCGGTGCTGCGCGGCAAGATGCCCTCTTCGGTCAGCATCACCAGATGGGCGCGGTTGATATCGCGCACCGGGCCTGCGTAATGGGTCTTTGCGGCCTCAAACAAGGGGGCCAGCACCGTGTCACGATAGGCCGGATTGGGAAATCTGCTTTTGTCGGTCATCCTTTCAGCCCCGCCATTGCCACGCCGCGTATGATATAGCGCTGAAACACCAGAAAGACGATCAGCGTGGGGATGGTGGCCAGCGCCGCCCCGGTCATGATCAATTCCCATTCCACCGCCTGTTCCACGCTGAAGGTCGTCAGCCCCACGGGCAGGGTGTAAAGCTCTGCCGAATTGGTCACGATCAGCGGCCAGAGAAACGCCGTCCAGTTGCCAAGGAAGATGAAGATCGCCAAGGCGCTCAGCGCGGGGGTCACCAGCGGCAAGGCGACCGACCACCAGATCTGAAACTCGTTCAACCCGTCGATCCGGGCAGCTTCCAGAAAATCATCGGGCACGGTTTCAAAGAACTGCTTCATCAGGAAGGTGCCGAAGGCCGTCATGATACCGGGGAACATGATGCCCCAATAGGTATCCAGCCAGCCAAAGCTTTTGGACATCAGATACCACGGGATCACCAGCATTTCGGTGGGGATCATCAAGGTAGACAGGATGGCGATGAACACGAAAGTCCGCCCGCGAAAGGTGAACTTGCACAGCGCATAGCCCACCAGCGCATCAAAGAACACCGCCGAAAGGGTGGTCAGCGTGGCGATCAGGAAGGAATTGCCGAACCAGCGCAGAAAGCGGCCATCCGACAGCACATAGGTGTAGTTTTCAAAGGTCGGCTCTTTGGGGATGATGTTCAGATCATACATCTCGAACGGGTATTTGATGCTGGCCGACAGCATGTAGACAATCGGCATCACCATCACGATCGCGCCCATGGCAAGCAAGGTCCAGCGCAGCACAGACCAAGGGTCGCGCGGGCCTTTGGCGGCACGCGTCTGCATCAGCGCGGCAGAGCTGGCGCGGATTTCGGTCATGGTTTTTCCCTCAGAATCCGCAGTTGCACCAGACTGACGGTCAGCAAAATCGCAAACAGCACGACGGTTTGCGCGGCGGCATAGCCCATATCAAAGCTGGAAAACGCGGTTTGATAGATCATCAGCACCAAGGGTTTGGTGCTGTCCAACGGGCCGCCGGGGTTGTTGGTGGTCATGTTGAACACCTGATCGAATATCCGCAAAAACCCGATGGAGGAGAACACCACCAGAAACACGATCGTCGGTTTCAGCAAGGGCAGCGTGATCTCCCACAAAATGGTCCAGCCGGAAACGCCGTCAATCCTCGCTGCCTCATAATAGCTGGTGGGGATGGCCCGCAGCCCCGCCATGAAGATGATGATCTGAAAGCCCAAGCCCGCCCAGATCGCCGGGATCAGGATAGAGGGCAGCGCATTGCTGGTGGAGTTCAGGAAATTGACCTGCGCAAAGCCAAGCGAGGCCAGGAAGTTATTGAACAACCCGATTGGCACCGGTTGGTAAAACCAGCGCCAGACCCAAGCCATAGCCACGGTCGAGGTGAGGAAGGGCAGGAAATACAGCGCGCGCAACGTGCCATGCAGCAGCCGGGTCTTATCCAGTTGATAGGCAATGACAAAGCTCAGCACCAAGGAAATCGGCGTGCCAAGGATCAGATAGACAAAGGTATTCCGGAACACTTTCCAGAACACCGGGTCATGCCACAGCTTGACATAGTTTTCCAAACCCACCCATTCGCGCGGGCCCAGCAGGTTCCAGCTTTGAAAGCTTAGAACAATCGCGTTGAAGGTGGGATAAAACCGGATCACCACATAAAACAGGATCGGCAGGGCCAAAAAGCCCCAAGCCCAAACCACCTGTTTCTGGCGGATGGAAAGGTTGCGATAGCGCTTCATCGGGCGTTCCCTGTCATCGGGCGGCGGCCAACCTGAAAAAAGCGGCCCGGACATGCCGGGCCGCAGGTTCAGGAAGGTTATTTCTTGTAATAGCCATCCAGAATGGCCTGTTCTGCGGTGGCGGCAGCGGCCAAGGCATCGGCGGCCGATTGCCCTTCAAGGAACATCCGGCTGACCGCATCCACCAGCACTTGCCGCTGACCGGATTCGTCTGCGAAAACAGTGGTCTGGGCATAGCCAAGCCCCGCCACAAACGGCCCGAACACCGGATCAGCAAGGTTCGCCTCGGTCATCGCCGCCGATGGTTTCGCGGGCAATTCGCCAACCGTATCCAACCAGATCTGCATCGCCTCATCGCTGGTGATATATTCCATGAACTTGACCGAGGCCTCGTATTTCTCGCCCTCGGCCTTGGAGGTGATCGCGTTCACCCAATAGCTGGCATAGTTGGATTTGGTGCCATCCGGCCCGGCGGGCAATTCGGCCACGCCCCAATCCAGCCCGCGCGTATCCTTCAGCGCGCCGATGCGGAACGACCCGTCGATATGCATGCCCGCGCGGCCCGCTTTGAAGGCGGCTTGCGGTTCATCCATGAAGGTGGATTTGGTGACGCCATGCTTGGCTTCCAGATCGGCATAGAATTGCAGCGCCTTCACACCGGCTTCGGTGTTATAGGTCACGGTCTTGCTGTCTTCGGAATAGGGCGTGCCGCCGAACTGACGCAGCAGCACCTCGCGCCACCAATGGTGATCCTGCGCGGTCATGCCAGAGGTCAGCCCCTCGGCGGTGATGTTACCCGCGCCATCCTTGGTGGTCATCTTGGCGGCCATGTCCACCAATTCATCCAGATTGGCAGGCGGTGCCTCGATCCCCGCTTCGGCAAACATGCGCTTGTTGTAAAACAGCGCGAGCGAGCGGACTGCCGTGGGCAGCGCCATGTAATTGCCGTCGATCTTCATGGCGCGGACCATGGGGAAGAATTCCGCCTCGATCTTGTCTGCCGGGAAATTCGCTGCCGGAAGCGGTTGGATCAGGTCGGCCTCGACATAATCATTCAACCAGCCATAGAACAATTGCACCACATCCGGCCCTTCGCCTGCCGGAATGGCGGCGGCAACCTTGGTGCGGTAATCGGCATAGGGAAAGGTGCTTTGCTTGACGGTGATATCCGGGTTGGCCTTTTGGAAATTCTCGATCAGCACATCCATCGCCTTGATCCGGGCGTCAAAGATATACTGCCAATATTCAATCTCTACCGCCGAGGCGGGACTTGCGGCGACAAGTGCCGCGAGGCTGGTCGCGGCGGCAAAGGCAAAACTCTTGAAGGCTGTCATGGTCATCCTCTCCTAAAGCGGCCTGCACCCCATGTCAGGCCCGGTTGACGCGGCGCAGCCTTCTGAACCCCGCTGGTGTGGCCCGATGGGTGGGTTGCGTCCGGTTGACACAAGTGTTGACGGCTTCCTTGCAAAGATCAATACTTTATTCAAATGTTTTGAGTTAAGGTTCGCGCGTGCCCATTCCTCCCCGCCAGATTGCCGGCAAAAACGCCGAAAAGACCAAGGCGCATAACCGCCGCGTGGTTCTGGGCTATCTTCAGGGCCGCGATGCGGGCCGGGCCGAGATTGCCAAGGCCTCGGGCCTGTCAACGCAAACCGTGTCGAATCTGGTGGCCGAGCTGGAGGCCGAAGGGCTGGTAGAGGCTTTGGGCCGCCGTGCCGCCGCACGGGGCCAGCCGCCGCTGGTCTACCGCTTTCATGCGCGCGGGGCGGCGGTGCTGGGGTTTGAGGTGCGGCCCGATACCTTGTCCATGGTGTTGACCGATCTGGGCGGCACCGCGCTGATGACCCATCAGGACCGGCTGTCAGACACCGCCCCCGCGCAGGTTCTGGCCCAGATGGCGCAAATGGCGGCAGAGGCGCGCGCCCTGCCCGATTGCCCGCGTATTCTGGGCGCCGGGCTGGTGATTCCCGGTCCGTTCGGGGTCGAAGGGTTAAGCGCGGCAGGGGCCACCACCCTGCCCGATTGGGATGCAGCCACCATCCCCGGATTGGCGGAAACCGCGCTTGGCCTGCCTGTCTATCTGGACAAGGACGCCACCGCCGCCGCCCTTGCCGAAGGCATGTTTGGCGCGGCGCAGGGACTTTCCTCTTTTGCCTTTCTCTATTTCGGGTCGGGCCTTGGGCTGGGTGTCATCACCCAAGGGCACCCGCTGCGCGGCGCGTTTGGCAATGCGGGGGAATTGGGCCATGTGGTGCTGCATCCCGGCGGCTTGCCCTGCGATTGCGGCAATCTTGGCTGTCTGGAACAATATGTCAGCCGCCTGTCGGTGCAGCGCCACCTGATCGACGCGGGCCTGTTGCCTGCGGGCGCCATGGGCACCGATGCCACCATCGCCCGCCTGCTGGCCGAGGCGCACCCCGCCTTGGACGCTTGGACCAACAGCGCCGCCGAGGCCCTGTCGCGGGCGATCGGCATGTTGGAAAACCTGTTTGACCCGCAGTCGATCCTGCTGGGCGGGGCCTTGCCCGATGGCCTGCTGGACCGCCTGATCGCGCGGCTGTCGCTGCCGCCCGGCTCGGTTGCGCGGCGCACTGACCGCAGCCACCCCCGCGTGGCGCGCGGCACCTCGGGCCGTCTGACCGCCGCTTTGGGGGCAGCAGCACTTGTGATCCATGACACTGTCACCCCTCGGCTTGATGCCCATGAACTGGAATAACGGATGCCCCTGACCGATGCCGCCCGTATCACCGCCCAAACCAGCCAACCCGCCGCCCTGATGCTGTGGCGGGCGCTGCAACCCCTGCGCGGGTTGGTGCGGTTCATGAATTCCGGCGCGCATCCCGATGATGAACACAGCGCCATGCTGGCCGCGCTGACCTATCGCGACGGGCTATCGGTGTCTTATGTCTGTTCGACCCGTGGCGAAGGGGGCCAAAATGATATCGGGCGCGAGGCGGGGGCCGCCCTTGGCACCCTGCGCACCGCCGAGATGCACCGCGCCGCCGATGTTCTGGGCCTGTCGATGTATTGGATGTCGGATACACCTGCCGACCCGATCACCGATTTCGGCTTTTCCAAATCCGGGGTGGAAACCTTGGCGAAATGGGGCCACGCCCATACCCTGCGCATGTTGGTGCAGGCGATCCGCGCCGACCGCCCGGATATCCTTTGCCCCACGTTCCTCGATATCCCCGGCCAGCACGGCCACCACCGCGCCATGACCCAAGCCGCGCATGAGGCAATCGCCGCCGCCGCCGACCCCGCGTTTGAAGCGGCGGGCGAGGCGTGGCAAGTCTCCAAACTCTACTTGCCCGCGTGGTCCGGCGCGGGCGATGCCTATGACGATGATCTGCCGCCACCTCCCGCCACTGTCCACATTCCCGGCGCGGGGCATGAGCCGCTGTCAGGCTGGACATGGGCCGAGATTGGCCAACAATCCCGCGTGTTTCACGCCACCCAAGGCATGGGCCGCTGGACAGGCGGCGAGGAGCCGCAGGGCTGGCCGCTGCATCTGGCGCATAGCGTGGTCGGCCCCGACCGGGCGGGAAAACACGGCGCGATCACCGATAACCTGCCCAATTCCTACCGCGACCTGCTGCCCGGGCATCCCGAGGCAGACCATCTTGATACCGAACTTGCCGCCTGCGTTGCGGCCTTTCCCAACCGCGCCGCCGTGCTGCATCACGCGATCTGGGCCTTGCATCATGTGGAAACCACCCGCCTTGCCTGCCAAAACCGGGGCCAAGATTACGCCCTGCACAGGCTGGACCGCACCGCGGCGCAACTGTCGCGCGTGGCCTTCCTTGCCACCGGTGCAAGGCTGACGGCACAGCTTGCCACAGATCACGCCAAACCGGGTGACACCATTGGCGCCACGCTGCGACTGGTTGCGCCGGACCCGTTGTGCCACCTGCAAGCGTCCTGGCACCTGCCCGATGGCTGGCACAGCAGCGCGGACAGCATCACGCTGCCTGCCGATGCCGCCGCCTTCAACCCATTCCCGATGGTCCACCACGCCCATGCACCCCAAGGCCCGGTCGCGGTGCGCGTCACGCTCAGCTATGAAGGCCTTTGCGCCACGCATCTGCTGCCTGTTGAGACGCAGCTTTTGATCCTGCCCCGCCTTGAAGCAAGCGTGACACCGGATGCCGCCTTCCTCAACACCGCCGCGCCCAAACCCATCGCGCTGCGCCTCAGCCAAGGGGCGAGCCTGAATGCCCCCACCGGTTGGTCGCTGACCCCAACGGCCCAAGGCGCAACCCTGCACCCCAACGCGCCGGAACCCGGCCTGCTGACCCTGCCCATCACCAAGGGCGGCCAACCTGCGCAAAGCGTCACCCGCTTCAACCACCCCCATACCGGCCCGCTGATCCACCCCAGCCCCGCCACCCTGCGCCTGCGCGTGGCCGAGGTGGCGCTGCCCCCCGCCCGCATCGCCTATATCGGTGGCGGCAATGACCGCGCCGACCATTGGTTGCGCGCCATGGGGGCCGATGTCACCACGCTGGACGATGCCGCGCTGACCGCGCCTGCACTTGCCGAATACGACAGCCTTGTGATCGGCATTTTCGCCTTGCGCTTCCGCCCGGCCCTCGCCGCCCTGATGCCCGCCATTCACCACTGGGTGCAGGCAGGCGGCACGCTGCTGACGCTCTATCACCGGCCGTGGGACAATTGGGATGCCACCAAAACCGCCCCCGCCCCGCTGGAAATCGGCAAACCCTCTCTGCGCTACCGCGTCACGGATGAGGCGGCGCCTGTCACCCATCTGCTGCCTGACCATGCGCTGCTCAATACCCCCAACCGCATCACGCCCGAGGATTGGCAAGATTGGGTCAAGGAACGCGGCCTCTATTTCGCCAAAAGCTGGTCGCTCGCCTATCAGCCCTTGCTGGAAATGGCCGACCCAGACGAAGCCCCGCATCGCGGCGCGCTGCTCTCGGGGCGCTTTGGCAAGGGCCAGCACCACCACTGCGCCCTGATCCTGCATGTGCAGATGGAGGCGCTGGTGCCGGGTGCCTTCCGCCTGATGGCCAATCTGACCGCCCCGCCAGCGACGCTGCCTTGACATGGCCACCCTCCCCCGGCTCACCGCGCCGCATACCACACCCGACCCCGGCCCCGCCCGCAACAATATGCGCGGCGCGGTCTGGTTGCTGACGGATATGAGCTTCAACATCTGGGCGCTGACCATCGTGAAATCGCTGGGCGTCTCGCTGCCCTCAATCCAGATCGTGCTGATCCGGGCGCTGGTCGGCCTCGCGGTGCTGCTGCCCTTCGTGATCTATAAAGGCGGGATGCAGCGGCTCACCAATCCCGGCCTGCAAGTGCTGCGCATCGGGCTCAGCACCATCGCGATGACAGGCAGCTTCTTTGGCGTGGCAAAACTGCCCTTCGCCTTGTTCACCACCGTCAACTTCACCCGCCCCCTGCTGATGATGACCCTCGCCGCCTTGCTCTTGGGCGAACGCATCCGCCCGAAACAATGGCTGGCAGGCGGCGTCGGGCTGATCGGCGTCGCCATCGCGGTGGACCCGTCCAGCCTTGGCGCAGGTTCTGCCGCCGGGCTTGCCGCGCTGTTCGCCTCGGTCGTGGCAGGCACCTGCGCCGTGATCATCCTGCGCCGCATGCGCAATGAGGACCCGCTGACCCAGATGATCTGGCAAACCGCAGGGCTTGCCACAATCGCCGCCATTCCCGCCGCGCTCTACTGGCAAGCACCGGGGGCGCAATGGCCCATCCTGCTCTCGGTCGGCCTGTTCTCACAAACCGCGCAATTCTGCTTCATGCGCGCCCATTACTGGGCCGAGGCCGGTGTCATTGCCCCCTTGGGCTATTTGTCCCTGATCCTCTCCGTCTCGGTCGGCTATGTCATCTTCGACGAGCTGCCCAGCACGGGCCTTTATATCGGTGCCGCCCTGATCATCGGTGCCGCCCTGATGGCAGGCAGCAGACGCAAACGGCCCTGAACCAGCCGCGTCCCGCTTTCTTTTCGGTCCAAATATCCCGGGGGGGTGCGGGGGGGCAGCGCCCCCCCGCTCTGCCCGCGTCCCCTGCGATTACGGCTGCGTCATCGCCGCATCCCATTCGCCCAGAAAATTCTGCCGCTTGATCCGGTCCAGATAGACCAGCAAACCGGGGTCCAGCCGGATCGGGCGCAAATGCGGCGGCAGCGCACTTTGATCCAGCGGCGGCAAATCCGCGACACCGTCAATCAAAGCCCGCCCCTGCGCCCCCAGCATGAAATCCAGCAAAGCGCCGCCCAAGCCCGCCTGCGCCGCCCCTGCCGGAATAAACGCAGTGCGCAGCAAGGCCACGGTGAAATCTTCCGGCTCGATCACTTCGATATCGGGGGCATCCGGCAGACGCGTCACCGCGTAGCTGCCCACCACATTATAGGCCAAGGCCAGATCGCCGCTTTCCAAATCATCAATCATCGCCCCCGAACAGCAATAAAGCCGCGCATTCAACCGCCCCATCACCTCGGCCAAGCGCCAGAACGCATCCGTCTGCCGCGCGTCCTGGGTCGCAAACAAATAGCCCGCACCCGACACATGCGGATCATAGGTCGCAATCCGCCCATTGAACCGCGCCGGATTGGCGCGCAACAGATCAATCAGATCCCGCCTCGTGCGCGGCATCGCCAAGCCCGCCAGCGCGCGGCGCGAGGCCAGCAGCACCACAGGTTCCAGCGCAAAACCAAACAAGCGGTCACGCCAACGCGCCCATCCCGGCAAACCCGCCACAGCCACCGAGTTATACCCGGCAGCAAACCCGTCATTGGCCAGCTTCATCTGCAAATCCATCGCCGAGGAAATCACCAGATCAAACTGCGCCCCCTCATCATGGATGGCGCGATACACTTCCTGGCTGGACGCCACGACATAGCGCAAACGCAAGCCCGGCCGCTGGGCCAGAAACGCCTCGATCAGCGGCGCGAAAATCTCGGTATCGGTGGTGGACAGAACTGACAGCACAGGCCCCTCTGCCGCGCCGAACATGCGCTCGTCCTCCACTTCAAACGCCTGTGCCACGCAGGCAAACAGACTTATAGCTGCGGCAAGGAAAAGCTGGCGCATGTGCCCCCCGTTTCGCGTTGTTCCAAGGTAAAACGCCCCCCCAAGGCCCCGGCCACCTCGGCCACAATCGTCAGCCCAAGGCCAGAACCGACAACATCGCCAACATTGCCACCGCGCGTGAAACGGCGGCTCAACTCGGCCATCGTTGCCCCGGACAAGCCACGCCCTTCGTCCCGCACCTGCACATGCAGCATGCCGTCTGCTGCGCTCAGAACCATCTGCACCTCGGTTTCCGCGGGGGAGTATTTGATCGCATTATCCACCAGATTGCGCAGCGCAGCTTCGATCAGCAAGGGGTCGCCCTTGGTCCGCATCGGCGCCGCATCCCCGATCACCCGCAAGGACAGCTCTTTCAACTCTGCGGTCGGTTCAAAGGCGCGGGCCACATTGCGCAGCACGACCGACAGATCAACCTCCACCCTCTCCAACTGGTCGGAGCGATACAGAACCATCGCATGATCCAGCAATTGGCTGGCCGACCGCGCACTGGTTTCCACCCCCCGGATCATTGACCGCAGGCGCACCCGCGTCGCCTCATCATCTGATTGGCGCAGCGCAATTTCGGCCTCGGTCCGCACGGTGGACAAGGGGGTGCGGATGTGATGCGCGGCCTCGGCGATAAAGGTTTCGGTTTGCGACAAGGCCCCGCGCAGACGCGCCACAAAGCCGTTCAACGCCCCCACCAATGGGGCCAGTTCGCGCGGGGTCGGGTGGCGCACCGGGCGCAGATCGCGCGGGCCGCGCCGCCCCACCGCCTCGGCCAGACGGTTGATCGGGTTGAACACCGACCCCGCCGACAGCAGGCTTAACGGCACCGCCAGCACGAAAAACCCCACCCCGATCAAGGCCGCGCGATTGGCCAGACTGTCGGCAATCGCCGCTTGGCCCTGCCGGGTTTGCCCCACCAGCACCAGCACAGGCACCGGGCGGCTGCCCACCACCATGCTGCGCGCCACTGCCGCGATGCGCAGATCGGTGTCCAGATAGGGCTGGTTGTAAAAGGACGCCGCCAGCGCGGCGGGGGGCGTCTCGGGCATTGGCAAATCCTCATAGCCCGTCACCGTTTCGCCCCCGATATCAATGCGATAGAACAAACGGTCCTGCGCCACCGCGCCCAGCATCGAAAAGGTGGCATAGGCCAGATCCACCTCTATCCCGTCTTCGGTGGCGCGCAATTGTTCAGCTATGGAGGTGGTCGCCGCGCCCAAAATCGCGTCCTGCGTCGCCTCGGCGGCACGATCCGCGGTGGACCGGACGGTGAAATACAGCGCCACCGCCAACACCGCCGCCACAGCCAAAAGCTGCAAGACCAGCCGCGCCCGCAGGCTGCCATTGAGGCCAATCACCCTCATGCGCCGGTCAACTTGTAGCCCAGGCCGCGCACGGTTTCGATCCGCGCCGCCGATCCCGCCAGTTTCTTGCGCAATCGGCCGACATAAACCTCTATCGCGTTGTCGCTGACCGATTCCGCATAGGAAAACAGCCGGTCACACAGCTGGTCCTTGCTGAAAATCCGGTCGGGTGCGGCCAGCAGAATTTCGAACAACCGCAGCTCGCGGTTGCGCAGATCGCGGGCCTCTCCGGCGATGGTGACGGTGGCTGTCAGCGGGTTGAACGACAGGTCGGCATAGCGGCGCACCGTCTGTGCAGCCCCCCCCCGGCGGCGCAGAACGGCCCGCACCCGCGCCTCCAGCTCGGCAAAATCGAACGGTTTGGTCAGGTAATCATCCGCCCCGCTGTCCAGCACATCCACCCGGTCCGACACCGCCGCGCGCGCGGTCATCACGATCACCGGCGTATCCCGCCCGGCCCGGCGTTGCGCGTGCAAAAATGCGCGGCCATCGCCATCGGGCAGCATGATATCCAGCAATATCAAATCGTAAGAGGCCGCACTCAGACAATCCTGCGCCTCGGCCAGACTGGCCGCATGGTCCACCCCATGCCCATCCAGCGCCAAAAGGTCCCGCACCGATTGCGCCAGTTCCGGGCTATCTTCGACCAATAAGAAGCGCACCTTTATTTTGACTCCCACGCCATATGACAGGTTAGTGTCAGCTTTGACGGGAATCGTCTGGCGTGCAAGGGGGCTGCGTCTGCATCACCCCAACGCAATATATCGTCTGGGAGGACAATAATGAAAACGACCATGTTCAAAGTGCTGGGCACCAGCGCTCTGCTTTCCGCGCTTACCGCAGGTTCGGCTTTTGCAACCGAATGTATCGCCCCCGCCAACCCCGGCGGCGGCTGGGATTTCACCTGCCGTCAAATCGCCAACATCATGTATGAGATCAAGGCAATCGACGCGCCGATGCAAGTGACCAACATGGCAGGCGGCGGTGGCGGCGTGGCCTTTTCCGCCGTTGTGGCCGACCATAACGAAGACCCTGACGTGATCGTCGCGGCATCCTCTGCCACCACGACCCGTCTGGCACAAAACGCTTTTGCTGGCATGACCGCCGATCAGGTGCGCTTTGTCGGTGCCATCGGTGCCGATCCCGGCGTGATCGTCGTGGCCAAGGACAGCCCGTTCCAATCCCTGTCGGATATGGTCGAGGCGATCAAGGCCGATCCCGGTTCGGTTGCCTTTGCGGGCGGTTCGGCTGTGGGCGGGTTCGACCATATGAAACCGCTGCAAATCATGAAGGCCGCTGGCTTTGATGACATCACCAAGATCAAATATATCGGCGTTGATGGCGGCGCGGATGCGATCACGCAAACCGTGGGCGGCTTTACCCAAGCGATGACGGGCGACATGTCGGAAATCGTCGGATTCATCAAGTCGGGTGACGTGCGCGCCCTTGCCGTGCTGACCGAAGAGCGGGTTCCCGGCTTTGACGATATCCCCACCGCGCGTGAGCAAGGCTTTGACGTGGTCGCCGTGAACTGGCGCGGCGTCTATGTGCCCAAGGGCATTTCCGACGATCAGTTCAACGCTTGGGCCGAGCGTCTGAAAGCCGTTGCTGAATCCGACCAGTGGAAAGCCGCGATGGCCGAAAACGGTCTGGCCCCCTTCACCAAGGTTGGCGGCGATTTCCAATCCTGGGTTGATGGCGTGATCGCTGACACGGTTGTCCTGTCCAAGGAAATCGGGGTCATTCAATAATGCGTGGTGACCGGATTTTTGGTCTGGTCATGATCGTTGTGGCGCTGGGGTATATCCTCAGTGCCACGACCATCCGGTCCAGCTTCATGTCAGACCCGGTGGGCCCGCGCATCTTCCCCTATCTGGTGGGGGTGGTGACCATCCTCTGCGCCTTGGTGATGGTGTTGAAACCGGACCCGGATGTCGAATGGCCGATTGGCAAGACGCTGCTGAACCTTGGCGTGGCGCTGGCCATCCTGTTTGGCTATGCAGTGCTGGTCAAACCGCTTGGGTTCATTCTGCCGACGATCATCGTCTCGGGCATTCTCAGCTATCAGATCAACCCACAGCCGAAACTGGCCGCCCTGACGGGGCTGGGCCTTGGGCTTGGGCTGTTCGTGCTGTTCAAATTCATTCTCGGTCTCGGGCTCAAGGGCCTGCCGCCTGCCCTGATGGGCTAAGGATTTTGCCATGGATCTGCTGAACAATCTTGCGCTTGGGTTTTCCATAGCGCTGTCTCCCTACACCTTGGTGCTGGCCGTCATTGGCTGTTTTGTCGGCACCATCATCGGCGCGCTGCCGGGGCTTGGCCCGTCCAACGGCGTGGCGCTGCTGATTCCGATTTCGTTTTCCATGGGGTTTGACGCGATTTCCGCGCTGGTCCTGCTGACCTCGGTTTACTACGGGGCGATGTATGGGGGGCGGATTTCGTCAATCCTTCTGAACATTCCGGGGGATGAGCCTGCGATGATGACTACGCTGGATGGCTATCCGATGGCCAGACAGGGCAAGGCGGGGGAGGCGCTTGTCGTCTCGGGCGTGGCCTCTTTCGTCGGGGCCTTTCTTGCCACCGTGGGCCTGATGCTGATGGCCCCATGGCTAGCGCGCGTGGCATTCAAATTCGGCCCGGCGGAATATTTCGCGCTTTACATGCTGGCCTTTTGCACCTTGGGCGGCGTGGGGTCGAACAACCAGGCCAAATCGGCGATGGCGGCCTGCCTTGGCCTTGGCATCGCGATGATCGGCCTTGATAAAACCACCAATATGCAACGCTTTACCTTTGGCAACATGCACCTGTTTGATGGCATCGACTTTCTGGTCGCCATCGTCGGGCTCTTTGCCGTGTCCGAGGTGTTCCACTTCATCGAAACCCATGGCAAAAATTCGGCCATCGGGGTGAAGCTGGGCAAGGTGCTGATCCCGTGGAAGATGCTGAACGATACCAAAGGCGCCATGCTGCGCGGATCGGGCATCGGGTTTCTGGCAGGCATCCTGCCCGGCGCGGGGGCGTCCTTGGGGTCATTTCTGGCCTATATGGGTGAAAAATCCATTTCGCGCGACAAGGACAGCTTTGGCAAAGGCAACCCGAATGGCGTGGCCGCACCCGAGGCCGGCAATAACGCCGCCGCCGGGGGTGCGCTGATCCCGATGCTGACACTGGGGGTTCCGGGGTCCGGCACCACCGCCGTTTTGCTGGCGCTGCTGCTGACGCTCAACATCACGCCGGGGCCGCTTTTGTTCACCGAACGCCCGGATGTGGTCTGGTCGCTGATCGCGGCATTGCTGATCGCCAACGTCATGCTGCTGATCATGAACGTGCCCATGGTCAAGGTCTTTGTGCGCATCCTGTCGGTGCCGTCCTACATCCTGCTGCCGGGTGTCACGATGATCGCCTTTGTGGGTATCTACTCGCTGACCGGGTCCAGCTTTGACATGATGCTGATGGTGGCCTTTGGTGTGCTGGGCTATGTCTGCCGCAAGCTGGATATCCCCACCGTGCCGATCATCCTTGGCATCCTTTTGGGCAACGCGATGGAAGATAACATGCGCCGCGCGATGATCCTGTCGGATGGCGATTGGACCTATCTGTTTTCCTCGCCCATCGCTATCAGCTTCTGGATCGCGGCGGTTCTGGGCTTCATCGCCCCGATCTTCCTGCGCCGCTTCCTGAAAAAGCCGCCTCTGCCCACCACGGACGAGGACTAAAAATGCCAACCCGCGTGCTGATCCCTTCCGGCGTTCTCTGCCTTGGCTTTGACCGAGAGGCCTTGGCGCGCGGGGTGGCCATGAAACCAGACTTGATCGCAATCGACGGCGGCTCCACCGATAGCGGGCCGTGGTCGCTGGGGGCGGGGCAGTCGAAATACGCCCGCTCTGTCACCAAATCCGAATGGCGCGAATTGATGCTGGCGCGGGCTGAGGCAGGCGTGCCGCTGGTCATCGGCACCGCGGGCACCTGCGGCGCGGATGCTTGCGTTGACTGGATGTTCGACATCACGCAAGAACTGGCGACCGAACTGGGCCAATCGGTCAAGGTCGCGCGGCTTTATTCCGGCCAACCCGCCGCCCGCATCACCCAGGCGCTGGCCGCTGGCCGCGTCAAACCGCTGACGCCCGCGCCCGAAATCAGCAGCGACAGGCTGGACCAGATGACCAATATCGTGGCGCTGGCGGGGGCGGAGCAGATACAGGCGGCGCTGAACACCGGGGCAGACATCATCATCGCAGGGCGCACCACCGATACCGCGATCATCGCAGCACTTCCCCTGATGCGCGGCGACCACGCGGGGGCTGCATGGCACGGGGCCAAAGTGGCGGAATGTGGCGCGCTATGTTCCACCAACCCCACCTCGGGCGTGATTTTGGTGGATTTTGACGAAACGGGGTTCACGGTCGAACCGCTGGCCACTGGGGCCAGTTGCACGCCGCATTCCGTTTCGGCCCATATGCTTTACGAAAACTCCGATCCCTTCATCCTTTATGAACCCGGCGGGCATCTGGATGTCACCGAAACCCGCTACCTCGCCCTGGACGCGCGGCGCACCCGGGCCACAGGCTCCAGATGGGTGCCGGGGCGCTATACGGTGAAACTGGAAGGCGCGCGGGCGGCCGGGTTTCAAACCACGCTGATCGCCGTGCTGCGCGATGCGCATTACGTCGCCAATGCGCAGGCTTGGGCCGATAAGCTGCACGGGTTTCTGGATGCGCTGATCGCCAAACGCATGGGGCTGGACCCCGCCAGCTATGACCTCGATTTCCGCCTGATCGGCGTCAACGCGGCCTTGGGCGCGATGGAAAACCGCAGCGCAGCCCCGGTGGAAGTGGGCGTGCTGCTGATCATCACCGCCCAAACCCAAGCGCTTGCCGCCGAGATTGGCAAACTCGCCAACCCGCATCTGCTGCATTACCCGCTGACGGAAAACGAAGAACTGCCAACCTTCGCCTTCCCCTATTCCCCCGCCCAATCGGATCGTGGCGCGCTTTATGAATTCGCGCTCAATCATGTGCTGGAACTGGATGACCCGATGTCCGCCTTCCGCCTGACCGTGACAGAGGTATCGCCATGACCCAAGTCAGCGAGATCGCTTACAAAGTCCGCTCCAAGAATGCAGGGCCGTTCTGGGTGACGGTGGATATATTCTGCGGCACGCCCGAGGCGTTTGCCCGGCTGCGCGAAGGGCTGAAAACCGAAACCGTCGCCGCCCTTTATCATCAGCCGACACAACTGCTGAAACGCTTTGATATCGCGGACCTGAACGTGATCAAGTTTTCCTTCCCACGCCCGGTGATCCAAGGCCACCGCTCGGATCGTGATATGCATGGCGCGCAATGGGCGACGCTGCTGGCGGAAATGCGCCTGTAACCACTTGCCGCCCGCGCGCTTTGCGTCCTGCTTTCTTTCCGGTCCAAATATCCATCTTTTCCGACAGGTTCACCGGGTAAAACGGCACAAGGCTGGGTAAAACGGCAAAAGGCAGGCCCGGTTCTACACCCCTGCCCCGCCCTTGGGCCGCCCAAGCTGAAACAGATCGCTGCTGCGCGCATACCAGCCCGCGCCATGCATACGGCCAATCAGCCCCAGCGCGGGCGTGTCGATATAGGCTTTGTCGGCATCCAGAACCATCGCATCGTCAATATGCGCCGCGACCACCCGGCCAATCACGATGGTTTGCATCGGCCCCGTTACCACCGAAGAAAGCATCTTGCATTCAAAGGCCACCGGGCTGGCCGCGATCCGGGGTGGTTTGATGTATTCCGATGCCGCCGCCGCCAGCCCGGCCAATTCCATCTCGCTTACCTCCGGGCCCACGCCTTCACAGGTGGCGTTCATCGCCTCGGCCAAGCGTTCGGGCACAAGGTTCACCACAAACTCGGCTGTCTCCAGAATATTGCGCGCGGTGTCTTTCCAGCCCCGCGCCGCATCGCGCAGCAAACCCACGGCCACCGTGGGCGGGGTATGCCCCATCGCGTTGAAAAAACTATAGGGTGCGGCATTCACCACCCCGTTGCGCCCCAGCGTGGAAATCCACGCAATCGGCCGCGGCGTGATGGTAGAGGTTAGCAGCTTATAGCCAAGCTCCGGCGCGATTTTATCAAAGTCAAACAGCATTCTGGCCCCCGTGGATCGGGGCCAAGAATAGCAGCCCCGCGCCCAAGGACCAGCGGCTTATTCCACCATCGCCACCGGCTCATATTCCGGCTGCCCCCCCTCGGGCATCACCGCCCGGTAGGGAATGCCCATGAAGGTGTTGCGCGCGAAATAGACCAGCGTGCCGCCCTGCATTTCCGGCGGCTTGATCGCAGCAAAATCCGGCATCCCGAAATTGCGCAGGCGCATCACACCGGCCTGCGGCACCTCATCAGGGTCTTCGGCCTCAAAGGCGGCGCGATACTCGGCCTCAAACGCCGCCGGGTCCACGATCAGGCTGAACTTGTCGCCCTGCGCCAGATGGTTTGCCACCCGCGCATAGGCCCGCACCCAATGCGGATCGCTCAGCGCTGGGGCAAGCCTGATCACCTCGGACAGGTCCTGCGCCTTGGCCTGTTCAACAATGACAATCGGCGTGCCCGCCTGATCATATTGCATTGAGATCGGGGGCAATCCATCAGCCATGATCTGTCTCCTTCAGTTCTGCCGCTGCTGCACCGCGCAGGTTTGGCCCATCGTTTCTGGTCATTTCACGGTCATCCATGGACCTTCGGTCCAGTTCTTGCCCAGCGGGGTCATCTTGCCACTGATCACTTCTTTCTTCCAGAAAATCAGCTCTCCGGTGATCGGGTCGCCCGCCACCACGAAATAGGTCTGATCCTGCGAGGTGCCCCAGTTGGTATCGGCCACAACCACCTCTGGCATGGCAAAGGCGCTGGCAACCGTGGCTGCAACATCGCCTTTCAACTCATCCTTCACCGCGTTCTGGAAATAGGCCAGAATGACGGCCTTGCGGGGGGCGTCGGCGGTAGGCTCCCGCTCTTTGACATAATCATCGGCGCGGCGCTGTGCATCTGCGGCCAGATAGGCCGCAACCTCGCTTTGCACCTTGGCGGCCAGCGCGGCAGGCTTCATCGCTGTGGTGGGTTTGTTGGCCAAAACCTTGACCAACCCGGCGCGATCGGAATTCGGAGCCTTGGCCAGAATAGCGTTCAACTGCTTGTCATACAGCATCTGGGTTTCTTCAACGCTCATGACCTTGGCCGCCATCGCCTGCGCCGGGGCAACCAGTTCGGTCTGGATCTTGGCCGCTGAGTTGGGGTCTTTGATCTTGTCCAGCGACGGATGGTTGGGCAGCGTGTTGAACGCATGCGCCGCATTCGCCCCCGAGGTGCCCATCGGCCCCATATCGCCCGTCATCGTCTTGTGCGATGTCAGAATGGCCCCCAGCACATCGACATTGCGCTGCGTATCGGTCTGGGCGGGCGCAGGCGGCGCGGGGGGCGGCTTTTTCCCGATCAGGGGTGAGCGGGCCGGATTGCCGCCGTCCAGAACCTTGGCGGTCTGCATTTCAAAACCACCTGTGGGCAAGGCCCATGGCGATGTCGGGGTGGTATAGGCGGCCAGAACCGCCGCTTTGAAATTCGCGCCCTGAATCAGCGTTTTGATCTGACCTTCCTGAACGCTGCCCGCAGCAACACCGGCGGCGCCCAGTGCAATCGTTTCAACCGCGGCCAGAAACGCGGCCTCGCTTTCCAAGGCCTTGCCACCGTAAAGGATCTTGTAACCGCCATCGGTGGAACTGCCATCGCCGCCACCTGCCGTTGGTGCCCCAATGCCGGGCCCCGCGTTATATTCAAACTTCAACTGCGTGGCGATGGCCGTGTTTATCTTTTCCTGCACGCCCGGAATGATATCGCCCGTGACCGGATCGTTGGTGTTGGCCCAGGCCCCTGCCCCGACAATCCCTTCAATCGCACCAAGGTTGAACGCCTTGTTGGACGCATGCGTCAGGCCATTGCGCAGCTTGCCGCGTTCAATGCTGGTCTGTTCCTCGGCCGCCGCCGTGGCGACCGAATATTCCCAACTGCGCATCAGGGGGTTTTCGCCCAAAGGTGGCGTCAGGTTGGCCGGATAGGTGGCACCGTTCTTGGCCTTGAACATCCCCGAGGTCGCGATCTTGGAATATTCGCCCATCGCGCGCAGCGGGTCGGTTTCGCGGATCGCCCGCACCGGCGCGGTGGAGAAACACGAGCCCACCGGCCCTTGGCTCAGCGGGGTCATCATCGCCGAAAGCACAGCCCCCTTGGCATCATTATCCGTCACCTCGGCGGGCTTCTTGCCCATGGTGCCTGCGATGATCTTTTTGGAATTCAGCGCCCCTGCCGCGCCCGGTGCTGGCAATTTGGTGCCCGCAATCACCGCCTCGGCCTTTGGCCCTTTGGTGCCATCGGCAAACAGCGCCTTCGTCTCGGCCATCTTCTGCGTCATTTGCGGGGTGAAGTTGGTCAGCGAACCGGGGTGGAACATCATGTGATCCATCGCCGCGCGTGCCGCATCCGAGCCGAAATCCACCTTGCCATCGGGCTGCACGGCGGCGGCCCCCATCGCGCCCGACCGGGCCAGCGCGATCTTGTTCTGGCGCTGATTCTCGGCCTTCGGGTCGCCTTCAATCGGTGGCTCCAAGCCGCCATAGGGGTCCGGCTTCAACTGCGCGCCGGTTTTCAGATAGGCGTCAAAGCCCTTGAAATACTCCTCGCCTTGCAAGGCCCCAATTTGCAGCGCGTTTTGCGACATCGCGCGCAACTGCTCTTTTGGCAGGTCCAGCTTGTTGCCAGAGGCATCGGCAAAGCCATCGTTCAGCTTGCCCGCCACCATGCCGACATTCTGCGCCACCGCCGAAGGGTTTTCGGACCGCGCGGCAATATCCATCGCCGAACCGGCCAGCTTGCCATCCTTGGCAAAGGCGGCAAGGAAGGCGGCTTTATCCTCATCCTTGAAGGCAGGTTTGGCACCGGGCGACAGCCGCCCCACCGTCACCGCCTCCAGCATCGCCTGTTTTGATTCCAGCGCGTCATTGCTGGCTTCGGCGGCCTCCATCGGGCCTTTGGCGGCGGCGGCATCCGTTTCGGCCTTGGCCTTGGCCGCGATCCCGGCATCCCGCGCGGCGATGGCATCGGCCTGCGCCTTTTCGGCAGCGGCAAGCGCCTTCTTGGCCTCTTCATTGGCGTTGATCAGCCGGGTGCTTTCGGCCACCGCCGCCGCGCGGTCGGCCTCGGACATGGTTGCAGGGTCGGGCAAACCCGCCTGAAAATCGGCCACCGCCTTGGCCGCTGCCGCCGCAAGCCCGCGCTGCACACCCAGCGCGATGCCTTTCAGGCCGATATCCACCGTGGCCGTGGCAATCTTGGTATCCGCTGCCTTTTTCGCCGCCAGCGCATCCGTCATCTTCTTGCGCGCAGCTTCAAACGCTTCCAATGACTGTTGCATCGCCGCCGGAGAGGTATCGAGCACCCCGCCCGCATCCATGGCCTTCAGCGAGGCCATCGCCGCCGCGAAAGCCTTGGGGTCGCTGGCGGCCATTTTCTTCAGCGCCTCGGCTTGCTTCGGGTCAAGCTTTGCCTCATCCACCCGCTTTTGCTTGGCCTCCAGCACCGCATCAGGGTTGGTGGCAAGCGATGCCACAATCGCATCCTGTTCGTCGTCGGAATAGCCAAGTGCCTGCAATTCCAGACGTTTGCGACCGTCCTCGGTCAGGCTGTCCTTGAAATCATCCGCCGCTTCCAGCCCCTTGTCGACCAGATCGGACAAGCCGTCCTTGGCCTCCGACACTGCCGCCCCCAGTCGGTCCATCAAGCCGCCGGTGTTTTCCGACAGTTTGGCCAGTTCGGAATTCACAAAGGTCCGCACCAGTGACAGCACGGCCCCGGCCTTTTTCAGATCATCGCCATCGACAAGCCCTGCGAACATCTTGGAAAGCTGGTCGGCCTTGCCCGCCACACCTTTGGCGGCGCGATGCTTCAGATCCTCCAAGCCATCGGCCATTTCGGCATATTCGGATTTTAGCTGCTTGCGCAGCGCCTCGCTATCCACCTCTGGCGTTACGGCGGCCTTGGCCTCGGCGATTCCCTTTTCAATCGCGGCGAGCAGTTGCGCCACCCGGTCATAGGCCTGTTTCGCCAGTTCCGCACCGGCGGCCTGCAAGCCCTTGCCCAAACGGTCAACACCGGGGGCCTTTTGCTCGGCCAGTTTCTTGACCTCTGGCACCAAGGCCTTGATCCGCGCTGTCAGCTCGGCTTTGCGGTCCTCGGTCGCTGGGGCGGCCTCCGGGGCGGGGGGCGCATCACCTGCCGGGGGGGCCTCTGGCGCCGTGGCGGGCGGGGCGGCTTCGGCGCTGTCATCGGTCTCTCCGACCTCTTCCTCGCCGTCCTCCTCGTCATCATCCTCGCCCAACCGCTCGCCCGAGGGCAGGACGATGACCACCTTGAAGGCAAGCCCGCGTTCCTTGAGATGCCGCTTGGCCATCTTGGCCAAAGTGGTGGGGAAATCATCCTCCTCCGCCGTCAGCTCTATCACCTTGCCCGAGACATTCATCACCCCTTGGGTGCCGCGTGTGCCGCCGCCATTGGCCTTGGCCAGCCGCCGCATCACATCCGCGCCCTTGGTCGGGTGGGCTTCCAGCACGATGCCTTCCTTGCCGATCAACAGCGCAAAGTTCAAAGGCCGCTTGCGGGCCGTTGCGATCAGCGCGCCCAGATCCGCGCCTTCGGCTTTCAATTCACTTGCTGTTTTCTTCGCCATTCTCAAATCCCCCGGACCGCGGCAGACCTGCATGCAGTAAAGCGGGACAAAAGCCGCCCAAACGCCGCTGCCATCAATGCAATTCTAAAAAATTGAAACGGGCGTTGCCGCCGCGAAACCATAGCCTCTGGGGGAACGGTAGCGCGTGGCTGGCGCGGATGGCAACAAGTTTTTCCGCGCCTCAGGGCGAAACTGGCCGCCCCCGCGCAAGTGGCGGGGGCAGCAGGTCAGACTGCCGCTGCCGGGGCTTTTTCGGCCACAAACGCCACGATATCCGCCGCCGGGCGCGCACCGGGCAGGCGCGCGATCTCGCGCCCCTTGTGATACAGGATCAGCAAAGGAATCCCTTGAATCCGCAAGCGTTCCGAGATTTTGGGGTGGTCTTGGGTGTTGATCTTGGCCAGACGCGCGCGGCCCTCCAGCGCTTTGGCGGCCTTGGCAAATTCGGGGGCCATCATGCGGCAGGGGCCACACCACGGCGCCCAGTAATCCACCAGCAGGGGCAATTCATCGCCGCGGGTGGCGCGGTCATGGGCGGCCATGTCCAGCTCGGCCACCTTGCCCGTCACCAAAGCATCACCACAAGACCCACATTTCGGCCCCGCCGCCAGTTTCGCGGCAGGCACCCGGTTCATTTGCCCGCAGGTCATGCAGGCCAGTTTTACAGCATCCGCCATCTCGGCCCCCTCATATTCAATTCGACTAATATGTAAGGGGCCGAAACATGGCTTTCAAGCCGCCTATTCCGCCGCCTCGGCATAATCCGACAGCGGTGGGCAGGTGCAGATCAGGTTGCGGTCGCCATGCACATTGTCGACCCGGCCCACAGGCGGCCAGTATTTATCAACCCGGAAGGCACCGGGCGGGAAGCAGGCGGCCTCTCGGCTATATTTCCGGTCCCATTCTGCCACAAGGTCATTGACGGTATGGGGCGCATGGCGCAGCGGGCTGTCCTCGGCCGAAATCTCGCCATCCTGCACCGATTGAATTTCCGCGCGGATCGCCAGAAGTGCGGTGATAAAGCGGTCAATCTCGGCCTTGGTTTCGGATTCCGTCGGCTCCACCATCAGCGTTCCGGCCACCGGCCAAGACATCGTCGGCGCGTGAAAACCGTTGTCGATCAAACGCTTGGCGATATCATCCACCGTCACACCGCAATCGCCAAAGGGGCGCGTATCAAGGATACATTCATGCGCCACCCGCCCCTTGTTGCCCATGAACAGGATCGGATAAGCCCCGTTCAACCGCGAGGCGATGTAATTGGCGTTCAAAATCGCCACCTTGGTCGCCTGCGTCAGGCCCTGCCCGCCCATCATCAGGCAATAAGCCCATGAAATCAGCAGGATAGAGGCAGAGCCATAAGGCGTGGCGGAAACCGGCCCTTCCTCGCCCCCGGTTTCGGGATGGCCCGGCAGGTAAGGCGCCAGATGCGCGCCCACGCCAATCGGCCCCATGCCCGGCCCGCCGCCGCCATGCGGAATGGCAAAGGTTTTGTGCAGGTTCAGGTGGCTGACATCGCCGCCAATCCGCCCCGGTTTCACCAAGCCCACCAGCGCGTTCATATTCGCCCCGTCAATGTAGACCTGCCCGCCGTGGTCATGGGTGATCTGGCACACCTCGCGCACGGTTTCTTCAAACACGCCATGGGTGGAGGGATAGGTGATCATGCAGGCCGCCAGCTTATCGCCCGCCGCTGCTGCCTTTTCGCGGAAATCATCCAGATCGACATCGCCATTGGGGGCGGATTTCACCACCACCACTTTCATCCCGGCCATTTGTGCCGAGGCCGGGTTGGTGCCATGCGCAGATGTCGGGATCAGGCAGATATCGCGATCTGCGCCGCCATTGGCGCGGTGATAGGCCTGAATCGTCAACAGCCCCGCATATTCGCCCTGCGCGCCGGAATTGGGCTGCATGGACATCGCGTCATATCCCGTAATCTCGCACAGCTTGGCGGCCAGATCGTCAATCGCCTCTTTGTAGCCAAGCGCCTGATCTTGCGGCACAAAAGGGTGCAGGCTGCCAAATTCCGGCCAGGTGATCGGCATCATTTCCGCGGCGGCGTTCAGCTTCATGGTGCAAGACCCCAAGGGGATCATCGCGCGGTCCAGCGCCAGATCACGATCCGACAGGCGGCGCATATAGCGCATCATTTCGGATTCCGCGCGGTTCATGTGGAACACCGGATGGGTCAGATACTCGCTTTCCCGCAGCATGGCATCGGGGAACCCCAACACCGCGCGATGCGGCGGCACGCCATCAATGCCAAAGGCACGCAACACGCGGATCAGCACCTTTTCATCGGTGGTTTCATCCAAGGAAATCCCCACGCGATCATTGCCGATCTTGCGGAAGTTCAACCCTTCCTGCCGCGCGGCGGCCAGAATACCGGCCTGGCCCACGCCCACCTCAACCGTGATGGTATCAAAGAACGCATCGGGCGAAACCTCGGCCCCCGCCGCCTTCAGCGCACGGCCCAGACGCACGGCAGAAAAATGCACCCGCTCGGCAATCGCGCGCAAACCCTTTGGCCCGTGGAACACCGCATAGAATGACGCCATCACCGCCAGCAAGGCCTGCGCGGTGCAGACGTTGGACGTGGCCTTTTCGCGGCGGATATGCTGTTCGCGCGTTTGCAGCGACAGCCGGTAAGCCATATTGCCATGGCTGTCGATCGACACGCCAACAATCCGCCCCGGCATCGAGCGTTTCAGCTCATCCTTGCAGGACATGAAGGCGGCATGCGGGCCACCATAGCCCATCGGCACCCCGAAGCGCTGGCTGGAGCCGATAGCGATATCGGCCCCCATCGCGCCGGGTTCCTTGATCATGGTCAATGCAAGCAAATCCGTCGCCACCACCGCAATCGCCTTTGCGTCATGCAAGGCTGCGATATGGTCGGTGTAATCGGTCACATGGCCATAGGTGCCGGGGTATTGGAAAATCCCCCCGAACACCACGCTTGGGTCCATATCGGCAGGGTCGCCCACGATCACCTCAATGCCCAATGGCTGCGCACGGGTCTTGATGACGGCGATGGTCTGCGGGTGGCAGTTGCGATCTACGAAAAAGCCGCGCGCGCGTGATTTGGCGCTGCGCTCGGCCATGGTCATCGCCTCGGCCGCGGCGGTCGCCTCATCCAGCAGGCTGGCATTGGCCACGGGAAGTCCCGTCAGGTCGGCAACCATCGTCTGATAATTCAGCAGCGCCTCCAACCGGCCTTGGGCAATCTCGGGCTGATAAGGGGTATAGGCGGTATACCACGCCGGATTTTCCAAGATGTTGCGTTGGATCGCGGGCGGCGTGACGGTGCCGTAATAGCCCTGCCCGATCAGGCTGGTCATCACCTTGTTCTTGGCCGCCACCTCGCGCATTTTGGCCAGCAACTCATGCTCGGCCAAGGGCGCCCAGCCCAACGGGGTTTTCTGCTGGATCGAGGCGGGGATGGTTTCATCCATCAACGCATCCAGACTGGCCGATCCGACCACGCGCAGCATCTCGGCCATTTCCTCGGGCGAGGGGCCGATATGGCGGCGATTGGCGAAATCATAGGTGTTATAGTCTACAGGCGTATAGGTCATATCCATCCCCAAAATGCGCAGCAAATCCCGCCCGCGCGGCCCGGAAACACACAGGCCGCGGGGCGGGTGGTGGCGGTTATCCGATCAGATCGTTGTATTCATCTTCCGACATGAAATCATCGAGCACCGAAAGATCATCCAGCTTCATCTTGAAGAACCAGGCATCGCCCGTCGGGTCCTCATTCACCAGACCGGGGCTGTCGGACAGCTTGTCATTCACTTCGACAATCTCGCCGTCCACCGGGGCCAGAATATCGGATGCCGCCTTTACGCTTTCGATCACCACCACCTCATCGCCGGTGGCGACCATGGTTTCCGGCTCAGGCAGTTCCACGAACACAACATCGCCCAATTGCGTTGCCGCATGTTCGGTAATGCCGACGACGACCAGATCGCCCTCAACCCGCAGCCATTCGTGATCTTCGGTGTATTTCATCATTTTGGTGTTCCTTATCGTTTAAAGCTGGCGTCAGCGTTTGAAAGTAGAGGGACGGAAGGGGAGCGGGGCCACGGTGACAGGCAAGCGTTTACCCCGCACCTCGCCCCAAAGCGGGGTGTCAATTGCGGCCAGTGTGCTTGGCACATAGCCCATGGCAATCGGGGCCTCCACCGAAGGGCCGAACCCGCCCGAGGTCACGCGGCCCACAGGCGCGCCCCCTTCGGCACGGTCAAACAATTCTACCCCTTCGCGCATCGGCGCACGGCCTTCGGGCAGCAGGCCCACACGCAGCCGCGCAGGGCCATCGGCCAGTTGCGCAAGGATCACATCGGCCCCCGGAAAACCTGCCGAACGGTCCCCGCCCGCGCGGCGGGCTTTCTGAATGGCCCAGGACAGGTTCGCCTCTACCGGGGTCACGCCTTCATCCATGTCATGCCCGTAAAGGCACAGCCCCGCCTCCAGCCGCAAACTGTCGCGCGCGCCAAGGCCAATCGGTGCCACCGCCGGATGCGCCAGCAGCGCCTTCGCCAGCCCCACGGCCCCGGCATTGGGCACCGAAATTTCAAACCCATCCTCGCCGGTATAGCCGGAACGGGAAATCCACAGCTCGCCAAAAACCGAATGTGCGGTGATCACGTCCATGAAGCGCATCGCCATGACCGCGTGGATCATGCCGGAAATCGCATCCTCGGCCCCCGGCCCCTGCAATGCCAAAAGCGCGCGGTCGGTCTGCTCCTCTACCTCGGCCACATCGGCCAGCTTGGCGCGCATATGGGCAATGTCACCCACCTTGCAGCCCGCGTTGACCACGACAAACAGATGATCGCCGCGATTGGCAAACATCAGATCGTCAATGATCCCGCCCGCGTCATTGGTGAACAGGCCATAGCGCTGCCGCCCCTCGGGCAGGCCTGCCACAGCCACCGGCATCATCGCCTCAAACCCCGCGATCAGTGCCTCCATGCTGCCTTTGGGGCGCAAGATCACCTGCCCCATATGGCCCACATCGAACAGCCCGGCCTGCGCGCGGCAATGCAAATGCTCTTTCATCACCCCCATCGGG
Organism: Pseudorhodobacter sp. E13; assembly: GCF_003991405.1. GTDB lineage: Bacteria > Pseudomonadota > Alphaproteobacteria > Rhodobacterales > Rhodobacteraceae > Pseudorhodobacter. The sequence goes on from NZ_RPEN01000158.1 coordinate 454,698, forward strand.
TATTGGACAGGCATTTCATAGCCTGCAAAGGGCACCATCTTGGCCCCCAACTCCACATGAAGATCGAATAAATCCGTCCGCGCCAGCTCGGCCATAAAGCCCCCTAAACCACGCCGGAAAACCCCGGCACCCTGCGGGCAGGCCAACCCCATCCGCAAAATGCCCCCTCTGTCTTTACCCGCAACCGGGTGCCTGAGATCGTTATCCCTTCGGCGGGCGCCAGATGCGCCACTCTCCAGAGTCCACTACCAGAACCGGTCCTTTTGCCTGAGAGTTTACCGGGGCGGTTGCTCCTTCGGCACCAGAGGGGGGCTTGCGCCCCGACCGGATTCTCCCGATCCTGATGGCAAATACCTAGCCCGGCAAAGCCACCTGTGGCAAGACAGAAAAAAGAATACGACCGCATACAAACGGAAACCGACATGACCCAGCATTTCTTCGGCTATGGCTCACTGGTGAACCGCGCCACCCATGCCTATGAACAGGCGCAACCCGCTGCCCTGCCCGGCTGGCGGCGGGTCTGGGTGCATACCGCCGTGCGCCCGCTGGCCTATCTGTCGGTGGAACCCGATGCCAGCAGCACGATCCTTGGGCTGATCGCCCATGTGCCGGGCGGCGATTGGGCCGCCTTGGACGCCCGCGAATATGGCTACAACCGCCATCTGGCGCAGGCCCGCCTGCCCTGCGACACGCCGCATGGGGTGCAAGTCTATGCCGTGCCGCGCCCCAAAGCCGCCGCACCCGCCACCGCCCACCCTATTCTGCTCAGCTATATCGACGCGGTGATCCAAGGCTTCCTGCGCGAATACGGGCCAGAGGGTGCCGCGCATTTCTTTGCCACCACAACCGGCTGGCAAGCGCCCATCCTGAACGACCGCGCCGCCCCGCAATACCCAAGGGCGCAAAAGCTTTCGGCTGCGGAAACGGCTGTGGTCGATGACGGATTGGCAGGGGTGGGGGCGACCCTTCTTGCCCTGCCGCCCGCCTGATCTGACCGAAACGCCCCACCAAAGCGATAAAAGCAATCAGACAGACATGCCCCAAAACAAGTAAGACCATATTAAATCCCGCCCCCTATCCTGACATCGCAAAAGGGAGGGGATATGCGGCATATACTCGTCATGGTTTTGGTCTGCGCGCTTGCAGTAACGGCTCTGCCTGCTTTTGCGGGGCCAGAGCTTGCTTGCGAAACCCTCTTTGCGCTTGAACTCGAACAATCCAAAGCGACCGAGGCGAAAGCCATCAAACAGCCAAAAACGGCGATAGCCAGACTCAATGCGTTCAAAGCTGAGCTATCAATAGCAGCGCGGCAATCCGGCCTTCGGAACGCCACGGTCGCACATCAGCAGGTCGCCCAGCTCCTCCATGAACTGGAACGCGCAGACAAGGTGCTTGGCGGCGATCAGGCTTTGGTCGGAAGCGGGATGTTTTGGGGGCTTCATACACTTCTCGGCTCGCCTGCCGTGCGTGGCATAAGGCAAGAGTGTGGGATTATCATGCGCGACATGTCCCCGGTGACAGGGCTTGCGCCGCTTGTTTCCCTTAAATTCGGTTCCTACCTCAAGGTGGTGTTATGGTTGGTTGGCCTGCCGGCTGCCCTAGCGGCCATCACGGCTTTGATCCGGCATCTGCTTCGGTCAGCAGCTTTGCGCGAACGCCAAAGCAAACGCCTTATCTGCAAGATACCCGCTTTTCTGTATTACGGGAACGCATGCACCAAAACCATGATCGTCGATATCAGTCAAACCGGGATCAAGGTGATCGCGTCCCATCAAGACCTTGGGCACAAATATGTCGGCGTCCATTTTGCTGGCCAAGCGCATAAGGCAAAGGAAAAATGGCGCAACAAGCTTTATGCCGCCTACAAGTTTCAAACGCCCATCACGGAACAGGAATTGCAGGCCGCGCTGGCAACAAGCACATTCAATATTTGCGACGCAGGCATCGAAAAGACAGCGCCCGCCTGCTATCACGATGGTTGCGAAGTCGGGTGCAGCAAGCATATGGCCCCCGCCCTTCCGCTGAAAGCATAGCATCTGCGCATCTTGTAACCCGGCGCGGGGCCGCACGCAGCCTCACCGCCCTTACGCCCTTGCGGAAAAAGGCCGTTTCAGATTGGCATCGTGGGAAAGACACCGAACCAATACTTCATGTCTGGCAATCCTTCCACATCGCTGCGGGGAAGGTAGACAAAGGTAAAGCCAAACCATAAAGCCGTAGAGAGCATAACCCGCCCGTTGCCGTCGCCCAGCACAAGCGGATGGCCCAGCCGGGGATCCTGATCCTTTTCCATCTGTTCTATCAACGTCACCGCGTCTTCCATCGACGTGGTGAAGGGGGCTTTGGTCATCGTCTCAAACGCATCGGCTGTGCTGCGGATAACCGTTTCCAAAGAAACGCCCTCTTTTGACTGCTTGAAATCAACCGACGGTATGCGGGCCACCACAGCCAGAACCTGCCCTTCCTGCTCTAAATAGCCGACCGATATCTGTCGCGCCTCGTCAGCATAGCCGTAGAATTTTATCCCCTTCAGGCTTGGCCATGCCGTTTCAAGCGTTTCGTATGAGTGCTGCAAATCCGCACGCATTTTTGCGATTTCTGGACGGCCTTCTTTGGACCGAAGCCACCCCTGAAAAAGCAAGTCTTCTTGCTTTTTATACTGCTCCGTCACGTCGTTCAGCGTGATGCTGGGCGCAACGCTTGTAAGCTTCAACGCAAAGCCCGCCTGGCGAAACGAATTGATCAAATCCGCCGCCGATACCGGAACAGTCTGCTCGGCCGGAAGCGCCAAAAGATGAAAAAGAAGAATTGCAAGGGTTTTCAAAAGGCCACCTATCGTTGATGCAAATGATTTCAAATTGCCTAACGATGAAGAATGACGAAAATAGGGCGCATGGCGGGCAAGCGCCCCGCCATTTGCCGACCCATCGGTTTGGCTAAAAAAGGCTGCTCTGCCCGGTGCCGCTTGGATGGTCAAGAGCGGCGGCCGATTGCCTCGCCCGTTTCGCAATCACCTCGTATCGCGCAAGGTCGCGATGGCCCGAAACGCGCGCCTACTGCTTGCCCTGCCCCAAGCTGTGCTAACCCTGCGAAAAGCCGCGGGCAGACCTTAACATAAGGTTAATAAAAAACCTGAAACTTCGGAAAATCAATTGCTTACAAACCATTCCGCGCGCGATTCCCTCCCGTGAATCGCGCGCAAAACAGCCTTAGCCTTTGGCCCGCACGACCTGCAACAAAGGCATCACATCGGCCATTTCCGGGCCATGCGCCTGCCCGGTCAAGGCCTTGCGCAGCGGCATGAACAGCCCTTTGCCTTTGCGGCCCGTGGCCTCTTTTACCGCCGTGGTCCAGTCTTTCCACGTTTCCGGCCCGAAGGGCATCTCGGGCAGCATCGCGACGGCTTGCGCCACGAATTCACGGTCTTCCTCGTCAATCAAAGGCTCCGCCCCGTCGCGGAATAGCTGCCACCAGCCTTCCAGATCGTTCAGAACGGTGATGTTTTCCTTCGCGACCCGCCAGAACCCTTCGCGCAGCCCTTCCGGCACGCCAAGGCCCGCGATCCGCTCGGCCACGGCATCAAAGGGCAGCCCCTGCACATAAGACCGCGTCAGGGGGAACAGATCATCCTTGTCGAATTTCGTGGGGGCCGCGCCGAAATTGCCAATCTCGAACCCGTCCATCAATTCCTGATGGCTGCCTGCCAGTTCCACCGGTTTTGAAGACCCGAGCCGCGCCATCAAGGACAGCAGCGCCAGCGGCTCCACCCCCTGCGCGCGCAGATCGCGCAAGGACAGCGTGCCCAGCCGTTTCGACAGCGCCTCGCCCTGCGGGCCGGTCAGCAGCGAATGATGGGCAAAATCGGGGGGCGTGCCACCCATCGCTTTCATGATCTGAATCTGCGTCGCGGTGTTGGTCACATGATCCGCCCCGCGCACGATGAAGGTCACGCCCATATCAATATCATCCACCGAGGACGCGAACGTATACAGCACCTGCCCATCGGCCCGGATCAGCACCGGGTCCGACACCGAGGCCGCATCAATCGACACCGGGCCAAGGATGCCATCGGTCCATTCAATCCGCTCCAGATCCAGCAGAAACCGCCAGTAACCGGGATCAGAAGCGCGCAGCTTGTCCTTTTCCGCCTCGGACAAATGCAGCGAGGCGCGGTCATAGACCGGCGGCTTGTGCATGTTCAGCAATTTCTTGCGCTTGAGGTCCAGATCGGTGGGCGACTCGAAACATTCATAAAAGCGCCCGGCGGCCTTCAATTCCTCGGCCGCCTCGCGGTAGCGATCAATCCGCAGCGATTGCTTTTCCACGCGGTCCCATGTCAGGCCCAGCCATTCCAGATCCTGCATCAACCCGTCGGCATATTCCTGTTTGGAACGTTCCTGATCGGTATCATCCAGCCGCAGAATGAAGGTGCCCCCCGACTTGCGGGCGATCATCCAGTTCATCAAGGCAGTGCGAAGATTGCCGACATGGATATATCCGGTCGGTGACGGGGCAAAGCGGGTAACGGTGGGGCGCATGGTCATCATTGGGTCTCCTGAACCCTGCTGCTCTGTCACATGGGCAGCCGTTTGTCCATATCGCGGCGGCGCGCAGGCTGGCCCCTTTGTCCGGTTTATCGGCGCCGCGCGACGGAAAACCCTGCACCGCGCGTATCACAGAAATGAAATAATCGCTGGACCGGTCGCGCAAGCGGCTTACCTTGGACCCAGCAACAACAGGAGAGACCGTTATGAAAACCCCGATGATCTCACGCCGTCACGCGCTTTTCGCCACCGCCGCGCTGCCCTTCGCGCCCGGATTGGTGGGCGCAGCCCATGCCAAGGCCGATATGATGGGCGGCTCTGTCCCGCAGTTCAACCGCATTAAACTGGGCGGGTTTGAAGTGACCTCGCTGCTGGCGGGCACCCGGACGGTGGAAAACCCCACCGAAATCTTTGGCCTGAACGCCGATCCGGCAGAGTTTGCCGAAGTGTCCAAGGCCGCGTTTCTGCCCACCGACAAGGCCCAGTTCTTCTTTACCCCCACAGTCGTGAACACCGGGTCGGAGCTGGTCTTGTTTGATACCGGCTTGAACGCAGGCGGCATCACGGCGGCGCTGGCCGCAGCAGGCTATACCCCCGACCAGATTGATACGGTGGTGCTGACGCATATGCACGGCGACCATATCGGCGGCCTGATGACTGAAACCGCTGCCACCTTTGCCAATGCCCGCTATGTCACCGGCGCGGCAGAGCATAATCACTGGATGGCTGCGGGCAACGAAGGCTTTGACAAGAACGTCCGCCCCTTGAATGACAAGATCAGCTTTCTGGAGGATGGCGGCGCCGTGACCGGTGGCATCACCGCGATGCTGGCCGCAGGGCATACACCGGGCCATATGGGCTATATGCTGGAAAGTGACGGCGCGCAGTTGATGCTGATTGCCGATCTGGCGAACCATTATGTCTGGTCGCTGGCGCATCCCGATTGGGAAGTGCGGTTTGATATGGACAAGGCCGGGGCTGCTGCCTCGCGGCGCAAGGTGCTGGGTATGCTGGCGGCGGATCGCGTGCCCTTCATCGGCTATCACATGCCCTTCCCTGCGCTTGGCTATGCCGAGGCGCGCGGCGATGGGTTCCACTATGTGCCGGCCAGCTATCAGATGATGATGCAAGGCTGATCGCTGCCGAAACCTGCGCAAGGCCCGCCCCACCCGGCGGGCCTTATTGCTGGGAAAATCGCGTTTTGGTTGAACGTGGCTTTGCCTTCTGCCATGCTGCGCCTTAGGCCGCACCAACAGGGGGACGATCTTGCCCCAACCCCAGACATCCATCCTGACCGTCACGCTGAATCCCGCGCTGGACCTGAGCGCGGGCACAGCCACGGTGCATCCCGGCCCCAAGCTGCGCTGTGATACCCCGCGCTATGATCCCGGCGGTGGCGGCATCAACATCAGCCGCGCGATCGGGGCCTTGGGCGGCGACAGTGCGGCATTGGTGGCCCTTGGCGGGGCGACAGGCGCGCAACTGGCTGATTTGCTGCTGCGTGATGGGGTGGTGGCCAAACCCTTGCCCGCACCGGGGGACACAAGGCTTAGCCTTTCCATCACGGCAGAGGATACGCGGGCGCAATACCGCTTTGTTCTGCCCGGCCCGCATTGGCCCGCCCCGGCTGTTGAAGCGGCGGTGGCCGCCATTGTCGCCGCTGCCCCTGCGGGTGGTTTTGTGGCGATAAGTGGCAGCCAGCCCCCCGGCTTTCCCGAAAATGCCATCGCCCGGATCAGTTCCGCTTTGCCCGGCGCAACCCGGCTTGTCGCCGATACATCCGGCGCCCCGCTGAAGGCGCTGGCCGCAGGTCAGGGCGCGCGGCTGTTCTGCGTGCGCATGGATGCCGAAGAGGCCGAAAGCCTTGCCAACCGCCCCCTGCCCCGGCGCGAGGACAGCGCCGATTTCGCGCAATCGCTTGTGCAGCGCGGGGTGGCGGAAAACGTGATTATCGCACGCGGGCCGGATGGGTCGGTGATGGTGACAGAGGCCGGGCGTTGGTTCTGCCCTGCGCCCACAGTGCCCGTGATCAGCAAGATCGGTGCCGGTGACAGTTTCGTCGCGGGTTTTGTGCTGGCGCTTGCGCGGGGCCAATCGGTGCAGGCGGCCCTTGGGCTAGGGGTTGCTGCGGCCTCAGCCGCCGTCATGACACCCGCGACCGAACTGTGCCGCCGCAGCGACACCGAGGCGTTGGCCAAGGTCTGCGTGGTGGAGCCGATCTGAGCGCGGCCGTCGGGCTTTAGCGATTTCTTAGCCTTCGCGTGGTCAGGTGCGGGGATGTGATTGCGAAAGGCCCTGTGATGACGATCCGCCCCCCATCTGATATTTGGTCCAGCCCCAAGGCGATGATGGATGTGATTGGCCTGCCCGCCTTTCTGGTGCAGGTCAACGGCCCGCGCGATTTCACCTTTACCGCGCTGAATGCGGCCCACAAAGATCAGGCCGGGCTGGACCCGGACAGCGTGGTCGGCAAAAAGCCGGAAACGCTGTTGCCCGCGCGTCTGGCCGAAACCCTGATCGAGAATTATGAGGAATGTCGCGCCACCGCCCGTCCCCTGACCTATGAGGAGCATTTGCACCTGCCTGCCGGGGCGCGCTGGTGGCTGACGACCTTGTCGCCGATTGTCGGGGCTTCGGGCGCGGTTTCGGCAATCCTTGGGATCGCGACAGATATCAGCGCGGCGAAAGAGCGGGAGTTCCGGCAAGCGGAAAAGCTGTCAGAGGTGGTGCGGCAAAAGCGCAGCATGCTGGGCGTGATCTCGCGCAGTGTGGATGATGTGCGCGGGCCGTTCCAGTCGGTTCTGGGCCTGCTGGGGGTGTTGCGCGACGGGTTTGTCGATCTGGGCGATGGCAAGCATGCGCAGATCGACCTGTGCGAAGAAATCACCCTGACCGCTTTGGCGCAGGCCAACGCGCTGTGCCAATCGGCGGATGGGTTGATTGCGGACAGCGATGCGCCGCGACGGGTTGATCTGGGGCATCTGTGCCGCGACATTGCCGCGCTGATCGACCCGGATCGTCGGTTCACCATCGGGTTCCCGACCTGCAAGGTGATGGCCGACCCGACGGTGCTGGAACTTTTGTTGCGGCTGCTGTTGGAAAACGCCGCCAAACACGCACATGCCGATATTTTTGTCACTGTATCGGTGGCGGAGGCGGGTGCTTTGCGGTTTCAGGTGCTGGATGATGGCGCGACAGATACGCAGGCACCGCAGCGCGCCGATGGCACCGCCATCTTGCCCGAAGGTGACGCGGTTGGCGCGCTGTCGGAACTGGGCCGCGCGCAGGCCTTGATCGACAGCCTTGACGGTGCGCTGACCGATTGCCGCGCGGAAAACGGTTTGGCGGGTATCGAATTCCGGCTGTCGGGGACACTGTTGGAGGAAAGCACCGTGCAGCAGGCACAGCGAGGTGCTGCGTGACCCCCAGTCGCCCAAAGGGCCGACTAAAGCGCCACCACCGCCCAGCGCTTGCCAAGGGTGAGGCTGCGCCCCTCATTCGCCTGCGCCAGCGTCAGCCCCGCATGGGATAAGTCGTCCCGCAGCCTGTCCAGCACCGCCTCGGGCGGCAGGTCAAAACCATGGCCGGGAAAGCTGAGCTTTGGGGCGGGCAGAACTGCGCTGTCTTGCCGGGTGGTCGGTTGGCGCAGCCCCAGCGCGATGGCATGGGCCGGGCTGATTTCCACGCTGAAAATCTTGGTATAGGGCGCGTTCACGATCCAGAAGGCAGCGATTTCCTTGCGCGGAATCGCAAAGACCTTGTGCCCGCCCCAGATGCCCCAGCGGTCGAACACAATCGCCTCTGCGTCAAAGCGGATCGCGGCGCGTGCGCCGAAGGGCCGGGTGAAAAACCGGTAGGCCGCCGCCAAGATCAGGAGTGCGATGCCGATCATCACCGCCAGAAACCCATAGTCGCGCGGCACCGCGTTGCGCCCCAGCAGGCGCACAAGGTCAAAGGCCAGCCAGCCCATCACAAGGCCCAGAAAAAGCAGCACCCCCGCCAGCACATACTGCGGGCGCAGGTTCGGTCCGATGGGCGCTGTTTCAGCTTTCATCGCGCCAGCGGTTCACAATCGGATAGCGCCGATCCAGCCAGAAGGCTCGGCGGGTAAGCCGCGTGCCGGGGGCAGATTGAAAGCGTTTGTATTCAGACAGATAGACCAGCTTTTCAACCTTCTTCACGGTGTCGCGGTCATAACCCGCCGCGACCAGATCGCTGACCGATACGTCATTATCCACCAGCCCTTCCAGAATGGCATCCAGCACCGGATAGGGTGGCAGGCTGTCTTCGTCCTTCTGGTCGGGGCGCAATTCAGCCGAAGGCGGCTTGTCGATGATGCGGGGGGGGATCACCTCTCCCGCGGCACTCAGCATCCAGTCGCGGTGATTGGCATTGCGCCAGCGGCAGGTTTCAAACACGCGGGTTTTATACAGATCCTTGATCGGGTTATACCCGCCCGCCATATCGCCATAAATCGTGCAATAGCCCACGGCCACTTCGGATTTATTGCCCGTGGTCAGCAGCATTTCGCCAAATTTGTTCGACAGCGCCATCAACAGCAACCCGCGCAGGCGGGATTGGATGTTTTCTTCGGTCAGGTCGGGTTGCAGCCCGTCAAACAACGGAGCCAGCGTGTTGGTGATCGCTTGCCGCCCCTCGGCAATCGGCACGAAATCATAGCGGCAGCCCAGCCGGGTGGCGCAATCCTTGGCATCCTCAAGGCTTTCCTGCGAGGTATATTCCGAAGGCAGCATCACACAGCGCACATTTTCCGGCCCGATGGCATCGGCGGCAATGGTGGCAACAATGGCCGAATCGATTCCGCCCGACAGGCCCAGCAACACCTTTTTGAACCCGGTCTTGCCCAGATAATCGCGCAGCGACAGCACCATCGCGTGATAATCGGCCTCCCACGCGTTTGGCTGTTTGACCAGTTCGCCCGGCTCGGCCCGCCAGCCATCTGGCGTTTCGGTAAAATCGACATGGGTGATCGCGGTTTCAAAGGCAGGCATCTGCACCGCCAGCTTGCCGCCGGGGTTCAGCACGAAGGACGCGCCGTCAAACACCTGATCGTCCTGCCCCCCCGCAAGGTTCAGATAGACCAGCGGCAACCCGGTTTCGACCACGCGGGCAACCATGATATTCTGCCGCACCGCCAGCTTGTCGCGGTAATAGGGGGAGCCGTTGGGCACCAGCAAAATCTCGGCCCCGGTTTCGGCATGGGTTTCGGCAACATCGGCGAACCAGCTATCCTCGCAAATCGGCGTGCCGATGCGCAGCGGGCCAATGCGGTAAGGGCCATTCACCTCGGCCGAGGAAAACAAGCGCTTTTCATCAAAAACGGAATCATTGGGCAGGTGGTGTTTTAGCACCGTGGTCGCGATCTTGCCGCCTTGCAGCACGAAATAGGCGTTATAGAGCCGCCCGGCCTGAAACCACGGCCCGCCTATCCCGATGGCGGGACCCTCGGCGCAATCGCGCGCAAGGCGTTCCAGCACCTCGTTGCAATCTTCGATAAAGCGCGGGCGCTGCACCAGATCCTGCGTCTGATAGCCGGTGATATACATTTCGGGAAACGCGATCATATCGGCCCCGGCGGCCTTTGCCGCAGCCCAGGCCTGTGCGGCGGCGGTGGCATTGGCGCCAAGCGCGCCGACAGTCGGGTTCAACTGTGCCAAAGTCAGGCGAAATCTGTTGGCCATACGCGACCCCTTATTCTGGTTCCGGTCAAGGTTTAGCAGAGTTACGCGCGAGGGAAAGGGGAGGCGGTTTGCCAACTTGTCAGCACAGGGGCCGGAGGGTAGGCTTTGACAAAGGCGCAGGCGTGGCGGGTCGGCGCGCGAACGGACAAAGGAATATTGCTGTGAACAAGGTGATTTTGGCATTGGCAATCGCAACCAGCCTCGGCGCGGGGGCTGGCTTTGCCCAAGATGGCGTGATCGCCAAGCAATATGACGATGGGTCTGTCTATGAAGGCACGTTCAAGGATGGGCGGCAGCATGGCACCGGCACTTACACCCTGCCCAATGGCTATACCTATACCGGCGAATGGGTCGAAGGCGAGATCCGCGGCAAGGGCGTGGCGCGTTTTCCCAATGGCTCTGTCTATGAAGGGGATTTTCTGGCGGGCAAGCCCGAGGGGCGCGGCAAGATCACCTATCCTGATGGCGGCACCTATGAAGGCGACTGGACCGCCGGCAAGATGACAGGCAACGGCGTTGCACGCTATGCCGATGGGTCGGTCTATACGGGTGAATTTGTCGATGCCGTGCATAACGGCAAAGGCGTGTTAGAGGATGCCGGCGGCTACCGCTATGACGGCGATTGGGTGGCGGGCGAAAAGCAGGGCAAAGGCAAGATCACCTATCCCGATGGGGCCACCTATGAAGGTGATCTGGTCGCAGGCCAGCGGCAGGGCATCGGCACGCTGACCATGCCCGATGGGTTGACCTATGTCGGCGAATGGGCCGATGGGCAGATCAATGGCATGGGCACGCTGACGCAACCCAATGGCGATGTTTACGAAGGCCCGCTGGTGAACGGTGAGCGGGTTGGGCTGGGCAAGCTGACCTATGGCAATGGCGACCGCTATGAAGGCGAATTCGCCAATGACGCGCGGCATGGCAAGGGCGTGTTCCACGGCCCCGATGGCTATGTTTATGATGGTGAGTGGGCAGAGGGGCGGATTGCGGGCACAGGCAGCGTGACCTATCCGGATGGCTCCGTCTATACCGGCCAGTTCAAGGATGATCAGCCGCATGGGCAGGGCAAGACCACCTATCCCGATGGGTCCACCTATGAAGGCGCATGGGTTGCCGGGGTGATCGAGGGCAAGGGCCGCGCCACCTATGCCAATGGCCAAGTCTATGAGGGAGAGTTCGTCAACGCCCAGTATCACGGCACCGGCAAGATGAGCTATGCCGATGGCTACAGCTATGACGGCCAGTGGAACATGGGCCAGCGCGAGGGCAAAGGTGTGGCCACCTATGCCGATGGCAGCGTTTATACGGGCGACTTCAAGGCAGGCCAGCGGCAGGGTCAGGGCGAAGTGGTCATGGCCGATGGGTTCCGCTATGTCGGCGACTGGAAAGATGGCGTCATCGAAGGGCGCGGCGTGGCCACCTATCCCAATGGTGACAGCTATGAAGGCGAATTTGTCGCCGGGCGGCGGCAGGGGCAAGGCGTCTTGCGCTATGCCACGGGGCAGGAAACCGCAGGGGAATGGACCAATGGCATCTTGACCGGGCCTGCCGCTGCACCCGAAGCCGCAGCCCCGGCAGAAGGCGCTCCGCCCCAGCCAGCTTCAACCGAGCCGGCCGATGCGGCCCCCGCCGGGAACTGACGTTCAGACGGTTTCGCCCAGCGCCATCCGGTCCAGAAAAGCTTTGGCCTCTGCCAATACTTGCGCGCGGTGATCCTCGGCCATTTTATCCCATGTGCGCACCATTTGCCCCATGCGCGGATTGGCGGACAGCAGGTCGCGGTGCCGGTTCACGAAATCCCAGAACAGCAGGTTGAAAGGGCAAGCCTTTGGCCCGACACGGTCTTTGACGTTATAGGCGCAGCCCTCGCAGTAATCAGACATCCGGTTGATATAAGCGCCCGAGGCGGCATAGGGTTTGGACCCCAGCAAACCGCCATCGGCAAACTGGCTCATCCCAAGGGTGTTCGGGGCCTCTACCCATTCAAACGCGTCGATATAGACGGCCAGATACCATTCATGCAGATGCGCGGGGTCAACCCCTGCCATCAGGCCAAAGGTGCCGGTGACCATCAGGCGCTGGATGTGATGGGCATAGGCCAGATCGCGGGTTTGGGCCACCGCATGGGACAGGCAGTTCATCCGCGTCGGTGCGCCCCAATACAGCGGCGGCAGCGCGCGCGCGTGGCCCAAGGCATTGCGCTGCATATAGTCCGGGCCTTCGTGGAAATAGATACCGCGCACATATTCGCGCCAGCCGATGATCTGGCGGATAAAGCCTTCAACCGCGTTGATCGGGGCTTTGCCTGCATGAAAGGCGGCCTCGGCGGCGCGGCAGATTTCCAGCGGGGTCAGCAGGCCGATATTGAGGTAGGGCGACAGCAAGGAATGTGACAGCAGCGCATCGCCCGACAGCATCGCGTCTTGTTCATCGCCAAAGCGCGGCAGGCTGTGGGTGATGAAATGATCCAACGCTTGCAAGGCCCCTGCCCGGTCGGTGGCCCAGACAAAGGGGCGCAACCGCCCGAAATGTTTTGGAAATTTTGCCTCTACCAGTGTCAGAACCTCTTCCGTCACGGCATCGGGGGGAAAGCGCAGCGGCTTGGGGCGCAGCAGATCGGCCTGCGCCTTCTTGCGGTTTTCGGCGTCATAATTCCATTGGCCGCCGACGGGTTTATCCCCGTCCATCAACAGACCTGTCTTGCGGCGCATATCGCGGTAGAACCATTCCATCCGCAATTGTTTGCGCCCGTCGCACCACGCCTCAAACTCGGCATGGCTTGCGACAAAGCGGTCATCCTCCAGCAGCGAAACCTTTAGCGGCACCTCCTCCAGCAGCGCGATAAGGCGCCATTCGCCGGGCCGGGTGGCCAGCAGTTCTGCCGCCTTGTATTCCTCGGCGCGGCGCAAAACCTCGCCTGCGATGCTGTGGCTGTTGTCGGGATCGTCCAGCCGGGAATAGGCCACCGTCCAGCCATCCTGCTGCAAGGCCGCCGCGAATTTGCGCATGGCTGTCAGGATCAGCGCGATCTTTTGCGGGTGGTGCGGGGCATAGGTGCCTTCGGCCATGACCTCGGCCATCACCACCACGTCACGCGCCTTATCGGCGGCGCGCAAGGCGGCCATATCGGGGCAAAGCTGATCGCCCAGCACCAGAATAAGGCGGCTTACCATGGCACGGCATTCCCCGCCCAATCGTAAAACGCCCCCGATTGCGAGGGCGTCAGCCGCGCCAACACCCGGATCAGATTTGTGGCAGCCTCCGACGGGGGGACGGTGCTGTGATTTCCGGCATATTTCGCGGTGAAATTGGTGGCCACAGTGCCGGGGTGCAACAGGGCCACGGTGGCCTGCTTGTGGCTGCGGCCCAGTTCAATCGCGGCGGTATGCACAAGCTGGTTCAGCGCCGCCTTTGCCATCCGGTAGGAATACCAGCCCCCCAATTGGTTGTCGCCGATGGACCCAACCCGCGCCGATAAAATCCCGATATGGCAGGGCCCATCCTTTGGCAGATGCGGCACAAGATGTTTCAACAGCAGGATCGGGCCCAAGGCGTTCACCTCAAACTGCGCACGCAACGCATCCGGCGTGACCGCGCGCAAGGATTTTTCGGGCAGATGCGACCCGATTTCCAGAGCGCCCGTGGCGATGAACACGGTGCGAAACGGCCCGTCCAGCTGCGACAGCGCGGCCTGAATACTGGCTTCTTGCGTAACATCCAGCCCATCGGCGCTGCGTGAAAGCCCCGTCACGGCCAGCCCTTCTGACCCCAGCGCCGCCACAAGCGCCTGCCCGATCCCGCCTGAGGCCCCGATTACCAATGCTTTTTCCATCGCCCGCTCCTTGCTGATGGCCCCACAGTTAGCCCGCCATCAGGCCGAAACAAGTTCCGCTAACGGCCCCCTGCCCGGCGATTTTGGGGTTTTCATTCGCGAAACCTTGGCTATAGTCGCCCCCATGACACGGGAAACCAACATATCTTTCGGCCCTGCGGCGCATTGCGCCCTTATTCCCCGTGCGCGTCTCCTCCTTAGCTTCCTCTGAGCGTGCCTTCGGGTGCGACCGCTCAGAGGTGAACAGCGCCCAGATCGCAAAAGCTAACGGAACACTCAGAGAGATTTTCAAATGACCGACAAAAGCACGCAACCCCGTGTCCTGATTTTTGACACCACTTTGCGCGATGGGGAACAAAGCCCCGGCGCCACCATGACGCATGAGGAAAAGCTGGAGATCGCTGCCAGTCTGGACGAAATGGGCGTCGATATCATCGAAGCCGGCTTTCCCATCGCCTCGGAAGGCGATTTTGCCGCTGTGTCCGAAATTGCCAAACAGGCGCAATCGGCGCAAATCTGCGGCTTGGCCCGCGCGAATTTCAAGGATATCGATCGCTGCTGGGAGGCGGTGAAACACGCAAAACGCCCGCGTATTCATACGTTTATCGGCACCTCGCCGCTGCACCGCGCCATTCCCAACCTGACCATGGATGAAATGGCCGAGCGTATCCACGAAACCGTGACCCATGCGCGCAACCTGACCGACAATGTGCAATGGTCGCCGATGGATGCCACCCGCACTGAACATGATTACCTGTGCCGCGTGGTGGAAATCGCGATCAAGGCTGGGGCGACCACGATCAACATCCCTGATACCGTGGGCTATACCGCGCCGCGCGAAAGCGCCGACCTGATCCGCATGTTGCTGGAACGCGTCCCGGGGGCCGATAACATCATTTTCGCCACCCATTGCCACAATGATCTGGGCATGGCGACGGCCAACTCCTTGGCTGCGGTGGAAGCTGGCGCGCGCCAGATTGAATGCACAATCAACGGTTTGGGCGAACGTGCGGGCAATACCGCGCTGGAAGAGGTGGTGATGGCGCTGAAAGTGCGCAATGACATCATGCCTTACCGGACCGGCATTGATACCACCAAGATCATGGCCATCAGCCGCCGCGTGGCGACCGTGTCGGGTTTTGCCGTGCAGTTCAACAAGGCCATCGTCGGCAAGAACGCCTTTGCGCATGAATCCGGCATCCATCAGGACGGCATGCTGAAAAACCGCGAGACGTTTGAGGTGATGCGCCCCGAAGATGTCGGCCTGTCGGGCACCTCGCTGCCCTTGGGCAAGCATTCTGGCCGCGCGGCTTTGCGGGCCAAGCTGAAAGATCTGGGCTATGACATGGCCGACAACCAGTTGAACGATGCGTTTGTGCGGTTCAAGGCGCTGGCTGACCGCAAGAAGGAAGTGTTTGACGATGACCTGATCGCGCTGATTCAGGACAGCGCGACCAGCGCCGCGCATGACACGTTGCAGGTCAAACGTCTGCGGGTGATCTGTGGCACCGAAGGCCCGCAAGAGGCAGAGCTGACGCTGAGCATTGAAGGCGTGGACCATGCGATTGATGCCACTGGGGATGGCCCGGTGGATGCAGCTTTCAACGCGGTCAAGATGCTGTATCCGCATAAGGCGCGGCTGCAACTGTATCAGGTGCAGGCCGTGACCGAGGGCACCGATGCGCAGGCCACCGTGTCTGTCCGGCTGGAGGAGAACGGCAATATTGCCACCGGTCAATCGGCAGATACCGACACAATCGTCGCCTCGGTCCGGGCCTATGTGAACGCGCTGAACCGGTTGATCCTGCGGCGCGAAAAGGCCGAAATGGGCTATGATACCAAGGGCGTCAGCTATAAAGACCAGTCCTGAGAAATGTTTTTTGACTTTCTTGAATTTGCAGAAATCAAACATTGGCGGCGTGAAAACGCCGCCTTTTCCGTATCCCTTCATGCCTGACTTTTCATAACGCAACATTCCCGGTTTTCTGTGACGGGCCAAACTCTGCCCTTCCGGCGGGAAGGCGCCCATTGCGCGGGGCATGGCCCTTTCCCTTGTTTGCGCCTCTCCCTATAAGAAAGCGCCTGCCTCAGATACCTGAGTCGCGGGTATACTGCCTGTTACCAATAAGGATTTCTTCAGCATGTGGTTACTTTCGGGTCTGTTCTCGTCCGACATGGCGATTGACCTTGGCACAGCGAACACGCTTGTTTACGTGCGCGGCAAGGGCATCGTGCTGAACGAGCCTTCGGTGGTTGCCTATCACGTCAAGGATGGCAAAAAACAGGTTCTGGCCGTGGGCGAGGACGCAAAGCTGATGCTGGGCCGCACCCCCGGCAGCATTGAGGCCATTCGCCCGATGCGCGACGGGGTGATTGCCGATTTTGACACGGCGGAAGAGATGATCAAGCATTTCATCCGCAAGGTCCACAAGCGCACGACCTTCAGCAAGCCAAAGATCATCGTCTGCGTGCCGCATGGCGCGACCCCAGTGGAAAAGCGCGCCATTCGCCAGTCGGTTTTGTCAGCAGGCGCACGCCGCGCGGGGCTGATTGCCGAACCGATTGCCGCAGCCATTGGTGCGGGCATGCCGATCACCGACCCCACGGGGAATATGGTGGTTGATATCGGGGGCGGCACGACCGAGGTGGCCGTGCTGTCGCTGGGCGATATCGTTTACGCGCGCTCGGTGCGCGTTGGCGGCGACCGTATGGATGAGGCGATTGTCAGCTATCTGCGCCGCCATCAGAACCTGTTGATCGGCGTATCCACGGCGGAACGCATCAAGACCAGCATCGGCACCGCCCGGATGCCCGATGATGGGCGTGGATCGTCGATGACCATTCGGGGCCGTGACCTTTTGAACGGGGTGCCGAAGGAAACCGAGATCAACCAAGCGCAAGTGGCCGAGGCTTTGGCCGAACCCGTGCAGCAAATCTGCGACGCGGTGATGCAAGCGCTGGAGGCGACACCGCCCGATCTGGCCGCCGATATCGTGGATCGTGGCGTGATGCTGACCGGTGGCGGCGCGCTGCTGGGCGATCTGGATCTGGCGCTGCGCGAACAGACGGGGCTGTCCATCTCGGTTGCTAACGAATCCTTGAACTGCGTGGCCCTTGGCACCGGCAAGGCGTTGGAATATGAAAAGCAACTGCGCCATGTGATTGATTACGACAGCTAAAACAAGGGCGCGCGCAGCCCTTGAAGCGAGGCTTTGGTGGCAAAAAACCGCACTTCACCAGACGAATACACCCGCCCGCTGCGCCGGATCTTGGTGGGTGTGCTGGTGTTTTGCCTGCTGGCGTTGTTTTTCATCTGGCGCATCGACAGCCCGCGGGTCGAGCGGTTTCGCACGGCGTTGGTCGACAAGATGGTGCCGAGCTTTGAATGGGCTTTGGTGCCGGTGACGAAAACCGTGGATATGGTGGAAAGTTTCCAATCCTACGCCCGGCTTTATGAGCAAAATCAGGAACTTCGCCGCGAATTGCAGCAGATGAAGGCGTGGAAGGAAGCCGCGCTTCAGCTAAAGCAGGAAAACGCGCGGTTGATGGACCTGAACCATGTGCGGCTGGACCCGCAATTGACCCATGTGACAGGGGTTGTGCTGGCCGATAGCGGCAGCCCCTTTCGGCAATCGGTGCTGCTGAACGTGGGCGCGCGCGACGGGTTGCGCGATGGTTGGGCCACGATGGACGGGATCGGCCTTGTGGGCCGGATTTCCGGCGTGGGCGAACGCACCGCACGGGTGATCTTGCTGACCGACAGCAACAGCCGCATCCCCGTCACCGCCCAACCTTCGGGCCAGCGCGGGCTGTTGTCGGGTGACAATTCTGCCCGGCCGCCGCTGGAATTTCTGGAAAAACCCGATCTGGTGCGCCCCGGCGATCAGGTCGTGACCTCGGGCGATGGCGGGGTGTTTCCGGCGGGGCTGTTGGTGGGCACCGTGGTGCAGGGCAATGATCGGCGGTTGCGCGTGGCGCTGTCGGCCGATTACGAGCGGCTTGAATTTCTGCGCGTGCTGCGCAGCCATGCGACAGAGCGGATCACCGATCCCGGCAATCTGATTGCGGTTCCGGCAACTGCGCCGCCAACGGTGCAAACCGATGCGCCCGCGCCTGTGGGGCAGTGATGATCGACGGGATGCGCAACAGTATCTGGCTTTACCGTGCGGCCTTTGTGGGCATCGCCATGGTTTTGCTGTTCCTGAAAATCCTGCCCTTGGGCAGCGTGGCGGGGGATTGGCCGGGGCCGGATTTGCTGTTGTGTCTGATGCTGGCTTGGGTCACGCAGCGGCCCGACCATTTGCCATCGCTGCTGATCGCCTTGGTGGTGTTGGCCGAAGATATGATTCTGATGCGCCCGCCGGGGCTGTGGACGGCGCTGGTGGTGCTGGCCACCGAATTCCTGCGCGCGCGATCTGCCCTGACGCGGGAACTTGGCTTCGCGGCAGAGTGGCTCTTGATTGCCGGGGTCATGATTGCCATGTTGCTGGCCTATCGGCTGGTGTTTGCGGTGGCGTTTCTGGCCCAGCCGGGCTTTGGTTTTGCCTTTGCGCAAACGGTCGGATCGGTTTTAATGTATCCTGTCATCGTCTGGGTTCTGCGTGTGGCCCTGAACCTGCGCAAACCTTCAACCGGGGAAGTGGACGCCATGGGGAGACGGCTATGAGACGATCCGCCCGCGACACCGAAGAAAGCGCCCGCAAGATCACGCGGCGCGGCCTGTTTCTGGGCGGCTCCATGGCGGCGGTGGTGGCCGTGCTGGGCGCGCGCATGCGACATATGCAGGTGGATCAAGCCGATGAATTCCGCCTGCTGGCCGAAGATAACCGCATTTCCATCCGGCTGGTGCCGCCTGCGCGGGGCCAGATTTATGATCGCAACGGCAAGCTGATCGCCGGGAATGAACAGAATTACCGCGTGGTGATCAGCCGCGATGATGCGGGCAATGTCGAAGATGTGCTGAACCGCTTGTCCGGCATCCTGCCTATCTCGGACGAGGATTTTGAGCGTGCGCTGAAAGAAGCCCGCCGCCGCAGCCCCTTGCCGATCATCGTGGCCGACCGTCTGACATGGGATGATGTGTCAAAAGTCGCAATCAACGCGCCCGCCCTGCCCGGCGTGTCGCCGGAGGTCGGGCTTAGCCGCACCTATCCGCGTGATACCGATTTTGCGCATGTGGTGGGCTATGTCGGCCCGGTCAGCGACCGTGATCTGGAAAAGCTGGAAGAGCCGGACCCCTTGCTGCAAACCCCCAAGTTTCAGATCGGCAAGATCGGGGTCGAAACCTGGATGGAGGACGCGTTGCGCGGCAAGGCGGGCAGCCGCCGGGTAGAGGTGAACGCCGTGGGCCGGGTGATGCGCGAGTTGGGGCGGCAGGAAGGCGATGCGGGGGCCGATATCCGGCTGACCATTGACGCCGATGTGCAAAACTATGTGCAGGCGCGGCTGGGCGAGGAATCCGCCGCTGCTGTGGTCATGGATGTGCAAAACGGTGATCTTCTGGCCATCGTCTCCTCGCCCTCTTTTGATCCAAACCTGTTTGTGCGCGGCATTTCCCATACTGATTACAATGCCTTGACGGAAAACGATCACCGCCCGCTTGCGAATAAATCGGTGCAGGGTGCCTATCCCCCCGGTTCTACCTTCAAGATGGTCACGGCGCTGGCGGCCTTGGAGGCGGGCGTTATCAATACGTCATCCTCGGTCTCCTGCCCCGGCCATTATGAGGTGGGTGGTCGCCGTTTTCACTGCTGGAAGCGCGGCGGGCATGGGCGCGTTGCACTGGACCGCGCATTAAGCGAAAGCTGTGACGTTTATTTCTACGATATCGCGATGAAGGTCGGTATCGACAAGATCGCCGAGATGGGCCGCAAGCTGGGGCTGGGCATCCGGCATGACATTCCGATGTCGGCCATCACCGAAGGGCTGATGCCCGACAAAGCGTGGAAAAAAGAGCGGTATCAGCAGGACTGGCGGATCGGCGACACGGTCAACGCCTCTATCGGGCAAGGCTATGTGCTTACCTCCCCTTTGCAGCTTGCCGTCATGACAGCACGGCTTGCCAGCGGCAGGGCAATCTCGCCGCGGCTGATCCACAGCATCGCAGACCAGCCCGCCGCCGTCGATCCCGGCGCAGAGCTGGGACTGGACCCACAATTCCTTCAGGCCGTGCATCAAGGCATGTATGCTGTCAGCAATAACCAGCGTGGCACCGCCTATTCTTCGCGCATTGATGACAAGTCACTGAAAATGGCCGGGAAAACCGGCACCAGCCAAGTTCGCAACATCAGCGCGGCCGAGCGTGCGCGCGGCGTCATCAGCAACGCCGACCTGCCGTGGAACCGGCGCGACCATGCGCTGTTTGTGGCCTTTGCGCCCTATGACAACCCGCGCTATGCGGTGTCGGTGGTGGTGGAACATGGCGGCGGCGGCTCCACCGCGGCGGCCCCGATCGGGCGCGACATCCTGTTGCGCGCCATGAGCGATGGCATCCCGCCCCTGACGGCCTACCCTGCCGCACAGCGCAACCGTATCGACACCATGCACCGCAAGCTGGAATTGCGCGATGCGGATGGCAAGATGCCGGAAAGCTCCCGCGCATGAGCTTTCTTGAATATCGCCTGAAAACCGTCCCGACCGGGGCCAGCAAGATCCTGCATGTCAACTGGGCGCTGGTCATCCTGTTGACGGCTGTCGCCTCGGTGGGGTTCCTGATGCTCTATTCCGTCGCGGGCGGGCGGATGGAGGTTTGGGCCGAACCGCAGATCAAACGCTTTCTGCTGGGCCTTGCCGTCATGTTCGCCGTGGCTTTCGTGCCGATCTGGTTCTGGCGCAACATGGCGGGGCTGGCCTATGCCGGCTCGCTTCTGTTGCTGCTGGCGGTTGAGTTTTTTGGCTCTGTCGGGATGGGCGCGCAGCGCTGGATCGAACTGGGCCCCCTTCGCCTGCAACCGTCCGAGCTTGCCAAGGTGACGCTGGTGATGCTGCTTGCCGCCTATTACGACTGGCTGGATATCCGCAAAACCTCGCACCCGTTGTGGGTGTTGATCCCGGTCATATTGATCTTGCTGCCCACCGCCTTGGTGCTGACCCAGCCCGACCTTGGAACGGCGCTGCTGTTGATGACAGGCGGCGCGGTGGTGATGTTTTGCGCCGGGGTCAGTTGGTATTATTTCGGCGCAGTGGCGGCCTTGCTGGGGGGGACGGTTACGGCGGTTTTCGCCTCGCGCGGGACCACCTGGCAATTGCTGAAAGATTACCAATATCGGCGGATTGATACGTTCCTCGATCCCTCTGGCGATCCTTTGGGGGCGGGCTATCACATCTCGCAGGCCAAGATCGCACTGGGCTCTGGCGGCTGGGCCGGGCGCGGCTTCATGCAAGGCACGCAAAGCCGGCTGAACTTCCTGCCCGAAAAGCATACCGATTTCATCTTTACGACCTTGGCCGAGGAATTCGGCTTTATCGGCGCGTTTTCACTTCTCATGCTTTATACGCTGGTGCTGGCGTTTTGCGTCGCCAGCGCGATCCAGAACAAGGACCGCTTTGCCAGCCTTGTCACCTTGGGCATCGCCGCCACCTTCTTTTTCTACTTCGCGGTCAATATGTTGATGGTGATGGGGCTTGCCCCTGTGGTGGGTGTGCCGCTGCCCCTGGTGTCTTACGGCGGCTCCTCCATGCTGGTGTTGCTGGCCGCCTTTGGCCTTGTGCAAAGCGCCCATATCCACCGCCCGCGCTAAGGGGCACACTGCTGCCATGGTTTCATCTTGGTCTTAAATACCTATCCCCGGCCCACCACGCGCCCCGCCCTATGACAGGAATGCCCCGATGATCACCGTCTATTTCGCCGCAGGGGCCGCGCGCTGGCCCAGCTATGAGGCCCCTTTGCGCCAAGCACTGGCCGAGGCCGGGATTACGGCGGCGCTGTCGCCCGATTGCACCGATCCGGCACAGGTCGATTACATCATCTTCGCGCCCGGTGGCGATATCAGCGATTTCACCCCTTTCACCCGCTGCAAGGCGGTGCTGAACCTCTGGGCCGGGGTGGAAAAGATCGTGGGCAACACCTCGCTGACACAACCGCTGTGCCGGATGGTCGATCCGGGGCTGACGGCGGGCATGGTGGAATGGGTGCTGGGCCACAGCTTGCGCCATCACCTGCGAATGGATCGCCATATCCTCAACCCCGCCCATATCTGGGACCCGACCTGCCCGCCCCTTGCGGCCGAACGGCCTGTGACGGTGCTGGGGCTTGGGGCCTTGGGCTTGGCCTGTGCCACAGCCTTGCGCGCCGTGGGCTTTCCGGTCACTGGCTGGTCGCGAAGCGAAAAACACCATCCCGGCCTGCGCTGCCTTTCTGGCCCCCAAGGGTTGCAGCAGGCGCTGACAGGGGCCGAGATTGTGGTGCTGTTGCTGCCCAAAACGCCCGAGACGGAAAACATCCTGAACGCAGACAGCCTTGGCTGGGTGGCAAAGGGGGCCGCGATCCTGAACCCCGGCCGCGGCGATCTGATCGACGATACCGCCTTGCTGGCGGCTTTGGATGCCGGCCACCTTGGCCATGCGACGTTGGATGTGTTCCGCACCGAACCGCTGCCACAGGATCACCCGTTCTGGGCGCATCCTGGCATCACCGTCACCCCTCATATCGCCGCCGAAACCCGGCCCGCCACTGCCTCTCGTGTGGTGGTGGAAAACATCGCCCGCGCCGAGGCAGGCGCCCCCTTGTTGCATCTGGTCGATCGCGCGCGCGGTTATTGAGCGCCGAAAATAAGCCCATTTGGGGGCTGGTGTTGCGCCAAGCCCCGCGCTAGCGTTTTGACCAACTGGTCAGGGCCATGCCCTGCCTGATAAAACGTGCGGTCACAGCACATTGCGACAAGGAGAGATGGAACATGCCGGGAAATCTGAGCTTTGAGGCCCTCAAGGAAGCTGCCACCAAAGGCGATATTGATACCGTGATGGTCGCGGGCATTGATATGCAGGGCCGCCTGATGGGCAAGCGCTTTCATGTGCAGAACTTCCTCGACAGTGCCTGGCAGGAAACCCATTGCTGCAATTACCTGATCGCCACCGATATGGAGATGAACACCGTCCAGGGGTATAAATCGACCTCATGGCAGGCGGGATATGGCGATTATGTGATGAAAGCCGATCTGTCGACGCTGCGCCGCGTGCCATGGCTGCAAGGCACGGCGCTGGTGCTCTGCGATCTGCTGGACCATCACAGCCACAAGCCCGTCCCCCATTCCCCCCGCGCGGTGCTGCAAGCGCAGGTGGCCCGCGCCAAGGCGATGGGTTTTGACGCGATGATGGCGACGGAACTGGAATTCTACCTGTTCGAAAACTCCTACGAGTCGCTGCGCGACAGCTATCAGCGCACTGGACAATTGCGCGATTTGCAGGCGATTTCGCCGCATAATGAAGATTACGCACTGTTCCAGACCACCAAGGAAGAAGAGGTCATGCGCGCCCTGCGCAACGGGCTTTATGGCGCGGGCATCCCGGTGGAATGTTCAAAGGGGGAGGCGGACGCGGGGCAAGAGGAAATCAACATCCGCTATTCCGATGCGCTGGATACGGCGGATAACCACGTCATCACCAAACAGGCCACCAAGGAAATCGCATGGTCCAAGGGGCGCTCTGTCACCTTCATGGCGAAATATGACCATCGCCGCGCAGGCTCCAGCAGCCATGTGCATCAATCCTTGTGGACGAACGGCAAACCCGCCTTTGCCGATAGCGCCGATCCGCATGGCATGTCGGACACGATGAAACACTTTCTGGCCGGGCAATTGGCGCATGTCGGCGATATCACCGCTTTCCTCGCGCCTTATGTGAACAGCTACAAACGCTTTACCAAAGGCATGTTCGCCCCGACCAAAGCGGTGTGGAGCTGCGATAACCGCACCGCAGGCTTTCGCGTCTGCGGCGAAGGCACCAAGGCTGTGCGGGTGGAATGCCGCATCGGCGGGGCCGATCTGAACCCCTATATGGCGATGGCGGCGCTGCTGGCCGCAGGCCTCGACGGGATTGAGCGGAAGCTGCCGCTGGAACCGGAAATGAAAGGCGACATGTATGAAAGCAGCGGTGCCCGCGCGATCCCCGGCACCCTGCGCGAGGCCGCGGGCCGGATGCACGGCTCTGCCATGCTGCGCGCCGCCTTTGGCGAGGATGTGATCGACCATTACCACCACGCCGCAATGTGGGAGGTAGCCGAACATGACCGCGTTGTCACCGATTTTGAGGTGTCGCGCCTGATGGAACGCGCCTGAAATGATCACCGGAATCGACCATCTGGTGCTGACCGTGCGCGACCCGGATGCCTCGGTGGCCTTTTTTGGCCGTGCCTTGGGGCTGGAGCCGATCCGCTTTGGCGCGGGCCGCTTGGCGCTGCGGGTGGGCGACCAGAAAATCAACCTGCAAACCCTTGGGCAAGAAACCCGCAACCACGCCTGCATTGGCTCCGGCGATATCTGCTTGCTGACCGACGTGCCGCTTGCCGATGTCGTCGCGCGGCTGACTGCCGAGGGGATTGCCATCGTCGAAGGCCCGGTGCAGAAATCCGGCGCACGCGGGCCTGTCACGTCGGTCTATTTCAATGACCCTGACGGAAACCTGATCGAAATCAGCCGCTACGGCACGCCTGACCCATGAGGACAAAATGACCAAACCCATCGCCCTGATCTCCCCCGTTGATGGCAGCACCTACGCCACCCGCACGCCCCTGACCCAAGCCGAGGCGGTGGCCGCCGCCACCCGTGCCCGCGCCGCGCAAAAGGCATGGGCCGCGCGCCCGCTGGCCGAGCGGATTGCCTTGGTCAAGGCCGGTGTGGCCGCATTGGACAAGATCAAGGATACGCTGGTCGAGGAACTGGCTTGGCAAATGGGCCGCCCGACTCGCTATGGCGGCGAATTTGGCGGCGTGCATGATCGCACCAATTACATGGCCGACATTGCCGCAAAAACCCTTGCGCCAGAGGTGGTTGAGGATAGCGCCACATTCAAGCGCATGTTGGCGCGTGAGGCTGTCGGCGTGGTCTTTATCGTGGCCCCGTGGAACTACCCTTACCTGACCACAATCAACACGCTGGCCCCTGCCCTGATCGCGGGCAATACGGTTGTGTTGAAACATGCCAGCCAGACCTTGCTGGTCGGCGAACGTCTGGCGCAGGCGTTTCACGCGGCGGGCGTGCCTGCCGATGTGTTCCAGAATGTGGTGCTGGACCATGCCACCACCGAACATCTGATCCAAAGCCGCGCCTTCAATTTCGTAAACTTCACCGGTTCGGTCGGCGGCGGTATCGCGATGGAAAAGGCTGCTGCTGGCACCTTTACCGGCCTTGGGCTGGAACTGGGCGGCAAAGACCCCGGCTATGTGCGCGCCGATGCCGACCTTGATGCCGCCGTTGACAGCCTGATGGATGGCGCGATGTATAACGCGGGGCAATGCTGCTGCGGGATCGAACGGATTTATGTGCATGAAAGCCTCTATGACGCTTTCGTCGAAAAATCCGTGGCTTGGGTGAAAGGGCTGGTGCTTGGCAACCCGTTTGAGGCAGGCACCACCATCGGGCCGATGGCCAACAAGCGTTTCGCCGCCGTGGTCCGCTCCCAGGTGGCCGAAGCAGTTGCCGCCGGGGCCAAGCCCCTGATCGACCCCGCGCTGTTCCCGGCGGATGATGGCGGTGCCTATCTTGCCCCGCAAATCCTTGTGAATGTCGATCACTCGATGCGCGTGATGACCGAGGAGAGCTTTGGCCCCGTTGTCGGAATTATGAAAGTTTCCGGCGATGATGAGGCGATTTCCCTGATGAACGACAGCCCTTACGGCCTGACTTGTTCGATTTGGACAAAAGACGCAGAGGCTGCCGCCGCGATTGGCGCGCAGATCGAAACCGGAACCGTGTTTATGAACCGCTGCGACTATCTGGACCCGGCGCTGTGCTGGACCGGCTGCAAGGATACCGGGCGCGGTGGATCGCTGTCTTATCTCGGGTTCCATTCCGTGACCCGCCCGAAATCCTACCATCTCAAGAAGGTGACGAAATGAGCCACTCTGTCCCCAATCGTAACTGGTCCTACCCCACCGCCATCAAATTCGGCGTGGGCCGGATTTCGGAACTGGCGCAGCATTGCAAGGCCGTGGGCATCAAAAGGCCGCTGTTCGTGACCGACCGCGCGCTGGCCAGCCTGCCGATCACCGCGCAAGCGCTGGATATTCTGGACGCAGGTGGCCTTGGCCGCGCGGTGTTTTCCGATGTCGATGCCAACCCGAATGAGGCCAATCTTGCCGCAGGGATTGCCGCGTTCAAAGCCGGCGGGCATGACGGCATCATCGGTTTTGGCGGCGGCTCTGCCCTCGATCTGGGCAAGATGATCGCGCTGATGGCCGACCAGAAGCCGGGGTTGGAAGTCTGGGAGATGGAGGATATCGGCGATTGGTGGACGCGGGCGGATGCCAGCAAAATTCACCCAACCATCGCCGTGCCCACCACCGCAGGCACGGGGTCTGAAGTGGGCGCGGCAAGCGTGCTGACCAATTCTGCCACCCATAAGAAAAAGATCATCTGGCACCCCGGCCTGATGGCCAAGGTGGTGATTTGTGACCCGGCGCTGACCGTGGGCATGCCGAAATTCATCACCGCAGGCACCGGGATGGATGCGCTTGCGCATTGTCTGGAGGCCTATTGCAGCCCGCATTATCACCCGATGGGGCAAGGGATTGCGCTGGAAGGCATGCGTCTGGTGTTTGAAAACCTGGCCACGGTCTATGCCGACCCGAACAATCTGGATGCCCGCGCGCATATGATGTCAGCCGCCGCGATGGGGGCTGTCGCCTTCCAAAAGGGCCTTGGCGCGATCCACAGCCTGAGCCACCCGGTTGGCGCGGTTTACGGCACGCATCACGGCACCACAAATGCCGTGGTGATGCCGATGGTGCTGGATTTCAACCGCCACGCGATCGAGGACAGGATGGAAGCCGCCGCCCGCTACCTTGCCATTCGCGGCGGGTTTGATGGCTTCCGTGAGGCTGTGATGGACCTGCGCGAAACGCTGGGCATCCCGGAAAACCTGTCGGCTATGGGGGTAGAGGCGTCCCGGCTTGATGAGTTGACAGAAATGGCGTTGGAGGACCCGTCTTGCGGTGGCAACCCGGTTGTGATGACGCGGGAAAACACGCGCAAACTGTTTGACGCCTGCATGTAACCGGCGTTGCGAAAAGGGCTGATGATGGTGAAATCGGTTGAAATTGCTGTCATCGGCGCGGGCGTGATCGGCTTGGCGATTGCGCATCGCCTTGCCCACGCCGGGCATGAGGTTGCCCTGATCGACCCAGCGCCGCCCGGCTCTGGCGCGTCATATGGCAATGCGGGGACAATTGCGGATTATGCCGTGCAGCCTGTGGGCACGCCGGATGTGCTGCGCAATCTGCCTGCCTTGTTGTTTGACCGCAGCTCCCCCCTGTCCATCCGCCATGCGGCCTTGCCCAGCCTTGCGCCTTGGCTTTTGCGCTTTGCCCGCCAATCCTTGCCCGCTGCGGCCCGGGCCAATGCGCAAGCGATTGCGGGGCTGATGGCCGGGGCCTTGCAAGGGTGGAACGAACTGGCCGCAGAGATTGGCGGCGCGGACCTGATGCGGCGGCGGGGCTGCATGTATCTTTATGAAACCAGCGCAGGGTTCAAGGCCGCACAAGCCGATATGGCCTTTCGCCGCAGCTTGGGCGTTTCGGTGGATATGCTGACCAGCGCCGAGCTGGCGCAGATGGAACCGGGTTTGCCGGACTGCGCTGGCGGGGCGGCCTATTTTCCCAAAGCGGTGTTTTTCACCGATCCCGGCGTGATGGTGCAGCGGCTGGCCTTGGCCGCACAAGCGGCGGGGGCAAGGGTGATCCCGGCGCGGGTTGACGGGTTGCGGCGGGTTCAGGGCCGCGTCCACCTGACAGGTGCGGGGCTGGACCTGACGGCGCGGCGGGTGGTGATCGCGGCCGGGGCACATTCGCGGGCTTTGGCGCGGGCGGCGGGCGACCGCGTGCCGCTGGATACCGAACGCGGCTATCACGTCGAATGGGATATGGAAACGCCGCGCCTGACCCGCCCTTGCTGTCCCACGGCGCGCGGGTTTTACTTTTGCCCGATGGCGGGCCGTTTGCGCGTGGCGGGCACGGTGGAACTGGGCGGGCTGACGGCCCCCCCGTCCCGCCACCGGATCGAAAAGCTGATTGAGGGCGCGCGGGCGTTCTTTCCGGATTTGGGGGCGCCGGACCGGGATTGGATGGGCTTTCGCCCCTCGATGCCCGACAGCCTGCCTGTGATCGGGCCAAGCCGCGGCGGGGCTGAGGTTATTCATGCTTACGGGCATGGCCATGTTGGGCTGACGCTGGCCCCGGTTACGGCGCGCATGGTGGCCGATCTGGTGGCCGGACATGCGCCGGGGCCGGAAATGCAGCCTTGCCTGCCAACGCGGTTCTGATAACTGCGGACCCGTCAACCTCCGCGCGCCTTCAGCGGGGACGGTTTTCCAACGCTTGCGGAACAGCACAAATTTCTTATGCAAATGGCTGAGGCTGTGCAGCAGGCCCACGCGCAAGCGGCTAGGCGTGATCACAAGGCTGAAAATCGGTGGCTCAAACGCATCGGGGCGGCTTTGTCTTTGAAAAAGGTGCCCTGCGCAAAGCTGTCCAGAAAATACCATTGCGCTACAGGCGCTTACGGGAATGTTTTGCTCCTAAACGTCAGGCACGAGCCCGATCCCACAGATGTGTCCGGCGCGTTATCCGACCAGTTCAGGTAGCGCGGCCCGCCCGATGGGCAGTCCAGCTTCATACCCGACAATGGATTGCCCCCCGGCCATCGTCTGCATGGCCGGGGGGCAAATTTCATTTTCCGCGGTGCAACCTGAACGGGTCGACCAAGGGTCTTATCGTTGAGGCAGGTAGATCAGAGGATAAGATCATCCGCCGTCAGCAGAGGCGCACCATTGATATCAATGCTGAAGTCCGAAGACCCGTTACCATCCATATCAATATAAAGGCGGCCGATCGATCCATTGTAGCGCACTTCGCCGGGGGTTCCCGTTCCGGTATAGCTCGCCCCGACGAAAGTCAGGGTGAGCCCTCCGGTCGCCAAGGCGCTCAGATCAATCTGATCGACCCCATGCTGGAAGTCGGTGATCTGGTCACGTCCCGCACCTGCGGAATGCAGGCTTTCGGCCACGCTGGTCCAGACAAAGACATCCGCGCCCGTGCCACCCGAGAGGATGTCGCTTCCCAGACCAGCCTCCAGCGTATCGTCGCCGGAACCGCCGAAGAAGCGATCATTACCATCGCCCCCGATCAACCGATCGTTGCCTGCGTTACCTGCCAGCGTGTCGTTGCCGACGCTACCAGACAAGGTGTCGTTGCCATCACCACCCCGGATGATATCGTTTCCAAGGCCGCCATTCAGACTGTCGTTGCCGGCATCGCCATTAAGGTCGTCATTGTCACCACCGCCAAGGATGGTGTCGTTGTCATCGCCGCCAAAGATGGTGTCATTGCCGTCGTTACCCGCAATAAGATCTGCGCCGGCATCGCCAAACATGCTGTCGGCACCGTCACCGCCCCGCATTGTGTCGTTTCCAACACCACCAAGCAGGTTATCGTTTCCGGCATCGCCATAGATGTCGTCGTCACCACTACCACCAAAGATGGTATCGGCGCCGTCGCCACCGCGAAGCGTGTCGTTGCCGTTGTTCCCGGCGATGACATCATTGCCGTCTTCGCCAAGGATGCTGTCCGCCCCTTCGCCGCCGCGCAGAACGTCGTTTCCGGTTCCGCCGAAGATGAAATCATCCCCGCCATCGCCGAACAGGAAGTCCACGCCGCTGCCGCCATAGATCGTATCGGCACCGTCAAGTCCCTCGATCCGGTCAGAGCCGGCAGCGCCGTCCATAACCTCGGGGTTGGCTGTGCCGATGATCGTCTCATCGATACCCGCCGAAACGGTCAGCGCCACGGTCAGCGGCGTATCGTTCACCCCGTCCGAGATCACGACCTCTGCGGTATAAGCACCCGCGGTTTCAGGCGCCTCAAAGACCAGCGCCTGGAACTCGGCTTCGGTCAGGATCTGCCCGACCGTCACCGCAGAAGTGCCAAGATAAAGCATCCCGGCCAGCGGCAGAACCGCCAAACGATAGGTCAACTCCTCGCCTTCCGGATCGGTCACCACCACGTCGGGCGCCAGAAGCCCCCGCCGTGTGCCGGCCTGGATCGCATTGGGCGACCAGACCGAAGATGTGCCATCACCGATCACCGCCGCGTCATTGGCGCCTTCGATGGTGACGGTCACCGTCTCGGTGGTGCCGTCCTCGGTGGTGATGGTGAAGCTGTCGGTCAGCGTCTCGCCGAGGTTCAGCCCGTTCACC
>NZ_RPEN01000159.1 GCF_003991405.1 Pseudorhodobacter sp. E13
CGGGCAACAGACACCCAATCGCTCAGCCACCTCCCGCACCGGGTAGCCCCGATCCTCGACCTGCGCGACCGCATCGCGCTTGAACTCGTCTGTGAATTTAGCTCCGGACATCTCGTCCTCCTGGCTTCCAAAATTACCAAGCAAGGCGTCGACAAATCTAGGGGCTATTCATAATTCAGAACAGCACGCAGGCGTTTTTGGGTCAGCAGGTTGTGTCTCCGGTGAGCATACTGAGTCTTTAGGTTAGAAATTCGCTTTTGTTGGTCGGGATGGTGGATTTTAGCTGCAACTTTGTATGTGAGGTTCTGAACGTTGGGCGATGAGCTCCCGTTCGCTGCACGTCTGATATTGCCACACGATAAGATGAAAGAAGACTTTTATGCCTTAGCTTTTTGGTCTGAACCTACTCTGGGCCGAACACGCGTCAGTCCAAAGCCGTGGCAATAGTTGGGTGCGCAGCCAAGTTTCTGCTTAAGGCCAACCCGCGATTATCGGCGCTTCGTCGAACGAAGGCCGCTTTCCAAGCGGTATCCATTGGCCCATTCGTCTCGAGGACTTCAAGTCGGAGCGACGCGCAAGCGGATATGCGCGGCTACCATAGATGTTTGAAAGATCAGCAAGGTTGGTAATGCCAAGGAATGCTCTTTGCCGACAGGACCTGATTGCAGCTGCTATCCGCAGCCTCTCAACGACGGGTAACACCTGCAGGGCCTGTGGCCCCGGATACATGCTTTCGACAGCAGCACCCGCAGCAGACAACACGCCATGATGGTTCAGCAAAATGTGGTGGTAGCGCACGGTTTTGACGCCGTTTGCGACCCGCACGCCTCGCATGTTTGCCTCGGCCAAATGGCGCGCGCGCACGAACATGATATTTCCATCTGGCCGCTGCAAAGCGACGGCATGCTGCGGCGACAGGAGCAACGGCGTGGTGTTACCAATGGTGCCTGCGTCAAAATGGATCGGTTTGTCTGTGGGGTGCGCGGCAAGATCTGCGACGCTTAGACTGCGAGCACCGGCCCAGATAATGCGGGCGGGCCCGGCTTGTGTCTGCACCATGTCGCCCACTGTCAGGACCTCAACCGCGCACCAGCCGGTCGGCGTCTGGATCTGTGTGCCCGCAACAAAGCATGGGATGCCCATTTGCCCCATCGCTTGCTTGCCTTCCACTTGGCTGGGCGAAATTCCTTGCAAAATAACCGTTTCACCTTCGGGAAAGGTCAGGATCGCGTCGCCGGTGCCATCGCCGTTGGTGTCAGTCACCACGACGTCGCGCCACTTGACCGGATCACCAGACAACGTGCGCAGATCGGACACATCCAACTGATCGACGGTGTGGCCTTGGTCCAACGTCATGTCAAAATCGGTGACCGTGTCTGCGCCGCCAGATTGCGCCAAGGCAAAGGTATCTTGCCCTGCGCCACCCGTCAAAGTATCGGACCCCGCGCCGCCGGTTAGACGGTCATTTCCACCTTCACCGAAAAGCTGATCAGCGCCATCGCCACCGCTGACAGTATCATTACCGCCTCCGCCCAAAACGACATCGTCTCCGGCACCTGCCGTCAGGCTATCGTTCCCCTCTCCACCGAAGATGACGTCGTTACCGGCCCCACCGTCGATCGTATCATCGCCTTGATCACCAGTCAGGATATCGCCGCCGCCACCGCCATACAGGACGTCGTTGCCATCACCACCTTCGACTGAGTCGAAACCTGAACCACCATAGACCGTATCGTTTCCGGCACCGCCGAATGTGTAGTTGCCATCTGAATCCGAGCTGTGGATTTTGTCGTTGCCGTCGCCACCATAGAGATCATCATAACCACCGGTTCCGGTCCCGCCGTAAATGCTATCGTCGCCTAAGCCGCCATAAAGCGTGTCACTTCCTGCACCGCCAACAATGGTATCATTGCCCGCACCTGCATTGATCTCGGTGCCTGTGGTCGTATTCGACGCGTTGATATTGTCCGCGAATTCGGTGCCGTTGACGGCCTCAATGTCGTAGAAATAGCCAGAACCGCTTGCGCTACTGAACGAATATGTGCCTTGTTCATTGGCTGAATAAGTGACCGTGACACCGCTGGTTGCGTTTTCATCATTGAAATCCAGCGTGTCATCGTCGGTGCCGCCGCCACCGCCGAGGATCGTATCTTGGCCACCACTTTGGGTGATCAGGAAAGTGTCGGCATCATTGCCGCCGTCGATCAGCTCGTTACCTTCGCAAGACTGAAGCGTATCATTGCCCGCGCCGCCATAGAGCGTGTCGTTACCCGTCCAGCCTTGCATGACATCATTGCCGTCGCCACCATGCAGCAAATCATTACCAGCGCCGCCTAAGACAGTGTCATTGCCCGCACCGCCATAGACAGTGTCGGTGCCGCCCCAACTGTCGATGTAATCATCGCCCGCGCCGCCAAAAATGCTGTCATTGCCATTGGTGCCAAACGCAGTGTCATTGCCTGCACCCAGATCAAGCGTGACACCATTTTGTGACATTGTGCCATCAAAATAGTCATCTTTGCTTGTGGTGGTGATGGCCTCAATCTGGGAAAATGATATCGACCCAGAGCTGCCAGTGATCGCGCCTGCCTCATTCCCGGAATAGGAAACGGTAACGGGGTTTGAAAGCTGGCTCAGGTCTATTTTGTCAAAGTCGATGCCGCCTTCACCGCCGACAACAATGTCTGCGCCGAACCCATCTTCAAATTTGAAATAGTCACTATCATCGCCGCCATCGAGGCGGTCATTGCCCGTTCCACCGTATAGGCTATCGTTGCCGATGCCGCCATAAAGGCTGTCATCGCCATCGCCGCCATAGACGGAATCGTGGCCAGCATCACCCTTGACCGTATCATTGCCTGTGCCGCCACTGACATAGTCGTTACCCGCGCCACCCTCTAAGCTGTCGGCATCTTCCTGGCCATACAGCTGATCATTGCCATCACCGCCATACAAAACGTCAGTGCCCGTCCCGCCAACCAACGAGTCATCGCCCCCGCCGCCGTAAAGCGTGTCGTTACCGACTTCTCCTCTAAGCGTGTCATTGCCATCGCCGCCATAGAGTGCATCATTGCCTTCCTGCCCATACAAAAGATCTGCGCCGGCATCACCGTAAAGCGCATCATCGCCTTCATCGCCAACCAACGTATCGTTATCGGCACCGCCATAGATGGTATCGTTGCCCATCCCGCCGTGAATGCTGTCGTTGCCCGTGCCGCCATAAACGAGGTCATTGCCACTGCCCGTATCGACGGTATCATTGCCCGCGCCAGCATCAACTGTATCATTTCCGCCATAGGCATTCATCTTGGTACCATCAGCGTCAGTGTAGCTGGTCCCCATAGTGTCGTTGCCAGAGGTGCCGTTGACCGTTCCATCAAGAAATGCGTTTTTCTCCTGATTGATGGAAGAGCCGATGTTATTGTTCGCGTTTATCGAGTCCAATTTGATGGACTGGATCGGCTTTATGCCCAGCGCGGTGTTGTTGGCATGCCCTGCCACCCAAGGCGCCAAAAAGGTCCGGCCTGCTGCGTCTTGCATGACGACGACAACAACGTTGCCAGTCGTGCCGTCATTATAGGTTATGGTCGCGTTATAGCCCACAATGGAATCGAACGTGGAGGAAACGCCGTTATAGGTCAGTTGTTCGCCGGTTTGGCCACCGCTGTTGGTGCGAACGACACCATCGTTATCTGCATCCGTAGTCGTCAGGCTTTTGATATTGTTATAAAGCGGGGCTCCGGAGCCACCGAACTTCTGGCCAACCAAATTTCCAGCGTTTTCTGCAACATAGTCGTTTTCATTCGTATCCATGTCGGCGAAGGTGCCGAGGTAGAACACTTCCATAGTGTTGGTTGCCATACTGAATTCCACACTGAGGACAAAGGGTTGCGACCATTAAAGAGGCAGGGTGCGCGCCTTTGGAACCTACTGCGGAAACGTAAAACTTCGCTTCAAGTCGCCTAGTTTGATTCAGAGAAGTGCTTAAAGACTGTGTCTAAAGCAATCTGCATTTGAACGGTAAAAATCCCATCATCCCTGAATCGCTTTGGTTCATGTGTGAACGGCCAAACCTTTTTTGACGTGATCGCCATGCAATTGGGTCGTGTGGGGCCGGGAAACAGAATCTGCGGCGCAGTCATATACCGGTGTCGCCCTCGGTCTCGATCTTCTACACTTCGCCACAATGCTTGCAGTGAATAGCGTCTGTTTCGTGCCAGTTCAGGCCACATTCTGGGCATTTATGCTTTATCTTGGCAGGTTGGAAAATCGCGCGCACCAATTGAAGAAAGCGCCACACCAACGACCATGATGAACACCGACAACAGCTTGCCGCCTGTGGTTGTGATGGTGATGACGCCAAAGCCTGTCGTCGTCAGCGTCGCCACTGTAAAGTAAAGCGCGTCAACATAGCCAACGATGCCAGCGCCCTCATCAAAGGCCAACACAAACACCAGCGACGTGGTCACAAGATGAAGACGAACAAGTTGACAGCGGCGAGTATCGCGTCTCCATGGCGGCGAAAGAATAGGCTTTCGCGCCGAAGGTCACGCAGCAGGTGGTAGGCGTGGATCGGTCGCAGGCCCCGCAGCACGCGCAGGAAAGCAAAATTACCGGTGATGAGCGGGGCCAACAAAACGGATAGCAGGACGAGCAAATCCGCAATGGTATAAATGCGCAGCAATTCGCGGCGCAGGTTTTCAGATATCCAGAACCGCGCCACGGGGTCTAGCAGTATGAGCAGGCCGAGCCCCGTATTAACCGTTGTCAAAACCTGCGTTGCAGGCAGGGCCGCTGTGGCAATGAAATAGACGATGCTTAAGGCATCATAATGATCAACCCATATCGAAACCGCCGGGCGCGCTGGCTTTGACCGGTATAGAGCAACCTGATAGTTCGGTGCAGTTCTTCCATCTGCGCAACTTGTCACAAGTATATACCCAAGGCCAGAACCGTCCACAGGCTGACAAACGTGCGGGGGCGTGCAGTTGTCATCTGGCAGCCCGGCCGTTGTGTCGCCTATTCGCCTCGGGGCAATTGATAGGCTGAAAACCTGACAGTCACTGCGGCAAGCGCCGAAGTCTGTTGTGTAGCAGTTGCAGCGCAGCATCACTTCGGCCGATGGACAACAGGTCTGGGTCGTTCCTCTTTTTCATTCCAAAGTGGATGAAGCACCTTCAAGTTGTATTTTTTTCATCCCAGCAGTAAGCGTCAAACGCAGTCATTCACGCCAAGAAGGCGGACATCCAGCGCTATTACCTCCCTCACCATTCCTCTGTGTGGGGGCGGAGGATTGAGCCACCCCGATCTGCCGACACTGGCTGCATCCCCATCGACAGGTCATGTTTTTCCTAGGACTTCGCATGTCCCAAGCGACCACGAAAACTCCCACCCGACCGTTCTGATGCAACGCGGTAAAATAAGTCATGTAACCAACCACATGAGAAGAACATGACCAATCCATACCAAAACACCGCGACAGCAAAACTTGTCGCTGACCGCATCCGTGACCTGTCGCATCGCAAGACCCAAGCTGAGATTGCGTCCGATGCGACTTTTGCCAACACCAACAAGATGACCTTCCTCAAGAACGGTAAGAACAAGGTGCCCCTGGACTGTGTTCCGTCCTTGGCCAGAGCTTTGGAAGTGGACCCTGCATACCTGTGGCGTCTTGCTTTAGACCAAGCAGTGGGTTCGACGGCTGCAAAAGCGATCACCGATATCTTCGGGACGCCCGCAACCCGAAATGAACGCGGCTGGCCGGATGAACTGCGAGATGCATCAGACAACACCGACCCGCGTCTCACGGCTCGTTCGCGGGCTGCACTCAGGGGAATATTCGGCAAATGAGCGAAGCCATCTTCACATCGCCCACGGCCCCAGCGGGACCGTGGGACCAACTGACCGAGAATGAAAAGGCTTGGATTATGTTCATCCGGGTCATCAGTGGCGGTCGCGATCCACGCATCACTCCGAACGCGACCGGGCTTAGAGGAAACTGCTAAACACGGGATGAGGCGTCGGTTCGGGAAACGTCAGCTTTTTCCCATGACAGGTCACGCAACGTAATGGTTGTGGCAATGTATTCTCACTTTGAGCAAGAAAGGGAGCTTGCGTGCGTCATAAAGCAGGTCTGCAACTTGCTGTCTTGCTCGATGATGTCATTCAGCCGCCACCGCGTGCACCCTAGGCCAACTTTAACCGCACGAGGAAAATCCCCACTACGCTTCCAACGCCAGATCGTGGCGGTGGATACTCGATATCGCTCTGCGACCTCTTCCACTGTGAAATAGATGTTGTCTGTTTCGAAGTGTTTCGTCATCTTTTATCCTCGGCTTACTTCTTCATTGGGGTGATATTCCTGCTACAGACAGGATTCGCAAAATCCGCCGTTTGGATTTTGATTTTTGACAAAGAATCTTTGTCATCGAAGCAAATAGTGTCGACCACAAACCAGAGAAACATTTGCGTAAAGTAGTCCAGAGGTAGTCCGGAAACACAGAAATCTATTGCATGCAAAGGCGATCGCATGGGTAGCTTTATGATTGCAGAGAGTTAAGTGGTGCCCGGAGACGGATTTGAACCGCCGACACGCGGATTTTCAATCCGCTGCTCTACCAACTGAGCTATCCGGGCACGTGAGCGCGGTATTAGGACAGGGCGCGGGGGCTGTCCAGAGGGTTTGCGCAAAAAAACCGCGTGCCATGCAAATTACTGGCGCGGCGGTGCGGGGGGCTGGTTGAGGTCGTCGTCATCCTCATCCACGGCCTCTGCCGGAATGGCATAGGACCCCGATAGCCACTTGCCCAAATCCACATCCGCGCAGCGGCGCGAGCAGAAGGGGCGGTATTTCGGGTCGGCCTCGCGTTTGCAGATCGGGCAACTCATGCGCCAACCTCCAGTACCTCGGCCAGGTTCAAACGGTCGCGTTTGCGGACCAGCTCGTAAAGGCCCAGCGTTGTCCATCCGACCAGATTTGTCTCGGCAGATTCGCCTTTGAAGGCCGCGCGCAGCACTTGGTCCAGCACGGCGCGGTCGCGTTTGGGCATTGGCGCAAAATCCACCACGATCTGGCCGCCAAGGCCGCGCAAGCGCAACTGGCGTGGCAGGTCGCGGGCTGCGGCGATATTGGCCTTCAGCCCCGCCGCCGGGCTGGTATCGCCGCCCGTGTTCACATCCACGGCCAGCACGGCGCGGGTGGGTTCGATCATCATATGGCCTGCGCCGGGCAAATCGACGCGCGGCTCCAGCACTGCGTCGATCATTTCCAGCACACCGAGATCGGCAAAACCGCCCTCCACCACCTCATCAGGGGCGGGGTCGGCCCAATCCCGCCACGCGGTTTCCTGCGCCGAAGCACCTTCGACCAGCAGTTCCGGCCCGCCGTCGGTATCGGCCAGCACAGCCTCGGCCAATGCGCGCACAGCGGCGACATCGGCGGCAATCTCATCGCTGTCCACATCGGCGCAGGCAGAGCGCAGGATCAGCCCCAAACCCTCTGCCGCGCCGGCCATGCCTGCGACAGCCAGCGCCTCCAACGCGGCGCGCAAGCCTTCGTCCTTGATCCGGCGCGAGATATTGCACCCCGGCGCGCCCGGTGTCGCAATCGCATAGCGGCTTTTGAACAAAAGCCGGGTGGTGACGGGCACGGCCTTGCCCGGCTCTGCCGGTCCCGTGACCTGCACCAACAGCTTTGCCCCGGGTGCTATGCCCGATGTTTGGCGCAAGAACCCGCTGCCTTCGGGCAGTTTGACGAAAACGCCGCCCTGCCCTTTCATCAAACGATCGGCGACGCAGCGGTAAATCGCCCCCGGCAGCGCCTCATCCCCCGCAGGATCGACCAGCAGGTCTTGCAACTGGCCATCGACAAGCAGCGCGGCGGCTGGCCTGCCCTGCACCTCATCCAGAACGACAATCCGGCCCTTCATTCTGTATCCTTCCAAACCGGATATCCTGCGGTGGCAAGCATTGCGGCGGTTTCGGCCACAGGAAGGCCCATGATTGCGGTGAATGAGCCCGAAATCCACGGGATAAAGGCCCCGGCAAGCCCTTGGATGCCATAGCCACCCGCCTTGCCGCGCCAATCATTGCTGGCCAGATAGGCGTTCAACTCTGCGTCCGACAGCCGCTTCATTTTCACGGCGGACACCACTTCGCGCGTCCAGACTTGCGCGCCGCGCCGCAGGGCGACAGCGGTGATCACCGAATGCCTGCGCCCGCCAAGGGCCAGCAGAAACTCCGCCGCCTGCCCTGCATCCACGGGCTTGCCCATGATCCGACGGCCCAGCGCCACCGTGGTATCGGCACAAAGCACAATATCTTCCGGCCCAGCCGCGACCGCCATCGCCTTTGCCTTGGCGATCCGGGCGCAATAGGGGCGCGGAAGTTCCGCCTTCAGCGGGTCTTCGTTGATATCAGGGGGCAAAACCGCATCCGGCACCACACCAATCTGCGCCAACAGGTCAAGCCTGCGCGGGCTGGCAGAGCCGAGAATCAGGCGCATGGTTTACTTGAAGCGGTAGTTGATACGGCCTTTGGACAGGTCATAGGGGGTCATTTCCACCTGAACCTTGTCGCCTGCCAACACGCGGATGCGGTTTTTGCGCATCTTGCCTGCCATTGTCGCGATCAATTCATGGCCGTTCTCAAGTTCGACCTTGAATGTCGCATTCGGCAGGAGTTCCTTGACGACACCGGGGAATTCGAGAATGTCTTCTTTGGCCATGGTCACTCCAATAAGGTTGAGCCCGCAAAACATGCGGGCTTTCGCGGGCATATGCGCCCAAGCGGGCCGATTTTCAAGCGCAAAGTGCAAAAGCAGTGGCCCCAAGCGGTGAAACTTGGGGCAAAACCGGCTTATTCCTTTGGAATCACGCGCAGATGCAACTCGCGCAGCTGTTCATTCGTGGGGTCAGAGGGCGCGTTCATCAACAGGTCCTCGGCGCGCTGGTTCATCGGGAACATGATGACCTCGCGGATATTGGCCTCATCCGCCAGCAGCATCACGATCCGGTCGATGCCTGCCGCACAGCCGCCATGGGGTGGGGCGCCGTATTTGAACGCCTTGACCATGCCACCAAAGCGCTTGTTCACCTCGTCATTCGGGTAACCGGCGATTTCAAACGCTTTATACATGATTTCCGGCTTGTGGTTGCGGATGCCGCCGGAAATCAGTTCATAGCCGTTGCAGGCCAGATCATACTGATAGGCATAGACTTGCAGCGGATCACCTTGCAGCGCCTCCATCCCGCCTTGGGGCATGGAGAAGGGGTTGTGCGAGAAATCGATCTTGCCTTCGTCGTCTTTTTCGAACATCGGGAAATCAACGATCCAGGCAAAGCGGAACGTATCAGTTTCGGACAGGCCAAGCTCATTGCCAATCTCGTTGCGGGCGCGGCCGGCAACGGCCTGAAAGGTTTCGGGCTTGCCACCAAGGAAGAAGGCAGCATCGCCTTCGTTCAGGCCAAGCTGCACGCGGATCGCCTCGGTGCGTTCCGGCCCGATGTTCTTGGCAAGCGGGCCTGCGGCCTCCATGCTGCCATCTTCGGCTTTGCGCCAGAAGATATAGCCCATGCCGGGAAGGCCCTGGCTTTGTGCAAAGGCGTTCATGCGGTCACAGAACTTGCGGGAACCGCCTGTGGGGGCGGGAATGGCGCGAACCTCGTTGCCTTCGGATTCCAGCAGCTTGGCGAAAATCGCAAAGCCGGAGCCGCGGAAATGCTCGGACACGTCCTGCATCTTGATCGGGTTGCGCAGGTCGGGCTTGTCAGAGCCATACCATTTCAGCGCATCATTATAGGCGATCAGCGGCCAGTCGGTATCAACCTTCTTGCCGCGCCCGAATTCTTCAAAAATACCCTGAATGACAGGCTGCACGGCGGCGAACACGTCTTCCTGCTTGACGAAAGACATTTCAATATCAAGCTGGTAGAAATCCGTCGGGGACCGGTCGGCGCGCGGGTCTTCGTCGCGGAAGCAAGGCGCGATTTGGAAATATTTGTCGAAACCCGAGACCATGATCAACTGCTTGAACTGCTGCGGGGCCTGCGGCAGGGCATAGAATTTGCCGGGGTGCAGACGGCTGGGCACCAGAAAATCCCGCGCACCTTCGGGGCTGGAGGCGGTAATGATCGGGGTTTGGAATTCGTTGAAACCTTGGTCCCACATCCGGTTGCGGATGGAACGCACGACGTTGGAACGCAGCATCATATTGGCGTGCAGCTTGTCACGGCGCAGGTCGAGGAAGCGATAGGTCAGGCGGGTTTCTTCGGGGTAGTCCACCTCTCCGAAGACGGGCATCGGCAGTTCATCCGCCGCACCCAGCACTTCCATGCCACGGGCATAAACCTCAATCTCACCGGTGGGGAGTTTCGGGTTCACGAGGCTGGCATCGCGCGCCTTGACCGTGCCGTCGATCCGGATCACCCATTCGGCGCGGACCTTTTCAAGGTCTTTGAAGGCCGGGCTGTCGCTGTCGGCCAGAACCTGCGTGATGCCGTAATGGTCACGCAGGTCCATGAACAAGACACCGCCATGATCGCGGACCCGATGCACCCAGCCGGACAGGCGGATATCTTGCCCCACATGCGAGGCGTTGAGTTGGGCGCAAGTATGGCTGCGATAGGCGTGCATCATCATCCCCTTTCAGAGGGCTTATTTTCCGGTCCCGCTGATACACATCGCGCGGGCGGTGAAGTCAAGCCCAAGCAGGATTTGAACGGCCGCGAGGGGGTGCCGCCCGCAGGGGCATCGAGCCCCTTTGGGCGGCTTTGGCGCGGGTGGCAAGCTGCGGGGCTGCGCCCGGATCGCGGGTCGGTGGTTGGGGCGGGATTTAGGTATTTTTGCCAAGATGAAAGCCGTAAGGTGGTGTTGGGTGACTGTCGGGGGGCGGATGTTCTATCTTTTCATCAAGGCGGCGATATCGGGGGTGTTGATTGCACTGGCATCCGAGGTCGCGCGGCGGCATGCGGGGTTTGGGGCCTTGATTGCCTCTCTGCCCTTGGTGTCGTTGCTGGGGATGATCTGGCTGTGGCGTGATACCGGGGACCCGGTGCGGCTGGCCGATCATGCGGCGGCCACGCTGTGGTATGTGATTCCCTCTCTGCCGATGTTTGTGCTGATTCCGGCGCTGTTGCGGCGCGGCATTGGCTTTTGGCCCGCGCTTTTGGCCGGTTGCGCGGTGACGGTGTTGCTTTACCTTATTGCCATCTGGGCGATGGGCCGTGCCTGAACGGCCTTTGCCCAAGAGGTAGCCCCGATAGCCCCTTGCACCCCGCCGCGTGGCCGTT
The DNA here is from genome assembly GCF_003991405.1 of Pseudorhodobacter sp. E13. Taxonomy (GTDB): domain Bacteria; phylum Pseudomonadota; class Alphaproteobacteria; order Rhodobacterales; family Rhodobacteraceae; genus Pseudorhodobacter. The sequence goes on from NZ_RPEN01000159.1 coordinate 11,289, forward strand.
ATAACCCACAAAATTTTGCGCAGATGGGGGCCTGACCATGCCGAAAAGAACCGACATCAAATCCATCATGATTATTGGTGCAGGGCCCATCGTCATTGGTCAGGCCTGCGAGTTTGACTATTCCGGTGCGCAGGCTTGCAAGGCGCTGCGCGAGGAAGGCTACCGCGTTATCCTCGTCAACTCCAACCCGGCCACCATCATGACCGATCCGGGCCTTGCCGATGCGACCTATATCGAGCCGATCACCCCTGAGGTGGTTGCCAAGATCATCGAGAAAGAGCGCCCCGATGCGCTGCTGCCGACGATGGGCGGACAGACGGGCCTGAACACCGCTTTGGCGCTGGCAGATATGGGTGTGTTGGAAAAGTATAATGTTGAACTGATCGGGGCCAAGCGCGCCGCCATCGAAATGGCAGAAGATCGCAAGTTGTTCCGTGAGGCGATGGACCGCATCGGCTTGGAAAACCCGAAAGCGACGATCATTGCCGCCCCCAAGGTGAACGGCAAATATGACATCAAGGCCGGGGTGGCCGAGGCGATGGCCGCGATTGAATATGTGGGCCTGCCCGCCATCATCCGCCCTGCCTTCACGCTGGGCGGCACGGGCGGTGGTGTGGCCTATAACCGCGACGACTATGAGGCGATCTGCCGCAGCGGTCTGGAAGCCAGCCCGATGGCGCAGATTCTGGTCGATGAATCGCTGCTGGGGTGGAAAGAATATGAGATGGAGGTGGTGCGCGATACCGCCGACAACGCCATCATCATCTGCGCCATTGAAAACGTCGACCCGATGGGCGTGCATACCGGGGACAGCATCACCGTGGCCCCTGCCCTGACGCTGACGGACAAGGAATATCAGATCATGCGCTCGGCCTCTATCGCTGTGCTGCGCGAGATCGGGGTGGAAACCGGCGGGTCCAACGTGCAATGGGCGGTGAACCCGGTGGATGGCCGCATGGTGGTGATTGAGATGAACCCGCGCGTGTCGCGATCCTCGGCGCTGGCGTCGAAGGCAACGGGTTTCCCGATTGCCAAGGTCGCGGCGAAACTGGCGGTGGGCTATACGCTGGACGAATTGGACAACGATATCACAAAAGTGACACCCGCGTCCTTTGAACCCTCTATAGATTATGTGGTCACCAAGATCCCAAGGTTCGCTTTTGAAAAGTTTCCGGGGTCAGAGCCGAACCTGACCACCGCGATGAAATCGGTGGGTGAGGTGATGGCGATTGGCCGGACCATCCACGAAAGCATGCAAAAGGCGCTGGCGTCTTTGGAAACCGGGCTTTCGGGTTTTGACGAGATTACCATTCCCGGTGCGCCGGACCGTGCCGCGATTTTCAAGGCGCTGGGTCAGCAAACCCCGGACCGTCTGCGCGTGATCGCCCAAGCGATGCGCGAAGGGCTGAGCAATGACGAAATTCAGGGGGCTACTTCGTTTGATCCGTGGTTCCTTGCCCGGATTCGTGAAATCGTTGAGGTGGAGGCCAGCATCCGCCACGATGGCCTGCCCACCAACCCGGACGCCCTGCGCCGGTTGAAGATGTTTGGCTTCACCGATGCGCGTCTTGCCACGCTGACCGGGCGCGATGAAGGCCAAGTGCGCCGCGCGCGCCGCAATCTTGGCGTCAACGCCGTGTTCAAACGCATCGACACCTGCGCCGCCGAGTTTGAGGCGCAGACCCCTTACATGTATTCCACCTACGAATCCCCTGTGATGGGCGATGTGGAATGTGAGGCGCGGCCTTCGAATGCCAAGAAAGTGGTGATTCTCGGCGGTGGCCCGAACCGCATCGGCCAAGGCATCGAGTTTGATTATTGCTGCTGCCATGCCTGCTATGCCCTGACGGCGGCGGGCTACGAGACCATCATGATCAACTGCAACCCCGAAACCGTGTCGACCGATTATGACACCTCTGACCGGTTGTATTTTGAGCCTTTGACGTTGGAGCATGTGCTGGAAATTCTGCGGGTAGAGCAGGAAAACGGCACGTTGCACGGGGTGATCGTGCAATTCGGCGGCCAGACGCCGCTAAAGCTGGCCAATGCGCTGCATGATGAAGGCATCCCGATCCTTGGCACCAGCCCCGATGCAATTGATCTGGCCGAGGACCGTGAGCGGTTCCAGCAGCTTTTGCAAAAGCTGGGCCTGCGTCAGCCGCATAATGGCACCGCGCGCAGCCGGGATGAGGCCTTTGCCGTGGCTGCCGAAGTGGGCTACCCGCTGGTGATCCGCCCGTCGTTCGTTCTGGGTGGCCGTGCGATGGAAATCATCCGCGATGACGCGCAACTGGAACGCTATATCCGTGAGGCGGTGCAGGTTTCCGGCAAGAACCCGGTGCTGCTGGACAGCTATCTGTCCGGCGCGATTGAGGTCGATGTCGATGCGCTGTCGGATGGGCATAACGTCCATGTCGCGGGTATCATGGAACATATTGAGGAGGCGGGTGTCCATTCCGGCGATTCTGCCTGTTCGTTGCCGCCGCATTCGCTGTCGCCCGCGATCATCGAGGAGTTGAAGGCGCAAACCGTGGCCATGGCCCGCGCCTTGAACGTGGTGGGCCTGATGAACGTGCAATTCGCGCTGAAAGGTGATGATATTTATGTGCTGGAGGTGAACCCGCGCGCGTCTCGCACCGTGCCTTTCGTTGCCAAAGCCACCGATAGCGCGATTGCCTCTATCGCCGCGCGCCTGATGGCGGGCGAGCCGATGGGCAATTTCCCGATGCGCGCGCCCTATGCCAGCGATGTTGGCCCCGATACCGATCTGCCGCTGGCCGATCCGATGACGCTGGCCAACCCGATCACACCGTGGTTCAGCGTCAAAGAGGCCGTGCTGCCCTTTGCCCGCTTCCCCGGTGTTGACCCGCTGCTCGGGCCGGAAATGCGCTCCACCGGTGAGGTGATGGGCTGGGACCGTAGCTTCCCGCTGGCCTTCCTGAAGGCGCAGATGGGTGCGGGCAACGACCTGCCGACCGAGGGCCGCGTGTTTCTGTCCATCAAGGACATGGACAAAACCGACGCCATGGCCGCCGCCGCGCGTGATCTCATCACCATGGGGTTTGAAATCGTGGCGACCAAAGGCACGGCCACATGGCTGGAGCAGGTTGGGGCCAAGGCAACCGCAGTGAACAAGGTTTATGAAGGCCGCCCGAACATCGTGGACCGGTTGAAAAACGGCGATATCGCCTTGGTGATGAACACAACCGAAGGCGCCCAATCGCTGAACGACAGTCGCGACATCCGCAAAGTCGCGCTGTTCGACAAGATCCCTTATTTCACCACCGCCGCAGGGTCCATCGCCGCTGTCAGCGCGATGAAAGCCCGGGGCGAAGGCATCGGGGTGCGGACGCTTCAGGGCTGATCTGACGAAACCGATCTGAACTGTCCGGCCCGGCATATCGCGCGGGGGCATCCGACAAAAGGCTGGGCGGTTCATTCGGCATAAGTGCCAGAATGGGCCGCTTCAGCGTCGGTGCCCTGCTTGCCGGAAAGCCTTGACAGGGTGCGGAATGGCTTGCTGCTGCGGCCCGTTTCGTCACAGGGCGTCGCAGGGTGAAACCTCCCAAGCCAGAGTATCCAGCGATGCCGCGCGCAGGAAAGCGGCCTTAGGTTGATTTGCAGAAAAGCCCAGCGCCTTCGGAAATAACGCCCCGTGCAAACACCGCAGTTTTACGCACGCAATGGCGCGAACTGACCTTGATGACGGCAGCGCACAGGTAAATCTAATTTTGTAGGGATTTTCCGGCCTACGACCCATTGCGGGGGCTAGGGCCAAGTGGTGCGGTCGGGGGGACTCGAACCCCCACTCCGGTTAAAGAACAGCGACCTCAACGCTGCGCGTCTACCAATTCCGCCACGACCGCACAGTCCTGACCAGCGGGGTCATAGCGAAGGCCGCGACAGACCTCAAGTTTAATTTTGCAGGAAAAGAGTCGACGGATCGCGCAAGCGCCCAAAAACAAACCGCCGCAAGGTTTCCCCCTGCGGCGGAGATGAAAAACAGCCTCTGGCCCTTACGGGTTCGCCGAGTTCCCCGGCACCACAAAGGACGGCAGAGCCGAAGCCGGTACAGGGGCACCAGGCACCGTGGACCCCGGCAAACTGCGCCCCGCAGCGGAATAGGCCGCCAGACGGATCAGCGCGGCACGGTCCGCCATGCCGGGTGCGAAAACCTCGGTGCTGCCATCAGTGGCGGCGGTGAAGGCATGCTCATACCACGGCAAAGACAGATCACTGCGCTGTGCGGCCCCGATGCCCGAAGCCAAGTGATGGCCCATCAACTCAGCGTAGGCCACCTCGCCCAGCGTGGTCAGGATCAGTGCAGAACCGATGGCCACATCCATGTTATCGGTGACATAACCGACACCAAGACAGATGCGCGCAGTGCCCGACAATTGCGCAGGTGCCATGCCAGACCCCAGCACGAAGCCAGAAACGCCTTGCATCACCTCTTCGCGGGATTTCAGCGACAGCGCGGCGACATGTTCCTTCATCACCGGGCCAAACCCTTCGCATTGCTGGGCGATCTGCTGCGGGGTAAAGCCTGCAACCTTGGCCACCAACTCCTCGCCCTGCGCGATGGCATAGGTCCGGGCAAGGCAGAATTGTTCAGACAAGGTGAAGGCCGGGTCTGTCATCGTGACTTGCGTGACAAAACCACCGTTGGAATTTGTGACCAACGACACCTTGTTGCAATGGCTGGCAAGCGAGGCTTGTGTCGCCCCCTGCCCCATGAAGGACGGCAGAGCCGTTGCTGCGGTGGCGGCGGCACCAAATTGCGGCACAGCGGCTGCGACAGGGTTGGTTCCGGCGGCAAAGCCAAGTTGCGGCACACCGGGTTGCACACCGGGTTGCACTGCGGCCATTTGCCCCCCGGCGGCGGGCACACCAAGTTTTTCATCGCGATAGGTGAACAACAACGCCTTGGTGCCGCGCGGATCGCTGGCGACCTGTTGCAGCGTCATCGCGCCCCCCGCCTGCGCCCGGTAATAGCCCTGCACCAGCAGGTCTTGTTCCCAGCTGTTCAGGTTTCCCGTTGGCGCAAAGCCCAAAAGCGCCTGATATTGCGAAATGGCCGCCCGTGACTTCGGCCCGATGGACCCATCCGGCGTGCCAACAGGGAAGCCAAAGTAATTCAGCGCAACCTGCACTTCGCGATTGGCTTCGCGTTGGCTGGACGAAACCGAAGGCTTGGTGGATTTGCGCGGCGCGGCTTTGCGGGTGGTCGTGCGCTTTTGTTTATTGGCACCATTCACGATGGCCCCGCCGATAATACCGCCAATGATCCCACCAACCAAAGCGTCCCCGGCCAAGGCGGGAACCGGCGAAAACACCAACGCGGCGGCAACGCATGTGCTTGCAATTCGTTTGAAATGCATTTGAAAACTCCGTCCTGAATAATTAGATCGACTCAAACCATGTGAAAGGTTAGCACGCTGTGCCAAAGTTGCTAAGCGTTTTCACTTGGCGGCAGGCTATTCCTGCCTGTCCCGCCCCTTTGTTTTTCCTGCCGTGAAGGACGCGCCCATGCCGCAAACATGCCCTGCCCCAGCGCCCACACCCCCAACCGGCCACGCCGTTGAATGGCGCGTTCTGGATGGGCTGGCGCCCTATGCGGAAACCCTTGCCGCGATGGAGGCGCGCGTGGCCCAGATTGCGGCGGGCACAGCCCCCGAAGCGGTCTGGTTGCTGGAACACCCGCCGCTTTACACCGCAGGCACCAGCGCCCAACCTGCCGATCTGGTGGAGCCAGAGCGCTTTCCGGTGCATGTCGCGGGCCGGGGCGGGCAATACACCTATCACGGTCCGGGGCAGCGTGTGGCCTATGTCATGCTGGATCTGAACCGGCGTGGGCGCGATGTGCGCAAATTCGTCTGCGCACTGGAAAACTGGGTGATCCAGACCCTGGCCAGTTTCAACGTCACGGGCGAGCACCGGGCCGGGCGTGTCGGCGTCTGGGTGGTGCGCCCCGATCGGCGCGGTATCGACGGGCAGCTTGCCGAGGACAAGATTGCGGCGATTGGCGTCAAATTGCGCAAATGGGTCAGCTTTCACGGCATTTCCATCAATGTCGAACCGGATCTGAGCCATTTCACCGGGATCGTCCCCTGTGGCATTGCCGACCACGGCGTCACCAGCCTTGTCGATCTGGGCCTTCCGGTCACGATGGATGATCTGGATGTTGCCTTGCACAGCAGCTTTGAACAGCAATTCGGCCCGACGGATCGCAGCTAGTTCAACGGCAGGTTCAACATCTGGCGGATCGGCAGCGCAACCTCACCCTCGCCGACAAAGGTGGGCTGACGCCGCAGCGCCAGCGCCTCGCGAAAACCGTTGGGCAAATGTTCCATGAACACGCGGCACATCCGGCGCCGTCCCGGCACCTCTGCCCGCCCGACCGTGGCAAAGCCAAAGAAACCGGAAACACTGTTCATCATCGACAAAGGGCTGATGAAAAGATGCGAGACATTCTGCGCGGGCGGCTGGTGATAGAAAACGATCGAAAACCCATCGGAATGGTGGTGCAGCACGCCCCGGAATTCCCGCCGCAACAGCTTCACCTGCTGTGTATAGATTTCCGGCGCGTCAAACCCACGCACCACCCGCGCGCCTTTATGGGTCTTGATGAACACCGGGAAACGGACAAACTTGTCCATCACCGCCATGGAAGGCCGCAGGATACTATAAAAACCATCGGGCAAATCATCGTAACCCCGGGCAAAGTAATCTTGGCTGGCACAGGCAAAGCGGATTGCTTCGACCATGCTGCTTTGCCCTGCGGTCGGTGCCGCCGTTTCGTTGCGCATACGCGACAAAAGCGCGGGCGTCAGGGCTTCGGTGACGATCCGGGCATCAACGTTAAAATACGCGCATATCTGCTCAAGGATATGGGGTTTCGGAAAGCTCTCGCCGCGCAAGAAGCGTTGGAACTGGATTTTGGATAAGCCAAGATCGCCACTGGCCTGCGCCAGAGTGCCACGCTCTGTTGCAAGGGCACGCAGATTTTGCCCGAACACTTTCAAAACAGACATCGGCTCACCCGAAATTACACCGAAAAAGTGTATACGAATACGCCGGTCAATCAAGACGCGAAGGGTCGTTTTGTCAGATCAGCAATCGTTGGCGGTATCACCCATCACCGGGGTAATGCCTGCGACGCGTTCAAGGCTGGCCGCGATCAGCATCAGATGCGCGACTTTTTCTTTTGAATGGATGCCCGCGCGTGCATAGGCCACATCTTCAACAAGACGGGCCGCTTGCCGAAGTTTCTCGGCATTCCGCAATTCTGTGAATGTCATATCGACCATGACACTTAACCTTTTCATTTTTATGTCACCAAGGGTCCCGATGCCGCCCAACCTTGGCTTTGAGCCAACGTAAGCGCTTCGCCACCCGGCTTCGAGACTCAAAATAACGCGAGGAGGCTACAGTTTTGATACCTCTCCGACCCGAACCGCGGAAAAACTGCCGCAAAGAAAGCGTGACAGCTTGACCTATGTTATGTCGCAGCCGCTGCACATATGGTAAGCAGGCGCGATGTTGCACCTGCCGATCACGGTCAGACCGCGGCAACACGATTCAAAGACGAGGAAAGAAAATGAAGTTTAGCCTTATCGCCACTGCTGCCCTTCTCACTTTGTCCGCACCCGCCTTTGCTGGTGACGCTGAAAAAGGTGAAAAGGAATTCAAGAAATGCAAAGCCTGTCACGCAATCATCGCCGATGACGGCACCGAGATTGTCAAAGGCGGCAAAACCGGCCCGAACCTTTATGGCGTCATCGGCCGTGCTGCTGGCACCACCGATTTCAAGAACGGCGACTCCTTGGTTGCGGCCGGCGCGGCTGGCGTGGTCTGGGATGAAGCGAACCTTGTCGCCTATCTCGCTGACCCCAAAGCCTTCCTGATCGAAGCGACGGGCGATGCTGCGGCCAAGTCCAAGATGTCCTTCAAACTTTCGAAAGGCGGCGAAGACCTTGCGGCCTATCTGGCTTCGGTCGTCCCTGCGGCGAACTGACCCACTAAAAAACGACTTTGACGCGGTTTTTCTTGATCTGCGTCAAAGTCACCGATTGCCGCCGCCGCTTGGGCATTCTAGAACATGAATACAAGTGGCGGCGGGAATCTACTTTTCCCGTGCGCTGAAATCTGGAAACGCAATCGGGAGGCAGGCATGGCCGACGCAGCCATTCATGGCCACGAACATGACGAACGCGGGTTCTTTACCCGCTGGTTCATGTCGACCAATCATAAAGACATCGGTATTCTATACCTGTTCACCGGGGGCCTTGTCGGGCTGATCTCGGTTATCTTCACCGTTTACATGCGCATGGAATTGATGCACCCCGGTGTTCAATACATGTGTATGGAAGGCGCGCGCTTTACCGCCGCTGCTGCTGGCGATGTTTGCACGCCCAACGGTCACCTCTGGAACGTGTTGATCACGGGCCACGGCATCCTGATGATGTTCTTTGTCGTCATCCCTGCCCTGTTCGGTGGTTTCGGCAACTATTTCATGCCATTGCAGATCGGCGCGCCGGATATGGCCTTCCCGCGCATGAACAACTTGTCCTACTGGATGTTCGTTGCGGGCACCGCGCTGGCAGTTGCATCGGTTTTGTCGCCGGGTGGCAATGACCAGCTTGGCTCTGGCGTGGGCTGGGTGCTTTACCCGCCGCTGTCGACCAATGAAGGCGGCTATTCGATGGACCTCGCGATCTTCGCGGTTCACCTGTCGGGCGCCTCGTCTATCCTTGGCGCGATCAACATGATCACGACCTTCCTGAACATGCGCGCACCGGGGATGACCCTGCACAAAGTGCCGCTGTTCGCATGGTCGATCTTTGTCACCTCTTGGCTAATCCTGCTGGCTCTGCCGGTTCTGGCAGGGGCAATCACCATGCTGCTGACCGACCGGAACTTTGGCACCACCTTCTTCCAGCCTTCGGGTGGCGGTGATCCGATCCTGTATCAGCACATCCTGTGGTTCTTTGGCCACCCGGAAGTGTATATCATCGTTCTGCCCGCTTTCGGCATCATCTCTCAGGTCATCGCAACCTTCTCGCGCAAGCCGATCTTTGGTTATCTGCCGATGGTTTACGCCATGGTTGCCATTGGTGTTCTGGGCTTCGTCGTCTGGGCGCACCATATGTATACCGTTGGCATGTCGCTGACGCAGCAGTCCTACTTCATGCTGGCCACGATGGTCATCGCGGTGCCAACCGGTATCAAAGTGTTCTCGTGGATCGCGACCATGTGGGGCGGCTCCATCGAGTTCAAGACTCCGATGCTCTGGGCCTTTGGTTTCCTGTTTCTCTTCACCGTGGGCGGCGTAACCGGCATCGTTCTCAGCCAGGCTGGCGTGGACCGTGCCTATCACGACACCTATTACGTCGTGGCGCACTTCCACTATGTGATGTCCCTTGGTGCGGTGTTCGGGATCTTCGCCGGGATCTACTATTGGTTCGGCAAGATGTCGGGCCGCGAATACCCTGAATGGGCAGGCAAGCTGCACTTCTGGATGATGTTCATCGGTGCAAACCTGACCTTCTTCCCGCAGCACTTCCTTGGCCGTCAGGGCATGCCGCGCCGCTATATCGACTACCCCGAGGCATTCGCCTACTGGAACTTCTGGTCGAGCCTTGGTGCCTTCCTGTCCTTCGCTTCGTTCGTGTTCTTTATCGGTGTCATCTTCTACAGCCTGCGTGCAGGCAAGCGCGTCACCGAAAAGAACTACTGGAACGAATACGCGGATACGCTGGAATGGACCCTGCCTTGCCCGCCGCCCGAACACACGTTCGAGCAGCTGCCGAAGCAGTCCGACTGGGACAAAGGCCACGCCCACTAAGCGGCAGGCCGAGCAGAAACAAACCCAAAGGGCCCCGCAGCAATGCCGGGGCCCTTTTTCATGGCAGGCCCCGCATCGGTTGCGGGCTGCTGTGATCTGCAGGGCTGGCATTTCAGGCCATTCCGCACTTGCCCGATCACAAAACCTTGCTAGGTTTTGCCTGTAAACCCCATCAAAAGGCCTGACATGCCCTACGAATGGTCCGACACAACCGAGATCAAAGCCCTGCATCTGTGGCCCTATCGCTCGCTTCCGCGGCGTGGGTTTGTCTGGTTCATCGGTGGCACGGCCTGCCTGATCGCAGTGCCGCTGCTTGCGGTCATGGGCTCTCCGGTGTTTTGGGGTTTGTTGCCTTTTCTGGTGCTGGCCGTTTCTGGCATGTATTGGGCGCTGGAACGCAGTTATCGTGACGCTGAAATCATCGAGACTCTGACCCTAAGCGAAAACCGTCTGCACCTTGCCCGTATCGGCCCGCGCGGCAAGCGGCAGGAATGGGAAGCAAACCCGCATTGGGTGCGGGTCGAGCAACATAAAACCGGTGGGCCCGTGGCCGAATATATTACCCTTGCCGGCGGCCCGCGCGCGGTGGAATTGGGCGCCTTTCTGTCCGAGGAGGAACGCAAGCAACTTGCCCCGGAATTGCGGCAGGCCCTGCGCGCCCATAACCAGCGCACGTAATCCACGCGGAAACCGTCACAAAACCTTGCGCGCAGCGTCACGCCACTGTCGCACAACCGGGCCAGACTGCCCTCATAGAGCGAAGCTGCGGCGGGCCCTTTTTGTCCCCAAGTTCGTCGGGTTTTTTGAAATGCTTGTTTTCAAACAGAAACGCCCTGCACACTGCGGTGCAGGGCGTTATTTCCATTTGGTGCAAACCGCTTCAGGCCAGCAAGTCCTTGACCCGCGGACCAACTGCACCGAAATCCATCTGACCGGTGTATTTGCCTTTTAGCACCGCCATCACCTTGCCCATATCACGGATAGAGCTTGCGCCCGCCTCCGTTATGGCAGCCTTGATCGCAGCATCCACTTCCTCGCCTTCCAACTGGCGCGGCAGAAACTCTTCAATCACCTTGATTTCGTCGAGTTCTTTTTCCGCCAGTTCCAGCCGCCCGCCTTCTTCATAGACACGCGCGCTTTCCTGCCGCTGTTTCACCATCTTGGACAGGATTGCCGTGATATCGCTGTCCGACACCACACCCTCGCCGCCTTCCCCCCGCTGGGCGATATCGCGGTCCTTGATCGCAGCATTGATCAGACGGAGCGTCGACAGCCGCTCCGCCTCTCTTGCCCGCATCGCATCTTTCAGGGCTGCTTGCAGCCGATCACGCAATACCATCTTCTTGTCTTTCCCCAGAGTTTCAGCAACTGCCGACAATAGCGCGAAGCGAAAGCCGAGGCAACCAAGCGTAAAATTTGCAAGCCCTTGAAAAGTATAAAAATTCCATTTGACCCTACGTCTTGACCCCAGCGCGCTTGGCCCGTAGTCTCCGCGAAATCCGGCCAGAGAGAGTCGTACCATGCCCCATATCGATCCGACCACCGCAAAACCCACCGCCTGCCTTGCGCTTGCTGATGGGACAATCTTTTACGGGCGCGGTTTTGGCGCGACCGGGGAAGCGGTTGCCGAACTGGTGTTCAACACCGCGATGACCGGCTATCAGGAAATCATGACAGACCCGTCTTATGCAGGGCAGGTTGTCACTTTCACCTTCCCGCATATCGGCAACACCGGCGTCACCCCCGAGGATGATGAAACCGGCGAACCGGTTGCCGCTGGTATGGTGGTGAAATGGGACCCGACTGATCCGTCAAACTGGCGCGCCACGGCCGAGTTGACCGAATGGCTGACCTCCAAGGGCCGCATCGGTATCGGCGGGCTGGATACGCGCCGTCTGACCCGCGCGATCCGTCAGCAAGGTGCGCCGCATGTGGCGCTTGCGCATAACCCGGATGGGGTTTTCGACATCGAGGCGCTCGTTGCCGCCGCCCGTGCCTGGCGCGGGCTGGAGGGGCTTGACCTCGCCAAGGATGTGACCTGCGCACAAAGCTATCGCTGGGATGAAATGCGTTGGGCATGGCCTGCGGGCTACAGCAAGCGCACCGGTGAGGGGCTGCGGGTTGTCGCGGTCGATTTCGGGGCGAAACGCAATATCCTGCGCTGTCTGGCGTCTGCCGGTTGCGATGTAACCGTGCTGCCCGCCACCGCCACCGCCGAGGATGTTTTGGCCCTCAACCCTGAAGGGGTGTTCCTGTCCAACGGTCCGGGCGACCCGGCGGCCACTGGCGAATATGCCGTTGACATGATCAAGGGCGTTCTGGCCGCTGATCTTCCCGTCTTTGGGATTTGCCTTGGCCATCAGATGCTTGCCCTTGCCCTTGGCGGCAAGACCATCAAGATGAACCACGGGCATCACGGTGCCAACCACCCGGTCAAAGATTATGACACCAACAAGGTGGAAATCACCTCGATGAACCACGGCTTTACCGTGGATGCGCAATCGCTGCCCGATGGCGTGCGCGAAACCCATGTCAGCCTGTTCGACGGCTCTAACTGCGGCATCGCGGTGACGGGCAAGCCGGTGTTTTCGGTGCAATACCACCCCGAAGCCAGCCCCGGCCCGCAAGACAGCTATTACCTGTTTGAGCGATTCGCAGAGGCGATGAAGGCCCGCCGCGCGGCCTGAAACGCCATAGACCTCCACTATATCTGGTGGCCCTGTGCGCAGCGGCCACCATTTAAAAGGCGCGTTTTATGAAAACCGCCTGCTAAGTTTTAGAAAAATCCAATATTAACCAACTGTTAAGCTTTACCCGCCAAACCTGATCCGGCGGGGGGCCCATGACAGCATCAACTCCTTTCCTTTCACCTGACCTGTTGCAGCCTGCGGATGCGGCTGTTGACAAGGGCGCGTCCGTTGCAACCAGCCCCAAACCCAATGGCGGCAAGCGCTATTCCGTCACCGCGCCTTCGGTCCGAAGCCTTGGCGTCACCCTGCTGCGCGAAGGGGCCTTGTCTGCCCATGATCTGGTGACGGCGCTGTCGCTGCAAAAACGCCATCGCGGCCGGTTGAGCGATATTCTTCTGTCCCGCCAGATGGTCGCAGAGGAAACGCTGTATAAGGCGCAGGCGCGGCATTGGAATGTGCGGCTGCTGGACCCTATGGACCAGCCCGCAGACCCCCGGTTGATTGATGATATCGGCGCGGCTACCTGCCTGCGCGACGGGTTGATCCCTTGGCAAAGGGTGGGAAAAGCGGTTGTCGTCGCCACCGCCCACCCCGAAGAATTCGCCAGCCATTACCCCAGGCTTCGCGCGGCCTTCGGCACGGTGATCATGGCCATCGCGCCTGCATCCAAGATTGAGGCGGCTGTGTTGCGCGCGCGGTCGGCTGCGCTGAACCATGCCGCCGAGAACCGCGTTGCAGAGGCCGAAAGCTGCCGCGACTGGGGGCGTGACGGCCTTGCAGTGAAGGTAGCGCTTATTCTTGGCGTGTTTGGCCTTGGCCTATGGCTCTCGCCCGCGTTCATGGCGCTGGCCTTTACCTTTTGGGCCACGCTTACTTTGGCGCTTTCCACGGCGCTGCGGGCCGGGGCCGTCTTTGCCGCCCTGCGCAACACCGCCCCCCCGCCCCCCGACCCGATCATCGCGCGGCTGCCCACCGTCTCGATCATGGTCGCCCTGTTCAAAGAGGGCAACATCGCCCCACGCCTGATCCGCCGCCTGAGCAGGCTGGATTACCCGCGCGATCTGCTCGATATTCTGCTGGTCGTCGAGGAAAAGGACCATCTGACCCGTGATGCCTTGAAATCCGCCGATCTGCCGCCTTGGATGCGGGTGGTGGTGGTGCCCGATGGGCCGTTGAAAACCAAACCCCGGGCGCTGAATTTCGGGCTGGATCTGTGCCGGGGCTCGATCATCGGGGTCTATGATGCCGAAGACGCGCCAGAGCCCGACCAGATCCACAAGGTCGTGAACCGGTTTTACCAACGGGGTGCCGATGTGGCTTGCCTTCAAGGTGTGCTGGATTTTTACAACCCGCGCACCAACTGGCTTTCGCGCTGTTTCACCATGGAATATGCAGCATGGTTCCGCGTCATCCTGCCCGGCTTGCAAAAGCTGGGCATGGCGATTCCCTTGGGTGGCACGACCCTGTTTTTCCGCCGCGCCGCGCTAGAGGAACTGGGCGGCTGGGATGCCCACAACGTCACCGAAGACGCCGATCTGGGCATGCGCCTTGCCCGCTATGGCTATAGCGCCGAAATCATTGACACCGTGACCGAGGAAGAGGCGAATTGCCGCGCGCTGCCTTGGGTGCGGCAACGGTCTCGCTGGCTCAAAGGGTATATGATGACTTGGGCGGTGCATATGCGCGATCCGATGTTGCTCTGGCGCCAACTTGGCCCGCGCAAGTTCATAGGCTTCCAGATCCTGTTTCTCTGCACCCTCTCTCAATTCCTGCTCGCCCCGGTGTTGTGGAGCTTTTGGCTGGTGCCGCTGGGTGTGCCCCACCCGCTGGCAACCGCGCTGCCGCCCGTGGTGATGCTGGGGTTGATGGGGCTGTATCTGTTGACCGAGGTGATCAATATAACGCTGAACGTGATCGGGCTGCGCAAGACAAATCACAAGCTCAACCCGCTCTGGGTTGGCACGCTGCATTTCTACTTTCCGCTCGGCGCGCTCGCCTCTTACAAGGCGGCTTGGGAAATGGTTAGCAAACCGTTCTATTGGGATAAAACCAGCCACGGGCATTTTGACCCAAGCGAAGCCGATCACTAAGGCGCTTGGCCATAGCGGGCCCGCGCAGGCCAAATCCAAAAGCCGCAGTCAGCGCGTTTTCAACTCTCCGGCATCAATGCGCAGCCGGGTTTCGAACGCTTTGGAAATATGGCCGCGCAGCGCCTGATAGGCGGCTTCACCATCCCGCGCCTCGATCGCACGGACGATGGCATCATGTTCCGCCAGACCCACCGCATCGCGCCCTTCGGCAGCGAAAGAGGTTGTCGCCATCAGCGCCATGGAACGATGCACCAGATCCAACTGAGTCACCAAAAACCGGTTGTGAGACGCAAGGTGGATCTGTTTGTGGAACCGCTTGTTCGCCCGGCTCAGCGCGCGCGGATCGCCCCCCAGCAGCGCGTAATCCTCCGCCACCATTCCGCGCAACACGCGGATCTCCTCCTCGGTGGCATGGCGCGCGGCCAAGCGCGCGGCAAGCCCTTCCAATTCTGTCCGAACGGCATACAGCTCTGCCAATTGGTTATGATCGAGCGAGGCGACAATCAGGCTGCGACCATCGCGGGTCAGCATGGATTGGGTTTCCAAACGCTGCAACGCCTCGCGCACCGGGGTGCGTGACACGCCAAAACGGTCCGCCAATTCGGATTCCACCAGCCTGTCACCGGGCTTGTAAACCCCGGCGTCAATCGCCTCGAGGATCAGGCTATAAGCGTCTTTCTGCACCGGATGGCCTTTCGTCTTGTCCCGCCGCAAAGGTTAGCGGGCAAGGCCGCGCACCTCAACCGCAATCGCATGGACAAGCGCCGCAGTGCGACCTATAGCCCATAGGCGAAAGCTGTAAAACAAGGCGGCGCGCGAAAGCACGCGTCTGAGGAAAGGTTTAGGTGTCGCAACATGCCAGCACAGTCCTTTGCCCATGTGCGTGCTTGGGTCTTTGACCTTGATAACACGCTCTATCCGCCCTCGGCCCGCCTGTTTGACCAGATCGAGGTGCGGATGACCAATTGGGTGATGCAAACCCTGTCCGTGGACCGCCCGCAAGCCGACCATCTGCGCCGTCATTACTGGGCGACCTATGGCACCACGCTGGCCGGGTTGATGCAGGAACATGGGGTGGACCCTGCCCCCTATCTGACCGATGTGCACGATATTTCGCTGGAGCAGTTGCAACCAGATATCGCCCTTGCCAGCTATATCCGGGCGCTGCCGGGGCGGCGGATCGTCTACACAAACGGCTCGGCCCCCTATGCCGAACGGGTGCTGGCGGCGCGCGGCCTGTCTGGTCTGTTTGACGCGATTTACGGGGTGGAGCATGCCGGTTTCCGCCCAAAACCCGAACGCGCGGCCTTTGAAACCATCTTTGCCGCCGATGGGCTGGACCCGACCAAAGGCGCCATGTTTGAGGATGACAGCCGCAACCTCGCCGCCCCCCACGCGATGGGGATGCGCACGGTCCATGTCGCCCCCGCACCAGAGCCGGAGGCCCATATCCACCATCATACCGATGATCTGACAGATTTTCTGCGGCAATTGATTGCCTAGCTGCGGCAGCCTGTCACGCCGCGTCACCCTGCCATCTGTTTGGCCGCCGCAAAGCGCCTATTTGCAGCAATGCGAATATGGAGAATATCAATGACACCCCAAACCAATCGCGCGCCGCTTGGCCTGCGTGTTCTTTATGCCATCCCCTTGTTGGGCCGGATCGCCCGCGACATCGCGACCGACAAGGATAGCATTTTCTACGCCCTGATGATCTTTGTCACCGTGGTCGTGCTGGCCGTCAAGACATGGGGCCTCGTCGCCCTTGCCATGTCGGCGCTGGCGCTGGTGCCGATCATGTTTGTGCTGTTGCTGATGATCACACGCGGCTAAGCCTGCGCGCTTTGTCGCTTGGACGCGGGGCCGCTTTCGCCCTATCTATAGCACAACAAAGGGGGCCGTGATGCAACGAGACAGCATTGATATCCTTATTTCCGGCGGCGGTGTCGCCGGCCTCTGTGCCGCCGTCGCCTTTGGTCGCGCTGGCTTTTCGGTGCTCTGCGTTGATCCTACGGCCCCCGTAACCGACCGCAGTGCGGCTGGCGCCGATCTGCGCAGCACGGCCTTCCTGATGCCCTCGGTCGGCTTGCTGCAAGAGATCGGCCTGTGGGACAGGCTTGCCCCCCATGCCGCTGCGCTGCAAATCATGCGCATCGTCGATGCAGGCGGCGCCCCGGGTGAGGCGCGGCTTACCCGCGATTTCAACGCGGCCGAGATTTCCGAACACCCGTTCGGCTTCAACCTGCCCAACTGGCTGCTGCGGCGCGAAATGCTGGCCGAGATCGAAACCCTGCCGGGCGTGACCTTCCGTCCCGGTGTGGCAACCGCGCGCGTCACCACCCGCTCCACCGAGGCGCTTGTCACGCTGTCAGACGGCAGTGCATGGCGCGTGCGCCTGTTGATCGGTGCCGATGGCCGCAATTCCGCCGTGCGCCAAGCGCTTGACATACCTGTAAAAACCACTCGCTACGGGCAAAAAGCACTCGCCTTTACCACCACGCACCCCATCCCACATGACAATGTCTCCACCGAGGTGCATCGCTCCGGCGGGCCCTTCACCATGGTTCCGCTGCCCGATCATGAGGGGCTGCCCTGCTCTGCCGTGGTCTGGATGGAAACCGGGCCCGAGATCGCCCGCCTCCAAGCCCTGCCCCTGCCAGAGTTCGACCATGAGATGAGCCTGCGCGCCTGCCACCAGCTTGGCCCGATGTCGCGCATCAGCCCGCTGACCATCTGGCCCATCATCAGCCAGATCGCCGAGCGTATGGCCGGGGAGCGCACCGCCTTGATGGCCGAAGCAGCACATGTTGTGCCCCCCATCGGTGCGCAAGGCCTGAACATGAGCCTGGGCGACCTTGCCGCCCTGCGCCGCCTTGCGCTTGAAAACCCCGATGATCTTGGCTCTGCCGCAATGCTCGATGCCTATCACAAGGCCCGCCACCGCGAGGTGCAGGCCCGTGTTGCCGGGATTGACGCGCTGAACCGGGCCTCGATGGTCGCGGCCCCCGTTCTGCGCGACCTGCGCGCCTCCATGCTGGGCGCGCTGTATTCAGCCGCCCCCGTGCGCAAAACCTTGATGAAAGCGGGGCTCGGCCTGCGGTGACGCCCCTCATTCATCTTGGCAAAAATACCTGATCCCCCGGCAGACCACAGCGCCACCGGGCGGCTAAAGCACCGCCGCCACAGCCCGCTCCAACCGGGCGACTGTGCCCGGCACATCGGCCAGTTTGTCCAAGCCGAACAAGCCGATGCGGAAGGTCTTGAACGCCTCCCCTTCGCCCACCTGCAACGGCACACCTGCGGCAATCTGCAACCCTTGCTCGCGGAATTTGGCCCCGTTCTGCACCGCAGGGTCATCGGTATAGCTGACCACAACCCCCGGCGCGCCAAAACCCTCCGCCGCGACCGATCGCACGCCCCGCGCCGCGAACATCGCCCGCACCGCCTCGCCCAGCGCCCATTGCGCGGCTTTCGCCTCGGCAAATCCCATAGCCTTGGTTTCGCGCACGGCCTCCAGAAAATCGACCAAAGCATCCGTCGGCATGGTGGCATGATAGGCATGCCCACCGCCCTCATAGGCCGCCATGATGCTGCGCCATTTCTTCAGGTCCAGCGCGAAACTGTCCGATGCCGTTGCCTCCAACCGCGCCAGCGCCGCCGCTGACATCATCACCAATCCTGCCGCCGGGCTGGCCGACCACCCTTTTTGCGGCGCTGAAATCAGCACATCCACCCCTGTGGCTGCCATATCCACCCAGATACAGCCCGAGGCGATGCAATCCAGCACCATCAAGGCCCCAACCTCATGCGCGGCCTGTGCCATCTGGGTGATATAGTCATCGGGCAGAATGATCCCGGCGCTGGTTTCCACATGCGGGGCAAAAACCACCTCTGGTTTGGCCTCGCGGATACGCGCCACCACATCCGCAATAGGGGGCGGCGCATAAGGCGCACGCGGGTCATTCCCGGTTTGCCGCGCCATCACCACATCGACATGGGCTGCAAAGCCGCCAGCCTCAAAAATCTGGCTCCAACGATAGGAAAACCAGCCATTGCGCACCACCAGCACCCGCGCACCCCGGCCAAACTGCCGCGCCACGGCTTCCATGCCATAGGTCCCGCCCCCCGGAACCACGGCCACAGCCTCCGCTGCGTAAACCTCGCGCAGGGTGGTCGAAATCTCACGCATCACCGCCTGAAACTTGGCAGACATATGGTTCAGCGACCGATCCGTGAAGACGACAGAGAATTCCTCCAACCCGTTCGGGTCAATCTCGGGGTGCAAAGCGGGCATAATCTCTCCAATTCATGGCGGTTTTCGCAATTTCACGGCAGATTCCGCGTGACTTCAAGCGATAAAACACATTCATATGTGACAATCTTTTAGGGAGGGGAAAGAACCTAACATGACGCTACATCAGATTGTCATCGTCGGTGGCGGTGCCGCAGGTATCGCCACAGCGGCCAGCTTGCTCAAGCGCCGGAAGGGCCTGGATATCGCAATCATCGAACCATCCGAGGATCACTTCTATCAACCCGGCTGGACTATGGTCGGCGGCGGCGTGTTTCAAGCCCCGACCACAAGACGCAGCACCGCCAGCGTGATGCCCGCAGGCGTCACCCATATCAAAGGCGCCGCTGCCAGTTTCCAGCCCGAAGAAAACCAAGTCGCCCTGTCAGATGGCCGCAGCGTGACCTATCACATGCTGATCGTCGCCACCGGCATCGCCCCGGCCTGGGATGCCATACCGGGGCTGGAGCAGGCCTTGGGCAAGAACGGCGTCACCTCGAACTACCGCTTTGATCTGGCACCCTATACCTACAAACTGGCCCAAAACCTGAAATCCGGCCGCGCCATCTTTACCCAGCCGCCGATGCCGATCAAATGCCCCGGCGCACCTCAAAAGGCGATGTATCTGTCCTGCTCGCTATGGGAAAAGGCAGGGGCTCTGGGCAATATCGACGTGCAGTTCCACAATGCCGGACCCGCGCTCTTTGGCGTGAAAGACTATGTGCCGCCGCTGATGGACTATATCAAACGCTACAACGCCCATCTGAATTTCGGCAGCAAACTGATCGCAGTGGATGGCCCGAACCAAAAGGCAACCTTCGCCCAGACAGGTGCCGATGGCACCACCCAAGAAGTGACACTGGAATATGACATGCTCCACGTCACGCCACCGCAGCGCGCGGTTGACGCTGTTGCCAAAAGCCCGCTGGCCGATGCCACCGGCTTTGTCGAGGTGAACGCCAAGACCCTGCAACACACCCGTTTCAGCAATATCTTTGGCATCGGCGATGGCTGCAACACACCCAATTCCAAAACCGCCGCCGCCGCACGCAAACAAGCGCCAATCGTCGCCGTGAACCTGCTCTCGGTTATGGACGGCGCCCCGGCAACCCATGCCTATGATGGTTACGGCTCCTGCCCGCTGACGGTGGAACACGGCCGCGCCATCGTGGCCGAGTTCGGCTATGGCGGCAAACTTCTGCCCTCTTTCCCGTGGGATAGCACAAAACCCCGCTGGCTCGGTTGGCAACTCAAGGCCAATTTCCTGCCCTGGCTGTATTGGAACGCCATGCTCAAAGGCCGGGAATGGCTCGCCGCCCCATTGGAACGCCATACCGACTAAGGCAAAAGGCCCAAACCGCTTTCTTTTCGGTCCAAATATCCTCAGGGGGTGAATTTTCCGCACGGAAAAGAGGGGGCAGAATGCCCCCTGCCCCCGCCTTACCCCCGCCGGATCGCCTCAACCACCTGTAGCGCCTGATCGGCCAGCACAGGCGTGTCACACGCATAGGCAAACATCTCAAACCGATCAGCAAGGGCCGGGTCGCGGTAGCGGGCGTGCATCTGCATGTCCTTCCCCCAAAACGCCGTCACCCCAATCGACAGATAGGCATTGCAACACCAATCCCGGTGCAATCGGCGCACCAGATCCGCATCCGGCCAGGTCAAAACCTGCGCCCAAAGCGCCTCAACAGACCAGCCACCCCTCACAAAGGCACAGATCAGCGCATCCAGTGACCATTGATAGGCGTTTGGCGGCATCTGAAATACCGCGCGCTGAAACGCATCCAGCACCTGCCATTGCGCCTGCGTCCATAGCGCTGGGTCGCCCGTAGCACCGCGCAACGTGACCTCAATCCCGATGCCGGAAGGCTCCTCGCCGCACAAGACAACCTCCATCACGCGCGGCAACAGATAGGCCCAAAGCGCATGGCTCAGGGGTGGGGCATAGGCCCCGCTATACCAATCCTGAACATAGTAAAGCGGAAGCGCATCAATATCCGGGCCAAAGAAATCGGCCCGGATATCAGGGTCCATGCAACAGGTGCAGCTCTCTGTATCTTGCGGTTTGTCGCAGCGAAACGCCGCATAGGCCTGCTGAACAAGCGCATACTGCGGGTGGCCGGGGGGCAGCTTGGCCCCGATTTCCTTGATCTGTTTGCGCATCACCTCACCCCAATGGTCCCGGTCTTGCCTCTTCGGTCAACAGCACATTCGCCTCTACCTGTCCCACGCCGGGCAGCGTCATGATCCGCCGCCGCAGCACGCGTTCAAAATCCGCGATATCACGGGCGACCACGCGCAGGCGGTAATCAAACAAGCCCAGAACGTGCTGCACCACCTGCACCTCGGGGATGGCTGTCACCGCGCGCTCAAAATCCTCAAGGCTCACCCGGCCCTTGGTTGCCAGCTTGACCCCCAGAAACACCGTCACGCCAAAGCCAAGCGCCGGGCGGTCCACCGCGACGCGGCGCCCGGCGATGATTCCCGCTTCCTCCAGCCGTTTGACCCGCCGCCAAGCCGCAGGCTGGCTAAGACCCAAGCGGCGGCCCAATTCGCCTGCGCTGGTGGTGGCATCGCGGCTAAGGCTGCGCAACAGCGCGCGATCAAGGTCATCAAGATCCATCATAGCGGCAAGGCACTTTCTTCCTTGATCGTGGCGATCAGCATCAGGGCTTCGATATCAGCAATATGCGGCAGCGTCAGAATACGCTTGCGATAGATCTCTTGGTATTGCGCCATGTCGCGGGCAATCACATTCAGCCGCACATCGACCCGCCCCAGAAAGGTTTCAATCGCGATCACTTCGGGCACCTCGCGCGCTGCCGCCAGAAATTCATCAAAGGCGCGCGGCTCGGTCTTGTCGAGGTTAAAGCGCAAAGACACCTCCACCTCATACCCCATCGCCCGCCAGTTGATCACAGCGGCAGGCGGCGCAATCAACCCTGCGGCCTGCATCCGCTCCAACCGCCGCCAACAGGTCGCCCCGGTCACGCCGGCACGCTCGGCCAATTGGGCGTTGGGCAAGCCGGGATCGGCCAGCAAATGCCGCAAGATGCGCCGATCCGTATCATCTATCTGCATGAAAATTTCACCAACGCATTATATCACGAATGATTTTTAGGATATAAACCGCAATTCGTCAAATTTTGCAGGGGATACCCGCGCAGAACCCCTATCCTGCGCCCATCAAAGGCGAAAGCCCAAACCAAAAGGAAAAACCAATGCGCGTCTATTATGATCGTGACTGCGATATCAACCTGATCAAGGACAAAAAAGTCGCCATCCTCGGCTATGGTTCGCAAGGCCACGCCCATGCGCTGAACCTGCGCGATTCTGGCGCCAAGAACCTTGTCGTCGCCCTGCGCGAAGGTTCGCCCTCGGCCAAGAAAGCGGAAGGCGAAGGCCTGAAGGTCATGGGTATTGCCGAAGCTGCGGCTTGGTGCGATCTGATCATGTTCACCATGCCCGACGAATTGCAGGCCGAAACCTACAAGAAATATGTGCATGACAATCTGAAAGAAGGCTCTGCCATCGCATTTGCTCACGGGTTGAACGTGCATTTTGGCCTGATTGAGCCGAAGCCCGGCGTTGACGTCATCATGATGGCCCCCAAAGGCCCCGGCCACACTGTGCGCGGCGAATACACCAAAGGCGGCGGCGTGCCCTGCCTCGTCGCGGTGCATCAGGACGCTACCGGCAAGGCGATGGAAATCGGTCTGTCCTATTGCTCGGGCATCGGCGGCGGCCGTTCCGGCATTATTGAAACCAACTTCCGTCAGGAATGTGAAACCGACCTGTTCGGCGAACAGGCCGTGCTTTGCGGTGGCTTGGTCGAACTGATCCGCATGGGCTTTGAAACGCTGGTTGAGGCCGGGTATGAGCCTGAAATGGCGTATTTCGAATGCCTGCACGAAGTGAAGCTGATCGTTGACCTGATCTATGAAGGCGGCATCGCCAACATGGATTACTCCATCTCCAACACCGCAGAATACGGCCAGTATGTTTCCGGCCCGCGTATTCTGCCCTATGATGAGACCAAGGCCCGCATGAAAGCGGTTCTGTCCGACATCCAGTCCGGCAAATTCGTGCGCGATTTCATGCTGGAAAACGCTGTTGGCCAGCCCACGATCAAAGCCTCGCGTCGTTCCAATGATGAGCATCAGATCGAACTCGTCGGTCAAAAGCTGCGCGACATGATGCCGTGGATCTCCAAGGGCAAGATGGTCGACAAGGCCCGTAACTGATCAAAAACCAAACGGGGCGCGACAAGGTCGCGCCCCGTTTTTTTTGCGGGGGGCGCCCCTTTGGCCTGTGAAATCTGGCACGCCCCTGCCCCGACCCCACGCGACCGACAGGTTGGCCTTGCACCAGGCTTTGGCGCGGCTGTGGGCAAACAAACACTTGCCGCACCGCATTGCCCCTGTTAGCCGACCAAAACCCAACCTCGCAAAGCACAACATGACCCAACCCACCCGCGCCGATTGGCTTTCGATCCTGTTTCTCGGCGTGGTCTGGGGCGGCACATTCATGGTGGTGTCACTGGCGCTGCGCAGCTATGGCCCGGTTACGGTGGCGGCGGCCCGCGTGGTTCTGGGCGCGCTGGCGCTGACCTGCGTTGCGATTGCGATGGGGCGCAAGCTGCCGCGCCTTGACCCAAGGCTTTGGGGTTATTTGCTGCCCATCGGCTTGCTGTCCTCTGCCGTGCCGTTCTCATTGCTGAGCTGGGGGCAAAGCTATGTGCCTTCGGCTTTTGCAGGCCTGTCGATGGCCTCTGTGCCGCTATTCGTGCTGCCGCTTGCCTATCTTTTCGCGGGCGAGACGCTGAGCCGCAACAAGGCGATGGGCTTTGGCCTTGGCTTTATCGGCACGCTGATCCTGCTGGGGCCGGATATTTTAAGCGGGGGGCCTTTGGTGCTGCCGCGATTGGCCTGTATTGCGGCGGCGCTGTGCTATGCCTGCGCCTCGATCCTGACGCGGCGCTGCCCGACCATTGACCCCATCACCCTTGCCGCGACCAGTCTGGTGATTGGCGCGGTGCCGATGGTGCCGATGATGCTGTGGCTGGAAGGGTGGCCGAACTGGCAAGGCGGCACACCCGGCCTTGCCATCATCCTGCTGGGCCTTGTGCCCACCGCCCTTGCCGCGCTGTTGCGGGTGTCGGTCATTCGCAGCGCGGGCTCTGGCTTCATGACGCTGACCAGCTATCAGGTTCCGGTCTGGTCCGTCATTTTTGGGGGTCTGTTTTTGGGAGAACAACTGCCCCTACGTTTTTTGGCAGCGCTGGCGCTGATTTTGGCCGGGCTTTTCCTGTCGCAGCGGGGGCGCAAGCCATCAGCTTGACCGCCGTCGGGTGAAAGCCCGCGCGCGTTTCGCCAAATTCCATAAAGACGCATTTGAACCCGTTGCGGTTGAACGACCGCAGCGCCTCTGTCGCCTCGCGCACAATGGCCATATGCGCCTCATCTTCACGCAGCTTGATCGCGGGCGGGTTGAAGCCGATCACGATGGATTGCCGCGCGATCCGGCAAAACTCATCCGCGATGGTGCCCCAATGCTCCGGCGCGGCATAAGCCTCAATCGCCTGATAGCAGCACAGAACGTCAAAGGATTTGTCGGGGTAAGGATAGGGAAGGCAGCCCGCATCGAACAAATCCACCTCCAGCCCAAGGCTTTCGATGATTGGCTGATAAATCCAGCCAAGGTTCTTATCGCCGCGCGGGTTGTCATGCGACTTGGCCGTCAATTTATCCAGAAATTTCGGGCGCTTGGCGTTCTTGTTATAATCCTTGGACCAGCCGCCGAAATCGGTGCCCCGCACCCGGTGGCCAAAATGCCGCCACACCTCCAGCATGGCACCATGCGCTGTCGAAAGCTCCAGAATATCCAACGGCGCCGCGCCTGAAAGGGTTTCGGGGAAGTGATGGTGAATCCGCGCCCAAGCCCGTTTGATGTTTTCCGTCCGCGCCAGATATTTAAGCGCGATGCGGCTGATCTGATGGTCCGAATATCCGCCCAAGGCGTAATGCGCCGGAAACTCTTTCGGCACATCAGGGGTCCACGCCTGCCGCTCTTGTTGTTCGTTTCTGCGCACTGTGCCCACCTCTCACTGTTTTTTTGGTTGCCCACACCATAGGGACAAGCCCTAAACAAGACACCCCTTTGCCGCAAGAAACCCGGGCATTGCAGCCAAATTGCCGCGCTAAACCTGCCCCTGCACCGCTTGCCACAAGGCCAGCGCCTGCGCGGTTTCGGCCACATCATGCACCCGCAGGATATGCGCGCCCATGGCCGCCCCATGCAGCGCCACGGCAAGCGACCCGGGCATGCGGTCTTTCGCGGCCTCGGCCCCGCCAATCGTGCCAATGAATTTCTTGCGCGACACGCCCAGCAACACTGGCAAGCCCAGATCATGCAGAAAGGGCAGGCCCGCCAGCAATGCCAGATTATGCGCTTGGGTCTTGCCAAAGCCGATACCGGGATCAACGATCAACCGATCCCGCGCCACCCCGCGTGACAGGGCAAAGCCCACGCGTTCGGCCAGATGGTCCAGAACCTCTAGCAACACATCGTCATACTGTGGATTTTGCTGCATCGTGGCCGGGTCGCCTTTGGCATGCATCAAGCAGACGGGCACCCCGCGCGCGGCCACCAGATCGGCAAGCTCTGGGTCATAGGCAAAGGCCGAAACATCGTTGACAATATCCGCCCCGGCGTCCAGCGCGGCTTCGGCCACGGCGGCCTTGCGGGTATCAATGCTGATCGGGGTGGTAATGCCGGCATCGCGAATGGCGCGGATGGCCGGGGCCACGCGGCGGATTTCTTCGGCAATGGAAATCGTGTCGGCCCCCGGTCGCGTGCTTTCACCGCCGATATCCAGAATATCGGCCCGCGCCATCGCCTTGGCCCGCGCCACAGCGGCGGCGGCATTGGTCACATCGCCGCCATCCGAAAAACTGTCGGGCGTGACATTGACGATGCCCATGATCCGGGGCCGGTCCAGCGACAAACCACACAAAGGCGCGCGCGCGCCAGAGAGCCGCGCCTGATCCTCGGTCGCAAGCTTTGCAGCTGCTTGGGTGACGGTCGCACCGCCTGCATCACGCAGCACCACCGTATCGAACCACGCAAAGGCACTGCCCGCCAAAGGCAGGCCTGCGCCCTGCCCCAAGCGGGCAACCGGGCCGAGAACACGCGCCATCGGCTAGGCCTCCATCAGGCGCAGCGGCAGTTTGGTTTCGGGCCGGGGCGCGCCGATCACCACCAGTTCCACCGCATGCAGCGCCTCGGCCAGCCAAACCGCCAGCGCCAAGCCATCGCCCTGCGGCGGATGCACGGAATCCATCACCATCCGCGACGGTGCCCAGACGCTGATCTGCCCGTTGCGCATCGCCCAGTCCAGCTCCGTGCGGGTGCCCACCACAAAGAACCGCGCATCCTGCGCCGAAACGGCCCAAGCTGCTTGCTCCATGGCCAACAGCTCTATTCGTCGCTGCGCTCCCGCATCGCTGCTGCGCGGAACGGGCAGGCCCAGTCCCGCCACCGTCAGGATCAAAGCGGCATCCTGCCCCAACTGCGCCAAATACGCCGCCACATCGACCTGCGCCCCCAGAAACACCACCCGAGGGCGCGGCATCACATTGGCCTGCGCCCGCGTTACAGCATCCTTGGAGCGGACAATCTCCACCCCCAGATCATAGGGGCCTCGATCAATCTTTTCGATCCGCACAAAGGCCCGCACCGCCTGCGGCTCTCGCAAGATCCGCAGGGCCACACGTTCGGCAAGGGTTTCCAGCAGGTTGATCCGCTCTGCCTGCAATTCATGGCCGACAGCCTCGGTCAAACGATCGTAAGACAGGATCAGATCGACATCATCGTTCAGGGGCTGCGGCACTGGCAGCACCTCGACCACAATGTTGAACCGCACCTTCTGCCGCAGGCCCCGCTCTTGCGCGAAGGCCCCGATTTCCACTTCGACCACATAGTCGCGCACCGAAATACGGTCGAGAGGGTCTGCCCCCGCAAGCGCGGCAGCACGTTCCTCTGGATGCCCAAAGGCCGTTTCAGGGTCAGATGTCATGGCGCTCCACTCGGCTTATCGCACTTGTCCCGTGCATAGCCGTTTCGCGCCCCTTTGCACAAGGGACGCGTGCCGCCCGATCAGGACGGCTGACGGTAGAACAAATGGCTACCGATTTTTGCTGTGTTCGGAAAACGCTTTGCCCAACGCGGGCGAATGGCTGTGGTATGGAAATGCGTGGCACCGCCCGTCAATTCGCGGGGCGCACCGTCCAGCATCAGGCGGGCAATCTTGGCCGCGCGGGCATAGGCCGCCTTTTCGCGGATCGTATCGGCCCGGCCATCACAGGCAAAGGAGAACTGACACGCATTGCGGCGATGCGCGCCTTGATTGACAACCGCACAGACAGAATTCGGATATTTGCGGCTGTCGACCCGGTTCAGGATCACTTCGGCAACGGCAAATTGCCCTTTCACGGATTCGCCACGCGCCTCGAAATACAGCGCCTTGGCAAGACAGGCCCATTGGTCGCCACCGGTTGCCGAGGGCAGGCCGGAGATAAAGCTGCGGTCGTAAGCCACGGGCACAACATTCGCCTTCGGGCGCTGTGCAACAATTTTCGATTCAGGCAAAGCATTCAGTGCCCGCTGTTCCGCCCCGATCAAAGAGCCAAGCTTCTCGGTCGGGTTGTTGGAACGGCTGACCGTCGTTTCGGCAGCCACGGCCCCACTCATGGCAAGCAGCAAAACAATGCTGCTCATCCAGCTTAATCGCGCATTCATTCGGTTTAATCCCGGTTTGTTTCGTCGGTCTACCCGGCGCCGGATCACCAGCCCCCCAAGGGTAACAGGCCGAACGCATAGACGAAAATTTCCCGAGAGTCTACATATAGTGATATTTATGCAACATTAATGAGACGAATTCCGCCGATGCCCTGCACACGAGACAGGCTAAAGCATTGTTTCATCGACACTTTCATCCAAGCGATCCAACAGGGCCAAATGTGCTGCGGCAAGCCGTGCCAAGGGCACCCGATAGGGGGAACAGGACACATAGTCAAAGCCCGCCTTGCGACAAAAGGCGATTGATTCGGGGTTGCCGCCATGTTCGCCACAGATCGACAGGGTCAGTTTCTCGCGCATCTGGCGGCCACGCTCGGCGCCGATCAACAGCAACTCGCCCACCCCGTCCACATCCAGCATATGGAAGGGGTCTTCGGGATAGACGCCTTGCTGCACATAGGTGTTCATAAAGCGCCCGGCATCATCGCGCGACAGACCATAAGTCATCTGCGTCAGGTCATTGGTGCCAAAAGACAGGAAAGACGCGTGCTGCGCGATATCGCCAGCGCGCAAAGCCGCGCGCGGCGTTTCCACCATGACCCCCAGCTTGAAGGCGAAATCCATCCCCTTGGCTGCACGCACCTTGGCGGCCACCGCATCCATGCGCATCTTGACCAGCTCCACCTCGCGCTTGGCCGACACCAGCGGGATCATGATTTCCGGCACAATAGAGCCGCCGCGCCGGGCCACCTCGATCACTGCCTCAAAAATCGCCTGCGCCTGCATGTCATAGATTTCAGGCAGCACAATGCCTAAGCGAACGCCCCGCATCCCCAACATCGGGTTGAATTCGGCCAACGCCTCGGCCCGGCGCATGACCTCGGACAAAGGCTTGTCCAGCGCCTCGGCCAATTCGCGCATCCCTTCGCGGGAATGGGGCAGGAATTCATGCAGCGGCGGGTCAAACAAACGAATACAAACCGGCAAACCCTGCATGATTTCAAACAGTTGCACAAAGTCGGCGCGCTGCATCGGCAACAGACGCGCAAGCGCCGTGGCCCGGTCTTCAGGTGTGTCGGCAAAGATCATCTCGCGCATGGCGACCAGCCGCGCCTCTTCAAAGAACATATGTTCCGTGCGACACAGCCCAATGCCCTGCGCCTCAAAATTGCGGGCGGTCTGGGCGTCGGCGGGCGTATCGGCATTGGCGCGGATGCCGATATCGCGCACATCATCGGCCCAGGACAGCAGCGTGCGGAAGGCATCATCCAGCGCCGGGGGCAACATTTCCGCCGCGCCGGCCAGCACCTCGCCGGTGGTGCCATCAACGGTGATGATATCGCCTTCCTTGAACACACGCCCGGATTTGGTGGTGACTTTCAGGTCCTTGGCATCAAAGCTCAGGTCCGAGGCCCCCACGATGCAAGGCAGGCCCAGCCCGCGACCGATCACCGCCGCGTGGCTGGTCATGCCACCGCGTTCGGTCAGAACCCCGGCGGCGGAATGCATGCCGCGAATATCCTCAGGCGCGGTTTCACGGCGCACCAGAATGCACGGCTCCCCGCGTGAGGCGCTGGCCTGCGCCGCCGCCGAGGAAAACACGATCCGCCCCGTCGCCGCCCCCGGACTGGCCGCAATACCACGCCCGACCACATCGCGAGGGCCGCGCGGGTCCACCTGCGGGTGCAGAAGTTCGGACAAGGCGCGCGGCTCCACCCGCAGCAGTGCTTCTTCGCGGGTGATGATGCCATCCTTGGCCAGATCGACCGCGATTCGCAGCCCTGCCCGGCTGGACCGCGGGACGCGCACCGCGTCAATCACCGCCAACTTACTGTCATCAATGGTAAATTCGATCTGCATCTCTTCGCGCAGCTTGGTGCGGCAGGCGCTGCCTTGGCGGGCAAGGCTTTCGAAAATCTCGGGCGCGAGGTCTTCCAGCGAGGGGCCGCGCGGATCGCGGGTCAGGTAGATCGCATCTTTCACACGATCCTTGATCTCGGTCCCTTGGCTTTGGCCCAGAAAGCGCCCGGTCACTTGTTCCAGCCCGGTCACGGGGTCAATGAATTGAATGACGCCGCTGCCGGAAATACCTTGCCCGATGCCTTGCGCCATTTCCTGCACCACCAGCCCCAGGGCCGCATCTTCCGGCGCGCCTTTGGATTGGCGCAGCAGGCGTGCCGAAGTGCCCCCCCATGCCCGCGCCATGGAGCGCAGCACCTCGGCCAGTTGCCGGGCCGGGTCTTCGGGGAAGTCTTCGTCCATTTCGTCGCGGTAGGCGCGCAGGGCATCGCGCAGGGCCTCTGCCGAAGGTTCGGCAATTTCGAACATATCGGGGTCCAGCCGGGCGACATGCACGGCATAGCCTTGCACAAAGCGAAGATAGAGCGAATCTGCCGCCGCTTGGCCTTGGGTCTTGACCAGTTCGGCATGTCGCGCGGCATTCATCCCGATATTGAGCACGGTCGAGGGGCCGCCCCAATCCGGCTCTGCCGGGCTGGGCCGGACCGATACCAAAGGGGCCGCGCCGAAACAGGCCAGCACCCCTTCGCAATCCAGGCTGCGCCCTGCCGCTATGTCCTGCACCGTCTGCGCCGAAAGCGCCACCGTGCGCGGCACCGGCATATCCAACCGCACCAGCCGTTGCAGGCATTTCGCGCGCCAGCCATGCGACTCGGTTGTGATTTTGGCCGAGGGGCTGATTTCGGTGAAGTCGGTGATCGGCTGGAGTTTCTGCACTGCGGCACCCTTGTATTTTCAGGCGCAGCATACGCGGATCGGGCAGTCACGCAAGCGTTACGATGGTCTTGTGTGGCCAAGGGTCGGGGGGATCACGCCCCCGGGCGGATGTTCTGCGCCGGGGGTTTCACACCCCCGGACCCCCGTGGGATATTTTCAAATAGATGAAAGGGGTCAGCCTTCGATCTTTGTCAGGTCTGCGACAGGGGCGCAGGCGGCGCGGATGCGGTGCAAAAGGTTCAGGCGGTTGCGGCGGATGACTTCGGAGTCCGCGTTCACCTGCACTGTTTCGAAAAACGCATCAATCGGGGCGCGAAGCTTGGCGAGTTCTGCCATGGCGCCTGCGAAATCCTCGGTCGCCATGGCCGGGGCGATGGAGGATTCGGCGGCATCAAGTGCGGCGAACAGGCTGCGTTCGGCATCGGTTTCCGCGAATTTGATATCGGCGCCGTAGGAATATTCCACCCCGTCCTTGGTTTCGGCTTGGGTCAGGATGTTATTGGCGCGTTTGAAACCTTGCAGAAGGTTGGTGCCATCCTCGGACTGGATAAAGGCATTGAGCGCGCGGGCGCGGTTGACCAGCAGAGTCAGATCATCATTGCCGGGCATAGCGATGCAGGCGTCGATGATGTCATGGCGGATGCCTTCGTCTTTCAGGAAGACTTTTAGGCGGTCGTGGAAGAAAGCGAGGAGGTCGTAAATACTAGCCGTTAGTGCCCCAACTTCGGGAGAAAGTTCGTTCTCAGAAGCCTTAAAAGCCTCCTTCAGCAGTTTTTGAGCGAAAACTGGCTCTCCAATGCTCGCCGCAAATTGCGCCACTTGCCGCGCTTGATCTCGAATGTCAAAGCCCTGCCGTGTGGCAGCGTGGCAGCCCACACCAAATGCTGTTGGATTCAAAACGTGAATCCTAACCCCATTCCCCAGCACCAACCTTATAACCCCCAGTGCCGCGCGGCGCAGGGCGTAGGGGTCTTTCGACCCTGTGGGCTTCTCATCAATTGCCCAGAAGCCCGTCAGCGTATCGATCTTGTCGGCCAGCGCAACGGCGACGGAGACAGGGTCGGTTGGCACGTCATCGGTGGGGCCGAGGGGTTTGTAATGCATTTCACACGCCTCTGGCACGCCATCGTCATGGCCTGCGGCTTGCGCGTAGTAACGGCCCATCAGGCCTTGGAGTTCGGGAAATTCGCCGACCATGGCCGATTGCAGATCAGCCTTGCAGATGCGCGCCGCCTCGGCGGCCAGATCGGGTTTCGCGCCGACCATGGGGGCGATTTCACGGGCCAGCGCCTCGATCCGTTTCACGCGGTCGGCCTGACTGCCAAGCTTGTTGTGGAAGGTGACGTTCGCAAGCCCTGCGCCCATGCCTTCCAGCCCTGCGGTTTTCACCATGCGCAGGTCGTTTTCCCAGAAGAATTTGGCATCTGACAGCCGGGCCGACAGCACTTTGTTATTGCCCGCCAGAATCGTCGCGCCGTGATCTTTTGTTTCGCGATTGGCAACAGTCACGAAGCCCTCAATCCGGCCCGTCTTGGGGTTGCGGACCGAGAAGAACTTTTGATGTTCCTTCATCGAGGTTTGCAGCACCTCGGGCGGCAGGCCCAGAAAGGCCTCGCCGATCTTGCCCATCAGCACCACGGGCCATTCGACCAGCCCCGCGACTTCGGCCAGCAGGCCCGCATCCGGCACAATTTCCAGCCCCTGCGCGAAGGCCTGATTTTGC
The DNA here is from genome assembly GCF_003991405.1 of Pseudorhodobacter sp. E13. Taxonomy (GTDB): domain Bacteria; phylum Pseudomonadota; class Alphaproteobacteria; order Rhodobacterales; family Rhodobacteraceae; genus Pseudorhodobacter. The sequence goes on from NZ_RPEN01000159.1 coordinate 43,468, forward strand.
GCGTCCTGCCAGATGGCGGCTTCGCGTTCGGCGGCATCCAGCACCACATGGGCGCGGCGCAGCTTGACGCGGTAATCTTCAAAGCTGGAGACGGCAAAGCGCGAGGGCGCCATGAAACGATGGCCTTCGGTGGTGTTGCCCGCTGTCAAGTGATCGACGGTGACGGGCACAACCTCGGCCCCGGCTTCGTCATTCAGCAGGCAGAGGATGGATTGCAGCGGGCGCACCCAGCGCAAAGCCCCCGCGCCCCAGCGCATCGACTTTGGCCACGGGAAATTGCGGATCGTGGCTTCCACCACTTCGGCCACAATCTCGGCGGCGGCACGGCCCGGCTTTTCGATCACCGCGAAATAGACCTGCCCCTTTTTGTCATCACGCAGTTCCAATTGGTCCTTGGTCAGACCGGTAGAGCGCAAAAACCCCTGCAAGGCGGCGTCGGGGGCATCGGCCTTGGGGCCTTTGCGTTCCTCACGCACGGGTTTGGATTCGGCCAGCAGCCCTTCTACCGTCAGCACAAGACGGCGCGGCGTGGAAAAGGCGCCAGCGGAAGCATAGGTCAGCCCCGCCTCCACCAGCCCATCGGTGACAAGCTTTTTCAGATCCGCACAGGCGCGGGCCTGCATGCGGGCGGGGATTTCCTCGGAAAACAGTTCAAGCAAAAGATCGGGCATGGGTCACTTCTCCGACGCGGCTGCGGGCGGGGTGGGGCAGCCTTCTGGTGCGGGTTTGCCGTCAAAGACAACGGCGCCGCAATGGTTGATCTGATGCCAGGCATAGGCGCGGCCATCATCCATGATGGCGACCACGCGGTCGATGCCATAGCTGATGTTTTCTTCGCCCAGATAGGCCACGGCGCGCCCTTCTTCCAGCGCGGCCCCGATGGCTTGTGCGTCAAAGCAGCCAAACCAGCTTGGCGCGTTCAGCGGCACCGCCTCATCATAAATCTTGTAGGTTTCGGTCAGCATCGCCATGCTTTGCGGCGTGCGGAAACAAGCCCGGAACCGGATGGGAGAGCTGTCAGCGTCAATCCCTTCAAACCCTTCGATCAGGATGGGTTCGGCGATGCCATCCACCGTGGTCATGCGGATTTCGGCAGCGGGCGCATTGGCCGCGATTTCGCGGTAATAGCCGTATACCTGAAGATAATAGACGCCTGCGCCTGCCAAGAGAGCTGAGATCACGATCACACCTACAAAGATTTTGCCAATCACAGCGTTTCCAGTTCAGCCATAGGGGCCTCGGGGGTGCCCCCTGCTGCCTCGGTGCGCACGAAGGCATCGGCGCAGGCCTTGGCCAAGGCGCGCACGCGGCCGATATAGGCCTGCCGTTCGGTCACCGAAATCACGCCGCGCGCGTCCAGCAGGTTGAACAGATGGCTGGCCTTGATGCATTGGTCATAGGCCGGGTGGGCCATGATGATGGCCCGGCCCGCGCTGTCCTTGACCGGGGCGTTCAGGCTGCGCAGACATTCCGCCTCGGCATCCTTGAAATGTTGCAGCAGCGTGTCGGTATCGGCCTGATCAAAGTTCCAGCGGCTGTATTCCTGTTCGGTCTGGCGGAACACATCGCCATAGGTCAGGGCAATCGGGGCATCCGGGTCGTTGAACGGCATGTCCATCACATGATCGACACCAAGGATATACATCGCCAACCGCTCCAACCCGTAGGTCAACTCTCCCGAAACGGGGTGGCAATCATGGCCGCCGACCTGTTGGAAATAGGTGAACTGGCTGACTTCCATGCCATCACACCACACTTCCCAGCCAAGCCCCCAAGCGCCCAGCGTCGGGCTTTCCCAGTCATCCTCGACAAAGCGGATGTCATGCATTTCCATATCAATGCCAATCGCCGCCAGCGACCCCAGATACAGCGCCTGCAAATCCGGCGGGCTGGGTTTGATCAGCACTTGATACTGATAGTAATGCTGCAAACGGTTCGGGTTTTCGCCATAGCGCCCATCGGTCGGGCGGCGCGACGGCTGCACATAGGCCGCAGCCCAAGGCTTTGCCCCAAGCGACCGCAACGTGGTGGCCGGGTGGAACGTGCCTGCGCCCACCTCCATGTCATAGGGTTGCATCACGGCGCAGCCTTTGGAGGCCCAATAGGTCATCAACCGCAAGATGATCTCTTGAAAACTGCGCGGGGCGGTGGGCGTCTGGGTCATGCTGTCCCTCTGGGGCTGGTCCGTTGGACGTGTTGGCCATTCCATAGGCAAAGGGCAGCAAAGGGTCAATGCACCCAAGGCGTCGCAGCCCCCCTTGTGCCGCGAGAAATGCCGTCAAAAATGCGTCACACTCTGGTAAATCAGTAGAAATTGTGGTTTCGCAGGGGAATACATTGACGATTTCACCGGAACGGGAGCCGCATGCGACATTACCTTTCTCTTTTCGCCCTACTGTTGGTTATTCTGTCCCCGGTGGGCGCACGCGCGCAAGAGCGGGCATGGGTCCAGATTGAGGCGCAGCCGACCTTGGCCCAAGCCGAAGAACGTGCCCGCGCTTATGCGGCGGCCTTCACCGATGTTGCAGGCTTTCGGATGAGTTCGGGCTGGTATGCTATTGCGCTTGGCCCCTATACGCCGGATGCGGCCCTGGCCCGGCTGGGCGAATTGCGGCGCGACAATCTGATCCCGGCAGACAGCTTTATCGCGGGCGGCGATCTGTTCCGCCAAGCCTTCTGGCCGGTGGGCGCTGACCCCGCTGCAGCCCCGGTGATGGGCGCCGCGCCCGATATCACCACCGATGCCACCGTGGCCCCGGTGGAAACCGCAGCGATTGACGCACCCGCGCCCGAAGCCACCCCCGAAACCGTGACCGAACCGGCCCCTGTCGTTGAACCGCAACCCGTTGTGGAACCGCAGGAAACCCTTGCCGAAGCGCAGCGTTCCGAAGCCGCCCTTAGCCGGGATGAGCGGATGGCCCTGCAAGAGGCGCTGCAATGGTTCGGCTTTTACAACAGCGCGATTGATGGTGCTTTTGGCAGGGGCACCCGTGCCTCCATGTCTGCCTGGCAAGAGGCGAAAGGCCATGAGCCGACAGGCGTGATGACCACCAAGCAGCGCGACCAGATCTTTGCCGAAAAGAATGCCATCATCGCGGAACTGGGCTTGGAACCCATCACCGAGGAAGAAGCCGGCATCGAAGTGACCTTGCCCCTCGCCCTTGTGGAATTCGACCATTACGAGCCGCCTTTCGTGCATTTTGCTGAAAAGAACGGGTCGGGCATGCGGGTCGTGCTGATTTCCGAGCCCGGCGACCGGGCGGTGCTGCGCGGGCTGTATGACATCTTGCAAACGCTGGAAGTGGTGCCCCCCGCAGGCGAACGGAGCCTGACAGACCGGGGTTTCACCATCGACGCGGCGAATGACAGCATCGCCTCGCACAGCTTTGCCGAGCTGAGCGGCGGGTTGATCAAAGGCTATATCCTGATCTGGGAACCCAAGGCCGCCGACAAAGCGGGCCGGGCGCGGGCGGCGATCGAGGCCAGCTTCAAGACCATCGGCGGGCGCGCGCTGGATCCGGGCCTTGTCTCGCTGGATGACGCGCAGCGCCGCAGCCTGCTGGCCGGGATGGAAGTGCGCAAGCCCCGCCTGTCGCGCAGCGGTTTCTTTGTCTCGGCCAATGGGGCCGTGCTGACAACGACCGAGGCGCTGCAAAATTGCAGCCGCATCACACTGGACCGCGATATCGAGGCAAAGATCACGGCGCAGGATGATGCCAGCGGCCTTGCCCTGCTGACGCCCAACAAGCAACTCGCCCCGCGCCATGTCGCCGCCTTTGAGGCGAAGGACCTGCGGGTCGGCACCGAAGTCGCCTTGGCGGGCTATAGCTATGAGGATGCGCTGCCCTCGCCCACGCTGACCTTTGGCGCGCTGGAGGCAACAACCGGCCTTGCCGGGGAAACCGGCATCGCGCGGCTGTCGCTGACCTCGCTGCCCGGTGATGCGGGTGGGCCGGTGGTGGATGGCACGGGTGCGGTGCTGGGCATGTTGATCCCGGCCACCGCAACCGATGGTCGCGTGCTGCCGGCAGAAGTGTCCTTCCTTGCCAATGCGGGCAGCATCACGGCGCTGCTGCGTCAGGCCGGGATCACCCCCGCCACCGCCAGCCGCCAAGGTGCGCTGCCGCCCGAGGATCTGACCGATCTGGCCACCTCGATGACGGTTCTGGTATCCTGCTGGGAATAAGCCTTTTGGGTTCGGGCGGCCGTTACCCCGCCCGGACCCGCACAGCACCGTGAAGGCCAATCAACTGCGCCAGAAGCGGGCAAGGAACAGCACATAAACCGACAGCAGTTCCAACCGCCCGACCAGCATCCCCGCGATCATGATCCACCGCGCCAACGCCGGAAACCCATCCACCGCACCTGTCGGCCCCACCTCTGGCCCAAAGGCCGGGCCGACATTGGCCACCGCCGTCCATGCGGCGGTAAAGGCGGTTTTCATCTCTAACCCGGTGAAAGACAGCGCCACCGCGACGACGCCAAAGGTCAGGATGAACAGCGTGAAAAACACGATGACCGAGTTGATAACATCATTCCCCACGCGCCGCCCCTCATAGCGCACGTCGATCATGGCCGATGGGCTGTGCAAGCGGCGCACCTGCACCTTGATCGCCTCAAACAGGATCAGATAGCGGAAAACCTTGACCGAACAGCCGGTGGAGGAGGTGCAGCCCCCGATCAACCCCACCATGATCAGCACCACAAAGGGAAACGGCCCCCAAGTTGACAGATCGACCGAGGCAAAGCCGGTGCCGGAAAAGGTGGATACGATGTTGAAGCTGCTTTCGCGGATCGATTCCAGAAAGGGGCGATCAAAGTGATACATCTCATAGGCCGTCACGGCGAGCGCGGCATAGGCGTTCCAGCGCACATAGGCCCGCACCTGCGCATCGCGCCACAAGGGGCCAAAATTGCCCTGCGCCACCTGCACAAAGCGGATAAAGGGCAAGCTGGCCAGCAACATGAAGATGATGGCGACCACCTCCATCGAATGTGGGAATTTGCCGAAGGAAATGTCGGAACTGGAAAACCCGCCCGTGGATACCGTGGTCAGCGCATGGACCACCGCGTCAAACCCGCTCATCCCCAGGGCGAAATAGGCCGCAGCGCAGGCCACTGTCAGGATGATGTAAATCTGGATCAGCGCCGAGGAGATATCCAGCGCGCGCGGCAGGATTTTGCCCAAGGTGTCGAACCCCTCGGATCGGAAAAACTGCATCCCGCCGACCTTCATCACCGGCAAAAAGATCAGGGCCACGATCACGATCCCCAAGCCGCCCAGCCATTGCAGGATGCCGCGCCACAGGTTCACCCCCGGCGGCAAGCTATCCAACCCGGAAAACACCGTGGTGCCGGTGGTGGTCATTCCCGAAACCGCCTCGAACACGGCATTGGTCAGGCTGGCATCCGGCGCACCGAAGATGAACGGCAAGGCCCCGAACAGTGGCAAGGCAACCCATGTGCCCGTGGTCAGCACAAAGGATTGCCGCAGCGTGATCCCCTGCCCTTTCTCGGTGCTGTTGGCACAGGCCAGCGACAGCATCGCCCCGACAAGGCAGGTCAGAACCGACGCTTCCAGAAAGGCCATCCAATTGTCATCGCCGGACAGATAGTCCAGCATCATCGGAAATAGCATCATCGCCCCCAAAGTGGCGATCAGCAGACCGATGATGTATCCGACAGGGCGTATATTCAGCATGGCGCAGACTTGAAGCGCGCGGGCCTGCCTGTCAACTCCCTGTGGCAGGCTGTGGCATCAGCGGCGCCAGAAGGCTGGCAGCAATATCACCAAAATCGCCAGCAAGCCCAAGCGCCCCAGCAGCATCGCCACCGTCATGATGGCAATCGCCCCTTGCGGAAAGTCGATGAAGGTTCCGGTGCGCAAGACCAGCGGACCAAAGCCATAGCCAACATTGCCCAGCGTGGTCCAGATCGCGAAAAAGGCCGATACTGTATCCACCCCGGTCAGCGACACCGCAACCGTCATCAGCCCCAGCAGCAGAATGTAGCCGGTAAAGAACAGGATCAGCCCGTTCAGCACGTCCTCCTCTACCCTTCGCCCATCATATTTGACCAAGGCAACCGTGTTCGGGCTGGTGATTTGCGTCAGATGCGCGCGCAGGGCCGAAAGCGCCACCTGCACCCGGAACACGCTAAGCCCTGCCGCCGATGACCCCGAACAGGCGCCGATCGTCCCGATCACAAACGCCACGATCAGCATGAACCCGCCCCAAGCCGGAAAAGACCCGGAGAAGAACCCGGTGCTGGACATGATCGACGTAAGGTTGAACAGGCTTTGCCGAAAGGCCGGTTCCAGCGGCATATCGGTGCGCACCACCTGCCACAAAGTCACCATCGCCACCGCCGTTCCTAGCCACAACAGATAGGCCCGCACCTGCACATCACGCCACAACGGCTTTGCATCGCCATGCAACATCTGCACATAGCGCAAATAGGGCAATGAGCCTGCCAGCATGAAAACCGTGCCGACATATTCACCAATGCCCGAATACTTCTCAAACGACACATCGGACGGGGAAAACCCACCTGTGGCAATCGTCGCGGCCCCGTTCACAATGGCATCCAACGCCGACATCCCGATCAACCCATAGGTCAGGATGCAGATCGCTGTCAGCAGCACATAGACCCGCGCCAGTTCAAAGGCGAGGTCGGTGGCGCGCGGCAGTTCCTTGCCAAAGGTTTCAAACCCTTCGGTGCGGAAAAACTGCATCCCCCCCACCCGCATCACGGGCAGAAAGATCATCGCGATAAAGGCGATGCCCAGCCCCCCCAACCAGTTCAACATGCCGCGCCACAGGTTCATGCCTGCCGGCAGATCATCCAGCCCGTAGATCACCGTGGCCCCGGTGGTGGTGATACCCGACACCGCTTCAAAATACGCATCCGAGAATTGCAGATGCGGCTCCCCCAGATAAAACGGCAGCGCCCCGAAGCCGGGGACGAAAACCCAGATACCAACAGTCAGGATATAAGCCTGCTTGACCGACAAGTTGCCGCGCAACGCGTTCTGCGAGGTCAGAATCATGCACAGGCCGACAAAGCCGGTGGCCAGCGCGGATTCCAGAATATGGGTGCCGTTGTCCAGCCCGCTGCGCAAATCAACCACGGCAGGCGCCATCATCAGAATGGCGAGCACGATCAGGATACGCCCGATCACATAGGCAACGGGGCGTATGTCGATCATGATGGCGCTAGCGGTAATCCTGCGGCGCAGAAACGTCAATCGGGGTTGTGAAGCCCCGGTTCAAACGCCCCTTAACCGCCGAAATTAACCGACATGAAACAAAGTCGTGAACAGCTTGGGGTCCAGACTGTCAGCGGCAAAGGTGTCACCGATGGTCAGCACGCTGACCGCATCATGGCTGTGCAGGCTTTCCTGATGGCTGGCGATGATTCTGAAATCGCCCACGCGCGGATCGGCCTGCAATTGCGCGCAGAAGCTGCGGGCCGCATCTTCGACGAAAATCGGATTCGCGGCGTTCAACTCGGCAAAAGCCTGTTCATCCTCGCGCTTCACCATCACTTGCGTTTCGGTCGGCACGGCGGCGCGGGCCAGATCAATCAGATCCTCGAACCACAGGCATGTGTCACCGGTCAAGACCACCGAAATCCGCGCGACCGACCGCTGACTATGCGGCGTTGCAAGCTGGCCGCGCACCCGACGCGCATGTTCCGAAAGTTCCAGCGAGCAGGGGCAGGTGCTGGAATAGACATAGTCCAGATGCATGATGGATTTGCGCTGCCCGCCCACATCGACCAGTTCCAACGCGATGTCATAATACTGCCAACCCGACAGACCCGACCGCAGGCTTTCGATTTTCATCGGAAAGGAAAACCGCATCTGGATACGCGCATCAAAACTGTCCAGATCGCGCTTGTAATCTTCCAGCGCACGCTCGATCACCTTGTAGCTGAAGGATTTTTCGGCATGGGCATAGAATGACCGCATGATGCGGCTCATGTTGATGCCCTTCTTTTCCGCCTCAAGGCTGACCGTGCCGGTGACGCTGGTTTCCAGCATCACATCGGCCCCATCGCGGGTGTGATAGCGGATCGGCAGGCGGAAGTTTGAAATGCCGACATGCTGGATCAGCGCCTTTTCGCCCCGGATCAGGCTGGCCGGGCCGTTCTGCAAATCGGGCAGGCCCGCCTTATAGGCCGCATCCGCCTTGAAATCCGCCGGGTATTCATCGGTCAGGAAGGGATAGGCGCTTTCCAGCACTGCTTGGGCCCCCATTTGTGCCGCATCCGCCGATGGCACCGCATTCGCCCATCGGCGCAAGACGGCCAAGGCCGCTTCGGCTTCGGCCTTGCTGGGTGCGGATTCAGTCTTTGGCGTGTGCATGTTCATGGCTAGCCCCTCTGGGTCGCGGCCCGGCAATTCCCTGACCAAAGGTCGATTTAAGGCGCTCCCGCCAAATAGCAAACCCTGCCAGCCGCCGCAGAGCATTTTTCTTTGCTACGATAACACGGGCAAACCACAAAGGGAAATGACGCAACGGCATGGGCATCGGTCAATGGGCCGTGCCAAGGGTTTTGCTGTGGCTTGGTGCATCGACAATCGCATATTCACTGCGCGCCACCTGCCAGACGCCGCCGATCCGCCGCAGGATCGACAGCACCGGATAAGGCTGCTGCACAATCGTGGTGCGCGCGATCAAACGGGTTTCATGGGTGGCCTGCGCCGTATCTGCATCAAGAAAGGCCGCCGAAACACAGGTGCGATGCAACAGCGTGACCTGCCGCTCGGCAAAATGCTTGCGCACCCCGTCAAACACCTGCCGCAGCTCGTCCACCGAGGTCAGATCGCGTTCCCCGTCAAAGCTGACAACGCGGTGTGGCAGCGCGAAACAGGGGGCGAACAGGTCGAAATTCCCTGTCATCAACCCTTTGCCGCTGCGGTCCAGCAAATCCTCCGAGATTTGCTTGGCTGTCATTTCCGGTTCCGGCATCACGCCTCCGTTTTGTCAAACCAGCGGGCGCGCGCCGCAGGGGCCACCCAGCCCTTATACCGCAGCAAGCCCGCTTTGCAGATCAGCGATCAAATCGGCCGGGTCTTCCAGCCCGACGGACAGGCGGATCAGACCGGGCGTAATGCCGAGGCTGGCCTTTTGATCATCGGGCAGGCGTTGGTGGGTGGTCGTGGCCGGATGGGTGGCAATGGTTTTCGCATCGCCCAGATTGTTGGAAATCTTGATGATTTCCAGCGCGTTCATAAAGCGGAACGCCGCCTCCTTGCCGCCTTTGATGTCAAAGGCCAGCATGGTGCCCCCGGACCCCATCTGCCGCGCCGCCAGATCGGCCTGCGGGTGGCTGTAAAGCCCCGGATAGATCACCCGCGCCAGCCGCGCATCGCCTTCCAGCGCCGCCGCGACCTTGGCCGCGCTATCGGCCATCGCGCGGCACCGCAGGTCCAGCGTGGCCATGCCGTTCAGCATGATCCAAGCGGTAAAGGGGCTCATGGAGCCGCCCGTGTGTTTCATGTAAGGTTCCACCACCTTGCGGATAAAGGCCTTGGTGCCACAGATCACCCCGCCCAGTGCGCGGCCCTGCCCGTCCACATGCTTGGTCGTGGAATAGACGATCACATCTGCGCCCTGCGCCACAGCCCGCGAAAAGATCGGCGTGGCAAAGACGTTATCCACCACCACCAGCGCGCCGACCTTGTGGGCAATCGCGGAAACCGCCTCAATATCAATCAGTTCCAGCGTGGGGTTGGACATGGATTCAAAGAACACCGCCTTGGTGCCGGGCACGCAGGCCGCCTCCCATGCGGCCAGATCAGGCCCATCCACAAAGGTGACCTTGACGCCATAACGGGTCAGGATTTCTTCAAGAATATACAGGCAAGACCCGAACAGCGCGCGGCTGGAAACCACATGATCCCCCGCCCGCAGCATCGAGGTCAGCGCGCCCGACACCGCCGCCATGCCGCTGGCAGTGGCAAAGGCGTCTTCGGTGCCTTCGATTGCGGCGATGCGCTCTTCGAACATCCGCACGGTCGGGTTTCCATAGCGGGCATAGATAAACTCATCCGCGCCCGCTTGGATAAAGCGCGCCTCGGCCTGTTCGGCGCTGTCATAGGCAAAGCCCTGCGTCAGAAAGATCGCCTCGGCCATCTCGCCATACTGGCTGCGGCGGCTGCCCTCATGCACCAGTTGCGTGCGTGTTTTCCAATCTTTCGTCATGCGCTCGGCCCCTTGCTGCCCAAAACAGCCCATTAAAAAACCCGGCTACCCAAAGGTGCCGGGCTGATCCCGATCCCTCTTTAGCGGTTTGTTTAACGTGGCCCGCAATCCGGTAACAAAGCGCCACGACACCCCAATTACGCGCCAAAGGCCCAAACGTCAACGCCCCTTGCACACCCCGCCCGACAAGGAGGCGGGGCTGCAGGGTGGCATCAACGCTGCCGCTCTCCCGGCTCCGGTGTCAACCAGAACACGGCGCGGAATACCGCTGTCAGGATCACATGATGCACGATGGGCAGGAAAGCGTAGTAGACCATCCACCCTTCAAGCGAGACAGCTTTGATCATGGTTTCATTCAACAGAATATAGGTCAGATGCAGAACCAACATCGCCTGCGTCAATTCCTTGGCATAGGGGGCAAAGGTCTTGCCCGGCCAATAGGCCCGCGTGGTGGAATGGCTGCCATCCAGCGCATCGACGGCAAACAGGAACACAAAGCCCGCGCTTATCAGGCTTGGCACATGCTGGCACAACAGCGGATGCTGCGCCGCCACAAGCACCGCGCCGGGGATCAGCAAGGCCCCCACAATCCGCTTGCGCCCGGCCATCGGGCCGTCGCGCCGCTGCTCCCGCGCGAACTGGTCGCGCCAGCGCAGGGCAAAGCGAGCAATCTGGCACAGGATGAAGGCCATGACGAAGGCAAATTCCGGCGTGTCCGGCCAAAAGGCATTGAACACCGGAAAGGCGATCAGCAACACCGCCGAAGGCAACATGCTGCGCGCCTCGATCATCGGAATATTTTCAAACAACGCCACGAAAATGCGCAGTGTCAGCAAGATGCGCCCGCCCATCGGTGCCTCCCTTTCCATTTCGCCCCACCGCAGGAAGTGCCAGCCAAATCGGGCGACACTAGGGCGAAATTGCAACCGGCGCGGCACCAGCCCGCAGTTACCGCAGTTTTTTGGGAACCCATCGGCAAGCCGGGGCGTTGCACAGGCAGACCCCAAATTCGGGGCCCTTCGGGGAACACGAGCGATCAACGGGAAAGCGAATAGCGACAATATGGCCAGCGAAACCACCGACACCACAGCAACCATTGACCTGAATCCCGAAAAAGCGCTGGCCCAGATTGACAGTTGGCTCGACACGACAACCCGCCTGCTGCCCAATATCATCGTCGCGCTGATCTTTGCGGTGCTGATGTGGTATGTGGCGCGGGTTGTCGGCTATTTCGTGCGCAGAACCGCCGCCACGCGGGGGCGCGATAATCTGGGCGATGTGTTTGGCGGGTTTATCCGCTGGGCGGTTTTTGCCTTTGGCGCGATGATTGCGCTGACCATCGTCTTGCCCAGCCTGAAACCCGGCGATCTGGTCGCGGGGCTTGGCATCGGCTCAGTTGCGATTGGTTTTGCCTTCAAGGATATTTTGCAAAACTGGTTGGCGGGAATGCTGATCCTGCTGCGCCAGCCTTTTGATGTCGGCGATGATATCATCGTGGGCAGCCATGAAGGCACGGTTGAGCGGATTGAAAGCCGCGCCACCCTGATCCGCACCTATGACGGCCAGCGCGTCATTATTCCCAATGCCGAACTTTACACCGATGTCGTTCAGGTCATCACCGCCTATGATGCGCGACGGCTGCAAATGGATTTCGGCATCGGCTATGATGATGATATCGACACCGCCTGCACTGTGATGCTGGACGCCATTTCCGGGATTGATGGGGTGGAAACCGACCCTGCGCCCCAAGCCCTGCCATGGTCGCTGGATGCGTCTTGGGTCACGATCCGGCTGCGCTGGTGGGTGAAAAAAGGCGGCCCGGTGCTGGGCACCCGTGTTGCCGTGCTCAAGCAGGTCAAAGCCGCGCTGGAGGCGAATGGCATCGATATTCCGTTCGAGATTCAGACCCATCTGGTGCGCGACGAAACCCCGCTGGACCGCGTCAAACAACGCGCCGAAGTAGAAGGCGCGCTGGCGGCCCCCGCCAGCCGGTAAAGGCTGCCGCCGGGCCTTAGTCTTTGTCGGGGGTCTGCGCCGGGTCTTCCAAAGCGTATTTGGCAAAGACCCGGCTTTGCGTCATGAAAAACAGAAACATCGCTGCCGTCAGCCCGAAGGTTTTGAAATTCACCCAAGCCTCGGTGGAAAACCCGCGCCAGATCACCTCATTCAACACGGCAAGGGCTATGAAAAACAGGGTCAGGCGGCGCGTCAGGATCAGCCATCCTTCGGGATGCATGGGCAACAACTCTCCCATCACGGCCTTCAGATAGGATTCGCCGCGCAGCAGGCCAAAGCCCAGAATACCGGCGAACAGCGCATAGATCATGGTGGGCTTCATCTTGAAGAACCGCTCATCGTTGAGCCAGACCGACAGCCCGCCGAACACCACGACCAGCACCACCGTCATCACCTGCATCTTTGACAGTTTGCCCGTCAGCGCCCAGAGGATACCGGTAGACAGCAGCATCAACGGAATGAAGGCCGCCGTGACAACGATAAAACCGTCATAATCCGTGCCGCCGATGGTAAAAACCTGATCTTTCAGCTTCACATAGCCGATGAAAAAGGCAGCCACCGGCCCCAGTTCCAACAAAAGCTTCAACCCGCCGCTGATCTTCTTTTCCGCCATAGCCTATCCCATCATTTCCACAATCACGGCCCCCGCCGCGATAAGCGCCATCAGGCCCAGTTGCACCTTTGTCACCCGCTCTTTCAACACCAGCCACCCAATCAGCGCGGCAAAGACGGTTGAGGTTTCGCGCAACACCGCCGCTTCGCCGACCTTGTCCAGCCGGGTTGCCATCAAGATGGACCCGAAACTGAAAAATGCAACAAAGGCCCCCAGAATGCCGCGCTTGAACAGCGGCACCGCCTGTTGAAAGCTTAACGCCGCCAATTCGCGCCGCATCACCAGCGGCATGAAAAACCCATCCAGCATGAAAAACCACGCAAGGAAGGTGAAGGGGTCATAGGTGGCGCGGATGCCGTATGCGTCATAAGTGGTGTAAAGCGCGACAAAGCATCCCGTTGCCACCGCCAGCACCAAGGCCTGCACCAGCGTTTCCCGCGCCACCACCACATAGCGCAGATTATAGGCCGCCAGACCGAATATCCCCGCCAGCAAGGTTGCAAGCCCCAGCCATTGCCCGGGTGTGAAATGTTCGTCAAACCACAGCATCGCGCCCAGCACTGCAAACAGTGGCCCCGTCCCGCGCACCACCGGATAGACCACCGTATAAGCGCCGCGACTATAGGTCATGGCTTGCAGGTATTTATAGCCTGCATGGATCACCATCGCCCCGAGAAAGATCAGCCACATATGCGGTTCCGGCCATGGCACGATGAACAGGGCAAAGGGGGCGGCGATCAGGGCGTAGGAAATATCTATCGCAGTGCGCGACATCCAGGGATCGTGCTTGCCCTTTTGCAGGGCCCCGAACAGCGCGTGCAATACAGCCGCCATCAAGGCCAGACCCAAGGCAAGGTCATGCCCCGCCTCTGACCCTTCCAGATTGATCAGCCATTCGGCCATCTGCAATGTTTACCCCGGATCGAATGGTCAATAGGTCTGAAGCGCCGCCATGGCAAAACGCCAGAACGCCCCTTATGGACGGCGTTTACACGGCTTTGTTGCGGGTTGAAATGGCACAATTCGGGGCCAGATCACCGCATCCAGCCCGGAATCCAGCAAAATCTCGCCCCTAGCGTCGCTGCTGGACATACATGCAAATCAATTGCGAATCGACAAGTCTCTAGTATATCATCAAGGAATTATCGTCCGCAGACACGGCCCATTCTTCTCATTGAGAGTATTGAAATGCGTTTTGTTGCCGCTGAGCGGCTGATAGCTGCTGCCGAAAGCAAGTTCTGTGACGATGCGTCCGAACTTTTGACCAACGCTCTCCAAACCCGCGAAGTTCAACGGCGCGTGGACGCGGAAACCGGGCAATCGACCCGCACGCCGCCCCGCCCCATTCTGCGCATTTATGAGGAGGCCTTGGACGCCGCCACGACCCGGTTCTGTCGCGGTGCGCGGGGAGCGACGGTCAACTGGACCGTAAACTACAAGATGAAGGGGCGCTCGTGGAATGCCACGGTCGTGGTCACTGCTACTTTTCGGCGCGATCGCAAGGGCGGAAAAACCTATCAGGTCAAGCCCGATGAAACAATTTGGCAGATAGCCGAGCGGCACTATGGCAGTGGCTTCTACTGGCCCGCGATTGAGAGCGAAAACCCCTTTATGGTGTCAGATGGAAACTTCATCCTTGCCGGAATAGGGTTGTCGCTTCCGAGTATTGACACGCTTGCCGACCTTGACCTTGTTCCAGCAATCAAGACCGCCAGCGCGCCAGCGAATGCACGGCGTCCGGCGCGCACGGTCAGGTTTCCAACGCTCGAAATGTTCTTTAGCGGGTCGCGCAACATCACGACCACAACCATCCGGGCACGTGGGGTGACTGCGGTCCTCAGCGTGGCTCTCAAGGGAAAGATCAAAGTCCGCAAGGACGGCTCTTTACCGGCAGGCTTTGCCTATAGCCGACATGAGCGAGAGGCCACAATCGCAACCGAGGCCTTTGCCACCGCGATCAAATGCGACAAGCTCGGTGTAAAAGAGCTGTCTTTTACCAGTGAAATTGCGCGCACGGGTTGGAAAGCAAAGTTTGTCGTCGGCAAAGACGGAACATTCACGGTGAATATTACCCCCAAAATGGTCGACTTTCATTACCAAGGCTTTCACATGATTGGCGAGTTGGGAATAGACGCTTCTTGCCGGATCACTGTCGATCCTGAAAACGAAAGCAGGCCACCAAGTGCGGGTGCCGCGCAGAGTTTGACAATGGCGGATCGCATCGAAATCTGGTTTCAGGAGAACGGAACGCTGGTCGCGGGCGTTGCGGTGACAACCGCCGCGGCAATTGTCGCGGCGACCCTGATCGAAGATGTCGTAAGCGGCGGCGCGGGCGTGGCCGATGATGCGGTGTCGTTTCGGCTCGCCTATTCCGTAGCGCGGGCGGGGCTGCGATACATCCGGTAAACCTTAACGGTATCCAACAGGCAGACCCGCCTATGGGGTCGCATCAAGGCCAACCAAAGCCGCTGCAAACTCTTCGGGGTCGAAGGGGGCAAGATCGTCGATTTGTTCCCCGATACCGATGGCATGGATCGGCAAGCCGAATTTATCGGCCAAAGCCACCAGCACGCCGCCCTTTGCCGTGCCGTCGAGCTTGGTCATCACAAGGCCCGAAACATCGGCGAGTTTTCGGAAAATCTCCACCTGATTAAGCGCGTTCTGGCCGGTTGTCGCATCCAGCACCAAAAGCGTGTTATGCGGGGCCTCCGGGTCTTTTTTGCGGATCACGCGGACGATCTTGGTAAGTTCTTCCATCAGATCGGCGCGGTTTTGCAAGCGGCCTGCGGTGTCGATCATCAACAGATCAGCGCCGCTTTCCTGTGCCTTGGTCATCGCATCAAAGGCAAGGCTGGCCGGGTCAGAGCCTTCGGGCGCGGTGAGGACGGGCACGCCAGCGCGCTGACCCCAGACCTGCAATTGCTCCACCGCTGCGGCGCGGAACGTATCGCCCGCAGCGATCACCACCGATTTCCCCGCAGCTTTGAACTGGCTGGCCAGCTTGCCGATGGTCGTGGTCTTGCCAGAGCCATTGACGCCCACCACCAGCACCACTTGCGGGCGTTTGGCGTAAAGCGGCATCGGCTTGGCCACAGGGTCCATGATCCGGGTGACTTCGGCGGCAAGCGCTTGTTTGATCTCGGTCGCGCTGACGCGTTTGCCCATGCGGCCTTCGGCGATATTGGCCGTAACGCGCAGGGCGGTATCCACGCCCATATCCGCCTCGATCAGCAATTCCTCAAGGCTTTCGAGCATGGCATCATCAAAGACGCGCTTTGCCTCGGCTGGGGTTTGGCCCATCAGGCGGCCAAGGATGCCGGGTTTGGGATCGGGTTTTGCAGCAGGGGGTGCCGCTTTGGGCGCCGCAGGGGGCGCTATTTCAACCGCTTGCGGGGGGGCACTGGCGGCAGGCGGTGCCTCGGCCACCGGGTCCCCGGCTGTGTTGACCAGCGCCTCCAGCCCATCACCGATTTTGTCCGAGGATCGGAACATCCGGTCTTTCAGCTTTTTGAAAAAGGACATCGGGCCTCCGGCTTGGGAATGCTTTTCCTTCACCTAGTCAATTCCGGCGGCTAATGAAAGGGCCTAGCCTTTGAGCAAGGTCCAATAGCCCAGCGCCCCCAGCATCAAAAGCATCTGGCCACACCAATAGGCGGGCCAGAGCATCAACGACAGCACCCGCTTTGCCTTGGGGGAGGCGACCACGAACAGCCGCAGCGCCAGCAAAAGATCAGACAGCACAAACAGCGCGGCCCCCGCTTGCACGACCCTTGCAAACCGATACTCCACCAGCAGAATGGCAACCGCCGCCATCACGCCGATCACCAGCACATAGCCGCGCACGGGCCAGCGCAATGTGCCGGTCTTGGGCGCAAGCCAAAACTCGGTAGAGATCAGAAGCCCAAGCAGACCAGCAAGCGCAAGGCCTTGGCCGATGGACAGCCCATGTGCTGCCGCCCCCAAGGCGGCAAACTGGTCGTTCAGATCAGCCGTCCGCTGCCACAGCGCGAAAGCATACAGCAAATGGCCCAGCGCAAAGGCGGCCATGCCGGCCAGAAAGGCCCGCGCCGCAGGGCGGGCAAGGGCAAAATCGCCCAGCGCCCCGAAGAACAACCCCAAGGGCATGAGCCAAAGCAAACCATCTGCCCGAAGCCGAGAGGAAAACAGCGCCGCATCAAGCAACAGCATCAGGGCCACCAAGCCCGCCGCCCCCGCCTTCACCCAAGCGCCCGTCAGGCTGACCGTATCGCGCCCCGACCAGACCAGCCAATAGGCGACAAAGCAGATCAAAGCCCCGGCGATCAGCCCCAATGGGATGACATCGTGACGCAGCAAATCAAAATTCATCACTTGCCCCTAAACCTTTGGCCTGAACCGCCGTTAGGGTTATGTTATGGCCGAATGCCGCCTGTCAGGAAATGACCAATGCCCAAAATGCCCCTTTTTGCCTTGGCCGCCCTTGCCCCGTTTGGCCTGTTGGCCTTGGGCGCGGGGTTTGGCGGAGTCTGGGCCTTGGCCGCGCTGGTTTATATGGGGGCGCTGACGGCGCTTCTGGATCAACTCAGCCCGATGGTTGCCCTTGATGCGCCAGAGGGGACCGAGTTTCCCGCCGCCGATGCCTTGCTGCTGGTCTTGGGGCTGGCGCATCTGGTGGCTTTTCCCTTGGTGGTCTGGGCCGTGGCGGGGCCAAGCGGTTTGGCTGGCTGGGAACGCGCGGTGCTGGCGCTGGGGGCGGGGCAATGGTTTGGTCAGGTTTCCAACCCCTGCGCACATGAGCTGATCCACCGTGGCAATCGGGGCCTCTATTGGCTGGGCGTGACGCTTTATGCGACGATGCTGTTCGGGCATCACGCCTCGGCGCACCGATTGGTGCACCACCGCCACGCAGCCTCCTTGGCCGATCCGAACACGGCGCGGGCGGGCGAGAGTTTTTACCAGTTCTGGCCACGGGCTTGGGCAGGCTCTTTCCGGCTGGGCTGGCTGGCAGAGACGGCGCGGCGGCAGGGCAAGCCGGGGCTGCACCCTTATCTGATATATGGCGCGATTTCGCTGGCATCCTTGGCTTTGGGTTTTGCGCTGGCGGGGGGGGCCGGGGCTGTCACTTGGCTGGCGCTGGCCGTCTATGGGCACAGCCAGTTGCTGCTGGCCGATTACGTTCAGCACTATGGCTTGCTGCGCGATGCCCGCCCCGATGGCAGCCTTGAACCCGTGTCCGAGCGGCATAGCTGGAACGCGCCGCATTGGTTCTCCTCGGCGCTGATGCTGAACGCGCCGCGCCATTCCGATCATCACGCCCATCCCTCGCGCCCCTATGCCGCCTTGCGCCTGCCCGCGCGCGGCGATGCCCCCTACCTGCCCTATCCGCTGCCCATCTGCTGCACATTGGCGCTTGCCCCGCGCCGCTGGAAACGCGTCATGACCCGCCGCCTTGACCAGTGGCACACAACCGCCCAAACCAAAGCACCACCAACGCAAGCGTGACTGGAAGTCAGCGCGATTTTGCGACATGCTGCGGCAAAGCGAACCCCGAAAGGCCCGTTTCATGCGCATTGTTCTGCTGTCTGCCTTGCTGCTCGCCTCTCCCGCTTTGGCGGGCGAAGACCCGATGACGGGGGCGGAATTTGAAGCCTATTCCACCGGCAAAACCCTGACTTATGCCTCCAACGGCGAGGTGTATGGGGTAGAGCAATATCTATCCAACCGGCGCGTCCGCTGGGCCTTTGTCGATGATACCTGCCGCATCGGGCATTGGTATGAACAGGGCGAGGAAATCTGTTTCGTCTATGAACATGATGCCACCCCGCAATGCTGGACCTTCCATCTGATCGACGGCAAGCTGAAGGCGCGCTTCATCGCGGACCCGCCCAGAACCGAGCTGTCAGAGGTCAACCAAACCGATGAGCCTTTGGCCTGCACCGGGCCGGATGTGGGCGTGTAGTTTCACTTTCCCAACATCCGCCCTGCGCGCTGCGCGATTTATCACCGGAAAACCCTGCGGGCTTTGCGAGTAAACATCACAAAGCGAACATCGTCAGAACAAACGGCCCTGCCCGTCTGGCCCGGCGGGTGGTGTTTTGGGCGGCGTGGCTTTGGCAGGCTTTGCCTCCGTTTTCAGGCCAAGGCGGCCATCGTGGAACTCTATCTCCAAGGCCCCTGCCCGCTCTGCCATGGCTTTGGAGGTGACAACCCCATCCTCGCCCCGCACCACGGCATAGCCGCGCCGCAAGGTTTCAGCATAGCCCAAGGTCTGCCGCGTGCGGTCCAGCGCCTCCAACCGTTTGGTAAGGTCGGCAAGGCGCAGGCTTTGGGCCGATTGCAGGCGCGTCTCCAGCCCGGTCAGTTTTTCGCGCGACCGGGCGATGTCGCGCCCCGCATCGGCGAAGGCACGGTCCAACGCGCGCGGCAGGCGGGCGGCAAGCAGGTCCAGCCGCTCCCCCGCGCGTTCGACCCGCCGCGCTTGCGCCATTCCCAAGGCGCGGGCGCGTTCGTCCAGCCGGTCACGCCGCCGCGCCACCAGATCCAGCAACAGGCGCGGGCGCATCGGGGCGGCCACCCGGTCCAGCGCGCTGCGTTTGGTGCTGGTAGCCATCACCAAAGCACCGCCCAAACGGCCTGACCACAGATCAAACCGCTGCGCAGACGCTTGGGTCAGCGTGTCCAACCGGGGCAAGGCCCGGCCCAGATCGCGCAGGCGCTGACCGCGCAGGCCCACCATCTGCGCAATGGCGCGGGACAGCCGCGCGCCTTGCCCGTCCAGCGCCGCCAACAATTCCATCCGCACCGGCACGGCCATTTCTGCCGCCGCCGTAGGGGTAGGCGCGCGGCGGTCACTGGCGTAATCAATCAGCGTGGTATCGGTTTCATGCCCCACCGCCGAGATCAGCGGAATGTCACTTTCTGCCGCGGCCCGCACCACGATTTCCTCGTTGAAGCCCCACAGATCCTCAAGCGACCCACCGCCCCGCGCCACGATAATCAGATCAGGCCGCGGGATCGGCCCCCCCGGCGCAATCGCGTTGAAGCCACGGATCGCGGCGGCCACTTCGGGCGCGCAGGCTTGACCCTGCACAGCCACCGGCCACACCAACACATGACGCGGAAAACGGTCGCGCAGGCGGTGCAGAATATCGCGGATCACCGCACCCGAAGGCGAGGTGACAACCCCGATCACCTTCGGCAAATACGGCAAAGGCCGTTTGCGCCCCGCATCAAACAAGCCTTCGGCGGCCAGTGCCTTTCGCCGCGCCTCCAGCATGGCCATCAAGGCACCAGCACCCGCTGGGGCGATATCTTCCACGATCAACTGATATTTCGACTGACCCGGAAAGGTGGTCATGCGGCCCGTGGCCACCACTTCCATCCCCTCCTCCGGGCGGACCTGCATTTTCGCAACCTGCCCTTTCCACGAAATCGCGGCGATGACCGAACGGTCATCCTTCAGGTCGAAATACATATGCCCCGAGGCAGGCCGCGACACGCGCCCAATCTCGCCACGCACGCGGACAAGGCCAAATTCCCCTTCGATCACCCGCTTCACCGCGCCTGAAAGTTCAGACACCGTGAATTCAGGGGAGTTTCCACTGGCACCACCTGCGGGGCCGTCTTCGAACAGGTCACTCATGCCTTAGCCTTTCAATCACCGCCGCAGCCGCCGCCATCGCTGTCACCGCCGCTGTCGCCCCCGCTGTGGTTTGACGCGCATGTCGCGCGCCCGCCACAACCGGACCCGCCGCAACCGCTGCTGTCTTTGCCGTTTTTCGCACCGAACCCGTCCAGCAGCAAGACAAAGCCCACAACCAGCAACAACAGCCCAAGCAGCGCCAAGATCGGCGCCGCCGCCAGAACCGAGCCCGCAAGGCAAGCCACCCCGCCGACCATCAGCGCCACCGGCTTGCCCGATGGCCGCGCCGGCGCAGGCCACAGGGCGGTCGGCGGTTTGCCCCCGAATTCCGCGCGATACCGGGCCAGGGTGCGCCTGTAGGCCGGGTCTTTGGCAGGGGCTGGCCGGCCTTCGTGGTGGTTGATAACCCGGCCCAGAAGCAGCAGGCAAAAAGCGCCCTCATAGCGCGCTACGTCTTCCAGATGCAGGTGCCACACCTCATCCACTGGCTTTGACGGGGCCAGAACCTCATCCGACACGGCCACCAAATAAATGAACCGCAAATAGGCCTCTACCCGCGAATGCGCCTCGCGCTTGGTCAGGCCCAGCGCCTGTGTGACCTGTTCCACCAGCCCACCCGCCGCCGGCGTTTCATAGTGAAACGCCATCAGACGGTTCCACAGGGCCGCATCTGTCAAGCTCATCCAAATTCCTTTTGCTGCCCTCTTGTCGCGTCTAAGCGGTTGTCGCGACCCTTTGCACAGACTATGACGCTTGCCAACAAAGGCCAAGCGGGGGCGCGCGATGAATATCTTGATTTTGGGCAGCGGCGGGCGGGAACACAGCCTTGCATGGGCGATCAAGCAAAACCCGAAATGTGACCGGCTGATCGTGGCACCGGGCAATGCGGGCATCGCCCAATTGGCCGAATGTGCCAGTTTCGACATCATGGACGGGGCCGCCGTGGTGGCCTTTTGCGAAGAAAACGCCGTAGATTTCGTGGTCGTCGGTCCCGAGGCACCCTTGGCCGCAGGCGTGGCCGATGCCACCCGCGCCGCAGGCTTGCTGACCTTCGGGCCTTCGGCTGCGGCGGCACGGCTGGAAGCCTCCAAAGCCTTTACCAAAGAGATTTGCGACGCCTGCGCCGCCCCCACCGCAGGCTATGCCCGCTTTACCGATGCGCAGGCCGCGCGGGACTATGTGACAGAACACGGCGCGCCTTTGGTCATCAAGGCCGATGGTCTGGCGGCGGGTAAAGGCGTCATCATGGGCATGACGCTGGACGAGGCCTTGGCCGGAATCGACGAGATTTTCGGCGGGGCCTTCGGCGCTGCCGGGGCCGAAGTGGTGATCGAGGAGTTCATGGAGGGCGAGGAAGCCAGCCTGTTCATCCTGTCCGATGGCACCAATGTATTGCCCATCGGCACCGCGCAAGACCACAAGCGCGTGGGCGAAGGCGATACCGGCCCCAACACAGGCGGCATGGGGGCCTATAGCCCGGCACCCGTGCTGTCAGAGGCGGTGCTGGCGCAGGCGATGGATCAAATCGTGCGCCCGACCGTGGCCGAAATGGCGCGCCGCGGCACCCCGTTTGAAGGCGTGCTTTATGCCGGTTTGATGATCAAGGACGGCCACGCGCGGCTGGTGGAATATAACGTGCGCTTTGGCGACCCGGAATGTCAGGTGCTGATGATGCGGCTTGGCGCGCAGGCGCTGGATCTGCTGCTGGCCTGCGCCAAAGGCGCATTGGCAGACACACAGGCCAATTGGGCCGAGGATCATGCGCTGACAGTGGTGATGGCGGCGAACGGCTACCCCGGCACGCCAGAAAAAGGCACCGTGATCAAGGGCTTGGACGCCCTGCCCGAAGACAGTTTCAACATGGTCTTTCATGCAGGCACCGCGGCCCGCGATGGCGATGTCATTGCCACGGGCGGCCGCGTGCTGAACGTCACTTCACGCGGCGCATCGCTGGCCGAGGCGCAGGCCCGCGCCTATGCCATGGTCGATGCGATTGACTGGCCGGGCGGCTTTTGCCGCCGCGATATTGGCTGGCGGGCGCTGTAACCCCAAAGCGCGCGGCGAAGGCGATCTTGGAATCAGGTATTTAGACCAAGATGAAATCAGAACGCCTGCGGCATGATGCACCTCTTGCGCCCGCAAGGTTTGCCGCATAAGAAGCGCGCGAACTTCGGGGCCGTGGGAGGGATCCATGCCGCTTCTCGTTATGAAATTTGGGGGAACCTCGGTTGCCGATCTGGCGCGCATCAAGAATGCCGCGCAGAAGGTAAAGCGCGAGGTAGAGCGTGGCTATGACGTGATCGTCATTGTCAGCGCGATGTCGGGCAAGACCAATGAACTGGTCGGCTGGGTCGAAAGCACCTCGCCGCTGTATGATGCCCGCGAATATGACGCGGTTGTGTCCAGCGGCGAAAATGTGACCGCAGGCCTGATGGCGCTGACCTTGCAGGAAATGGATATCCCGGCCCGCAGCTGGCAAGGTTGGCAAGTGCCGATCAACACCACCTCGGCCCATGCGTCGGCGCGGTTTGTGTCGATCCCGCCGGACCATATCAACGCGAAATTCGCCGAAGGCTTCAAGGTGGCGGTGGTTGCAGGGTTTCAGGGCGTGTCGCCCGAAGGCCGCATCACCACGCTGGGGCGCGGCGGGTCGGATACCACAGCCGTGGCCTTTGCCGCCGCCTTCGGGGCCGAGCGTTGTGACATTTATACCGATGTCGATGGCATCTATACCACCGACCCGCGCATCACCTCCAAGGCGCGCAAACTGGACCGCATCGCGTTTGAGGAAATGCTGGAACTGGCGTCCCTTGGGGCGAAGGTTCTGCAAACCCGCTCGGTCGAATTGGCGATGCGCTATAAGGTGCGTCTGCGCGTCCTGTCCTCCTTCGAGGATACGGATGAAAACTCTGGCACTCTTGTCTGTGACGAGGATGAAATCATGGAATCGAAAGTAGTTTCTGGCGTCGCCTATTCGCGGGACGAGGCAAAGATCACCCTCGTCACCGTCGAGGATCGCCCCGGCATCGCCGCCGCCATCTTTGGCCCGCTGTCCGAAGCAGGTGTGAACGTCGATATGATCGTGCAGAACATCTCTGAAAAGGATTATGACGATCACCCCGGCGCCGTGACCGACATGACCTTTTCTTGCCCGGTCAACCAGGTGGCCCGCGCCCGCAAGGCGATGGAAGATGCCAAAGCGGCTGGCCAGATCAATTATGACGAATTGAACGTCGACAGTGATGTGGCCAAAGTATCCGTTGTGGGCATTGGCATGCGGTCACACGCGGGGGTTGCGGCGACTATGTTTAAGGCGCTTTCCTCGGAAAATGTGAATATTAAGGTCATTTCCACGTCCGAGATCAAAATCTCTGTGCTGATCGACCGGAAATATATGGAACTTGCGGTGCAAGCGCTTCATGATGCCTTTGAATTGGAAAAGGCGGACTGACCCGCCTATCCCAAGCGGGGGAACATGCCGGAACGCAGTGAAAGCGACAGTCGCAAGCTTTTGAAGCGCTTGCGCGACAGCCTTGCCGAACGTGGTGAGGGGCAGGAGCGGCTGGACCGGATCACCAGTTTGATCGCGGATTCGATGGGCACCGAGGTGTGTTCTATCTATCTCTTCCGCGATGCCGAAACGCTGGAACTCTGTGCGACCGAAGGGCTGTTGCCCGGCTCGGTGCACCAGACCCGGCTGCGGCTGGGCGAAGGGCTTGTGGGCCGCGTTGCCCGCACCGGTATTCCCGTCAACTCTGCGGATGCGCCCAAGGAAAAAGGGTTCCGCTTCATGCCCGAAACCGGGGAGGAGATTTTTTCGTCCTTCCTTGGTGTGCCGATCCAGCGCGTTGGCGAAAAGCTGGGCGTCTTGGTGGTGCAATCCAAAGCCGCGCGGCAATATTCCGAAGATGAGGTCTACGCGCTGGAAGTCGTCGCCATGGTTCTGGCCGAGATGACGGAACTTGGCGCCTTCCTTGGCGAGGGGGAGGCTTTGGGCGCGCTGCACAAGCAACCGGTGATGTTTCGCGGCGGCACCGGGCAGGAAGGCGCAGCCGAAGGCCATGTCTGGCTGCATGAGGCCCGCGTGGTTGTCACCAACCCCGTGGCCGATGATCCGCAAGCCGAAATCGAACGCATCCGCGCCGCCGTAGGGGAATTGCGCGTCTCGGTCGATGACCTGCTGGCGGCGCAAAGCCTTGATAAGGACCAAAAGCAGGTGCTGGAGGCGTATCGGATGTTTGCCCATTCGCGCGGCTGGCTGCGCCGGATGGAAGAGGATATTCAGGCGGGCCTGTCGGCCGAAGCCGCTGTGGAAAAGGAACAATCCGCCGCGCGGGTGCGGCTGGGCCAGGTGCCGGACGCCTATTTGCGCGAACGCCTGCATGATCTGGATGACCTGTCGAACCGACTGCTGCGCATCCTGACCGGGCAAGGCAAGGACACCGGGGCCGAGATGCCGGAAAACCCGGTGCTGGTGGCCCGCAACATCGGCCCGGCGGAATTGCTGGATTACGGCAAGAAACTGCGCGGCGTTGTGCTGTCCGAAGGCTCTGTCGGCTCTCATGCCGCGATTGTGGCGCGGGCTTTGGCTATCCCGCTTGTGATCAATGCCAAAGGCATCATCGAAGAGGCGCTGAACGGCGATCCCATTCTTGTGGATGGCGATCAGGGCATCGCACACCTACGCCCCGAGGAAACGGTGGCCGCCGCTTTCCGCGACAAGATCGCCATGCAGGCCGAGGCGCAGCAGCGCTATGCAGGCTTGCGCGACAAACCTGCCCAATCCACCTGTGGCACCACGATCAGCTTGCAAATGAACGCGGGCCTGATGGCCGACCTGCCCAGCCTTGAAGGCTCGGGGGCCGAAGGCGTGGGCCTGTTCCGCACCGAATTGCAATTCCTGATCCGCAACCAGATGCCCAAACGGGATGAACTGGCCCGGCTTTACGCCCGCGTGATGGATGCCGCCAAAGGCCGCCGCGTCGCCTTCCGCACGCTGGATATCGGGTCGGACAAGGTGCTGCCCTATATGAAACCGCAGGATGAACCCAACCCCGCGATGGGCTGGCGTGCGATCCGCGTGGGGCTGGACAAGCCGGGTGTGTTGCGGATGCAGGCGCAGGCGCTGCTGCGCGCGGCCAATGGCCGCCCCTTGTCGATCATGTTTCCCTTCATCGCCGAACATGCGGAATTCGTGGCCGCGCGCGCGCATGTCATGGGCCAGTATGAACGCGAAAAGGCGATGGGGCACACCGTTCCCGCCCATTTTGAAATCGGTGCGATGCTGGAAACCCCCAGCCTTGCCTTTGCCCCCCGCGCCTTCTTTGAGGCGGCGGATTTCATTTCGATCGGCGGCAATGACCTCAAGCAATTCTTCTTTGCCGCCGACCGCGAGAATGAACGCGTGCGCCGCCGCTATGATACGCTGAACGCCTCATTCCTTGGCTTCATCCGTCAGATCGTGGCGCGCTGCGCGGAAACCGATACGCCACTGTCCTTTTGTGGCGAAGACGCGGGCCGCCCGGTGGAAGGCGTGTGCCTTGCCGCCATGGGCCTGCGCAGCCTGTCGATGCGCCCCGCCTCCATTGGTCCGGTCAAAAGCCTGATCCGCCGCACCGATCTGACCGCGCTGCGCGAGGTGATTGAAAGCGCCTGCGCCGAAGGGGCCGAAACCGTGCGCCCCGCCGTGATGGATTTCTTTGCCCGCCAGCAAGGCTGACCCCGCTTCTGGCAGGTTTTCGCCAGCCGTTTGGCGACCCTTTGCAGGCTAAATGCCCGCGACCGGCCCGAAAAGGGTTGAGGATTGCGACCCTCTCGCCCAAACTCCTCCACAGATCATGCAAAATAGCATGGCATATACACCTTGGAGGAGGACCCTATGACGAAAATGACCGCAACCCTGCGCGGGCTGTTCGCTGGCGCCGTGATCGCAACGGCCCCCGTTGCATCGCATGCGCAAGAATTCATCAACGTCCTGACTGGCGGCACATCCGGCGTCTACTACCCGGTCGGCTCGGCGCTCGCCACGCTTTACGGCGAGAAAATTCCGAACGTGCAGGCGCAGGTGCAATCCACCAAAGCCAGCGTGGAAAACCTGAACCTGCTGCAACAGGGCAAAGGCGAACTGGCGCTGGCGCTTGGCGATTCGGTGAAATTCGCTTGGGAAGGCAATGCCGATGTCGGTTTCAAAGAGCCGCTGGCAAAGCTGCGCGGTATTGCGGCGGCCTATCCGAACTATATCCAGATCGCGGCAACCGCTGACAGCGGCGTAAAAACCCTTGCCGATCTGAAAGGCAAAAGCCTGTCGGTCGGCGCGCCCAAATCCGGCACCGAGCTGAACGCCCGCGCCATTCTGGAAGCCGCAGGCATGAGCTATGACGATATGGCGAAGGTGGAATATCTGCCCTTCGCGGAATCGGTCGAATTGCAAAAGAACCGTCAGCTTGACGCCACGCTGCAATCGGCGGGCATCGGTGTGGCCTCGATCAAGGATCTGGCAACCGCCATGCCCACGCAAATCGTCTCGGTTCCTGCCGATGTGGTGGAAAAGCTGGGCGCGCCCTTTGTGCCGGGTGTGATTCCGGCGGGCACCTATGAAGGCCAGACCGAAGATGTCGCGACCGTGGCCGTGATGAACTTCTTTGTCACGCATGAGGATGTGTCCGAAGAAACCGCCTATCAGATGACCAAACTGATGTTTGAAAACCTGCCCACGCTGGTGGCCGCGCATAAATCGGCTGAAAACATCACGCTGGACACCGCGCTGACTGGCATGCCGATCCCGCTGCATCCGGGCGCCGAGCGCTATTACCGCGAAGTCGGCCTGATCAAGTAATCCGCCAGACGGACCAATAGGGCGGCCCCTGACCAAGGGGGCCGCCCGTTTCATGACCGCAGGGGAGGGCGTCATTCATGCAGGACAATCTATCGAACACGGCCGAGGCCACAGCGCATCATGATCCGCTCTCCTCTGGTTTCCCCCCCGGCATGGAAGGGCGCATCCTGTTCTGGATCGCCGTCGCCTTTTCGGTGTTTCAAATCGCGACCGCCGCGCATCTGATTGATTTCGCAAGCCAGATCACCCGCGCCTTTCACCTTGGCTTTCTGGCGCTGCTGGGCTTTCCCTTGCTCGCCATTTTGAAAGGTGGCTCCCGCCCTGCGCGGATTATCGGCTGGATCATGGCCGCCCTTGGGGTCATCGTTGCAGGCTATCAATGGTGGGAATATGTGCCGCTGATCATGCGCGCAGGCGACCCGCTGACCAGCGATATCGTCATCGGCTGCATCGCGCTGTTCACCGTGTTCGCCGCCGCTTGGGCGCTGATGGGCCCCGCGCTGCCCATCATCTCGGGCCTGTTCCTGTCTTACTGCCTGTTCGGCCAGCACCTGCCCCGCCCCTTCAACCACCGCGGCTATGACTTTTCCCAAGTCGTCGACCATATGGCCTTTGGCACCGAAGGCATCTACGGCATCCCGATCTATGTCTCCTCGACCTATATCTTCCTGTTCATCCTTTTCGGCTCCTTTCTGGAAAAAGCCGGGATGATCAAACTGTTCACCGATGTCTCGCTGGGCCTTGTCGGCCATAAACAAGGCGGCCCGGCCAAGGTGTCGGTGCTGTCTTCTGGCCTGATGGGCACCATCTCTGGCTCTGGGGTTGCCAATGTCGTGACCACCGGGCAATTCACCATTCCGCTGATGAAATCCTTCGGCTACCGCCCCGCCTTTGCTGGCGGGGTGGAGGCAACGGCCTCCATGGGCGGCCAGCTTATGCCCCCCGTCATGGGCGCTGTGGCCTTCATCATGGCCGAAACGCTGGGGGTCGAATATTTTGAGGTGGTCACCGCCGCCCTCATCCCCGCCATCCTGTATTTCGCCTCCGCCTTCTGGATGGTGCATCTCGAGGCAGGCCGCGCCAATCTGGTCGGCATGGCCAAAGATCAACTCCCCTCCCCCCGCAAGGCGATCCGCGAAGGCTGGCACCTGATCCTGCCGCTGGCGGTGCTGGTTTACCTGCTGTTTTCGGGCTACACGCCGCTTTTCGCGGGCACCATCGGGCTGGCGCTGACGGTGATGCTGATCCTCGGGGCCTCGGCGGTGCTGAACCTGCCCGAAGGCGTGATCCGCGTGATCTTCTGGATCGGTCTGGGCCTGATCGCAGCAGCTTTCTTTGAACTGGGCATCTGGGTCGTGATGTCCGCCATCATTGCATTGGTCGTATGGAATGCGCTGAACAAAGGCGGGCGCGAAACGCTGGCCATCTGCCGCGACGCGCTGGCCGATGGCGCAAAAACCGCCCTGCCCGTGGGCATCGCCTGCGCGCTGGTGGGCATCATCATCGGCACCATGACGCTGACCGGGGTTGCCAATACCTTCGGTAGCTTCATCGTCTCGGTCGGGCAAAACAGCCTGATCCTGTCGCTGATCCTGACCATGATCACCTGCATCATCCTTGGCATGGGCATCCCCACCATCCCCAATTACATCATCACCTCGGCCATCGCTGGCCCCGCGCTGCTGGAACTCGGCGTGCCGCTGATCGTCAGCCATATGTTCGTGTTCTACTTCGGCATTCTGGCCGACCTGACACCGCCCGTGGCACTGGCCTGCTTCGCCGCCGCCCCGATTGCCAAGGATAGCGGTCTGCGCATCTCGATGCAGGCGGTGAAAATCGCCGCAGCAGGCTTCGTCATTCCCTATATGGCCGTCTATACCCCCGCCCTGATGCTGCAACCCGGCGGCGCCTTAGCCGAGGCGATCGGCTTTGCCCCTGCCGTGGCCTATATCGTGGTCAAGGCAGGCATCGCGATTGCTCTCTGGGGCGCGGCGGTCATCGGCTGGCTGGGCCGCCCGCTCGCCCTGTGGGAACGCGCGTTGGCCGTGGCCGCCGCAGGCACGCTGATCGCCGCGCTGCCCATCACCGATGAGATTGGCTTCGCCCTTGTCGCTGCCTTCGCCGCCGCCCTCTGGCTGCGCAAAAAGGCCCCGGCATGACCGCCTGCCTCATGGTCGGGGCGGCGCTGCTCGCCCTCACC
The DNA here is from genome assembly GCF_003991405.1 of Pseudorhodobacter sp. E13. Classification (GTDB taxonomy): domain Bacteria; phylum Pseudomonadota; class Alphaproteobacteria; order Rhodobacterales; family Rhodobacteraceae; genus Pseudorhodobacter. The sequence goes on from NZ_RPEN01000159.1 coordinate 72,964, forward strand.
TCACCCAGCTTCACCCTGCGCTGGACCCATTCGGTCGAGAAAATCGACTGGGTCGAAACCTACCAGATCACGGGCCAAACCCTCACCCTGACCCGCGCCGCGATCAAAGGCTCCGGCGCAGGCATGGAACCCGCCGATAGCGCGAAGCTGGAAAACGGCTGGTGGGTCTGGTCCCCCAATCAAACCCTGCCCAGCCTCACCCTCGCCGCCTCAGGGGCCACCGGCGGCGGCTGGCATCTTTGCGCAGATGGCACCTGCCAGGACCTCGGCACAGCGGCAGGCAAACCCATCACCCTGAAACCCTGCCCAAAAACCTGAATACTTCCGCTTTCTTTTCGGTGAAAATATCCTGGGGGGAATTGGCCGCAAGGCCAAGGGGGGCAAAGCCCCCGCGCCCCTTCCACGCAAAGGCGACCCGTATGACAAACGCAACCACCACAGATTTCGCACTTGTCGGCGGCGGTATTGTCGGCCTTGCCACCGCCCTTAATCTGCAATCCCGCCATCCCCGCGCCAAAATCACCCTGCTGGAAAAGGAACCCCAGCCCGCACTGCACCAGACCGGGCGCAACTCCGGCGTCATTCATGCCGGGGTCTATTATGCGCCTGGCAGCCTCAAGGCGCGGTTCTGCGCGCAAGGCGTGGCCGCCACCAATGCCTTTTGCGCCGAACATGGCATCGCCACCCAAACCTGCGGCAAGCTGATCGTCGCCACTGACGCCTCTGAACTGCCGCGCATGGAAACCCTCGAATCCCGCGCCCGCGCCAATGGGATCCGTATCGAACGCCTTTCCGGCGCCGATGCGCGGAAACTGGAGCCCAATATCTCGGCCATAGGCGCGCTTTTGTCGCCCAGCACCGGAATCGTGGATTACGCCGAAATGGCCCGCAAGATGGCCGCGTTGTTCACCAGCCGCGGCGGGATGCTGCAACTGGGCACCCAAGTCACGGGCGGCGATGAAACCGCCCAAGGCGTCACCTTGCACACCACCCATGGCACAATTTCGGCCGGCAAAGCCGTGTTCTGCGCGGGGCTGCAAGCCGACCGCATGGCCGCCCGCTTCGGGGCACAGGTCGATTTTCGCATCATCCCCTTTCGCGGCGATTACTTTGCCATCAAGAACCAACCCGCCGATCTGGTGCAACACCTGATCTACCCGATCCCGGACCCGGAACGCCCGTTCCTTGGCGTCCATCTCACCCGCAAGATGAATGGGGGCTTCACCGTTGGCCCCTCTGCCGTGCTGGCAGGCGCGCGCGAAGGCTATGCCAAAACCAGCCTCAATCCGACAGACCTTGCCGCCGCGCTCAGCTATCCGGGGTTCTGGAAACTGCTGGCGAAGAATGCCGCCTCAGCGGCAGATGAGCTTGCCTCGGCCCTGTCGCGCAAGCGCTATCTGAAAAAGGTGCAACGCTATTGCGCGCGCATCGAACTGGCCGATCTCGCCCCCTATAAATCCGGCATCCGCGCACAGGCCGTGGCCCGCGATGGCCGCATCATTGATGATTTCCTGTTTGTCGACAGCCGCCACAGCCTGCATGTCTGCAACGCGCCTTCGCCGGCGGCCACCTCGGCCCTTCCCATCGCCGCCCATATCGTCGACCGTTTGCTGGGGGATGCATGACCGGGCCTCGCACCCTGATCGCAGCAATTGCACTGGCACTTTGTGCCGCAGCGCTGACCTATCACCTGACCTATCGCGCGGGCGAAGAGGCGCTGCGCTCGCAACTGGACCAATCCCTGATCCTGACCGCCCGCGCCGTGGAAACCGAAATCGCGCGCTTTGGCTCCTTGCCTGCCATTGCCGCACAGGATGCCCGCATCCTTGCCGCAGTAAACACGCCGCAAAACCCGGCCCATATTGACGCCGCCAATCAATATCTCGCCAAACTCAGCGCCTTGTCCGGGGCCTCGCTGCTGTTCCTGATTGCCCCCGATGGCACCACCTTGGCAGCCTCCAACTATCAGACCGCGCTGAACCTCGTCGGGCTGAACTTCGATTTCCGCCCCTATTTCAAGGCGGCCATGCAAGGCATCAACGGCCGCTATTACGCCATCGGCACCACCACGGGCGAGCCGGGCTATTTCCTGTCCACCCCTGTCACCATGGGCAGCGTGCGCGGGGTTCTGGTGGTCAAGGTCGATCTGCGGCCCTTGCAGGCAACCTGGCTGGAGGCGGGCCTTGCCACCGCCATCATCGACCAGGATGGCGTGGCCTTTCTGTCGGGTGCTGCGGAATGGCTTTATCGGCCCACCACGGCCCTGTCGCCGCAAACCGTGGCCCGCATCCGCGAGGCCCGCACCTATGACGGGGTGGAACTCGTCGATGCCGATGCCATCCTCACAGCCCCGGACCGTGCCGCGTCGGCCCATGGCCCCATGCTGATCCGCGCGCGCCCCCTGACCGATGACGGCTGGATGCTGATGGCGGGTGCCCCCATCGCCCCGGTTGCCACCACGGCCACGCTTTCGGCACTGGGGGCGGCGTTGCTGGCGCTGCTGGCCACCGGGCTTGCCAAGATCGCGCATCAGCGCCGCCAGCTTGTCGCCCTGCGCCTGCGTCAGAACGCCCTGCTGGAAACCCGCGTCGCCGAACGCACCCGCGATCTCGCGCATGAGGTGCAGGCCCGCCGCCAGACCGAGGCCGAATTGCGCGCCGCACAAGAAGGTCTGATCCATTCCGAAAAAATGGCCGCGCTTGGCCGCATGTCTGCTGCCATCGTGCATGAAATCAGCCAACCCCTCGCCGCGATGGAGGCCACCTTGGGTGCCGCCGAAATTGCCTTGCCCAAGGGTCAGGAAAAAACCAAAACCCGCATCGCAACCGTGCGCGGGCTTGTGCGTCGTATGCAGCGCACGACCAAACATCTCAAAAGCTTCAGCCGCAAGGAACAGGGGCAGCTTTCACTGGTCAGCGTCACCCAGATCGTGGAAAACGCGATGGATCTGGTCGCCCCCCGCGCCAAGGCCGTGGGGGTGACGCCGCAATTCGCGCCCCCCGAAACCCCGCTGCACCTGCGCGCCGGGGCCATCCGCATGGAACAGGTTCTGGTCAACCTGTTGCTGAACGCGCTGGACGCGGTCGAAGGCTGCGACGGCGCCAGCATCACCGTGCACTGCGAGGCGACCGACACCCAAACGCTGATCCGCGTGCGTGACACCGGCACAGGCATCGACCCCGCAGACCTGCCGCGCGTGGCCGAACCCTTCTTTTCCACCAAAATCAGCGGCGAAGGGCTGGGGCTGGGCCTGTCCATCTCACAGGCGATCATCGCGGAATTCGGCGGGGAAATCCGCATCACCTCTGCCCCCGGCCAAGGCACCGAAGTCACCTTGGCGCTGCCAACCCCGCAAAGCCAGGAAGAGACCGCCGCATGACTGTCTTTATCGTCGATGATGATGCCGACCACCTTGCCGCGCTGGCCGATCTGGTCGAAGTGGGCGGCCATAGCGTGCGCGCCTTTGAACGGGCGCAAGACGCGGTAGAGGCCGCCGCCGCAACCCCGCCCGATGCCATCCTGACCGATCTGCGGATGCCGGGGATGGATGGCATGGACCTGCTGGCCGCGATTGCCACACAGGCGCGCGACATCCCCGTCATCATGCTGACGGGCCACGGCGATGTGGCCCAAGCGGTGCGCGCCATTCAAGCCGGGGCCGAGGATTTTCTGGAAAAACCCTATGACGCGGCGCATCTGCTGTCGGTTCTGGCGCGGGCCTTGCGCGCCCGTGCCACCCGGGCCGAAGTGGCGCGGCTGCAAAAGGAACTGTCGCTGAAATCCGGCGCGATCCTTGGCGAAAGCCCCGCCATCACCGCGCTGAACGAACGGCTTTCCGCGCTTGCGCCCTTGGATGTGGATGTGATCCTGACGGGCGAAACCGGCACCGGCAAGGAACTTGCGGCCCGCGCGCTGCATGCCGCCTCCAAACGCGCGCAAGGCCCCTATGTCGCACTGAACTGCGCCGCCCTGCCCGAGGCGCTGTTCGAACTGGAGGTCTTTGGCCATGCTGCCGCCGCCTTTCCCGGCGCGCAGGAAAAACCCGGCAAGCTGGAGGCGGCCAATGGCGGCAGCCTTGTGCTGGACGAGGTGGAATCGATGCCACTGCCGCTGCAAGGCAAGCTGCTGCGCGCACTTCAGGAACGGCAGGTCGAACGCATCGGCGAGAACCACCTGCGCCCGCTGGATATTCGTATTCTGACCACCTCAAAAACCGATCTGCGCGCGGCCTGCGCCGAAGGCCGCTTTCGCGCCGATCTGTTCTACCGCCTTGCCGGGGCTGAGGTGGCCTTGCCGCCTCTGCGCAATCTTGGCCCCGATATCGCCTTGATCTTTGCGCATTATGTCAGCCTTGCCGCCCGCCGCTATGGCCGCGATGCGCCCGAGATCACCATCGGCCTGCGCCGTGATCTGATGCGGCGTGACTGGCCCGGCAATGTGCGAGAGCTGAAATCCATGGCCGAACGCTTTGCCCTTGGCTTGGGCGTCGGCCCTGCCGCCGATTTGCCCAAAGGTGAAACCCTGCCCGAACGCATGGCCGATTATGAGGCGCGCGAAATCACCGCCGCGCTGGATCGCTATGGCCAATCGGTCGAACGCGCGGCGCAGGCGCTTGGGGTGCCGCGCCGCACCCTTGCCGACAAGATGGCCCGCTATGGGATAAAGGGCTGACCCCCGCGCCTATTTCGCGATTTTCAGCAGCTTCAATTCCGCCTCAAAGGCCTTGCGCACCGGTTCCGCCCCATGCAGCACCGTCAATCGCAACAGGCCGAAACGGATATGCGCCAATTCGCGGTAATGGGTCAGAAAGGCGGTGTTCAACCCCGCCCCCGTCACGGCCCCCAGCACCGGCACCGCTTGCGCCGCCAGTTTTTGCGTCAGCACCGAGGCAAAGCCCGGCACGATTTTGGCCAGCAGCTTGTGCAGTGCAGGCCCCGTCAAGGTCATCCGCGCGCCAAGGAAAGAGGTGTTGATGCCGTCATCCTCGGCCAGTGGCCCACCTGCCGACAGCACCCGCAAGGCTTCGGCCCGCACTTCGGGCAGGCGGGTGTCAAACCCCTCCTCCTCGGCGGCGCGCAGAATGGCGTGCAAGATCACGGTGATGGTAACAGGCAATTCCGCCAAAGCCGTGGCCAGCCCGCCCGCGCCCCCCACGGCCCCAGTCAGCGCCGCCAGCGCCGGTGCGCCGCGCGGGCCAAAATCGGGGGCATGGCGGCCATGATCGGCCAGATTGACGGCGCGCTGCAACGCGTCAGAGGTGATCCGCTCAATCTGCTTGCGCAGCCCATCGGGCAGATGCCCCATCTGATCTTCGATCTTGCCGCCAAATTTGTTGATGATCCGCATCAGCGGCCCATTGGCCCGCATCTGCCGTGCCGCCAGCGCAGCAATCTCTGGCCCGGCAGTCGGGGGCAGGATCGCAGGCAAAGGGTGCGTGACATCATCTTCCATGCAACAAGAGGTAAGCTGCGCAGGGCCACAAAACAAGCACCCGCGGGCACATCAGGCGACAGCGCGCGTCACTTCTCCGGTCACACCGTCCCATGCGCCTGCCCGCAGCTCTTTGCCCAGCACGCGGTCGGGGTTGGTGGGGGGCGGCATCTCGACATGGTCCAGCTTGGCAAAGCCGAAGCGGCGGTAATAGGGCGCATCCCCCACCAGCAAAACCCGCGCCCAGCCAAGCCCGCGCGCGCGTGACAGGCTTTCGGTGATCAGCAAGGCCCCCAGCCCTTCGCCCTGCCGGGTCGGGTGCACCGCAACCGGCCCCAACAGCAAAATATCGCGCCCATTCACTTTGGCGGGCCAATAGCGGATGGCGGCGGCCAACACCCCGGCCTCATCCCGCAGCAGCAGGCACAGGGCGGCAATCGTCGGCACCCCTTCGCGCAAACGATAAGACGACAAAGCCGTGCGACCCGGCGCGAAACACAGGTCATACAGTGCTTCGACCTCCCACCAGTCGGCCTCGGTTTCTTCGTCCAACCGATACAAAGGCGGCCTCCTCCGTGAATCCCAGTTGCAAAAAACATGCAGGCGCGATCCTTGCAAGGGTTAATTGGGCAGCGGCGCAGAAAGCTGCTTTTAGCCTTTCACCGCCAAGGCTTGCCCCCTATTCTTGCGACAACGGCAGCGGGGCCGCGCAAAGGGCAGTATGATGAAAACGATGATCGGCGTGATTGGCGGCTCTGGCCTATATGAGATTGACGGGCTGGAAGGCGCGTCCTGGGTCAAGGTCAAAACCCCTTGGGGCGCGCCGTCAGATCAGGTGCTGGTCGGGCGCTTGGGCGGCGTGCCGATGGCGTTCTTGCCCCGCCACGGGCGCGGCCACCGGTTGTCGCCGACCGATGTGCCCTACCGCGCCAATATCGACGCGCTGAAACGGCTGGGCTGCACCGATGTCATCTCTGTTTCCGCCTGCGGGTCGTTGCGCGAAGATTACGCGCCGGGGGATTTCGTGATCGTCGATCAGTTCATCGACCGCACCTTCGCGCGCGAGAAAAGCTTTTTCGGCGCAGGCTGCGTGGCGCATGTTTCGGTTGCCCATCCCACCTGCCCCCGGCTGGGCGCGGCTTGCGCGCAGGCGGCAACCGGGGTGCGGGTGCATCGGGGCGGCACCTATCTGGCGATGGAAGGGCCGCAGTTTTCCACCCTCGCCGAATCGCGGCTTTACCGGCAATGGGGCGCGGATGTGATCGGCATGACCAATATGCCCGAGGCCAAACTCGCCCGCGAGGCAGAGCTGTGCTATGCTTCTGTCGCGATGGTGACAGATTACGACTGCTGGCACGAGGCGCATGGCGCGGTGGATGTGGCCGAGGTGATCGCAACCCTGACGGCCAATTCCGGCCACGCCAAAACCATGGTCGCCGGTCTGCCCGCCCTTCTGGGTGCTGATCGCGCGCCGTGCCCGCATGGCTGCGACCGCGCGCTGGACCATGCCATCATGACAGCCCCTTCCGCCCGCGACCCCGAGGTCTTGGCAAAGCTGGACGTAGTGTCGGGCCGGGTGTTGGGCCGGGTTTTGGGCGCGTGACCAAAGCGGTTCTGATCCTTGGGGCCGATGGCTTTATCGGGCGGCACATCGCCTTTGCCCTGCGCGAACAAGGCTATGACGTGACCGCTTGCGCCCGCGCGCCGCAGCGCCTTGCCCGGATGGGGTTCAAAACCCTTGCCGTTGATCTGACCGATCCCGCCTGCCACCAGCCTGCCTTCTGGGCACCGCATCTGGCGGCGGGCGTGCATCTGGTCAATGCGGCGGGCCTGCTGACCGGCAGCGATGCCGCCTTCCGCGCGGTTCACATAGCGGCCCCAGACGCCGCGATGGCCGCACTGGACGGCGGGCAATCGGTGCTGCTGTCAGCCGTAGGGATAGAGGCCGACACCAGCTTTGCCGCCTTCCGCCGCGAGGGCGAGGCCGTGGCGCAGCGCCACAACGCCACCATCCTGCGCGCCGGGCTGGTGCTGGCCGATAGCTCCTACGGTGGTTCCTCGCTGTTAAGGGCTTTGGCGGTTTTGCCGATGGTAACACCGCTGATCGGTGGCGGCCAGCAGCCCGTGAACCCGATCCACGCCCAAGACCTTGCCCAAGTGATCGCCGATTGCCTTGCCACCCCACCCGGCCCCGGCCCGCGCCCCAATGGCGCATGGGAGATTGGCGGCCCCGAGGTGATCCGTCAGGCAGAGTTGATCGCGATGCTCCGTCGCTGGTTCGGCCTGCCACAGACGCGCACTTGGGCCATGCCCAACCAGTTGGCGGGCGCGGTGGGGCGGCTGGGGGATGCCCTGCGCCTTGGCCCCATATCGGCCACGGCGGTGGCGCAGTTGAACCATTCGCTTCTGGCCGATCCGGCGGCTTTGCTGGCCAAACTGCCCACGCGGCCGCGCGGCGTCAGCCAGTTTATCAACGCCCGCCCCGCAGGCACCCAAGACCTGTGGCAAGCCCGGCTTTACCTTCTGAAACCCCTGATCCGGCTGACCCTTGCCGTGATGTGGCTGGCCTCTGGCCTGCTGGGCCTGTTGCTGCCGGTCGCGGCGTTCAGCCCGCTGTTCGCCGGATTGCCGCTGCCCGATGTGTCGCTGACCCTGCTGGCGCGCGGCACCGGGCTGATCGACCTTGCGCTTGGCTGGGCGCTGCTGCGCAACATCGCCCCGCGCGCTATTGGCTGGGCGCAATTGGCGATGGTGACAGGCTATACGCTGGCGCTGAGTGTTCTGCTGCCGGCCCTATGGCTTGCCCCTTTTGGCGAGCTGCTTAAGAACCTGCCGATCCTGATGCTGATCGCCACCCATATCGCCTTGATCGAGGAAAGATGATGGACGCCTACCACCTTGCGAAATGGCTGCATATCCTGTGTTCCACTGTTCTGTTCGGCACTGGCATCGGCACGGCGTTCCAGATGGTCTGGGCCATGCAGACCGGCAAGGTGGAAACCGTGCATTCCGTTGCCTCCGGCGTGGTTGTGGCCGATTGGCTGTTCACCACGCCTGCCGGAATTTTGCAGCCCGTCACCGGGGTCTGGCTGGCCCATACCGCCGGCTATTCCTTGGCCGAGCCGTGGCTGCTGCTGACCTATCTTGCCTATATCCTTGCCTTTGCCTGCTGGCTCCCCGTGGTGTTTCTGCAAATCCAGATCCGCGACCTTGCCGCAATCGCCCTTGACGAAGGCACCCCACTTCCCGACCTTGCAAAGCGCAAATTCCGCCTGTGGTTCCTGCTGGGCTGGCCTGCCTTTGGCCTGCTGGTCGGGGTCTATGGGCTGATGATCGTGAAACCCAGTTTCGGCTTTTAGAAAGGCCCGCCATGACCAAAACCGTCAAAGATTACATCCGCACCATCGTCGATTTCCCGCATGAGGGGATCTTGTTTCGCGATGTCACCACGCTCTTTGCCGACCCGCGCGGCTTTCGCATGGCGATTGACCAGTTGCTGTCGCCCTATGCCGGGATGCGCATCGACAAGGTGACGGGGCTAGAGGCGCGCGGCTTCATTCTGGGCGGCGCGGTGGCGCATCAGCTGTCCACCGGTTTCGTGCCGATCCGCAAGAAAGGCAAGCTGCCGGGCCGCACCATCGCGCAGGATTACAAGCTGGAATATGGCGAGGCGGTGGTCGAGGTGCATGACGATGCCTTTCAACCCGGCGAAAAAGTGTTGCTGGTTGATGACCTTCTGGCCACAGGCGGCACCGCCGAGGCCGGTATCAAGCTGATCGAACGCCTTGGCGCGCAGGTCATCGGCTGCGCCTTTGTGGTGGACCTGCCCGACCTTGGCGGCCGCGCCAAACTGGAAAAGATGGGGATGGAGGTGCATGCGCTGTGCGCCTTTGACGGACATTGACCGGATGGGCCGAAGTTTGGCTGCTGATAACCTTTTGGTAACGGAATCACTCTAGAACGAAGGAACCGGGATGACCGGTCGCTGCTTGCAAAACACGTGACCACTCAACCCCAAACCCCCAGCCCCGCCGGTTCACCCCGGCGGGGTTTTCGCATCTTTGGCATGGGGGCTTGTGGCAAAAGCAGGCAGGTATTTATGCCAAGATGAAATCAGGCGGGGCCGCGCAGCACCGCGCCGGGGTTCATGATGCCATTCGGGTCCAGCGCGGCCTTGATCGCGCGCATCGCGGCCAGTTTGGCCGGGTCGCCGTATTTTTCCAGATCATCCACCTTCAGCCGCCCGATGCCATGTTCGGCACTGACAGAGCCGCCGCGCGCATGGACCATATCATGCACCAGGGTCTTGATCGCCTCGCGCCGGGGTTCATGTTGGGCGCGGGTTTCACCGGGGATGGGAAAGACGTTGTAATGCAGGTTGCCATCACCCAGATGGCCAAAGCAATTGATGCGCCATTGCCCCAAAGCCGCCAGCGCGGGGCCTGCCTCGGTGATGAATCCCGCAATCTCGCCCAGCGGCAGCGAGATATCATGGCTGGAAATCGCCCCGATACGGCGGTTGGCTTCGGGAATATTCTCACGCAGCGCCCAGAACTCGGCCCGCTGTGCATGGGATTGCGCGATAACACCGTCCAGCACGCACCCCGCCTCGGCCCCCGCCGCAAACACCCCCTCCAGCGCGTCATCGGGGGTGATGCCTTCGGGCAAGCCCAGATCAACCAACACCATCCACGCCGGGGCCTCGGCAAAGGGTTGGCGCTGCTCGGGCAGTTTTTCGGCCAGAAAAGCCAGCCCCATGCCTGAGATCAGCTCAAACGCCGAGATCATGCCACCCAGACGCGCCTGCGCCAGCGCCAGCAAGTCCAGCGCCGCCGCAGGGCTTGGCACCACTAGCAAGGCCGTTGCCATGGCCGCCGGAATGGGCGCGAGTTTCAGGCTGGCCGCAGTAATCACCCCCAGCGTCCCTTCGGCCCCGATCAGCAGATTGCGCAGGTCATAGCCGGTGTTATCCTTGCGCAACCGTTTCAGCCCGTGCCAGATCGTGCCATCGGGCAGCACCGCCTCCAGCCCCAGACACAGATCGCGCGTATTGCCATAGCGCAGCACATTCACCCCGCCCGCATTGGTGGAAAGGTTGCCACCAATGCGGGCCGTGCCCTGACTGGCCAGCGACAGGGGAAACAGCCGCCCCGCCCCTTCGGCAGCGGCCTGCACCTCGGCCAAGGTGGCGCCCGCCTCTACCACCAAAACGTTTTCTGCAGGATACACCGCCCGCACCGCGCGCATCCGTTCCAGCGACAGCACCAAGGGCAAAGGCCCCTCGGCCATCACCTGCCCCAGCACCAAACCCGTGCCGCCGCCAAAGGGCACCACCCCCACCTTTGCCGCGTTACAGGCCGCAAGAATGGTGGACACCTCGGCCACGGTGCGGGGCCGCGCCACCGCCGCCGCCTGCCCACCGATACGCCCACGCGGGTCGGCCAGATAGTTCGGCGTGGGCTGCATCAAACTGCCCACGGGCAAGGCTGCGGCCAAGGTTTCCAGAAAAGCAGGATCAGCGGGGTTCAGCATGGCGGCTCCTTCATCTGCCCCCGTCATAGCCTGCAGGGGACCAAGGGAAAAGCCGGTTCAGGGCAAAAGCTCTGGCTGCAAGACGATGATCGTGGCGCGTTTGGGCAAGCGTGACAGCGACAGATCAATCTGGCTCAACTCCGGTTCCACCACCTCAAACTCCCCGGCCATCTCGGCCAGAAACACCTCCAGCGAGGCACCGGAAAACCAATGCATCGGCAACACCACCGAGGATCGCAACCGCCGCACCACCGCCATCATCGACGGCAAATCCAGCGTATAGCCGCCATCCACCGGCACCATCAGCACATCCAGCCGCCCGATGGCCGCAAATTGCGCCGCATCGGGAATATGATGCAAATGGCCCAGATGCCCGATGCACAGGCCCGCCACCTCAAAGATGAAAATAGAATTGCCATCCTCGCGCAGAAAGCCCCGGTTCATCACATCGGTCGGCACATTGCGCACCAGAACCTCGCCCAGATCAAGGTGATGTTCCGCCGGGCTGCCATCGGCGGCCCAGCCTTGCAACACATGCGGCACGCGCGGATCGGGGTTCGCCGTCCAATGGGTGCCGTGGGAATTGTTCATCGTCACCACATCGGGCACCGTTTCACCGCCCCCGATAAAGCCGGTGTAATCGGTTACCAACACCTTGCCCTGCGGCGTGCGCAGCGCAAAACTGGCGTGGTCCAGATAGCGGATGCGCACCTCGCCTTCCGCAACCGGGTCTGAAAAGGCCACCCGATGCACCGGAACCCCGGCATCTGCCAAAGCGATGCAATGGCTTGGCACGCGGTCTTGCGCCAGTGCAGGCGCGGCAAACAGCAAAAGCGGAAGAACAAAGCGGATCATCGGCAGCCCCCTTTTTCATCTGAAAAAGGATAGCCCGGCTTGCCCCTAAGTCACGCGGTTTTTCGCCCAAGGTTTAGCCGACATCCGTGCGCCCGCGCCGATCGCCGCGTAAATTGGCATAAAGCACATGATTGCGCCAGCGCCCGGCAATTTGCAGATAGCTTTGCGCCACGCCTTCGTATTTGAACCCGGTCTTTTCCAACACCCCGCGAGAGGCAGTGTTTTCGGGAAGGCAGGCCGCCTCGACCCGGCTCAGGTCCAGATGGGTGAAGGCGTGATGCACCATCGCCCGGATCGCCTCGCGCATCAGCCCTTGCCGCGCAAAGGGCGCACCGATCCAATAGCCAACGGTGGCGGCCTGTGCCGGACCACGGCGAATATTGTCCAGCGTGATCGCGCCCACCAATTGCTGATCGTCGCGCCGGATCATCAGCATCGGCAAAGCGGTGCCCTGCACCTGCGCGCGGGCGGCCCAATAGACCCGGTTGGTAAAGGCACGGCGCGACAGATGGTCAGGCGCCCAAACCGGCTCCCACGGGGTCAGGAAGGTGGCACTTTCCGACCGCAAGGACGACCAGTCGCACCAGTCGCCATGCATCGGCAGGCGCAGCGTCATCCGCTCCGTCTCAATCCGGACCTTCCGCCGAAACCCCAGCATCAGGCGGCAAGCCCGGCGCGGATATCCTCCAGCCCCGGCGCATCGCCCAAAGGACCGTAAAGCGCCACAGCCGCATCCGCCGTCACCATTTCCGCCGCATAGGCGCGCACATCGGCGGTCGTAACCGCGTCAATCTTGGCCACGGCTTCTTCGGGCGTCGGCACCCGGCCCCAGATATGCAGCAAACGCGCCAGTCGTTCGGCGCGGCTGGATGGGCTTTCCAGCCCCATCAACATCCCGGCCTTCAACTGCACCCGCGCCCGCGCCACTTCCGCCTCGGACATGTCATCGGCGGCGCGCTTCAGTTCCTCAACCGTCAGACGGGTCAGATCGGCAATCTCGGCCTCGGATGTGCCGGCATAGATGGTGATCTGGCCCGCATCCTCATAGGCACCCGATTGCGCGAAGATGGTATAGCACAGCCCCCGCTCCTCACGGATTTTCTGGAACAGGCGGCTGGACATGCCACCGCCCAAGGCCATCGCATAAATCTGCGCATCATAGACATTGGGGGCCAGATAGCTGGGCGCATCAAAGGCCAGCGCGAAATGCACCTGTTCCAGCGTCTTGACCTCGCGCCGCTCCGAGCCTTTGAACGTCGCGGGTTGAATAAGCCCACCGCCCACCGCCTTGCGCGCGCCAAACAGCGCCTCGGCCTGCGCGACAATCGCGTCATGATCCACCGCACCCGCCGCCGACAGGATCATCCGGTCGGGGCTGTAATGTTCGGCGACAAAACCGGTCAGGTCATCGCGGGTAAAGCTGCTGACGCGTTCTGCCGGGCCAAGAATGGTGCGGCCAAAGGGCTGATCGGGGTAGCAGGCCTCTTGCAACCAATCAAAGATGATATCATCCGGCGTATCCAGCGCCTGCCCGATTTCCTGCAAGATCACATGGCGTTCTGTCTCGATCTCTTTCGGGTCAAACACCGGGTTCAGCACGATATCGCCAATCACATCCAGCGCCAGCGCCACGTCATTTTCCAACACGCGCGCGTAATAAGCCGTCATCTCGCGGCTGGTATAGGCGTTGATATAGCCGCCAACATCCTCGATTTCTTCGGCAATCTGCAAGCTGCTGCGCTTTTCGGTGCCTTTGAAGGCCATATGCTCCAGAAAATGCGCGATGCCGTTCTGTTCCAGCCGTTCGTGCCGCCCGCCTGCCGTGATCCAGATTCCCACGCTCGCCGATTTCAGGCCGGGCATCGCCTCGGTCACAATGCGAAAGCCGTTGGGCAAGGTCGTCAGGCGGCTGGTCAATTGGCAATTCCTTTGCGGATATGGGCTTGCAGCGCGGCAAGGTCATTGGGCAAGCGCGTCACACGCTCATCGCGGTCAAACAGATCGGCCATGCGGGGCGGCAGGCTTGGCCGGGTGCCCATCGCGGCCTCCACCGCATCGGGGAATTTGGCGGGATGCGCCGTGGCCAGCGTGATCATCGGGGTCGCGCCCAAATGGCCTGCTGCCACCCAAACTCCCACTGCCGAATGGGGGCACAACACCTCTCCCGTTCCGGCATAGGCCGCCTTGATCGTGGCGCGGGTTTCCTCCTCGGAACAGCGGCCCGAGGCGAATTGCTCGCGCAGCATCTCCAGCGCGCCTTGGGAAATCGCAAACCCGCCCGCCTTCAACTCTGCCATCAAACTGGAAACCGCCGCCCCATCGCGCCCATAGGCATCAAACAGAACACGCTCAAAGTTGGACGACACCTGAATATCCATCGAGGGGCTGATCGAGGGCTTCACCCCATCGGTCCGATATTCCCCCGATTTCATCGCGCGGTCCAGAATGTCATTCTGGTTGGTGGCGATCACCAGCTTTTCAATCGGCAAGCCCATGGCCCGCGCAATATAACCCGCGAAAATATCTCCGAAATTGCCAGTCGGCACGGTGAAACTCACCTTGCGATGCGGTGCACCAAGACTGACCGCCGAGGAGAAATAGTAAACAACCTGCGCCAGAACCCGCGCCCAGTTGATGCTGTTGACCCCCGCCAACCGCACCCCATCGCGGAACGCCAGATCGTTGAACATATCCTTCACGCGGGCCTGGCAATCGTCAAAATCACCGTCCATCGCAATCGCATGCACATTCGGCTCCACCGGCGTTGTCATCTGGCGACGCTGCACCTCGGACACCCGACCATGCGGATAAAGGATGAACACATCCACATTCGACAAGCCGCGAAACGCCTCCATCGCCGCCGAGCCGGTATCACCGCTGGTCGCGCCGACAATCGTGATCCGCTCTCCCGATTTGGCCAAGGCGGCCTGCATCATCTGGCCGATCAACTGCATGGCGAAATCCTTGAACGCCAGGGTCGGGCCGTGAAACAATTCCAGCAGGAAATGGTTGGGGCCAAGCTGCACCAAGGGCGCCCGCGCCGCATGGCCAAAACCGGCATAGGCCTTCGCGATCAATCCGCGAAACTCATCCTCGGTGAAGGTGTCGCCCAGAAACGGCCACATCACCTGAAACGCCACCTCTTCATAACTCTGGCCCGCCAGCGCCGCGATATCGGCCGCCGGCATCACCGGCACGCTTTCCGGCACATACAGCCCGCCATCGCGCGCAAGCCCCGTCATCATCGCTTCGGAAAAGCTGAGAACTGGGGCCTGACCCCGGGTTGAGATATAGCGCATGAACCGCCCCCTTTATTCCACCTTGCGCCTCATACGCCACAGCAACAGAACTGTCATCCCCGACCAGACCACCGCAAGCAAAAACCACGTCACGGCATAATTCAAATGGTCGTTCGGAATGGCGGAACTGTCCACCGGCATCGGCTCTATTCCGTCGCCTGTCTCGGTCCGGGCCACGATCAGCAGCGGCTCGGCCTTCAACGCTGCCGCCATTGCGGGCAGATCGCGGGCAAACCAGATGCCCCGGCCCGCATCCGGCGCAGGCGTGAACCCGTCCACCTCATCCGGCCACAACAGGTTGCCCTCCACGCTCAGCGTTGTCACCTCGCGCGGCAATCCGCGCGCGGCCTCGATCAGAAAGCCGCGATCCACCAGCACGCGCCGCCCATCCATCAGCTCCAACACCGCGATCACGCGATAGCCGGCACCGATCTGCTTGCGGCTGACCAGCACATCCAACTGCTCCCCCGTCAAAACGCCCGTCGCCTTGACCGGCAAGAACTTGTCGGCCACCGGGTCCGGGGTGCTGGGCAAATCCACCGCCGCCGCGCCGATGCGGGCGTCAATCTCGGCCAGAACCGCCTCTTTCCACTGCAAACGCTGCACCTGCCAAAAGCCCAGCGACAGCAAAATCGCCACCCCGACGACCCCGAACAATAGCGGTATAATCATGCGCCGCGTCATATGCTTTCCATCTCCGCCTCAAAGACAAAGGCGCGAGCCATTGCGGCCCGCGCCCTTCATTTCAACAGGGCATTCCCCTAATCGGGCTTATTGGCCCCAGACATAGATCGCGGCGAACAGGAACAGCCAGACCACGTCAACGAAATGCCAATACCAAGCTGCCGCCTCAAACCCGATGTGCTTTTCCGGGGTGAAATGGCCCTTGTAGGCGCGGATCAGACAGACGGTCAGAAAGATCGTGCCGATCACAACGTGGAAGCCGTGAAAGCCGGTCGCCATGAAGAAGTTGGCGCCATAGATGTTGCCCGCAAAGCCAAAGGCCGCGTGGCTATATTCATACACCTGCAAGACGGTAAAGAACGCGCCCAGCACGATTGCCAGAATAAGACCGTTCTTCAAATCCTTGCGGTTGTTCTCATGCGCCAGCGCGTGATGCGCCCAAGTCGCCGCCGCACCCGAGCACAGCAGGATCAGCGTGTTGATCAGCGGCAGATGCCACGGGTCAAACGTCTCAATCCCGGCGGGGGGCCAGACGCCATCCACCGCAGGCGACAGCGGCCCCATCGGATACATGGCGTGCTTGAAGAACGACCAGAACCAAGCCGCAAAGAACATCACCTCCGACATGATGAACATGATGAAGCCATAGCGCAGGCCAATCCGCACCACCGGGGTATGATCGCCAACCTGGCTTTCATGCACCACTTCGGACCACCATGCGAACATGACGTAAAGCACCATCGCAAGCCCGATCAGGCCCATCCAGGGGCCAGAGCCGTGCATCCACAGCACCGCGCCAAACAGCATGATAAACGCCCCTACCGAACCCATGAAGGGCCAGATGGATGGCGGAAGGATATGGTAGTCGTGGTTCTTGGCGTGGGCCATTGTGGTCATTCCCTCGTTTTTTTCGACGCCGCACAGATACAGCGCGGCGGTTTCTCTTAGTTTACGGTCTCGGCGGTGGGCTGGGCAAGGCCTGCTTGCTGTTCCACCGGAATATCTGCTTCATAAAAGGTGTAAGACAGCGTGATCACCTTGACGAATTTGCCTTCGCGATCCTTCACGATCTCGGGGTCGACATAGAATGTCACCGGCATTTGCACCCGTTCACCCGGTTGCAAGACCTGCTCGGTAAAGCAGAAACAGGCGATCTTGGTGAAATAGCCGCCCGCCGCATCCGGCGTCACGTTATAGCTGGCCATGCCCCCCACGGCGCGATCTGTCGGGTTATAAGCCTCATAAAAGGCAAGCCCGGTTTCACCGATACGCACTTCCATCTCGCGCTGCATGGGTTTGAATTCCCAAGGCATATCGCGCTCCTTGGAGGCGTCGAAGCGAATGGTGATCGTTTGGTCCAAAATCTGGTCTGATCCGGCAGCCGCCGTCGAGGTGGTGCCACCGAACCCGGTGACACGGCAGAACCAGTCGTAAAACGGCACCGCGGCAAAAGAGAGTGAGACCATAAGCACAGCCACACCAGCCAGTTGTGCCGCAGTTTTCTGAATAGGCGTCATGGTTTGCCCCCATCCGTTGCGGGCACCAGTTCGGGGCGGACCACATGGTCAAAGCCCTGCACCTGCCCGACATTCGTCACCTTCACCACTGTCAGCCCAAAGACGAGGGCGACAAAGGCGACCAACACTGCACCAAGGCCAAGGTTGCGGCCAAGGCGGCGCTTGTGAATTTCATGCTCTGCGCGAAATGCCATTTTACCAGCCCCCCAACCCGTAAGGTTTCATGGCCGCTTCGGCAAGGAATGCCCCGAAATGCAGGAACAGATACAGCAAGGAGAACTTGAACACCTGCTTTTCAACGGCATAGCTGTCAGCCTCGGCCTGCGCCTCATCCCGCTGCCAGATGCGCCACGCACCCCACAGGAAACCAGCGTTCAGCAGCGCCGACACCACCAGATAAATCGGCCCCCCGATCGAGGTGAACCCTGCGCCAATCGCAAACGGCACCAGCGCGATCGTATAGACAAGGATATGGTTCCGCGTGACTTTCTTGCCATGCGTCACCGTCAGCATCGGCACGCCCGCTTTGCTGTAATCTTCGTTCATGAACAAGGCCAAGGCCCAGAAATGCGGCGGCGTCCACATGAAGATCAGCATGAACATCAACACCGCCTCAATCGAAACGCTGCCCGTCACCGCGACCCAACCGATCATCGGCGGGAAGGCACCGGCCGCCCCCCCGATCACGATGTTCTGCGGGGTCGAGCGTTTCAGCCACATCGAATAGACAACGGCATAGAAAAAGATGGTAAAGGCCAGCAGCCCCGCCGCCAGCACGTTCGTGGCCAGCGCCAGCATCACCACCGCAATGCCAGACAGCGCCAGACCAAAGCCCAACGCCTCACCGGGCTGCACGCGGCCCGAAGGAATGGGCCGCTTGGCCGTGCGCTTCATGATCACGTCGATATCGGCATCCCACCACATATTCAGCGCCCCCGAGGCCCCTGCCCCCAGCGCGATGAACAAAATGGCGGTCATGGCAACAAAGGGATGCACCTGCCCCGGTGCCACCAAAACACCCACCAAAGCGGTGAACACCACCAGCGACATGACACGCGGTTTCAGCAGGGCGACGTAATCGCTAAATCCTGCCTCTCCGCTTTGTCCGATTGCTTGTGCGTCACGCATTGCCTTGGTCCTTCAAGAAAAAAGGCCGGGACCAGCGCACTGGCCCCAACCATCTGTCATCCGCCTTAATCGGCAGCAGCAACCTTCACAGGGGCAGCCGCGATCCCGGCATATTCCTGCTTGGCTCCGGCCAGCCACTCGGCATAAGCCGCTTCGGACACAACCTTTACCGTGATCGGCATATAGGCATGGTCCTTGCCACACAGCTCCGAACACTGACCGAAATAAACGCCCTCACGCTCGGCATTGAACCAAAGCTGCGCCAAACGGCCCGGCACGGCATCCTGCTTCACGCCAAAGGCTGGGATCGTCCAGGAATGGATCACATCTGCGCCGGTCACCGTCATCACGACCGTCTTGCCAACCGGGACGACAACAGCAGTATCGGTGGCCAACAGATAATCAGATTCGTCATAGCCGTTTTCAGCCAGCGCATCCTTGGCCAGCATGAAGCTTTCGAACCCGAATTCTTCATCCGTGTATTCATAGCCCCAATACCACTGATAACCCGTGACCTTGATATTGATGTCGCCTTTCGGAATTTCCTGCTGCTTGAACAGAACCGGAAGCGAGAAAGCCCCGATGAACACCAGAATGACAATCGGCACGATGGTCCACGCCACTTCCAGCGGGCTGTTATGCGTGAAGGTTGCCGGAACCTTGTTGCGCTTGGCGTTGAACCGCCATGCCGCATAGGCCAGCAGCCCCGTCACGAAAATCGTGATCACCGTGATGATGATCAGGATGAAGTGATCCAGCCACTGCAAATCCCGTGCCAGTTCGGTTGCGGCGGGCTGAAACCCGGTGCCGCGCGGAACCGGGCGGCCAACCACTTCCAAATCCTGTGCGGCGGCCATTCCGGCCCCCAACAGCGTTGCAAAACCAGCGGCGATGCCGGAAAAACCTGTCATGATGCGCATCTGCATATCCCGTTCGTTATGCGGCTTTTTCAGCCTGCGTTTGGGTTTACCCGACTCTAGGGCAGAATCCCGTTGTTTCCAGTTCCGGTGAAACCATATTAAGGCCAAGACGACAAGAGAAACCATTGCGGCAAACCGACGCCGTTTGATGTAAATCAAGGACTTTTCATGACCGAAGCGCCGTTCCGCCCCTTTGAGACTCATCTGGATGAGGCGCAAGCCCTTGCCATCCTGCGCCAAGCCACCCATGGCGCCGAGGATGGAGAGCTGTTTTTAGAGCGAAAACGCTCTGAAGCGATCGTGCTGGATGATGGCCGTGTGAAAACCGCCAGCTATGACGCCTCTGAAGGGTTCGGCCTGCGCGCCGTGCTGGGCGAGGTGGCAGGCTATGCCCATTCCACCGAAATCTCCGAAGCCGCCCTGCGCCGCGCGCTGGATACAACCCGCCTTGCCGTGGGTGCAGGCGGCGGCAGCATGGCCGATGCGCCAAAAGGCACCAATCAAAAGCTGTATACCGATGCCGACCCGATGGCCGATGCCAGTTTTGCCGGGAAAATCGACCTGTTGCGGGAAATCGATACCTTCACCCGCGCGCTGGACCCGCGCATCATTCAGGTTTCCGCCACCATCGCCGCAGGTCTGCAAGAGGTGGAAATTCTGCGCCCCGAAGGCCTGCGCCTGTCCGATATCCGCCCGATGGCGCGGCTCAATATCTCGGTCATCGTGGAACAGAACGGGCGGCGCGAATCCGGTGGCATGGGCGGCGGGGGTCGCTATGGCCTCGCACGGCTGATGGAGCCTGCGCATTGGCAAGGCCTTGCCCGCGAAGCGCTACGAATCGCCTTGGTGAACCTCGACGCGGTGCCTGCCCCGGCAGGCGTGATGGATGTGGTGCTGGGGTCCGGCTGGCCCGGCATCTTGCTGCATGAGGCAATTGGCCACGGGCTGGAAGGCGACTTCAACCGCAAGAAAACATCGGCCTTTGCCGGGCTGATGGGCCAGCAGATCGCGGCCAAAGGGGTCACGGTGCTGGATGATGGCACCATCCCGGATCGTCGCGGGTCGATCTCCTTTGATGATGAAGGCACGCCTTCGGCCAAGAATGTGCTGATCGAGGACGGCAAGCTGGTGGGCTATATGCAAGACCGCCAGAACGCGCGGCTAATGGGCGTGGCCCCCACTGGCAACGGGCGGCGCGAAAGCCATGCCCATATCCCGATGCCGCGCATGACCAATACCTATATGCTGGGCGGCAACACCGACCCCGGTGAAATCGTGGCCAGCCTGAAAGACGGGATTTATGCCGTGGGCTTTGGCGGCGGGCAGGTTGATATCACCAATGGCAAATTCGTGTTTTCCTGCACCGAGGCTTACCGCGTCCAGAACGGCAAGATCGGCGCCCCGGTCAAAGGCGCCACGCTGATCGGGGATGGGGCCACCGCCTTGCAAAAAATCCGCGCCATCGGCAATGATATGGCGATGGACCCCGGTATCGGCAATTGCGGCAAGGCAGGCCAATGGGTGCCGGTGGGCGTGGGTCAACCCACGCTGCTGATCGGCGGGCTGACGGTGGGTGGTTCGGCGGCGTGATGCGGCTGTTCCGCTCTGCGCCGCAAGACCCTGTGCCCAAGACCCTGTTCTTTGGCGGCATCGCGGCGCTTTGGGCGGCCCCTTTGCTGCTGGGCTGGCTGTTTTCGGCACTGGCCCCGATGGCCAAGCCCTTCCTGTCCTCTGAGGCGCAGCTTTACTTGTATGGATGGACGTATCTGTTGTTCTTCTCACCACTGTTTTCATGGGTGGGATGGCTGGTCGCAGCCCCGCTGCTATGGGTCATGCTGCGGCATGGCTGGTTTGGCTGGGCCAGCGCCGCAGCACTTGGCGCGGCGGCAGGGGCGATTGCGGGCGCGCTTACCAGCAGTGCTGCCGCCCTGCCCTTTGGCCTTGTTGCGCTGTTGTGCTTGCGCGCGCTGTTGGGCTGGCAACTGCGCCTGTGACGGCTCGCGCGGGGGGCATTCTGCCCCCCTGACCCCCCTGAGGATATTTTTGCCGAAAAGAAAGCAGGCAGGGCGGGTTAAGATTGGGTAAATCTTTAAGGCGGGTTTGTTTGTTTTCAGATTGTTAGCGGATGAATCGCGCGCGATTCACGGCGCGATTGCAGCCCCTTGTTTTAGGGGTAAAGGAGCCCTATCTTTTGGGGTGGCGGGTTCTGCTCGGTTCGTGCGTCGCACATTTCCAGTGGCCCATAAGCATCTCCGAGGGAGCTGGCTCTGCCTGGATCCTGGTCCAAGTATCTGGCGACCACCTGAAAACTCAGGCTCTCGGGAAATTCACGCGAACACGGCTGCTGCGGTTCCCGCCACTTTTACCGCTTTTTCGCGCCGACATGCACAGGGGCAAGCTGGGCAGTCACGCCTTGCTTTTTGCCGCCTTTGGGGCCGTCCTCCGGCTCGGCCAGGCTCATCACCGCATAGGCGAACTGGACCCCGGCGAAGACGATGCCGTTGAACACCACCATCATGATGAAGGCCAGCCAGCCCATCTCGGTTTCCGTCACCAGATGCCACAATCCGCCGACATCGAACCAGACCACCGCAGACACAAAAGCCAAAGCCAGCGCGAACCCGATGGCGACGTTGACGATATACAGGCGGATGAGTTTGGGCATGGCGACCTCCGGTGTGAATAGAGGAAGTGTAGCACGCCCCGCCCCGGTTTCCAGCGGGTGATTTGTCGCGGGTCAGAACGCCTCGGGCTTGGCCTCGCGCGCCATATGGTCCAGCACGGCATTCACGAATTTCGACTCTTTGCCTTCGGGAAAGAACGCCTTGGCGACATCTACAAATTCGTTGATGACCACTTTCGGCGGGGTGGCCAGTTCGACCAGTTCCGCACCGGCGGCCCGGAACAGCGCGCGCAGGACCGGGTCGATCCGGTCAATCGGCCAAGCCACGGCAAGCGCCCGGTCGGTCATCTGGTCGATGCGCGCTTGCCGGTTCACCGCATGGTTCACCAGATGCCGGAAATGCGTCACATCGCCTTCGACCATTTCGTCGCCATCATAGACCGCGCCGAAACGGTGGGTTTCAAACTCACGCTGGATAGCCTCAACCGTCTGGCCAGAGCTTTCCATCTGAAACAGCGCCTGCACTGCATAGAGCCGCGCGGCAGATTTCTTCTGCTTCTTTTCGTCTTTTCTGGGGTCAGTCTTGGTCATGCGCGAAAGCTATCCTCGGACGGGCGAAAGCCGATGCCTTTGCGGGCGCTGGACCAGCGGCGCGACAAGGCGATCAGGTGAAGGGCGGCGGCGGCGGCACCGCCACCTTTGTTCTGTTTGGCAGGGTTGGCGCGGGCCTCGGCCTGCTCCATGTTTTCGACGGTCAGAATACCGTTGCCGATGCAGGCCCCTTGCAGACCCAGCAAAGACAAGGCGCGGCTGCTGTCATTGCAGACCGTATCGTAATGCGTGGTTTCGCCGCGAATGATGCAGCCCAGCGCAACATAGCCATCAAAATTGCTTTGACGCTCGGCCATGGCAACGGCGGTCGGAACCTCCAGCGCGCCGGGGACTTCGATCACCTCAAAGCTGGCCCCGCACGCCTCGGCGGTGGCGGTTGCCCCCGCGATCAACTGGTCGGCAATCGCCCGGTAATAGGGGGCGACGACGAACAGCAATTTCACCGGCTTGTCAAATTCTGGCAATGGCAGGGTGTAATGGGCCTCAGAACTCGCCATGATTTATCCTTTCGGAATGGCACGGGTGCCGGTGATGGTCAGGCCGTAAGCATCCAGCCCCACAACTTTGGGCCGGGGAGAGTTGGTGAGCAGCACCAGATCCTTGATCCCGAGGCTGGACAGGATTTGTGCCCCCAGCCCGTATTGACGCAGGATTTGCGGGCTGACCTCGGCATCGGATACCATCTTGGAATGCAGATCACGCAGCAAGACCAGAACCCCGCGCCCTTCGGCAGCGATCAGTCGCATGGCATCGCCAAATTCGCCCGTCCGGCCTGCGGGGCCAAGGCCGACCACATCCAACAACGGGTCCATTGTGTGCATCCGCACCAGAACCGGGTCGGGGGTGGAAATATCACCCTTGATCAGCACGACATGCTCGGCGCCCTCGGTATCATCTGTGTAAATCCGCATCACCCAGTCGCCGCCGAATTCCGAGGTGACAGTGGTTTCCGAACTGACGCGCACAAGGTTATCGTTGCGACGGCGATAGGCGATCAGGTCGGAAATGGTGCCGATTTTCATCTGGTGCTTTTTCGCAAAGCCGATCAGGTCGGGCAAGCGCGCCATGGTGCCATCATCGTTCATGACCTCGCAGATCACGCCCGACGGGTCGAGACCTGCAAGACGCGACACATCCACCGCAGCCTCGGTATGGCCCGCGCGCACCAACACGCCGCCATTGCGCGCGCGCAGCGGAAACACATGGCCCGGCGTGGCGATATCCTGCGGGCCTTTGGCAGGGTCAATCGCCACGGCCACCGTCAACGCGCGATCTGCGGCCGAAATCCCGGTGCTGACGCCTTCGCGCGCCTCAATCGAGGTGGTGAAGGCGGTTTCGTGGCGGGAGGAGTTCTTGGGGCTCATCAGCGTCAGGCCCAGCGCGTCGATGCGGCTTTCGGTCAGCGTCAGGCAGATCAGCCCGCGGCCATGAGTCGCCATGAAGTTGATATGCTGCGCTGTGCATTTGGAGGCGGGGATCACCAGATCGCCTTCATTCTCGCGGTCTTCATGATCGACCAGAATGAACATGCGGCCTTGGCGCGCATCTTCGATGATTTCTTCGATCGAAGAAATATCGGCGGTGAATTCGGTATCGGTCATGTGCAGCCTCACGCGTGGTTGCCTTGCCCATACCGCGCCTTGCACCCAAATGCCAGAGGCCAACCGCGCGCAAAGCGCTAAGCGGTCAAATCAACGCGGTGCGCACCTTGGCCGAAACCCATTCCGAGAGCACCACGGTCAACAGGATCAACAGCAGGATCGTTGTCACCTGCGGCCATGCCAGCACGTTGAGCGAGGCTTGCAGCTTCAACCCCAGCCCGCCCGCGCCGACCAGCCCCAGAATGGCGCTTTCGCGGATGTTGATATCCCAGCGAAACACCGTGATCCCCCAGAAGGCGGGCAAAACCTGCGGCACGATGGCATAGTTCAGCACCTGTGACGGGCTGGCCCCGGTGGCGCGGATCGCCTCTATCTGGGTGACATCGGTTTCCTCAATCGCCTCGTATAGCAGCTTGCCGACAAACCCGACCGAGCGGAAGCCGATGGCAATGATGCCCGCCAAAATCCCCGGCCCCAGAATGGCCACCAGCAACAGCGCCCAGATCAAGGAGTTGATGGAGCGGGAGGCCACGATGATGAACAGCGCAATGGGCCGCAAGATCGCCGCCGAAGGGGTGGTGTTGCGCGCGGCCAGAAAGGCCACCGGCACCGCCAGAATAACCCCCAGCATGGTGCCCAGCGTCGCCATGTTCAGCGTATCCCACAAGGGGCGCATCAATTCCGGCACATAAGAAAGTTTCGGCGGCCACATCCGCCCGCCAATATCGGCGGCCTGTTTCGGCGCATCCTGCACGAAAAACCAGATCGTGCCTTCGTTCATCACCTGCCAGCAATAGACAAAGCCCGCCACCATGCACAGCCAGAAAGCCCAGATCAGCAGTTTGGTTTTCGGCGTGCGATACTGCCACTCTTTCGGGAAATCACCGGTCATTGCAAAAACTTCCGCAGGTAAGAAGAGCCGTATTCAGCGACCAGAACAATGCCGATGATGATCAGCAAAATCGCCCCCGCGCTGTCATATTCATAGCGGTCAATCGCCGTGTTCAGCGTGGCGCCAATGCCGCCGGCCCCCACGATCCCGATCACCGCGCTTTCGCGGAAATTGATATCAAAGCGGTAAAGCGACAGGCCGATCAGGCGCGGCATCACCTGCGGCTGCACGGCGTAATTGATAAGCTGCCACCAGCTTGCCCCGGTCGCCCGGATCGCCTCGGCCTGGGATTCGTCAATATCTTCAATATCTTCGGCCAGCAGCTTGGCGATAAAGCCGATGGTCGCGAAAGACAGGGTCAGAAAGCCCGCAAAGGGGCCAAAGCCGAACATCGCCACAAAGAAAATCGCCACGATCACCTCTTGCAGCGCGCGGCTGACGGCGATGATGCCACGGCAAACGTAATAGACAGGCGCAGGCGCAAGGTTGCGCGCGGCCCCGATGCCGATGGGAATCGAAATCGCGATGCCGACGATGGTCGAGGTGAAGGTCATCGTCAGGCTTTCGATCAAGCCGCCATAGATATCCGACCAGCGCGAGGTGAAATTGGGCTGCAAGAAGCCCTGAACAAAGCGCATCCCGCGTTCCGCCCCGGCGATGATGCGTTCCCAATTCGCGTCAATCGACCCGATGGCCAGCACGAACCAGACCAGAACCCCGATCTGCAAACCGATGCGCCAACCGCGATGCGTGAAAATCTGCGGCGGGCGTTTCCATGTGGTGGGATAGCTGCTCATGCGCCCAGCCTAGCCATTTCACGGGCGGCGTCACGCTCTGCCTGCGCGTCCTCTTGCGCGCCTTGGCGCATGGCGGTCCAATCCTCGGCGCCGTAAATCGTGGTCAGCACGTCTTCGGTCAATTGGTCGGGCGTGCCGTCAAACACCACCTGCCCGGCGCGCAGGCCGATGATGCGCTGCATGAACTGCTGGGCCAGCGGCACGTCATGGATGTTCACAATCGCGGGCAGATCGCGTTCCTGACAAATCTCGATCAGCAAGCGCATGATCTGGCGGCTGGTTTTCGGATCGAGGCTGGCGGTCGGTTCATCGACCAAAAGCAGCTCCGGCTCTTGTGACAGCGCGCGCGCAATGCCGACCCGCTGTCGCTGCCCACCCGACAGCGCATCAGCGCGTTTGTCGGCATGGTCGATCAGCCCGACCCGGTCAAGCAAACGGTAGGCGCGTTCGATATCGGTGCCGGGATAGCGGCGTGAAAAGCTTTGCCAGAACGACACATAGCCCAACCGCCCCGACAGCACGTTTTCCATCACGGTCAGGCGTTCGACCAAGGCGTATTCCTGAAAGATCATGCCAATGCGCCGCCGCGCGCGCCGCAAATCCCCGGCGCCAAGGCCCACCAGATCCGTCCCGTTCAGCTTGATCGCCCCCGACGTGGGTTCCACCAACCGGTTCACACAGCGGATGAGCGAGGATTTCCCTGCCCCCGATGGCCCGATCAACCCGACCACCTGCCCCTTTTCCACGGTGAAAGAGACATCGGACAAAGCCTTGTCGCCCGTCTTGTAGGTTTTGGTCAGATGTTCGACGTTCAGCATGGCACCCCCACAGAATAAATCCAGCCGGGGCCAAGCGAATGGCCCCGGTTGTAACGTGATGTCAAAGACTTACTGGCAAGCGTAGGAAACGCCGTTCGCCTCGTCGATCTGGCGGATCACGGCCCAATTGTCCTTGAAGGTGATCGGAATGAAGGATTCTTCACCTGATTTGGAAAACTCGGTTTGCAGCGTCGTGCCTTCCCAGTCGAAATTGTAGAAGGCGTTTTCGATGGTCTTTTGCAATTCCGGCGTCAGGTTATGCGCCACGCCAAAGCCCGTCGTCGGGAAGGTTTGCGAGGTATACAACACCTTGAACTGGTCGGCCTTCACCACATCGCGGTCAATCATCCGGGTTTTCACCGAATTCGCGATCGCCGCCGCATCATAGTCTTTGTTGGCGACCCCAAGGATGGAGTTATCGTGCTTGCCCGAGAAGACCGGCTCAAAATCCTTGCCCGCTTCCATGCCAAACTCGGCCTTCAGCAGCGCCGAAGGGGCCTTGAACCCAGAGTTGGAGGTTTCCGAGGTAAAGGCCATCTTGCGGCCTTTGATGCCGGGCACATCCTCAATCCCAGAACCGGGATAGGTGATGATCTCCATCTCATAGCCGAAAGAGCCATCCTTGGCGGCCATGATGGTAAAGGGGCGGAAGCCCGCGCAGGCCACGGCCAGCGGGTTGGACCCGGTGTTGAAGCCCGCGATATGCAGACGGCCTGCGCGCATCGCCTCAATCTGGGCGGCGTTGTTGCCGACCGGGAAGAATTGCACCTTCTTGCCGGTTTCCTTTTCCATATGGGTCAGGAAATCAGACCAAGCGGTCGCATAAACCGCCGGGTCTTCGACCGGGGTATAGGCAAAAATCAGGGTGTCCGGGTCCACCAGTTGCGCCGGATCGGTGGGAATATCGGCGATCATATCGCCATCGGCATCGGTGTAGCGGCTATCCAGCGTGAATTCCGCCTGCGCAGCCCCTGCGCACAGCACCATGGCCGCAGCCGTAAGCATCAGATGTTTCATTAAATTTCCTCCCTTGTTCTGTCGGACATAGGTTTATCTATGCCTATCACGTCTATGTTTTGCGACAGTTTTGTAACAAGTTTGAGACTGGGCGAGAATCTTGCCCTGCGTCAACCGTTTCTTTGACCAAGCGGACAAAGGGCAAGGGACGGCACGTCGCCTTCAGGGGGCGACGCGGAAAAAGCTTTCGGCGGGCACATAGCCTGCCAGACGCCCCGCCGCGCACCATTCGGCCTCGGCGCTGTAAGCGCCAACAAGGATCGTCTGGTCGGGCAGATGGGGCCCAAGAGCCGCGCGAATGGCCGTGCGCTGCGCGCCAAAACCGGCAAAGGCCGGTGGCGCGGGAAAGGCCGCGTGCAAAGGTGCGTTTGCCAGCAAAACCTCTGCCGCCAAAGGGGCAGTTGCCAGCCCATGCCGATCCGCTTGCATCTGTTCCAGCTTTGCGGCTTTGGCGGCGGCAAGCGCCAACTGGCCCCGCCGCAGATCCAATGCATTTGACGAAAACAACACCGCCACCACATCACGCCCCGTGGTCGCGCGGATGCCCGCATAGGTGCTGTAATCCAGCCCCAGTTCAGCCGCGCGTTTCAACCGCCCGCGCAGCACCTCAATCGGTAAATGCGGCATAAGGGCCTTGCGCGCAGCCCCCCAGCAATGGTTGCGCCAAGACTGGCCCGGCTCCATGGTGGGGCCGTTATTATGGCCGATCATCGCCGTCACTGCTGCGCCCAATCGCGCAGACGGGCGACATAGCGGGCCATGGTGTCAATTTCCAGATTCACGCGGTCCCCCACGGCCACAGCGCCCCAAGTGGTTGCGGCCTGCGTGTGCGGGATGAAGTTGATGCCAAAATCTGTGCCCTCCACCTCATTCACCGTCAGGGACGTGCCGTTCAGCGCCACCGAGCCTTTGGGCGCGATGAACCCTGCCAGCGTATGCGGCGCGCGGAAGGTAACGCGCGTGCTGTCACCTTCGCGGCGCATCGCCACCACCTCGGCCAAACCGTCGACATGGCCGGAAACGATGTGGCCGCCCAGCTCATCCCCCACTTTCAGCGCCCGCTCAAGGTTCAGCCGTTTGCCCGGCACCCATGCCGCCAGATTGGTCTTGCTGACGGTTTCCGCGCTGATCTGCACATCAAACCAGTTTTGCGGCGCGCGGCCCAGCGCGATCACCGTCAGGCACACCCCATCGCAAGCGATCGAGGCCCCGATGTCGATCCCATCCACCTCATAACCGGTGCCGATACGGGCGCGCAGGTCGCCCTTCTGCTCCAGCTCCAACACCGTGCCGATATCCGTGACAATGCCCGTAAACATAGCGAGGCCCCTTTCTTAATACATTAGGCCTATCCTCCTCGTGCTGTGCTGGCAAGACGGCGAATGGCGGCCTTATTTTCGCCCGTCTTCTCTGGCAGAGTTATGGCGATCTGTATAACTTCGGCCCTGTGCTGCAAAAAACAGTGCGGGGTAATCAGTAGGGTGTTTATGCGCGTTTCAGGTGCAAATCGGCGGTTTCTGTTTCTGCAAGGCCCGCACGGCCCGTTTTTTCAGCGGTTGGGGCGGATGCTTGGGCAAGCCGGCGCCGAGGTTTGGCGCGTGGGCTTTAACCGGGGCGACCGGGCCTTCTGGTCAGACTCGCGCCGATATATCCCGTATAAAGGCCGGGTCGAAGATTGGCCCGCAACCTTCGATGCCATGATCAGCCGGATGCAGATCACCGATATCGTGCTTTATGGCGATACGCGGCCCATCCACGCGCATGCCGTGCGCCTTGCCAAACAGGCGGGCCTTACCGTGCATGTGTTTGAAGAAGGCTATCTGCGGCCACATTGGGTCACTTATGAACGCGGCGGTTCCAACGGCAATTCGCGGCTGATGGACCTGACGCTGGCGCAAATGCAAAGTGATCTGGCCCATTCGGATATGGACCTGCCCGATGCCCCCGCCCGCTGGGGCGATATGCGTCAGCATATGTTCTGGGGCGCAATTTATCACTGGTTCGTGCTGACCGGCTTTTGGGATTATCGCCGCTATCGCCCGCATCGCGCGCTGACCGTCTGGCAAGAGTTCCTGCTCTATTGCCGCCGTCTGATCCTGCTGCCGTTTCACCGCTGGGAACGGATGCTCGCCAGTTTCCGCATCAAGCACGGCGGCTTTCCCTATCACCTTGTCTTGCTGCAATTGGAACATGACAGCAGCTTTCAGATGCACTCGCCCTTTTCAACGATGACAGAGTTTCTGGCCATCGTGATGGAAGGCTTTGCCAAAGGTGCCTCGCCGCATCATCATCTGGTGTTCAAGGCCCACCCGCTGGAGGATGGCCGCGTGCCCGTCGCACGCGAGATCCGGCGCCTTGCCAAACTGCATGGCGTCAGTGGCCGCGTGCATTTCGTTCGGGGGGGCAAGCTTGCCGGATTGCTCAATCATGCGCGCTCGGCCGTCACGGTGAATTCCACCGCCGCCCAGCAGGTGCTGTGGCGCGGCTTGCCGCTGAAAGTGTTCGGGGCGGCAGTCTATGCCAAGCCGGAATTCGTCTCGGCGCAGCCCTTGGAGGCGTTTTTTGCCCGCCCAACCCGGCCCGACAGCCGCGCCTATCGCGATTACCGCCACTATTTGCTGGAAACCAGCCAAGTGCCGGGTGGCTTCTACTCGTCGCGGGGGCGGCGCGAGTTGCTACGACAGGTAGTAGATATGATGCTTTTGCCCGACGATCCCTATGATGCGCTGACCAAAGGAAGCGCGGCACCACGGCAACAGTTGCAACTCGTGAAAGGATAAACGCCCGGAATACTGGAAATTTCTGCGGCCCCTGTGTAACTTTGTAAAAAAAAATCTGAGGCAATATCCAAAAAAGGAGCCCGGGCAGTGAAAATTACGGCAATCAAAGGGGCCAAGGGCTTGGCCCTTGTTCTTCTTGTTACGGCTTTGGCATCTTGCGGTTTGCCGCGTTCCGGCCCCAATAAAAAAGAAATCTTTGCAGGGTCTGTGCTGAAAGAGGGCGACGCGTTCGTCGTTTCGGTCAACAGCCGGGTTACCCGCGCAACCTCGGTCACGCCTGCGCTTGGCTTTGGCTCCAACTTCCGCAACGCGGGCGTTGTGGGGTCCGATACTATTTCGCCGGGTGATACGCTGGGGCTGACTGTGTTCGAAAACGTCAAGGATGACCCGCTGCTGGGCAATACCGGGCAGCGGGTTTCGGTGTTGGAACAGGTGCAGGTCGATGGCGCGGGCTATATCTTTGTGCCTTACGCGGGCCGGATCAAGGCTGCCGGACAAACCCCCGAAGGGCTGCGCCGGGCCATCACCCGCAAGCTTGACACACAGACCCCCGATCCGCAGGTGACGGTGCAGCGGCTGGCAGGCGATGGGTCTACCGTTTCTGTCTCGGGCATGGTTGGCGGCCAAGGTGTCTACCCGATCGAACGCCCGACACGCACGCTCAGCGCGATGATTGCCCGCGCGGGTGGTGTGGCCATTGAACCAGCGGTTGCGATTGTGCGTGTGTCGCGCGGCGGGCAAACCGGGCAGATCTGGCTCGAAGACCTTTATGCTAACCCCTCGCTTGATATCGCGCTGCGCCCCGGTGACCGCATCGTGGTTGAACGCGACACCCGCGCCTTTGTCGCTTTGGGCGCGACAGGCTCGCAAAACCGGGTGCCGTTTGAAACGCAAACCCTGTCGGCGATTGAAGCGATTGCGCAGGTCGGTGGCTTGAACACCAGCCTCGCCGATCCGACAGGTGTGTTTGTGTTCCGCAACGAGCCTGCCGAGATTGCGAATGTGGTGCTTGGCCGCAGTGACCTGAAAGGCGATCAGCGCATGGTCTATGTGCTGGACCTGACACAGCCGACCGGCATGTTCGAAGCCCGTGATTTCCTCGTGCGGGATGGCGATACGGTCTATGTGACCGAAGCACCTTTCGTGCAGTGGCAAAAGACGATCTCGGCCGTCACCGGCACCGTGGGCGCGGCAAGCTCGCTGTCTTCGGCGACCTCTTCCGAATAAGCTTCGGATGGTGGCAGAGGCCCCAGACCAAGACGCCGCCGGGGCCCTTCCCCGGCGGCTTTTCTTTTACACCGCAGGCTTTTTGCGGAACCGCCGCATCGCGCGCATCTTGGCACTTTCGGGCCATGATCTGCGGGTCGGCCTTCCTCGCGCGGGCGATGCTGTGGTGGTCTGGGGTCGCAGCCCCTATGCCGCCCGAGGCGAAGCGATTGCGCGAAAACGCGGCGTGCCATTGGTGCGGGTCGAGGATGCCTTTTTGCGATCAGTCCGGCCCGGCCGTGCGGGCGAGGCCCCATTGGGCCTGTTGATCGACGGCCAAGGTGTGCATTTCGATGCCGCAGAGCCTTCGCGTCTGGAAACCCTGCTGGCAACGCATCCCTTGGATGATCCGAACCTGTTGGCCCGCGCAAAGGCGGGTATTGCACGGCTGAAGGCCGCCGATTTGTCAAAATACAACATCCACGATTCTGCCCTGCCCTGCCCGGAACCCGGCTATGTCTTGCTGATTGACCAAACGGCGGGTGATGCCTCGGTGCGGTGCAGCGGAGCCGGAGCAGCAGGGTTTGAGACGATGTTGCAAGCGGCGCAACGGAATCATCCGGGCAAGCGGATCGTGGTGAAATCCCATCCCGAAACCAACCTGAACCTGCGCAAAGGGCATTTTGTGCCCAGCGCGGCCTATGAATTGCTGACCGCCCCCGTCTCGCCCTGGCGTTTGCTGGAAGGGGCGGCAGCGGTCTATACCCTGTCGTCCCAAATGGGGTTTGAAGCGATCCTTGCAGGGCATCGCCCGCATGTATTCGGCCAGCCTTTCTATGCCGGGTGGGGACTGACGGTGGATGCATCAAACTTGCCCCGCCGGGGGCGCAACCTGTCGCCGGAACAGCTTTTTGCGGCGGCGATGATCTTGGCTCCGGTCTGGTATGACCCTTGCCGCGACCGGCTGTGCAGCTTTGAGGAAGCGGTGGACCAGTTGGAAGCCGAAACCCGCGCTTACCGCGAAGATCGGTTTGGCCATGTGGCGCTGGGGATGCGGTTGTGGAAACGTGGGCGGTTGCAAGCGGTGTTTGGCCGCATCAAACCGCTGGTGTTTGAGGAGGATGCGACACAGGCGCTGCGCCGCGCGCAACGGTCTGGCGCGGGTGTGCTGGTTTGGGCGGGAAAGCTGCCCGCCGCGCTGGCCGACACCGCAGGGCCAACGCCGCTGCGACGGGTGGAGGATGGCTTTTTGCGCTCACGCGGTTTGGGGGCAGAACTGGTGCCGCCGCTGAGCCTTGTGTCCGATGATCTGGGGATTTACTACGACCCGACGCACCCCAGCCGCCTTGAGAGCCTGATCATGGCCCCCTTGCCCGAAGGCGCGGAGGACCGCGCGCGCCGTGTCATCGCCGCGCTGATCGCGGATCGGATCACCAAATACAACCTGTCCGGCAACAGCCTGCCCAACCTGCCCGAAGGCCGCCGGATTCTGATACCCGGTCAGGTAGAGGATGATGCCTCTATCCGCCTCGGCGCTGGGTCGGTGCGGACCAATCTGGCCTTGGTTCAGGCGACCCGCGCCGCCAATCCCGATGCTGTGCTGATCTATAAGCCTCACCCTGATGTGGAGGCGGGCCTACGCCCCGGCCAGATTCCAGAGGCCGAGCTGGCGCCGCTGGTCGATCATATCGCCCGCAAAGCAGACCCTGCCGCCTTGCTGGACGCGGCCGATGCGGTTTGGACCATGACTTCCCTTATGGGGTTTGAGGCCCTGTTGCGTGGCAAATCCGTGACCTGCCTTGGCGCACCCTTCTATGCAGGCTGGGGCCTGACGACAGACCTTGGCCCCATTCCAGACCGGCGCAAAAACCGACGCTTTGATCCCTCGCTACTCGCGCTGGCCTATGCCACGCTGATCGCCTATCCGCGCTATTTCGACCCGGTCAGCGGCTTGCCCTGCCCGGTGGAAGTGGTGATGGAGAGATTGCGGAGTGGGGCTATTCCACGCCCCTCCCTTGCGCATCGCCTTCTGGCAAAACTGCAAGGAAAACTGGCAAGCCACGCGCATCTTTGGCGCTAGCCTATCGTGCCAAAAGCAACCTTAGTAGATGTAGCGGATTTGATCCGTCCAATACCGCTCCATCCGTTTGAGCGATTGATTGATGTCTTCCATGCCTTCGGCCTTGATGATCCCGCGCTTTTCAAACCCTTCGGTATGCCGTTCAAAAAGTTCGTTCAGCACTGTGCGGATGTGCCGGCCCTTTTCGGTCAACCGCACCCGCACCGAGCGGCGATCAATCTCTGACCGCTGGTGGTGCATATAGCCCAGTTCCACCAGCTTTTTCAGGTTATAGCTGACGTTGGAGCCTTGGTAATAGCCGCGCGATTTCAACTCACCCGCCGTCACCTCGTTTTCACCGATATTGAACAAAAGCAGCGCCTGAACCGAGTTGATTTCAAGAATGCCCAAGCGTTCGAATTCGTCCTTCACCACATCCAGCAGCAGCCGGTGCAATCGTTCCACCAAAGCAAGGCTTTCCAGATAGCTCGCCATCAGTGCCTTTTGCGAGCCATCGATCAGATTCGTGTGTACTGTCATTGTCGTCTCCGCCCCGGGAATAGATGGGGGTAGAATCAGCACAAAACACAAACATTCCGTAAACTCGAACCAGTTTAGCCGCTAATTTGCCAAAAAAGCGTTTGCCGGGGCCATAACCCCGACAGATCCGGTCAGACCTTCAGCCGCGCGCGGGCGAAAACACCGATCTCGGCGATCAGGGTCGCATAATCGGCGGGGGGGGCCACCTGACCCAGCACCCATGGCAACAGATCCTGATCATTTTCCCACAACAAACGGTCATACAGCGCCAGCCGCTCTGCATCCATATCCTTGAGATGCAGGTCGGCATAGGGGCCAAGGATCATATCCATTTCCTTGGTGCCCCGGCGCCATGACCGCATCGCCATCCGTTTCAGTTGCGCCTCGGCGGTTTCCATCACAACACCCCTTCACGGATCATAGCGCGCAAGCGCTTTTCCAGATGCCCCATGTCTTGCGACAAGGCCAAGGCCTGCGCGCGCATCCGCGCCAGATCGGCCAGCGCCTTGGTCAAGTCACTGTTGTCGAAGCCCGCATTGGGGCTGTCGATGCCGTCGCCTTCGCCTGTCAGCAACCAACGCATGGAAACATTGAGCATCCCTGACATCATCTGCAACTTGTTGGCGCGCGGTTCGGAATGATCGTTCTCCCAGTTCTGCACCGTCTCCAGCTTCACACCGAGTTGCCGCGCCAAGGCAGCCGCCGTAAGTCCCGCCGCCTCGCGTGCGGCCGCAACGCGGTCGCCAAAGGTTGCAGCATCGGCGCTATACCAGTCTGCGCTGTTTTCATCGGTCATCGGGAATTTCCTTTTGGTCGTCTTAATGCTTGAACGCATTTCCAGTGCAACCTATGACAAACTGCCGCCAAATACAAACCGGGGCGCTGCGGCAATGCGCCCCTTTATACCGGAGCCACCCATGGCCTTTTTGTCAGATACCCTTGCCCGCGTTAAACCTTCTCCAACCATTGCAGTGACCACCAAAGCCAATGAGCTGAAGGCCGCAGGCAAGGATGTCATCGGCCTTGGGGCCGGAGAGCCGGATTTCGACACCCCGCAAAACATCAAGGACGCGGCAAAGGCGGCGATTGATGCAGGCAAGACCAAATACACCGCCGTGGATGGTTTGCCCGAATTGAAAAAGGCGATCTGCGCCAAGTTTGAGCGGGAAAACGGCCTGAAATACGCGCCGAACCAAGTGACGGTTGGCACTGGCGGCAAGCAGATTCTGTATAATGCGCTGATTGCGACCTGCAATCCGGGGGATGAGGTGATTATCCCCGCCCCCTATTGGGTGTCTTACCCCGATATGGTGCTGCTGGCTGGCGGCACCCCGGTTTGCGTGCCCGCAGGCATTGAAACCCAGTTCAAATTGCAGCCCGAGCAGTTGGAAGCCGCAATCACGCCGAAAACCAAGTGGTTCATCTTCAACTCGCCCTCCAACCCCACCGGGGCGGGCTATACCCGCGACGAGCTGAAAGCCCTGACCGATGTGCTGATGCGCCATCCGCATGTCTGGGTGATGACCGATGACATGTATGAGCATCTGGTGTTCGATGATTTCGAATTTTGCACCCCCGCGCAGGTGGAACCCGGCCTCTATGACCGCACGCTGACCTGTAACGGCGTGTCCAAAGCCTATGCGATGACGGGCTGGCGTATTGGCTATGCAGCGGGGCCGGTGGCCTTGATCAAGGCGATGGGAACGGTGCAATCGCAATCCACCTCGAACCCCTGTTCGGTCAGCCAATATGCAGCGCTTGAAGGTTTGAACGGCCCGCAAGAGTTTCTGACCGAAAACAAAGCCCTGTTCCAGCGCCGCCGCGATCTGGTGGTTTCCATGCTGAACGAAGCCAAGGGCATCACCTGCCCCAAGCCCGAAGGCGCGTTTTATGTCTATCCCGATATTTCGGGCT
Source organism: Pseudorhodobacter sp. E13 (assembly GCF_003991405.1). Classification (GTDB taxonomy): domain Bacteria; phylum Pseudomonadota; class Alphaproteobacteria; order Rhodobacterales; family Rhodobacteraceae; genus Pseudorhodobacter. The sequence goes on from NZ_RPEN01000159.1 coordinate 109,188, forward strand.
GCATCGGCAAGACCAGTGCTGCTGGCGCGAAAATCGTGGATGATGAAGCCTTTGCAACCGCTTTGCTGGAAGAAACCGGCGTTGCGGTGGTGTTTGGGGCCGCCTTCGGGCTTTCGCCAAACTTCCGCGTCAGCTACGCTACCTCGGACGCGGCCTTGAAAGAGGCCTGCACGCGCATCCAGAAGTTCTGCGCGGGTCTGGTGTAACGAGGGGGATTTATGGCGGGCGATCTGCCGGATTACTATTTCCGAATCCGTGAGAACGGGGCGCTGGTGTTTCGGGTTGATACCGAAAACCGCCAGCGTCGCATTGAAATGGACCAGATCGCCACCATCAACATCCGCAACGGCGAAGTGAAGCCGCATGGCGACAGAACCCTCTCACCCGAGGATCTGGATGAGATTCAGGCCTGGATCGCCCATCGCTCGCATCAACTGGCCGAGCGCGAGGTGGATGACATCTTGCGCGCGGTCGACCACATGAACCTGACGACGCAATGGGTGCAAACCCGCGCCAGTGACGAACAGTTGGAACAGGTGACAGACGCGCTTTTGCTGGCCATGCACGACTTGCGGTCGGTTCTGGTGCGCAAAAAAGCCGACCGTTTGATGAAAGCCGCCCCGCCCGAGGCATGATGCGCCGCAAATTTGTTGCGATTTCGCGCCCGTTCAGCGGTTTTTGCCACGATCTTTTGCCCGCCGGCGCGGTATTGGCAGAATAATCTTCCATGTTACCGCAAACTTGCGGCCTTCCTGTCGTCATTCGCCCTAAATCGCCGCGATCAGCAGTTGAAGCTGCGCCCAAAAAAAGGTCAACTCCCCCAAATTTCTAATCGGGGTTATGACGATGTTAAACGCAGATGTGGCAAAGCGCCGGGACAGCGCGATTTCGCGCGGCGTGGGCATGATGACGCAAATCTATGCCGACCGCGCCTTGAATGCCGAAGTTTGGGATATTGAAGGCAACCGCTATATCGACTTTGCGGCGGGCATTGCAGTGGTAAACACGGGCCATTGCCACCCCAAGGTCATGGCCGCCGTGACCGAGCAGTTGGGCCGTTTCACCCATACTTGCCATCAGGTCATGCCCTATGAACCCTATATCCGTCTGGCCGAGCGTCTGAACGATCTGGTGCCCGGCGATTTCCCGAAAAAGACGATCTTTGTAACAACGGGCGCCGAAGCCGTTGAAAACGCTATCAAGATCGCGCGTGCAGGCACGGGCCGCCCGGCGATTGTGGCTTTTGGCGGTGCCTTCCATGGCCGCACTTTCATGGGCATGTCGCTGACAGGTAAGGTGGAACCCTACAAAAAGGGCTTCGGCGCGATGATGCCCGATGTCTATCACGTGCCCTTCCCGCAGGATGTTCATGGCGTTTCCACTGCGGATGCCATGTCCTCGCTGAACAAGCTGTTCAAGTCTGATCTGGACCCGGACCGCGTGGCCGCCATCATCTTTGAACCGGTGCAAGGCGAAGGCGGTTTCTACCCTGCACCGCCGGATTTGCTGCGCAGCATCCGCGCGTTTTGCAATGAACATGGAATCGTGATGATCGCGGATGAGGTGCAAACCGGCTTTGCCCGCACCGGCACCATGTTTGCGATGAATGGCTATGATGTGGCCGCCGATATCACCTGCATGGCCAAAGGGCTTGCCGGTGGCTTGCCGCTTGCCGCTGTGACGGGCCGCGCCGACCTGATGGATGCGGCCAAGCCCGGCGGTTTGGGGGGCACCTACGCGGGCAACCCCTTGGGCATCGCCGCCGCCAATGCGGTGCTTGATGTGATCGAGGAAGAAGACCTGTGCAATCGCGCCAACGAACTGGGCAGCCGCTTGCGCCAGAAGCTGGAGGCGATCCGCTCGATCACGCCCGAGGTGATCGACATTCGCGGCCCCGGTTTCATGGTCGCGGTGGAATTCGGCAACCCGAACACACACGAACCAGATGCCGATTTCACCAACCGTGTGCGGCAAGAGGCGCTGAAGCGGAACCTGATTCTGCTGACCTGCGGCGTTTACGGCAACGTGATCCGCTTTTTGGCTCCGATCACCATCCCCGACGACCATTTCGCCGAAGCCATGACGATTCTGGAGGAATCCGTCGCCGCCGCGCGCAAAGTGTAAGCTGGCGCAATAACAGCAATTCAAAGGGGGGCGCTGTCGCCCCCCTTTTTCTTTTGCGATTTGTGGAACCCTTTGCGCCTTTTCTGCGTTACTATTGAAATACCGCTGCAAACCGCCAGAAAGAGGTTCAAATGAAACAGTTCATGCTCGCCCTTCCCGTTGCTGCCCTTGCCCTTGCCGGTTGCCAGACCGCCAATCAGAACGCCGCCGCCGGTGCCGTAGCCGGTGGTGTGATCGGGGCTGCTGTGTCCAGCAAAGAAGACCGTTTGGCCGGGGCCGCCCTCGGCGCTGCCGCTGGTGTTGCCGCCTCTACCCTGATCGGCACCGCGCCCGGCAACAACCAGTGCTATTACCGCAACAGCCGCGGCGAACGCTTTATCGCTGCCTGCTGAGGCTGCGCTCCCTGTTCCTGTCGACACTTCCCCGTGTCCCAAACTGCCGGGCGCTCTGAGAGCGGCCCGGCTTTTTTCTGTTTGCTTGGCAAGGCAAGGTGAACCCGGTAGAAGCGCGCAACTTTGCAGCCTTTCAAGGTAGCCCATGCCCAACCTCTCGCCCTTGTCCGATGATCCGGGCCTGATCTTGCGCGACGCTAGTTTCGCGCTGTCGGGGCGGGTGATCCTGTCAGGGCTGGACCTGCATCTGACCGAGCGGCGGATTGGCATTATCGGGCGCAATGGGTCGGGCAAGACCACCTTCTTGCGTCTGCTGGCGGGGTTGATTGCGCCCAGCACCGGGTCAGTCACCGTGGGCGGTGTGGACCCGGCCAAGGACCGCAAGGCGATGCTGGGCCTTTTGGGCATATTGTTCCAGAACCCCGACCATCAGATCATCTTTCCAACCGTGGGCGAGGAACTGGCTTTTGGCCTGCGCCAACAGGGCTTGGACAAGGCCGCGGCACTGGCCAAGACCCGTGCGCTGCTGCACGCCCATGGCCGCGCCCATTGGGAGGCGGAGCCGGTGACGGCCTTGTCACAGGGGCAGCGGCATTTTCTGTGCCTGCTGTCGGTGCTGGCGATGGGGCCGCGAACCATTCTGCTGGACGAACCTTTCGCAGGGCTGGACCTGCCGACACAAGCGCGGCTGACCCGTAGCCTTGCCGACTTGCCGCAGCGGCTTATCACCATCACCCATGATCCGGCGGCCTTGCAAGGCTATGACCGGGTGATCTGGCTGGAGGCGGGGCGCCTGCGCGCCGATGGGCGAGTGGATGCGGTGGTGCCTGCCTTTACCGCCGAAATGGCGCGACTGGGGGAAGCGGATGCTGACACTGACCTCGCCCTTTGAAACGCCCCTGCACCGCTTGCCTGCGGGCCTGAAGCTGGCAGCGCTGGCACTGGCGAGCATCGGCTTGATGGCGATGCAAAGCCTTTGGGCCCTTGGGGTCGCGGGCGTGGCTGTGGTTTGCCTGTATCTGGCGTTTGGGCGCGGTTTCGCGGGCTATGGCCTGCGGCTGCTGCGCCCGCTTTGGCCCTTTGTTCTGATCATCGCGCTTTGGCATGGCTGGACGGGCGAGTTTGCGGCGGGTGGCATCATTGCGGGGCGGTTGCTGCTGGCTGTGGCCCTGGCCAATCTGGTCACCATGACGACACGGCTGGAAGATATGATGACCTTGGTCGAGCGGTTGGCGCGGCCTTTGGCCCGCTTTGGCCTGTCGCCCCGGGTGCTGGCTGTGGCGGTGGCCTTGGTCGTGCGTTTCACGCCGGTTTTGATGGACAAGGCCGGGCAATTGATGCAGGCATGGCGCGCGCGATCGGCCCGCCGGGTGAACTGGCGGATCGTGTTGCCCATCAGCCTCATGGCGCTGGATGAAGCAGACCATGTGGCCGAGGCCATTCGCGCGCGAGGCGGGCTTTCGGGCCCTTGAACAAGGATTATCATGGAAAAGAACGTCGCTTACATTGCCCTTTTTGCCGCGCTGATCGCGGTGCTGGGTCTGGTCCCGCAAATCACGCTGGCCACGGGTGTGCCGATTACAGCGCAAAGCCTTGGGGTCATGCTTTGTGGCACCGTGCTGGGCGCGCGGCGCGGGTTTTTGGCGGTGCTGTTGTTTGTGGCGCTTGTCGCCTTGGGCCTGCCCTTGCTGAGCGGTGGTCGCGGTGGGCTTGGCGTGTTTTCCAGCCCGACGGTCGGATTCGTGATCGGCTTTCCGGTTGCGGCCTTTGTCGCGGGGCTGGTGGTTGAGAAATGGCGCGTGGGCCTTGGGATTGCCAGCTTTGCCGGGGCGATCCTTGGCGGGGTTTTGGTGCTTTACCTCTTTGGGATCACCGGGATGGCGGTTGTCTTGGGCAAAAGCTGGCCTGCGGCGTCGCTGCTGGTCGGGGCCTATATTCCCGGCGATCTGATCAAGGCCGGGATGGCCGGGTTCATCACCCAAGGGCTGGCACGGCTGCGGCCCCATGCGGTGCTGTCGCGGGGGTAAGCGCAGCGAAGCCAAGCGACGATTTGTCTGGCTGGTGTTTTCAGGTATTTTTGCCAAGATGAAATCAGGCCGCGCGCGCAGATTGGCGGGCGCGGCCTGATGCTAAGTATGAAAGGGGCGCGTGATGTGGACAGAAAAATTCGCGGTAGAGGATTATGTTTACGGCACCGCGCCCGCGCAATTTCTGTTGGATCAGGCGCATCACCTCACGGCGGGACAAAGCGCGCTGGTTTTGGCGGATGGCGAGGGGCGCAATGGCGTGTTTCTGGCCGAACGCGGCTTGCAGGTGACCAGTCTGGACGGCGCGCCTACGGGTGTGGCAAAGGCAGAGCGGCTTGCGGCGGAACGTGGCGTGACGCTGGACGCGCGGGTTGCCGATCTGCGGGACTGGGACTGGCAAGAGGCGGCCTTTGACGTGGTGGTCGGCGTGTTTTTCCAATTCGCCGATCCGGCCTTTCGTGCCGCGATTTTCAAAGGTATCAGGCGCACGGTGAAACCGGGTGGGCTGGTTTTGCTGCACGGGTTTTCAACCGATCAGATGGGCTATGCCTCGGGCGGGCCGGGGCGCTTGGCGCATCTGTATACGACCGAATTGCTGGCCGAGGCGTTTGCCGGTTGGGATGTGCTGCGGCTGGAAAGCTATGTCGCTGACTTGGACGAAGGCAGCGGGCATCGCGGGCCTGCGGCCTTGATTGATCTGGTGGCGCGCAAACCCGCGTAAGGCGAAAAACGCCGGGCCATTGCGCCCGGCGTCCTTTTGTTTTTGGCGTTTAGTGGAAGCGCTTGATCTCTCCCGATTTCAGGCGCGACAGATAGCTGTTCACTTCCCGCTTCACGATAGGCATCAGGAAATACAGCGCCGTGATGTTGACCACGGCCATGGCAAAGATTGCCGCATCCGAGAAGTCGATCACCGGGCCAAGGCTGGCCGAAGCACCGATCACCACAAAGACGCAGAACAGGATCTTGAACGACAGTTCCTGATTGCGGCCTTCGCCGAACATATAGGTCCAGGCCTTCAGCCCGTAATAGGACCAGGAAATCATGGTCGAGAAGGCGAACAGCAACACAGCCACCACCAGCAAATAGGGGAACCAAGGCAGCGCAGAGGCAAAAGCCGCCGATGTCAGCCCAACGCCGGAGGAGCCATCCAAGGTCTGGATCGTGCCGCCATCGTTCAGGATGTAAAGGCCGGTTGCCGGATCAACCATCAATTGCCCGGTGATGATGATCACCAAAGCGGTCATGGTGCAGATTACCACGGTGTCGATGAAGGGTTCAAGCAAGGAGACGAAACCTTCGGTGATCGGCTCTTTCGTGCGCACCGCCGAATGGGCAATCGCGGCAGAGCCGACGCCAGCCTCGTTGGAAAAGGCGGCACGTTTGAAGCCTTGGATCAACGCGCCAACCACGCCCCCTGCAACACCTGCACCGGTAAAGGCACCGTCAATGATCTGGCCAAACGCGGGGCCGATGTGTTCAAGGTTCATCAGCAAGATCACCAACGCGGTGCCAACGTAAAGGATGCCCATGAACGGCACGATCTTTTCCGTCACCTGCGCGATGGATTTCAAACCGCCCACGATCACCGCAAAGACGATGCCCGCAAAGATAAGGCCAGTGATCCAGCCCGGGAACTCTCCGAACACGCCAGTCAACTGCTGATGCGCCTGATTGGCCTGAAACATGTTGCCGCCCCCAAGCGCGCCCAACACGCAGAAAACCGAGAACAGAACCGCCAGAAACTTGCCACCGGGCAGGCCACGCTCGGCAAAGCCTTTGGTCATGTAATACATCGGGCCACCGGACACGGTGCCATTGGCATATTCATTGCGATACTTCACGCCCAAGGTGCATTCGGTGAATTTCGATGCCATGCCCAGCAGGCCCGCGAGGATCATCCAGAAGGTCGCGCCTGCGCCACCGATGCCAACGGCCACGGCCACACCGGCGATATTGCCCAAACCGACCGTGCCCGAAAGCGCAGTGGCGAGCGCCTGAAAATGCGACACCTCGCCCGCATCTTCCGGGTCGGAATATTTGCCCGAAACGATGTGAAGCGAATGACGGATCACCCGGAACTGGATAAAGCCAAAGTAAATGGTGAACACAGAGGCGGCGATGACCAGCCACGCCACGATCCACGGAAAACTGGTGCCGGGGATGGAGGCGAAAATGAAGTTGACGAACCAGCCCGTTGAACTGGCAAACATCTGATTGACGCTTTCGTCAATGGCTGAGGCCTGCGCGCTGTTGGCAAAACCAAGCGCCATCAAGGCCGCGCCAAAGCGGTTTATATGTGACATTCTTCTCTCCCTTTGAATGGCTTAAGGCACGATGGTGCAAGGCACGGGCGAAACCTGTGCCAGCGTTCCGGCAACAGAGCCGAACACCCGGCTCATGACGCCGGAATTGCCGGTGCGGCCGCTGATGATTTCCACCGCCTTGGCTTTGGTCGCGGTTGCCACCAGCGTATCAATGACATGGCCGTATTTGACCGCTGTCTCGATCGCCACGCCCTGATCTTTGTATTTTGCGATGATCGGGCCGATGATGGCGCTTTCGGCGCGGGCCAACTCCTCTGTCCGCCGGGCATGACGCTCGGCGATTTCTTCGGGTGTCAGGAAGCTGTAGGGCGACCATTCCAACACATGCACCACAAGCAGTTTGGCGTTAAGCTGCTTTGCGCGGGCATGCGCAAAGGCCAAAGCCCGACCGGATGCGTCTGAGCCATCACAGGCCACGACGATTGTGTCTGACATCTTTTTCTCTCTCCCTCGTATTGTGGCCCCAAGAGGCCGGTTTTGCACAAAGGCCGATGACGGCCCTGATTGCGCTGATTTCACTATGCGCGACATTCGGGCGCAGGTGGTCCCGAATATCGCGCGCCCTGCGCAGAATTTTGATATTTTTTCGCAGATTTGAGCAATTTTTAGAATTTAATTTTGTATTTTTGAGATTTCGACGAAGGAAGCACGGTTAAACTGGTAGAAAGCCTCCGCTTGTCCGGTCTATCGCCCGATCAACCCGCCGATATCCGCCCCCTCCCCCTTGTTTTTCCTGCCGTCCTCTACTATCGCAGATTTGTCGAAGCCTTATCGTCCGATTTTCATCATATAATTAGACGATAAGACTTCATTTTATATATGATTCGGGCATATCGACCACCAGTCCGCCCCAATTTACCGATCCGGCCTGTTGCGGCGTTTTTCACCTCTGTATGCCTGCGGCCGATGCCGCCCCCCTTGGCATCCACGCCGCCCGCGCGTATAGGCTTTGGCCGGACACGGATGGAGCCCCGGCATGCAAGGCAGCGCGAACCTCAACCTGATGAAGAAGGCAGCCCGCAAGGTTGGGCGGGCTTTGGTCAAGGATTTCCGCGAGGTGGAAAACCTTCAGGTTTCCTCCAAGGGGCCGGGGGATTTTGTGACCCGCGCCGACCGCGAGGCCGAAAAGATGCTGCGCGAGGCGCTGCTGGGCGACCGCCCGACCTATGGGTTTCTGGGCGAGGAAAGCACGGAAACCGAAGGGCAGGACCCGACGCGCCGCTGGATCGTAGACCCGCTGGACGGCACCACCAACTTTTTGCACGGCTTGCCACATTGGGCGATTTCCATCGCGCTGGAGCATAAGGGCGAGATTATCGCCGGTGTGGTGTTCGACCCCGCCAAGGATGAGATGTTCTGGGCCGAAAAGGGCGGTGGCGCCTGGATGAACGAAAGCCGTCTGCGGGTTTCGGGCCGTCGGTCGATGATCGAAAGCATTTTCGCGACGGCTGTGCCATTTGGCGGCAAGGGCACCCTGCCCGCAACTTTGCAAGACCTCGCCCGCGTGGCCCCGGTGACAGCCGGTGTGCGCAGCTGGGGGTCGGCGGCGTTGAACATGGCCTATGTCGCGGCGGGCCGGTTTGATGGCTATTGGGCGCGCGGTGTGCAGCCGTGGGACATTGCGGCAGGTCTGGTGCTGGTGCGCGAGGCAGGCGGCTTGGTCTCGGCCATCCGCGAAGGCGACGACCCCTTGGTCAAAGGCTCTATCGTCGCGGCAAACGAGCCGCTGTTCGAAGGGTTTCGCAAGGTTGTGCGGGGAGAGTGATCCGCTTGACCGGCGTGCCTTGGGGCTGCGGCGGGAATGAGGTATTTTTGCCAAGATGAAATCAGGGCGCGGGCTTTGGTGATCTGACGGGGGGCGCAGGTGGACAGGTTTCATTGGCATCCTGAGGCAAGGGTTTACGATGCAAAGGGTGTGGCATTGCCGCGCCCTTTTGCCGTTTCCGGGGGGCGTTCAGTGGTCTGTGCGGATCGGCCTGTGGCCGCGGCTTTGTCTGCTGCTTTTGGCGCTGCGCCGTTCCGGATTGGCGCTGTTTCGGCCCCGGCCCCGGTATCAGGGTTTGAAACCTTGACCTCTGGCAGCACAGGCAGCCCCCGGCGCATTGCACGGGACGCAGGTTCATGGACGCGCAGTTTTGCGGTGAATGCGGGGCTGTTTGGCATTGGGCCGGGGCTGCGCGTAGCGGTGCTGGGCCGGCTGGTGCAATCACTGTCGCTCTATGGCGCGGTTGAGGGGCTGAGCCTTGGCGCCGAGGTGCATATCTTGGAAGGTTTGCGCCCCGACAAGCAGCGGGCGGCCTTGGCGGCGCGGCGGGTGCAGGGGCTTTGGGCCTCTCCGCCGCAACTCCAGTTGCTGATAGAGGCGGGCGGGCCGCCGCTGCCCGATCTGCGCTTTGTGCTGGTCGGGGGGGCCAAGCTGGATGCGGGCCTGCGCGGCGCGCTGGCGGTGATGTGCCCCAAGGCTGCGGTGCGCGAATTCTACGGCGCGGCAGAGGCAAGCTTTGTCACTTTGGCGGATGAGCAGACGCCGCCGCATGCGGTTGGGCGCCCCTATCCGGGGGTGGACATTGGCATCGGCGCGCCGGGTGGCTGTGCGGCGGAAGGGCGGGTTTGGGTGCGCAGCCCTTACCTCTTTCACGGCTATGCCGGGGCGGATGCGGGCGTGGCCGAATGGCAAGGCGATTGGTTGGGTCTGGGCGAGATTGGCCGGATGGAAGCCGGGCAATTGGTGTTGCTGGGGCGGATTGACCGGATGGTGACAGTGGCGGGGCAAAACGCCTATCCTGAAGCGATGGAGTTGTTCTTGCTGGGCTTGCCGGGAATCACCCGCGCGGCGGTGGTGCCACGCCCCGATGCCTTGCGCGGGCAGGTATTAGAGGCGGTGCTAATGGGCCATGCCGAAGACGCGGTGGTGCTGACCGCCTTGCGCGCCAAGTTCGGGGCCTTGATCGCCCCGAAACGGCTGCACTGGCGGGCCGATTGGCCGGTTTTGCCCTCGGGCAAGGTCGATCTGGCCGCGATTGCGGCAGCGCTATGAGTGGGGCGTTCATCATTGCAGCCCGGCGCAGTGCGGTGATGCCTGTGGGCGGGGCTTTCGCTGGGCTGGAGGTGCAGGGCTTGGCCGCGCCGGTCATTCAGGCCTGCCTCGCCGACGCAGGGATCGCGCACGACCGCGTGGATGAGCTTATCCTGTCCAACGCGCTGGGCGCCGGCGGCAACCCGGCGCGGGTGGCGGCATTGGCAGCGGGTTTGCCCGACAGCGTGGCGGGGCTGAGCCTTGATCGGCAATGCGCGGGCGGTCTGGATGCCGTGATCCTTGCGCGCGCCTTGGTGGAAAGCGGGGCCGCCGAAGTGGTGCTGGCAGGCGGTGCAGAAAGCTATTCCCGCCGCCCCTTGCGCCTGCGCACTCGGGTCGATGGCGGCCCGCCAATCGCCTATGATGCGCCCCCCTTCACCCCGTGGCCTGCGCGCGATCCGGCCATGCACACCGCCGCGGCGGCTTTGGCCGAAAAGTTGCAAATCAGCCGCGCGGCACAGGATGCCTTCGCCGTGGCGTCACATCAACGCGCGCTGGCCACCGCAATGCCAGAGATTGTTGCCATCAACGGCCAATCGCGCGATGGCTTCACCCGCAACCTGACACCTGCCGTGGCCGCGCGGGCCAAGGTGATCGACGGCAGTATCACCGCCGCCAATGCGGCGGTTGCCGCCGATGGGGCCGCGTTTTGCCTTGTCGTCTCGGCCCGCATTGCTGGCCAGTCTGCACGCGCTGTCAGGATCGCGGCCGGGGCGACCCTTGGGGGCGTCCCCGAAGAACCCGGGCTTGCCCCCTTGGGGGCGATTGCCCGGGTTCTTTCCCCCCGTCTGGTTCTGGACCGCGCCGAGGTGATGGAGGCCTATGCCGTGCAAGCCATCGCCTGCATCAATGGCGCAGGGCTGGACCCGCTGCGCGTCAACATCGGTGGCGGTGCCTTGGCGCGCGGTCATCCCATCGGGGCCTCTGGCGCGGTTCTGGTGGCGCGGATGTTCGCAGACCTGCCGCGCGGCTATGGGCTTTGCACCATCGCGGCGGCAGGCGGCATCGGTTCTGCCCTGCTGCTCGAGGCTTAGACCCCGGCCTCTTTCACGGCCTCCATCGCGACATGGGTAGAGGTGGAGGAGACATGCGGCAGAGAGGAAATCTTTTCCCCCAACACGCGGCGGTAATCCTGAATATCGCCCGTGCGCACCTTCAGCAAATAGTCAAAGCGGCTTGCCATCATATGGCATTGCTCCACCTCCGGGATCGCCAGCACTGCTTTGTTGAAGGCCTGCAAGGCCGATTCGCGCGTGTCTGACAGCCGCACCTCCACAAAGGCCACATGCGCCTGCCCCATCTTGATCGGGTCAAGCTGCGCGCGATAGGCGGTGATCACCCCCGCCTCCTCCAGCCGTTTCATCCGCGCTTGGGTGGGTGATTTGGACAGGCCGATCCGGCGGGCAAGTTCGGTCGCCGAAATGCGCCCTTCGGTGGCGAGCACCCGCAAAATCGCCTGATCGAAACGGTCAAGGTCAAACGGCTCTGACGACATCAGTTTCTCCCCTGCAATCGGCCAAACCGCCTGCCGTTTGACAGAAATCGGGACGAATGGCTTTTGATTCATGCCTATACTAAGGGAAAGAGGAGTGTTTGCCCATGCCCCGCGATTCGATTGAAACTGCCTGGACCACCATTGACCGCGACGCCTTGCGCCCCGAGGCCGCGCTGATCCGCGAACTGATCGCAGAGGCCGGGCTGACCGCTGAGGACCGCGCGCGCATTGCCGCCAGCGGTGCCGATCTGGTCCGCGCCATTCGTGCCAGCGCCAAGCCCGGATTGATGGAAGTTTTCCTTGCCGAATATGGGCTTTCCACTGATGAAGGCATCGCCCTGATGTGTCTGGCCGAGGCGCTGCTGCGGGTGCCGGATGCCGTCACGATGGATGCGCTGATCGAAGACAAGATCGCGCCTTCGAACTGGGGCAAACACCTTGGTCATTCCGCCTCCAGCCTTGTCAACGCCTCTACTTGGGCCTTGATGCTGACGGGCCGCGTGCTGGATGACCGCCAACCCGGTGTCGCTGCAAGCCTGCGCGGCGCGGTGAAACGACTGGGCGAGCCGGTGATCCGCACGGCCGTATCGCGCGCCATGAAGGAAATGGGCAAGCAATTCGTTCTGGGCGAAACCATTGAGGCCGCGATGAAACGCGCGCGGGATCTGGAAAGTAAGGGCTTTACCTATTCCTATGACATGCTGGGCGAAGCGGCCCGCACCGAACATGACGCGCGGCGCTATCATCTGGCCTATACCGCCGCCATCACCGCCATCGCCAAAGCTGCGAAATCCAAGGATATCCGCGACAATCCCGGCATCTCCGTGAAACTCTCGGCCTTGCATCCCCGCTACGAGGTGGCCAAGCGCGACCGGGTGATGGAGGAACTGGTGCCCCGCGTGCGCGCCCTTGCAGGCTTGGCAAAGGCCGCAGGGCTGGGCTTTAACATCGACGCCGAGGAGGCCGACCGACTGGCCCTGTCGCTGCAAGTGATCGAGGCGGTGCTGTCCGACAAGGCGCTGAAGGGCTGGGACGGGTTCGGCGTGGTGGTGCAGGCTTACGGTCGCCGCGCTGGTGCGGTGATTGATTGGCTTTACGGGCTGGCCGAGCGGTTAGACCGCAAGATCATGGTCCGGCTGGTCAAAGGCGCCTATTGGGATGCCGAGGTGAAACGCGCGCAGGTGATGGGGCTGGAAAGCTTTCCCGTCTTTACCCGCAAGCAGGCGACCGATGTTTCCTATATCGCCAATGCCAAGAAACTGCTGGGCATGACCGACCGGATTTACCCGCAATTTGCCACCCATAACGCCCATACCGTGGCCGCCGTGCTGGATATGGCCGCCGACAAACGCGCCTTTGAATTCCAGCGCTTGCATGGCATGGGCGAACGCCTGCATGACATCGTGCTGGAAGGCCACGGCACCCGCTGCCGGATTTATGCCCCCGTTGGCGCGCATCGCGATTTGCTGGCCTATCTGGTGCGCCGCCTGTTGGAAAACGGTGCAAACAGCAGCTTTGTAAACCAGATCGTCGATGAGACCGTGCCACCGCAAGAGGTTGCAGCCTGCCCGATCACCGCGATGGAAGCGATGGCCCCGGTGGAAAGCCCGGTGCTGCGCACGGGACCTGCCCTGTTTGGCAGCCGCGCCAATTCCAAAGGCTGGGATTTGACCGACAGTGCCGATCTGGCCGCGATTGAGGCCGCGCGCGCGCCCTTTGCCGATGTGCTGTTTGAGGCCCGCCCGATGTTGGGAGGCCCGGTTGCTGGTGCGAAACGCTGGGCCGTCACCAACCCCGCGACAGGCGCTGTGGTGGGCCATGTGCTGCCCGCAGGTGTGCCGGATGTTGAAACCGCTTTGGCCGCGGCGGCACGCTGGGATGCAGCGCCAAAACAACGTGCCGAAGTGCTGCGCCGTGCTGCTGATCTGTATGAGGCAGACTTTGGCCGCCTGTTTGCGTTGCTGGCGCGCGAGGCAGGGAAAACCCTGCTGGATGCCGTGGGCGAACTGCGTGAAGCCGTTGATTTCCTGCGCTATTACGCGGATCAGGGCGAGACGCTCAGCGCCCCCGGGCGGGGGCTTTTCGCTTGCATCAGCCCGTGGAACTTTCCGCTCGCCATCTTTTCGGGCCAGATTGCGGCAGCCTTGGCTGCGGGCAATGCCGTGCTGGCAAAACCCGCCGAACAAACCAGCCTGATCGCGGCCGCCGCCGTGGAATTGCTGCACAAGGCCGGGGTGCCCGCCACCGCGCTGCAACTGCTGCCCGGCGAAGGTGCCATTGTCGGCGCCGGGTTGACCAGTGATGCCCGCGTGCAGGGTGTCTGCTTTACCGGGTCGACCGAAACCGCGCAGCGCATCCGCCGCAACATGGCGCAGCATATGGACCCCACCGCGCCGCTGATCGCGGAAACCGGGGGGCTGAATGCGATGGTGGTCGACAGCACAGCCCTGCCCGAACAGGCCGTGCGCGATATCCTCGCCTCCAGCTTTCAATCGGCGGGGCAGCGATGCTCGGCCCTGCGCTGCCTCTATCTGCAAGACGATATCCGCGACACCGTGCTGGAGATGCTCTATGGCGCGATGGATGATCTGGAGGCAGGCAACCCATGGGATCTGGCCACCGATATCGGCCCGGTGATCGACGCTGAGGCCCAAGCCGACATCCGCGCCTATATCGAGGCCGCGCGCGCCGAAGGCCGGGTGCTGAAAGAAGGCAACCTGCCCGCAGGCGGCACCTTCATCGCGCCCACGGTCATTGCGGTGAACGGGATCGCGGATATGCCGCGCGAAATCTTTGGCCCGGTGCTGCATGTGGCCCCATGGCGGGCGGGTGGCTTGAATAAGGTCATCGCGGATATCAACGCCACCGGATACGGCCTGACCTTTGGCATGCACAGCCGGATTGACGACCGCGTAGAACGCGCCGTGGCGCAGATTTGTGTCGGCAACACCTATGTCAACCGCAACCAGATCGGTGCCGTTGTTGGCAGCCAACCCTTTGGCGGCGAGGGACTTTCCGGCACCGGGCCAAAAGCGGGCGGACCGGATTACATCGCCCGTTTCACCCGTGTCGACGCTCCCGCCTTGGGTGGGGCAACAGCCACCAGCGATGCTGCCACCGTGGCCAAAGCCCTGACATCCGAGGCAACCGCGCGCCGCGTGTTGCATGTGCAAGACCTGCCCGGCCCGACCGGGGAAAGCAACCGCTTGTCGGCCTATCCACGCACGCCCTTGCTGTGCCTTGGCCCCAGCCGCGAACAGGTTCTGGCCCAAGCCGAAGCCGTGCGCGCCCTTGGCGGTGAAGCGGTAGAGGCAGCCTGCCTTGCCCCCGATGCCCTGACCAGCCTGTCCGGCTTTTCCGGCGCCCTGTGGTGGGGCGATGCGGAGGCAGGCCGCGCCTATGCGCAGGCCTTGGCCGCGCGACCCGGTGCAATTTTGCCGTTGATCGGCGGCATGCCCGATGCGGCCCATGTCCGGCTGGAACGCCACGTCTGCATCGATACCACCGCCTCGGGTGGCAATGCCCAGCTTTTGGCGGAAATGGGCGAGGCGTGATAGAGGCTTGACGCCTTACCGCGGATCGGGAAGTTTGACCTGATGTTTCCGATCCGCGACCATAACCCCTCGGGGCGGGTGCCCTATGTCACCTTTGCGCTTATCCTGCTGAATGTCGGGATTTTCGCAAGCTATTGGTTCGCCCTGCCGACTGATCCGCAGCTTATGATGCTGCATGTCGAATGGGGGCTTGTGCCGCGCAACGTCATGGCGGGCAGCCGGTTGGAAACGCTTCTGACCTCGATGTTCTTGCATGGCGGCTTCATGCATCTTGCCGGTAACATGCTGTTTTTGTGGATTTTTGGTGATAACCTCGAAGATATTCTGGGCCATGTCCGCTTTTTGGGATTCTACCTGCTGTCGGGGCTGGCGGCGGCGGCGCTGCAAATCGCCTCGGCGCCCTATTCCCCGGTGCCGATGATCGGGGCATCGGGCGCGATTGCGGGGGTGATGGGGGGCTATTTGCTGCTGTTCCCGCGCGCCAAGGTTGATGTTCTGATCATTATCGTGATCTTTTTCCGCATCTTTCCGGTGCCTGCCTGGATCATGCTGGGGCTGTGGTTTGCGATGCAACTGGTCAGCGGGTTTTCCACCCCCGGCGATGGCGGTGGGGTGGCCTATTGGGCCCATGCGGGCGGGTTCATTGCTGGCGTCATCCTGATGCTGCCCGCTTGGCGGCGCTTGGGCGGAACCGCCTTCTGGAACCGCACCGAAGGAACCCCGCCACATCCCGAAGCGACCTATGCGGTCAGCCCGTCCAGCATCCCCCGTGTGCGCCGCCGTAAATGAACCTGCCATAAAAAAAGGGGCGGAAAACCCGCCCCCAAGGTTCCTTCAGGGAAAAACGATCAGGCGACGTTTTGCAGTTCAACCTGCGGGGTGACGCCCAAAGCATGGCACACCTCACGGGTCAAGTGCGGCTTGTTCAGCGTGTAGAAATGCAAGTCCTCCACCCCTTCACCGATCAGCGTATCGCAAAGCTCGGTGCAGATCGCGGTGGCCAGCAATTCCTCACGCCCGTCCCGCTTGGCGGCGGCAAACGCCTCATCCAGCCATGCGGGAACCTGTGTGCCGCACCGCGCGGCGAATTTCTTGGTGCCTTCCCAAGACTGGATCGGCAGAATACCGGGGATGATCGGCGCGGTAATGCCTTCTTTCACACAAGCATCGCGGAAGCGCAGGAAGGTTTCCGCCTCAAAGAAGAACTGGGTCATCGCGCTGCTTGCCCCAGCCTCAATCTTGCGCTTGAGGAAGCGCACATCGGCCAAAGTGTCGGCCGAATCCGGGTGCGGTTCGGGGTAGGCGCCGACGCGCAGCTTGAATTTTCCGGTCGCGGCCAGCGCCTCGACCAATTCAACGGAGGAGGCGAAACCCTCGGGATGCGGCGTAAACCGGGCGGCCCCTTTGGGCGCATCACCGCGCAGGGCGACGATTTCGGTCACACCAGCGGCGGCATAGCTTTCAGCGATTTCCAGCGTTTCGGCGCGGGTGGCATCCACGCAGGTCAAATGCGCGGCCACGTTCAGCCCGTAATTGCTGCCGATCGCGCCCACCGCCTCATGCGTCAGCTTGCGGGTGGTGCCGCCAGCGCCATAGGTCACGGAAACGAAATTCGGGTTCAACGGGGCCAAGGTCTGCACCGTCTCCCACAGCCGGAAAGACGCATCCAGCGTCTGCGGGGGGAAAAATTCAAACGAGATATTTGGCGTCTTGGTCATTTTATAAGCTCCTGCTCTTACCCCTCTTGTCGCCGATTCTGCGATGTGAGACAATTTCATAATTCTAATCATGTTTATGAGGATGGCCGCATAATGCATATCGAGTTCCGCCACCTGCGCACCATTCGCGCCATTCATCAGGCCGGGGGCCTCGCCAAAGCGGCAGATATGCTGAACATGACCCAATCCGCGCTGAGCCATCAGGTCAAAGGGCTGGAAGATCAGGCGGGGGTGGAACTGTTCGTGCGCCGCTCCAAGCCGCTGAAACTGTCGGCGGCGGGGATGCGGTTGCTGCGTCTGGCCGAACGCATCCTGCCGGAAATGGACGCGTTGGAGGAGGAGTTTCGCGGCCTTCGCTCGGGCAAGTCGGGGCGGTTGCATATCGCCATCGAATGCCACGCCTGTTTTGAATGGCTGTTCCCGGTGCTGGAACTGTTTCGCCGCGCCTGGCCCGAGGTGGATGTCGATATCCGCGCGGGCCTCGCCTTTGAGGCGCTGCCAGCCTTGCAGCGAGAGGAGGTGGATCTGGTGATCTCCTCTGATCCCGCACCGCTGGCGAATGTGGTGTTCAACCCGTTGTTTGACTATCACCCGATGTTTGTCGCCTCGTCCCAGAACCCGCTGGCGGAAAAAGCGATGATCGAGGCCGAGGATTTCCGCGATCAATTGCTGATCACCTATCCCGTGACGCGCGACAAGCTGGATGTGTTCACCGAGTTGCTGACCCCTGCCAAGGTCGAACCCCGCGGAACGCGCGCGGTGGAACTGACCGCTGTGATTCTGATGCTCGTGGGGTCGAATCGTGGCGTTTCGGTCCTGCCCGATTGGGTGTTGCGTGACCTGCGCAGCCATGCCGATTACGTCACCCGTCCCTTGGGGCCGCAGGTGATTACCAAACGGCTCTATGCCGCCACGCGCGAAGAGGACGCAACCAAGCCTTTCATGGCGCATTTTCTGAAGCTGGGCCGCAGCGAACCGGTGAAGCTGCAACGCGGCTAAGCGCGGGGTGCGCGGTGCGGCAGTCTGCCCAAGCCATGCGATCCCTGTCTTTTCGCTTGGCCGCCGCGCGCGCAGGCGCTACGCTGGACCTATCTGCAATTTCGGCAGAGCGGTGGGAAACCATGGCAAATGGCTTTATTTTTTCAAGACCCGCAAGGGTTTACGCGCCCCCAACGCCCAACAAGAGGCGCACGGTGGAGAAGGGCCCAATGCGGCGTCAATTGGTGACGGCGCGGCGGGCAAATGACCTTTCGTGAGGGATCACAATGGGAAATTTACAAGAGACGTTGGAAAAACTGCACAGCACCCTGCCCTTGATCGCAGATCAGGCAACCCGCCCCAATGCTGCCCGCGATTTCACCGCTGCGTTTTTCGCTTTGTATGAAGCGCAGGCGGCGGGCCTGACCAAGGCGCAACAAGAAACGGTTGACCGCTTCCTGATCGGCTCTGCCCATATTCTCGAACCAGCCCTGCCCTTTCTGGATTACAACCTGAGCGACCGAATCGAAGCGCGGCTGGCCTCTGGCGCGCAAGCCGATGATTGGCCGATCATCTGCCAATTGCGCAGCACGCTGGAGGCGTTGAAAGAGCTTTACGATCTACATTTACCGGTCGCAGACCTGATTCCCGATGACCCGGACCTCGATCAAGCCTTGCGCGATCACGCCAAAGGCGCGACGGGGGTAACAGCGCCAAAGGGCTTTCCCGACAGTCATTGGTGGTGGGCGCAGGCCAAAGCCTGACGAGGTTTCAGACCGACATCCCCTGCCATCGAAAGCATTTCGGCCCTTCTCCCCCCTTATCAGCGGGCCCGAGAAGTGATTTTGGGCAGGATAGAACGGTTGGCCTGATGCTGGATGATCCATTGCGCCGTATCCTCAAACGGCATCGGGCGCGCAAACAGGAACCCCTGCACATGGCCACAGCCCAATTGCGCCAGCATGGCATGCTCCCCTTTTGTCTCAACGCCTTCGGCCAGGGTTTCCAACCCCATCCGTTCTGCAAGTGACAGAATGCCCGATACCAGCTTTTGCTGATCCTGATCCTCATCGACCTTCATCACGAAACTACGGTCAATCTTGATCCGCCGAACCGCGAAACGACGAATATTGGTGATCGAAGCGTGACCGGTTCCAAAATCATCAAGGTCGATTCCGCAGCCCAGCTTCGCCAGCGCCGAGATATTATGAACGATCACATCGTTGTCGGTTTCTGCGATCACGGTTTCCAAAATCTCTACACAAAGCCGGTCTGGCGTCAGGTCAAAGCGGTCCAATTCCCATTTCAGCTTTTCCGCGAGGCGCGGATTGCGCAGTTCCGCTGCCGAGAAGTTCACCCCGACATTCGGCACGCGCAGCCCGGCCTTGTCCCAACGGACCAATGCGGCCAGCGCGTGATACAGCATCACCTCGCCCAATCGTTCCGACAGCCCCGCCTCTTCAATCGCGGGCAGAAATTCCGATGGCGGGATCAGGCCATGCTGGGCGTGGTGCCAGCGCGCCAGCGCCTCAAACCCCGAGATGACGCCCGTATCGGTGCAAATCTGCGGTTGAAAATGCGGGCGGATATGGCCTTCATCCAAGGCAATTTCCAACTCGCCGCGTTTGGCATCCCGGTCTGCGCGCTTGCGCGCCATGCCCGGCGTATAGGCGCGAATAGCGCCCGGCCCGTTGCGCAGCGCCTCATCCGCCGCCACTTGCGCCGCGTCCAGGAGTGAGGCACCTGTCGGCAACGGCGCCTTTGGCCCAAGACAAAACCCGACCGAGCAAGTCACATAAAGCCGTGCCGCGTCCAGACTGATTGGTGGCGCAATTGCCGATTGCAGCCGCGCGGCCACCTGCACCATGCCTTCCAGATCCATCCGCCGCATCGGGGCCAAGGCAACCGCAAAGCCCCCCCCTTCCAATCGCGCCACGGTGTCGCCTTCACGAAGCGTCGCGCACAAGCGTTCGGCGCAACGGGCCAGCACCTCGGTCTGGGCGGCGCGGCCGTGACGATCCAGCAGCACATCCGCGTCATCGAATTGCATCACGAAACAGGCGGTATTCTTGCCCGACACTTCAGACTCCGCCAAGACCCGATCCAGAAACTTGGCGATCTGCGGTCGCAGGGCCAGCCCGCTGAGCGCATCGGGCAGCACATGGTCGCCCGGTGGCACGGTGCGAAACGCCCCCGCCAAAGCAAATAGCAACGGCAGGCCAAGGGCGATCATCATCATGATCGTTTCCCCGCCCGCCCAAAACGCCCCCAGCGACAAGGCGGGCAGAAACACCAAAAGCTCCGGTCGCCGCAGGTAATGGCCCCAGTTTTTAGAGGCATATACCTTCAAGGGCGTGGGCGTTTGGTCTTGGCGATCCCGCATGATGCGTCCTTTTCGGCTGAGAAGAGGCAAAGCCCCTGACATCACCGAAGCTATCGCCCGCCGGATATGCAAAGCGTTAACGCTCGCCTGCAAGTTGCCTACAATTCGAGATAACTGCGCCGACAACCCGGCGCCAGTGGATTGGTTTGCACGCAGACCGGCAGGCTTGTGTCAGGACCTAGGGTTCGTTTTCGGGGGCACCGGGTCATAGCCCGTGCCGCCCCAAGGGTGGCAACGGCACAGCCGGTGCACCGTCAAATAGCCACCTTTCAACCCGCCATGGGTTTCCAGCGCCTCCAGCGCATAGGCCGAACAGGTGGGCTGAAACCGGCAGCCATGGCCCACCCAAGGGCTCAGCAACAGCCGATAGGCGCGGACGGGCAGCGCCACGATATGCGCAAGCGGGGTCATTTGCGCGGCCCGCCCGCATTGGCATGAACGCGGTCCAAGGCATTTTGCAGATCACTGATCAACAAGGCAAAGTCCCGCTCAATGGTCGCAGAGGGCCGCCCGACCAGAACATAATCCCAGCCGGGGCGCGCGGCTTGCGGCAAAACCGCTTGCGCCACGGCCCGCAAACGGCGCTTGGCGCGATTGCGGGCGACAGCATTTCCGATCTTTTTGGAACAAGTGAACCCGACGCGGATCACCGCAGTGTCATCACCGCGCGCACGCGCCTGAAGCATGAAGCCTTGGGTGCCTTGGCGCTGTGCCGAGGCGGCGCGCAGGAAATCACTGCGGTTGCGCATGACTTCGGGCTTTGCGACACCCGCGCAAAGCGAAACCGCCGATGGCGCTTCGGGCGTGGCAAGACTGCCTTTTCCCTCTGCCTTCGGCGGTGTCATTTCATTCGTCCTTCAAAAAGCAGGGCGCGAAAGGCCCCGGCCAGATCAGGCCGAAAGCTTCTTGCGGCCTTTTGCACGGCGATTGTTCAGAACAATGCGGCCGCCTTTGGTTGCCATACGGGACCGAAAGCCATGGCGCCGCGCACGGACCAGGTTCGACGGTTGAAAAGTGCGCTTCATCGCGGTTCTCCATCACAGATGCGGCCAACAGGTTTCGGGCGGGATTCGCCGCAAACGCCTTGGTCGCGCTTATTCGAAGCCCGTCCTTTACGCATCCCTCGGCCCCAAGTCAATTCGCCCAAGCCGAATTTCCTGCAACATTTCACGCTTATTGCCCGCAAATCCCCGGCGCGCGGTATCGGAATGTTACAAGTCACCGTGAAATGGTGCCAAATCCGTCACCCTTGATCAAGCGCGCGTGAGAGGGCTGTCGCAACCGGACGTGAACGCGCATCTTGGCCGCAGACCAGCGTGATGATGCCTAGCGGAGAAAGAGATGACAGTGATGCCCATGGAAACGCCCGAAACAGAGCAGCCGAAATCCGGCCCCAAAACCGGACTTGCGCAGAAACTGCCTATACTGGTGATACTGGCAGTCGCAGCCACCGGTGCCTTTTTTCTGCGCGATCAGATCAGCTTTGCTGCCTTGGCCGAGAACCGTGAGGCGTTGATTGCGTTTCGGGATGCCAATTACCTTGTGGCAATGCTGGCCTTCATCGCCGCTTATGCCGCGATTGTCGGGTTTTCCTTGCCGGGGGCAACGATTGCCACGCTGACCGGGGGCTTTTTGTTTGGCACCTTTCCGGGCGTGTTCTTTAACGTCACGGCGGCGACCTTGGGGGCGATTGCAATCTTTCTGGCCGCGCGTAGTGGCTTTGGCGCGAAATTTTCGGAAAAGATCGAAGGCAAGGGCGGGGCTGTGGCCAAGCTGCAAGCGGGTCTGCGCGAAAACGAATGGTCGGTGCTGTTTCTGATGCGGCTGGTGCCTGCGGTGCCGTTCTTTCTGGCCAATCTTATCCCGGCCTTTGTTGGCACCAAACTGTCGCGCTTTGCAATCTCCACCTTTCTGGGAATCATGCCGGGCGCTTTGGTCTATACATCGGTCGGCTCGGGCTTGGGCGAGGTGTTTGCCCGTGGTGAAACGCCGGACCTGTCCATCATCTTCGCGCCGCATGTGCTGGGGCCGATTCTGGGGCTGGCGGCGCTGTCTGCCCTGCCCATCCTTTTGAAATTGCTTCGCAAGAAAGACGCTTGAGTTATGGAACAGATCAAAACCGATATTTGCATCATTGGCGCGGGCTCTGGCGGGTTGTCGATTGCGGCAGGGGCTGTGCAGATGGGCGCGCGCGTCGTGCTGATTGAAGGCGGCGAGATGGGCGGCGATTGCCTGAACGCGGGCTGCGTGCCGTCCAAAGCCCTGATCGCGGCGGCAAAGCACGCACATGCGATGACCACAGGCGGGCCGTTCGGCATCACGCCCACCACGCCGCAGGTCGATTTCGGCGCGGTGAAGGACCATGTGAGGCGCGTGATCGAAGGCATTGCCCCTGTCGACAGTCAGGAACGGTTTGAAGGCCTTGGCGTGCGGGTGATCCGAGACTGGGCGAAGTTTGACGGGCCGGAAGCCGTGATTGCGGGCAATCATCGCATCACCGCGCGGCGTATCGTCATCGCCACTGGCTCTCGTCCGTTCGTGCCGCCGATCCCCGGCGTGGACAGCGTGCCCTATCTGACGAATGAGACGATCTTTGCGCAGCGTGAGCGGCCGGAGCATCTGATCGTCATCGGTGGTGGCCCGATTGGCATGGAAATGGCGCAGGCGCATCGGCGTCTGGGCTGTGCCGTAACGGTGATCGAAGGCGCGAAGGCCTTTGGCCGCGATGACCCCGAAACCGCCGCTGTCGTCTTGAAAAAGCTGCGCGCGGAAGGCGTCGAGGTGATGGAAGAGGCCCCCGTGGTGCGTATTGGTGGCACGGCGGGCGCGATTGAGGTGGAAATCAAAGACGGGCGCATTGTCAAAGGCAGCCATTTGCTGATGGCCGTGGGGCGGCAGGTTTCGCTTGACGGGTTGGAGTTGGAAAAGGCGGGGGTGGACTATACCCGCAAAGGTGTGACGGTCGGCGCGGATCTGCGCTCCAGCAACCGCAAGGTCTATGCGGTGGGGGACGCGGCAGGCGGGTTGCAGTTTACGCATGTGGCCGGGTATCACGCCGGGATCGTGATCCGGCAGATGCTGTTTGGCCTGCCTTCAAAGGCCAGCACCGCGCATATTCCCTGGGCGACCTATACCGACCCGGAACTGGCGCAGATTGGCCCCACCGAAGCAGAGGCGCGCAAACAGCACGGTGATGCGGTGCAGGTGGTGCGCTTTGAATACGCAGAAAACGACCGCGCGCAGACCGAAGGCAAGACCGAAGGCCTGATCAAGGTTATGGTGCTGAAAGGGCGGCCCATTGGTGTCTCTATCGCAGGGGCGCAAGCGGGCGAGCTGATCGGGTTTTGGGCGCTGGCAATCGCGGCAAAGCTGAAGATGTCGGCGATTGCGGGGACGGTCTTGCCCTACCCCACGTTGAACGAGGTTTCAAAGCGTGCTGCTGGGGCCTATTTTTCACCGAGATTGTTTGATAATCCAATGGTCAAGCGGGTGGTGGGGCTGGTGCAGCGCTTCTTGCCTTGAGGACTGAGATCATGGAACCGCCGGGGAGGGCTGCCTGCCCTCCCCGGACCCCTCCCGGGGATATTTGTGAATAGATGAATGGGGGCAAGAATTTGGGGCGCAGAGGATCAGGGTTTCTGAACACGCTTTCCGGGCGGTTCCTGATGCTGACCGTTGCCTTTGTCATGCTGGCGGAAGTTCTGATTTTCGTGCCCTCTATTGCGCGGTTTCGGGAGGACTATTTGCTCTTGCGGCTGGAGAAGGCGCAAATCGCCTCACTGGCCTTGTTGGCCACCGACGGGATGCTGAGTGCGGAATTGGAGGCGGAGCTGCTTTCGAATGCTGGCGTTTACAACGTGGTGTTGTGGCGGGACCAGATCCGGCAGCTGATCTTGTCATCACCGATGACCGAAGAAATCTCGGCTACTTATGATCTGCGCATGGCAACGCCGCTGCATCTGATGCGGGATGCTTTGGTGGTTCTGGTAGACAGTCAGGACCATGCAGTGCGGATCATTGGCAATCCGGTTCAGGATGCGGGCTCCTTGATCGAGGTGACGATGCCCACAGCCCCTTTGCGCAGGGCGATGCTGGATTACGGCTTTCGCATTCTGGTGCTGTCGGCGTTGATTTCAGCCGTAACTGCCGCACTGCTGTTTTTTGCGGTGCGCCGATTGCTGGTGCAGCCGATTGGCCGGGTGGTGCGCCACATGTCCGCCTATGCCGAAGCGCCCGAAGATGCGCGGCGGGTCATAGCGCCGACCTCTGGTGTGGTGGAGTTGCGTAATGCCGAGGAAGCCTTGCAAAGCCTGCAAACCCAGATGACGGGCGTTTTGCGACAAAAAGAGCGTTTGGCGCAATTGGGGTCTGCCGTTGCCAAGATCAGCCATGATTTGCGCAACATCCTGACGACAGCGCAGCTGTTTGCAGACCGGATTGAGCGGAGCGCGGACCCGGCAGTGGCGCGGATTGCGCCCAAGCTTGTCGGCTCTATCACCCGCGCGGTGTCACTCTGCGAATCGACCCTGGCCTTTGGCAAGGCAGAGGAGCCGCCGCCGCGCCTGTCGCGTCTGGCGCTGCGCCCCCTGATCGAAGAGGTGATCGAGGCCGAAGCCTTGGGGGAGCGCCCCGGCGTGGCCTGTCTGATTGATGTGCCCGTCGGGTTGAACCTGCGGGCCGACCCGGAACAGTTGTATCGTGTGCTTGCCAATCTGATGCGCAACGCCATGCAGGCGATTGAGGCCACCGGCAAGGAAGGCGTGATCGAGGTTTCGGGGGGCGAGACCGATGGCGAATGGTGGATCAAGGTGGGTGATACCGGGCCGGGCCTGCCGCCCCGCGCGCGCGATCATCTGTTCACCGCCTTTCAGGGCGGCGCGCGCAAGGGCGGCTCTGGCCTTGGTTTGGCGATTGCCTTTGAATTGGTGCGCGGCCATGGCGGGCGGCTGGAATTGATCCGGTCGGACGAGGCCGGAACGGAATTCATGATTCATCTGCCCAAAACCGATGGGCTTGCGGTGACCTTCGGCGAAAAGCATTGACCTTGTGCTTTTCCCCTCTTGCAATGCCCGGCGCTGGGCGTTACATCGCCCCCCAGTGGACCCGTAGCTCAGCTGGATAGAGCATCAGACTACGAATCTGAGGGTCGGGCGTTCGAATCGCTCCGGGTCCGCCATCTTCCTCTTTTTCCTGTTTTGCATGACACGCACGCGCTGTGTTGCCCTTTGCTGCGGCCAAGGCGGTTTGGGACATTCCCGTCAAGCGATGCGCTTTTCCCGGCGGTGAGCACCCCTGACCTGCGACGATATGGCCGGGGTTTCTGACGAATGCTTGAATTCCCCACGGGAATCGGGGGGCAAAGCCGCAAATCGGGGGAAAAGCCCTTGACCTTTGCGCCCCCCTATCGTTGAACCACCGCTGACCCTGAACAGGAACGGTGTTGGTCCCAGATGGACGATCAGAACAAAAATCTCATCCTTGCAACCGTGCTCAGTTTCCTTGTGATTCTGGTCTGGTTTGTGCTTTTCCCACCCGAAGAGCCGGTGGTTGACCCCAACGCACCTGCGGTTGTGGCAACCACCAATGACGCCGTAACGCCCCCGGCGGCCACGGCAACGGGAGAGCCGGCAACCGCAGCCGCCCCCGCACAATCAGACGCGCCGCGCGTTGCGATTGAAACTGACCGCGTGAAGGGCTCCATTTCCTTGCTCGGTGGGCGTTTGGATGATCTGGCGCTGAAAAGCTACAAGGTCACCATCGATCCGACTTCGGATATTGTGACGCTGCTGTCGCCGATTGGCAAACCGCAACCCTACTACGCGCTGTATGGCTGGTTGCCTGCCGGTAGCCTTGGGTTTGAGGATGTTCCGGGCGCCAATACGCTTTGGTCGCAGGTCGGCACCAACACGCTGACCACCGAAACCCCGATCACGCTGCAATGGGACAACGGCAAGGGCCTTGTGTTCCAGCGCGTGATCTCCATCGACAACCGCTATATGTTCAACGTCACGCAAAGCGTTGAAAACAACGGCACAACGCCGGTCAGCCTTGCGCCTTACGGCATTGTCGCCCGCCACGGGTTGCCCGCCGATCTGGAAGGCTTTTACCTGAGCCATGAGGGTATCGTTCTGCGCGCCGATGGCGTTCTGGAAGAGGTCAAATATAAAGACGCGACCAAACTGCCTTTGGTGGACCGCGAAGCTGCCCTTGCCGAAGTGGTGCAGGCCAATGAAAACGGTTGGATCGGCTTTACCAGCAAATACTGGATGACCGCGCTGATCCCGGAACAGGGCAAGCCCTTTACCGCCGTGACCAAATACGCGCCCGGCGCCGATATCTATCAGACTGAAACCCGCCAGCCCGTGATCACCGTGGCACCGGGTGCCAGCGCTGCGGCGGCCTCGCGCCTGTTTGCCGGGGCGAAGGAATGGGAAAGCCTGCGCGCCTATCAGAACGATGGCGGCGTTGGTGGCTTTATCGACGCGATCGACTGGGGTTGGTTCTTTTTCTTCACCAAGCCGATTTTCGCCGTGCTGCATTGGCTGAACGCCCATATCGGCAACATGGGTCTGGCGATTATCGCGCTGACCTTCCTGCTGAAGGCGCTGGTGCTGCCGCTGGCCTATAAATCCTATGTCTCCATGGCACGGATGAAGGAATTGCAGCCGGAAATGGAAGCGCTGAAAGAGCGTGCCGGTGACGACAAGCAAAAGCTCCAGAAAGAAATGATGGCGCTTTATAAAGAGAAAAAGGTCAATCCGGCGGCGGGCTGCTTGCCCATCCTGATCCAGATCCCGATCTTCTTCTCGCTTTACAAGGTGATCTTCGTCACGCTGGAATTGCGCCACGCGCCGTTCTTTGGCTGGTTGAATGACCTGTCGGGGCCCGACAGCTCCTCGATCTTCAACCTGTTCGGCCTGCTGCCTTGGGCCGCACCCGAGCCGGGGTCAATGCTGGCGCTGATCTTCATCGGTGTGCTGCCCTTGCTGTTGGGCATCTCGATGTGGTTGCAGCAAAAGCTGAACCCGACGCCGACGGAACCCACACAAGCGATGATCTTTGCCTGGATGCCATGGGTCTTTATGTTCATGCTGGGCAGCTTTGCCAGCGGTCTGGTGGTTTACTGGATCACCAACAACGTGATCACCTTTACCCAGCAGTTCGCGATCATGAAAAGTCACGGCCACTCGCCGGATATCTTTGGCAACATCAAGTCCAGCTTCAAACGCAAACCGGTGGTGCAACCACCAGCCAAGAAGCAAGGCAAGAAATGACGGTTCGGCTGTCCCGAATCTGTCGCCACCCGATCAAGGCACACGGACGCGAGGATCTCGCGTCCGTTCTGCTTTCGGCGGGGGCCTGCCTGCCCGGTGATCGCCGCTGGGCCGTCGCGCATGAGGCTGCAAAACTGGTCGCGGGTTGGAACCCCTGCAACAATTTTCACCGGGGCGCCAAGGCACCGCAACTGATGGCGATTGAGGCAACACTGGCGGGCGACCGCGTCACGCTGCGCCACCCGAACCGACCAGACCTGACCTTTGCGCCGGATGATCCCGCCGATTTACCCGCGTTTCTGGATTGGGTCGCGCCGATTTCACCGACCGACCGCGCCCAGCCGCAGCGCATTGTCAGCGCGGGACGCGGGATGACGGATAGCGATTTCCCGTCTGTCTCTATCCTGTCGCTTGCCTCGCTTGATGCGCTGTCAGAGCGTATGGGCACCCCGCTGTCAGCCGATCGGTTCCGCGGCAATCTGTGGCTGTCGGGCGTTGATGCCTTTGCGGAGTTTGACTGGATAGGGCGCGACCTACAAATCGGCACCGCCGTGCTGCGGATCAAAGAGCGTATAACGCGCTGCCGGGCCACCATGGCCAACCCCGAAACCGGGCAGGTCGATGCCGATACGCTGGGCAATCTACAAGCGGCTTATGGGCATCAGGATTTCGGCGTCTTTGCCGAGGTGATACAGGGTGGCAAAATCGCCTTGCAAGACGAAGGAATATTGCTGTGACCCCGCTTCCCTTCCCCATCGCTGAAGAACCGGAATTCGCCGCGCGCGAGGCAGGGCGATTGCTGTTTGCAGGCCCGGTGGATTTTGTCAAAGGCGTGGTGGCCATGTCTGGCATGCCCCCCGCAGACCGGATCGAAGTGTGCTTTGCAGGGCGCTCCAACGTCGGAAAATCCAGCCTGATCAACGCGCTGACAGGCCGCAAAAACCTTGCACGCGCCTCCAACACACCGGGCCGCACGCAGGAAATCAACTATTTCGCCTTGGGCGCCGAACGCTATCTGGTCGACTTGCCCGGCTATGGCTATGCCGAGGCCCCGGTGGCCGCTGTTGCCAAATGGCAGGCGCTGCTGAAAAGCTACCTGTCCGGCCGCCAAACCCTGCGCCGCGCCTTTGTGCTGATCGACGCGCGGCATGGCGTGAAAGTGGTGGACGAAGAGATCATGGACCTGCTGGATCGTTCCGCCGTGACCTTCCAAGCCGTGATGACCAAGGCCGACAAGATCGGCAAGGCCGAGTTGGAAAAGAACATCGACCAAACCCGCGCCGCGCTGTCCAAACATCCGGCCGCGTTTCCGGAATTGATCGTCACATCCTCTGAAAAAGGGCTTGGGATCGAGACATTGCGCGCGACCATCGCAACTTTGGAGTAACCCGCGCGGGCTGCTGGCCTTTTGGTGAACGCGCAAGTGTCAGACGTGCTGCGCGCCATTCACCTCAATCTCGGTGCCTGAAATATAGCTCGACTGCGGGGAGCACAGGAACCAGATCGCATCTGCCACTTCGCGCGGCTGCCCCAAACGGCGCATCGGCAGGGTTTCCACGATCTTCTCGGTTCCGGGGGACAGAATCGCCGTCTCCACCTCGCCCGGCGCAATCGCATTGACGCGCACGCCAAGCGGGCCGAAATCATGTGCCATTTCCCGCGTCAGCGCCGCCAAAGCCGCCTTGGACGTAGCATAGGCGGCCCCTGCAAAGGGATGCACGCGCACCCCCGCAATGGAGGTCACATTCACCACAGCGCCTTGCGCCGCCACCAGTTCCGCCTGCAAACCCCGCGCCAGAATGACCGAAGCAAAGAAGTTCACATGAAACACCTGCCCCCATGTCCGCAAATCCGTCTCCAAGGTATTCAGCCGCTTTCCCCCCTCGCCCTTGGGCGAAATCCCCGCATTATTTACCAGCGCATCCAACCGTCCATCAACTTTTTCACGAATAGTCTCAATCGCTTGAATGGTCTTGTTCGGGTCGGCCAGATCAATCTGGATATGGTTATCCTCGCCCCCCGGCCAAGGGCAACGCGGATCAAACGGCTGGCGCGAGCAGGTCAGCACCCGCCACCCCTCGGCTGAAAACCGTTTGACCGTTGCATGCCCGATACCCCGGCTTGCCCCCGTCAATACCAGCGTCTTTGGCTTTTCCATCCTTGCGACCCTTCCTGAACCCCGTGGCCACCCTACGCTTCTGCCTCGCCAGCGCAAGCGCCACTGCTGACCCTTGGCATAGGCGGCCAAAGCCGTTACCAAATAAGGAAAGCACAGGACCTCACACATGAAAAAGCAGCTAGCCAATATGCGCGATTCGATTGCCACCGCCCGGACCCTGAACGAAGCCCTGCCCTATTTGCAGCGCTATTCCGGCGCGATTGTCGTTGTGAAATTTGGCGGCAACGCCATGGGCGACAATGAGGCGATGGAAGAATTCGCCCAAGACATCGTCTTGATGCGGCAGGTCGGGGTGAACCCGGTTGTCGTGCATGGCGGCGGGCCGATGATCAACAGCCTCTTGGGCAAGCTGGGCATCAAATCCGAATTCGTGCGCGGCAAACGCGTCACCGATGCCGCCACGGTTGAAGTGGTGGAAATGGTGCTCTCGGGCCTTGTGAACAAGCGTATCGTGCAGGCGATCAATGATGCCGGGGGCCGCGCTGTTGGCATTTCCGGCAAGGACGATGACCTGATGGTCTGTGATTATGACGACCCAGAGCTGGGCTTTGTCGGCCGCCCGCGCGATATGCGGGTGCAAGTTCTGCGCGATATGTTCAACGCTGGTATCATTCCGGTCGTGGCGCCCGTTGCCCCCGGCGACAATGGTGAAACCTTCAACGTGAACGGCGATACCGCAGCCGGGGCCATTGCAGGCGCGCTGAAAGCAGATCGCTTGCTGCTGCTGACCGATGTGTCGGGCGTAAAGAATGCCGAAGGCGAAGTGATCACCCAGCTGACCCCGGAAGAAGTGCGCGAATTGACCGAAAAAGGCGTCATTGCAGGGGGCATGATCCCGAAAACGGAAACCGCATTGATGGCAATTGAACAAGGCGTGCGCGCGGTGGTCATTCTTGATGGTCGTATCCAGAACGCCTGCTTGCTGGAACTCTTTACCGACCATGGCGCAGGCTCGCTCATCCGCTCTGCCACCGTTGAGCCGCGCGTGAAACCCCGCGAGGAATGACCGCCCTTTCCGCGATTGAAACCCGCCTGCGGCCGCATTCTCTGGCCGTCATGGGCGGGTTTCACGCAAAGGATGATCCGGCCTTGCCGGAAGGCTGCAAGACCCTGCTGCTGATCGGCCCGGCAGAACCGGGCTTTTGGCCCCATTTCACCCGACAGCCTGAATGGCGCGACGGCCAGCCAGACCCGATGGACCGCTGGTCCCAACGCGTCTTGACGGCGCTTGCCACAGGGCTCGGGGCAACTGCGGTTTTCCCCTTTGGCGGCCCGCCGTGGCACCCGTTCTACCAATGGGCGCTGCGCTCAGGCGCGGCATGGGAAAGCCCGCTGCGCCTGCTGGTGCATGCACAGATGGGGCTTTTCGCCTCCTATCGCGGGGCCTTGGCACTGCCGCAACGCATCGCCTTGCCTGCGCCGCCCGCCAAACCCTGCGATAGTTGCCCAGACAAACCCTGCCTGACAGCCTGCCCAGTGCAGGCGCTTGGAGCAGACGGCTACAACCTGCCCGCCTGTCACGGCTTTCTGGATCAGGACGCCGGACAAGATTGCATGAATATGGGCTGTGCTGCGCGCCGCGCTTGCCCCCTGTCCCTTGCCTATGCAAGACTACCCGAACAGTCGGCCTATCACATGAGGCAGTTTCACAAATGACCAAACGTCTGATCCTTACCCGTCATGCCAAGTCCAGTTGGGATGACCCTTTGACCCCCGATCACGACCGCCCCCTGAATGAGCGGGGCAAGATGGCCGCAGCCGACTTGGGCCAATGGCTTGCCTCGCGCGGATATGCCCCGGAGGAGGTGTTTTGCTCGGACGCGTTGCGCACCCGTAAAACCTTTTCAGGCATCTCCCCCGCTCTGCCCGGCTCCCCCACGCTGGAATTGAAACCCGCGCTCTATCACGCGGGGCCTGACGTGATGCTGGCGGTGCTGCGCCATGCCAAATCCGATACGGTGATGATGATCGGCCATAACCCCGGCATCGCGGAATTCGCGGCCCGATTGGTCACACGCGCGCCCATCAACCCTGAATTTGCACGCTACCCCACCGGGGCAACCTTGGTCGTTGATTTCATGATTGATGATTGGAAAGATGTCACCTACGGCACAGGCGCCACGTTGGACTTCATCGTGCCCAAGGAAATCATGGCCTGACCGCGCTTTCTTTTCGGCACAAATATCCCGGGGGGTGAATTTGCCGCAAGGCAAAGAGGGGGGCAGCGCCCCCCTCCTTCGTTTCAGAACCTCAAAAGATCAATGGCCCAGAATCTGGCTCAGGAACAGTTTAGTCCGATCCGATTGCGGGTTGTTGAAGAAGTCATGCGGGTTGTTCTGCTCCACGATCTGGCCCTGATCCATGAAGATCACGCGGTTTGCCACGGCTTGTGCAAACCCCATTTCATGCGTCACGCAGAGCATGGTCATGCCCTCTTCCGCCAGTTCGATCATGGTATCCAGAACTTCCTTGATCATCTCGGGGTCCAGCGCCGAGGTCGGCTCATCGAACAGCATGATCCGCGGCTTCATGCACAAAGACCGCGCAATCGCCACGCGCTGCTGCTGCCCGCCCGACAATTGCCCCGGATATTTATGCGCCTGCTCCGGGATCTTGACCTTGTTGAGGTAATGCATCGCCACCTCTTCGGCCTCTTTCTTCGGGGTCTTGCGCACCCAGATCGGGGCCAGCGTCAGGTTCTCCAGAATGGTCAGATGCGGGAAAAGATTGAAGTGCTGAAACACCATCCCCACTTCTGACCGCACCTTGTCGATGTTCTTGAGGTCCGAGGTCAACTCGGTCCCGTCCACAATGATCTGGCCGGCCTGATGCTCCTCCAACCGGTTGATACAGCGGATCAGCGTCGATTTGCCAGACCCGGAGGGGCCTGCGATAACAATACGCTCCCCCCGGTTTACGGTCAGATCAATGTCGCGCAGCACATGGAATGTGCCATACCACTTGTTCATGTTGGAAATCTGGATCGCGACCTCGTCGCTCACCTGCATGTGACTACGGTCTACTTTACGGTCTGCCATGGCTTCGGTCATAGCGGTCTCCCTTAACGGTGATCAGTTTTCAGCTTGCCTTCAAGGTATTGCGAATACCGGGACATGCCGAAACAGAAGATGAAGAAACAAAGCGCGATGAAGCCGTAAAGCTCCCACACAATCCCGTTCCAGTTGCTGTCGGCACGAATGGCGTTGGACAGGCCAATCGGGTCCAGAATGCCGATAAAGACAACCAGCGTGGTATCTTTGAACAAGCCGATAAAGGTGTTCACGATACCGGGGATCGAGATTTTCAACGCTTGCGGAAGCAGGATCAGGCGCTGCGCCTTCCAGTAATCAAGGCCCAGCGCATCCGCCGCCTCATACTGGCCGCGCGGCAAGGCGGCAAAGCCCCCGCGCACCACCTCGGCCATATAGGCCGCGGCGAACAGCGTCACCATGATGATCACCCGCAGCACGATATCGAAATTCGTGCCCGGTGGCAGGAAGTAGTTCAGCAACAGCGAAGCCGTGAACAGCAGCGTGATCAGCGGCACCCCCCGGATGAACTCGATAAAGCCCACGCAGATCCATTTGACCAAGGGCATATCCGACTGGCGACCAAGCGCCAGCAGAATACCAATCGGCAAGGACAGCGCGATGCCCGTGACCCCGATGATGATCGAGATCATGAAACCGCCAAACTCATCCGACTGGATATGCTTGATGCCAATCGGCAAAGCGTTCGACAGCACCTCATCCAGCGGCCCGGCAAAGAACAGCCACCACAGAACCGGGGCGACCATCGCGCCGATCACGGCCGCCAAAGCCGAAACCTTTTGCAAGGCGGTAAAGGCGAAATAGCCAATCACAAACCCTGCCAGCGCCAGCAGCGGCAACCAGATCGTGCCACCCCACAGCAGCCAGAAGGCCAGAAAGGGAAACACGGCCGAGAACCACAGCACTTTGCGCGGCACAGCATCGAACAGGATCGGTGCCATCGCGACAATCATCAGAAAGAAAGCGATGGTCGGGCGCCAATAGGCATCCTGCGGGTAAAAGCCGAACAACAACTGGTGCCAACGATCCTTGATAACGCCCCAGCAGGCCCCGCTCGCCCCTTGCAGAATCTCGCGGCACTCTGACAAGGACCCCGCATTCCAGATGGAGTTTGCAAACCAAGGCCCCAGATGCACGCCAAGGTAATAGACGCAAAGCACGCCCAGCAGCGTCAGGATCGTGTTCAGCGGGCCAGAGAACAGGTTCTCCCGCACCCAGCGCACCGCCCCGACCTGACTGCTCGGAGGGGCCTGTTCCGTCAGCATCGTTTTGCGGACATAGGCGACGGTATTGCTATGTGTATCGCTCATCTCAACGCTCCTTCAGCTTTACGGAATTGTTGTAGATGTTCATCACACCAGAGATGATCAGGCTGATGATCAGATAGGTCATCATCATCAACAGCATACATTCCAACTCGCGCCCGGTCTGGTTCAGCGTGATGCCGCCCAGCGTTGCGCGCAGGTCCATATACCCCACCGCAATCGCCAGCGAGGTGTTCTTGGTGATGTTCAGATATTGCGAGATCAACGGCGGGATGATGACCCGCAGCGCCTGCGGCAGGATCACAAGGTTCATCGTGCGGTTGGGGCGCAGGCCAAGGGCGAACGCCGCCTCGGACTGGCCTTTGGAAATCGCCAGAATACCGGCACGCACGTTTTCCGCAATGAAGGCCCCGGTATAGAGCGTCAGCGCCAGCCACATCGCAATGAACGAGTTGCGCAGATAGCTGCCGCCCGTAAAGTTGAAACCCTTCAATTCCGGGTATTCCAGATGGAACCCCATCGCGATCAAAGCGATCAGCATGGGGGCCACAATGATCAGCGCCGATTTCCACCATGTCACCGGGCGGTCGCCAGTGGCTTCCTGCACAGCGGTCGCATTGCGCTGCAACGCACGGTAGCCCATGACGCTGCCAATGATGACCAGCAGCAGAACAAGGTAGTTTGTGCTGACGGAAACGATGCCAAGGTCAAAATCGCCCAAGCTGCGCTCAAACAACGGGCCGGGCAAATAGGTGCCCCGGTTCGTCACGGCAACAGTATCGAACAGCAGCATCGACGAGGTGGCATTCTCTCCCCGGAACGCATTGGGGGCGGGTGTAATCTCGGTCAGCACCGCAAAGATCACGATGATCCACAACAGCAAGGGCACGTTGCGGAAAATCTCGACGTAGATCGACATGAGTTTTGAGACGATCCAGTTCTTGGACAGGCGCAAAACCCCGGCGATCACCCCAAGCACGGTGGCCGAAACGCAGGCACATACCGCAAGGATCAGCGTGTTGAGCAAACCCACGATCCAGGCCCGCGCATGGGTGCTGTCGTTGGTGTAATCTACAAGACGTTGGTTGATATCATACCCGGCGCGCGCGCCAAGGAAATCAAACCCGATGTCTTTGCCTTTTTGGGCAAGGTTGACCAAGGTGTTATCCACCAGCCACCAGAAACCGATGGTCATCAGGAACATGAAGATGACCTGAATCGTCAAGGAACGATACCGCGTATCGTAAAGAAGCATGCTCAACCGAAAAGAGCTGCCCGGAGTCTCGGACGTTGTTGCCATGAATTATTCCCCCTGCGTCTGAACTGGCACTTTGTCGCGCTCTGATGCTGCCGGCTTATGCCGCAAGCACCTGTCAGAATTGCAAAATTACTAGGAAAAAGGGCGCACGATCAGGTGCGCCCTTCCAGTCGCCGCGCCTTAACGGAAGGGCGGGGAGTATTGCAGACCGCCTTGGGTCCAAAGTGCGTTCAGACCACGGGCCAGACCGATCGGGGTCGACTCGCCGATGTTGGCGGCAAAGATTTCGCCGTAGTTGCCGCCTGCGGAGATCGCACGCTTCGCCCACTGCTTGTCCAGACCAATCATCGCACCCAGATCGTCATCCGACGAACCCAGCATACGGTCGATTTCCGGGTTTGCGGTGCCTTTGGACAGCTCTTCGATATTGGCCGAAGTGATACCCAGTTCTTCTGCTGCGACCAGCGCGTTCATCGTCCAGCGAACGATATCTGCCCACTGGTCATCGCCATGTGCAACCAACGGACCCAGCGGCTCTTTGGAGATGATTTCCGGCAGAACTGCGTGGTTTTCCGGGTCAGCAAAAGTTGCACGGGTTGCTGCAAGGCCCGATGCGTCGGTGGTATACACGTCGCAAGCGCCAGCCAGATACTGCTGCTGTGCTTCGGCGTTGGTTTCAATCGGAACCGGCTCATAGGTCATGTTGTTGGCTTTGAAGTAGTCAGCCAAGTTCAGCTCGGTGGTGGTGCCGGTCTGGATACAAACGGTTGCACCGTCCAGTTCCTTGGCCGAAGACACGCCCAGCGCCTTGTTCACCATGAAGCCCTGACCGTCATAGTAGTTCACCCCAGTAAAGGTGAACTTCAGGTCGGCGTCGCGGCTCATGGTCCAGGTGGTGTTCCGGGCCAGCATGTCGATTTCGCCTGAAGCCAGCGCGGTAAAGCGGGTCTGACCGGTGGTGGTCACGAATTTTACTTTCTTGGGGTCGCCCAGCACAGCAGCGGCCACAGCGCGGCACACAGCCACGTCAAAACCTTGCCATTCACCAGCGGAATCCGGCGCGGAGAAGCCGTTAACACCGGTGGACACGCCGCAGTTCAATTCACCGCGTGCCTTCACGTCTTCCAAGACTGTCGCAGATGCAGCGCCAGCGATCAGTGTCGCGGCGGCTGTCATTGCTCCGACGAATACGGTTTTTTTCATTGATTACCTCTTCCTGATTGTCCCACCCAATTTCAGGTGGATTCGTTGCTCCCTTTCCCCGTCACCGGGGAGAAACTGCTTGAGGGAAGCCCCCCACAGTCACCGATAGTTTCCTCCGAACCGCTTTGAAAGGTCAAGGGCATCCCTGCGTCAAACGAAAGAATGTGCGTTTTTCACTGTTTCTACGCATGGTGCTGCAAGAACCGGCACAAGAGCCGGTTGTTTTGGCAAGATTGTTACCCGCACAATCCGTAGAATCGCGCAGCATGGGTCAAACTTGCCCGCTTGATCGCCTCAGATTCGGCGGCATCTTCGTCTTCGCCCCAAAGCTCGATCTGCCAGGCCTCATCCACCCGCGACAGATCAAAGCCTTCATCCGCCGTCAGCCGCCCCTCCGCAATGGCAAAGCCAAGGATCAAAGAGCCTGAAATCGCGACCAGATCGTGAAAGGCCGCCAGTTGGAACGGCGACAGGGCCCGCACCGCATCCCGAAAGACCAGTTGACACGCGGCAGGCTGCTCCACCGGCATCACGCCTTGGGTCACGACCAGCGCCGTGCCAAAACGCGCTTGCGCCCAAGCCAGCAATGGGTCCCACCGCTCTGCCTGCCGGGCCACCAGTTCTTGCGGCGCGGTGGCGCGGTAACACAGCAGGTCAGACCCGCCATAGGCCGCCAGCATATCGGCAACCGCCTCAAACTGCGGGGTGACCTTATCCAGCGCGGAATTGGCCGTCCGGGTAAAGGGCATGGTTTCCGGCTTCACCTTTTCGCCCTGCGCCTGCCATTCGGCGGCAACCTCTTGCGCCAGGTCCCGTGTCGGCACCCAGAACGGCGTTTTTGCGGGCGTTTTCAAACCGCGGCCATCCAGCACCACGGTGAA
Source organism: Pseudorhodobacter sp. E13 (assembly GCF_003991405.1). GTDB lineage: Bacteria > Pseudomonadota > Alphaproteobacteria > Rhodobacterales > Rhodobacteraceae > Pseudorhodobacter. The sequence goes on from NZ_RPEN01000159.1 coordinate 146,372, forward strand.
CCCGTCGCCCTGTTCCGCAACTTCGGCCTGTTTCCAAAACCGTTTCGGCGCCCAAACGCTCATTTATCGCCCCCGAAGGGATCGGCGGGCACGTCATTGACGCCCCAGTCCAGCGCTTTCCATGTCCGCTCCATATGGTCGGGCAAAGGGGCGGTAAAGGTCATCATCTTCTTGGTGATCGGGTGTTCAATGGTCAGTGACCGCGCATGCAGATGCAGCTTCTTGCTGATCTCACCGCCGATTGAGGCCCCCCAGCCATCCCCCTGATTTTCCGACCCAGAGCCGCCGTATTTGCCATCGCCAAGGATCGGGTGGCCCAGTTCGGCCATATGCGCGCGCAATTGATGCGTGCGCCCGGTCACAGGCTCCAGCGCCATCCAGGACAGGCGGCTGCCAAGGAACCAAAGCACGAAGAAATCGGTCTGCGCGCGCTTGGCATCAGGATAATCTGCCATCTTGGCCGGATGCACGCAGATCATCTTTTCGCCTTCGCCGCCGCGCCCCCGGCCCCCGGCCTTCATCAACCCGTATTTGATAGAGCCTTTGCGCGGGCTGGGCACCCCGGCCACAGCCGCCCAGTAAATCTTGCGCGTGTTGCGGTGGCGCAACGCCTCGGACAGCGCGCGCGCCACCCGGTCCGTGCGCGCCAGCATCAACAGGCCCGAGGTATCTTTGTCCAGCCGGTGCACCAGCTTGGGGCGATCCTTGTAGCCAAACTTCAGCGCCTCGGTCAGCCCGTCGACATGCCGGTCGCCTTGCCCCGAACCGCCTTGGCTAGGCAATCCCGGCGGCTTGTTCAGGATGATCAGATGCTCATCCTTGAAGACCACGCAAGACTGGATCATCTTTTCATCCGCCGCCGACACGCCACCTGTCGCAGGGCGCGACGGGGCATCACCTGTGGGCAAAGGCGGCACGCGGATTTCGGCGCCGGGCGCCACCCGATCCGAGGCCTTTGCCCGCCCGCCATTCACCCGCACCTGCCCTGTGCGGCACAGCTTTTCCACCGCGCCTTGCGTGATATGGGGAAAGCGCCGCTTGAGCCAACGGTCAAGCCGCTGTTCGCCTTCGTCCACCGACACGGTCAACAGTTTCACCGCAGTCATGCCAGTATCCCCCGCATTGTCAAAATTCCAACCACCAGCGCCATGATCGACAGCACCACAGACCCGGCCACATAAGCCCCCGCCAAAGCGGTTTGGCCGCGTTCCAACAGCGTAAACGCATCCAGCGAAAAGGCAGAAAAGGTGGTAAAGCCACCCAGCAGCCCCGTCATCAGAAAAGGTGCCAGCTTGGTGCCGCCCTTCTGCGCCAGAACCACCACCAACACCCCCATCAGGAACGACCCCACCACATTGACCAACAGCGTGCCATAGGGAAACCCCGGCCCAATCCAGCGCATCACCGCCGTATTGGTCAGATACCGGGCCGAAGCCCCCAAAGCGCCACCCAGCGCCACTTGAACCAGAGTTGTCATCATCGCCGCTGTCTGTGCCCGCCACCCTGTTTTGTCAACCGGACTTGCGCCGCCAATCCCTGCAAAACCGGGGGAAACCGCGATTAATCGCCCTGCCGCTTGGCGCGCAGTTTCGCGAAATACTCAATCCGCTTTTTCAACTCCCGCTCGAACCCGCGCTCGGGCGGGGCATACCAGACGGGGCGTTTCATCGTTTCCGGGAAATAGTTCTGGCCTGAAAATCCGTCCTCGGCATCATGGTCATAGGCATAGCCGCTGCCATAGCCGATCTCTTTCATCATCTTGGTCGGCGCGTTCAGAATGTGTTTGGGCGGAGGTTCCGACCCGGTCTGCTTGGCCGCCGCACGCGCCGCCTTATAGGCCACATAGACCCCGTTCGATTTCGGGGCCAGTGCCAGATAGACCACCGCCTGCGCCAGCGCGAGTTCCCCTTCGGGGCTGCCCAGCCGTTCATAGGTCTGCCAGCTTTGCAGGCAGATATCCTGCGCTTGCGGGTCGGCCAGCCCGATATCCTCGACCGCCATGCGGGTGATGCGGCGGGCCAGAAAACGCGGGTCTTCGCCGCCTTCCAGCATCCGGGCGAACCAGTAGAGGGCGGCATCCGGGTCTGATCCGCGCACCGATTTGTGCAGCGCCGAGATCAGGTTGTAATGCTCCTCACCCGATTTGTCGTATTTCGCCGCTCGTCGCATCAGCCGCTGCGAAAGCTGGTCCCGCGTCAGATGCGCGTCCCCCTTCCACGCCGCGACTTGTTCGATCAGGTTCAACAACGCGCGACCATCGCCATCGGCCATTTCCAGCATTGCCTCGCGCGCTTCGCCCTTCAATGGTAGCGCGCGGCCCAACTCCTTTTCCGCCCGCTGGGCCAGCAGTTCCAGATCAATCAGCGACAACCGCTCCAGCACGATCACCTGCGCACGCGACATCACAGCGGCGTTCAGCTCAAAACTGGGGTTTTCGGTGGTGGCCCCCACCAAAAGGATGGTGCCATCCTCCATATAGGGCAGAAACCCGTCTTGCTGGGCCTTATTGAAACGATGAATCTCATCCACGAACAGCAACGTGCCCTTGCCGTTCTGCCGCCGCATCTTTGCCGCCTCGAACACTTTGCGCAAATCCGGAACCCCGGTGAAAATGGCCGAGATTTGCACGAAGGTCAGGTCTGTTTCATCCGCCAGCAGCCGGGCGATGGTGGTCTTGCCCACGCCCGGCGGCCCCCAGAGGATAAGTGACGACAAAGAGCCAGAGGCAAGCATCGCGCCCAAAGGCCCCTCGGGCGAAAGCACCTTGGCCTGCCCGATCACCTCGGACAATTTGCGCGGCCGCAACCGATCGGCCAAGGGGCGGGGGCCATCGGCTTTGGTCTGGGGCGTTTGGTCAAACAGATCGGGCATGAAGCTAGATTACGCTGTCCCGCACAGTTTAGGAAGCATGCGCATCACAGCCGGAACCGCAGCCGCACCTGCTGCCCGCCGCGCAACAGGTCCACCGCCCAACCGCGCCCGCCACTGGCCGCGACAGCCTCGACATCGGCGGGGGAGGTAATGGCCGCGCCATTGATCCCCAAGACGATGTCGCCCACCGCCATGCCCGAAAGCTGCAACCGCCCTTCAATCGCCGTAATCACCACACCTGTGGCCGACAAGGGCAAACCCATTTCAGACATCAGCGCCGGATCGATCAACGCGACCGTCAGCCCCGCAAGCCCGCCTTCGGTGATGGTGATCTCTGCGCGCGCCTCGGCTTTGGGCGCTTCGATCAGATCCACCTCTGCCTCCTGTGCCTCACCGCCGCGCATGTAAGCGACCGAAACACGCTTGCCGATACCCGCAACGGCAAGCCGGAACATGATCTCTTGCGGGCTGTTCACCTCGGCCCCATCCAGCCGCACGATCACATCGCCGGGCACAAGCCCTGCCTTGCCAAACGGGCTGTCGGGGTGCAGTTCATCCAAGACAATACCGATGGGCCGCTCCATGCCCAAGGCCTCGGCCATCTGCGCGTCCACCGTCTGCCCCGAAACGCCGGCCCATGGCCGCACAAAGCTGTCTTGGCCCGCCGCCGCCTGCGCCACCATCTGCGCCACCAGATCAGACGGGATCGCAAACCCGACCCCGTTGGAGCCGCCCGATTGCGTGATGATAGCAGTATTGATGCCAATCAACCGCCCTGCCATATCAATCAGTGCCCCGCCGGAATTGCCGGGGTTCACCGGCGCATCGGTCTGGATGAAATACCCGCGCCCGAGCGAGGCGGATGACCGCGCAAGGCCCGAGACGATCCCGCTTGAAACAGTTTGCCCCACCCCGAACGGGTTGCCGATGGCCAACACCAATTCTCCCACTTCCACCTCGTCGCTGGCGCGCAGGGCAAGATGCGGCAGCCCTTCGGCCCCGTCCAGTTGCAGCAAGGCCAGATCGGCCTGCTCATCCGCCATGATAACCGATGCGGCAAACTCGCGCCGGTCGGTTAGCACCACACGAATATCGGTGGCCCCACCGACCACATGAAAATTCGACATCACCAGACCGCTGGCATCCAATATCACCCCCGACCCAAGCGAGTTTTGCACCCGCGCTGTCGGGGTTCCGAAATCCTGAAAGAACTGCTGAAAGAACGGGTCGCCGGAAAACGGGCTTTCACGGCCCTCGACCACGCGCTTGGCATAGATATTCACCACCGCAGGGGCCGCCTCGCGCACCAAAGGGGCAAAAGACAGCCCGATCTCGGCCTGCGATTGTGGCACGGCCTCGGCCTGCGCCAGCACGGGCATCGCGGAAAGCGCGAAAACGACAAGCAATCTGGTCAGCATCATTGGAAATCCTCTTTGCAGCGTCCGCCACCGATATGGGCCATCGGTGACGGTTCTGCAACGGCTCAACCCCAAGCCTGTTCAGTGCATCTTGCCTGCCATGTTAATGGTCACGCAAACGCAATCCACGCCGTCGATATCCATCACAGGGCCCGCTGGCTCACATTCCAGACCAACCCTGCGCCCAAGACGCCGCGAATTTTCCGGGATCAGCCCCAGAACCGAGGTTGCCCCCAGATTCCGCGCCGAGATCACCATCTCGTGCCGCAACTGCAACTGCACCCGCAACCGCAGGTTCGCAGGCACCAGATCCGACACAAACACCCGGCTGCTTTCCCAAATGTGATCAGCCACAGGGGCCTCCTCATACAGCAAGCTGCTGGGGATCGAGGCGAGAAGCCCGTTCTGGGCATCGCGGATCATGTAAGAATAAATACCGCAGCGATGCGTTGTTGGCGTCAGGCGAATACCCGCCAAGACCTGCCCGTTTTCATGCACCGCCACCCAGCGGCTTGCGGGCGTATCATATTGGTCAAACTCCATGCCATTGGCCTGCGGCAAATCCCATTTGTTTTGCAGGATGAACGAGCGGTGCCGCGCCCGAAACATATTGGCAAACAATTCACCGTGATTGTGCAGGTTCTCGTAAGAGAGTGTTGTAACTTCCATTTTAGTGCTCCTTCTGGGGTTAAGAACCGGTCAGAGGGGAGCGAACACTCCTAAAGCAATCGGTATTCTCGCGCTTTGCGCAAGGCCTCAGATGTCGTTCGGGCTTCAAGTCGCACGCGGGCCGAAGTCAGCCGCGCCTTGAAGGCACTTTCCGAGATCCCTAGTTTAGCTGCGGCAGCAGTGTGTCGGTCCCCGTCAGCGATGCATTGCAACGCTTCAATCTGTGCTTTGGTCAGTTCAGAGGGGGGATTGGCCTCGATATGCAATCGCACTGTAATATCGGCCAGCCGCGCCATCTCTTCATCTGTAAACTCACGGTCAGAGCGGCAAATGCCAGCCATCGACCGCGAGGTAATTGGCCCATAGGAGGAAACGACCCCATAGTTCATCCCATGTGCCGCAGCTTTTTTAAGCACGTTAAACGGGTCGGGTAGCGGGATCTCACTCCACCGAGCGGTTCCAGCGGTCCCAATGCCCCAAAACACCAGCGGATCGCGAAGGTAATAGGAATTGGCATTGTAATAGGCCACCCAATCGGGCGGATAAGCACTATGATAAATCAAAGGGGATGCAAACCGAATATGCAGCCCAACGGCATAGCCTTCCGGCGCAAGCTGATGCAACTCTTCATACAACTGAGAAAGCCTCTTCTCTAACGACATCAACCTTAACAGAGTCCTTCTAGATTCTGCTCAACCCTAGATACATTTACCTATATCTGCCAGTGCCTTCGTTAAGAAACCGTTTACTCTTGCGGTCTAATTTCCGGGTTAAGCGCAGCCGTGCCTATTCCGTTGGCACCGGAACACAATAAGCAAAAAAGCCCGCCTGTAAAAGCGGGCCTTTGCAATTCGTTTTGCTTTCGGGCTTACGCCTCGGCAGCTTCCGATGCGGCAACGCGGGCCTTGTCGCCTGCGCCTTTGGCGTTCGGATCGCGGTCAACGAATTCGATGATCGCCATCGGGGCCATATCGCCATAGCGGAAACCCGCTTTCAGCACACGCACATAGCCGCCCTGACGGTCCTTGTAGCGCGGGCCAAGGATTTCGAACAGACGGGCCACATACTGGTCCTGCTTCAATTGCGCAGCAGCCTGACGGCGCGCGTGCAGATCGCCACGCTTTGCCAGCGTGATCAGCTTTTCGATGATCGGGCGCAGTTCTTTTGCCTTGGGCAGGGTGGTCTTGATCTGCTCATGTTCAATGAGCGAGCCACACATGTTGGCGAACAGCGCCTTGCGGTGTTCATGTGTGCGGTTCAGACGGCGGTATCCACGAGCGTGACGCATATTCTATCTCCTAAAGTCGCGTTTTGCTTTGTCCGGCAGCCCTCGAATGGGCCACTCACCTTGGGGCATCATGCCCATGTTTTCCCCGGCAGATCCGGGCATTTGCGGGGGGCGTTACCGCCCCCCAAACTCTTAGAACTGGTCCTCAAAGCGCTTGGCCAGATCTTCGATGTTTTCTGGCGGCCAATCCTCGACGTCCATGCCAAGGTGCAGGCCCATACCCGACAGCACTTCCTTGATTTCGTTCAAGGACTTGCGGCCAAAGTTCGGCGTGCGCAGCATTTCGGCTTCGGTTTTCTGGATCAGATCGCCGATATAGACGATGTTGTCGTTCTTCAGGCAGTTCGCAGAACGCACCGACAGTTCCAACTCGTCGACCTTCTTCAGCAGCAGCGGGTTGAATTCCAGCCCGTCATCCACATCCGAACGCGTCGCCGATTCCGGCTCGTCGAAGTTCACGAAGATCGACAGCTGGTCTTGCAGAATGCGCGCGGCATAGGCCACAGCATCATCCGGCGTCAGCGAGCCATCGGTTTCGATTTTCATCGTCAGCTTGTCATAGTCCAGAACCTGACCTTCGCGGGTCGGCTGCACTTCATAGCTGACCTTTTTCACCGGCGAATAGATCGCATCAATCGGGATCAAGCCGATCGGCGCATCTTCGGGGCGGTTCTTGTCAGCGGAAACATAGCCCTTACCGGTGTTGACGGTCAGTTCCATGAACACGTCAGCGCCATCGTCAAGGTGGCAGATCACGTGATCCTTGTTCAGCACTTCGATCCCCGAGGAGTCAGAGATATCGCCAGCGGTCACAACGCCCGGACCCTTGGCGGAAATCGACAGGCGCTTCGGCCCTTCGACATCCATGCGCAGGCTGACGCCTTTCAGGTTCAGAACGATGTCGGTGACGTCTTCACGCACACCCGCGACCGAGGAGAACTCGTGCAGAACATTGTCGATCTGGACGCTGGTGATGGCTGCACCTTGCAGCGAGGACATCAGCACGCGGCGCAGCGCGTTGCCCAGCGTCAGGCCAAAGCCACGCTCCAGCGGTTCAGCGATCACAGTTGCCGTGCGCGACGCGTCCGGGCCGGGGTTAACCACCAGCTGCGTCGGTTTGATCAATTCGGCCCAATTTTTGTGGATCATGCGTATAGCCTCCATACCTGTCTTCTGCCCATGTCCCTAAGCAGTCGACGCCCGAGGATGTAGAAATGCCGAAACCGGGCCGTGCGCAGAACGCGCGCGGCCCGGTGATAACGAATAGCCTTAGACGCGGCGGCGCTTTGGCGGGCGGCAGCCGTTATGCGCGATCGGCGTCACGTCACGGATCGACGTGATGTTCAGACCGGCAGCAGCCAGCGCGCGCAAAGCCGATTCACGGCCCGAACCGGGGCCCTGCACTTCGACTTCCAGCGTTTTCACGCCATGCTCTTGCGCCTTGCGGGCCGCATCCTCAGCCGCCATCTGGGCAGCGTAAGGGGTGGATTTACGCGACCCCTTGAAACCCATGGTGCCCGAGGAGGACCAGGAAATTGCATTGCCCTGAACGTCAGAGATCAGGATCTTGGTGTTGTTGAACGAGGAATTCACATGCGCAACGCCAGCGGCGATGTTTTTGCGTTCCTTGCGCTTCATACGGGTCTTATCGCGTGCCATATCTCAGCGCCCCTTATTTCTTCTTGCCAGCAATGGCCTTTGCAGGGCCCTTGCGTGTGCGTGCGTTGGTATGGGTGCGCTGACCGCGGACCGGCAGGCCACGACGGTGGCGCAGGCCACGGTAGCAACCAAGGTCCATCAAGCGCTTGATGTTCATCGAGGTTTCACGACGCAGGTCACCTTCAACGGTGTAGTTTGCGTCGATATGTTCGCGGATCGCGAGCACTTCGGCATCCGAAAGCTCGTTCACGCGGCGGGTGCGGTCAATGCCAACCGACTCACAGATCAGCTCTGCGGTGTGGGAACCGATCCCGGTGATATATGTCAATGCGATGGGGACGCGTTTCCCCGTCGGAATGTTTACGCCAGCAATACGAGCCACGCGCTTTTCCTTTCGTTGCGGTTCCGTGATACCAGAACCTTTTTTCACAACCCAAAGGCGGCGTATCCGCCCTTGATGATTTCGTTTACGATTTTCAGAGACCCAAACGCCGAAACGATTCCCTTGCGGGACGCCGTGCAATATGGGGTTTTGCCCCGCCCGTCAAGGGCGACAGGCAGGATTATTGCGCGCCGTCAAGCACTTTGGAAATCGCCGCCGACACCGCATCCATTTCAGCCAGCCCATCCACCGAGGACAGCTTGCCCTTGGCATAGTAATAGCCAATCAAGGGCGATGTCTTTTTGTAATATTCCAGCAGGCGCGTGCGCAGCGCATCGGCATTGTCATCGGCCCGGCGCACCATCTTGCCCGAACCGCAGTCATCGCAGACACCATCCACTTTGGTCGGGCGGGTCTGGTCATGATACACAGCCCCGCAATCGCCGCAGGTATAGCGCCCGGTGATCCGCGCGACCAAAGCCGCATCATCCACCTGCATCTCGATCACCGCATCAAGCGACTGACCCAGATCGGCCATCAACTCGGCCAAGGCATCCGCCTGTTTCAGCGTGCGCGGAAAGCCATCAAAGATGAACCCGCCGCCCGCCTCGCCCGTCAGCTTTTCGCGGATCAACCCGATCACGATCTCATCCGTGACCAGCTCGCCCCGCTCCATCACTGCCGCGACCTTCAGGCCCATTTCAGAGCCTGAGGTTTTCGCCTCGCGCAGCATGTCGCCGGTGGAAAGCTGCACCATATTGCGGCCCTCGACCAAACGCTTTGCCTGCGTGCCTTTGCCAGCGCCGGGCGGCCCCAGAAGGATGATGTTGATCATGCTGCCCCCTTAGCGCCGCGATGGTGCAGGCTTACCCCGCTTTTTGCCGCGCAACTGCGACTTCTCGATCAGGCCTTCATATTGATGCGCCAGTAAATGCGATTGCACTTGGTTGATCGTATCCATCGTCACCGACACCACGATCAGCACCGAGGTGCCGCCAAAGTAGAAGGGAATCGCAAACTGGTTGCGCAGCACTTCCGGCAACAGGCACACAGCAGCCAGATAGGCCGCGCCCAGCACCAACACCCGGTTGACCACATATTCCAGATATTCCGCCGTCTTTTTGCCGGGCCGGATACCGGGGATAAACCCGTTCTGGTTTTTCAGGTTATCGGCCACATCATCCACTTTGAACGCCACGTTCGCGGTATAGAAATAGGCAAAGAACACGATCATCGCGACAAAGAACAGCAGATACAGCGGCTGCCCCGGCCCGAAATAGGCCAGAATGGTCGACATGATCGGCCCGGTCTGCGCCCCCGAGAAGGTCGAGATCGTGACCGGCAACAGCAGCAATGACGAGGCAAAGATCGCCGGGATCACGCCTGCCGGGTTCACTTTCACCGGCAAGTGGCTGGACCCGCCATCATAAACCTTCATGCCCACCTGACGGCGGGGGTATTGGATATGGATCTTGCGCAGCGCACGTTCCATGAACACCACAAAGGCGATCACGGCCACGACCATAACCATTACACCGATAATCACGGCAGGCGGCAGCGCGCCCGACTGGCCTTGGCTGAAGAATTGCGCCAAAGCTGCCGGAATTTCCGCCACGATACCCACAAAGATGATCAACGAGATGCCGTTGCCAATGCCGCGCGCGGTGATCTGCTCACCCAGCCACATCAGGAACATGGTGCCGCCAACCAGCGTGATCACGCAGGCCAGCTTGAAGAACAGCCCCGGATCATGCGCCAAACCACCCGCCTCGATCGACACCGCAATGCCCCAGGCCTGAAAGGTTGCAAGCGCAACCGTGCCGTAACGGGTATATTGGTTGATCTTTTTCTGGCCCTGCTGGCCCTCTTTCTTCAACTGCTCCAACTGCGGCACCATGGCCGTCAGCAATTGCACGATGATCGAGGCCGAAATGTAAGGCATGATCCCCAGCGCAAAAATCCCCATCCGGGAAATCGCGCCACCGGTGAACATGTTCAACATGCCACCAATGCCCGAAGACAGATCCTGCATGAAGTTCCGCAGCGCGGTGCCATCAATGCCCGGCACCGGGATATAGGTCCCGATGCGATACACGATCAGCAGGCCGATAGTGAAAAAGATGCGTTGGCGCAGGTCGGTCGCTTTTCCAAGCGCCCCCCAGCTAAGGTTTGCCGCCATTTGTTCCGCAGCTGATGCCATGGTTAAATTTCTCCACAGGCGCTAAAGGAAGCGCCGCCAAACCGTTTTCCGGTCGGCGGCGCGAGAAAACTTATAGGGATGTAAGCCGTCTTGCGGCGGCTCACAACCTCTTATTCAGCCGCAGCCGCCACAGGTGCCGCAACCGTGAGGCTGCCACCGGCTTTTGCCACCGCTTCAATCGCCGCAGCCGACGCACCGGTCACGATGATCGTTGCCTTGGCTTTCAGCTCGCCCTTGGCCAGAACGCGGATACCGTCCAGCTTTTGCTTGGTCAGACCGGCCGCGATGATCGCGTCTTCGGTGATGTCGGCTTTGATGTCCAGCTTGCCCAGGTCGATGAACTTCTGGATCAGGCCCAGGTTCACAACGGCATAATGCTTTGCATTCGGCTTGGTGAAGCCGCGCTTCGGCAGGCGGCGATACAGCGGCATTTGCCCGCCTTCATACCCACCAATAGCCACGCCCGAACGCGATTTCTGGCCCTTGATACCACGGCCAGCGGTTTTACCCTTGCCCGAGCCCGGACCACGCGCCTTGCGCTTTTGCTTCTTTGCTGCGCCTTCATTGTCGGCGAGTTGGTTCAATTTCATGTCGCTTCTCCTATTGCCGGATGTGACCCCCAGCGACGGGAGCGGCCAAACACGGCGTTTCTTGTTGATTCTTGTGACCATGACAGGCCACCGGGGGCGTATAGAACCAATGCAGCCCTATCGCAAGCCAGTTTTCCCTGTGCCAAAGGGCAAACGGACTAGGCCATCCGTGTCAGAAATCCGTCGGCGCCCCGCCCGCTTGTTTGCGTTGGGCGACAAAGCGGGCAAGCTCCTCGCGGTGATCTTCGTTCATTTCGGGGGCCTCGAACTCTGCCAATATCTGCTTGTAGATCCGATGTGCCCGCTCTGGCGTCCAGACTGCGCCATCTTGCTGCCATGCCTCATAGTTCCGCCAATCTGAGGCAAAGGGCGCATAGAACGCGGTTTGATAGCGGTCTTGCGTGTGCTGGCAACCAAAGTAATGCCCGCCTGCCCCCACCTCTTTGATCGCGTCAAAAGCAAGGTCTTCTTCGGTGGTGGCGAATGTCGCCTCCTCAAAGTAGCGCTGGATCATCTGGAGCACTTCACAATCCATGATGAACTTCTCAGGGCTGGCAATCAGGCCGCCCTCCAGCCAACCCGCCGCGTGATACACCATATTGGTGCCCGACTGCACCGCCGCCCACAGACTGTTGGAGGTTTCCCACATCGCCTGCCCGTCCGGCACATTGGCCGCACAAACACCCGAGGACCGCAGCGGCAGCTTGTAAAACCGCGCCAATTGCCCTGTCATCTGCGTGGCCCGCATATATTCCGGGGTGCCAAAGGCCGGCGCGCCGGATTTCATATCGACATTGCTGGTAAAAGTGCCAATCGCCACCGGGCAACCGGGGTTGATATATTGCAACAGCGCAATCGCGGCCAAAGCCTCGGCAATGCTCAACGCGACCGCACCCGACATCGTCACCGGGGCCATCGCCCCCGCCAGCGTGAAGGGCGTCACCACAACCGGTTGCCCGCGCTTGGCCAGACGCATCGCGCCGTCCAGCATCGGGTAATCATGCTTCAACGGGCTGACAGAGTTGATGTTGGTATACATCCGAGGCTTGGCATCGAATTCCGCATGGGAAAGCCCGCCTGCCAGCCGGGTCATCTCCATCACATCTTCCACACGCTCCGCGCCCAGCGAATAGGCATGCACCACCTTGTCCGTCAGCGTCAGCTTTTCATACAGGCAATCGAGGTGACGGACCGAAGGGTGAATATCAATCGGCTCCACCGGATAGCCGCCCGCGATATGGATGCAGTTGAAATACTGCGTCAGCTTCATGAACTCCTTGAACGTCTCAAAGTCACCCGACCGCTTGCCCCGCTCCATATCCCAGGCGTTGGGCGGGCTGGAGACGTTGACAAACAGCATATGCTTGCCGCCGACGATCAATTCCCGGTCCGGGTTGCGCGGGGTGATGGTGAAGCTTTCGGGCGCATGGCCCAGCATTTCCATCACGAAATCTTCGTCCATGCGGACGTTTTCGCCATTCACCCGACAGCCCGCCTGTTTCAGGATCGCCACGGCATCGGGGTTCAGAAACTCGATCCCGATTTCGGACAGAACCCGCATGGCGGTGCGGTGAATGGCCTGCACCCCATCGGCGTCCAGCGGCTCCACCGGGCGGTCGGGGTTGATGGGCAAGCGCCACGGCATCTGATCAATCGCAGCATTCCCCGCGCGGGTCTTGTTGCCCGCACGCCCACCGGCCCTGCGGCGGCGCCCTGCTTCTTCGGCCATGAAAACACTCCGTGCTGCGTGTCGATGTGCCAAGAATGACCGAAGCCGCCCGGAAATGAGCACTCAAACCGCGACATATTCAGGTCGTTTTTGGTGCCTGAATGGTCACGACGTTGGGCAAAGCCCGTCAATCCACGCCCCAAGTGCCGCGATATCGGGCAAAACCGCATCCGCATGGGGGCGCAATTCCTCGGCTTTTGCGATACCGGTCAGCACCGCCACCACACGCATGCCCGCAGCGCGCCCCGCGATCAGATCATGACGGCTGTCGCCCACCATCACCGCACGCGCCGGATCAATGCCCACCTGCCGGGCAAAGGCAAGGCACATCCCCGGCCCCGGCTTGGCCCCATGGCCGGAATCCTGCCCCGCCACGAAATCGAACAGGTCCAGCACATCATGCGCCGCCAGATGCGCGCGCGCGGGGCTTTCGGCATCATTGGTGGCCAAGCCGATCTTCAATCCACGGTCGCGCAACGCCCCCAGAACCGGGCGCAGGGGCACCGCAGGGGCCATCGCCGACAGTTCCGCCATCGCGTTCAACCGCTCGGCCAACTGGGGCTGAGTGTAGCCCGTCAGATACGGCAGGATTACGGCAGACACCTCATCCGAGGTGCCCGCGATCACCGGGCTGTCTGGGTGAAAATCCCGCGTCTTGATGTCATAGCCGATGGCGGCCGCCATTTGGGCCGCGTGCGGCGCATCCTGTGCCAAGGCTTCCAGCACGCGCTGCGCCCAGCCGCTCCAGCTTAGGCGGAAATCGAACAGCGTTCCGTCCTTGTCAAACACCACACCGTCAATCATCGCCGCCCCCCAGTCCATCACTTTGCAGGCACCATGCCCAGCGCGCAGTCGGAATGCAACGGCTCAGGTCCAGTTGATCTGCTCACCACCGGGCAGGCCCGCGCGCGCCTCCATCGGGGCCTGATAGGGCAGGTTTTCGGCATCACAAAAGGCGATGACCCATGCGTCATCCATCAGGATGAAATCCAGAACCGACCCAAGGAACGCGGGCTGCCCCGCATTTTTGACCAAATCGTTAACCGATGCGCCGCTCGCCCCCAGAAAAACCGGCAGCAATTCGTCATTCGCAGCCAGCCATCCCAGAGCCTGCAAAGCAATCGTTTCGGCGTATTCTTGCCTGTTCATCAGCGGATTCTTTCCTATTTGGGCCTGTTTTGGGGCAAATTGAGAGTCTTAACGGTCTTTGTTCTGTTTGAATTAAAAATCGCAAGAATTTCTTAACCAAATAGCGGGAAAGATGATCAGAACATTACTCGTGAGACCTTAGAGGTATCTCAATGTCTGGCAAAATTCTCATTGTGGATGATGTTGCGACCAATCGCATCGTCTACAAAGTCAAGCTCGGCGCAGCTTGTTATGCCCCGTTGCTTGCAGCGGATGGCGCGGGCTGTCTGACGCTTGCAAAGCAGGAAAAGCCGGATCTGATTCTGTTGGATCTGGCGTTGCCCGATATGTCTGGCACCGAGGTGCTGCGCCGCCTGCGCGCAGACCCGGCAACCGCCGCCATTCCCGTCGTGGTGTTTTCATCGGAAGGCGGTCGCCAGGCCCGGATGGAGGCACTTGCCGCAGGGGCCGATGACTATCTGACCAAATCGGTGGATGATCAGACCCTGATGGCGCGTCTGCGCAGCTTGCTGCGTGACCGCGAAGAAAGTCAGGGGCTGCATGGCGGGGGCGGTTCCATCCGCTCTTTGGGCTTTGCCGAACCTGCCTTGGGCTTTCACCTGCCCGGCACGATTGCCCTTGTCACCCAACGCCCCGAAACCGCCCTGCGCTGGCGCCGGGAACTGGGCGGGCAGGTGCCCGACAGTTTGCAGATGATCTCACGCGAGGCGGCTTTGGCCGAACCGGCCCTGTCACCAATGCCCGATGTCTTTGTCATCGAATGTGATGCACAAAACCCGATGGCCGGGCTACGGCTGATGTCTGAACTGCGCTGCCGGACCCAAACGCGCCATGCCGCCATCTGCATCGTGCAAAGCGCCCCCGGACCCGGTGATGCGGCCATGGCCTTTGATCTGGGCGCCAATGATGTGGTGACAGCCGAAGTGGACCCGCGCGAATTCGGCCTGCGCCTGTCGCGGCTTCTCAACCGCAAGCGCGAGGCGGACCGCATTCGCGCCTCTGTTCGTGACGGGTTGCGCCTTGCTTTGGTCGATCCGTTGACCGGGCTTTACAACCGCCGCTATGCCCTGAACCGCTTGGCCGAAATCGCAGGACAAGCGTGGGACAGCAAAACCCCCTACGCCGTGATGGTTCTGGATATCGACCGGTTCAAGGATGTGAATGACGGTTACGGCCATGCCTCTGGTGATGCGGTGCTGACAGAGGTCGCGCGCCGGATGGCTGCAAATGTGCGGGCGGGTGATATGGTCGCCCGTATCGGCGGTGAGGAATTCCTGATTGCCCTGCCAGAGACTGATCTGTCCATGGCCCGGCCCATTGCCGAACGGATTTGCCGCGCGATTGAGGGGATGCCTTTCGCCCTGCCCGGCTTTGCACCCTTGACCGTAACGGCCTCCATCGGGCTTGCGATCTGCAACAGTGGCACCGCCTGGCAACAGGAAGACGTGGCCGACGTGATTGACCGCGCAGACCGCGCCTTGTTGGTGGCCAAATCAGGCGGGCGCAACAAAGTAACCATCAGCAACGCCGCCTAAGGCACAGGGGCGGCCCCAGTAACGCGCACCCTCCGGCCATGAAAAAGGCCGGATGATCCGGCCTTCCGCACAACCTGAATGGAGCATCTGGGCAGGCCAATACCCCCGCCGCGCACCGCTTACTGGCGCGGCGGCTCTGGCTTGCGCTCTTTGCGGTCGCGGCGTTTCAGGCTGTTTTCCAGCCGGTCGGCAAAGGCCGCGCGCTCTGCTGCGGGCATCTTTTCCAGATGATCCAGAATGATCGTCTGCCCCAGCGCCTGACGTTCGGCCATGCGCGCGGCCCCGGCTTCCAGATTGGCGCGCAGGGCGACGGCATCAAACGGCTCTTGCCGCAGCAACTCCAGCACACGCTGCAAATCCTCGCGCATCTGCCGGCGATCGTCTCGGATATCGGGTTTCGCCTGACCATAGGCGCGGCGCAGCGCCTTGCGGTCCTGCTCATCCAGCGCTTCGGTAAAAAGCCCGAAGCCCACATCGCGCGCCGCGATCTCGGGGCGTTGCGGACCGAAGCGGCCCAAGGCCGCACCACCGACAACGCCCAGAACCGCAAGGTTCAGCGCCAGCGACACAAACAGCAAGGCCCGCCCCCATCGGAAGGGCGGCTTGCCAGAAGCCAAAGGCGCGTTGGGTTTGTTCGTTTCGTTCATATCCTACCCTTCCGTCAGGAAGTCGTCGAAGGCGGGAAGCACATCCACCGTTTCATATATTGCATCATCGGCCCAAAGCACGTCGGTAAAGGAACTGACAGCCGTTGGCTGGGCAAAGCCAATCCAGACGCCAGCCAGCGTTGCCGTTGACAGCCCCGCCAACGCGCCCGCCCCGCCCAATGCCGTAAGGATCGAGGACCAGAGGCTGACCCGCGCCACAGGTGCCCGCGTCACCACCGCCGCGCGCGGCAGATGCGCCTCGGCATCCGCCATCACCCGCGCCATCAGATCGGATGACACCGATGCCGGTTGGCGCTGCGCCACTGCGAAAAGATCGTCCAGATCGCTGTCATTCATTTCAGCTTCCTTCCTCATATCCCAATTCCGCCCGGCGCCCCGACAAAGCTGCGGCCAAAGCCCGCTTTCCCCGCGCCGTCAAACTTTCAACCGCTTCCACACCGATGTCCATCACCTCGGCAATCTCGGGGTTGGAGAACCCTTCGATATGCCGCAGCACAACGGCTTGGCGCTGGCGGTCTGGCAATGTGTCCAAGGCGGCATTCAGCGCCTTCATCCGGTCACTATCGACCAATTCCGCCTCGGCGCTTTTGGCACCGTCTTCCACTTCGGGCGCGTCATCGAGACCAACTGCCCGGCGACGTTTCACCCCGCGCATGCGGTCGGTGCACAGATTGGTCACCACCCGAAACAGCCAGGTTGACACCTTCGCCTCGCCCGGCCGCCATTCCGGCGCGATGCGCCACAGCCGCAACATGGCCTCTTGCGCCACATCCTCGGCCTCGGCCCGATCACCGCCCAACATGCGCGCGGCATAGCCAAGCACACGCGGCAAATGGCGGGCCGCCAATTCCCGCGCAGCCGTGCCATCGCCATTGGCGTAAAGCACCAACAAGGCGTCATCCGGCGCGTCTGAGGCGGTGTCGAAGGGCATTTGCATCCTATCGCACTAACGATACATCATTCTAACTTCAATTCGGATTGTCTGGCCCCCGCCCGCAAACGGGGCAAAGCGGGGGCCAAACCATGGCTTATTTATCGTCGCGGTTGTGCTTGCGCTTGCCCTTGTCGCCGCGCTTGCCGTCACGTTTGCCGTCGCGCTTGCCCATCTTTTCCTTGGCCGCATCCGCTTCGGCCTTGGAAATGGCACCGTCATCATCGGTGTCGATGCGGTCAAACATCCGGTCCCCGCGATCTTCCGGTGCCGTCATTTCCGCGACCGACAGCACGCCGTCCTTGTTGGTGTCCTGACGTTCGATCATGCGCTTGGCCATAGCGGCCTCGCGGGCTTCATCCTGCATCTTCCGGCCTGCGATCAACTCGGCTTCGGACAGATTGCCATCCTTGTCGGTATCCATCGCTGCCACTTGTGCGGCGCGGAAGGCGGCGATTTCTTCTTTCGTCACCTTGCCATCAGCGTTGCCGTCCATCTCTTCGAAGGCGGGCATCATCGCGCCCCGGTCCCCGCCGCGCGGGCCCATTTCGGCATTGGCAACGGTCGAGAAGCTGGCAGCGACCATGGCGGCCAAGGTTACAGCGGTCAAAACTGTTTTCGTTTTCATCTTGTATTTCCTGTCTGCTCTGAAAGGCCTGTTTGCCTTCCTTCATGCTTCTCAAACGCGGCTTGGCGGGGTTTCCGTCGCCAGAGGGTAAAGTTTTTTGCGACATCCCGCCGCAAGGCAGAACTTGGCCTCTACTTTTCGGGCAAGACAGGCTATGAGGGGCCTTTGCAGATGGGGTGCCGGTCCGTCCGCACCGCAATGACAGGACGACGCGATGACCGATCAGACCATAGACCTTGAAGAAGAGCGCCCGGTGGGCGAGGCTTTGCGCCGGGGCTGGCGCTGCCGTTGCCCGAACTGTGGGCAAGGGCCGCTGCTGCGCGGTTATCTGACGGTGCGCGGCAGTTGCGCTGTCTGCAACGAGGATTTCTCGCCCCAGCGCGCCGATGATGGCCCGGCCTATCTGACGATTCTGATCGTCGGGCATCTGATGGCCCCGTTGATCCTGTGGGTCTTTACCACCTACCGCCCGGACCCATGGGTGCTGGCCTCGGTGTTTTCGGTGGGCACGGTGGCCTTGTCGCTGTTCTTGTTGCCACGGCTCAAGGGCATGGTGGTGGCGATGCAATGGGCGCGCCGCATGCATGGGTTTGGCAAGCGTGGCTGAAACCGCAGCCCCTGTGGTGGATAAAACCGCCATCCGCCATGCCGCCACCATTGTTCTGTGGCGCAGCGGCGCGCAGGGGCAGGCGCAGGTTCTGATGGGGCAACGCGGCGCGGCTGCCGCTTTCATGCCGTCGAAATATGTGTTCCCCGGCGGCGCGGTGGACCCGGCCGATGCCGACGTCACCTTGGCCGATACCCTGCCCGCCGCAACCCGCGCCCAGCTTGCCATGGATGCCACGATCGCGCCCGAAACGCTCGCCGCCGCCGCGATCCGCGAGCTTTGGGAGGAAACCGGCCTTGCCCTCGGCCTCCCCGGCACCTGGCCCTCCCCCCCCGCGGATGAGGGGCATGATTGGGCTGGGTTTGCCGCGCGCGGTTTGCTGCCTTCAGCGCAGCATTTGCATTTCATCTTCCGCGCCATCACCCCACCGGGTCGCCCTCGCCGCTTTGACGCGCGGTTTTTTCTGGTGCCTGCCGATGCCGTTGCCGGGGATGTGAATGATTTCAGCGCCGCCTCTGATGAACTGTCGCATCTGCATTGGATTGATCTGGCCGAAACCCGCAGCCTCGATCTGCCCTTCATCACCGAAGTGGTCTTGGCCGAAGTGGCCGCCGTTCTGGCCGATACCAGCACCGCCGGCGTGCCGTTCTTTGACAATTCCGGCCCGCGCCCCTTGTTCCGCCGCCTTGGCTGAACCGGTCAGGCCAAAGCCACGATCAGGATGATCGACAGGGCCAGCAGGCCCATTCCCACCACCTCACGCGGTTTCGGCTTTTCGCCAAAAACCAGCATCGACACGAGGATGGAGAAGATAAGCTCCACCTGCCCGACCGATCGCACATAGGCCGCGTTTTGCAGCGCAAAAGCCGTGAACCAACCCAGCGAGCCCAGAACCCCCGTCACCCCCACCGGCAACACCGCCCGCCAAGCTGCCAGAACGCGCGTCAACTCCCCCGCTTCGCGCCAGCGCAGCCACAGCACCATGACAAAGGTTTGAAACGCGGTCACACAAGCCAGCGTCAGCAGGGCGCGGAACAGCGGGTCGGCATTCGCCACCTCCAGCGTTGCCCCGCGATACCCAATCGCCGAAGCCCCAAACAGCGCCCCCGCCATCAGGCCCAACACCGTGGCCCGGTTGAAAATCTTGCCCGCCACCCAGCCTTCGGGCGGGCGCGACAGCAGCAAAACCCCCGCCAACCCGATCAGGATCGCGACAATCCCCATGCCCGAGACGGCCTCGGCCAGAAACACCGCCGAAAACAGCGCGACTTGCACGGTTTCGGTTTTGGTAAAAGCGATGCCCACGGCAAAGCTACGTTCGGAAAACAAGGCAACGGTGCAAAAAGTGGCGATGATCTGCGCTACCCCGCCCGCCGCAGCAAAGCCCCAGAACACCGGGCCAAGCGGCGGCAGCGCATAGCCGCGCGTGGCCATCAACACCGCCACCCCGGCACAGGCCAAGGGCACCGCGAACAAAAACCGCGAAAATGTGGCCCCACCGGTTGAAAGCCCAAGCCCTTTCAACCGTTTTTGCAGCATGAATCGGATGGTCTGCACCGCAGCCGCCGCGATGGTGGCGATAACCCAAAGTTCCATGCGCCCTGATGGCACGCGCCCTAACGGCTGTCGAGCGGTTCCGCGCAGCCAGTCGGATAAAGCGGATGCGGCACCGGGTCTTTGGCCCGCAACAGATGCGCCCGGAACACCGCGCCATAGCCGGAATAGGCGTATCCGTCATTGCCCGCCAGAAACTCGGCCCGCCGCGCGGCATAGATCCGGGGCAGATGATACCACGGCACCCCCGGATGGCAGTGATGCACTGAGTGAAGATTATTGTTCAGAAACAACAGCGACAGCGGGCCACGATCTTCGACCACCACAGTCCGGGCGCGGGCCACCTCATGCGCGCGATGTTCCAGAAAGGTGCGGATTTTCAGGATGGCATGGCCCAGATAGGCCGCCAGCAGATAGGCCCAGAGCGGCATCGCCGCCCACCAAAGCCACAGCACCACCGGAACCAGCCCCAGCGCGTGCAAGGCCCAATCCCGTCGCACCCCCGGCGCATTGGCGCGAACCAGCCGCGCCTCGGTCAGCAGCCAAAGCGTATTGCCGATGATCGGCCCCAGAACCACGCGGCCCAGAAGCGTGTTATTGGCCCGAAACAGCGCCTGCACCGGGCGCGGCAAACCCGCCCAGACTGCGGGGTCGAAATAATTGCTTTCAGGGTCGTCATAAGGGTCGGTCAAGGCCGGATCATTGTGATGTGCCAGATGCGTATCGCGAAACCGCCCGTAAGGCACCGTCAGGGTCAGCGCCGGGCTGACCAAAGCCTCATTCAGCCATTTGATGCGGAACGGGTGGCCATGCAGCGCTTCATGCTGAAGCGAGGAAAACTGCGTGATCGCAACCCCGGTCAGCACGATCCCCAGAACCGGGCTTGCGCCATAGGCCAGCGTGGTCCCAACACCCCAAAGCGCATAGGTCGCCAGCAGAAGCAGCAGCGTTTGCCATTCAACCCGCGCGATCTGGATGCGGTCAGACATGCTTGCCCCAACCGATCCGCGCCCAAAGCCGCTCATAGGCAATATAGGCCACAAAGCCGACCGCCATATTCGCAAGCGCCAGCCCACCCGCCAGCCCCGCCGACCCGGTAACGGCCCAGCCGATCACCAGCATCGACAACAGGCCAACCGCTTGCCAGACCAAAGCTTTTACCACACTGCGACGACGGCTTTCCATGCGCACTCCTTCACCTTGCGAAAAGGATTAGCGCCGCCCCAATTGGTGCGGTAGTCTGGATATGCGCAATGTTTATGGAACAATGTTGAGTTTAGTCACCAATGCAGAATAAAAACACTCGCGCCCAGATGTTTCGCGACCGGTTAGAGGCAGGGATGACCACCGCCGCACTGTCGCAGGCGCGTTTGGCGCGTCTGGTGGGGGTGGACCGGTCTACCATCTCGCAGCTTTTGGCCAAGGGCAGCACCCGCCTGCCCAATGCGCAACTGGCCGCTGAATGTGCCACCGCCCTGCAAGTCAGCGCCGATTGGTTGCTGGGCCTGACCGACCGTCCCGAAATGGGGGCGGAACTGCTGGCCGCCTCGCTGGCCATGACCGAGGCCCCGCGCGCGCTGGTGGATGAACAGATCTTCAATTGGCACCGAGAGGCGGCGGGCTACAAAATCCGCCATGTGCCCGCCACCCTGCCCGATATGCTGAAAACCGATGCCATGCTGCGCTGGGAATATGACCCGCATCTGGGCAAAAGCACCGAACAAGCCATCGGTGCCTCGCAGGACCGTCTGGAATGGATGCGGGCCTCCCGCTCGGATTACGAGATCGCCTTGCCGCTGCATGAACTGGCCGCCTTTGCGCAGGCAAGCGGGTATTACCACGGTTTGCCGCCGGACCTGCGGCGCGCGCAACTGGACCATCTGATCACGCTGACCGATCAGCTTTACCCCTCGCTCCGGCTGTATCTGTTCGATGCGCGGCGCGTGTATTCGGCCCCGGTCACAGTGTTCGGCCCGCTGTTGGCGGTGATCTATCTGGGCCGCCACTATATCGCCTTTCGCGATTCCATCCGGGTGGACAGCCTGACACAGCATTTCGACTGGCTGGTGCGCGAGGCGGCCTTGGGCGCGCGGGATGTCACGGCGCATCTGCGCCATCTGCGATCAACCCTTTAGCGCAAGCGCGCCAAGGCATAGCCGTTCCACTCCAACACCTCGCGCGCGGCGCGCAACCGGTCGGAGGGCAAGGGGCCATCGCGGTTCAGGATAAAACCGAACCGCCCCGAAGGCGTGCCGATGACCAGCGTGCGATAGCCGACATCCGCCCAGATCACCCACCACGGCTCGCCGCTGGGGGCGGCAAAACGGCCCGGCCCCGTGGCCCGCAAAGCCCCGTTGAAGGGCGTGGGCACCCCGTTCAGGCACAGCCGCGCCCGAATCTGCAACCCGCTGGCCGTCTGGTTGATCTCGGCCCCGCCCGGTTTGCAGGCGGGGGCATCGGCGGCAGCAAATTCCGCAACCTGCACCCAGCGCCCGTCAAGCCGCGCATTGTCCAGCACCGCGTTGGAATAAATCTGCGTTGACGGATCGCGAAACCCTGCAATCGGCGCGGGTGATTTGGCGACACAACCTGCCAGTAAAACCAGCGCGATCAATCGATACATAGATCCACCTGAACGCCATCCTCTTGCAGGATGGATTGGCACCCGAACAAGGGTTTTGCCGGGGCACAGGTGCGCGACCGTGCAAGGCACACCCCTTCGCAATCGCTTTCCTTGCGGCATTGCTTGCCACCGTCACGCGTCGGCATCTGGCAGGTTAAGGCGCCGGATTTGCCCAAGGGCACATATTTGCCGCCCTTCTTTTCACAGGCCAGATGCGCCGCCGATTTTGGCTTGGCCACCACGGCGGGCTCTGGTTCCGGTTCCGGCTTTGAAACAGGCGCGGGCGTTGCGGGTTTCACTGGTGCCTCATTGCCCGGCGCGGGGGCCGCACCGATGGGCGCAAGCGGCGTCACCTCGACCGCGGGGCCTTGAAGCGCAGCAGGTGGCGCGACATCGCTGGCAGGTGCCTTGCTCCCGCCCATTTGGCAACCCGCAAGCGAAAGCACCACCCCAAGCGCGGACAACAGGCGAAGAAAGCCCCCGGTCGCCATGTCAGAACGGGGCCGGATAAAGGCGATGGGCGGCGTCAATCTCCTCCAGCACCGCCTCGGACAAATGCAGATCAACCGCGCCGATATTTGTGCGCAACTGCTCCAGACTGGTCGCCCCGATGATCGGGATCACCGGAAAGGGACGGTTGCGCACAAAGGCCAGTGCCATCTGAATTGGGTCCAGCCCATGCCGCGATGCAATCCCCAGATAGGCCGCAACCGCCTCAAACACACGCGGGGTGACGCGGCCGCCCAGTTCTGGCGTGTTCACCCGGCGCGTGCCGTCCGGAATAACCCCGCCCGCGTATTTGCCCGTCAGCAACCCAGCGGCGAGCGGCGAAAAGGCCAGCAAGGGCATATTCTCCATCGCGGCAAATTCGGCCCAATCGGTATCAAACTGACGGCACAGCAGCGAATATTCATTCTGCACGCTGGCCATGCGCGGCAGGCCCATTGCCGCCGCCAGCCGCAGCCAGTTCGCCGCCCCCCAGACGCTTTCATTCGACAGGCCAATCGCGCGGATCTTGCCTTCCGCCACCAGCTTACCCGCAGTTTGCAGCACATCCGTCATATCGGCGAAAATATCGGCAGGCGGGGTGGTCTGCGGCGCATAGGTCCACATCTTGCGGAAATGATAAGAGCCACGGTTGGGCCAGTGAATCTGAAACAGGTCGATGTAATCTGTCTTCAGCCGCTTCAGCGAGGCTTCCACCGCTTCGCGCAGCACCGCCCCCGTCACCGGGGCCCCGCCGCGCACATAGCCGTTACCCTCCCCCGTGACCTTGGTGGCCAGCACCACCTTGTCGCGCCCGCCATTGCGCGCAAACCAATTGCCGATCACCTCTTCGGTGCCGCCAATGGTTTCGGCCCGCACCGGATTGGTCGGATACATTTCCGCCGTATCCCAGAAATTCAGCCCATGCTCCAAAGCCATGGCAATCTGGTCATGCCCCTCACGCTCAGAGTTCTGCGAGCCCCAGGTCATCGTGCCAAGGCAATATTCCGACACCATCAAACCGGTAGAGCCGAGCGGGATCTGTTTCATCGGGCGCCTTTCTGTTTACGCAGCATCGCCGCGCAAGGTTGCATCATTTTGACAGAGGCGCAAGCGGATGCAGGGGCGCAGGCACAAGCCGGGGCGGCCAATGAATCCAACCGCTTAAGCGCCTGCCGCGCCGGGTTTCGCCCTATGTATCGCCTTGCGTGACGCAAATATCGGCCGGGCCGGACTGTTCCAGCACACGCCGCGCATTGGGGATATCATTGCCCAGCGCGCGCGCCCGCGCTGCCGCCTCTGACAGGCCAAAGCCGCGCCAACGCGCAATCAGCCGCGCCTCCAGTTCCACCATCGGCACGGCGATCTGCACCGTGACATCCCAAAACCGGGCAAGGTCGCGCCATGGGGCCTCTTGCAACAGCAGGTAATTGCCTTCGACAATCAGAATACGGTCGGCAGGCCCCACAACCGCAGCCCCCGCCACCGCAAGATCACGCGCGCGGTCAAAGCGAGGGATGATCACCTCCGGCTCTGCCTTCAGCCGCGCCAGAAGGGCTGCAAACCCTGCGACATCAAAGGTTTCAGGCGCACCTTTGCGGGGCC
Source organism: Pseudorhodobacter sp. E13 (assembly GCF_003991405.1). GTDB lineage: Bacteria > Pseudomonadota > Alphaproteobacteria > Rhodobacterales > Rhodobacteraceae > Pseudorhodobacter. The sequence continues at coordinate 170,964 of NZ_RPEN01000159.1, forward strand.
GCAATCCGCGCGCATCCAGAATGGCATTGTCCAGATGGAACCCATCCATCGGCACCACCACCGCACCCGGCACCTGCGCGGCAATGGCCTCGGCCAAGGTGGATTTGCCAGCCCCCGGCGGGCCTGCCACCGCCACCAGAACGCGTTGCCCCGGCGTTTGCGGCAGCGCGGCTATGGCTGCGGTGATCTGGTCGATATCCTTGGTCATGCCAGTCCTTTCAGGCGGATCGCCATATCCAGCATCCGGTTGGAGAACCCCCATTCATTATCATACCAGCCAAAGACACGCAGCATCCCGCCTTGCGTTACCCGTGTTTCCGGGCAGGCCATCACGATGCTTTCGCGCCGCGCCCGCAGATCGGTGGACACCAGCGCCTTGTCCGTCGCACCGATCACCCCGCCTGCGGCCCGAAACGCCGCGTTGACATCGGCCACAGCAGCGGGCCGCTGCGTCATTACCGCAAGGTCCACCGCCGAAACACTCGCCACCGGCACCCGCACCGCCGACCCTTCGATCCGGCCTGCAAGCGCGGGCAAAACGTGATCCAGCAGGCGCTGCGCCGAAGTGGTCGTCGGCACCATAGAGACAGCCGCCGCCCGGCTGCGCGCAAAATCGGCGGCAGGCGCGTCCACCGTGGGCTGGCTGCCGGTATAGCAATGGATCGTGGTCATGGACCCGGTGACAACGCCCCATTCCGCCTCCAGCAAGGCGATCAGCGGGGCCAGCGCATTCGTGGTGCAGGACGCGTTGGAAATGATGCGGTGTTCGGGCAACAGCCCCGCCTCATTCGCCCCCAGAACCACCGTAAAATCGGCAGCCTTGGACGGGCCAGACACCAGAACCCGCTTTGCCCCGGCCCGTGCCCCGCGCGCGGCCATTTCGCGCCCATCCGCGCGCCCGGTGCATTCCATCACCAGATCGACACCGCGCAGATCAAGCGTGGAAATATCGGCCACCCGATGCAGCGGCAAGGCGCGCCCGTCGATCACCAGATCGCCGCCCTGCATCGCAACTGTGCCGCGCCACGGGCCGAAAACGCTATCAAACTCAAACAGATAGGCGCACATGTCTGGGGTGGCGATATCATTGATGCCCACCACCTCCAGCCCCGGCCAGCGGTCCGGTTGCTGCAAAAAGGCCCGCAAGACCGACCGCCCGATCCGGCCAAATCCGTTGATGAATACCCGCATATGGCACCTCCGTTCTATCTGTCAGAGCATGGCACAGCCTGCCGATCAATCCCCGCAGGGCTGGAATTTTGTATCAAGCACAATGCCCCGCGCCACCCCAACCAAAGCCGCGACCAAGGGCATGCGTGAAACTACCGTCAAAACCCGCCCGCCCCCGCGCAAGGGGTTTGACCGCAGGGCGGCGGCCCCGCCATAGTCAAACCATTGATGCAGACCAGCCGCGCGCGGAGATTTCAGATGATGCTTTCCGAAGACACTGCCCCGATGTTGCCCGCCGATACCCCCTATCTGGATTGGGCACGCCTGCAACAGCAGCCAACCGCAGCGACCGCCTCACAGCTTATTCCCGCCTTGGTGCGTTTGCAGGCGGATGGCAAGGATACCAGCGCCGCCCTCGCCGCGCTGGCCGATGCGCTTCTGGCGCAAGAGATCTTGATGGATCGCGACGATCTGGAGGATCTGGGCCTGCTGGCCGATGCCCCGCAGCGCGCCACCCCGCCCAGCCCGCGTGATATCTTTACCGTTTTCATCGCGGCCCGAGGCTTTGCCGCCACCCAGTCGCGGCTGTCGTGCGCGGTGGAATTCCTGCACCTTGGCCGCGCGATAGAGGCACCTGAGGCCGCTATTGCGCTGACCCCGGCCCCAGCGCTGGCCGAAGATACCGCCCCGATCCCGCCCGAAACCCCCATTGTGGCGGTGATTGATGACGGTATCGGCTTTCTCAACACCCGGTTTTGCCGCCGCGATCTGCGCCGCCATGCGCCTGCCCGCTATCGCACACGCTTTCATGCGGTCTGGCTGCAAGCCTTTCAGACCATCCCGATGCCAAGCTACAGCCCGGCCTATGTGCAGGCCGGACAAGTGCTGCACCGGCGCGATATTGATGCCCTGCTCGCCCTAGGCCCCCGGCTGGAGGAGGAGGACAGCTATCGCCGCCTCAACCGGCAGCTTCTGGAACCCGGCGCGCATTGTTCGACCGAATTCGGCTTTACCCATGGCACCCATATCCTTGCCCTTGCCGCCGGGGCAGACCCGGAAAGCGATGGTCCGGTGCAGGATTGGCCGCTTCTGGCCGTGCAATTGCCCCCCGAAGCGGTGGACAATACCGCAGGCACCCAATTGGAACCATGCATCATCGACGCCGTGCGCTGGATCTTGCGGCAGGCCCGGCGGATGAATGATCACAGCCCGGTGGTCATCAACATCTCTTTCGCCACGTTTGCCGGGCCGAAAGATGGCACCAAACCGATTGAGGCGATGGTGAAACATCTGCTGGAACGCTGGCAGGTGAAAACCGGGCGTCAGGCGCGGCTGGTCTTTGCCTTTGGCAACGCGCGGCGCAACCGGCAAAGCGCCTTTGCCACCCTTGCCCCGCAGGTGGCGCAAAGCGTCGACTGGTGCCTGCAACCCGATGATTTCGCCCCCTCTTACCTTGAACTGAGGCCCCTGACCCCGGCAGACCTGTCACGCCTGACGCTGACCCTGACCGCGCCGGATGGCCGCGTGCAAGCCCTGCCCCCGATCCCTGCCAATTCCCGGCGCTTGATACGGGACGCCCAAGGCCGCAGCATCGGCGCGTTTTATCACGTCGGGGCCAGACCCAGCGCGCCGGGTGTCGTCACCCCGGCCCATGCGGTTCTGGCGATGGCGGCCTCAACCGGCGCGCCTGTTACGGCGGCGCATGGGCGCTGGCGGCTGACGCTGGCGGCCACTGGCCCCAACGATCTGCCGATCCGGCTAGAGGTGCAGCGCGGCGATACCGTCATGGGCTACCGCCTGAACGGACGGCAATCCTATCTGGACGCGCCGCAGGCCTATGGCTGGGATGCGGAAACCGCCGATTACCGCCAGCCCGACTCCGCAGGCCCCATCACCCGCGCCGCCAGCCATTCCAGCTTTGCCACCGCGCAATCGCCTTGCATCTATACGGTCGGCGCCGCGCGGGGCGACACACTGGGCCCCTGCCTCTATTCCCCCGATGGCGCGGCATGGACAGTGCCCGGCCCCACGCTTTCGGCAGTGGCAGATCGCGGCACCGCCCTGCGCGGGCTGGTGGCAAGCGGCACGTTCAGCGGATCGGGCCGCGCGCTCAATGGCACCTCTGCTGCGGCGGGGGTCGCCTCGCGCCTCATCGCGCAGGCCTTTGCCGATGGCCAGATTCCGCCCCCCCCCGGCATGGCTGAGGCGGCGCATCTGGTCGCCACCTATGGCCCGCAGCCGCAACCGGGACGAACCGCGCGGCAAGGGGCAGGCGTTCTGGCACCCCTCCGGCAAGCGGTCGCAGTTTCGGTGGTCTGACCCCCCAAAAACCAAAAAGGGCTGCCGCGCAAACGGCAACCCTTTCCGATGGTTGCGGCAACGTTGCTCTGGGGAGGCGCCGTTATCGCACCCATTCATCCTTTGCGACTTGCCACAGGTTGGACAGAACCGGTGACGGAGGATCGACAAAGGAAACCATGCCCGCGCTTGGCAAAATGCCTTCCAGCGTTTCGAGCGAGAAATCATCTACAAACCCGGTGCCATTGAACTGGCGCACCGGGGTTTCGGCCTGACCGGACAACCAGTTGATCACCATCTCGCCAATCCCCAGCCCCAGCACGGCACCCGCCATACTGTCCGAGGGGTAATGCACACCGGCGATGGTGCGGTTGGTGGCAATCCGCGCGGCCAGCCGCATCGGATGGCTGCGCGCCGTGACGGCATCCAAAGCATCCACCGGCCCGCCTGCCTGCAAGGCACTGAACACCTGCGCCACGGCAAAGGCCTCGGTCGCGTGGCCGCTGGGCCAACTGCCATGGCCGGGGGTCTGAATGACGGGCTGCACATCGGATGAGGTCTGTATCGGGCGCGGGAAATCGAAATGCATCTTCAGCCGCATCTCCATCTGCCCCACCATGCGCAACACCGCCCAGATCAGTTCCAGCGACCGTTTGGTCGCCACCCGGTCCAGATACCCCAGCCCCCCAAAGAATGAGACGATATCGCCGGTCTGCACCTGAATTTCGGCCAGCCGGTCCATCCGCAAATCGGCATAGCTGCGGATCAAGGACATTTGCGCATCGACAAAGGCCTGATCATAGACCGGGCGCGTCAGGATCACGGCATCCGCCCCGCCAGCGGCCCGCGCCTTCACGATCCCCTTTTGGGCTGTGCTGATGTCCAGCCCGGCAAGGCAGCCCAGCTCATAATCCAGCACGGCGGCTTGCGGGCCGTCCTGCATCTTGCGAAACGCATCCCAACCGCCGGGGGTGGCATTGTCAATCGCGCGGCCCCCGACCCCGGTCCATTGCCGCGAAATCCCGTCCCGGGTGGTGGCAAGGGCCAGCGACAGATAAGGCCCCGCCGAACCGCCCGCCCCTTGGGTGCCCTGCGTGCCTTGGGTCCCTTGCGTTCCTTGGGTGCCTTGTGTTCCTTGAGTGCCCTGCGTCCCTTGCGTTCCTTGCGTGCCCTGCGTTCCGGAAAATGACATGCTCAAAAACTCCTGACGGTGACAAAATTGGCCTTTGCAAGCCTAAAAGCCCCTCGCGCGCCAATGCAAACCGCTTTTGCGCAGGCTGCGGATTTTTACGGATTTTTGACGAAGTAAAGGCACTACCCGCAACGGAAAACTGGTGGTAGGTTGGTCGGGCGCGGTCTGACCGGGCCAAAAGGGTGGGGCCGCAAAAGCGGCCAGAGTGGGGAAAGCGACCCGTCTTTTGAGGGGGACATTGGGGATATGCCTGAAGGGCAAGACCATCAAGCGGCGACACCATCCGTGGCGATTTCGCTTTACGGGCCATTTGCGGTGCGCGCCCTTGCAAATGATGAGGATCTGACCCCCCGCCCGCATAAGTCGCGGGCTGTGCTGGCGCTGCTGGCGCTGTCACCGGATTTTCGCCGCACCCGCCGCTGGATCGAAGAACGGTTGTGGAGCGATCGCGCGCCCCAGCAAGCTGCGGGCAGCCTGCGGCAGGCCTTGGTCGATCTGCGCAAATCGCTGGGGCCCTGTGGTGATATCATCGAGGCGGATCGTGAATGGGTCAGCCTGACCAAAACAGCTGTCCAGATCGAGGCGGCAAGCGAAGGCGCGGGTGAGTTGCTGGAAGGCATCTCGGTGCGCGACCCGGCATTTCAGCGCTGGCTCGACTCTGTCCGTCGCCCGCAAGCCGTGGGGGGGATGCTGCCCGCCGCGCATTTCGCCGGGCTGGCCGCAGCCTTTCCTGCCGCCGAGCTTGAGGCGGAGCCAATCGTCATTTCCTGCGGCACGGCCAACCTGCCGGGCACCAGTGGCGGGATCGTGGCCGAAATCATCGCCTCGCGCATCGGCGAGGAAATCTCGGACCATGTGACCGCCTGCACCGTCACGCAACGGCCCAGCGGGGCCGCCGGGCAGAACGGTGCGGCGCAGGGCGGGCCTGTCGCCGATCTGGATGTGACCTGCAATGTGATCGAAGATAACGGCATCTGTCTGGCCTTTATCAAGGTGGTGCATGTCGCCTCGGGGCGGGTTTTGTTTGCGAAGGATTGCCGCTTTGTCGGCACCGCGACCTCGCTTGTGGGCAGTGAGGCGCTGATTGGTGCGGCCTTCGAAGCGTCAGAGAAAACCGTTGCCAAGGTGCCGCATGTGCTGGGCCTGTCCCGGATGGCGACCAAATCGGCGGCGCTGGGGCAATTGGCGCTGCATAAGATGTTTTCCTTTGATGAGGCGCAGCTGAGTCAGGCGGATCGCTTGATGGAACAGGCCTATGAGGTGGAAGGCAACGCCGTTCATCTGGCGTGGCGCGGCTTGCTTCAGATGGTCAAGGCGATTGAGCTGAGCCAGGCCCAGCGCCCGGAATTGCACGATATGGCCCAAAGCCTGACCAATTACGCGATGGAAAGTAAGAATGGCAATTCCACGGTGAAGGCCCTTGTCAGCCAGACCCGCGCGATGCTGTTTGGTGATGCGGTGGCCGCAGGGCAAGCCGCCGCGCAGGCCCTGGAGGCGAACCCGCGCAACCCCTTCGCGCTGCAAGCGATGGCGGTGGCAAAGATGTTGGCCGGGGAAGGCGAGCAGGCCTATCAGATGTCGGCGCTGGGGCGATCCTATGCCAGCCGGTCCACGTTCCGGCATTGGTGGGACGCCCATCATGCGACGGTTTGCGTGGCCACCGGGCGGGTGGATGAGGCAATCCGCGCCGCCGAGGCCGCCGCTTTTGGCGCGCCCAGCCTGCGGCCCGCCTATCGGTATCTTTTGTCGCTTTATGCCCATCGGGGGGAGTTGGACCGCGCCGCCCTGATGCAGACCCATCTGGAGAAACTGGAGCCGGGCTTCACGCTGGACCGGATGATTGAGGACCCGGATTACCCGGTGCGAACCTTGCGGAAAACCGGGTTGCTGAAAGCGTTGAAAAAGCTGCAATAGGCTGCGATTCCGCCCGGTGAATCGCGCGCGGAATGGGCGTCAACCCATTGATAAAACGCAACAACGCCTGAAATCTTCATCAATTCTTAACACTTGAATCGCAGTCCGCGCTAGCAGCCACAATCACCCAAAAAACGCTCAATCCTCAAACCGCGCTAGGGAGCGCCGCGCGCCGAAATCGATCAGCAAAAGCACAAGGCCCATCACGCCAAAGATCATGGCGATCATCCTTGGGCCTGCAAACGCCTTTTGCAGCTTTTCAGCGCGGCGGTTGTCGATGAATTCCAGCGCATAGGCTTGGTCTGTCACGTTAAGCCCGGCGGCACGGAGTGTAGGTGCAAGATCACCGTTGAAGCCGAACATTCTGGCTTTGACCGCAAGACGGGTTTGGGCAACAGCGCCTGTGCTGCCGGGGGGCAGACCCTCTTTGACCAGCGCCTGCGCGTATTGCTCTAGCGTCCTTGCCTCTGCGATCCATGGCATCGTGACGAAGGTTTTTACCGGATCGCCGGGCTGCCAATCGGCACCTGTCAGGGGGAAAAGCGTGATGTAGCCGCCAATTCGCGCCCTTTCGATCTGGTAGTTGACCTTGGAAAGGGCATCAAGCTGGACATAGCCGTCCAGCACTGCCTCGCCCAAGGTGCCCGTAAGGCTCGTCTCGGAAAACTCGGCCACAGAAACGGGCGTATCCGGCGCTTTTCCGGCAAAGACAACGCCTTGAACGGCATAGAGAAAGGCCCCAGCGGCGCAGAGCAAAAGAACCGCGCCAAGATAGCGGAAAACGGCTGCAACACGGCGGGCCTTTCGGCGCGATGCGGCGGAGAGGCTGTCGGGGTCCAGAATGGCGGCAAAAACGATAAAGTAGACACAGAGACTGGCCATCGCACCCAACTGAAACGCACTCTTTTGCGACGCCTACTCTGCCAGCCCCAGCGCCGCAAGATGTGCGGCCCCTCGGGTGACATTGCGCAAATCGTTCACTTCCAGAATCAGGCGGGGCATCTGTGGCAGGGCGTGCAGGGCGGCAAAGATGGCGTGCCAGTTCAGCGGGCCATCGCCGGGGTGCCAGTGGCGGTCGGCAAAGCCGTCGCTGTCTTGCAGATGCACATGGGCCAGCCGTTTGCCCGCCGCCATCACATAGGTATCAACCGGGGGGGCACCAGCAGTGACATGGGCGTATTGTGCGTGCCCGGTATCAAGCGACACTTGCAAGGCCGGGGAGTTCAGCGCCGCGACCATGCGCACCCGCGCCGCCGGGTCCACATCTTCGATATTTTCCAGCACAAGGCCCACGCCCGTATCTTCGGCCCGTTTCAACACAGGGCCAAGGATATAGCGCACGCGTTCTATCTGGATCATCGCGTCATGGGCGCTGACCTGCTGGTTGCCATGGTCCCATGTGCTGATAGGCGAATGGATGACCATTTGCGTGGCCCCCAACGCCTCGCACACCTCCAGCGCCTTGAGCATCCGCGCCTGCACAATCAGCGCGACATCCGGGTCGGCGGTATCAAGGCTGAAGCCGATATAGGGGCCGTGGATGCCGATGCGCCCGGTCAACCCGTCGATCAGGGATTTGGCGCGGGCCAAGGGGGCCGACAGATCGCCGTTCAGCACATGCGGCAGGCAAAAGCTTTGGATTTCAAGGTCGCGCGGGGCACAAAGCATCCAATCGCGGTGCAGCGCCAGCATATCCAGCGTCAGGGCGGCCCCCAGAACGGGTTTTGGCGTGGGTTTCATAGCGCCCCCCCTTTCATGCGGGCATGGTGAATGGAGGCCACCGCGCAAGAGGCAAGCCGCGCCATGGAACTGTCGGAGCGGGAGTTGAGGATGACAGGCACCCGCGCGCCCATCACCAGTCCCGCCGCCTCGGCATGGCTGATATAGGCGAGTTGTTTGGCCAGCATATTGCCCGCGTCAATGCCCGGCACCACCAGCACCTCGGCGCGGCCTGCAACCTCTGACGTGATGCCTTTGGTGCGGGCCGCAGCCATAGAGACGGCGTTATCCATCGCCAGCGGGCCATCGACAAAGCCGCCCGTGATTTGCCCGCGTTCGGCCATCTTGGACAGCAGCGCCGCGTCGATAGAGGACGGGATCGCGGGGTTCACGGTTTCCACCGCCGACAGCACGCCAACGCGAGGGGTCGCGATGCCGATGGAGATGGCCAGATCAATGGCGTTTTGCACGATATCCACCTTGGTCGGCAAATCCGGTGCGATGTTGATGGCGGCATCTGTGACCAGCAGCGGGTGGTCCAGCCCCGGCACATCCATCACGAAAATATGGGTCAGGCGGCGGCCGATGCGCAGGCCTTTGTCACGGTCGACCATCGGGCGCAGCATGTCATCAGTGTGCAGGTTGCCCTTCATCACCGCATCGGCGCGGCCTTCATGCACCAAGGCCACGGCGCGGGTGGCGGCATCCGTGTGGCTGGGGGCGTCGATGACCTCAATCCCCGTCAGATCGGCCCCCAATTCGGCGGCGGCGGCGGTGATCTTGGCCGCGTGGCCGACAAGGATCGGGGTGATGATGGTATGTTTCAGCGCCAGAAGCGCGCCCCCCAGCGAGGAGGCGTTTTCCGGGCAGATCACGGCGGTGCGCAGGGGCGGCAGGGGTTCGGCCAGTGCCAGCAGCGCCTCAAAATGCCGATGGCGGCGCACGGTCAGACCCGGCAGGGTGGAGCCATCGACCCGGTAGGTTCTGGTCGGGGCCTGCACGCGCACGGAGCCTGACAGGATCAGGGTTTGATCCATATCGCGGGTGACTTGGGCGGCCAGCGTCACCACGCCTGCATCCAGCCCGGTGACGGTCACGGTTGTCAGCAGCTCATCCCCGGCATGGGCGCGGGCATGGAAGGTATAATCCTGCGACAGGGTCACGATGCCCGGCCCCGGCAATTGCGTGCCCAGAAGCGCCGCGACCAGCGAGGCGGCAAAGGCCGAAGGCACCATCGCCTCGGCCTGTCCGTCGCCGTCCCCGTCCAGCCCCGGCAGGTGCAAGGGGTTATGGTTGCCGGTGGCGGCGGCAAAGATGAACAGATCATCCGCCGTGCACAGCCGGGTGGAATGTGCCGTATCGCCGATGGACAGCGTTTCAAACAGCCGGTTTTCAAGGATCATGGGGCGCTCCGCTTTGTCGGGCATACTGTGCCGCCCTGCGCCCGCGGGGGCAAGGCCGCTTAGGCCGGTTCTGCCGGGAACCCTACGGCAGCAAGCGCTGCGATCATGGCCGGAACGGTCTGGGAGGAGGTGATTTCGGCGCGGCGGGTGGTCAGATCGACCTGCACCTGCGCACCGGGGTCGAGTTTGCGGATCGCGGTTTCGACGGCGGCTTTGCAATGGCCGCAGCTCATATCGGGGATGGAAAGTGTGGTCATGTTGGATTTGCCTCTGAAGGATGCGTTTGGGTGACTATGGGGCTTCCTGCTGGGGGAAGGTCAAGAGATGATTTTGCCGAATAGGCCTTGACCTTCCCGTGACTGGAACCCCTATGTTGCCCTTGAAAGTGAGGGCAGCATGGCCGGGTATACGTTTGAAGTGGAAGGCATGACCTGCGGTGCCTGCGTGGGCCGGGTGGAGCGGATTTTGTCGGCGGTCGATGGCGCGGGCAAAGCGGTGGCGAACCTTGCGCAAAACAGCGCGACCGTGGAAGGGGGCGCTGCCCCTGCGCTGGCGGCGGCCTTGGAACAGGCCGGGTTTGCCGCGCGCGAGACGCATCTGACGCTGGCCATCGAGGGGATGACCTGCGCGTCCTGTGTGGGGCGGGTGGAGCGCGGTCTGGCCGCCCTGCCCGGTGTGACGCAAGCGCAGGTCAATCTGGCGACGAGCAGCGCCGAGGTTCGGTTTTTGGCAGGTGCGGTGACGCCGGATGCGTTGATTTCGGCGGTTGCCGCCTTGGGCTATGTTGCAAAACCACAAGCGCAGCTTGGGGCGGAGGACCACAAAACCGCCGAGATGGACGATCTGCGGCGGCAATTGCTGACGGCGCTTGTGCTGGCGCTGCCAGTGTTTGTGCTGGAAATGGGTGGGCATCTGGTGCCCGCCTTTCACCATTTCATCCTGCGCACGATTGGCACGCAGACCAATTGGCTGATCCAGTTCGTGCTGACAACGGCGGTGCTGATCGGGCCGGGGCGGGTGTTTTACCGGCGCGGCTGGGCCTCGTTGCGGCATGGGGCGCCGGATATGAATGCGCTGGTGATGATCGGCACGGCGGCGGCCTATGTGTTTTCGGTCATCGCCACCTTTGCGCCGGGGCTGTTGCCCAGCGCCGCCCGCGCGGTGTATTTTGAGGCCGCCGCCGTCATCGTCACGCTGATCCTGCTGGGCCGCTGGATGGAGGCGCGGGCCAAGGGCCGCACCGGGGCCGCGATTGCGCGGCTGGTCGGGCTGGCCCCCAAAACCGCACAGGTGGAGCGCGACGGTGTGGTGCAGGACCTGCCGCTGGATCAGGTGCTGGTGGGGGACATCCTGCATCTGCGCCCCGGCGAAAAGGTCGCCGTGGATGGTGAGGTGCTGACCGGCGACAGCTATGTCGATGAAAGCATGATCTCGGGCGAGCCTGCGCCAGTGGCCAAAACCGTGGGGGCGGCGATCACCGGCGGCACGGTGAATGGCACCGGGGCCCTGACCTATCGCGCGTTGCGGGTGGGGGCCGATACGATGCTGGCGCAGATCATCCGCATGGTGGGCGAGGCGCAAGGCGCGCGCCTGCCGGTGCAGGATCTGGTGAACAAGATCACCGGCTGGTTCGTGCCTGCGGTGCTGTTGGCCGCCGCGCTGACGGTGTTGGCCTGGGTGGTCTTTGGCCCCGCCCCTGCGCTGACCCATGCTTTGGTGGCGGGGGTGGCGGTGCTGATTATCGCTTGCCCCTGTGCAATGGGATTGGCGGTGCCTGTGTCGATCATGGTGGGCACGGGGCGCGCGGCGGAACTGGGGGTGCTGTTCCGCAAGGGCGATGCCCTGCAAGGCCTGCAATCGGTTCAGGTGATTGCCTTGGACAAAACCGGCACGCTGACCGCAGGTCGCCCGGAAATGACCGATATGGTGCTGGCCAAGGGCTTTGACCGCAATGTCGTGCTGGCCCGCATCGCGGCGGTGGAGGCCAAATCCGAGCATCCGATCGCGCAGGCGATTTTGCGGGCCGCGCGCGACAAAGGGCTGGAGGTGCCGCCTGCTTTTGATTTCGCCTCGCACACCGGGTTTGGCATTGCCGCCCAAGTGGCGGGGCAGCGGATGCTTGTCGGCTCTGCCCGGTTCATGGCCCGCGAAGGGGTCGATCTGGGGGATCTGGGCAAGGCAGGCGACACGCTGGCCGCCAATGGCAAGACACCGCTGTTTGCCGCCATGGCCGGGCGGATTGCCGCGGTGATCGGGGTGGCCGACCCGGTGAAGCCCGGCACGCCAGAGGCGATTGCCGCCTTGAAGGCGATGGGGCTGCGGGTGGTGATGATCAGCGGCGACACCAAGGCCACAGCACGGGTGATCGGCGGAGAGTTGGGGATCACCGAGGTCGTGGCCGAGGTTTTGCCCGAAGGCAAGGTAGAGGCGTTGGCCGCGTTGCGGGCGGATGGTGCGCGTTTGGCCTTTGTCGGTGACGGGATCAATGACGCGCCGGCGCTGGCCAGTGCCGATGTGGGCATCGCGATTGGCACCGGCACCGATGTGGCGATTGAAGCGGCGGATGTGGTGCTGATTTCGGGCGATTTGCGCGGCGTGGTTTCGGCGTTGACGGTCAGCCATGCGACGATGCGCAATATCAAGCAAAACCTGTTCTGGGCCTTTGGCTATAATGCCGCCCTGATCCCGGTGGCGGCGGGGGTGTTGTATCCGCTTTGGGCGGTGCAGCTTTCGCCGATGCTGGCGGCGGGGGCGATGGCGATGTCATCGGTCTTTGTGTTGTCCAACGCGCTGCGGCTGCGCTGGGTTTCGGGGGGAATGGCATGAACATCAAAGACGCCAGCGCGCGGGCCGGATTGCCCGCCAAAACCATCCGCTACTATGAGGAGGTGGGGCTGATCCGGCCTTTGCGCGATGCCAATGGCTACCGCGCCTTTCGGGAAAGCGATGTGCATAAGCTGGGCTTTCTGGGCCGCGCGCGGGCCTTGGGCTTCACCATCGAGGATTGCCGCGTGCTGCTGTCGCTGTATGAGGATCAGAGCCGCGCCAGTGCCGATGTAAAGGAGATTGCGCAAAAGCATCTGGCGCAGATTTCCGACAAGATTGCGGCCTTGCAGGCGATGCAGGCCACGCTGTCGCATCTGGTGGCCTGTTGCCATGGTGATGACCGCCCCGACTGCCCGATCCTTGCAGATCTTGCCCCGCCGGGGTGAGGTGATTTGGGCGATATGCCTTGTGGCGGGTCGGGGTAGGTATTTTTGCCAAGATGAAACCGGGGGGAGCGTTTTGCTTTAGCCCGGTTTCACCTCGGTCGCGCCTGTGAGGAAGGCAAAGCCATTGGCGGGAAGCTGAAGCTTTGCACCAGACAGCGCGGCCGCATGGGGGCCTGTCAGCGCGGCACCTTGGGTGACATGCAACTGCTGGGGCTGTGGAGACAGGTTGTAAAGGCAAAGCAAGCCGTCGCGCCAAAAGCCCAAAATCGGTTCCGGCAGATTGGCAAAGCGGGTTTTGCCATAGCGCAGCGCCGGGATTTCTTTGCGAAACGCCAGTGCTGTGCGATACGCCGCCAGCACCGAGCCTGTGGCGTGTTCGGCATCTTGCCCAGCCACATTCCGGGCTTTTTGCGGGGCTTTGATCGGCAGCCAAGGGGTGCCGGTGGTAAAGCCTGCCTGCGCGCTGTCATCCCAGACCATTGGCGTGCGGCAGCCATCACGGCCTTTGTAATCGGGCCAGAATTTGAAACCCGGCGGGTCTGTCAGTTCGGAATAAAGGATATCGGTTTCGGTCTGGCCCAGTTCCTCGCCCTGATAAAGGCAGAGCGAGCCTTCGAACCCGATCAGCATGGCGATGGCTTGTTTTGCCAAGGCGTCTGGTGCGCCGTGGTCTTGCCAGCGGGTGACGTGGCGGATCACGTCATGGTTGGAAAAGCTCCAGCAGGGGCAGCCATTGGGGGCGGCGGAATAGAAGCCTTCGATCTTTTGGCGGAAATGGTCGGCGGTGAATTCGGGGCCGAGCATATCAAAGGAATAGGCCATATGCAGGCGGCTGTTGCCTGCGGTGTATTGGGCCATGATCTCGCCCGCGCGGCGGGATTCGCCTACCTCGCCCACCATGGCGCGGCCTTCGTATTCATCGGTCAGCGCGCGGAGGCGTTCCAGAAAGGCAAGGTTTTCCGGGCGGTTCTTGGAATAGAGGTGGTCTTGCATGTCATAGGGGTTGACCTTGGGCGCGGCGGTGTTGCGCGGGTCGGGCGGGTTGGAGCGGAGGCTCTGATCGTGGAAGTAGAAGTTCACCGTATCAAGGCGAAAGCCGTCGACGCCGCGATCGAGCCAAAAGCGCATGGTGGACAGCAGCCAATCCTGCACATCCGGGTTGTGGAAGTTGAAATCGGGCTGCGAGGTCAGGAAGTTGTGCAGGTAATATTGCCGCCGCCGCGCATCCCATTCCCAGGCTGAGCCGCCGAACACCGATACCCAGTTATTTGGCGGGGTGCCATCGGGCAGCGGGTCCACCCAGACATACCAATCGGCGCGCGGGTTGTCGCGGCTGGAGCGGCTTTCGACGAAGAACGGGTGCTGATCCGACGAATGGCTGATGACCTGATCGACGATGACTCTCAGCCCCAGCGCATGGGCGCGGGCAACCAACGCGTCAAAATCTGCCAGCGTGCCGAACAGCGGGTCGATATCGGTGTAGTTTGAGACATCATAGCCCATATCGGCCATGGGCGAGGTGAAGATCGGTGAGAGCCAGATCGCATCGACCCCAAGGCTGGCCACATGATCCAGCCGGGCGGTGATGCCCGGAAGATCGCCGATGCCGTTGCCGCTGCTGTCCTGAAACGAGCGCGGGTAGATTTGATAGGTTACTGAATTGCGCCACCAGTCTTGCATGCCCGCTCCCCATTGTCGTCCGTTGGTCAAACGACCCTAAAGGCGCGCTGCGCGCAAGTCTTATTCGAAGCAAAGGGGGCGCTGCCCCCTGACCCCCGGGATATTTGGAAATAGATGAAGGCAGGCGGACTGACCGCTCTTTCATCTTGGTCCAAATACCTATCCGCAGTCAGCCACCTCGCACCGCGTCGATCATGCGGCTGACATTGTCGGGGTCGGCATCGGGTGTGATGCCATGGCCGAGGTTGAAGATATGCGGGCCGCCGGAGAAAGCCTTTACGATGCGGCGGGTTTCATCCACCAGCGCCTGACCGCCTGTGACCATGTGGTGTGAGGCGAGGTTGCCTTGCACGCAGCCATCCACCTGCACATGTTCTGCTGCCCATTCCGGGGTGACAGAGTTATCCAGCGCGATGCAATCGGCACCTGTCGCGCGGGCAAAGCCGATATAGCCTTCGCCGCCTTCACGCGGGAAGGCGATGATGGGCAGGTTGGGGTGGCGTTGTTTCAGCGCAGCGATGATGCGTTTGGCGGGCAGCAACGCGAAATCGTGGAAATCCTGCCCCTTGAGGCTGCCGGCCCAGCTGTCAAAGAGTTTCACCACCTCGGCCCCGGCTTTCACTTGGGCATCGAGATATTCGATCGTGCCATCGGTGATGCGGTCGATCAGCGCCTGAAACGCCGGGCGGTCATGGTCTTTGAGCTTATGCGCCGGAGCCTGATCGGGGGTGCCGCGCCCGGCGATCATATAGGTGGCCACCGTCCAGGGCGCACCCGCAAAGCCGATCAGCGTGGTTTCGCGCGGCAATTCGCGGGCCAGAATGCGCACGGTTTCATAGATTGGCGACAGGGTTTCGTGGATATCGGCGGTGGGTTTCAGCGCCTGCACCCCGGCCATATCGGTGATGGTGGACAGGCGCGGGCCTTCGCCCGTCACGAACCACAGATCCGCGCCAAGCGCTTGGGGCAGCAGCAAGATATCGGCAAACAGGATCGCCGCATCAAAGCCATAGCGGCGGATCGGTTGCAGCGTCACCTCGGCGGCCAGATCGGGATTGTAGCACAGTTTGAGAAAATCGCCGGCCTGCGCCCGCGTTGCGCGATATTCGGGCAAATAGCGCCCTGCCTGACGCATCATCCAGATCGGGGGCGTGGGCAGGGTTTCGCCGCGCAGCGCACGCAGGATGGTCTTGTCGGTCATATCGCTCTCCTTTGGCTTGCGCCTTGCCTTCCAAGATCGGGCGGGCTTGTCAATATGACACATCATCCCCCGTTGAAAGAGGGGCGCGGGGAGGCTAGGAAAGGGGCATGAAAAATGCACCCCCCTCCCCCGCCCAACCGCTGCGTATTGGCACCCGTGGTTCACCGCTTGCCCTGTGGCAGGCGCATGAGGTGCGGCGCAGCCTGATGGTGGCACATGATCTGCCCGAAGCCGCGTTTGAGGTGGTGGTGATCAAGGTCACGGGCGATATGATTCAGGATCGCGCGTTGAAGGACATCGGCGGCAAGGGCCTGTTCACCCGTGAGATCGAGGAAGCGCTGCTGGCGGGGTCCATCGACATCGCGGTGCATTCGATGAAGGATATGCCGACGATCCAGCCCGACGGCCTTGTGCTGGAATGTTATTTGCCGCGTGAGGATGTGCGCGATGCCTTTGTGTCGCCCGGTGTGGCGCGCTTGGCGGATTTGCCGCAGGGCGCGGTGGTCGGCTCGTCCAGTTTGCGGCGGCGGGCGCAGCTTGCCTTGCGGCGGCCTGACCTGACGCTGGTGGAATTTCGCGGCAATGTGCAGACGCGCATGAAAAAGCTGGACGATGGCGTGGCCGTGGCGACGTTTCTCGCGATGGCCGGGCTGAACCGCTTGGGCATGGCGCATGTGGCGCGGTCTGCCATTGAGCCGGAGGAGATGCTGCCCGCCGTGGCGCAAGGCGCGATTGGGGTGGAGCAGCGGGCGGATGACGCGCGGGTGCGCGGGTTGCTGGACGCCATTCATTGCACCCCCACGGGGCAGCGGGTGAATGCCGAACGCGCCTTCCTGCGCGAATTGGACGGGTCTTGTGAAACGCCGATTGCGGCGCTTGCCTTACTGGAAGGCGATACGCTGTGGCTGCGGGGCGAGATTTTGCGCCCCGATGGGTCGGAATCGCTTGCCGATGATATCCGTGGCCCGGTGGCCGATGGGCCGGGTTTGGGCCGGGCATTGGCGCAAACCCTGTTGGGCCGTGCGCCGAGGGGTTTCTTTGACTGGCGATAAGGCCGCGCTGGAGGCCGCGATACAGGCCGCATTGGCCGGACCTTATCACCGCATCCAAGCGCTGCCCCTGCCCGATGGCCGCAAGGTCTGGCTGAAACGGGCCGAGCGGTTGACGGGCCGCATGCGGCTGCAAAAAGGCAGCGGGGCCAAGGGTTTTGCGCGCGAATGGGAAGGGCTGCGCCTGTTGGGCGAGGTTGGTTTGCCCGCCGCCCCCATTCTGGCGGCGGGGCCTGACTGGTTCGTGACCCCTGATCTGGGGCCGACCCTGCGCAGCTTGCTTTGGGACGGTGATGCCGGGCGCGATCTGGCCCCGATCTTTGCGGCGGCGGGGGGGGCGCTGGCGCGGCTGCATCTGGCCAGCTACCGCCATGGTCGCCCTGCCATTCGCGATCTGTGCTGGGATGGCCATGCTGTGCATTTCATTGATCTGGAGCGGTTTTCGCCGGTCAAATCCGACCCTCGTGGGCTGGCACTGGACCTGATGGTCTTTGTGCATAGTCTGATGGCGGATGGTTTGCAGGTGCCCGCAGACCGGGCGGAACAGGTGCAAGAGGCTGCGATTGCGGCCTATCGCGGGCTGGCCCCCGGTATCTGGGCGCAGGCGCGCGTGACCGCAGGCTGGCTGCGCTGGTTGCCGCCATTGGCCCGGTTGAGCGGGTCGCGCGAGTGGCGGGCGCTGGCTCCGACCTTAGCGCGGTTCAGGCAGGATCGGGGATAATTTTGCCGGGGTTCATGCGGTTTTCGGGGTCAAGGGCGGCTTTGATGCTGCGCATGACGTCCAGCGCCACCGGGTCTTTGCGCCGCGCCATGGAGGCGCGCTTGGACAGGCCGACGCCATGTTCTGCCGAAAAGCTGCCGTGCAGCGCCTGCACTTCATCCTCAACCGCGGCGACGACCTGATCGTAAAGCGCCGGGTCATCGCGGGTGGGAAAGACGGTGTAATGCACATTGCCATCGCCCAGATGCGCGACGCAAAGATCTTCGGCCCCCGGATCGAGGCTTGGCAGGCGCGCGGCCATGCGGCGCAAGAAGGTATCAACCTTGTCCAGCGGCACGGCGATATCGGTATCAATTGCGGGTTTGCGGGCGAAGGTGATTTCGGCGGCCAGTTCGCGGCGTTCCCACATGGTGCGGCGCTGCGCCTCGGATTGGGCAATCTCGGCGTCCAGCACCATACCTGCCTCCATCATCTCGGCCAGCGCCTCTTGCAGCAGAAGGGTCACGGGCACCTCGCCTGCGTCATTGGGGGTGGCGTCGCGGGGGGCGGTGGCGCCGACCTCGACCAGAATATTCACCTGCTGGCGGGGGGTAAAGGGTTGGCGGATATCGGGTCGCACCTCGGCCAGACGGCGCATATAGGTTTCGGGCATGAATTCAAACGCCTCCACCGCGCCGCCTGTCGCCTCGCGCAGGCGGTTCAGCAGCAGCAAGGCATCGGGCAAGGACCGCGCGGCCAGCGTGGCGGTGGCATAGGCGCGCGGGCGCGGCACCAGTTTCATCACCGCCGCCGTGATGATGCCCAGCGTCCCCTCGGCCCCGATGAACAGATCGCGCAGGTCATAGCCGGAGTTGTCCTTGTGCAGTTCCGACATCAGGTTGAGGATGCGACCATCGGCCAGCACCACCTCCAGCCCGAGGCACAGCGCGCGGGTGGAGCCGTAGCGCAGCACGTTGGACCCGCCTGCATTGGTCGACAGCACACCGCCGATCATGGCCGAACCGCGCGCGCCGAACCACAGCGGGAAGTAAAGCCCCTGCGCCTCGGCGGCTTCGTGCAAGCGGTCAAGGATCACGCCCGCCTCGACCACGGCAATACGCGCCTCGGGGCGGATTTCGCGGATGCGGTTCATCCGCTCGGTCGAGATCATCAGGCCGCCGCACGTCATCGCCCCGCCCACCAGCCCGGTGCGCCCGGAAATCGGCACCACCGCCACGCCATGCTTGGCCGCCAGCTTCACGCAGGCCGCTACCTCCTCGGTCGTGGCGGGGCGCGCAACGGCCACTGGGTCGGCGGTATATTTGCCCGTCCAATCGCCGATATGGGCGGCACGGTCGGCCCCGGTCAGCACATGGGCCGCGCCCAGAAGGGATGTCAGGTCAGCGATCAGGGTCATCTGCGGCTCCGTCAGGATTTGGGGGATCATAGCTAACGGGACCCGTTTGACCAGACGGATTGCCGATTGACTCCCGCTTGGAAGCTGAAAAACTGCGGCCCTGCGTGGTCGGCAAGGAGAAGCATCTGATGAATTGGCTGTTTGCGGCGGTGATCGCCTTTGGCCTGACAGCCGCGCCCTTGCGCGCGCAGGATTTGCCGCCCCCGCCTGCGGGCCATTACACGCTGGACCTTGGCCATGCGCGGCTTTTGTTTCGCGTCGATCACCTTGGGATTTCCAAATACACCGCGATGTTTACCCGGTTTGACGCGGAGTTGCAGTTTGATCCTGCGGCACCAGAGGCGATGGCCCTGCGCGTGACGGTGGACCCGGCCTCGGTTGAAACGCATTACCCGGACGCGGGGCTTGATTTCAATGCGGTCTTGGCAGGGCCAGAGTTTCTGGATGCCGCGCAATTTCCGCAGATGGAATTTATCAGCACCAAAATCACCCGGACCGGGGAAAATACCGCCGATGTGACAGGCGATCTGACGCTGCACGGGGTGACGGCGCCGGTGGTTCTGGCCACGGTCTTCAACGGCGGCTATGGCGCGAACAGCTTTGATCCGGGCGGCGCGCGCATCGGGTTTTCGGCCACGGGCAACTTGCTGCGATCTGCCTTCGGCATCGGCTATGGTGTGCCCGCGCCTGACAGCGATTTTGGCGTATCGGACCGGGTAGAGATTATCATCGAAGCCGAGTTCAGCAACCCGGAGGCCAAGCAACCCTGAAGCGGTGTTCCGTCAGGGTTTGATCTTTTCCAACAATTCCAGAACCTTTGGCCCCATCGCCACCACGATTTTTTGCACGCCTTCTGCATTGGGGTGGATGCCATCGGCTTGCATGAAGGCCGGGTCCAGCCCGCCTTCGGCGGTGGCAATCGGGGCGAAATAGACGGGCAGGAACAGCGCGCCATATTGCGCGGCAAGGTCGGGGTAGATCGCCTCAAACTCGGCCTTGTAATCGGGGCCGAAATTGCCGGGGGCCTGCATACCGACCAGCAGAACCGGCAAATCCCGGCCTTTGGCGATATCCATGATCGTGGTCAGGTTGGCGCGGGCGGCCGCCGGGGGCAGACCGCGCAGCAGGTCATTGCCGCCCAGATTGACGATCAGCGCCTGCGCCCCGTCTGCCAGCGACCATTCCAGCCGCGCCGCGCCGCCTGCTGTGGTATCGCCTGACACGCCTGCATTGATCACCTCGGCCTGCACGCCCTGCCCTGCCAGCCACGCGTTCAGTTGCGGCACAAAGCCTTCGTCCTGCGGCAATCCATAGCCTGCTGTCAAACTATCCCCCAGCGCCAAAATGCGCGGCAGATCGGCGGCAAGCGCGGCCCCTGCGACGGAAAAGCCGAAAATCGACGTAAAAACAACGTTGCGGATTGCGCGCACCGCCCCATATGGAGGGGTAAGGCAAGACCGAAGGGCAGATTTCATGACGACACCTATTCTGGCGCTGACCGATGCAGCGCTGACGCTTGCGGGCAATGCGGGCCCGGTTTCCATTTTGCGCGGCATTTCACTGGAGGTCCAGCGCGGCGAAAGCCTTGGGCTGATCGGGCCGTCGGGGTCGGGCAAATCATCTCTCCTTATGGTGATGGGCGGGCTGGAGCGCGCGACATCGGGGTCGGTGCAGGCGCTTGGCCATGACCTGACCGCGATGGATGAGGACCAGCTTGCACGCTTTCGTAGGGATCATATGGGGGTGGTGTTCCAATCTTTCCACCTTATTCCCACGATGACCGCCTTGGAAAACGTGGCCTTGCCGCTGGAATTGGGCGGGGTGGAAGATGCCTTTGGGCGCGCCGAGGCAGAGTTGAACGCCGTGGGCCTTGGTGCGCGGATGGATCATTACCCCAGCCAGATGTCAGGCGGAGAGCAGCAGCGCGTGGCACTGGCCCGTGCCGCCGCCCCCCGTCCCGCGATCCTGTTGGCGGATGAGCCGACGGGCAATCTGGATGGCAAGAACGGTGCGGCGATCATGGACCTGTTGTTCGGATTGCGTGATCGGCACGAGGCAACGCTGATCATGGTGACACATGCGCCCGAACTGGCCGAGCGCTGCTCGCGCATTATCCGGCTGAATGACGGGCGGATTGATACATCGGCCCCCGAAGCAATTGCCCAATCGGGTGCTGCATGAGTTTGCGCCTTGCTGCCAAGATGGCCCGCCGCGAATTGCGCGGGGGCCTTGCCGGGTTTCGCGTGTTTCTGGCCTGCCTTGCGCTTGGCGTGGCGGCGATTGCCGCTGTCGGCATGGTGCGCGCCGCGATTGAGGGTGGGTTGGCCGAACAAGGGGCATCGCTGTTGGGTGGCGATGCGCAGATGGAATTCACTTATCGCACCGCCACAGAAGACGAACGCGCCTTCATGGACGCGATGGCCGTTGCCACGTCAGAGGTGATTGATTTCCGCTCGATGGCGGTGGTGGGCGATGACCGCGCGCTGACGCAGGTGAAGGCGGTAGATAGCGCCTATCCGCTGGTGGGGGCTGTGGTACTGGACCCGGTGCTGCCGCTGGCCGAGGCGCTTGGCACGGAAAACGGGCTGCCCGGTGCGGTGATGGACCGAGTGCTGGTGGACCGTTTGGGGCTGGCTGTGGGCGATGCGTTTACCATGGGCACCCAAAGCTTTCGGCTGTCGGCGGTGCTGGTGACAGAACCGGACAGCGCCACCGGGGGCTTCGGGCTTGGCCCGCGCACGATGGTGCTGACGCAAAGCCTTGCGCAGTCGGGCCTGATCGGCCCCGGCAGTCTGTTCGAATCCGAATATCGGTTGCTGTTGCCGCCTGAAACCGACCTTGATGCCGCCAAGGCCAAGGCCGAGGAGGCGTTTCGCGACAAGGGCTTGCGCTGGTCTGACAGCCGCCGCGCGACGCCGGGTGTGGCCCGGTTTGTCGAACGCATCGGGTCTTTTCTGGTGCTGGTCGGGCTTGCGGGTTTGGCCGTGGGGGGCGTCGGGGTTTCGGCCGCGGTGCGCGCCTATCTGGACAGCAAGATCGCCACGATTGCCACGCTGAAAACCCTTGGGGCCAGCGGGCGAATGATCTTTCAGACCTATCTGATGCAGATTGGCGCGCTGACGCTGTTGGGCGTGACCATGGGGTTGATTTTGGGCGCGGGTGTGCCCTTGGCCTTGTCGCCGCTGATCAAAGCCTCTTTGCCGTTTCCGGTGGCCTTCGGGCTTTACCCTGCGCCGCTGCTGGAGGCCGCGTTTTACGGCGTGGTGACGGCGCTGCTGTTCACACTCTGGCCCTTGGCGCGGGTGCAAAAGGTGCGCGCGGCGGTGCTGTATCGCGGCGGCGAAGGCCGGGTGGCCTGGCCGTCTTGGGTGCATCTTGCGGCAATGGCGCTGCTGGTGGTGCTGCTGATCGGCGGGGCCGCGTGGCTTTCAGGGCTGATGCTTTTGGCGCTGTGGTCGGCGGCGGGGGTTGTGGCGGCGCTGTGCATCTTGTGGCTGGCGGCTTTGGGCCTGCGCTTTGCGGCGCGCGCGCTTGCACGATCCGGCCTTGCGCGGGGCCGGGTTGGTCTGCGCGCCGCTTTGGCCGCCATCGGTGGCCCGCGGGATGAGGCGGCCTCGGTCATCTTGTCGCTGGGGCTGGGGCTGACGGTGCTGGCCGCTGTGGGCCAGATTGACGCCAACCTGCGCGCTGCGATTGACCGCGATTTGCCCAGCGTTGCGCCATCTTACTTCTTTGTCGATATCCAGAATGACCAGATTGACGGCTTTCTGGACCGCACCCGCAACGACCCGGCTGTCAGCAAGGTCGAAAGCTCGCCCATGCTGCGCGGTGTTGTCACCCAGATCAACGGGGTGGATGCGCGCGAGGTGGCGGGCGAGCATTGGGTGGTGCGCGGCGATCGTGGCGTGACCTATGCCGCCACCCTGCCCGAAGATACCACGCTGACGGGTGGCACCTTCTGGCCTGCCGATTACGCCGGGCCGCCGCAGCTTTCCTTTGCGCAGGAGGAGGCGGATGAGATCGGGTTGAAACTGGGGGACAAGATCACCGTCAACATCCTTGGCCGCGATATCGAGGCCGAGATCACCAGCTTCCGCGAGGTGGATTTTTCCACGGGTGGCATGGGCTTTGTGATGATGTTGAACCCCGGTGCCGTGGCAGGGGCACCCCATACCCATATTGCCACCGTCTATGCCGATGAGGCGGCCGAGGCACAATTGCTGCGAGATGTGGCGGGGGCTTACCCCAATATCACCGCCGTGCGGGTGCGCGATGCGATCAACCGGGTGTCGGACGCGCTGTCGGCCATTGCCACGGCAACCGCTTGGGCGGCGGGGGCGACCTTGCTGACAGGGTTTGTGGTGCTGATCGGGGCGGCGGCGGCGGGCGAACGATCGCGCATTTATGAAGCCGCGATTCTGAAAACCCTTGGGGCCAGCCGTGCGCAGATCATGCGCAGCTTTGCCCTGCGTGCCGCCCTGACCGGGGCTGCGGCAGGTGTGGTGGCCATTGCGGCGGGCGCGCTGGCGGCTTGGGCTGTCATGCGTTTCGTGATGGAGGTGGCCTTCATCTTTGAACCAATCTCAGCCCTTGCGATTGTGGCGGGCGGGGTGTTGGCGACGCTGCTTGCCGGATTGGCCTTTGTCTGGCGGCCCCTGAAGGCGCGGCCCGCGCAGGTGTTGCGCGCGCAGGATTGACAGCGCTGCGCCTTCGGCCTGTTGGGGGTGCCATCGGCGGCGGTCCTGCGCTATGACGGCAAAAGATGAAGCGGAGTTTTCCAAATGGACATGCGGGCCATCCTTGAACGTCTGATCGGGTTTGAAACCGTCAGCCATATGACCAACATCCCCCTGATGCGATTTGTCGAAGGGGTGCTGGCCGAGGCCGGGATTGAAAGCACCCTGATCTTTGACGAGACAGGCGAGAAAGCCAATCTTTACGCCGTGGTCGGCCCGCGCGATGTGCCGGGGGTGGTTTTGTCGGGCCATGTCGATGTGGTTCCGGTGGAAGGGCAGGACTGGACGCGCCCGCCCTTTGCCCTGACACAGGAAGGCAGCCGGCTATACGGGCGCGGCACCACCGATATGAAGGGTTTTGACGCTTGCGCGATTGCCTGCCTGTTGGCGGCGGCCAAGCGGGAATTGAAAGTGCCGCTGATCTTGGCGCTGAGCCATGACGAGGAAGTGGGCTGTCGCGGTGTGGGGTCGATAATCGACGCGATGGCCGAATGGCCCGTGAGCCCGCGCCTGTGCATCGTGGGCGAACCCACCAGCCTTGAGGCCGCGATTGGCCATAAGGGCAAGGTGGCGCTGCGCGTCCATTGCACGGGGCGGGCGGGACATTCTTCGGCCGCGCCACAGGCATTGAACGCGATCCATCTGGCGATGGATTTTACCGCCGCCGTGCGGGCGTTGCAGGCGCGCGTAGCGGCGGAAGGGCCGTTTGATACGGATTATGACGTGCCCTATACCACCTTACATGTCGGCAAGATCAACGGCGGGGTGCAGGTGAATGTGGTGGCCCATTCCTGCGTGATTGATATGGAAATCCGCTCACTCGCCGGGGATGACCCGGCGCGGTTGATTGCCAAGCTGGAGGCCGCCGCCGAAGCGATTGTCGCCCCTTTGCGCGGTGCGTTCCCCGAAGCGGCGATCCGGATCGAGCGGCTGTGGGATTACCCCGGCCTTGGCACCGCGGCGGATGCGGATGTTGTCAGCTTTGTCAAAGGGTTGACGGGGGGCAATGCGCATCTGAAAGTGGCCTATGGCACCGAAGGCGGTATGTTTGCGCAGCGGCTTGGCCTGCCCACGGTGGTCTGCGGCCCCGGCGCGATGGCACAGGGCCATATGCCGGATGAATTCATCGAGATCGCGCAACTGGAACGCTGCGAGGCGATGTTGGCGGCCTTGCTGGCGCGCTGCGAGGCAGGGTTCTGACCGGCGCTGTGGCTGGTTTGGGGAGCCTCCGGCGGAGGTATTTTTTACCAAGATGAAATCAGGGCGTGCCGAGGGTTTTCAGACGTTGCCGTGCAGTTTCGCTGATGCGGAAATGGCCGGTGATGGGGAAGTCGAACAGGCGGTCCTCTTCGCGCGCGCCGGCGCCGATATTGTGCAGCACCAAAGGATGCGCGCCTGTGCTGCGGTCTGACAGGATGCCGATATGGGGCAGGTTGCCGGGCAGCATCCATGTGACGATGTCACCGGGCTGAAACTGCGCCGGATCAGAGCTGAGTGGCAGCGCGGCCCCGACCCGTGTCATCAAGGTTTGCAGGTTCGGCACACGGCGGTGATCTATGTTGCGGTCGGTGGTGTGCAGCCCCCAGGTTTTGGGATAGGCGCTGAACGCCGCTTTCATGTCGCGGTTGGTGGCAAGTTGCAGATCAATGCCCCAGCCAGCCCGCAAGGCGCGGATCACCACATCGGTGCAGACACCGCGATCCATCGTGACATCGCCACCGGGAAAGGCGAGGCTTTGGTAGCTGGGGTCATAGGTCGTTGTGACGCCCACCTGACCGCGCGCGGCGGCGATCAGAGCGGGATCGGCCAGGGTGGCTGTGGGCAAGGCCAAGAGGCATAAAAGCAGGTATCGCATGCAAGCAGCCTATGCGGCGCTGTGCGCCCGATCAATCGCGCGCGGCGGGGTGGGCTTTGCAGATGGCGGCTTTTCGCCGTGCGGCGGGTAGGCTATGTCTGGGGAATGGCATTGACCCTTACCTCGCTTTCACAGATTCCGGCGCTTGGCTTCGATGATATCATCGACGTGCGCGCGCCGTCGGAATTTGCCGAGGATCACGTTCCCGGCGCGATCAACCTGCCCGTGCTGGATGATGCCGAGCGCGCGCAGGTGGGCACGATTTACAAGCAAGACAGCCCGTTTCGCGCCCGCAAGGTGGGCGCGGCCTTGGTGGCGGCCAATGCGGCGCGGCACTTGCAAGGCGTTCTGGCCGATAAGCCCGGCGGTTGGCGGCCTTTGGTCTATTGCTGGCGCGGGGGGCAGCGGTCAGGCTCTTTCGCTTCGATTCTGGCGCAGATTGGTTGGCGGGTGGAGCTGGTTGCCGGGGGCTACAAAACCTATCGCGGCTTGGTGGTGGAGGCGCTGTATCATCAGCCCTTTGCCGGGCGGCTGGTTGTGCTGGATGGCAATACCGGATCGGCCAAGACCGCGCTTCTGGCGCGGCTGGCGCAGCGTGGGGTTCAGGTGCTGGATCTGGAAGGTTTGGCGCATCATCGCGGGTCCTTGTTTGGTGCGCTGGCAGGCGGGCAACCCAGCCAGAAGGCGTTTGAAAGCGCGTTGGCCGCGGCTTTGATCGCCTATGACCCCGCGCAGGTGCTGGTGGTCGAGGCGGAAAGTTCCAAGGTGGGGAATTGCCGTTTGCCCGCAAGCCTGTGGAAGGCGATGCAAACCGCGCCACGCTTGGCAATTTCGGCACCGGTGGAGGCGCGGGCCGCCTATCTGGTGCGGGCCTATGCCGATCTGGTGACGGACCCTGCGCGGCTTGGCCGTGTGATCGCGCGGTTGAAGCCTGCCCATGCCGCCGAGCAGATTGCCGCGTGGCAAGCCCTGTCTGAAACTGGCGCGTTTCAGGCTTTGGCCGCCGATCTGATGGCCCGGCATTACGATCCGCGCTATGCCAAGCACCGCGCCCGCAGCGCCCCACCGCTGGAGGATTTCCGTGCGGAGAGCCTGGATGAGGCAGGGCTGGACCAATTGGCCGACCGGCTGGCGGGCAGGATTGCGCGGCTTCAGGGCGAATTGACAAACGGCTGAACACCTGTTCCAAGCGCCGCCAATCAGCCTTGGAAACCGGGAGCCCCTGCCATGACAACCAACAAGCGTATCGTTCTGTCCAGTGACCATGCCGCCATTGATCTGCGCCAGAAGATCGCCGCCCATATCACCGCGCGCGGCTGGGAGGCGGTGGATATTGGCCCGACCACCCCGGAAAGCACGCCATACCCGCAGCATGGCGCAGCGGCGGCGCAGGCGGTTGCTTCGGGCGAGTGTCGGTTTGGCATCATTCTGTGCGGCACCGGGCAAGGCATCATGATGGCCGCGAACAAGGTCAAGGGCATTCGCTGCGGTGTGTGTATGGACACATTCTCGGCCCGGATGATCCGCCAGCATAATGACGCGAACATGCTGTCGATGGGCGTGCGGGTGCTGGGCGAGGGGCTTGCGCTGGATATCGTTGACGCGTTTCTGGATGCCGATTTTGAAGGTGGCCGCCATGCGACGCGGGTGGATATGATCAACGCGATGGAAGACTGACAGCCCGCGGCTATGGCTTCGGCTTTGTCACCCCGAACAGGCGCGCGGCCAGTGGTGCGCCTGTTATCACCAGAATGATCCGGGTCAGGTGATGGGTGATGACAAAGCCCAGATCAGCCCCGGCCACAATCGCCAGCACCGTCATTTCGGCCTGCCCGCCGGGGGCAAAGGCAAGGAATCCTTCGACCGGGGGGGCAAGGCCCGTCAGCGTGACCAGTTCGGTAAACAGCGCCGCCAGCACCGCCAGCAGCAGCACAAAGGCCACACCCGAGGCCACGACCTGCCGCAATTCGCGCAGGGTCACGCCCACATAATACACCCCGATCCCCATGCCGATGAAATATTGCGACGCCAGAATCGCCTCTTTTGGCGGGCGCATATGGATAAGGTCGGTCAGCGAGAACACCGCCGCCACGATCATCGGCCCAAGGATTGAGGCCCCGAACAGGCCCAACCGCTCCCCCCCTTTCCAACCGACAAGGGCGGCCACGACCATCAGCGCAATCTCTTGCAAAGGGATGGTGGCGGCGGGGGCACCAATCGGGTTGTTCAGCGCTACGCCGTAAATCTGGGTCAGCAAGATCGGGGCCAGCGTGACGATGATCAGCACGCGGGTGGCATGCACCAGCGACAGCGTGCGCACATTGCCGCCTGCTGCCTCGCCAAAGATCACCATATCCTGCAAGCCGCCGGGCATCGCGGCGTAATAGGCCGTGACCCGGTCAAAGCCACACACCCGTGTAAAGAAGGGCACACCGATCAGCGCGATCAGCGCGATGTAGAACGGGATCAGCGCCACAGAGGCCGCCATCAGTGGCAATTGGTGGATCAGGTCGGGTGTGATCGAGGCCCCGACCGCCACGCCCAGAATGGTGCGCGCGGCAACCGAAACCTCGCCCATGCCGCGCAGCTTGGCCCCGGCAAGCGCCGCGATCAGGCAGGCGGCCATGGGCCCGAACAGAAACGGCAGTGGCAAGCCCAGCAGATAAAACACCGCCACCCCTGGGGCAGCAAAGAGAAGGGTTTGCCCGCGCCCAATGGCTTGTGATTTCCAGCTAGTCATGGGTATCTTTCTGCCAAAGGGGTGCACATTGACACATCATCGCATCCCCTTGTATACATGTGGATACAAATTGCAAGCAGGTGTTTGATGCCCCCTTCCCCCGATCTGCCCGACAGCGAAGACAGCTCGCAAGGCGGGGCGGCCTATAAGCGCCTGCTGGAAGACATTGCGCGCGGCGATCTGGCCCCCGGTGCCCGGCTGCGGGAAACCGAACTGGCCGAGCGGTTGGGCATCAGCCGCACCCCGGTGCGCGAGGCCATCCGGCAGCTGGAGGCAGACGGGCTGGTTGCCCATATCCCGCGCCAGGGGGCCACCATCCGGCAGTTGGATTACCCCGAAGTGATGGAGCTGTATGAGATGCGCACCGTGCTGGAAGGCACCGCCGCGCGTCTGGCCGCGCGCGCCGCATCCGAGCTGGAACTGGATGAGCTGGAAGCGCTGAATGCCGAACTCAGCCGGGCTTCGGGCCGGGCGGCCTATGTGCTGAACCGGCAGTTTCACATGACCTTGCTGGATGCCGCCAAGAACCGCTATCTGATCAAATCGGTGCAATCACTGCAAAAAACCCTGCTGATCATTGGGCAATCAACGCTGATGGATGCCACCCGCGCCGCCGATGCCGTGGCCGAACATGCGCGGGTGTTGCAGGCATTGCGCGCCCGTGATGGCGCGCAGGCCGAGGCCCTGATGCGTGACCATATCGAACAGGCACATCGCGCCCGCCTGCGCGCCTTGCGGCACCGCGACCGCCCAATCGACGCGCCCTAGCGGATCAGTCGCGCACCCCGGCGAAACGCGCTTGCCATTCGGCGCGCTCTTCATCCGTGATCTTGCGGAACAGCACCTCTGGCACCTCGAACACATGGCCAACGGGCAAGGCGCCCAGCGCCGCGCGCAGATCATTGGGCCATGACCAATCGTCGGTTTTCATGCCCGCCATCATCGAGGCCGCCGCATCCGGGATGAAGGGCTGCGAGATCACCGCATAAACCCGGATCAGGTTCAGCGCGAGGCGGATCATCGCCGCCGCCTGCGCCGGATCGGTTTTCACCACGGTCCACGGCGCGGCGGCTTGCAGGTATTCGTTGCCCGCCACCCAAATGCTGCGCAGTTCGATCGCGGCTTTGCGAACCTCCATCGCCTCCATATACGCCTCATAGGCGCGCAGACGGGTTTCCACCTCGGCGATCAGCGCATCTTCGGCCGCGCCCCATGTGCCGCCCTCTGGCACCGTTTCGCCAAATTTGGACCGGCAGAATTTGGTGACGCGAGAGACAAGGTTGCCCAGAACATCGGCCAGATCCTTGTTGGCGGATTGCTGGAAATTCTCCCATGTGAACTCGGCATCCGAGGATTCGGGGGCATGTGACAGCAACCACCAGCGCCAGTAATCGGCGGGCAAAAGCGACAGCGCCTGATCCATGAACACCCCGCGCCCGCGTGAGGTGGAGAACTGGCCGCCATCGTAATTCAGGTAGTTGAAGGATTTGATGTAATCCACCAGCTTCCACGGCTCTGCCGAGCCAAGGATCGTGGCGGGGAAGCTAAGGGTATGGAACGGCACGTTATCCTTGCCCATGAACTGGGTATAGGTGACATCCTGCGCGCCCGCATCGGTGCGCCACCAGCGTTGCCAGTCGCCCCCCGTCGCCTCGGCCCATTCCTGCGCGCAGGCGATATATTCGATGGGCGCATCGAACCAGACATAGAACACCTTGCCATCCATGCCCTGCCATGGCGCGCCGTCAAACTGCGCGGGCACGCCCCATTGCAAATCACGGGTGATGCCACGGTCTTGCAGCCCGTCGCCATCGTTCAGCCATTTCTTCGCGATGGAGGTGGTCAACACCGGCCAATCGGCTTTGCTGTCGATCCAGTCTTGCAACTGCGCGCGCATGTCGGATTGCCGCAGGTAAAGATGCTTGGTTTCCCGCAACTCCAACTCGGTAGAGCCTGAAACGGTCGAGCGCGGGTTGATCAGGTCCACCGGGTCAAGCTGCTTGGTGCAATTGTCGCATTGATCGCCGCGCGCGCTTTCAAACCCGCAATTCGGGCAGGTGCCCTCAATATAGCGGTCGGGCAAAAAGCGGCCATCGGCCACGGAATACATCTGTTTTTCCACCACTTCGCGGATCAGGCCCTGTTCGGCCAGCCGCTTGGCAAAGCTTTGCGTCAACGCCCGGTTCTGCGCGCTGGAGGAGCGGCCGAAATGGTCGAAAGACAGCCGGAAGCCGCGCGCAATCTCGGCCTGCACGGCATGCATTTCGGCGCAATACTCGGCCACCGGTTTGCCTGCCTTGGCGGCGGCCAACTCGGCAGGCGTGCCATGTTCATCAGTGGCGCAGAGGAACAAAACCTCATGCCCGCGCGCCCGCAGGTAACGCGCATAAAGATCGGCGGGCAACTGGCTGCCGACAAGGTTGCCCAGATGTTTGATCCCGTTGATATAGGGAATCGCGGAGGTGATAAGATGTCTGGCCATGAACGCTGCCCCTTGCAAAGATTGCCCCCGTTTAACCCATGCCAAAGCCGAGGGCCAGAACCCTCGCACGCAGGGCTTGACCATCTGCGGCCTTGCCGCCTATCACCGCCGCAAAATCGGAACCCCGCCCCATGCCCCTGCCCGCCGAATTCCGCCAAGGTCTGCGCGACATCGCCCCGCTGGCGCTTGGCGTGGCGCTTTATGGTCTGGCCTTTGGGCTGCTGGCGGCACAGGCAGGCATGGACGGGCTGCAAACCGGGATCATGGGGGCCACGGTTTTCACCGGATCGGCGCAATTCGTGGCGGTGGAACGGCTTGCCGCCGGGGCGACGGCGCTGACGGCATTGGTGGCGGGCATCGCGCTGAACCTGCGGATGGTGCTGATCACGGCCAGCCTGCGCGATGTGTTGGCGGGCCAGCCGTTCTGGAAGGTGGCCTTGGGCGTGCATCTGACCACCGATGAAAGCTGGGCGCTGCTGCATGCCACCCGTGCGGCGGGGCGGCCTGCGGGCTATTGGTATCTGGTCGGCGCAGGGTTTGGCGTGTTCGCGGCTTGGATCGCGGCAACCGTGGCGGGGGCCAGCTTTGCCCATTCCATCCCCGAACCGCGCGCCTTGGGAATAGATTTCGCCTTTGCCGCCGCCTTCATCGCCATTCTGCGCGGGCTGTGGCGCGGGCGGCGCGATGCCGCGCCATGGCTGGTGGCTGCCGCCACCGTTGTCGCCCTGCGCCTTGGCACCACGTTGGAGCCCTCTTGGGCCTTGGTCGCAGGTGGCGTGCTGGGCGCGGCTGTCGCCGCCTTTGGGGGCCGCGATGTCTGAGGTCACGCTGCTGATTGCCAGCCTTGCCGCCGCCACGCTGGTCATCCGCTTGGGCGGCTATTACCTTGGCGCGGCGCTGCCGCAATCGGGGCCAATTGCGCGGGGCCTCAAGGCGCTGCCCGGCACGCTGATCACCGCATTGGTCACGCTGCAACTGATCAATGGCGGCGTGAATGAATGGATCGCAGGTGCCGCCGCCCTTGCTATCGCCATCGCCACCCGCTCTTTGCCGCTGACAATGTTGGCGGGGATCGTCACCATCTACGCCTTGCGCAACGGGTTTTAGTCCCGTCCCGCCCGCTGCTTTCTTTCCGGTCCAAATATCCATCGCCATCAGCCAAGCCATGCACCGCCCCGGCAAACTTACTTGCGGTCGCGCCCCCGGCCCAGCAAGCGGCCCACCCAGAATGAGGTGCGCGGCTCATAGGTATAGGCGGTTCTGGCTTCGGGGCTGGGTCGCGCCTGCATCCGGGCAATCCCGAAAATGATCAGCACAACATGGGCCAGCGCGATCATCAGGAACATCGCGGAAGGCCCGAAATATTCAATGACAACCGACGCCAGATAGGGGCTGGCAATCGCCCCCACGGCGTAAAGGAACATCAGCGCCGCCGAAAGCTCCACCCGCTCTGCCGAGGTGGCGAAATCATGGGCATGGGCGGTGGATACCGAATAGATCGGCATCGTCACAAAGCCGAACAACCCGGCCGACAGGAACACCGCCACCGTGCCCGCGCCTGACAGAAAGATGGTCACTGAACACGCCGCAATCCCGGCCACGGACAACCCGATCAACACGCCGCGCCGGTCGTATTTATCGGCCAGCCAGCCCACCGGTATTTGCGCCAGCGCGCCCCCCACCACAAAGGCCGCCAGAAACAGCGCGATCTGGTCGGCGCGCAGCCCCACCTCGATGCCGTAAACCGGGCCGACCATGCGAAACGCCGCCCCCGTGACCCCCGACACAATCACCCCTGCGGCTGCCAGCGGCGAGCGTTCCCACGCCAGACGGGGGCGCAGGCGCGGGGTGACGGGTGTTTCGGGCGGCTCGGCCTTGGTCAGCGTCAGCGGGAACAGCGCCGCACAGCACAGCAATGCCAAAAGGTTGTAGGAAACATAGGACGCAGGCTCCAGCACCGCGATCATCATCTGCGCGCCCAGACTGCCGCAGATATCCACCACGCGGTAGGTGCCCATCGCCCGCCCCCGCGTTTCATTCGTCACCTTGGCCTGCAACCACGCCTCGATAATCGTGTAACAGCCCGCGATGCAAATCCCGCTGGCCACCCGCATCACGGCCCAGGCATAGGGGTCGATCACCAGCATATGCGCCAATATCCCGATGGTGCCCGCCGCGATGAAGGCGGCAAAGGCGCGGGAATGGCCCACCTCGCCCATCAGGCGCGGCGCCCACCAGCACCCCACAAAAAACCCGACAAAATGCGCTGAACCCAATATCCCGATCTGTGCGGTGGTGAAATTCAGCACCCCGCCCGAAATCGCATCCAGCGGCGCCACCCCGCCCGACCCCAGTTGCAGCAGCACGACCGACAGGAACAGGGCGGCAAAGGAGATTAGCAGGCGCATAGGGTCGGGGCTTTCTTGGTGGGGTGGTCAAACTGGGCACGGCCTGCGCCCACCCTGTGCGATTTCAGGGGCCTCCGTCCAGCCTGTTCCGGCCTTGCAGGGGGGCAGAAGTCTCGGTTAGGGTTAGGCGACGTTTTGATAGAGTTATTTCAAAGGACCATGCCCATGGCGCGCAAGCTATTTGTTCCGAGCATTCTGGTATCGGCGCTGGCCGTTGCCGCCGTTCTGGGCTGGCACCAGATGGAAGGAAATCCGATGCCCGATCTTGTCACCCAAGCCGCAGCCGATACGGCAAGCCTTGCGCCCCTGACCGAAGCGCAGATTACCGAGCCGCTGCGCGCCCGTCTGGCCAAGGCGCGTGAGGCGCTGCCAAAGGCGGAAACCCCGCAGCAACGCGCGGCCCTGCTGCGCGAGCTTGATCTGACCGCGCGCGCGCTGGCCATGCCCGGTGCAACACTGAAGCAAGCAACCGAAGACCGGGCGCTGCTGGCCGAGTTGCAAGAGGCCTATGGCCTGAGCGCGCCGGAAGGTGCCGAGGCCGCGCAAGCCGCGCTGGAGGCCGGGAATATCGCCGACGCCGCCCCTGCCTTCGCCGCGCTGCGCGAACAGGCGGAGGCCGATATCCGCCGCGCCGCCAAGGCCGCCTATGGTTTGGGCCGCATTGCTATGGCGCAGGGCGATACCGGCACGGCGCTTGGCTTTTTCCGCCGCGCGGCGGATCTGGATACGCGCCATGCCTATGCCAAGGCGGCACAAGCTGTTGCCATCCAACTGGGCCAAAAAGACATCGCGCTGCAACTGTCCAAGGTCGTGCTGCAAAGCGCGCTTGCCGAATATGGCGAGGTCAGCGCCGAGCGGGCAGAGGCGCTTGGCCAAGTGGCCCAAGCCTTTTTGATCGCGCAAAAGCCCGCCGATGCCGAGAAATTGCTGCGTGAGGCGATTGCCGTGGGCGAAAAGGCCACGGGCGGCAAGGATGAGGCACAGGCCAAACGGCTGAACAATCTGGCCGCTGTTTTGCGCGCGGCGGGCTATGCCGAGGCGGCGGAACCGATCTATCGCCAAGCGATCGAGATTGACCGCGCCGCCCCCGATGGGGTTTACCCTGAAACCGCGACGCGCCTGTCCAATCTGGCGGAATTGCTGGTTGCCACCGGCCGCGCCGCCGAGGCAGAGCCGCTGTATGACAGCGCGATCAAGGCCACGCGTCAGGCCTTTGGCCCGACCCATCCCGATCTGGCCATGCGAATCGCGGCCTTGGCCGACCTGCGCCGCAGCCTTGGCAAGAATGAGGAAGCACTGCCGCTGTATCTGGAGGCGATTGAGGTCAGCCGCGTGGCCCTTGGGACCGAACACCCGGAATTTCGCAGCCGTCTGGACCGGATTGCCAGCGCGCTGCGCAGCATCGGCAAGGACAGCGAGGCCGAGCGGCTTTACCGCGAATTGCTGACGCTGACCGAAAGTGCCGTTGGCAAGGCCGATGCCGATTATGGCCGCGCCTTGAACAATCTGGCGCAATTGTTGGCCAGCGGCGACCGTAAGGCCGAGGCCGAAGCGATGTTCCGCGAGGCGCTGTCGGTGCTGGAAAAAGCCTTGGGCGCGCAAAGTGCCGATGCCAAGCAAGTGGCTGCCAATCTGGGCGGGTTGCTGGCAAAGCAGCCCTGAAACGGCTCAGAAGCGGGCATGAAAAAGGGCGGCACCACGGGGCCGCCCTTTCTGTTTGTCAGACTGTCGGATCAATCGTCGGCAAGCTGTTCCGGCAACACAAGGTTCAGCACAATCGCGATCAAGGCCGCAGGCAACAGGCCCGAGGTCAGCAGGATTTGCGCGGTTTTGCCGACATGCTGCAAGGCCGTCGGTTCCAGTTGCAAGCCAAGGCTGACCGAAAGCGCGGTGGCAAAGATTACCATGTTGCGGCGGTTCCATGTCACATCAGACAGCATGTTGACACCCGAGGCGCAGACCATGCCGAACATCACGATCACACCACCGCCCAGCACGTTGATCGGGACGGTGTTGATGATCGCGCCGATTTTCGGGATGAAGCCGCAGAGGATCAGGAAGATCGCGCCGATGGTCACGACATGGCGGCTCATCACCCCGGTCATGGCGATCAGGCCGACGTTCTGGCTGAACGAGGTGTTGGGCAGCCCGCCGAACACACCCGCAACCGCCGTGCCTGCACCATCGGCAAAGGTTGCGCCCGAGATTTCCTTGTCGGTCGCCTCGCGCCCCGCGCCGCCTTTGGTGATACCGGACACATCGCCCACGGTTTCAATCGCCGAAACGATGGCCATGAAACACATGCCGATCACGATGGCGGCGTTGAATTCAAACCCCCATTTGAACGGTATCGGCGCAGCGAAATAAGAGGCGCGGCCGATGTTGGAAAAGTTCACCTGCCCCATGAGGTAAGCCACGATATAACCCGCGATGATGCCGATCAGCACGGCGGCAACCGCCATGAAGCCGCGCGCGAAAAACTTGATCGCAAGCGTGACAAGCACAACCACGATCGCCGGGGTCCACATCGCAAGCGAGCCGAATTCGGGCTTGCCCATCAAGGGCACACCGCCTGCGGCGTATTGGATGCCGACCTTGACCAAGGCCAGACCAATCATCAGCACGATCAGCCCGGTGACGAGTGGCGGCAAAGCATAGCGGATTTTGCCCACCACAAAGCCAAGGCAGAAGTGGAACATGCCGCCAAGGACCACACCTGTCATCAGCCCTGCCAAGCCGGCGGTGCCAAGCCCTGCCACCGCCGGGATCATAATCGGCACAAAGGCGAAAGAGGTGCCTTGCACGATGGGCAGCCGCGCACCGACAGGCCCCATGCCGATGGTTTGAAACAGGGTCGCGATGCCGGCAAACAGCATCGACATCTGGATCATGTAATTCATATCAGGAAAGCCCAAGGCCCCCTGATCCGAGCCAAAGCCAATACCCGCCGCACCGCAAACGATGATGGCAGGGGTGACGTTGGAAACAAACATCGCCAAGACGTGCTGGATGCCCAAGGGCACCGCACTTCCAAGCGCGGGCAGATAGTTAGGATCGCGGAGCTGTTCCGGCGTGCCGAGAGATGTATCAGCCATTTCGATGTCCTTCCGTGTTGGGGTTCTTTTTTGGAAAAACCGCTTCTTTTTTTGGCGGTTCTTTTCAGGGGTCGCGTTAGGTGTTGTGGGGATGCACCTCCCAGCTTTGGGTGAAGTGATGTTCTTCGAGGTTAGCGGTGGGGCCGATCCGGTCCACCACGGCGAAAAGGCCCGGCGCGTGCAATGGCGTGAGGACGCCATGCCATGTGCCGCGATGCAGGTTGATGGCTTGCGCGCCATTGGTCAGAAAAGCGCGCGGCGTGGCCTCTGGGTCTGTGATGACGATGACCAGAAACGGGTGCTGCGACATCGGGATGAAAGCTTGCGAGCCTTCGGGATGCCGTTCCACCAGATCGAGGCAGTAGGGCAAGCTGCGCGGCTGGGCGTGGAAAATGGAAATCCCGGCGCGGGCGTCAGCGAAATCGAGTTTGGCACGGTCATGGAACCGCCCGCAAAGCCCTTGGTTGATCAGCTTGTCCGGTGGGCCCGCAACCTCCAGCACATCGCCGAAGGGGGCGAAGGCGGTGGCGGTGAGCGGTTCGGTGAAGATGATGCGCGACATTTGGGCCTTTGGGTTTCCGGCTGGTCGCCGGGGGTTTCACACCCCCGGACCCCCGTGGGATATTTTTGAATAGATGAAGGGGCTAGCGGGGTGTGAAGGGGCCGCGCAGATTGGCGTGGCGGTTGACATCTTTGTAAAGCAGGTAGCGGAAGGGGCCGGGGCCTGCGGCGTAACAGGCTTGCGGGCAGAAGGCGCGGAGCCACATGAAATCGCCTGCTTCGACCTCTACCCAATCCTGATTGAGTTTGTAGACGGCTTTGCCTTCCAGCACATAAAGCCCGTGTTCCATGACATGGGTTTCTTCAAACGGGATCACGCCGCCGGGTTGGAAGGTGACGATGGTGACATGCATATCGTGGCTGAGGTCTGTCGGGTCGACGAAACGGGTGGTGGCCCAAGCGCCGTTGGTATCGGGCATGGGAGTGGGTTTCACCTCGGCATCGCTGGTCACGAAGGGTTTCGGCGCGGGGAGGCCGGGGGCGGGTACATAGAGTTTGCGGACCCAATGGAAGCGCGCCGGGGTTTTCTGGGCGTTCTTGAGCCGCCACGCGCTGTGGGGCGGGATATAAGCATAGCCGCCGGGGCCAAGGTCATATTCCTGCCCGTCGATGGAGAGCCAGACCTCACCTTCCGTGAGGAACAGCACCGATTCCGCGCCGGGGTCATTGTCGGGCGCGTCGGAGCCGCCACCGGGGGCAACCTCCATCACATATTGGCTGAAGGTTTCGGAAAAGCCGGTCATCGGGCGCGCGATCAGCCAGAGGCGGGTTTTATGCCATCCGGGCAGGTAGCTGGTCACGATATCGGAGAAGACCCCGCGCGGGATGAAGGCATAGGCATCGGTGAAGATGGCGCGGCCTGTCATCAATTGGGTTTGCGGCGGCAGGCCACCGGTTGGCGCGTAATAGCGGGTCATGGCAGCATATCCTTCAGGCGCAGTTCCGCGATGCGTTCGACTTGGGCGCAGGCGGTGGTGAATTCGGTTTCCGTGTCATTGCCGATGCGGGTTTGAAAGGCGGCGAGGATGCTGTCTTTGGTGTTGTCGCGCACGGCGATGATGAAGGGAAAGCCGTGTTTGGCAACATAGGCCGCGTTAAGCTGTTCAAACTGCGCGCGTTCGGCATCGGTCAGCGCGTCCAGCGCGGCACTGGCCTGTTCGGCGGTGCTTTCGGCGGTCAGCCGTTTGGCGGCGGCAAGTTTTCCGGCCAGATCGGGATGCGCTGTCAGCACGCCCAGACGCTCGGCCGGGGTGGCGGAGCGGAACATGCGGGCCAGCGCATTGTGCAGCCCCGTGGCGCTGTCATGCGCGGGGCCGAGTTCCAGCGCATGGGCGCGGGACGCGATCCACGCGGAATGTTCGAACACGCCACCGAAGCGGGCGACAAAGCTGTCGTGATCCATCTGGCTGGGGCGGGTGCGGCGCTGATGCGGATGGGTGGCGGCCCAATGGGCGGCGATATCCATGCGGCGGGGGAACCAGACATCGGCATGGGACTGGGCGTAATCCAGAAAGCGCATTAGCCCTGCGATCTTGCCCGGACGGCCAATCAGGCGGCAGTGCAAGCCGATGGAAAACATCTTGGCCGCACCCGCCGCCCCTTCGGCGTAAAGCACATCAAAGCTGTCCTTGAGATATTGGAAGAACTGCTCCCCCTCGATATAGCCGGGGGCCGTGGCAAAGCGCATGTCATTGGCTTCCAGCGTATAGGGGATGATGAGTTGGTCGCGCGGGCCGATTTCGGCCCAATAGGGCAGATCATCGTCATAGGTGTCGGATATCCAGTCGAACCCGTCTGTCTCGGCCACCAGACGCAGAGTGTTGACGGAACAGCGCCCCGTATACCAACCCCGGGGGCGCTGGCCCACCACCTCGGTGTGCAGGCGCACGGCCTCGGCAATGGCGGCGCGTTCCTCGGCTTCGGGCATATCCCGGTGTTCGACCCATTTGAGCCCGTGGCTGGCGATTTCCCAGCCGGCGGCTTTCATCGCGGCAACCTGTTCGGGGTTGCGGGCAAGGGCGGTGGCCACACCGTAAATCGTGACCGGGATGTTGCGCGTGGTGAACAAACGGTGCAACCGCCAGAACCCGGCGCGTGCGCCGTAATCATACAGCGATTCCATGTTCCAATGCCGTTGGCCCGGCCAAGCTGCTGCCCCGGCGATATCGGACAAGAACGCCTCGGACCCGGCATCGCCATGCAGGACGTTGTTTTCGCCGCCTTCCTCATAGTTGAGCACGACAGAAACCGCGATTTTCGCCCCACCCGGCCAAGCGGCATCAGGCGGGTTGGCGCCATAGCCCGTGAAATCGCGCGGATATCTGTTCACCATTGCCCCCATTGTTTGACTGTCTGTCTATTACGGAAACAGATGTGCTATTACCAAAAAAAACCGGAAAGACTTTTTGCCTAACTTGCGGGTCACGCCTTGCCCGGAAAACGGGCTATGATGGTCGATAAATGCGCAGAACATGAAACGGAGACAAAGCGATGAACGGCGGTAAACTGACAACCCATGTTCTGGATACGGCGCGGGGCAAGCCCGCGGCGGGGGTAAAGATCATGCTGTATCGGGTTTCGGGTAACAGCCACAAGAAACTGGCCGAAACCGTCACCAATGATGATGGCCGCACCGATGCGCCGATGCTGACGGGTGCTGCCCTGACAGAAGGCAGCTATGAGCTGGTGTTCTGCGCGGGTGACTATTTGCGCGCCACGGGGCAAGCGACGGGCGAGGTGCTGTTTCTGGATGAAATCCCGATCCGCTTTGGTGTGCCGGATGCGGGGGCGCATTACCATGTGCCGCTGCTGATCTCGCCTTTCGCATATTCGACCTATCGCGGCAGCTAGACCTGCTTAGAATCATTCCAGAAGGTCGCGGCGCAAACCTTGACTTGTCGTTGCCGCGGGCGCATATCTGACTGGAACAGTCGGAGATAGAAGATGTTTATCCAGACCGAATCCACGCCGAACCCGGCGACCTTGAAATTCCTGCCCGGCCAAGCGGTGCTGGACATGGGAACCGCCGATTTCCCGAACGCGGACGCGGCCGAGAAATCCCCGCTGGCGCGGCGCATTTTTGCGGCGGGCGATGTGACGGGGGTTTTCTTTGGCAATGATTTCGTGACCGTGACCAAAGCCGATGCCGTGGAATGGGATCACATCAAACCTGCGATCCTTGGCGCGATCATGGAGCATTACCAATCCGGCGCCCCGGTGATTGAGGGTGAGCAAGCCGCATCGGGCCATGCCGAGCATACCGGCGAAGATGGTGACATCGTGGCCCAGATCAAGGAGTTGCTGGATACGCGGGTGCGCCCCGCTGTGGCACAGGATGGTGGCGATATCACCTTCCACGGCTTTGATCGTGGGGTGGTTTACCTGCACATGCAAGGGGCCTGCGCAGGCTGCCCGTCTTCGACACTGACGCTGAAGATGGGGATTGAAAACCTGCTGCGGCATTACATCCCCGAGGTGCTGGAGGTCCGGCCCGTTGCCGCCTGAAAAGCCCTTTCTGGCCTTTGACACAACGGCCGCGCATTGCGCGGCCGCTTTGCTATTGGGCGGTGATTGCATCGCGCTGGCCCGCGAAGAAATGGCCAAGGGGCAAGCCGAACGCCTGATGCCGATGATCGAAGAGATGCTTGCAGCCGCCGGATATCGCTGGGCCGATCTGGGCGGTGTGGGCGTGGGCACCGGCCCCGGCAATTTCACCGGTATCCGGATTTCCGTGGCGGCAGCGCGGGGCTTGGCGCTTGGCCTTGGCGTTCGGGCCGTGGGCGTGACAGGGTTGGAGGCTTTGGCCCATGGCGCGCAAGGGCGCTGCCGCGTGGCGCTGCCTGCCTCACGCGGGGCGGTCTATGTGCAGGATTATGATGGGGAAACCGCGCTGGCGGCACCGTTCGAACGGGCGGCGGATGACCCGGCGCTGTGGCCGGATGATCCGGCTGTGACGCTGATCGGGGATTGGCCGGACCCGCCTGCGGGCATGCCGCACAGGCTGATCCGCCCTGATGCCAAAACCCGACTGCGGGCGCTGGCCCGGATTGGCGCGCGTCGCTTGGACCAAGACGCCCCGCCGCCTGCCCCGTTTTACATGCGCGCCGCCGATGCCGTCCCCGCCAGCGACCCGCCGCCGCGCATCTTGGATGATCCGGCATGACACCCGCCGCGCTTGCCGCCTTGCATGCCGCCGCCTTTACCACCCCCCGCCCCTGGACCGAGGCCGAGTTCGCCTCGCTTTTGGCAGGCAGCGGGGTTTTCCTTTTAGGCGATGCGCGTGGTTTTGTGCTGGGCCGCGCGGTCGCCGGAGAGGCCGAGGTGCTGACCCTTGCCACCGCCCCGGACCACCGCCGCCAAGGTATCGCCCGCCACCTGATGGACGGCTTTGCCACTCAGGCCCGCAGCAGGGGCGCAGACAGCGCCTTTCTGGAGGTGGCCGAGGACAACGCCCCCGCAACCGCGCTTTATCTTTCATTGGGTTACAACCTTGCGGGCCGCCGCAAAGCCTATTTCGAAACGCCAGAGGGGCGGCGCGTGGATGCCTTGGTGCTGACCAAATCATTGGCCCCGCCCGCTTGACGCAACGACAGCCCGGCCAATCGCCCAAAACTTGACCAATCGGCCAAATCGCGCCTGCGGCCTGTGCAAATACCTATTGACCCTTTCGGCCAAACCCGCCCTAATTTGACCACGCCCCACCCACCCCTTCGGGGGGATTCTTGCGGTGGCAAAAAATCCAATCGGGAGACGATAGTATGAGCCTCATGAAACATCTCGCCGCTGCCACGGCGACCCTTGCGCTGACCGCTGGCATGGCGGCGGCAGACCCTGCGCTGATCTTTGATCTGGGCGGCAAATTCGACAAATCCTTCAACGAGGCTGCATATGAAGGCGCGCAGCGTTGGGCACAGGAAACCGGCGGCACCTATAAAGAACTAGAGATGCAATCCGAAGCCCAGCGCGAGCAGGCGCTGCGCCGTCTGGCCGAATCCGGCGCAAACCCGGTTGTCATGACCGGCTTTGCCTTTGGCGATGTGCTGGCACAAGTTGCCCCGGATTTCCCGGATACCAAATTCGCCATCATCGACGTGAACTGGCTTGACCTTGCCAACGTAAAGCAAGTCGCCTTTACGGAACATGAGGGCAGCTATCTGGTCGGGATGATGGCGGCCATGGCCTCCAAGACCGGGACGGTTGGTTTTGTTGGCGGTATGGATATTCCGCTGATCCGCCGCTTTGGTTGTGGCTATGCGCAAGGTGTGAAAGCCGTGAACGCAGATGCAACCGTGATCGCCAACATGACGGGCAGCACCCCTGCCGCCTGGAATGACCCGGTGAAGGGTGGCGAATTGGCCAAAGCCCAGAAATCCCAAGGCGCGGATGTGATCTTTGCCGCAGCGGGCGGCACCGGGATCGGTGTGCTGCAAGCCGCTGCCGATGAAGGCATTTTGTCGATCGGCGTGGACAGCAACCAGAACCACCTGCATCCGGGCAAGGTTCTGACCTCCATGCTCAAGCGTGTGGATAACGCGGTTTACGAAGCCTTCAAGGCAGGCGTCGATCTGGAGCCGGGCGTGCAGGTGATGGACCTTAAGGCGGGCGGCGTTGGTTATGCGCTGGACGACAACAATGCGGCACTGGTTTCGGAAGAAATGAAAGCTGCTGTGGACGCAGCCTCGGCCAAGATTGCCTCGGGCGAACTGGTTGTGCACGACTATATGTCGGATGAAACTTGCCCCGCCCTGACGTTCTAAATGTCAGTGCCAAGCAATTCGGGGCGGCAGGAAACTGCCGCCCCCCACGCGGCCCCGCTGGCGATTGAGCTGCGCGGGATTTCCAAGGCTTTTGGCCCGGTGCAGGCCAATAAGGATATCTCGATTCAGGTTGCCAAAGGCTCCATCCACGGGATCATCGGTGAGAATGGCGCGGGCAAATCGACGCTGATGTCGATCCTTTACGGGTTTTACAAAGCCGACGCGGGCGAGATTTACATTTCCGGCAATTTGACCCCCATCCCCGATAGCCAAAGCGCCATTCGCGCCGGGATCGGCATGGTGTTTCAGCATTTCAAACTGGTGCAGAATTTCACCGTTTTGGAAAATGTGATCCTTGGGGCCGAAGGCGGTGCCATGCTTCGCGGTGCGATGGCACAGGCGCGCAAAACCCTGACCGAGCTTGCGCGCGAATACGAACTGGATGTCGACCCCGATGCCGTGATCGAAGACCTGTCTGTCGGCCATCAGCAGCGGGTAGAGATTTTGAAGGCGCTGTATCGTCAGGCCGATATTCTGATTCTGGACGAACCGACTGGCGTGCTGACCCCGGCAGAGGCCGACCAATTGTTCCGCATTTTGAAAGGGTTGAAAGATCAGGGCAAGACCGTGATCCTGATCACCCACAAGCTGCGCGAGATTATGGAGATCACTGACACGGTATCTGTGATGCGGCGCGGGCAGATGACCGCGACCGTCAAGACCAAAGACACCAGCCCCGAGGAACTGGCCGAGTTGATGGTGGGCCGCAAGGTTCTGCTCTCGGTCGAGAAAAAGCCTGCGACACCGGGCGCGATGGTGCTGGAGGTGGAAAACCTGCGGGTGCGGGATGAGGCGGGGATAGAGCGCCTGAAAGGCATTTCCCTGACCATCCGCGCAGGCGAGATTCTGGGCATTGCAGGCGTGGCGGGCAACGGCCAATCCGAACTGCTGGAAGTGTTGGGCGGCATTGCGCGGGGCACCGGAACCGTGCGGCTGAACGGGCAAGACATTGCGCTGACCGCCGCCGCCGATGGCCAGACCCGCCGCGCGCGCGGCATCGCCCATGTGCCAGAGGATCGGCAGCATCTGGGCCTCATCATGGATTTCACGGCTTGGGAAAATGTGGCCTTTGGCTATCACCACGCGCCGGAATACCAGAAATCGGCGCTGTTCATGGATAATGACGCCATCCGCGCCGATACCATATCCAAGATGGAACGCTATGACGTGCGCCCGCCAATCCCGACGCTGGCCGCCAAAAGCTTTTCCGGCGGCAACCAGCAAAAGATCGTCGTCGCCCGCGAGATGGACCGCAACCCCGACCTGCTGCTGATCGGCCAGCCGACACGCGGCGTCGATATCGGCGCGATTGAATTTATTCACAAGCAGATCGTCGCGCTGCGTGATGCGGGCAAGGCAGTGCTGCTTGTTTCGGTCGAATTGGATGAGATCATGAGCCTTTCGGACCGGATTGCCGTTATGTTTGACGGCCAGTTGATGGGCGAGCGTGACCCCGCCAACACGGATGAGCGCGAATTGGGCCTGTTGATGGCGGGGGTGGTGCAATGACCGCGATGCCAAAATGGGCCGATGCCATACTGGT
The DNA here is from genome assembly GCF_003991405.1 of Pseudorhodobacter sp. E13. GTDB lineage: Bacteria > Pseudomonadota > Alphaproteobacteria > Rhodobacterales > Rhodobacteraceae > Pseudorhodobacter. Next base: position 215,155 of record NZ_RPEN01000159.1, read on the forward strand.
GCCGCTGATCAGCCTGCTGATTGCCTTTGTGATTTCGGGCCTCGTGATCCTTGCGATTGGCGAAGACCCCGTGGCCGCGATGAAGCTGATGATTACGGGCGCGCTTGGGTCCACCTATGGCTGGGGGTATACGCTGTATTACGCCACCAACTTCATCTTTACCGGACTGGCGGTTTCGGTCGCTTTTCAAGCCGGGTTGTTCAATATCGGCGGCGAGGGGCAAGCCACCCTAGGCGGGCTTGGCGTGGCGCTGGCCTGCCTGTTCGTGCCATGGCCGCATTGGTCACTGGCGCTGATCGGGGCGGCGGGAATGGCGGCGCTGTTTGGCGCGGCTTGGGCGGCGATTCCGGCCTATTTGCAGGCCAAGCGCGGCAGCCATGTGGTGATTACCACCATCATGTTCAACTATATCGCGGCCGCCTTGATGATCTATGTGCTGGTTACGGTGCTGCGGCCTGCGGGGGCGATGGATACCGCCTCGGCCCGGTTTGACCCCGCGCTGAAATTGCCGCGTCTGGGCGATATTCTGGGGCTGGTGGGCATTCCGTTCAACAACCGCAACCCGGCCAATATCAGCCTGCTGATCGCGTTTGTGGCCTGTGTCGGTGTGTGGCTGCTGATGTGGCGCACGCGGCTGGGCTATCAGCTACGCGCCTTTGGCAAATCGGAAAAGGCCAGCGTTTACGCAGGCATCAACCCGGTGCGCATCACCATGTATGCCATGCTGATTTCGGGCGGGCTGTCTGGGATGATGGCGATCAACACCGTGATGGGCGAGGCGCAGCGGTTGCTGCTGAACTCGGTCGAGGGGGCGGGGTTCATCGGCATCGCCGTGGCCCTGATGGGGCGCAGCCATCCGGTGGGTGTGCTGCTGGCCGCGATCCTGTTCGGGTTTCTGTATCAGGGCGGGGCGGAACTGGCCCTGTGGACGACGATCCCGCGAGAGTTGATCATCGTTATTCAGGCGCTGGTCATTCTGTTCACCGGGGCCATGGATAATATGGTGCGCAAACCGGTAGAAAGCCTGTTCCTGTTGCTGCGAAAGGGGAAAGCGTGATGGATTTCGCAACCCTGATCCAGATTCTGGACAGCACAGTGCGGCTTGCAACGCCGCTGCTGTTTGCCTGCCTTGCGGGTCTGTTTTCGGAACGCGCGGGCGTGTTTGATATCGGGCTGGAGGGCAAGATGCTGGCCTCGGCCTTTCTGGCAGGCTCTGTCGCGGCTGTGACCGGGTCGGTCTGGCTGGGGGTGCTGGCGGGGATATTCGCCTCGCTGCTGCTGTCGGGCGTGCATGGTCTGGCCTCGATCACCTTCCGGGGCAATCAGTTGATTTCGGGCGTGGCGATCAACTTTCTGGCCTCGGGGCTGACGGTGCTGCTGGGGCAAAAATGGTTTGGCCTTGGCGGCCGCACCCCTGCCCTGACAGGCGAAGGCCGGTTTGAAGCGATCACCCTGCCCTTTGCTGATGCGATTGCGCCGCTGCCCATCATCGGCCCGATTTATGCCGAGCTGATTTCGGGGCATTCGGTTCTGGTCTATCTGGCGATCGCCTGTGTGCCTGCGTCGGCGTGGTTGCTCTATCGCACCCGCTTTGGCCTGCGCTTGCGGGCGGTGGGGGAAAACCCGGCGGCGGTGGATACGGCGGGGGTTTCGGTGATCGGCATCCGCTATAGCGCTGTGGCGATTTGCGGTGTGCTGTGCGGTTTGGCCGGGGCCTATCTGGCGCTGGGACTGGCCGCAGGCTTTGGCAAAGAGATGACGGCGGGGCGCGGCTTTATCGCGCTGGCGGCCCTGATCTTTGCGAAATGGCGGCCTTGGTATGCGCTGGGGGCGACCATGCTCTTTGGCTTTCTGGAGGCGGTCGGCAACCGTTTCCCCAGTATCGACCTTGGGCTTTTCGCCATCCCCTCGCAATTCGTGCAGGCCCTGCCTTATATCATCACCGTGGTGATCCTTGCAGGCTTTATTGGCAAGGCGCGGCCACCCTCTGCCGGGGGGGAACCCTATGTCAAAGAACGCTGAGGCGCTGGCGGCGCAGATCCGCAACCTTGCGGGGGCAGAGCCTGTGAAGCTGGGCCTGATCCTTGGCTCCGGTTTGGGGCATCTGGCGGGCGCGGTGCAAGGGGTTGCCATTCCCTATGCCGATTTGCCGGGGTTTCCGCATGCGGGGGTTTCGGGGCATAACCCGAACCTTGTGATCGGTGATCTGGAAGGCGTGCGCGTGGCCGTGTTCGGCGGGCGGGCGCATTACTATGAAAGCGGCGATCCGGCAGCGATGCGCTTGCCGCTGGAGGTGCTGCGCGCATTGGGCGCCGAGGCGGTCATGGCCACCAATGCCGCAGGGTCGCTGCGCGCCGATATTCAGCCCGGTGATCTGATGCTGTTGTCAGATCACATCAACTTTTCCGGCCTGAACCCGTTGATCGGGGAAAAGACAGATGCGCGTTTCGTGCCGATGAAAGACGCGCATGACCCGGCCTTGCGCGCCGCCTTGCAGGCCGCAGCCAAGACCTGCGGCATCCCGCTGCCCGAAGGGGTTTATGCGTGGTATTCCGGCCCCAGTTTTGAAACCCCGGCCGAAATTCGCGCGATCAAGATTTTGGGCGGCGACGCCGTTGGCATGAGCACGGTGCCCGAGGTGATTCTGGCGCGTTTTCTTGGGCTGCGCGCTGTGGCGGTATCGACCATCACCAATATGGCGGCGGGCCTGTCCGAGGAAAACATCAGCCACGAGCATACCAAGGCCATGGCCCCGCTGGGGGCGGCCAAGCTGGAAAAAATCTTGCGGGCGGCGCTGCGGGCGATGGCATAAGGCCAGTTTCAGGGGGAAATTGGGGCCAATGACGTCAGAGCGCCCCCCACGCCCTTAACAGGGTTTGACATCGCCCCACAAGCGGCGCAATTTCATCCAATGCCGACCCCGCCCGACTGCACCGCGTCATCGACGCATTGCGTTATTCGCCTGAAAACATTGCGTTGATTGCCCCTTATGCAGCTTTACCTGCCCATTGCTGAACTTTCAGTCAACGCCTTTGCCCTTTTGGGTTTGGGCGGCATTGTGGGGATACTGTCAGGCATGTTCGGCGTTGGCGGCGGGTTTATCATCACGCCGCTTCTGTTCTTCATGGGCATTCCCCCGGCGGTCGCCGTGGCGACCGGCGCCAACCTTGTTGTTGCCTCATCCGTGTCCGGGGTTTTGGCGCAGTTGAAACGCAAGGCGGTTGATTTCCGCATGGGGCTGGTGCTGCTGGTCGGTGGCCTTATCGGCTCGGCGCTTGGGATCTGGGTTTTTGCCTGGCTGACAACGCTGGGGCAGATCGACCTGTTTGTGCAGCTGTCTTATGTGCTGTTTCTCGGCCTGATCGGCGCGATGATGCTGAAGGAAAGCTTGGGCGCCTTGCTGCGGTCACGCAAACCCAACGCCCCGATCCGCCGCGCGCATGTGCATTATGCGGTGCATAAACTGCCGCTGAAAATGAAGTTTCGCGCCTCTGGCCTGTATATCTCGGTTATTCCGCCTATGCTGGCGGGGGCCTCGGTTGGCTTTTTGTCGGCCATCATGGGGGTAGGCGGCGGGTTCATCATGGTGCCTGCCATGATCTATCTGCTGGGGATGCCGACCAAGGTGGTTGTCGGCACATCGCTGTTTCAGATCATCTTTGTCACCGCGTTCACCACGGTAATGCATGCGGTCGCCAGCCAGACGGTTGATATGGTGCTGGCCCTATTGCTGATCATCGGCGGCGTGTTGGGCGCGCAGATCGGATCGCGGATCGGGGTGATGCTGCGGGCAGAGCAGTTGCGCGTTCTGCTGGCGCTGATGGTGCTGGCCGTGTGCTTGCGCATTGCCTTGGGCCTGCTGCTGACCCCGTCCGAGGTGTATTCCATCGCTTTGGGGGCACCATGATCCGCGCGCTTGCCCTGCTGCTGTTGCTTGCAAGCCCGGTGGCCGCGCAGGACGACCCGAGCGGCGAAACCATCGTGGCCGGGCTAAGCCAGAACCTTGTGGCGATTACCACGAATTTTTCCGGATCAGAGATTTTAATTTATGGCGCGGTGCGGCGCGAGGCCCCGATCCCTGATACCGCCCCGCTGGAAGTTGTTGTCACCGTGCAAGGCCCCTCTGGCCCGCTGGTGGTGCGGCGCAAGGAACGTAGGTTCGGCATCTGGATGAACACCGATGCCGTGACCATCAGCCGCGCGCCCAGCTTTTACGCCATCGCCTCCTCGGCCCCGCTGGAGGAGGCCTTGTCGGAAACCGAAAACCTGCGGCATCAGATCACCATCCCCCGCGCGATCCGGGCGGTCGGCATCGCCGCCGAGGCCGAGGATTCGCCGCTGTTTCTGGATGCGCTGATCCGGTTGCGCCGCGAGGAAGGCGATTACGCGCTGTCCGAATCGTCGGTGAAACTGCTGGAATCGACCCTGTTCCGCGCCGATATTGCCTTGCCCGCCAATTTGACCGAAGGCGATTACAAGGTGCGGCTGTTCATCACCCGGGATGGGGCCGTGATTGACAGCCATGAAGAGATTATCAAGGTCAACAAAGACGGGTTGGAACGTTGGATTCACAATCTGGCGCATGAACAGCCGCTGATCTATGGGCTGTTGTCGCTGGTTCTGGCGATTGCGGCAGGCTGGGGGGCCTCGGCCCTGTTTGGCTTGATCCGGCGCTGACCGGACAAAAGAAAAGCCCCGCAAGGCGCGGGGCTTTTTGTGGGTGCATCGCGGGTCAGGACACCGCGCGTTCGTTCATCAGGCCTTTGACGATGGCATAGCAGGCCGCCAGCAGCACGAAGGTGAAGGGCAATCCGGTCGAAACCGCCATCGCCTGCAAGGCCGCAAGCCCCCCGCCCAGCAGCAGCGCAATCGCAACCAAACCTTCGAACGAGGCCCAGAAGATACGCTGCGCCACCGGGGCATTGACCTTGCCGCCTGCCGCGATCGTATCAATCACCAAGCTGCCACTGTCGGACGAGGTGACAAAGAACACCACGACCAGAATGATCCCGATGAACGAGGTGATCGCGGTCAGCGGCAGTTGCGTCAACATCTGGAACAGTTTCAGCTCCAGCGCGGCGTCCTGCACCCCGGTAAAGCCATCGGCAACCAGTTGTTCAATCGCGGTGCCGCCCAGCGCGGTCATCCACAGCACCGACAGCACCGTGGGCACGATCAGCACTGCAATCAGGAATTCGCGCACGGTGCGCCCCCGGCTGACACGGGCGATGAACATGCCCACAAAGGGCGACCAGCTGATCCACCACGCCCAGTAAAAGGCCGTCCAGCCCGAGGCGAAATTGGCATCCTCACGCCCGAAGGGCATGGAAAGCGCGGGCAGATATTGGCCATAGGCGACCAGATTGGCGAAGAAATCCTTGACGATGGTCAGGGTCGGCCCGACCACGATGACAAAGACCAGCAGCAAAGCCGCCAGCGCGATGTTCAACTCTGACAGGATTTTCACACCGCCATCAAGGCCCCGCACCACCGAGACAATCGCGATCAGGGTGATGAAGACGATCAGGAAAATCAGCATCCCGTTCGACGTGCCAAAGCCAAAGAGGAAATCCAGCCCCGCCGCCGCTTGCTGCGCACCCACGCCAAGCGAGGTGGCAAGCCCGAAGATGGTGGCAAAAACCGCCAGAATATCTACGATATGCCCCGGCCAGCCCCAGATGCGTTCGCCGAAAATCGGGTAAAAGCAGCTGCGCAGGGTCAGCGGCAGGCCTTTGTTATAGGCGAACAAAGCCAAGGCCAGCGCCACCACGGCATAAATGGCCCAAGGGTGCAGGCCCCAGTGGAAAATCGTTGCCGCCATGCCCAGACGCTTTGCGCCTTCGATGTCGCCTGCGGCCCCGCCCAGCGGTGCCCAATCGGTGCGCATACCATCCTCGCCCACCGCAATCCCACCGAAGGCGGTGGAATAATGCGACATCGGCTCGGACACGCCATAAAACATCAGGCCAATGCCCATACCGGCGGCAAAGAGCATCGCGAACCAGCCGATATAGCCATAATCCGGCGTGGCCAAAGGCCCACCCAAGCGCACCTTGCCCAAGGGCGAGACGATCAGGAACAGGCACAACAGCACAAACACATTGCCCGACAGCAGGAAAAACCAGTCAAGGCTGCCCGTCAGACCATTGCGCAGCGCGGTGAACATCGGCTCCAGCTCGGTCTGGAACATCATCGTGGCAAAGGTAAAGGCCACGATGGCCAGCGCCGAAAGCGGGAACACCGGGTTGTGGATATCAAAGTCAAAGATCAGTTTGGTGGTGATATTGTCCTGACCAATCTCAAAATCAGTTTCGATCAGTTCTGTCTTGCCTTCCGGCTCGGGGATGGGTTCGACATCAGGTGTGTCGTTGGAATGGGATGTCATTGCTCCGTCCTTTTGCATTGTGTCTTGCAGCCCAAAGTCTGTGGCCATGGGCTGTGCGTCCAAGGGTCAAATCCGACCGCTTTGGCGGGAATGCGACATTTTGGCCGAGGTCACAAGGGGGGGTTAGCCCTGTTTGGCGCGGGCTTCGACCTTGGGCCATTGCCGCGCCATGGTGATGCCGCGCGTCAGGTTCAGCACCATGAGTGCCGCCCAAAGCCCGTGATTGCCCAGCAGCGGCAGCAACAAAAGCAACGCAAACGCATAGACCGCGACCGAGATCAGCATGGTTTGCCGCATCTCGCGCGTCAGGGTGGCGCCGATGAAAATGCCATCCAGCATCCAGGCCCAGACCCCGATGAGCGGTGCCGCGATAAGCCATGGCAGATAGTCGCGGGCGACCTGCTGCACCTGTGGCGCGGTGGTCATCAGATCAATGATCGCAGGCCCGGCCAGCAGGTAACACAGCGACAGGCAGGCCACCGCCCCCACGCCCCATTGCGTGCTGACAATCGCGGCCCGCCGCGCCGCCCGCACCGACCGCCCGCCAACCGCTTGGCCCACCAGCGCCTCGGCGGCAAAGGCGAAACCGTCCAGAAAGAAGGCCGCAACGGTCAGAAGCTGCATCAGGACCTGATTAGCGGCCAAGGTCACATCGCCCAGGCCCGCGCCAAAGAACAGAAAGCTGGTGAAGCTGAGTTGCAGCAGCACAGAGCGGATCATGATATCGCCATTCACCGAAGCCATTTGCGCCAGTGCCGCCGCATCGCGCAGCCGTGACAAGGCGGGGGCCAGTGCCGCACCAAAGGCGCTGCGGCACAGCCAAAGGCCAAGCGCCAGCCCCGACCATTCCGCCATCAGCGTGGCGATGGCAACGCCATTCACCCCCCAGCCAAGCCCCAGCACGAACCAGATATCCAGCGCGATGTTCACCCCGTTGATCCAGAGTTGCAGCACCAACACCGCGCGCGTCCGTTCTGTCGCGATCAGCCAGCCTGTCACAGCATAAAGCGCGATGGTTGCGGGCGCGCCCCAGATGCGGATTGACAGATACCCGCGCGCCAGTGTTTCCACCTCGGCGCTGCCCGGTGACAGCCACAGGGCGCCCCAGATGATCGGCACTTGCAGCAGGATGAAAACCAACCCCGCCGACGCCCCGATCAGCAAGGCCCGCAGCAAGATCGCCGTGGTTTCCGCCGCAGTCCCCGCCCCGATGGATTGCGCGGCAAGCCCGGTGGTGCCCATCCGCAGAAAGCCGAAAATCCAGTAGATCGACGACAGGATCACCGCGCCAAGCCCCACGGCCCCGATGGGGGCGGGCAGCCCGATTTGGCCCACCACCGCCGTATCGACCACGCCCAACAGCGGCACCGTCACATTCGCCAGCACGATGGGCACCGCCACCTGTAACACGCGGCTGTGGGAAATCTCGGTCATGCCACCTCAGGTCGCGAGCATATGGCTGGGGTCGGGTTCATCTTCGCGGCTGGGCATCAGGAAATGGCCGGTTGCCTGCGCGAAAAGCTTGGTCCGGTTGTCTTGCCATGCCTCGACATGCACGCTGGCATAGCGGCGGCCCGAACGGTTGATCCGCGCGCGGGCATAGGCATCGCGCGGCAGGCCCGAGCGCAGATAGTCGACCGTGAAATCAATGGTCTTTGGGAGGCGCAATTGGGCCATTGCCGCGGGGCTGCTGGGGTCAAGACGGCCTTGTTCCATATCTTCCCATAGCATCGACCAACTAAGTTCGATGATCGCGGCCACTTCCAGAAAAGCCGCCGTGGCCCCGCCATGCAGCGCAGGCAGCATTGGGTTGCCGATCAGCTTTTCGTCAAAGGGCAAAACCGCGGTCAGTTCATCGCCGCGACGGTCAAAGTGGATGCCCAGAAACTGGATATAGGGCACGCCATCGACAAGGCGGTGCAGGGCAGCATCGCGGCGCTGCTTGATAACTTGCACGGGTTCGGGGCGGGGGCGTTTGCTCATTTTGCGGACCCTTTTGCACGCTCTAGGGTAAAGGCACCGGTTGCGGTGGCGACCGGGCGATCGGTATCCTCATCCGTGGTGGTGACGCGGACAAAGGCGACCGAGCGGGTGACGTGGTAACATTCCGCACGCGCAGTGATCCGCTGGCCCGGTGTGGCGGGGCGCATGTAGTCGATGCGCAAGTCAATCGTGGCAGTGGCAACCGGCTGGCAAGGGTGGCACATCACCGCCGCCCCCGAGGCCGTATCCATCAGCGCCGATACCGCGCCGCCGTGAATAACCCCGGTCGCCGGATCACCGATAAAACGGGTGTCATAGGGCATTGCCACAACGGCCACGCCGTCCTTCAGCAGTTCCAACTCCATGCCCAAGGCACTGGAATGCGGCAAAGCCTCGATAAACTGGCGCACAAAGGTTCTTGGTTCCGTCATCTTTTGCCCCTCTGGTTTCGGCCCATGTTCCCCATTGCGCCGCAAGCTGCAACCCCTGCCCTGATTTGCGCAGCTATGCGATTGCAACGCAACGCGCATCGGCCTAGTCTTTTCGCGAGGGGGGAATGCGACATGCCAGACACACGCCTAAGCTTCAAAGAAATGTGCGCCAAGTTTGACGTGACGCCCAGAACCCTGCGCTATTACGAATATATCGAACTGCTGGAGCCTGAAAAAGAAGGCCGCGCGCGCTGGTATGGCCCGCGTGAAATTGCCCGCATGACCCTGATTCTGCGCGGCCGCCGCTTTGGTTTCAGCCTTGAGGAAATTCGGCAATGGCTGCTGATTTACCGCCAGAAAGGCACCAAACCGCAGATGCAGGCGTGGCTTGATCTGGCCGACCGCCAGCTTGCCGAACTGGATAAACAGCGCAAGGAACTGGATGTCGCCATCGCTGACTTGCGGGCGCTGCGCGATACGGCCGCGAAAGAAATCTAAACCCTTCCTTGGGATTTCTTGCTTAACATTACGTCAGCAAAACTCTGACGTGACGTTACAGTGACGTTAACGTCAATTCGTCTGGTAAGACTCGGTCAAGGCCCCCATCTGACCTAACGGAAAGGGCGCAATGCCCTGTTAGGCAAGTGAGAGTGACAATGACGACAGACACCACGATGACGATCCGCGAGATGTGCGATGCGTTCGACGTAACCCCGCGCACGCTGCGGTTTTATGAGGCCAAGGAACTGATCTTCCCCAAGCGCGAAGGCACCAAGCGTCTGTATAACCGCCGCGACCGCGCGCGGCTGAAGCTGATCCTGCGCGGCAAGCGCTTTGGTTTCAGTCTCGAAGATATCCGGCAATTGCTGGACATGTATGACCGCGAAGGCTCTGAGCGGTCGCAATACCTGACAACCTACAAGCTGGCGCAAGAGCGTCTGGCCCAGATGGAACAACAACGCGACGAGCTGATCGAGGCCATTGCCGAGTTGAAAGTCGAATTGAACGATGGCGCGGCCCTGTATGAAAGCTATGCCGCCGCCACCGAAACCCGATCCGCGACCCAATCCGCCGCCTGATCCAAAGGCGCACAGAACCGACCCAAGGGAGAGAACCGATGCCAATCTATAACGCCCCTGTCAAAGACATGCAGTTCCTGTTGCAGGATGTGCTGAAAGTCGCAGACTCCGACGTGCCGGGGTATGCGGATCTGGAAGCGGATTTCACCTCGGCGGTTCTGGAAGAAGCAGGCAAAGTGGCGCGCGACGTGCTGGCCCCGCTGAACGCCTCGGGCGATCAAGAGGGCTGCACGCTGGAAAACGGCGTTGTGCGCACGCCCAAAGGCTTCGACAAGGCCTTTGCCGCAATGAAAGAGGGCGGCTGGACCGCATTGGATTGCGACCCCGAATACGGCGGCCAAGGCCTGCCCTATCTGATGGGTTCGGCTGTGGGCGAAATTTTCGTTTCGGCCAATATGGCGTTCAACATGTATCAGGGCCTGACCCATGGGGCCTATTCTGCAATCCACGCACATGGCACCGATGAGCAAAAGGCCAAATATCTGCCCAAGATGGTCAGCTGTGACTGGACCGGCACCATGAACCTGACGGAACCGCATTGCGGCACCGATCTGGGCCTGATGCGCACCAAGGCGGAACCGCAGGCCGATGGCTCCTACGCCATTTCGGGGCAGAAGATCTTTATCTCGGCGGGGGAGCATGACCTGGCCGAAAACATCATCCATCTGGTGCTGGCCAAGGCCCCCGGCGGCGGCGAAGGCACCAAAGGGATCAGCCTGTTTATCGTGCCGAAGTTTCTGGTCAATGACGATGGCTCGCTGGGGGAACGCAACGGCGTGTCGGTCGGCTCTATCGAGCACAAGATGGGCATCCACGGCAACGCGACCTGCGTGATGAATTACGATGGCGCGAAAGGCTGGCTGCTTGGCGATCTGCACAAGGGCATGCGGGCGATGTTCACCATGATGAACGAGGCGCGTCTGGGTGTGGGCCTGCAAGGCTATGCCGTGGCCGAGGCTGCCTATCAAAACGCGGTGGCCTATGCCAAGGACCGTTTGCAGGGCCGCGCGGTCACGGGGGTTGAAAACCCCAATGGCCCGGCTGACCCGCTGATCGTGCACCCCGATATCCGCCGCAACCTGATGGATCAGAAAAGCTTTGTCGAAGGCGCGCGGGCCTTTACCTTCTGGGGCGCGCATCTGATCGACCGTTCCGTGCGGTTGGGGGATGCCGAGGCCGAAGGGCTGATTTCCCTGATGACCCCGGTGATCAAGGGTTTCCAGACCGACAAAGGCTTCGAGATGGCTGTGCAGGCGCAGCAGGTTTACGGAGGCCACGGCTATATCGAAGAATGGGGCATGAGCCAGTTCGTCCGTGATGCCCGTATCGCGCAGATCTATGAAGGCGCGAATGGCATTCAGGCGCTGGATCTGGTCGGCCGCAAACTGGCGCAGGATGGCGGCAAGCATGTGATGGCCTTCTTCGAGATGATCAAGGCTTTCATCAAGGAAAATCAAGATGATGCCCAGATGAAGCCCTTCACCGACCCGTTGAAAGCGGCGTCGAAGGATTTGCAGGCGGCGGGGATGTATTTCATGCAAAACGGCATGAAAAACCCCAATAACGCCCTGTCTGGCTCGTATGACTTCATGCATATGATGGGCCATGTCTGCCTTGGCCTGATGTGGGCGCGCATGGCCAAAGCGGCCTTTGCCGGGCTGGCCTCGGGCAGCGGGGATGCCGAATTCCTGAACGCCAAGATCGCGACAGGCCGCTATTACATGGCCCGCCACCTGCCCGCGACGGGGATGCACCTTGCCCGGATCGAATCCGGTGCCGAGAGCGTCATGGCACTGCCCGCAGAGGCGTTCTAAGGTAAGGTGGGCGGATCGCCCACCCTACACCCGTTTCCGCCGGAGAGTTCTATGCCCAAACGCTTTCGCCTGACCCGCCGCTTCCCGGTTGCCATGACCGAAGATGGCTATCGCCGTCTGAAGAAATTCGCGACCGACGCGGGGTTGGATGAAGGCGAAGCGCTGTCATTCCTGTTCGAAAACTTCAACTCGGTGATCGACGAAGACACACTGACCCACCGTTTGCGGCTGTTCAATTCGGAACTGGAGGCGCGAAAGAAATGACGTCTCGCTTAGCGAAAACCGATTTCAGGTATTTTTGCCAAGATGAAATAAAGCGAATGCGCCCCGGTTCAGGGGATCGGTCCAACCCATGTGAGCGCTTCACATCAAGACCGGGGCGACTTCACCTTGGGCGGTCATCGGCTCCTCAGCCTGTACCGCACCACTGACGATACGCCGGGATGGTTAACAAAACCTTCTTCATCTTGGCGAAAATACCTCACGGGGGTGCGGGGGTGTGAAACCCCCGCCCGGCCCATCAACAGGAGACCGATTGAATGAGTGCGAAACTCTATTGTTTTGGCGAAAGCGGCAATGCCTACAAGGCGGCGCTTGCCCTCACGCTGGCCGAGATGGATTGGGAGCCTGTCTTCGTTGATTTCTTCAACGGTGAAACCCGCAGCCCTGCCTTTCGCGAGATCAACGAGATGGGTGAGGTGCCGGTTCTGGTTGATGGCGATACCACGCTCAGCCAATCGGCGGTGATCCTCGATTACATCAGTTCCAAGACCGGCAAGCTTGGCGGGCGGTCTGCCGCCGAACGGCGCGATGTGTTGCGCTGGATGTTCTGGGACAATCACAAGCTGTCCGGCGTCGCCGGGCCGACGCGCTTTTTGATGAATTTCCTGCCGCCAGAAAAACGCCCCGCAGCGGTGATTGACTTCAATCAGGCACGCTTGAAATCCTCTTACAAAATCCTGAATGACCACCTCGCCGGTTCAGACTGGATCGTCGGGGATCAGGTGACGATCGCTGATTTGTCTTGCTGCGGCTATCTTTACTACCCTGAACCCTTCGGATTTGACCGCGCGGACTGGCCGCATATCAACCGCTGGCTGGACCAGATCGCCGCTTTGCCGGGGTGGAAGCATCCCTATGACATGATGCCCGGCCATCCTTCGGACCGGGCCACAGGCTGACGCAGCACAAGAAAAGCCCCCACCACTGCACCCATTTCTAAAGACCGGGAGACACCCAGATGACCGACGCTTATATCTACGACGCCCTCCGCTCCCCCCGCGGCAAAGGCCGCCCGGATGGCAGCCTGCATGAACTCACCTCGGTGGCGCTTTCGGCCAAGGTGCTGAATGCTGTGAAATCCCGCAACGGGCTGGAAGGCCATGCGGTCGAGGATGTGATCTGGGGCAATGTGACCCAAGTGGGTGAACAGGGCGGCTGCCTTGCGCGGTCGGCGGTTCTGGCCTCGGATCTTGACGAATCCATCCCTGGCCTTGCCATCAACCGTTTTTGCGCGTCGGGGATGGAGGCGGTGAACATTGCCGCCAATCAGGTGCGTGGCGGGGCGGGCATGGCCTATATCGCGGGTGGCGTGGAAATGATGGGCCGCGTGGCCATGGGCTCGGACGGGGCGGCGATTGCGGTCGACCCAAGCCTTGCCATGAAAACCTATTTCGTGCCGCAGGGCATTTCTGCCGATATCATCGCCACCGAATACGGCTTTACCCGCGATATGGCCGATGCTTTGGCCGTAGAAAGCCAGAAGCGCGCGGCGCAGGCCTGGGCTGAGAATCGTTTTGCCAAATCGGTGATCGAGATCAAGGATCAGAACGGGCTGACCATTCTGGACCGCGACGAATACATGCGCCCCGGCACCGATATGCAAAGCCTTGGCGGGCTGAAACCGGCCTTCAAGGATATGGGCGAGGTGATGCCCGGTTTCGACAAGATCGCGATGATGAAATACCCGCATCTGGCCCAGATCAACCACATCCACCACGCGGGCAACTCCAGTGGTATCGTGGATGGGGCCGCCGCTGTGCTGATCGGCAACAAGGAGTTTGGCGAGAAATACGGCCTGAAACCCCGCGCCCGCATTCGCGCCACCGCGAAAATCGGCACCGATCCCACGATCATGCTGACAGGGCCAGTGCCCGTGACGCAGAAAATTCTGGCCGATCATGGCATGGCAATTTCCGACATTGATCTGTTTGAGGTGAACGAGGCTTTTGCCAGCGTCGTGCTGCGCTTTCAGCAGGCGTTTGATGTCGATCCGGCCTTGGTCAACGTCAATGGCGGCTCCATCGCGATGGGGCACCCCTTGGGCGCGACAGGGGCGATCATCATCGGCACCTTGCTGGATGAGTTGGAGCGCGCCGACAAAGAGGTCGGGCTGGCCACGCTGTGCATCGCCTCGGGCATGGGGGCCGCAACGATCATCGAGCGGGTGTAACGGAACGCGGGAGGAGGAGGAAACCCGATGCCAAAGCTGGACCTGTCAAAACTGCCCGTCAGAACCGGGTCGATTTACCCCGAACCCTATGCCAGCCAGATGGCTGGCCGCTCCAGCCTGCGCTTGGGCGATGCGGGGGGGCTGACCCAGTTCGGGGCCAACCTTGTGACCTTGCAGCCGGGGGCGAAATCCAGCCTGCGGCATTGGCACCAGCATGAAGATGAGTTTGTGATGATCACGAAAGGCGAATGCACACTCGTGCAGGATGCCGGCCCCACCCTGATGCGCGCGGGGGATTGCGCGGCCTTTCCGGCGGGGGTGGCCGATGGGCATCATTTCATCAACCAGTCCGGCGCGGTGGCCGAATTTCTGGTGATCGGCACCAAGGCCGCGCATGAGGTAGCGACCTATTCCGATGTGGACCTGCGGGTGGAAATCACAGGGAAAACCGCCAACTTCACCCGCCGCGATGGCTCCCCCCTTGATCAAGGTGAAGGCGCATGACCAAGCTGGCGATCCCTGCACTGACGGAGGAGGCCGCCTATCGCCACCCGGTTCTGGGCGGCGGGCTTGGCCCCTATTCCTATGCGGTTCTGGGCGAATTGGGCGGGCTGACGCAGTTCGGCGCGCATCTTGAGGTGCTGCCGCCCGGCTCACGCTCCTCTTTCCGGCATTGGCACCGGGATGAGGATGAGTTCGTGATGATCCTGTCCGGTCAGGTCATGCTGATCGAGGACACGGAAACCGCGCTGGTCGCGGGGGATGTGGCGTGTTGGGCCAAAGGGGCGGGCCCCGCCCATTGCCTTGAAAACCGCAGCGAGGCAGAGGCGCGCTATCTGGTCATCGGCACGCGCGGGCAACTGGATGAAATCCACTACCCCGACCATGATCTGATCGCCGTAAAGGATGGCGCGGCACGGCACTATACCCATCTGGATGGCCGTCCGCGCCGCACGGGGGGCCAGAATGACGGATGACGCCAGCACCGTTCTGCAAACCTATCTGGACCACATCGCACAGGCGGTGATGGTGAATGACTGGGACACCTATCGTGCCGGTGTAGTGATGCCGTTCCATCTGGTCACGCATAGCGCGAATATCACCGTATCGACCGAGGCCGACCTGCGCGCCGGGTTTGACAGCTTCCGGCAAACCTTGGTGGTGCAGCGCGTCACCGATTTCATCCGTCTGGTGGAAAGTGCCAAGCAGGTCGACAAGGACCTGATCAGCGGCAGCTATACCACGCATCTTTTGTCGGGTGGGCATCGCCTGCTTGATCCCTATACCTCACAGATCACGCTGCGCCGCCAAGACGGTATCTGGCGCGCGGCCTCTATCACCAACGCTTTGGCAAATTCGCGCTGGCCGCTGTTGCTGCACAGCCAGCCCCTTAGTTCCCCTGAAGAAGGACCGAAAACATGACTGATTTCACCTATTCCGTCGATGCAGATGGTGTCGCAACCATAGCTTGGGATACCGTTGGCAAATCCATGAATGTGATGTCGCAAGAGGCGTTTCTGACCATGGATGGCATGGTTGACAAAGCGCTTGCCGATGCGGCTGTCAAAGGCATCATCATCACCTCGGCGAAAAAGGATTTCGCGGGCGGGATGGATTTGAACGTCATCGCCAAGATGAAAGAAGACGGTGGCGACGACCCGGCCAAGTCGGTGTTTGAAGGTGTGATGGGCATGCATGCCATTCTGCGCAAGATCGAACGCGCGGGCATGGACCCGAAAACCCTGAAAGGCGGCAAGCCGATTGTGGCCGCCCTGCCCGGCACTGCCCTTGGCATCGGCTTGGAAATTCCGCTGTCCTGCCACCGCATCATTGCCGCCGACAATCCGCGCGCCAAGATCGGCCTGCCGGAAATCATGGTCGGCATTTTCCCCGGCGCGGGCGGCACCACCCGGCTTGTGCGCAAAATGGGCGCGATGATGGCCGCCCCCTTCCTGCTGGAAGGCAAGCTTTCCGACCCCAAAGCCGCCAAGGCCGCCGGGATCATTGATGAGGTTGTCGCCCCCGAAGATCTGCTGACCCGCGCCAAGGAATGGGTGCTGGGCGCGAAGGATGCCGATCTGGTCAAGCCTTGGGATGCCAAGGGCTACAAGATGCCCGGCGGTGCCCCCTATCACCCGGCGGGATTCATGACCTTCGTGGGGGCCTCGGCCATGGTTCACAGCAAGACCATGGGTGTCTATCCTGCCGCCAAGGCGCTGCTGTCTGCCGTTTACGAAGGTGCGATGGTGCCCTTTGACACCGCGCTGAAGATCGAGGCGCGCTGGTTCACATCCGTGCTGATGAATCCTTCGTCCAGCGCCATGATCCGCAGCTTGTTCATCAACAAGGAAGCGCTGGAAAAGGGTGCCGTGCGCCCCGCAGGCGTGCCGGATCAAAGCGTCAAGAAAGTTGGCGTCATTGGCGCCGGCATGATGGGGGCGGGCATTGCCTATGTCTCGGCCAATGCCGGGATTGAGGTGGTGCTGATCGACGCCGCGCAAGAGGCAGCGGATCGCGGCAAATCCTATTCCGCAGGTATTCTGGACAAAGGCATCGCCCGCAAGAAAGTGACCGAGGAGAAGAAAGCCGAAATCTTGGGCCGCATCACCGCCACCACCGATTACGCCGCCCTTGCAGGCTGCGATCTGATCGTCGAGGCGGTGTTTGAGGATATGGGCGTGAAGGCCGAAGTAACC
This sequence comes from Pseudorhodobacter sp. E13, assembly GCF_003991405.1. Classification (GTDB taxonomy): domain Bacteria; phylum Pseudomonadota; class Alphaproteobacteria; order Rhodobacterales; family Rhodobacteraceae; genus Pseudorhodobacter. Next base: position 231,995 of record NZ_RPEN01000159.1, read on the forward strand.
AAGAAGGTCGAGGCGGTGGTTGGCCCCGATTGCATCTTTGCCACCAACACCTCTACCCTGCCGATCACCGATCTGGCCAAGGCCAGCGCACGGCCCGCGCAGTTCATCGGCATCCATTTCTTTAGCCCCGTCGACAAGATGCTGCTGGTCGAAACCATCCGCGGCAAGGAAACCGGCGACCGCGCGGTGGCCAAGGCGCTGGATTTCATCCGGCAAATCCGCAAGACCCCGATCGTGGTCAATGACGCCCGCTTCTTCTATGCCAACCGCTGCATCATTCCCTATATCAACGAAGGCATCCGCATGGTCGCCGAAGGGGTGGAACCGGTGCTGATCGAGAACGCGGCCAAGTTGGTCGGCATGCCCTTGGGGCCGCTGCAACTGGTCGATGAAACTTCGATTGATCTGGGGGTCAAGATCGCCAAGGCGACCAAGCTGGCGATGGGTGATGCCTATCCCGACAGCGCGGTGGATGCGGTTCTGTTCGCGATGGCCGATCAAGGGCGCTTGGGCAAGAAATCCAATGCGGGGTTCTACAGCTATGATGACAAGGGCAAGCGCCTTGGCCTGTGGGACGGGCTGGAAGCCGCCTATCCGCTGGCAGAGGCGCAACCCGATGTCGGCCATGTGCAGCAACGCCTGCTGATGGCGCAGGTGCTGGAGGCGGTGCGCGCGCTGGAGGATGGCGTGCTGATGGATATCCGCGAAGGCGATGTCGGCGCGATTCTGGGCTGGGGCTTTGCGCCTTGGTCTGGTGGCCCGCTGTCATGGCTGGATATGATCGGTGCGGCCCGCGCGGTGGAAATCTGCGACGCGCTGACCGCCCAATACGGCCCGCGCTTCACCACCCCTGCCCTGCTGCGGGATATGGCCGAGAAAGGCGAAACCTTCTACACCCGCTTCGCGCCACAAAAGAAAGCCGCCTGAGAAGGCGGGAAGCCGGTCAAAACGCAGCCCCGGTCCTTGCAAAAGGGCCGGGGCTTTTTTGTTTGATGAGCCTAAGTGACAGGAATGCCCCGCGCGGGGTCAGAAGGCCGAGACATGCCAGAGGCGGGTTTTCAGCCCGCCTGACGAATGCAGCTGTTAACTGTCCATCTTCAGGGCGCTGATAAACGCCTCTTGCGGGATTTCTACCTTCCCGAACTGGCGCATCCGCTTTTTACCGGCTTTCTGCTTTTCCAGCAGCTTCTTCTTCCGGCTGGCGTCGCCGCCGTAGCATTTCGCGGTTACGTCCTTGCGCATGGCCGACAGGGTTTCACGCGCGATGACGCGGCCGCCGATGGCGGCTTGGATCGGGATTTTGAACATATGGCGGGGGATCAGGTCTTTCAGCTTTTCCACCATCGCGCGGCCGCGGGTTTCGGCGCGGTCACGGTGGACCATCATCGACAGCGCGTCCACGGGTTCGTCATTCACAAGGATCGACATCTTGACCAAGTGATCCTCACGATACTCAGAGATCACATAGTCAAAGCTGGCATAGCCCTTGGAGACCGATTTCAAGCGGTCATAGAAATCAAACACCACCTCTGCCAGCGGCAGGTCATAGACGACCATGGCGCGGGGGCCGGCGTAGGACAGGTCAAGCTGGATGCCGCGACGGTCTTGGCACAGCTTCAGCACATCGCCAAGGTATTCATCGGGCACGAGGATGGTGGCCTTGATGCGCGGCTCGTCGATATGATCCACCAGCGTCAGGTCAGGCATGTCGGCGGGATTGTGCAGGTCACGCACCTCGCCATCGCGCATGTGCAGGTGAAAGACCACCGAAGGCGCCGTGGTGATCAGGTCAAGGTCATATTCGCGTTCCAGACGGTCGCGGACCACCTCCAGATGCAAAAGCCCAAGGAAGCCGCAGCGGAAACCAAAGCCAAGCGCCGCCGAGGTTTCCATCTCCGAACTGAAGGACGCGTCGTTCAGTTGCAGCTTCTCGATGGCATCGCGCAAATCGTCGAAATCATTGGCATCGACCGGGAACAGGCCGCAGAACACCACGGGCTGCGCGGGTTTGAAACCCGGCAGCGGCTTTTCGCAGCCCTTCTTTTCCGATGTGATCGTATCGCCCACGCGGGTATCGCGCACCTGCTTGATAGAGCCGGTCCAGATCCCAATTTCACCCGGGCCAAGCTCCGCGATATCGACCATCTGGGGTTTCAGCACCGCCAGTTTATCGACGCCGTAAACCGCGCCGGTTTGCATCATCTTGATACGGTCGCCCTTGCGGATCACGCCGTCAATCACGCGGATCATGACGACAACGCCGAGATAGCTGTCATACCAGCTATCGACCAGCATGGCCTTCAACGGGGCGTTACGGTCGCCTTTCGGGGGCGGCAAGCGGGTGACGATGGCCTCCAGCACATCCGGGATACCAAGCCCGGACTTGGCAGAAATCTCCACCGCGTCCGAGGCATCCAGCCCGATCACATCTTCGATCTGCGCCTTCACGCGTTCGGGTTCGGCGGCGGGCAGGTCAATCTTGTTCAGCACGGGCACAATTTCGTGCCCCGCGTCCAGCGCGTGATAAACGTTGGCCAGCGTCTGCGCCTCAACCCCTTGGGAGGCATCCACCACCAGCAGCGAGCCTTCGACCGCGCGCATCGACCGCGACACCTCATAGGCGAAATCGACGTGGCCGGGGGTGTCGATCAGGTTCAGGATGTAGCGCTTGCCATCCTTGGCCGGATATTCGATGCGGACCGAGTTGGCCTTGATCGTGATGCCACGCTCGCGCTCGATATCCATCGAGTCGAGCATCTGCGCCTTCATATCGCGTTCGGCCACCGTCCCGGTGAGCTGGATCAGCCGGTCGGCAAGGGTGGATTTACCGTGGTCGATATGCGCCACGATGGAGAAATTGCGGATGAGATCAAGATCGGTCATGGTAGAGGGATATGATGTGGATTTGTGGGCTGGTCAATGGGTGATAGTGGCGTGACAGATAGGGTTGAAGCGGTATTTGAAATGAATAGTCCTCCAGACTGGTTCCGCGCCTTGCCAAGTCACATTGCCGCTGAACTTGCGACTATCACAGCCTTACGTTCAGCACATTGCTTTCTGTCTGTGGCACCTTGGGGCAAGATCCAACTGCACACATGGCAGCAAACAGTGGCTGCGCTGCGTGATATGCTTTATGCTACCCTGAAGCCGCTCGGTTTACCCTTGACATACCCGCTTGAGGATATTGAAGAGGCAGACATTGACGGCTTTGTAGATCAGGCAGCGACACTTGAGGTGTCTGCCATAGCAGCGGAATGGGCTGCACTCTATGCGAGCGCTGCCATAAATGGGCATCCGGTTGAAATTGCGTGGAAAGCATTTACCCTATCAGCCATCGCGCTTGCCATGCAGGTCCACAGCCATGGCGACCGTCTGCGCGCACAGCCAATTCACAATACAATCACCGAGATATTGGATGAGTTGACTGCGCTGGCGCAAGCTGACCGCAACGAACTCCCAAGATCGGCTTTTCGCGAGGTTCTGAGTAGCGCACTCTCAACCCATGATGAAGGCAATAGATGGGCAATGTTCTCATTAGCACACTTAAAGGCAAAAAAACTCTACGACGTTTCCCTCGACAACCCTTGGTCCTTCTGGGCCGACTGGTATCAAGGGTTCCTCGACGGCAAACCCCTCGATTGGGAACTCCAACGCCGGGTGGCCCTGATCCCCGATGCGGATTGGGACCAAGGGCCGGCCCATATCGCCGCCAAAATTGAGGAGATCAAGGCTGCTTTTCTGGCAGAGAAGGTGCCGCTGGCGGAGACGGTGGCGCTTAACCCCGCAACAAACCTGTTCCATGTTGTGCCGATCCCTGTGCAAAACGCGCCGCTGGTGGGGGCGCTGCTCTCGCGGGTTTTGGATGCGGTGGACGATGCGGTGCAGGGCAACAATGGCCTGCGCGTAGATAGCCGCGAGGTGCGCGTGTTAACCCGTGCGGCGCAGCGCTATGGCAATGATCCGCAGCGGTTGGAGATGGATTTTACATCAGTGGCCGTAGGGCTGCGGCGGCAGGTGCATAAGACGCGAGAGCTGCCCGATTCCGAGGATAACCTTGCGCTGCTAGAGGCGGTGGAAGAAGGCGCGCGAGGGTTGCGGGCGGCGCACCCAGAGGTAGCGGCGAACCGCACCAGCCTTGCGGCGCAAGCGCTGCGAGAGCTTTCGCCCGACCAAAAGGCCGAGCTGGCCGAGGCGCTGCCCGTTTTGCAGGCGATCAGCGAAGGCGTTATGGCCGAGGATTTTGCTGCCGATATTCCGGCGCTTATCAATGACGCGCTGTTGCCGCTGCCCACAGGAGCGCCGCGGCTTCCGGGGATGGATGCATCGGCGCGGGTGTTCAGCCGCGCGACAAAAATGTCAGTCCTTGAGCGCACAGGTGGCGTTGTTCATAAGATGGACGGCCATGCTGCAATCAAGACAATAAAAATTGGGAAGGCTATGTATGATCTTGGGGGCTTCTTAGGATGGTTAGTCCAGTTAGGGCTGAAGGTGTTTGGCATTTTGTAATCCAAACGAGAAAGGGCCAACATTTCGGCCAGCCCTTTGTCGCGCATTTGTGTCGCCTTTAGGCTTTGCGCAGCGACTTCACAGCTTTCTTCAGCTTGCCTAATTGCTTGGCCACTTTGGCTTTGCGCTTCTTGATTTCTTTTTTCAGGGCTTTGACGTCGGTTTTCTTGGCCATGATATGGCTCCTGTATAGGGATGCGATGCAATCGCGGAAGGCCAGAGGTTAGGCAGAATTCCCCGCAATGTATAGGGCGCTTGCCTGACAGAAAAACACCCTCTGGCACGGGGCCAAAGGGTGTGAGGTTTATTCTGCCCGACTTCTTGCCGCACCCCGGTAGGGGCTTGGGTCCCTGTTCTTAACGGATAAAGGCGTCACCAAAGCCAGAACGCCGCGCCGCTGCCAAGGCAGCATTGGCAGCGCCCCGGTCACCAAACGGCCCAGCCATGACGATTTGCATCGCGCGGCCTTTGCTGGTGATACGCGATTTGGCAACCGGCAGGCCCATGCCTTGCAAACGGGCAGCGGACCGTGCGGCATTCGCCGGCTCACCAAATGTCCCGACCTGCACATAATAGCGACCGGATGCCGAAGGCTGCGGCGCGCGCGGCGCATTGCTGGTCGAGGTGACATAGACCTTTTTCTTGCCAGACTTGCGGGTCACCGGCTGGTCAGCGACCAACTCTGCAGGAATATCACGGGTCCAGACCTGATCTTGCTGCGCTTGGCCGCGCGCGGTGCCTTTGCCACGGTTCGGGTTCAGGCGGTCATCCTTCCAGGCTTTCTTATAGCCTTTGGGCACCACAACCTCATCCCGCGCTACGGCGTTCTTGTTGCCCAGCGCAAGCGGCGGGGTCGCGCTTTCAATACCTCCGCCTGCGGTCGTGCACATCACCGTGCTGCCACCACTGCGCAACTCAAACCGCCGGGCGACCGGGGCTGAGGCCGGGCATTGATACCCGCCACCTGCCGCAACGCCTTCGGTCCGGTATTTCGGCGCTGGCACATAAGCGGGGGCCGGGGCCAGCCGCGATGCAACCTTGGCACTTTCGGCAGGCGCCTGACGCGCCATCTGGATCCGTTGTGCCGCGCGCTGCGGATCAAAATTCGCGCTGGCCGAGCAGAGCAGGCTGCGGCGGCCATCATTCATGGTGACCCGCGCGCCATACGGGGCATTGGACGGACATGCGCTGTTGCGCGCAACCGCATTGGCATCACGCTGCGGGGCCTGAACCACCGGGGCGGCCACAGCTTTGGGTGCGGGCGAAGGCGCGACACGGCGCGGCGCTGTGCGGGGCAAGCTGGCGATGGTTTCCATCGGTTTACCCACATCGGCGCTGGGGCGTGGCATCACGCTGGGCGCAGGGGCCGGTGTTGGGGCAGCGCGGCGCACAACCGGGGCCGGGGCCGGAGCAGGCTCTGCCGCTGTGATCTGCGTTCCGCCAAAGGTGGGCGGAAAGCCGCATAGCGCCTTGCGATTGGCCGAGATGCGCGGCACCCAATTGGTGCGCCCCCCGATCCCGGCGCGCAAGAACACGCAACCGCGACTATCGACATATTGTGAGCCTTTGAAGCCAGACGGCGGATTTTCCGCCGGACCAGCCAAAGATTGCGCCTGTGCCATAGATGTGACAGAGACAGCCGCCCATCCGGCGACCGCGAGCACTTTGAACAACATTACTACCCCCATGTAGCGTAGGGCGATAATGAGTCAGGATTGTTTCCGAGTAAAGGCCAAAAGCCCGTTATTTTGTACCAAACATGCGATCACCCGCATCACCTAGCCCCGGAACGATATAGCCATGGTCGTTCAGATGGCTGTCGAGGGCGGCTGTTACCACTGGCACATCGGGATGCGCTTCTTTCATCCGGGCAACACCTTCGGGGGCAGCCAGCAGACACAAAAACCGAATATTCGTCGCACCTTGCGCCTTCAGCAGGTCAATCGCCGCGACCGAGGAGTTCCCAGTCGCCAACATCGGATCGACCACAATCGTCATCCGGCTTTCCAGCGCATCCGGCACTTTGCAATAATATTGCACCGGTTTCAGCGTTTCAGGGTCGCGATACAGGCCCACAAAACCCACCCGCGCCGCCGGAACCAGCTCCAGTATTCCATCCAGCAAGCCATTGCCTGCCCGCAGAATGGAAATCAGCGCCAGCTTCTTGCCTTCAAGGATCGGCGCGTCCATCGGCTCCAACGGGGTTTCGATGCGCTTGGTGGTCATGTCCAGATTGCGGGTGATCTCATAGGCCAGCAGCAGGCTGATTTCCCGCAGCAAGCGGCGGAAACTGGCGGTCGAGGTATCCTTGTCGCGCATCAGCGACAATTTGTGCTGCACCAATGGGTGAGAGACGATTGTCAGGTGGTCACGCATGGGCTTGCTCCAATGTTTTGTGCAGACGGGCTTTTGTATCGGCGTCACAAAAGGCCGCGTCAAGCGATGCCTTTGCCAATTGGTCAAAAAACGCTTCGTCCCAGTCAAACGCGTCATGCAGGGCGGCGTATTCCTTTTGCATCGTGGTGTGAAAGAACGGCGGGTCATCGGTGGAAACGGTGATCCGCACGCCGCGCTTGTAAAGCTCATTGATCGGGTGCTTGCGGATGCTGGGGTAAAGCCCCAGCGCCACGTTGGAGCCGGGGCAGACCTCCAGCACCACGCCTTTTTCGGCGATCTCATCGACCAGTGCCAGATCTTCGATGGCCCGCACACCATGGCCGATGCGTTCCACCTTCAGGTCTTGGATGGCCGAGCGCACGCTATCCGGCCCGCCCCATTCGCCCGCATGGGCCGTCAGCCGCAGGCCCGCTTCGCGCGCGCAATCAAAGGACCACGCGAAATCTGACAGATGGCCGGATTTCTCATCCCCGCCGATGCCAAGACCCACGATCCAGTCGCCCGCCGTTTCTGCCGCGCAAATCGCGGTTTCGCGCGCCTTGTCGGGGCCGAAATGGCGGATGGGGGTGACGATGCCGCGCAGGGTGATGCCCATGATTTTTTCGGCAATATCGGCGGCCTCGCGGATGGCATGAAGATATTCACGCCAAGCCCCCACATCGCGCCCACCGCAAAAATCGGGCGACAAGAAAGCCTCGGTATAGATCACCCCGGATTTGGCGCTTTCTTCCAGCACCGCCAGCGTCAGGCGATGAAAATCCTGCGGCGTTTGCAGCACTTGGGTCGCGGCCTCATAGACGCGCAGGAAATCCCAGAAATCGGTATATTTGTAGTTGCCGTGCGTATCAAAGATACCGCCGATATCAACCTGTTTTTCCTGCGCCAATCCACGAATGAAGGCAGGCGGCGCGCCGCCTTCCAGATGCAGGTGAAGTTCGATTTTCGCCGAGTTGGTGGCGGAAAGATAGGTCATAGAAAACTCCGTCCGGGGCCTTGGTTTTCCACCCCGAGGTGATGCGCGACCGAGGCCGCGACATCGGTAAAGGCGCAGAGGCCGATCTCGCCGGGGGCAATGCCCGCGCACAGCACCGGCACGCGTTCGCGGGTGTGTTCGGTGCCGCGCCAAGTGGGGTCATTGCCGTGATCGGCGGTGAAAATCGCCAGATCGCCGGGGCGCATGGCGGCCAGAAACCGGCCCATCTGTGCGTCAAACCATTCCAGTGCGCGGGCATATCCGGCCACGTCGCGGGGGTGGCCGTAAAGGCTGTCGAATTCCACGAAGTTCGCAAAGGTCAAGGAACCGGGTTCCGCGCTGGTTTGCAGGGCCAAAAGCTGTTCGAAAAGGTCAGCGTCTGATTTGCCCTTGTGCAAGGCGCTGATGCCGCGATGCGAAAAGATATCCCCGATCTTGCCCACCGCATGGGTCACGCGCCCAGCGCCTTGCACCCAATCGAGCAGGGTCGGGCTGGGTGGGTCAATCGCGAAATCGCGGCGGTTGGGGCTGCGTTTGAAATTGTCGCAGGTTCCGGTGAAGGGCCGCGCGATCACCCGGCCCACCTTTCGGGCATGCAGAAACGGCGCAAGGTCGGCACAGAGTTTCAGCAAGCGATCAAGGCCGAACGCCTCTTCATGCGCGGCGATCTGGAAAACGCTATCGGCAGAGGTATAGCAAATCGGCCACCCCGTGCGCAGATGCGCCTCGCAATGCGCGTTTATGATGGGCACGCCGGAGGCATGGCAATTGCCCAAAATGCCTTCGGTGCCTGCCAGTTCGCAAACCTTTGCCACCACATCCGGCGGAAAGGCTGGCGTGGTATCGGGGAAATAAGACCAGTCCCACGGCACCGGCACACCCGCCAGTTCCCAATGCCCCGACGGGGTATCCTTCCCGCGCGAGACCTCGGTCGCAGCGCCCCAGCGACCGGCAGGGAGCTGCGCCGCCGGCGGCAGGCCACCGAGCGATAGCGAGGCCCCCGGTTCAGCCACCTCCATCGCTTGGGCCAGCCCAAGGCGCAGCAGATGCGGCAAAAGCAATGGCCCTGCCCGCCCCTGATCCGCGCGGCCAGCAGCGCAAGCGGCGGCGATATGGCCGATGGTATTGGCCCCTTCATCGCCGAAATCGGCGGCATCCGGCGCGCCGCCGATGCCGACACTGTCCATCACGATCAGGAAGGCGCGGTTTTGGGTCATGTGATGCGTCCATAGATCAGGGGCAAGTCTTCGGGGGCCTCTTCGCGGATGGTATAGGCTTGGGCCAGCCGTTCAATGGCCGCTTCGGCATCCGCGGTGCTGGCAGCGTGGATTTGCAGCAGGGCGGCACCCGGCTCCACCTCCTCGCCCACACCCATGATCTGCGACAGGCCAACAGAGGGGTTGATGCGGTCTGATTGATGCAAGCGCCCGCCGCCAAGCTGAACCACGACCTGCCCCAGCATCTCGGTATCAATCGCCGCGACATAGCCGCGATTGCCGCAGCACAGATCAATCACCACCGGGGCCGCAGGCAGACGATCCGGCCATCGGTCGACGAAATCGGCAGGTCCCCCCTGCGCCGCGATCATCCGGCCAAAGAACTCGGCGGCGACGCCAGTTTCCAGCGCGGCTTCGATTTTCAAGGCCCCGTCTTCGGCATCGGCGGCCAAACCGCCCAGCGCCAACGCCTCTCCGCCCAAAGCGGCGGTCAGATCCCACAGCGCGGGGTTGATGGCGCTGCCGGTCAAGGTTTCCATCACGGCGATCACCTCCAGCGCGTTGCCTGCGGCGGCGGCCAGCGGTTGGTTCATATCGGTGATCAGGGCGGTCGTCATGCAACCCGCACCTTGCGCGGTAGACACCAGCGCCTGCGCCAGCACCCGGGCCTCAGCTTCGGTTTTCATGAAAGCGCCAGAGCCGCATTTGACATCCAGCACCAGCCCTTCCAGCCCTGCCGCCAGTTTTTTGGACAGGATAGAGGCGGTGATCAGGTCGATGCTGTCCACCGTGGCGGTAACATCGCGGATGGCATAAAGTCTGCGATCCGCCGGCGCGATCTGCGGCGAGGCCGCGATGATGGCACAGCGGGTTTGCCCGATCTGGTCGCGCAATTGCGCCGCTGTCATATCGGTGCGCAGGCCGGGGATGGATTCCAGTTTGTCCAGCGTGCCGCCGGTATGGCCAAGGCCGCGCCCGGAAATCATCGGCACATAGGCCCCGCAAGCCGCAAGCGCCGGGGCCAGCAGCAGCGAGGTGCAATCACCGATGCCCCCTGTTGAATGTTTGTCCAGCACCGGGCCGGGCATATCCCAGTCCAACTGCTCGCCGCTGGCCTGCATGGCGCGGGTCAGCGCAACGCGCCCCGCCTCGCCCAAGCCTTGCAGGCAGATCGCCATGGCAAAGGCCCCGGCTTGCGCGTCCGACACCTCACCCGAGGCAAGCCCTTGGGCAAACCAATCCAGCGCGCCGGATTTGGGGGGGCGGCCTGCGCGTAGCCCGGCGATGATCTCGCGGGCATCAAACGCCGTTGGCATCGACATTGGCCATATGGCCCGCGTTGAACGAGCCGGGCAACAGATCGGCGACGGTGACAACCGATGTCACGCCTTGCAGGTTGACCATGGTCACGGCCACGTCCGGCCCGGCAAATTCCGCGATCTTCTGGCGGCAACCGCCGCACGGGGTGACCGGGGTGGGGCTGTCGGAAATCACCAGCAATTCCGCGATCTTGTAGTCTCCGCCCGCGCACATGGCGGCAATTGCCCCTGCTTCGGCGCAGGTGCCTTCGGGATAGGCCACATTCTCGGCATTCACGCCCACATAGACATTGCCCGATGGCGTGCGCAGCGCCGCCCCGACCTTGAAGCGGGAATAAGGCGCATAGGCGTTTTCACGGGCTTTGGTGGCGGCATCGAGAAGGGACATGGGCGCGGCTCCGGCGTTGTCGTTTGAGGGTGGTCGTTTGGACAAGTGTGGAACCGGGCAGGGAAACTTGCAAGCCTTGCGTGGCGGGAACCTGCCAAGGCCTGTAACTTTGCGCCAGCGGCCGGGTCGGACCACAGGCCGGGGGGCCAGCCCCCCGGACCGAAGCAAAAGCCGGGGGGCCAGCCCCCCGGACCGAAGCAAAAGCCGGGGGGCCAGCCCCCCGGACCGAAGCAAAAGCCGGGGGGCCAGCCCCCCGGACCCCCCGGGATATTTGGGCCGAAAAGAAAGCAGTCAGAGCAGTGTGGTGCGGAATACTCCCGGCAGTGTGACTTCGAGCAGTTGCAGATCAGAGGTGGCGTCACTATATTGCGTGGTCATGCCCGGTGGAATGACGAAGGCGTCGCCCATGGTTAGGCGGTAGGGGGCTTTGCCTTCGCCCTTCAGTGTCATTTCACCCGACATGACATAGGTGAACAGGATATCGGTATCATGCCGGGTGGCAGGGGCAGCGGCCCCGGAGGGCCGTGCGACCATCACCGATGCCACACCTTTGGTATTTGCGTTGATGGTGGTATCGCGCGCCTCAAACCCCGGGATGCGGAAAGGTTTGAAGGGCGATTGCGCGCCGACATTATGCACGAAGCGTTGGCCTTGCCATTCGCGGTCGGGGCGGTGATGCGGGGTTGGCAGCGTCATGTCATGGTCAATCTCGGTGACATGTTCGGCTGGCACGCCGATTTCGATCACCTCTATCCCGTCTGATGCCTCCAGCACGCGGTGGCGGATTTCGGGCGGCTGGATAAAGCAATCCCCGGCGGTGAGGCGGATTTTCGGGCCTTGATCTTCATAGACGACATCGACCCAGCCCTTGACGCAAAAGATCAGTTGAAAACCGACCCTGTGGAAATGCACCATATCGGGCACCGGGCCGCCATCGGGGATGCGGATATGGCTGGCGATGATGGCCCCCCCAAGGCGCGAGGGCACCAGATCGCGGTAATGCATGCCTGCGCGGCCAATCACCCAAGGGGCCTGATCGGCCAAACGACGCACGACAAAGGCGTGTTCGGTCGCGGGCAGCACCAGCGGGGGATTGAGATCCTCAATTTCGACCTTGGTGCCATTGGGGGCCGTCAGGTTGCGGGCCGGGAAGGCGCCGGGATCATCGGTCAGGATGCGGATCGTTCCCGGTGCCTCTGCCGCGCCTTTTTCGATGCGGATGCGCAACCCGTGGCCGGACAGAACCGCCACCTCAGGGTTATCGGCAGGATAGATCATATCCAGCCGCAGGCCCAGAACCTTGGTGTAAAACGGCAGGTCATCGCGCAATTCCTGCGTTGGCAGGCGGATTTCGGCACGGATTTCGGGCATCGGGTCCTCGGGCTTTGCGGTGGCAATCGGCGCATCTTGCCGAACAGGTCACAGCATGCGAAGGGCGGGCCAAAAGGCAAGATCAAAACACCGGGCGCGCAAGCAGACAGGATTTTCAACTTTATCCTGTAACAGCCCCGCGATGCCAAAGACTTGCGGCAAGCGCAGAATAGTTTACCACTAAACCACCGATCGGGAGGGGCATCATGGACGAGACACGGCAAGACACCCAGCGCCAGGCTGCGCTGAATTATCACGAATTTCCCAAACCCGGAAAGCTGGAAATCCGTGCCACCAAGCCGCTGGCCAATGGTCGCGATCTGGCGCTTGCCTATTCCCCCGGCGTGGCCGAGGCCTGTCTGGAAATCAAGGCCGACCCGTCCACAGCCACGCGCTATACGTCCAAGGGCAATCTGGTGGCGGTGGTGTCAAACGGCACGGCGGTGCTGGGGCTGGGCAATATCGGCGCGCTGGCCTCCAAGCCGGTGATGGAGGGCAAGGCGGTTCTGTTCAAGAAATTCGCCAATATAGATTGCTTTGATATCGAGTTGAATGAGCCGGACCCCTACAAGCTGGCCGATATCGTCTGCGCGTTGGAGCCGACCTTTGGCGCCATCAACCTTGAGGATATCAAAGCCCCCGATTGCTTTATCGTCGAATCCATCTGCCGCGAGCGGATGGGCATTCCGGTGTTCCATGATGATCAGCACGGCACCGCGATTGTGGTCGGGGCCGCAGCCACCAATGCGCTGCATGTGGCGGGCAAGAAATTTGAAGATATCAAGATCGTATCCACCGGTGGCGGCGCGGCAGGGATTGCCTGTCTGAACATGCTGCTGAAGCTGGGGGTGAAGCGCGAGAATGTCTGGCTCTGCGATATCAAGGGCTTGGTCTATGAGGGCCGGACCGAGGATATGACGCCGCAAAAGGCCGAATATGCGCAGAAATCCGACAAGCGCACGCTGGCCGATGTGATCGAAGGCGCCGATCTGTTCCTTGGCCTTTCCGGCCCCGGCGTATTGAAGCCCGATATGGTGGCGCGCATGGCAAAGCGCCCGATTGTTTTCGCTCTTGCCAACCCCACGCCCGAAATCACCCCGGATGAGGCCCGAGCCGTGGTGCCGGATGTGATCATGGCGACAGGGCGGTCCGATTTTCCCAATCAGGTCAATAACGTGCTGTGCTTTCCCTTCATCTTCCGGGGCGCGCTGGATGTGGGCGCGACGACCATCAACGATGAGATGAAGATCGCCTGTATCGAAGGCATCGCAGCACTGGCCCGTGCCACCACCAGCGCCGAGGCTGCCGCCGCCTATAAGGGTGAGCAACTGACCTTTGGCCCCGATTACCTGATCCCCAAACCCTTCGATCCGCGCCTGATCGGGGTTGTCGCCTCTGCCGTGGCCAAGGCCGCGATTGAAACCGGTGTCGCCACCAAACAGATCGAGGATTTCGACGCCTATAAGCGCAAGCTTGACAGTTCGGTGTTCCGCTCGGCGCTGATCATGCGGCCGGTGTTTCAGGCAGCAGCCACGGCCACCCGCCGCATCGTCTTTGCCGAAGGCGAGGATGAGCGTGTGCTGCGCGCCGCCAATGCGATGATCGAGGAAACCACCGACAAGCCGATTCTGATTGGCCGCCCCGAGGTGGTAGAGAGCCGCTGCGAACGCGCGGGCCTGCCCATCCGTCCCGGTCGCGATTTTGATCTGGTGAACCCGGAAAACGACCCGCGCTATCGCGATTACTGGGAAACTTATCACCAGTTGATGGCCCGCAAAGGCGTCACCCCTGATATCGCCCGCGCCGTGATGCGCACCAACACCACCGCCATCGCCGCCGTCATGGTGCACCGGGATGAAGCCGACAGCATGATCTGCGGCACCTTCGGGCAATATCTGTGGCACCTGAACTATGTCACGCAGGTTCTGGCCACCGAAGGGCGGCACCCGGTCGGCGCGCTGTCGCTGATGATCCTCGAAGACGGGCCGCTGTTTATCGCCGATACCCATGTCCACCCCGACCCGACCCCGGAACAGATAACCGAAACGGTGATCGGGGCCGCGCGCCATGTCCGCCGTTTTGGCCTTGTGCCAAAAGTGGCGCTGCTGTCGTCATCGCAATTCGGCAACCTGAATTGCGAAACCGGGCGGCGGATGCGGGCCGCGATTGACGTGCTGGACGCCGCCCCTCGCGATTTCTGCTATGAGGGCGAGATGCATATCGACGCGGCGCTGGATCAAGCCACCCGTGACCGCATCTTCCCCGGTGGCCGCTTCGAAGGCCCGGCCAATGTGCTGATCTTTGCCAATTCCGATGCCGCCTCGGGCGTGCGCAACATCTTGAAAATGCGCGGCGGCGGGCTGGAAGTGGGTCCGATTCTGATGGGCATGGGCAACAAGGCGCATATCGTGACGCCTTCGATCACGGCGCGCGGCCTGCTGAACATGTCGGCGCTGGCAGGCACGCCTGTGGCAACCTATGGCTAAAGGCTTGGGCCACGCATTTGCCGTGCTGGCCCTGACCTTGCTCACCCAACTGGGCGGTCTGGCATGGCTGGCCGCCCTGCTGCTCCGGCGCGCGATAAGGCTCCGGGGGCTGGCGTTTCTGGCCGCCTATGCCGCACTATGGGCCGCCGCCCTTGTCACCGCGCCGCTCTTTGGTCGCGTGGCGCTGCCCTGCACGGGGGCAGATCTGCGCAGTCAAAGCCTGCTCTACTGCGCGCTCAATCGCCATTACGTCACCCCCGCCTTGCGCGATCTTGCGACAGACCTCGCCCGCGCCACGGCCCAGGCCTATCCCGGCACGCTCACCATAACGCTGGATGCAGGCTTTCCCTTCGGCCCGCTGCCCTTGCTGCCCCATCTCAGCCATGATGACGGGGAAAAGCTGGACCTCGCGCTTTACTGGGCCAAGGATGGCAGCTACCTGCCGGGCCGCAGCAAATCCGCCTTGGGCTATTGGGGCTACGCCGCAGGCCCAACCCAATGCCCCCGCCGCTGGACCGATCTGCGCTGGGATATGAACGGGCTCAACGCTGCCCTGCCCGATTGGCATCTCGACCCGCCGCGCCTTGCATTCGCGCTGCAATGGCTCGCCAATGATCCGCGCACAGGCAAAATCCTGATCGAACCGCATATCCTGCAAAGCCTCGGCCTCAGCCATCCCAAAATCCGCTTTCAGGGCTGCCGCGCCGCACGGCATGACGACCATATCCACCTGGAACTCTGACCCGCTTTCTTTTCGGTCCAAATATCCTCAGGGGGTGAAGGGGCATCGCCCCGAGGGGGCGCGAGCGCCCCCTGCTTTTTTGACGAAAATTCACAACACGCGGCCAACCGTTTGCGCTAAATGTGACCAATAGGCGCAGTCTGGGCCTTGCAACAGTGCCGCAACATTCTTGTCAGACAAGCTGCCGCAGCGTAACAAAGGCACGATCAGAGGAGGGTATACGATGGCATACACTGGAACGGCAGCGGGTTCATACGCAGAAGTCTACGCGGGGTGGAAAGCCGATCCCGAAGGGTTCTGGATGCAAGCCGCGCAAGACATCGACTGGGATAAAACCCCCTCCACCGCGCTCAACGCCTCTCGCGCACCGTTTTATGAATGGTTCACCGATGGCATGGTCAACACCTGCTGGAACGCCGTGGACCGCCATGTCGAGGCCGGGCGCGGCAGCCAACTGGCCATTATCCACGACAGCCCGGTCACCCGCACCAAACATTCCATCACTTATGAAGAGTTGCGCAACCGCGTCGCCTCTCTCGCCGGGGCCCTGCGCGCCAAAGGCGTGGAAAAAGGCGACCGCGTGTTGATCTATATGCCCATGGTCCCCGAGGCGCTGGAGGCGATGCTGGCCTGCGCCCGGTTGGGGGCCATCCATTCCGTTGTTTTCGGTGGTTTTGCCGCCAATGAACTTGCTGTGCGCATCGACGATTGCAAACCCAAGGCCATCATCGCCGCCTCCTGCGGGATCGAACCGTCCCGCGTGATTCATTACAAACCGCTGCTGGATGGTGCCATCGAAATGGCCGCCCATAAGCCCGATTTCTGCGTGATCTTTCAGCGTGAACAAGAGGTTGCCAAGCTGATCGAAGGCCGCGATGTCAGCTGGCACGGCTTTCAATATGGCGTCGAACCCGCCGATTGCGTGCCCGTCAGCGGCGATCACCCAGCCTATATCCTTTATACCTCTGGCACCACGGGTGCCCCCAAAGGCGTTGTGCGCCCAACCGGCGGCCATCTGGTCGCGCTGAACTGGACGATGAAAAACGTCTATAATGTCGAGGCGGGCGATGTGTTTTGGGCCGCGTCCGATGTGGGCTGGGTCGTGGGCCACAGCTATATCTGCTATGGCCCCTTGATTGCGGGCTGCACCACCGTTGTCTTCGAAGGCAAACCCGTTGGCACGCCCGATGCAGGCACCTTCTGGCGGGTGATTGCCGAACATAAGGTCAAAAGCTTCTTCACCGCCCCCACCGCCCTGCGCGCGATCAAACGCGTGGACCCGCAGGCCAAGCTGATGGCCGATTACGACCTGCGCCACCTGCAAGCGCTGTATCTGGCGGGCGAACGCGCCGACCCCGACACCATCAACTGGGCCAAAGACGCGTTGAAAATCCCGGTCATCGACCATTGGTGGCAAACCGAAACCGGCTGGGCGATTGCCGCCAACCCCTTGGGGATTGAAGAATTGCCGATCAAGATCGGCTCCCCCTCGGTGCCGATGCCCGGCTATGACGTGCAGGTGCTGGACGAAGGCGGCCACCCGGTCCCCGCCGGAACGCTGGGTGCGATTGCGGTAAAACTGCCGCTGCCCCCCGGCACATTGCCAACGCTGTGGAACGCCGAGGAACGGTTCAAGAAATCCTATCTCACCACTTTCCCCGGCTATTATGAAACCGGCGATGCGGGCTATATTGACGAGGACGGCTATCTTTACATCATGGCCCGCACCGATGACGTGATCAACGTCGCCGGCCACCGCCTGTCCACCGGCGCGATGGAAGAAGTGCTGGCAGGGCATCCCGATGTCGCCGAATGTGCGGTGATCGGCGTGGCCGATGCGTTGAAAGGCCAGTCACCGCTGGGGTTTTTGTGCCTCAACTCCGGCTCTGACCGGGCCGAGGCTGACGTGATCAAGGAATGTGTGGCCCTCGTGCGTGACAAGATCGGCCCCGTGGCTGATTTCAAACGCGCCTGCGTGGTGGATCGCCTGCCCAAAACCCGATCCGGCAAGATCTTGCGCTCGACCATGGTCAAGATCGCGGATAGCGAGCCGTTCAAAGCCCCCGCGACGATCGAAGACCCCACCGTTCTGAACGAAATAAAGACGGCATTGCAAACGCTTGGCCTTGCACAGGGCTAAGCCCTGTCTCTGCCCTGACGCACAGGCGCTGCGCGGATTTCCGCGCGGCGTTAACCATGTTCTGCGCTGGACTTTGCCCCCAGAGAGGTTAACGTCTGCGTGTCATGTCTGAGTTAATCTGGTCCATTCCCCACGCGCCCTTGCAACTCCCTATTGGGGGGCATCGTGACAGCTGAGCCCGGTTCAACCCCTGCCGAAGCACCAGATCTCGCGGAAGAACTTGCCCTTCTGGCGCATGATATCCGCTCTGCCCTGACGGATGTGATGACCGGGCTGGAACTGATTGACGATACCGCCCTCCCCCAGCGTGACCGGCATCAGTTGGACCGCGTCCGCGCCTCTGGCGAAGGGTTGTTTCGCCTGCTGGAAGTGGCCTTGTCGAATGTGCTGGGCCAAAGCACCGCCGATCTGCCCAAAGCCCCGGTGCATCTGGATAAACTGCTGCGTGACCTGATGCGCCGCTGGGCCCATCCCGGCAGGGCAGAGGAGACAGAGGCTAAGGCCATTCTGGTGGCCGAGCCTGATCTGCCCGAGGTTATCGCTTGCAACCATGTCGCGGTCGAGCGGGTCTTGGCAAATCTGCTGGGCAATGCACTGACCCATTCAGGGGGCGGGCGTGTCACGCTGCATGTCGCGCGCCCTACCCCCAAAGCGCTGTGCTTTACCGTGCAAGACGAAGGCCCCGGCTTTCCTGCCGTCGTGCCCATGCCAACCGGCAGCCGCGCCTTGCCCGCATGGCAAACCGGCGAAGGCCATGGGCTTGGCCTCAGCATTTCGCAATCTCTTGCGGAACGCATGGGCGGCCGGATCATTTTGCGAAATACCAAAGATGGGCATGGCGCGGCAGAGTTCTGGTTGCCGCTGGAACCCGCCTTACCGCCGCAAACGCCCACCGTGATGGCCGATACAGCCTTGCACGGTCTTCGGATATTGCTGGCCGATGACAACCCGACCCAACGGCTGGTGATGTCACAATATCTGGCCCAATCCGGTGCCGAGGTCGTTTCGCTGCGCGATGGGGCCTCGGCCTTGGCCAGCTTGCGTCTGGGCGGGTTCGGGGCGGCGGTTCTGGACCATGACATGCCGGGGCACAGCGGGCCTGATATCTGCGCCGCCCTCCGCGCCGACAGCGGCCCGATGGCCGATGTGCCGATTCTCGTGCTGACGGCCCATCACGGTGAAGCGCCGCGCGCGGCGGCTTTGGCCGCCGGTGCCGATGCCGTATTGCAAAAGCCCATCCCTTCGCCTGACGCCCTTATCCGCGCGGTCAGCGCAATCATTCACCCCATGCGCGCAGAACCGCCCAGCAAACCGCCTGACGCCCGCCCCAACACGCCGCCCATCGACCCTAGCGACTTCCGCCGCCTGCTTTCCGTGGCAGGCGATGAGTTTGCGGCAGAGCTGGTGCAACGTTTCGCCGCCGATCTGGCCGAAGTCCGCAGCCAACTCCACGCCGCCTTGCCGCAGATGGATCTGCACGGGCTGCGGGCCTGCTCGCATGTTCTCGTCTCGCTGGCGGGCACGGCTGGGGCGCATCTGCTCTCGGACGCGGCCCGCCGCTTCAACTTGGCTGCGCAGGCACTGGATACCGACAGCATCCAAAACGCTGCCCCAGACCTGCTGGACGGGCTGGAAATGCTGATCGCGTTTATTGACAAGATCGCGGCAGAACGGCAGGCAGGGCCATGACCCCTGCGCCCACACCGCCCCGCGCCAAAGCCAAATCCGGCAGCGCCCCACCCATTTTGCTGATCGAGGACACGCTGTCCTTGCAAATGGTCTATCGCGCCACGCTGATAAACGCAGGCCATAAGGTCATTGCCGCCGCCAATGCCGCCGAAGGATTTGCGCTGTTTTGTGAACACAGCCCCGCCATCGTCCTGCTGGACCTGACCTTGCCAGACCGGGACGGCCTTGACCTGATGCAAGACATGCTGGCCCGCAATGCCAACACCTGCGTCATCGTGATCACTGCCAATGGCACGATCAACAAAGCGGTGGAGGCGATGCGCGCGGGCGCGCATGAATTTCTGGTCAAACCCTTTGATGAACAACGCTTCCTGTCCTGCATCGACAATGCGCTGCGCCTCGGATCGCTGCGCGGCGAAGGCGCTGCACAGGCAGCCCCGCGCAGCGCCACCCGCCAACCCACCGCCCCACCCGAAGGGGCCTTCATCGGCCAGTCGCAGGTCATGGCACGGGTTCAGGCCAAAATCGCCTCGGTCGCGCAAAGCATGGCCACCGTGTTCATCACCGGTGAAAGCGGCACCGGGAAAGAGCTGTGCGCGCTGGCCGTGCACCAACAATCGCCGCGCAGCACCGGGCCATTCATCGCATTGAACTGCGGCGCCATCCCCGCGGAATTGCTGGAATCCGAGGTGTTTGGCCATGTCAAAGGCTCGTTCACAGGCGCGGTTTCCGACAAGATCGGTGCAGCCGCCGCCGCCGATGGCGGCACCTTGTTTCTGGATGAGGTCTGCGAAATGCTGCCCGCCCTGCAAACCAAATTGCTGCGCTTTCTGCAAACCTCTACCGTGCAGCCAGTGGGGGCGACGCGCCCCCGCAAGGTCAATGTGCGCATCGTCTGCGCCACCAACCGCGACCCCGCCGAAGCCGTGCGGCGCGGCCAGTTCCGCGAAGACCTCTACTACCGGCTCTATGTCGTCCCCATCCATATGCCCCCATTGCGCGATCGGCAGGATGATGTGATCGAAATCGCCGAAGCGGCTTTGCTGCGCTTTGCCCAGGAAGAAGGCCGCGGCTTCACCGCTCTCTCGCCCGAGGTGCGCAGCCTGTTCCGCGATCTGCCTTGGCCGGGAAATGTGCGACAGGTGCTCAACGTGATGCGCAATGTCGTTGTGCTCTATGATGGCCCACAGGTCGAACGCCATATGCTGCCCGAAGATATTGCCGCCCCAACCTCACTCGCGCAAACATCGCCCCCGGCTCACAACGCCCCCGGCGACAATGTCAGTCTGGATGCCCTGCTGGGCCTGCCCCTCGCCGAAGTCGAACGCCGTATCGTCGAGGCCACAATCGAGATGCATGGCGGCTCCGTCCCGCGCGCTGCCCGCGTCCTCGATGTCTCCCCCTCCACCCTGTATCGCAAACTGGACCTCTGGGCCAAACTGCCAAAGCAGCCCTGACCCAAAGCCCTTTCATCTATTCAAAAATATCCTGGGGGTGAGCCGCTTGCGGCGAGGGGGCAACGCCCCCTGTCCTGTTGCCACGAAACGCTCAGGCGAATTGCTCCCGCAACAGGCGTTCTTCCAACCCATGCCCTTCGTCGAACAAGATCCGATGCCGGATCGCTGGTTCCGACCGGATTTCCACCGACAGGACATTCGGCACCGACATGCTGTCAGCATCGGCACGCACCGGGCGCTTCTCCGGCTCCAATACATCAAACCGCACCACGGCGGCCTTGGGCAACAGCGCGCCCCGCCAACGCCGGGGACGGAACGCGGCAATCGCTGTCAGCGTCAGAACCTCGGCCCCGATTGGCAAAATCGGCCCATGCGCCGAATAGTTATAAGCCGTGGACCCGGCAGGCGTGGCCACCAGCGCCCCGTCACAGACCAATTCATCCAGCCGCACCCGCCCATCGACCGAGATGCGCAGCTTGGCGGCCTGTGGCCCGGCCCGCAACAGGCTGACCTCATTGATCGCCAACCCCATCGCAACCTTGCCATCCATCGTCTCGGCCCGCATCGCCAAAGGGTTCAACACCTCTTCCCCCGCTTCGGCCAGACGTGCGGGCAAATCCTCCTCGGCATAGGCATTCATCAAAAAGCCGATGGTGCCGCAATTCATCCCGTAAACCGGAATATCAAGGCTTTGCTTTTGATGCAGGGTTTGCAGCATGAACCCGTCGCCACCCAGTGCCACGATATGACTGGCCGCTTCAGGCGCAACATTGCCATAGCGCAGGGTCAGCGCCGCCAGCGCCTTTTGCGCCGCCTCGGCCTCACTTGCCAGAAAAGCTATCTTGAACGCCACAATCCCCCCTTGCCCGGATCGAGGGCCAGACCTTCCCTTTCCACCGGCTATGACCACAGTCTTGGCGCTCTGTTTTGCCAAACTCAACCCCTCGGGCAACAATCCGTCGGATTCCCCAAACATCCCGCCACGTTAGCGCTAAAAGTTTCCCATCCGAAACGCCAATGTCGCCCATTCACGGCATCAAGGCGGATTCTTACCTTTTCGCGCGGGCCAAGCTGCTCTAAACAGCGGCAACCTTTGGCCCCGCGACCTGATTTAGGAGACGCCCATGAACGCCCCCGTTGACACCGCCCACCGCGACGCCGGTTTCTTTAGCGAAAGCCTCGCCAGCCGCGACGCCGAACTTTTCGGTGCCATCACGCTTGAACTTGGCCGCCAGCGCGACGAGATCGAGCTGATCGCCTCGGAAAACATCGTCTCGCGCGCCGTGATGGAAGCGCAAGGCTCGGTGATGACCAATAAATACGCCGAAGGCTATCCGGGCCGTCGCTATTACGGCGGTTGCCAATATGTCGATATCGCCGAAAATCTGGCGATTGAACGGGCTTGCGAACTCTTTGGCTGCACCTATGCCAATGTTCAGCCGAACTCCGGTTCCCAAGCCAACCAAGGCGTGTTCACCGCCCTGATCAAACCGGGCGACACCATTCTGGGCATGTCGTTGGATGCGGGCGGCCACCTGACCCATGGGGCCGCGCCAAACCAGTCTGGCAAATGGTTCAACGCGGTGCAATATGGCGTGGTCAAGGATACGCTGCTGCCCGATTACGACCAGATCGAAGCCTTGGCGCTGGAACATAAGCCCGCGCTGATCATCGCTGGCGGCTCGGCGATTCCGCGCATCCTCGATTTCAAACGCTTCCGCGAGATTGCCGATAAGGTCGGGGCTTATTTCCTTGTCGATATGGCGCATTTCGCAGGCTTGGTTGCGGCGGGCCTTTACCCCTCGCCTTTCCCGCATGCACATGTGGCCACCACGACCACCCATAAAACCCTGCGCGGCCCGCGCGGTGGCATGATCGTCACCAATGACGAGGCGATTGCCAAAAAGGTCAACTCGGCTATTTTCCCCGGCATCCAAGGCGGCCCCTTGATGCATGTGATCGCCGCCAAAGCCGTCGCCTTCGGTGAGGCCCTGCGGCCCGAGTTCAAATCCTATCAGGCGCAGGTCATCAAGAACGCCCAAGCGCTTGCCGATCAGTTGATGAAAGGTGGTTTGGGCACCGTCACGGGCGGCACCGATACGCACCTGATGCTGGTCGATCTGCGCCCCAAAGGCGTGAAAGGCAATGCCACCGAAAAGGCACTGGGCCGCGCCCATATCACCTGCAACAAAAACGGCATCCCGTTTGACACCGAAAAGCCGACGATCACCTCGGGCATCCGCCTTGGCACCCCCGCAGGCACCACGCGCGGCTTTGGCGAGGCCGAATTCCGCCTGATCGGGGATTGGATTGTCGAAGTCGTGGACGGCTTGGCCGCCAATGGCGAAGACGGCAATGCCGCCGTGGAAGAAGCCGTAAAGGCCAAGGTCGAGGCCCTGTGCAAACGCTTCCCGATCTATCCGGACCTGTAAGGCCACACGAACCTTAGAACGGGCCGCGCCGGGGAAACCTTGGCGCGGCTTTTCTATCTGCCCAACGCCTCTCCGAAAAAGATTAGCGTGCAGTCTTCATCAATGACATGGAATTCCCGCTGTCCGTAGGGCTGGTTGAACGGTGCCCGCACGCGGCCTGCCGGCAGCGTATCCAGCGCAGGTTTCAGGCTGGCATAAAGCGCATCCAGCGCCTTCACATCAATATAGAACGATCCTTGCCGCTCAGGGTTTTGCAGGTCCACATCATCGGAAACCTGCACCAAGCGCAGCGCCACCTTGTCCCGGCGCAAAAAGGCATAGCCCTCGGCCTGATAGCCGACGGAGAACCCCAAGACATCGCGATAAAAACCGATTTGCGCGTGCAAGGCGGTGCAAGGGACAAAAGGCGTGATCTGTGTCAGTTCCATCATATGTTCCTTTTTCTCCCCCGATAGCATGTCAGTGAATTGCCAAGCCTTGCAACACTGGCTATTGCCCGGCCCATGCAGCATTTGCACGAACACAACCTAAGCATCGAACGCCGCCTTGGCGATGCCGTCCGCGCCCGCCTGCCGGGCCTCTTCGGCGAGTTTGTGATGTTCGTGTTCAAACAGGCTTGGGCCTGTCTGTTCGGCGGCTTGCTGTTGGCCGCGATCATCCTGTCGAAATACCTCTGGAACCCCGATTGGGCGTTTCAGCGCTATGATTTCCTGTTCCTCTTTGCCATCACCACCCAAGCCCTGTTCCTGCGCTTCAAGCTGGAAACGTGGGAGGAGGCGCGGGTGATCTTGCTGTTTCACCTGACCGGCACCGCGATGGAATGGTTCAAGGTGCATGCAGGTTCATGGGGCTACCCCGAGCCGGGTCTGTTCAAACTGATGGGTGTGCCAATGTTCTCGGGTTTCATGTATGCCAGCGTGGGCAGCTACATGGCGCGCGTGATCCGCATTTTTTCGATGCAATTCGCGCCTTACCCACCGTTCTGGATGACGATGGTTCTGGCTGTGGCGATCTATGTGAACTTCTTTGCCCATCACTTTCTGCCCGATATCCGGCTGGTGCTGTTTGCCGCCACGGTGGTGCTTTACGCCCGCACCCGCGTCTGGTTCATCAACACCGAGCATCCGCGCTGGATGCCGCTGCCGCTGGCGGCTTTGCTGTCCAGCTTCGCGCTTTGGGTGGCCGAAAATGTGGGCACGGCCACGGGCACTTGGCTGTATTCCGGCCAGCTTCCGGGGCAGGCAGTCAGCTTTGCCAAGCTTGGGTCGTGGTATTTGTTGCTTTATGTAGCCTTCGTGACCGTCACAGTCGTCAGCCGCAGCGCCTTGTCACGCAAAGCGGTGGTTCCGGTTACAGATACCCGCGCCAGATAAGCACGCCAAGCACCAAGGCAATCACCGCGACAAGGCTGAACAGGATTGAGGTCGACAGGCCCAGCAACACACCGCGCAGCTTGTGGCCCTTGTTCAACCCGGCCAGATGCTTGATGCAGATGTCGTAATTGGCCGCCACCTTTTCTTCATTGATTTGCAGCAACAGCTTTGGGTTGAAAGAGTGTTCCAAGGCGGTGGCCAGTTCCTGTGCCGCAATACGCACCTTGCGCGGCAGGCGGCGCCCCCCGCGGCTAAGCTTGTCCGGCAAATCGCGGCCCTTCACATGCAATCGTTCGGTCAACAGGGCGGAGACACGCTCTGCCATTTGTTGAATTGAAACCGCGCCCATATATGCCACTTCCTGTGCTGCTTTGGCACAGCTTACGCGGCGGGAAAGGGCTGTTCAACTCCTCTGGCACTGCGGGCCATGCTGCGCTATGGCTTGGGGCATGTTGAACACAGTTTTGCACCCCGCCCAATCGCCCGCGACCCTTCCGCCCTTGCTGATCGTGCACGGGTTGTTCGGCTCGGCGCGCAATTGGGGGGTGATCGCGCGGCGCATGTCGGCGGATCGTGATGTGGTGGCGGTGGATATGCGCAACCATGGCGAAAGCCCGGCCCTGCCCAGCCACTCCTATCCCGACATGGCGCAGGATCTGGCCGAGGTGATCGACGCCCATGGCGGGCGGATGGATGTGGTGGGCCATTCGATGGGTGGCAAAGCCGCGATGCAACTGGCGCTGACTCAAAGCGACAAGGTGAACCGCCTGATCGTGGCCGATATTGCGCCGGTGGCCTATGGCCATGACCAAAGCGGGCATATCCGTGCGATGCGCAGTCTGGACCTGACAGGGCTTAACGCCCGGTCCGAGGCGGATCGGCGGCTGTCAGCCACGCTGGATGACCCTGCCCTGCGCGCGTTCTTTCTGCAATCGCTGGACCTTAAGGCCTCGCCCCCGCGCTGGCGGTTGAATCTGGATGTGCTGGAGGCAGAGATGCCCAAAATCGTCGGCTGGCCGGACACCGAAGGCAGGTTTGACGGGCCGGTGCTGTTTCTGACCGGGGCGGAAAGCGCTTACGTCAAACCCGAATACCGCGACACAATCCGCGCCCTGTTCCCCGCCGCCCGCTTTGCCAAACTGCCGGGGGCCGGGCATTGGCTGCACGCCGACAAACCGCGCGAATTTGAAGAAACCTTGCGGGTGTTTCTGGCGGGCTAGCTGCGGCCCCCGGTCTTTCCGCCGGGAGTATCCGGGCGCTGTGCCAGCCGTCACTTGCGCAAGGACATCCGGCGCATCAACCCGTCTTTCAGGTAAAACTGATGATAAAGCGATGCCGCGATATGCCCTGCGACAAGGATCAGGATCACCGGTTTCAGCGTTTCATGCAGCTCTCCGGCCAATTCCACCTCACCGAACCACGCAGCAAGACCAGACAGGGCAGCAAGGATCATCACCCCGTAAAGGGCGATATGGCCCAGATGCGCGATCAACGCCATGCGGGGGCTGGTGCCTGCGACCGGGGGCACAGCGCCTGCCCGCGCACGGATCACCAAGCGCCAGACCACCAGCAGCAAAACAGCGATGCCGCCAAAGACATGGCCCGCGACCAGCGGATCAAACACCACCTCTTGCCCACGCCGAAACGCCCGCCACGCATCCGCGATGGATTCGTGAAACACGAATTGCGCCGCAATCAGCAGGGCCACGGCCCAATGAAGCAATATCTGAGTTCTGGAATAGGGGCGCATGGCTGGCCTTTGATGTATTTTTTCAGGTTACGGCAAAGCCGTGCGATTGCGGCACCTACCCGGCGATTTGCTTGGCCACAAACCAACTGGCGGGAAAGGCGGCCACAAAGCCGATAGCGACCGCCACCAAAAGCGGGTTGAGCGTATCATAGCCCATCACCAGTGCCACAACCATTGCCACCCCCATCAGCGTGGTGGAAATCATCGAGAACAATATCATCATCAGGCGGGTCATTTCCGTCTCCAATCAGTG
This sequence comes from Pseudorhodobacter sp. E13, assembly GCF_003991405.1. GTDB lineage: Bacteria > Pseudomonadota > Alphaproteobacteria > Rhodobacterales > Rhodobacteraceae > Pseudorhodobacter. Next base: position 258,488 of record NZ_RPEN01000159.1, read on the forward strand.
CTTACATTCAAACAATAGCAGATGATTGCAGCCCCCGCCTTGATCCAGCGCAATTCAGCGTTTGCCGTAATACAGCCCGACGACATGCTCGGCCTCGGCAAAGAACAGCCATCGCGCCGCAAAGGCCCCGACCAGATGCACCAACACCGCAACCAGCATAAGGCCAACGCCGCCCACAGCCGCCATCAGCGCGGGCAAAACCGCAGCGCAAAGCACCGCTATCACCCGCAGTTTCATCGCGTGCTTGCGCCCGACGACAAAGATCATCTCGCGCAGCAGGTAATTGCCGCCGGTATGCGGCTGTTCAAACACTGAAACATCGCCGCGCGCGCCAAGGCCCGTTGCTGTGCCCATCGTGGACCCAGCGCGGGCAAACTGCCTGTCCCCAACAAAGAACAGCACCAGCATCACGACCGCCAGCACCAGCAGCAAAAAGAAGGACAGCGTTGCCTGCATCGCCAAAAGCGCGCCCCCTGCCAACGCAAAGGCCAGAAACATCACGGGCGTCAACCAATGGTGCCAGCGCGGCACCGCCTTGATCTGCGTATAGATCATCGCGGTGCAAACCACCGTAATCACGGCCAGTGCCGCCGCCAGCCCGCGCCACGCATAGGGCACAGCAAACCCCAGCCAATCGCCCAGCGCGATCGGGGCCAGTGCAAACAGGGCCAACACGGCGGCCCAACCTTCACGGCTGAGCCAACTGCTGCGCCATTGGCTAAACGCTTTCAGCGCCCGCTGCGGGTTGCCCAAATGCGTGGTCGAGGCGATCAGCCCCCCCACCGCCAGCGCATAGCCGATGGCCCAGGCCCAAAAGGCCCAAAGCCCGGTCAGCGGCAGAAAGCCCAGCGCCATGAAGCACATGAAACCAAAGCCAAGCCCCGACAGAACCGAGAAAATGATGACAGAAGGCGCAGGATGCATCAGATCTTCCCCAAAACACGGTCAAGCCAGCCGGCAAAGCCTTTGGCCTCAATATCCAGCAAAGGCGCCAAAAGCGAGGCCTCCAGCCGTTGATCCTTGGGGCGGGGAGGCAGGTATTTATTGGTGGGCTTGGTGCCCATTTCCGGCATCAGATCAAACCCACCGCGCGCGGCGGCAAGTTGGCTGACCTTGCTGTCGGGGTCGTTGAAATCGCCGAAGTGGCGCGCGCCGGTCGGGCAGGTGCGCACGCAGGCAGGCTCTCTGTCCTCCTCGGGCAGATTTTCGTTATAGATGCGGTCCACGCAGAGCGTGCATTTCTTCATCACGCCTTCGTCTGCGTCCATCTCGCGCGCGCCATAGGGGCAGGCCCAGGCGCACAGACCACAGCCGATGCAATCGCTCTCATTGACCAGAACGATGCCATCCTCCACGCGCTTGTAACTCGCCCCTGTGGGGCAAACGGTGACGCAAGGCGCATCTTCGCAATGCAGGCAAGAGCGGGGGAAATTGATGGTCTGCGCCGCCCCTTGCGCGGGCTGCACCTGATAGGAATGCACGCGGTTCAGGAAGGTGCCGGATGGTTCCGCCCCATAAGCATCCTGATCCGACAGCGGCGCGCCATAGCCTTGATCGTTCCAGCCCTTGCAGGCCGTCACGCAAGCATGACAGCCCACGCAAGTATCCAGGTCAATCGCAAGGCCAAGCTTTTTCTGGGTCATGTCGGGAAGGCATGTCATGGGCGCGGCCCTTTTCTTCTCAATTTATCCATGTTCATCCTACCCGCTCCGGGCGCTCTAACGCAAAATAGGTCCAGGTTCGTTCCCCGACTTTGGCGCGATAGGTCATCGGCAGACCCGAAAGATAGGCAACCACATCTGTCAGGTGCCACGCATCCGCTTCATCGACCCAAAGCATCTTGCTGGTCAGGACCGGCATATCGTGTTTCTGGCCAAAGCTGCGCGCTTGATCGACGGCTTCGCCCTGCACGCGTTCGCCGGTTTGCCCCCAGTTCAACATGAAGGAGCCCGACGCTGGCAACCAAGTTCCGACTCTTTGGAATTTTGCGTCATGGGCATGCCCCGCAGCGTCTGTAAAACGCATCAAGCCTGTTTCGCCGTCATAGTCATAGCGCCCGCCTTGCTCTGCCAATCGAATGGATTGATAGATTTCGGCGTTTGTTGCTTCGAGGGACGCGCAAGCCGTTCTGACCAATGCGCCGAACGTCTCGGTTTCATCCAGCAGATACTCATCTGCCATGTCGCAAAAATACCAGATTCCGGCTTCTGGCGGGCCTTCTGCTGCATCGGTTTCGGGATCGGCTGTCATACCTGCACCCCTTTCAAATCCAGCGCCGGAAAGGCGGGTTCTGCCTGCGCCGGGGCCTCGGCCTTTTCGATCTTCACCCGCAAATCGAACCACGCGGCCTGCCCCGTCACCGGGTCGGAATTGCTCCAGCGCATGCCATCGCCCTTTTCCGGCAACAGTTCGGAAATCAGATGGTTGAGCAGGAAGCCCTTGGTCGCCTCGGGCGCATCCGCGTCCAAGCCCCAGGTGCCCTTGCGCTTGCCAATCGCGTTCCATGTCCAGACCGTGTGTTCATTCAGCGCGGGCATATGGGCCACGGGCACCACAATTTCCCCATTGGGTGAGGTGACGCGCGCCCAGTCGCCTTCCTTGAACCCATTGGCTGCCCAGATTTTCGTCGGCACATAAAGCGGGTTATAGCCATGGATCTGCCGCAGCCATGAATTCTGCGACCCCCAGGAATGATACATCGCCATGGGTCGCTGGGTCAGCGCATGCACCGGGTAATCGGTGGCATCATCACCAAAAGGCGCATACCAGATCGGCAGCGGGTCCATCGCCTGTTTCAGCCGCGCGCGGGCAGCCTCTGGCGGCTGGCGGGTGCCAAACCCTTCGGCGGCAAGCTGGAATTTGCGCATCGGTTCGGAATAGATCGAGAACAGGTAAGGCTGCGGCGCATCATAAAGCCCGATTTTAACCGCCCAATCCTGATACGCCTTGTTCCACGGTTTGTAGAAATCGGCACCTTCCGGCACATGGGCCTGATAAAACGCACCATTGTCGATGTAACGCTGAAGCTGGTCTGGGTTCGGCGCCCCCCTACCTTCGGCACTGCCATCACCACGAAAGCCGATCAAGGGGCCAACACCGGGGCGGCGCTGATGGTTGACGATGTAATCGGCATAATCGGTGTAAAGCGCCTTGCCATCGGCATCGACAAACCCCGGCAGACCCAACCGCGCGCCCAGATCAATCAGCACCGATTGAAAGCCGCGCACCTCACGGTCCGGTTCCACGACGGGCCAGCGGATACTATCGCCCGCCGCATCGGGTTCACTGATCGGCCGATCCAGCAGGCTGATGCAATCATGCCGTTCCAGATAGGTCGTATCCGGCAAGATCAGATCGGCATAGGCCACCATCTCGGATGCATAGGCATCGGAATAGATGATGCGCGGGATGACGTATTCGCCGGAGGCGTCCTTATCCGTCAGCATTTCCATCACACGCGCGGTATTCATCGAGGAATTCCACGCCATATTGGCCATATACAGAAACAATGTGTCAATCTTGTAGGGGTCGCCCGCATGGGCATTGGCGATGACCATATGCATCACCCCATGCGCCGACAGCGGGTTTTCCCATGAGAACGCCTTGTCGATACGGGCAGGGTTGCCCTGCGCATCAAGGCACAGATGCTCTGGCCCGCGCGGATAGCCAAGGTGCGGGCCGTCCAGTGGCTTGCCCGGCGTGACCTTGCAATGCGGGGCGGGATGCGCCTCGGCCGGTTTGGGATAGGGCGGTTTGAAGCGGTAGCCGCCGGGGGTTTCCACCGTGCCCAGCACGACCTGCAACAGATGCAGCGCGCGGGCGGTCTGGAACCCGTTGGAATGGGCCGAAATGCCGCGCATCGCGTGAAAGGACACAGGCCGCCCGATCATCTTGTCATGCGTGTCACCCCGGAAATCGGTCCAAGGCTGCGCAATCTCAATCGCCTCATCGAACGCCACCCGCGCCAGATCGGTGGCCAGCGCCCGGATGCGCGTAGGGTCGATGCCGACGCGGGCTGCAATTTTCTCGGGCGCGTAAACGGGCGAGAGATAGCGTTCCGCCATATGCTGAAACACGGTGCGGTGGCCTTCATAGGTGGCGCCCAGATCGGGCTTTACCCCCGGCGTATCAAACGGCACCAGCTTGCCGCCTGACATCACAAGCGCCTTGCCTTCCGCATCGCGCAGGAACAACCCTTTCTCTGCACCCCCATCCGACCGCACCAACAGCGGCGCATTCGTGAAACGCGCAAGGTAAGGCAGATCGACCTTGCCCGCCTCCAGCAAGCAATGGATCAAGGACAGGATCAGCAAACCATCCGCGCCGGGTGTCACGCCGAACCAATCATCCGCCACGGCGTTATAGCCCGAACGAATGGGGTTCACGCCAATCACCTTGGCCCCGCGCGCCTTCAGCTTGCCAAGGCCCATCTTGATCGGGTTGCTGTCGTGATCCTCGGCCACGCCGAACAGAACGAACAGCTTGGTGCGTTCCCAATCCGGCTGGCCAAATTCCCAAAACGCACCGCCCACGGTGTAAATCCCGCCCGCCGCCATATTGACCGAACAAAAGCCGCCATGCGCCGCATAATTCGGGGTGCCGTAATTCTGCGCCCAAAAGCTGGTCAGGCTTTGGCTTTGATCGCGGCCCGTAAAAAACGCCAGCTTTTCCGGGGATGTATCGCGCAAGGGGCCAAGCCATTCCACGGCAATTCCCAGCGCCTCCTCCCAGGTGATTTCCTCAAACGCGCCGGAACCGCGCGGCCCGACACGGCGCAAGGGTGCGCGCAAACGCGAGGGCGCGTTGACCTGACGGATGCCAGAGGCCCCCTTGGCACAAAGCACACCCTTGTTCACCGGATGCGCGCGATTGCCCTCAATATACGTCACCTTGCCGGATGTCAGATGCACATTGATGCCGCAGCGGCAGGCGCACATGTAACAGGTGGTCTGGCGCACCTCATCCGAGACTTTCGGCGATGTATCAATCTTTGGCTGCGCCATGTCAGGCCCCCTTTTCCATCACTGCCAGCGCCTCGGCGGCAATCCAGGCTTCCTCCTCGGCGGGGATGACCCATGCACCAACCAGTGATTTGGAATCATTAATCTTTTCAGCCCCGGACTGATTGGCCGCAGCATCCACAACAAGCCCGGTAAAGGCCAAACCTGCCATGATTTCCCCCCGCATTTCGGCATCATTTTCCCCGATCCCCCCGGTGAAGGCCAGAGCATCAATTCCCCCCATCGCGGCAATCATGCTGCCTGCGTGACGGGTGGCCCAATAGGCGAAATGGGCGCGGGCAAAGCGGGCCACCGCCGTGCCTGCTTGCGACAGGGCCCGCATATCGGATGCCCCGGCAAGGCCCAGCAAGCCGCTTTCCTTGTTCAAAATCTGGCCTGCCCGCGCGATGCCGAACGCCTCGGCCAGACGCAGCACGGCATTGCCATCAATCCCGCCGGACCGGGTGCCCATGGTCAGCCCCTCCAGCGGCGAATAGCCCATGGTTGTCGCGACCGAACGCCCCTCCAGAATGGCGCACAGCGAGGCACCATTGCCCAGATGCAGCGCCAGCAGGCGGCGGGGCAACGGGCCACGCGCAGCCATGGCCTGTGTCAGACTGGCATAGGATATGCCGTGAAACCCGTAGCGGCGAATGCCCAGCGCCTCTGCCTCGGGGGGTAAAGCATAGCGGGCGGCGACATCGGGCTGGCCCGCGTGAAAGGCCGTGTCAAAACTGGCGAATTGGGGCAGATCGGGGGCCAAGGCGGCCAGCGCCCGGATCGCGGCAAGATTGGCAGGGTTGTGCAAAGGGGCCAGTGGCACACAAGCCTCTATCCCCGCGAGGACATCGGCATCAATCCGGCAGGGGGCGACAAAGCCCGTGCCGCCATGCACCACCCGATGCGCGGCGGCGGCGAACCCTGCAACGCGGTGCCCCGCCTCGGCCAAAACCGCCAGACAGGCCGCCACTGCCGCGCGATGGTCAGGCGCTTCCACCGCCCGCTTTTGCCCGGCAAATGCCAAGCGCGCGGCACCGCCGACTTCCGATACCGAACCGGACGCTATCTCTGCCCCGCCAGCGAAAACCGCGAATTTGACCGAGGACGACCCCGCGTTGACGACCAAGATCTTGCGCATATCCGCCCCTTTCAGATCATCGCCTTGGCAAGGCCCAGAACCGCCAGAACCGCCAGCAGGATAATGGCAAAGCGCCGGAAATCCTGCGGATCGGTGCCGAAGAAATGCCGCCCGCCAAGCCAGATGCCCAAGCCGACAATCGGCAAAGCCGCCGCCGCTGCGACCACGGTATCCCAGCTGATCAACCCATGCCACCACATCAGCGGCAGCGTCACCCCATCCAGCAGCGCGAAATAGGCGATCAGCGTGGCGCGAAACCCACGCGCGCCAAGGCCCTGCGCTGTGAAATAGGTGGCCACAGGCAGCCCGCCCATGCCCACCGCATTCGCAATGCCCGACACCACGCCCATGCCCGTATGTTCGGCCATACCTTGCGCGCGCCGCAGCACAAAGCCGCGCAGCAGCACCGCGCACATGATCAACACATAAACCGCAATCACCGCCCGCGCGGCATCGGGGGGGATTTGGGTGATGGCCCACAGCCCCAGCGGCACGCCCGCGCCTGCCCCCAACACCAAGGGCAGCACCCGCCGCCAATCCACATCGCGCGAAATCCCGGTCCATTGCTGAAAGATCATCAGAAAATCGAGGGCCAGCACCACACCAACCAGATGCAAAGGGTTGGTGACCAGCGATGCGCCCGTGACCGTCAGCGCGGCAAACCCGAACCCGGAATAGCCGCGCACAAAAGCCGCCCCAAACAAGACCACCGCCAGATAGGCGGCAGCCAAGGGCGTCAGATCAAAGGGCAGCGTCACCCGGCAAGCGGCTGGCGCCGCATATCATCGCGCGAGATGCCCGCCACCGCCACCGGGGCCTTCATCGCATCGCGGCGGAAGGGCTCCCCCAACTCTTGGTTGATCATGACTTCGATGAAGGTGGTCTTGCCCGCTTTCTGGTCGGCAATCGCCTTGTGCAGGGTTGTGGTCAATTGTTCCATCGTGCGGACGACAATGCCCGTCAGCCCGCAAGCCTGCGCGATCCCGGCATAAGATACCTTCTGATCCAGTTCCGTCCCGACGAAGTTATCGGCATACCACAGCGTTGTGTTGCGCTTTTCCGCGCCCCATTGGTAGTTGCGGAAAATCACCATGGTGATCGGCGGCCATTCATCGCGGCCAATCGCTGTCATGTCATTCATCGAGATCCCAAAAGCACCGTCACCTGCAAAGCCCACGACCGGAAGGTCCGGCCGCCCGATTTTTGCCCCCATGATCGCCGGAAAACCATAGCCGCAAGGACCGAACAGACCTGGGGCGAGGTATTTGCGCCCTTCCTCAAAGGTGGGATAGGCGTTGCCGATGGCGCAATTGTTGCCGATGTCAGAGGAAATGATCGCCTCTTTCGGCAGAGCAGACTGGATCGCGCGCCAAGCCATGCGGGGCGAAAGCCAATCCGGCTTGGCGTTGCGGGCGCGTTCGTTCCATGTGGTGCCGGGGTCATCATCTTCATGGTCCATTGAGGAAAGCTGCTGCATCCATGCCGATTTGGTCTGTGCAATCGTGGCTCTTCGGTCCTTGCGGCCCTCATCGCCCGCCCCTGCCGACAGCTTTTCCAGAATGGCGGTGGCGACCTTTTTGGCATCGCCCACAATGCCCACTGTCACCGGTTTTGTCAGCCCGATGCGATCGGGGTTCAGATCAACCTGAATGATCGCCGCCGATTTGGGCCAGTAATCAATGCCATAGCCCGGCAGCGTGGAAAACGGGTTGAGCCGCGTGCCAAGGCACAACACCACATCCGCCTTGGAGATCAACTCCATCCCCGCCTTGGAGCCGTTATAGCCCAAAGGCCCCGCGAACAGCGGGTGCGAACCGGGGAAGGCATCATTGTGCTGATAGCCACAGCACACAGGGGCATCCAGACGTTCGGCCAAGGCCATCGAGGCCGGAATCGCGCCTGCCAGCACCACGCCCGCGCCGTTCAGGATCACCGGGAATTTCGCTTTCGACAGCAGGTCCGCCGCCCGGGCGATGGCATCATCGCCGCCTGCCGGGCGTTCAAACTCCACGATTTTGGGAAGGTCGATGTCGATCACCTGTGTCCAGAAATCGCGCGGCACGTTGATCTGTGCGGGCGCGCTTGCCCGCTTGGCCTTCAGGATCACGCGGTTCAGCACCTCGGCCATGCGGGAAGGGTCGCGGACCTCCTCCTGATAGGCGACCATATCCTTGAACAGCGCCATCTGTTCGACTTCCTGAAAGCCGCCCATCCCGATGGTTTTGTTCGCGGCTTGCGGTGTGACCAGCAGCAAAGGCGTGTGGTTCCAGTAGGCGGTTTTCACGGGGGTCACGAAATTGGTAATGCCGGGGCCGTTCTGCGCGACCATCATGCTCATCTTGCCGGTCGCGCGGGCATAGCCATCGGCCATCATCCCGGCGGTATATTCATGCGCGCAATCCCAGAATTTGATACCCGCCTGTGGAAACAGATCCGAGATTGGCATCATGGCAGAGCCGATGATGCCGAACGCATCCTCAATCCCGTGCATTTGCAGGACTTTGACAAAGGCTTCTTCGGTGGTCATCTTCATGGGCTATCTCCGTTGGCAGGGCACGTCTTGCGCCGCGTTGGCAGCAGAATACGCTGGCGGGCAAAGCCGCTAGTAGGGCCAGTTTTTGCGCCTACTTAGGTCCAGTGTTTCGAATGGCGGCCGCGATCAATCCGATGCCTTCGGCGATGCGGCCCACCGGGATGGTGGAATAGGCCAAACGGTAGTAATTGCGCGGGGCCTGCGCCGGATCAAAGAACACGCGGCCCGGTTCGATCAGCACGCCTTTGCCGTGCAACTCCTGCGCCAGCACTTCGGTATCCACGCCTTGCGGGGCCACCATCCAAAAGCTGGACCCGCCAACCCCGCCTTGGCCCGCCACGATAAGCCCTTCGGCCTCTATCGCCTCGGTCATCGCCAAGCGGCGGCGCTTGAACGCCTGCTTCATGCGATTCACCAAGGCGTCATAATGGCCCAGTGACAGGAAATAGGCCGCCGTGCGCTGAATATGCCCCGGCGGGTGGCGCAGCGTGAGGGCGCGCAGGGCCCGCGCCTCGCGGATAAACCCTTCGGGGGCCACGATATATCCCAACCGCAACCCTGGAAAGATCGACTTGGAAAAGGAGCCGACATAGACCACCCGCCCCTCCCGGTCCAAGCTTTTCAAGGCCGGGGACACGGCGCGCAGGAACGACATCTCAAACTCGTAATCATCCTCGACGATGACGAAATCCTGCGCCACGGCGGCCTCCAGCAGGGCGCGGCGCCGTGCCATCGGCATAGTGGCATTGGTGGGGCAATGGTGGCTGGCGGTGGTAAAGACCACGTTGACGCCGGCCGGCAAATTCTCGGGCGGCAGGCCATCGGCATCCACGGCCACGCCATGCACCTCTGCCCCGGTTTGCGCCAAAATCGCGCGCAGGCTGGGGTAGCCGGGGTTTTCCAGCGCCACGCGCACCCCCGGCCCGGTCAGCACCTCGCCCGCCAGCCACAGCGCATTCTGCGCGCCCATGGTCAGCAACACCTCGCCTGCATGGGCCTCAATCCCGCGGCGGGGCAGAATGTTGCGCAGGATATATTCGATCAACAGCGGATCATCGCGGTCATAGTAATCAGAGGTCAGCGCCTCAAAATCGCGCTTGCCCAGCGCGCGCAGGGCGCATTGCCGCCAGTTCTGATGGTCAAACAGGGTGGCATCAGCCTGCCCATAGATGAACGGATAGCGGAACTGCGCCCAATCCTCGGGCCGCCGCAGATGCTCTGCCGCCGAGAAACGCCGCCCCGTCAGCGCGGCGTAATCGACCTGATCGGCGGGCAACTTGGGGCCAACTTCGAATTCGGGCTGCAAGGGCGCGCTTTCCGACACGAAATACCCCGACCGCCCGCGCGATGTCAGGTAATCCGACGCAACCAGATCGGTATAGGCTAGCGTCACCGTAATTCGGCTGACACCCAGATGCGCCGCAAGCCCCCGGCTGGAGGGCATCTTTTCCCCCGCGCGAAACCGCCCCGCAACAATACCTTCGGCCACCAATTGCCGGATGCGCTGCTGCAAGGTGCCGTTCAGATTGCCATGCAGAAAGAACGCCTCGGGCGGGATTGGCATTTTGGCCTCATCAGAGCAGGAAACTGGACCTATCAGGCCCCGCTTGCACCAAAGAAGTCAAGCACCCTGGTCGTTCAGATAGGCTTCAACCAGGTAGTTTTCCAACCGGATATCAGCGACGGTCAACCCCTGCCCGCCCGTCACCCGCGCAATCACGGTATCATCCACCAAAATGTCAGATCCGCGCCCATCGGCCCAAACCGAAACGGACAGCACAGCACCATCCGGCACGCTATCATTGGTGATCACGATGGCATCCTCGGCCCGGTCAAAATCTGTGATAAGGGTCGGGGCGAAGGTAAAGCCGAAGGCCCGCTCTCCCACCGTGTGCTGCACGCCAAAGACATCCCGCCCAGCACCGCCCGTCAGATCGTTGCCATTGGAGGACAGCAAGTAATCATCGCCCGCGCCGCCAAACAGCGCGTCGCGATGGATTTCCTGCGTAGCGGGCAATGGGTTTGTATCATCATCGTCGTTTGGCATTTCAATCCGACCGCCCAACGCGCTGAGCGTATCATTCCCCGCGCCGCCGTAAACCAGATCTTCGCCACCCTGATAGGGGGTCTGACCATAGTTCACCCCGCCGCCGACCGAGATAAGATCATCCCCCGCGCCGCCATCAATCACATTGTCATATTCATTCCCGAAAATCTGGGTATCCCCGGCCCCATCGGTGAAATTCAACCCTTCTGCGCCCTGTTCGAAGGACACCCGAATATCAAAGGCGGACAGGTCCAAACCCTGCGCGCCACCGATTTGCGCCAAAACCTCATCGCCGTATCGCAGGTCCGCCCCTTGCCCATTGGCCCAATCGGTCAGCGTCAGTTCGGCAGGCGTGACGCCATTGCCCAAGGTCAGATAAACGGCCAACGTGTCCTCGGCGGCATTAAAATCCGTAATCTGCGTGGGGTCATCAACACCTATGTCAATGAAGGCAGACAGGCTGTCATTGCCTGCCCCACCCGTTACCGTGCTGCCGCCATCAAATCCGATGATGTCATCGCCGGACCCGCCGTCGATCAAGGATGTATTCGGGCCATCGTCATGCGGGACGTTCGCGTCCCAGATGTGGTCATCGCCCGCGCCGCCATAGATCGTATCTTCGCCCGCCAGATCAAAGCTGTTGGCGCTGAACAGATCGGCACCGCGGCCACCATAGAGCACGTCACTGCCAGCGCCGCCTGCCAAAGTGTCATCGCCCGCGTCACCCACCAGCGTGTCGTTGCCGAACCAACCTTCCAGCGTATCGTTGCCGCTGCCACCCCTGATCAGATCATCGCCATAGCCCGTGCCGATCAGATCATCACCGCCACCGCCATAAATGGCGTCATTCCACGCGCGGCCTTCTGTCTCGGACAAGTAATAGTCATCGCTGAAAATCCGGTCGTCATCAGCGGTGCCACTGAATTCCCGATCGCCTGCATTGATGGGTTCAGCCCCGTCAACATAGCCACCATCCAAGGTTTCGGGCCCTTCGGGCACCTGATCGCTGTCGTCGTCATCCTTGCCAAAAACCAGTGGCAACAGGGCAAAGGCCCCGAACATCAATAGAAAACTTAGCATAGTCCCCCCCCAACTCGGCATAGCACAGAATAAAAGCCGCAAACGGCCAAAGGCCTGATATCTTGGTAGAAGATATCCGTTAAACCCTAGGCCCTTGCGGCTTGCAGCTCAACCTTTTGCCGGAAGCCCGCAGCAGCGGCGGGTATCGTCAAATAATCCTCAGCTTATTAGTCATTCTTATTCGTTTTTCTTTTGGATAAGGCCGCCCTAAACCATCGTGAAAGGGAGGGCCGATCATGTCCAAACATATCCAACCGCTGACCCGGATTGATGGCACCAATACCCATACTGCGCTTGGCATGGTGATCGACAGTGGCCGCCCCGGCCCGGCGCTGTTGGTCACGGGGTTTTCGGCCTCGACCCTGCGCGTCTATGATCGGCTGGCGGAATTGCCCAGCATCAGCCACCTGCGCGGGCGTCTGACCTTGATGCATCTGGACCGTTTGGGCGAGGCTGGCAACGGCCCAGAGCAATTGCGCGCGCTGGTCGGCCCGCAGGATGACAGCTTGTTCCTGCCCTTCCTGCCCGATGACCGGCTGTCGCCCAAAGCATTGGCGCAGGCCAGCGATGAGGATTACTGGACAATTCTGGCCAAGATGGCAGCCCTTGGCATGATCTCGGGCCGAGGCGTCAATGATCGCCGCATCATCGCCCTAAGGGCGGAAATGCGGGCCTGACCTGCGCCCAAACCAGACAGGCAGGCAAAGGCCCGCGCCGGGGATGGCGCGGGCCTTTTGGGTTCCGTCAGGCACTCCCGAAAGATCAGGAAAACACCTTGGTCAGCGCCTTGTCGATGGCGGTGGTGATCTGGTCGATATCATCCGCCGTGGCGATCAGCGCGGGCGACATGCACAGCGTGTTGTTATAGCCCGCAATACTGCGGTTGGTCATCCCGATCAGCACGCCCTGCGCCGCGCAATCGGCCACCACCGCCGCCACTTTCGCCTCGGCTGCGGGTTCTTTGGTCTCGCGGTCGGCCACCAGTTCCGCCCCGCAGAAAAGGCCCTTGCCGCGCACATCGCCAATCACCCGATGCTTGTCCATCAGGTTTTGCAGATTGCCCAGCAGCCGCTTTTCCATCTTCAGCGTGTTGGCCAACAGGTCTTCATCCTCAAGGATCCGCATGTTTTCCAAAGCCGCCGCCGGGCCAGCCGTGCAGCCCCCGAAGGTGGAGATATCGCGGAAATAGGACAAGGGGTCTGTCGGGTCATCCTTGAACTGTTCAAACACGGCTTCGGTTGTCACCATGCAGGAAATCGCCGCATAGCCAGAGGCAACGCCCTTGGCCATCGTCACGAAATCCGGCTTGATGCCATAGTTCTGATAGCCGAACCAAGTGCCCGTGCGGCCCATGCCGCAGACCACTTCGTCAATATGCAGCAAGATGTTGTATTTGGTGCAAATCTCTTGCACCCGTTCCCAATAGCCAGCGGGCGGCACGATCACGCCCCCCCCGGCGGTGATCGGCTCCAGGCACAGCGCACCGATGGTATCGGCGCCTTCGCGCAGGATCACCTCTTCAATCGCATCGGCGGCACGCACGCCGTAATCTTCGGTATCCCACTGCTTGCGATATTCAAGGCAATGCGGCACCTCGACGAAACCGGGGGTAAACGGCCCGTATTGGGCGTTCCGTTCATACTGGCCACCGGCGGACATGGTGGCGATGGTGCCGCCGTGATAATCGCGGTGACGATACAGGATCTTGTGCTTTTTGCCGCCATGGTGCCGGGCCGAGATTTGGCGCACCATCTTGAAGGCTTTTTCATTCGCCTCGGAACCCGAGTTGGCATAGTAAACCCGGCTCATCCCCGGCATCTTTTCGATCAGGCGTTCCGCAAAGATCGCACCGGGCACGGTGCCCGTGGCCCCGCCGTAAAAGTTCATCTTCAAAATCGCGTCATACACCGCCCGCGCGATGCTCTCGCGGCCATAGCCCACGTTCACCGTCCAGACCCCGCCTGCAACCGCGTCCAGATGCTCTTTGCCCTTGGCATCCCAGACGCGCAGGCCCTTACCTTCGACGATGATCCGCGGATCATTCACCTCAAAGCCTTTGTGCTGCACCAGATGGTGCCAGATATGGGCGCGATCTGCCGCGATCACGCCGGACATGTCATTGCTGTGGGTCATGGTATCCATCGGAGCACCTTTGCGAAGGACAGGCCGGGGTTGCCCGGCCAGAAAAAAGATCATCAATTCTGCCGTCAATTATCATGCTTTGCCAAGTCCCGACGTAGGGCCAGACGAAACGCAGATTTAAGGCCAGTTTTCAGGGTGGCAATCCTGCGCCTGACGCGGTCAGGCGGACGCCGCGCGCTGCTCTGCCGCAAGGGTGGCCAGAAACCCGCTCAACCTTTCCAGCCCGTCGCGCAGAATGGTGGGCGCATTGGCATAGCCGATACGCACCCAGCCTTCCATTTCCATCGCGGAACCGGGGGTCAGCATCACCCCGGTTTCGCGCAGCAAACGCAGGCAAAACACCTCGCTGGGCATATCGAAGTGATACCGCAGCAGCGCCGTCGTGCCAGAGGCAGGCTTGTGATAGGTGATCAGCGGCTCCGCCTGCACCCATGCGTCCAAGATCGCCAGATTGCCGCGTGTAATCCGCTGGCTGCGCGCGATGATCTTGTCACGGTTTTCCAAGGCAATCGCGGCCAGATAATCATTGATCATGCCCACGCTGATCGTGGTGTAATCGCGATGCACCGACACCGCGCGGATCACCTCCTCTGGTCCGGCAATCCAGCCCAGCCGCAACCCGGCCAGCGAAAACGCCTTGGACATGCCTGCCGTGCTGATCCCCCGCTCGTAAATATCGGCGACAGAGGTGGTAAAGCCCGACCCCTGCTGATCGGTGCCGCGATAAACCTCATCGCACAGCACATAGGCCCCGACCCGCCGCGCAATCTCGGCGATTTGGGCCAAGAACGCCGCATCCATCAAGGCACCCGTGGGGTTGTTGGGGTTATTGATGGCAATCAGCTTAGTGCCCGGCGTGGCAAGGCGTTCCAGTTCCGCCAGATCGGGCAGAAAGCCGTTTTGCACATGCAAAGGCAGGATTTGAACATCCGCGCCATAGCTTTTGGGGATGGAATAGTGCTGCTGATAGGTCGGCAAAACCGAAATCACGCGGTCGCCCGGCTCTACCAGCGTTTCATGCACAAGCGCATTGGCACCGATGGTGCCATGCGTCACCACGATATTCTCGCGCTGCTGGCGCTGATACATCGCCCCAATCGCGGCGCGCAGACGGTCCGACCCTTCAATCGCGCCATAGCCAAGGCGCATTGGCAGAACATCGGCCAGAAAACTGTCGGTCTTGCCGCAAATCTCCAGCAATTCCGCCAAGGTCAGCGAGTCGACGCAGGTTTCGGCGAGGTTATAGGTGCAGTCGTTTTCATGGGCGTTCATCCAAATCTCAACGCCGAAATCATCAATCTTCATCCTGCCGCCTCCGTTGTCTTACCAGCCGACAAGAAACAACGTGATCGCCGGGAACGCCACCAAAATCGCCACGCGCAAAATGTCAGAACCCACAAAGAACAACACCGCCTTGTAGGTTTCCATCATCGGGGTTTTGCGGTCCATTGTATTGATGATGAACAGATTCATCCCCACCGGCGGGGTAATCAGCCCCACCTCCACCACGATCAGCACCAAGATGCCGAACCAGATTGCGGTTTGCTCAAGGTTGATGCGCGCCAATGCGCCGTCATTCACCCCGCGCAGGCCCAGCGCGCGGATTTGCTCAGGCGAAAGCTCTGCGCCCTGCGCCAATACCGCCTGCACGCTGTTCAGCATATCAGGGGCCAGCGACAGCCCGCGCGCCAAAGCCTCGGTGGCGCGGGCGGCATGCAGGTCCGCCATTGTGATAAAACCGAAATCGAGGCCCTGCACCACAGGCCAAAAGATCGGGATTGTCAGCAGGATCATCGACAGGCTGTCCATCAGGCAGCCCAGCAACAGGTAAAACACCAAGATCAGCACCAGCACCAACCACGGGCTGAACCCTTGCTCCACCACCCAAGCGGAGATTTCCTGCGGCACTTGGGTCAGCGCCAGAAAGCCATTGTAAAACGCCGCCCCCAGCACGATGAAAAAGATCATCGCGGTGGATTTTCCGGTAACCAGAAAGCTTTCGGCCAAGCTGTCACGCGTCAGCCCGCCTTTGGCCCAAGCGATGAAACCGGTGCCAAAGGCGCCAATCGCCGCGGCTTCGGTCGGGGTAAAGATGCCGCCGTAAATCCCGCCCACCACGGCGACAAACACCAGCAAGACGGGCCAGACCTCTAGCAAGGCGGCAAAGCGCGCGGCATAGGGCACCCGCGCGCGCAGCCCCGCCGAGGCCGGATACAGCCGCACATAAACCGAAATCACCAGCACATAGCCCAGCGCCGCCAGCAGCCCCGGCAAAAAGGCAGCAAGGAACAGCTTGGCAATATTCTGCTCGGTCAGGATGGCATAGATCACCAGCACCACCGAAGGCGGGATCAGAATACCCAATGTGCCCCCCGCCGCCAAAGTCGCCGTGGAAAACCCGCCAGCATAGCCATGCGCCCGCAGTTCTGGCAGGGCCACCCGCCCCATCGTGGCCGCTGTGGCAAGTGATGATCCGCAGATCGCGCCAAACCCGGCACAGGCCCCGATAGCCGCCATGGCCACCCCGCCCCGGCGATGCCCCAACCAGCTTTCCGCCGCCTTGAACAGCGCTTGCGACAGCCCGCCCAGCGTGGCGAACTGGCCCATCAGCAAAAACATCGGCACGATAGACAGCGAATAGCTGGAAAACGTGGTGAAGGTTTCAGATTTCAAACGGGCAAAAGCAGCGGCAGACCCGCCCCCCACCAGCATCATCCCCACCAGCCCGGCCAGAAACATCGCAAGCCCGATGGGCACGCGCAGAAAAATCAGCGCCATCAGCGCCGGAAAGGACCACAGGCCGATTGCCAGATCGCTCACGCTTCGGTCCCTTCCACGGGCAAGAGCGCACGGCCCGTGACGGCTTCGGCCATCCGCATCAGCGCCACATAGACCGCCACAAGGGCAGCAACGACAGCAGCAGTCAGGCTAAGCGCATAGGCCCACCACAGCGGAAACTGCAACAGAAAGGTCGTCTGCCCAGACCGCAGCTCGCTCTGCATGCCTGCGCCAAGCTGCACCGCGATCAGCACCAGAACGGCGGCAAAGACCACCTCGGTCAGCGCGCGCAAGATGCGATCAGCGCGCGGCGGCAATCGGTTGGCGAACATATCCACCGCCGCATGGCCCGATTTGATCTGGCACAGCGGCAGAAAGGCGAAAATGGCAAAGGCGATACCGGCCTCGATCAACTCAATATCGCCTTTCACCGGGCCGATGCCGGCATCCAGCAAGGCCTGCGCCGTGCCCGCAAACAGATCGCGGGCCAGCATTCCATGCAGCAGATCGCTTGCCTTCCGGCCCAGCACCGAAAGGCAGGTCAGCAGAACCAAGGCCACCAGCATGGCCCCGCCCAAATAGGCAAAGACCCGTGCAAGGGTTTGAAAAAAGCGCTGCATCAAGGCCCCTTTTGCGCCACAGCCCTATTGCTTGGCTTGGTATTCATCCATCAAGGCGCGGGCCTCATCAATCAGGGCTTGCCCGTCAATCCCCTTGCCATGCATTTCCGCCACCCAAGAGGCGTAAATCGGCTGGACCAAAGGCAGCCATGTCTGCGCGGCCTCGTCCTTGCTGATGGTGATGATGGTGTTGCCACGATCCACCGCGACCTGACGCGCAGGTGCATCGGCATCCGATTGCACGCCGCCCGCAAACACCGAAAACTCCAAGCCGGAATTCTGGTCGATCACGGCTTTCAGATCATCGGGCAGGGCTTCATAGACGCCTTTGTTCATCGCCAGCACAAAGGTCACGTTATACAGCGCCGGGCCTTCGAATTCGGTGTGATTGCCCACCAGTTCCGGCACCTTCAGCGACCCCGTCACCTCCCACGGGATGGTCGCACCATCAATCACGCCTTTGGACAAGGCTTCGGGCACCGCAGGCACCGGCATGCCCACCGGCTCCGCCCCCAGCTTTTCCAACAACGTGTTGACCATGCGCGAGGCCCCGCGGATTTTCATGCCTTGCAGATCGGCAGGGGTTTCGACCGGATCAGCCGTATGGAACAGGCCCGGCCCATGCACCCAAGTGCCCAGCACATGCACATCTTTGAACTCGGTATCCTTCATATGGGCATCAAACAGCTTCCAATAGGCATAGGAGGCCGCGCGCGCATCCGACACCATGAAAGGCAGCTCCAACACTTCGGTCGACGGGAAACGACCCGGCGTGTAGCCGACCACCGTCCAGATCACATCGGCCACACCGTCAATCGCCTGATCCAGCAATTCCGGCGGGGCACCGCCCAACTGCATGGAAGGAAAGCGATCGACCTTGATCCGCCCGGCCGAGTCGCGCTCGACGTTATCGGCCCAGACATCGAGGATCAGCTTTGGCACATTGGCCTGCGCGGGCAAAAACTGGTGCAGCTTCAGCGTCACCTCTTGTGCCAAGACCTGCGTGCCCGCCAAGGCCGCAAGCGCCATGCCGCCCAGCGCCCCCAAGATCATTCGCCGATGTGTCATCCCAGTCTCTCCCCATATGAGATTGTTTGCTTGTTTCTCGGGCATTTCACCCGGCCCCCACACTGAATTTGCGACATGCCAGCGCCGTTTCGCGGAGTTTTTTATCCTTTTTCCGCCCGAAAGCGGGGTTTTCAGTGCGGCAAGGTGATGCCACGAAATGACACGGTTTCAAAGCCCCGAAAAGGCATATCCGCGCGGGATCTTTTGTCCATTTGGCAAAATACCGGGGCGCTACAGCTTTGCCAAAATCACCAAAGCCTGCCGCAAGGCCTGATCCTGCGCAGGCGAAAGCCCTGCGGTCAGTTGGCGGTCAAACACCTGCGCCTGCGCGTGTAAATCGGCATAGGCGGCGCGGCCCGCTGCGGTCAGCGCCAAAACCTCGGCGCGGCGATCCTGTGGCACGGTGCGGCGCTGCAAAAACCGTCGCCCCTCCAGCTTGGCGACGGCGCGGCTGACCTTGGTTTTATGCAACCGCCCCCGGTCGCACAGCGCCTTTGCCGTCATCTCGCCATAGCGGCCAAGGTGAAACAGCACCCGCCATTCGGTGCGCAACATGCCATAGCGGGTTTTGTAAAGCGTCTGAAAGCCAAGGCTGGCCTGTTCCGCCGCCTGATTCAGCAGATAGGGCAAAAACTGCTGCAAATCGAAATCTGACTCGCTGGGCATCGGGCGACAAATCCCTTGTTAGTTACATTTTCAACTATTATCCGAAAAGCACCTGTCCCGAAAGGCCACCCCCATGACCAAGCTGCATTCTGCGCCAAGCCCTGTTGGCACCACACCCGGTTATATGCCCGGCTTTGGCAATGATTTCGAAACCGAGGCGCTGCCCGGTGCGCTGCCACAGGGCATGAACAGCCCGCAAAAATGCAACTACGGTCTTTATGGCGAACAGCTTTCCGGCACCGCTTTCACTGCGCCAAGCCACCAGAATGAACGGACATGGTGCTACCGCATCCGCCCTTCGGTCAAACACACCGGGCGCTTTGCCAAAATTGCCCTGCCCTATTGGAAAACCGCGCCTTGCGTGGACCCGGATGTCATCAGCCTTGGTCAATACCGATGGGACCCGGTTCCCCATTCCGATGCCGCGCTGACGTGGCTGACAGGCATGCGCACCATGACCACGGCAGGGGATGTGAACACCCAAGTGGGCATGGCCAGCCATATCTATCTGGTCACGCAAAGCATGGTGGACAGTTATTTCTTCTCGGCGGATTCGGAACTGCTGGTGGTGCCGCAGGAAGGCCGTTTGCGCTTTTGCACCGAATTGGGGGTGATAGACCTTGCCCCGCAGGAAATCGCCATCCTGCCACGCGGGCTGGTCTATCGGGTAGAGGTGCTGGACGGCCCCGCGCGTGGCTTTGTCTG
This sequence comes from Pseudorhodobacter sp. E13, assembly GCF_003991405.1. Taxonomy (GTDB): domain Bacteria; phylum Pseudomonadota; class Alphaproteobacteria; order Rhodobacterales; family Rhodobacteraceae; genus Pseudorhodobacter. The sequence continues at coordinate 278,265 of NZ_RPEN01000159.1, forward strand.
TGAAAACTACGGGCAGAAGTTTGATCTGCCGGGGCGCGGACCCATCGGGGCCAATTGCATGGCCAACCGCCGCGATTTCAAAACCCCCGTGGCCGCGTTTGAAGATCGCGAGGTGCCCAGCACCGTGACGGTGAAATGGTGCGGGCAGTTCCACGAAACCCGCATCGGCCATTCGCCGTTGGACGTGGTGGCATGGCACGGCAATTACGCCCCGGTGAAATATGATCTGACCACCTATTGCCCGGTCGGTGCCATTCTGTTTGATCACCCGGACCCGTCGATCTTTACCGTGCTGACCGCGCCGTCAGGGGTGGAAGGCACCGCGAATATCGACTTTGTGCTGTTCCGCGAACGCTGGATGGTGGCGGAAAATACCTTTCGCCCGCCGTGGTATCATAAGAATGTCATGTCGGAACTGATGGGCAATATTTACGGCCAATATGATGCCAAGCCCAAAGGTTTCATCCCCGGTGGCCTAAGCCTGCATAACATGATGCTGCCCCACGGCCCCGACCGCACCGCCTTTGAAGGTGCCAGCAATGCCGACCTGCAACCGCACAAGCTCGACCATACCATGAGCTTCATGTTCGAAACCCGTTTCCCGCAACATCTGACGCCTTTCGCCGCCAAGGAAGCCCCGTTGCAGGATGACTACATCGACTGCTGGGCCGATCTGGAAAAGAAATTCGACGGCACGCCGGGCAAGAAGTAAGCCCGCTCAATCGCTCTTTTCTTTTGCCACCGCCGGGCGTTAGGGTGCAGCGCAAAGACATGCTGGGCCGCAGGGAAGTGATATGAACAACAATCTGCGCGGCAGCCTGATGATGATTGCCGCGATGGCAGGCTTCGCGGTGGAGGATATGTTCCTGAAAACCGCTGCCCGCCAAATCCCCGTGGGCCAGATTTTGATGATCTTTGGTGCGGCGGGGATGGTGGGGTTTGCAATCCTTGCCAAGGCGCAAGGCGCACGGCTGCTGAACCCCGCGATCCTGTCTGCCCCGATCCTGATCCGCGCGGTGTTTGAGGTGATGGGCCGCCTGTTTTACACCTTGGCGATTGCGCTGACGCCGCTGTCCTCGGCTTCGGCCATCTTGCAGGCCACGCCTTTGGTTGTGGTCGCGGGGGCGGCGCTGGTGTTTGGCGAAAAGGTCGGCTGGCGGCGCTGGTCGGCGATCATGGTGGGGTTTGTCGGCGTCATGGTGGTGCTGCGACCGGGGCTTGCGGGCTTTACCCCGCTGTCGGTGCTTGCCGTGCTGGGGATGCTGGGCTTTGCCGGGCGTGATCTGGCCACGCGGGCCGCCCCCAAGACCCTGTCCAACCTGACGCTGGGTGTTTACGGCTTTGCGATGATGGTGCCCACCGGGGCTGTGCTGCTGGCATGGACGGGGGGCGCGGTCTGGCCAGATGCGCCCACCAGCATTGCCCTTGCGGCGGCCACCCTGTTTGGCGTTGCAGGCTATTACGCGCTGACCGCCGCGATGCGCGTCGGCGAGGTATCGGTCGTGACGCCGTTCCGCTACACAAGGCTGGTGTTCGCGCTGATCCTTGGCGCGCTGGTCTTTGCGGAACGCCCCGATGCCGCCACGCTGATCGGCAGCGCGATCATCGTCGCCTCAGGCATTTACACGCTGCTGCGCGGGCGCAAAACTTCCGGGGCCACAGCATGACACAAGATCTGACACGCTACACCGCCGCCAACCGCGCCGCATGGGATGCTTCGGCCCCGGCGCATGCCGCAACGCCGGAATGGGCGGCACTGGTGCAGGCGGCAAGCCAGCCGGGGTTTTCCACCTTCGATGCCTGCCTGGCCGAGACGCTGCAAGCCCTGTCGCTGCAAGGCAAAACGGCGGTGCAAATCGGCTGCAACAACGGGCGGGAACTGCTGTCGCTGGCGCATTTCGGCGCGCGGCCCCGCTTGGGCATCGACCAATCCGCAGGGTTTTTGGCACAGGCGGCGCAACTGGCCCGCGCCGCGCAGTCTGATTGCCAATTCCTCTGCGCCGATATCTATGCCCTGCCCGAAAACACCCCGCGCGGCCATGACCTCGCGCTTATCACCATCGGTGTGCTGAACTGGATGCCCGACCTGCCGCGCTTTTTTCAGATTGTGGCCGGGCTGATGGCGGCAGGCGGCCAGTTGGTGATTTATGAAACCCACCCCATCCTTGATATGTTCGACCCGGATGCACCCGACCCGTTTGCGCCCGTGCGGTCCTATTTTCAGGCCGAACCACAGGTGTTTGACGATGTCATCACCTATGACGGCACAGACGCAGGCAAGGGCGCGCGGTCTTATTGGTTCGCGCATCCGATGGGGGCGATAGTGACGGCCATCGCAGCGGCGGGCCTGCGGATGGAACGGCTGACCGAACACCCCCATTCCAACCGAGAGGTGGATTACGACCGCTACGAAGGCCAGACCGCGCAATTGCCGCTGTGCTACACCCTGATCGCCCGCAAGCCGTAAGGTGTTTCGCCCTATTCCCGGCCTTTGCGCGCGTTCATCTGCCCCAGCCGCACATGGCGCAGCGCCTCAACCAGCAGCGCGGTCAACAGGCCAAAGTTCAAAAGCCCATTCGCCGCCGCCATGCCCGATAGCAATCGCCATTCCTGCGGCAACAACACATCGCCAAAGCCAAGCGTGGTAAAGCTGACCAGCGAAAAATAGACCGAGGCCTCCAGCGTGATGAACACGCCCAAGGCGTAAAAGGCCAAGGCCCAGATCCAGACGCCTGCCGTGATGATCCCCAGCACCACAAAAGACACACCCAGCATGACCAGCAGCAGCTTGGGGCGGTGTGGCTCTCGCACCAGCCAACGGTGGCTGCGGGCAAACCCCATCTCCATCGCCAGAATTCCGGCGCCACCCACGGCAATCGACAGCAACATCAACCCGGTGCCAATGGCGATCTGCAAGAACATTCCAACCCCTTTGCCAAACGCCGCCATCTGGACAGTCGGCGCGCCAACCCCTATCTGGGGTGCACCATGGTAAAACACAGCGACCCCAATTCCAAACTCATTGCCGAAAACCGCCGCGCGCGGTTCGATTTCGCTATCGAAGATGATATCGAGGCGGGCATCATGCTTTTGGGTTCAGAAGTAAAGTCCTTGCGGCAAGGCGGTTCCAATATCGCGGAAAGCTATGCCAGCGTCGAAGATGGCGAGCTTTGGCTGATCAACGGCTATATTGCCCCCTATCTGCAAGCAAAGACATGGGGCCATGAAGAACGCCGCAAACGCAAGCTGCTGGTGTCGCGCAAGGAACTGTCGCGCCTGTGGAATGCGACCGCCCGCGAAGGCATGACCATCGTGCCGCTGAAAATGTATTTCAACGAGCGCGGGATGGTCAAACTCAAGCTGGGGATCGCCAAGGGCAAAAAGAATGCCGACAAGCGCGAAACCTCGGCCAAGCGCGACTGGGATCGCCAGAAGGCCCGTCTTTTGAAGCAAAACCGCTAAGGCACATCCTGCGAGGCGTTGCGCAGGGCGGCCCCGCGCGGCACCGGCTTTCGCCAAGCTGCGACCCCAAGGCCACTGGTTTTGCCGTCTCCAGCCTTGCCTCATACGGCTTATCCGATATACCCAACGTATTGCTGCAAGGAGCCACAGATGACCCCCGCCCCGCAAGACGACCCGAAAACGCTGGTCTCCACCGACTGGCTGGCCAAACACCTCAAAGACCCCGATCTGCGGGTGATTGATGCGTCTTGGCACATGCCGGCAACGGGCCGCGATGCGCTGGCGGAATATCATGCCGCCCATATTCCCGGTGCGCGCTTCTTTGATATCGACGAGATTTCGGACCATCGGTCAGAGCTGCCACATATGGCCCCCCCGGTGGAAAAATTCATCAGCCGGATGCGGGCGATGGGTGTGGGTGACGGGCATCAGGTTGTGGTCTATGACAGCACCGGGCTGTTTTCGGCGGCCCGCGTCTGGTGGACCTTTCGGCTGATGGGCAAAACCGACGTGGCGGTGCTGGATGGTGGTTTGCCGAAATGGCAGGCCGAAGGGCGCGAAATCGAAGATATGCCCCCCGTGGTGCGCGACCGCCATATCACCGTGCAGCGCCAATCCGGCTTGGTGAAAGATGTCACGCAAGTCGCCTCTGCCTCCAAACTGCTGGAAACGGAAATCGTGGATGCCCGCGCCGCCGCCCGCTTCAAGGGCGAAGTGGCCGAGCCCCGCCCCGGCCTGCGCGCAGGCCACATTCCGAATTCGAAAAACCTGCCCTTTGCCGAGTTGCTGAACCCCGATGGCACGATGAAAACGCCGCCCGCCCTGCGCACAGCCTTTGAGGCGGCAGGGGTGGACCTGTCCAAACCCGTGATCACGACCTGTGGGTCCGGCGTTACGGCGGCGATCCTGTCGCTGGGGCTGGAACGCATCGGCCACCGCAATCACGCGCTTTACGATGGCTCTTGGTCGGAATGGGGCATGTATGATGACCTGCCCATCGCCAAAGGCTGACCCTGCAATCTGTTGAAAGAAGACCCCATGCTGAACGCGCTGCACGCCCAACCGCAAGACAAGATCCTGCAACTGATCCAGATGTTCAAGGATGACCCGCGCGACACCAAGATCGACCTTGGCGTCGGGGTCTACAAGGATGCCACCGGGCTGACCCCGGTGATGCGCGCGGTCAAAGCCGCCGAAAAGCAGCTTTGGGAAAGCGAAAAAACCAAAACCTATACCGGCCTCGCGGGTGAACCTGCCTATGCCGAAGCCATGCAAACCCTGCTGCTGGCCGGTGTTGTGCCAGCCGATCGCTTGGCTGCCGTGGCCACGCCCGGCGGCACCGGTGCCATTCGCCAAGCGTTGGAACTGATCCAGCTTGCCAGCCCCGATGCTACGGTGTGGCTGTCCAACCCCACTTGGCCCAACCATCCGTCGATCATCAAATACCTTGGCATGAAGATGGCCGAATATCGCTATTTCGACGCCGAGAGGCGCGGCGTCGATTTTGATGGCATGATGGCCGATCTGGCCAGCGCAAAGCCCGGTGATGTGGTGTTGCTGCACGCCTGCTGCCACAACCCGACCGGGGCAAACCTGACCTTGCCGCAATGGGCCGCCGTGGCCGACATGCTGGAAAAGACCGGGGCCATTCCATTTGTCGATATCGCCTACCAAGGCTTTGGCGACGGGCTGGAGGAGGACGCCGCAGGCATGCGCCTGTTGGCAAGCCGCCTGCCCGAGATGCTGATCGCGGCGTCCTGTTCCAAGAACTTCGGGATTTACCGCGAACGCACCGGCATCCTGATCGCCATCGCGCCAAATGCGGATATGCGGGCGGTGGTGCAGGGCAATCTGGCCTTTCTCAACCGCCAGAACTTCAGCTTTCCACCCGATCACGGCGCGCGGCTGGTGACCATGATCCTGACCGATCCTGCCCTGCGCGCCGAATGGCAGGCCGAACTGGAAGACGTGCGGCAGAACATGCTGACCCTGCGGGAAAGCCTTGCCGCCGAATTGCGCCGCCTGTCCGGGTCTGACCGTTTCGGCTTTCTGGCCCAGCATCGCGGCATGTTCTCGCGGCTGGGGGCAACGCCGGAACAGGTGGAAACCCTGCGCCGTGATCATGGCATCTATATGGTGGGGGACAGCCGGATGAACATCGCCGGGCTGAACGCGCGCACCGTGCCCATTCTGGCGCGTGCCATCATCGACGCAGGCGTCTGACCGCATGTTTGATGCGGTTATCTTTGATCTGGATGGCACCCTGCTGGACACCGAAAGCCTGACACAGGCGGCGGGGATCAAGGCCTTTGCCGATTGCGGCATCACGGTGGACCCAAGCTTTCTGCACGGGCTGATCGGGCGGGATGACGTGACAGGCGCGGGCCTTGTCCGCGCGCGGTTTCCGCAACTGGATTTCGATGCCTTTGCCGAGGCGTGGAAACGGCAGGTGCTTGCGCATTATGCGGGCGGCATCCCGCTGAAACCCGGCACGCATGAATTGCTGGGCGCGGTGGCCTTGCCAAAGGCTCTGGCCACCTCCTCCACCCGCGCGCAACTGGATTACAAGCTGGGCGTGACTGATATTTCCGGCTATTTCAGCCATTTCGTCAGTTTTGACGATGTGACCCATGCCAAACCCGCGCCCGATCCGTTCTTGCTGGCTGCATCGCTTCTGGGGGTGGACCCGAAACGCTGCCTTGCCTTTGAAGACAGCGAAACCGGGGCCGAAGCGGCGCATCGCGCAGGCATGACCGTGGTGCAGGTGCCCGATATCAACCCCGCTTCGGGCCGCTTTGCGCATCTGGTGGCCCCCGATCTGCTGTCCGGCGCGCGCGCGATTGGCCTTTTGCCCAGTTGACCTTGCGAATCCCGTTCGCGCCACCTATATCGAAGGGGAGAGGTTGGCGCGGGCAAGTGCCTCGCCAACCTGGTCAGGTCCGGAAGGAAGCAGCCACAACGAGCCCCACTTGGGTCGATGTCCAGCCTCTCACCCTCGCCCATTGGGCGCGCGCTTGCGCCAAACGCCGGGATATTTGTCATCTCCACCGATACCCCCCCACCCCTCTCGCTTGAAGCCCTTGGCTGGAGCGATGATTTCGCGCGTCAGATCACGGCAGAGGATGACGGCAGCCTGCCCGCCCGCGTGGCGCAAGTGCATCGTGACCGCTTGGCCGTGCTGACACCCGATGGCCCGCGTGAGGTGGCGCTGCCCAATGGCCACCCTTCGGGCAGCTTTGCCGTGGGCGATTGGGTGATGATTTCCGCCACGCAATCGGTGATGCGGCGGCGGCTGGAACGGCGCAGCCTGCTGCAACGCCGGGTGCATTCGCGTGCAGGCAGCCGCAACATCGGTGAATATCGCCTGATCGGCGCCAATATCGACACGCTGTTTATCACCACCTCTTGTAATGCCGATTTCAACGTGGCGCGGCTGGAACGCTATCTGACCCTGGCTCATGACGCCGAAGTAGAACCCGTGATCCTGCTGACCAAGGCCGATATGGCCGACGATCCCGAAAGCTATGCCATCGAGGCGCAGAAACTGGGGCGGGATTTGGCGGTGCTGGTGCTGGACGCCCACGCCCCAGATGTGCCCGAAAAGCTGGCGCAATGGTGCGGCATGGGAAAAACCGTGGCGCTGGCCGGGTCCTCTGGTGTGGGGAAAACCACGCTGACCAATGCGCTGACCGGGATGACTGAGGCAACACAAGGCATCCGCGACGACACGCGCGGTCGCCATACCACCACGGCCCGCAGCCTTTATCCGCTGCCCAAGGGCGGTTGGCTGATTGATACACCCGGCATCCGCGGGCTTGGGGTATCTGATGCTGCTTCGGGGATTGATGTCACCTTTGCCGAAATCACCGAACTGGCGAGCCAGTGCAAATTCCGCAATTGCGCGCATGAGGCAGAACCCGGTTGCGCCGTGCAAGCCGCCATCGCCAGTGGCGACGTCGATGCCGACCGGCTGGACCGCTGGCGCAAGCTTTCAGCCGAAGATGCGGTGAACAGCACCACATCGGCGGCGGCCATGGGCAAGGGTTATGGCATCACCAAACGGTCCAAGGGCAAGGCGCTGGCCAAACAGATCAAGACCGCGCAGAAACACAAAAAGCGCTAATCCCGCAGCGCCCAAGCCAGTTGCGCCTCGGTTTCAATCGCGCAGGGACGTGCCGCGCGCAACCGGGCCAAAGCGGGTTGCGGTGGCTCACCCGCCTCCAGCATCAGACGCAGGGCGATCATGCCCGTGCGACCGCAGCCCCCCCGACAATGGATCATCACCCGCCCGCCACGCGCCAGAACCGCGCGCAGCTCTTGCGACAGCGCGGGCCAGTCACCGCCCTGCGGCACCCCAAAATCCCTGATCGGGAAAGGCCGCCACGCCATGCCCAACCGCGCCACCTGCTGCGGCAGGGCAGATGCGCCCAATTCCGCCAGTTCCGCTTGTGGCACCAAGGTCAGCACCAGATCGGCCCCCCAAGCCTGCACCTGCGCCAGATCATCGGCCAAGCCCGCCCCCTCCCCGGCACCCGGCAACGGGCACAGCGCCAGCGCCCCCTTCAACAGCGGTAGCGGCGTCAGGGAAAAGCCGCTCATGCCAAGCCTTGATTCAAGGCCCGGACGATCAGCACGAAGGCCAGCGCAATCATCGCCGCAGTGACCATCAGCGGCACCTGCCCCACAAGGCGCAACGCATCGCCCTTGGGCAGACGGATCGCAAAACTGCGGGCCTGCATCGCAACCACCCCAGCAAAGAACTGCCCGATGACAAAGCCCGCCGCCCGTTCCACCCCACGCAGAAAGCCCAGCCCCTCGGCGGGGCCAAACACCCGCAAGGCCAGCGAGCACAGAAAAACCACCAGCCAAAGCGCAAGCAAAATCTGAACCCAGCGACTGTTCGACATCGGCGTCTCCCGGCGGTATACCCTGTTTCAGACTAGTCATTGACTGGACGCGCGACAAGCCAGCGCCTAACCTCTGGCCGAAGTTCGAATCCGCCGCCGCCGCAAGGAGCCACATGTCCGACACAGCCCCCAAAGCCTATCAGGTTCTGGCCCGCAAATACCGGCCCGAAACCTTTGCCGATCTGGTCGGGCAGGATGCGATGGTGCGCACGTTGAAAAACGCCTTTGCCGCCGACCGGATCGCGCAGGCCTTCATCATGACCGGTATTCGCGGCACGGGCAAAACCACCACCGCCCGGATCATTGCCAAAGGGCTGAACTGCGTTGGCCCCGATGGCAAGGGCGGGCCGACAACGGAACCTTGCGGCCAATGCGACCAATGCAAATCCATCATGGAAGGCCGCCATGTCGATGTGATGGAAATGGACGCCGCCAGCCGCACCGGGGTGGATGACATCCGCGAAATCATCGCCTCGGTCGCGTATCGCGCCACCTCGGCCCGCTACAAGATTTACATCATCGACGAAGTGCACATGCTGTCGAACAACGCTTTCAACGCGCTGCTCAAAACGCTGGAGGAACCGCCAGCGCATGTGAAATTCATCTTTGCCACCACCGAAATTCGCAAGGTCCCGGTGACGGTGCTGTCCCGCTGCCAACGCTTTGATCTGAAACGGATTGAACCGGAAGCCCAGATCGCCTTGCTGCAAAAAATTGCCAAGGCCGAAGGGGCGAATATCTCGGAGGATGCGCTGGCGCTGATTACCCGCGCCGCCGAAGGGTCGGCCCGCGATGCGACCTCGCTGCTGGATCAGGCGATCAGCCATGGTGCGGGGGAAACCACCGCCGACCAAGTGCGCGCCATGCTGGGGCTGGCCGATCGGGGCCGGGTGCTGGACCTGTTCGATATGGTGGTGCGGGGCGATGCCGCCGCCGCCCTGACCGAGCTTTCGAACCAATATGCCGATGGCGCGGACCCGATGGCCGTGCTGCGCGATTTTGCCGAAATCACGCATTGGCTGTCCGTCATCAAGATCACGCCCGAGGCCGCCGAGGACCCGACGATCCCCCCCGATGAACGCCGCCGCGGGCTGGATATGGCGGGGCGTTTGCCGATGCGGGTGCTGACGCGCATGTGGCAAATGCTGCTCAAAGCACTGGAGGAGGTATCGCTGGCCCCCAATGCCATGATGGCCGCCGAAATGGCCGTGATCCGCCTGACCCATGTGGCCGATTTGCCCGACCCGGAAAGCCTGATCCGCAAGTTGCAATCGTCGCAGCCCGGCCCGGTTGTCGGCGGGGCGCCTGCGGGCGGTGGCGGTGGCGGTGGCATGGTTCACGCCAGCACGCGGCTGTCGGCCCCGGCCATGGGCCCGGTGCATGGCGCAACGATGATGCACGGCGCCGCGCAGGGCGGGCAAGCGACTGCGGTCGCCTTGGCCCCCGGCGCGCTGGAAAGCTATGTCAGCTTTGATCATGTCGTCGATCTGATCCGCGAGCGCCGCGACATGAAGCTGCTGGTCGAGGTGGAAACCACGCTGCGGCTGGCCAAATACGCGCCCGGCCGGATCGAATTTGAACCCACCGCCGACGCCCCGCGCGACCTTGCCTCCCGGCTGGCAACCCGGCTTCAGGGCTGGACCGGCGCGCGCTGGGCGGTAACGGTTGTGAACGCAGGCGGCAAGGCCACGCTGGCCGAGGAACAAGACAAGGAACGTCTGGCGGCAGAGGCGAAAGCCATGGAAAACCCGTTGGTGCAAGCCGTGATTGCCGCTTTTCCCGGTGCCAAGATCAGCGCGATGCGCCAGCCAGAGCTTGAAGCCGCCTTTGAGGCGCTGCCAGAGGTCGAAGACGAATGGGACCCGTTTGAGGAGGGTTGAACCCCGTAAGGGCACGGCCTACCTCAGGATAAATCAAGTGGAGAATACGCGATGCTAAAAGGATTGGGCGGGCTTGGCGACATGGCCAAGATGATGAAAGCCGCGCAGGAAATGCAAGGCAAGATGGCCGAGATGCAAGAGGGGCTGGAGCGGATCGTCGTGATCGGTGAAAGCGGCGCTGGCTTGGTCAAGGCGCGCGCCACCGCCAAGGGCGAGTTGACGGGGCTGGAGATCGACCCCTCAATTTTTGTCGCCTCGGAAAAGGAAGTCGTCGAAGATCTGATCCTCGCCGCGATCAAGGATGCGCAATCCAAGGCCAGCGAACGCGCACAGGCCGAAATGGGCAAGCTGACCGAGGGGCTGGGCCTGCCGCCGGGCATGAAACTGCCGTTCTGACCATGGCTGAAACCCCGCGCGATATTGAACAGTTGATCGACCTGATGGCGCGGCTGCCGGGGCTTGGGCCACGGTCAGCGCGGCGGGCCGTGTTGATGCTGTTGAAAAAGCGCGGGGCGGTGATGGCCCCATTGGCCCGTGTGATGGCCGAAGTGGCCGAAACCGCCCGCGATTGCCAGGTGTGCGGCAATATCGGCGCCGCCGAGATTTGCGAGATTTGCCGCGACGACCGCCGCGCCACGGGCGAGATTTGCGTGGTCGAAGATGTGGCTGACCTGTGGGCGCTGGAACGCGGCCGCGCCTTCAAAGGGCGCTATCACATTCTGGGCGGCACGCTGTCTGCGCTGGATGCCGTAGGGCCGGATGATCTGCGCATCCCGCAACTGGTGGCCCGCGTCCGCGAGGAGGCCACGCGAGAGGTGATCCTTGCGCTGAATGCCACTGTCGACGGGCAAACCACCGCGCATTACATCGCCGACGCGTTAGAGGAAACCGGGGTGCAGGTGACAAGCCTTGCGCAAGGCGTGCCTATCGGGGGCGAGTTGGATTATCTGGATGATGGCACCATCGGCGCAGCCCTGAAAGCACGCCGGAAGTTCTGAAATGCCCCCCTCTGAAATCCGGCCCTTCCCCTCGTGCAAAAGCCGCTGCAAAAACATTGGAAAAAATCGCAAAGGTAGGGTTTCCCTGACCTGCGAACACGCTAAATTACCCAAAGGTTAACGGTGACACGCAGTGCCATGGGAATTGGGAAAAGCGGGTCGGCATTCGCTACACTTAAACTTTTGACGGGCGCTTTGCCCCCGACCCGACCTCTTTGTGCCAAAAAAGTATAACAGATTCATCAATTTTGGAATGAAATGCACATCATATTCTTGAATGGTAGCGAATTCAGGGGCAAGTGGCGCGATTTGCGCCGCGCATTATGGAGTCCGCATTTCGTCGGTCTGGTTCTGACAATGACCGGCATCATTTTCTTGGTGCAACCCTACAACCACATCATGCCCGAAGGCGTGATTGTCAGAATGCTCATCGTTGCCAGTTGCGTTCTGGTGTTTCTGGCAACCGCCATCGGCTTGCTGGCCATCGGATATCGCACCTGCACCCGGATGCGCACCTTTGTCGTCATGCTGCCCGCCATAGGCGTCTCGGCGGTCTGGGGCGTTGAATTGAGCGTGGCTTTGGGCGGACAGGGGCTGAGCCCGGCGCAATGGATGCAGCTTCTGGCCTTTGATCTGGTTGTCGCCATCATCGGAGAGGTCGTCTTGTCCTCTTTTCTTCTGGGCCGCATTGCCGCGCAGACAGGGATGAAGGCGCATCCCGTCCCCGCCATCTATGCCCCAGAGGACGCAGTGATCACGCAAGAAATCCCTTCGGAAAAGGCATCCCCCAAACCTGCCAAAGAGCCAGAGCCGCCGGCCCCCCACTGGATAGACCTGCTGGGCAAGCAGGTGCAAAGCGATACCGTGATCTATCTGAAAGCCGAGGAGCATTATGTCTGTGTTGCCCTGCACGGCAGCCCCCCTTTGCTGCTGCGCGGAAGACTGGCGGATGCGATGGCCTGCCTGCCCGAAGAATCGGGGATGCAAGTGCATCGCAGCTATTGGGTCGCCACGACGTCGGTCGCCGACTTGCTGCGCCACCGCGACGGCTGGCGGATCGTTACCCATTCGGGGCAGGAAATCCCTGTCGCCCGCAACCGTCAGACCGAAGTTCGGGCCTGGGTGGAACAGCACGCGGCACCGGCTTAGCCCCCGCTTTCCCCTTGCCCCCCAAATAAAAAAGCACCCGCGCGGGGTGCTTTTTTCGTGGCTTTGGCGGCTGCGGATCAACGGCGCGGGTCGATGCCGTCATCATCCTCATCATCATCTTCATCCGCATCGGGCAGGTTGAAGAAGCTGTCCGCGTCCGAGTAATCGGCCGATTTCTCTTCCTTTTCCGACAGGGTAAAGTTTTCCAGCCCTGCGATGGAAGACGGCATCTTCGGCTCATCCGGCATGCCCAGCGATTGCTCGGTGCTGACCAGCTTGCGACGTTCATCATCCGACATCACGCCACCTTCGGCAGCTTTCTTGCGCACGGCAACCTGCACGGCGGCGTCCAGCTCGGTCTGTTTGCACAGACCCAGCGCCACCGGGTCAATCGGGGTGATGTTGTTGATGTTCCAATGCGTGCGCTCACGGATGGCCTGGATGGTCGGCTTGGTGGTGCCCACCAGCTTGCCCACCTGACCATCGGTCAGTTCCGGGTGGAATTTCACCAGCCACAGAATGGCCGCCGGACGATCCTGCCGCTTGGACAGCGGGGTGTAGCGCGGGCCGCGGCGCTTTTCTTCGCCCACGGCCGAGGCGTTGAACTTCAGCTTCAGGCGATAGGCCGGGTCTTTCTGACCCTTCTCAATTTCACCCGGTTCAAGCTGGTTGTTGGACACCGGGTCAAAGCCTTTGACCCCGGTTGCCACATCACCATCGGCGATGCCCTGCACTTCCAATTCGTGCAACCCGCAGAAATCGGCGACCTGCTTGAAGGTCAGGGTTGTGTTGTCCACCAGCCAGACGGCGGTTGCTTTGGACATCAGTGGCTTGTTCATCGCAACACTCCTTTATATATCCCTTCCATGCCGGGAAAACGGCTGCGGGCCGGGGCCTCGCGTCTTCTCGTTTTCGGGGAAGTCAGGGGTGCATATAATGGGCCAAACGGGCAGAGGAAAGAGAAAATGCGTGTTTTTGCACTAGTGATCGGGTTTGTGATGGCGTTTTCGGGCGTTATGGCGCGGGCCGATGGCGAAAAAGCCGGGGATTTCGACTATTATGTGATGGCGTTAAGTTGGTCTGCCAACTGGTGCGCGCTGGAAGGCGATGCCCGCGGCGAGGACCAGTGCCTGCCCGGCAAAGGCCTGACATTCACGCTGCACGGGCTGTGGCCGCAATATGAAAAAGGCTGGCCCGCCTATTGCCGCACCACCGCGCGCGACCCCTCGCGCAGCCAGTCGGCAGCGATGGCCGATATCATGGGCGGCGCGGGGCTGGCGTGGTATCAGTGGAAAAAACACGGGCGCTGCGCGGGGTTAAGTGCCGAGGATTACTTTGCCACCGCCCGTAAAGCCTTTGCTTCGGTGAAAGAACCCGAGGTTTTTGCCAAGATCAACAAAACCCTGGAGGTGCCCGCCGAGGTGGTGGAAGAGGCGTTTCTGGCCGCCAACCCCGGCCTTGCCCGCGACATGATCACCGTCACCTGTCAGGCTGGCATGATCCAGGAAGTGCGCCTGTGCCTGACCAAGGATCTGGAACCGCGCCGCTGCGGGGCCGATACAATCCGCGATTGCCGGATGCAGGATGCGATCTTGGGCGCGGTGCGATAAAATCGGGCGGGGGGCTTACCCCTCCCGCGCTTTCAGAACAATTTTACCGATATGGCCGGGGGCCTCAATCCGCCAATGCGCGGCGGGGGCCTCTGCCAACGGGAATTCGCTGTCGATCACGGGTTTGAACACCCCGCGCGCGATCATCGGCCAGACATGCGTTTCCACCTGCGCGGCGATTCGGGCCTTCGCAAGATCGGATTGCGGGCGCAGGGTTGACCCTGTCAGCGTCAGACGGCGCATCATCAACTCCGCAAAATTCAGCTCGACCTTGGCGCCGGTCAGAAAGGCGATCTGCACAAGGCGGCCATCATCGGCAAGGCTGCGGATATTGCGGGGCAGATAGGTGCCGCCAACCATGTCAAGGATCAGATCGGCCCCACCCACCGCCTTCATCCCGGCGGCAAAATCTTCCTCGCGGTAGTTAAAGGCCTTTTCGGCCCCCAGATCGGTGCAGACCTTGCACTTTTCCTCGGAACCCGCGGTGGCAAAAACACGCGCCCCCAGCGCGCGGGCAATCTGAATCGCCGTTGTGCCGATGCCCGAGGTGCCACCATGCACCAAGAACCGCTCTCCGCCGCGCAAACCGCCGCGCATCACCACATTGGACCAGACGGTAAAGCAGGTTTCCGGCAGGCAAGCAGCGTCACGCATCGACATGCCTTCAGGCACCGGCAGCGCGTGATCAGCCGCCGTCACCGCATATTCCGCATAGCCGCCGCCCGGCAGCAGCGCGCAGACCGCATCGCCCAGCTTCCAGCGCGTCACCCCCGGCCCCACAGCCGCAACATGGCCCGACGCCTCCAGCCCCGGCAGGGGCGAGGCATTGGGGGGCGGGTTATAGGCCCCCGCACGCTGCAAGGCATCCGGGCGGTTCACCCCGGCATAGGCAACCCGGATCAAAATCTGGCCATGGCGCGGCACCGGCACCGGCACTGAACAAGGCGTCAGCACATCGGGCGCACCAGCCTGTGTGATTTCAATCGCGAGCATCGCATGCGGAAGGGTCATCTCTGCCTCATTTCTTGCCGTCGGGCGCGTTACTGCCGAAACCTGCCGGGCAGATCGTCGGGCATCTTAGGCATATCTGGCATCTTGAACTTTTCCAATGCGTTAAGCGCAGCGCCAAAGGGTCCATTGCGCAGCGCCTTGGACAAAGGGTTATCGCGCAGGCTGGCCTTGACCTTTTCAATCTGCATCACATCCGCAATCCGCCGATCCAGAAAATCCCATGTGGCGGTATGGCCGGGACTGTCATCGCCCAACCAGAACAACACGGTTGCCCCGTAAACGCCCGACAGCGTGGCCCGCTTTGTATACCAGTTGAAATCGGTGCTGGTATCGCCCAGCGCCTTCCAGATCGCATCGGCGGTGCCCCAGATCGCCTTTGCCCCTTCGGCGGCGTGCTGCGGTAGGGAAAACAGCGTGGTGCCACGGCGCACCAACTCTTTATCCTCCACCAGTTCCAGCCTTGTCCGAATGGCAAGGGCCACCCGTTCCGAATAGCGGCGACTGCCCAGATCGAGCGCGGCCAGCCGTTCCACCATCAGCGCATCGCCCTGCGCGTGAAAGGCCAAAGCCAGATCCAGCCCGCCCCGCGGAAACAGCGCGCGGGCCAAACCATCGGCCACACCCGAATCAGCCACCGCCGCGCGAAAGGTCACATCCGTCCAGCCGTCAAAGGCGACATGCGGCAAGGCGGCCTGCAAAATCGCCTGTTTTTGGGGGGTTAGCCCGGTTTCCTGTGGGTCCGCTTGGGTTTGGTCGCTCATCAAGGCCTCCTGCGCCGGTCGGAATGGTAGACAGGCCATTCCCCCTTTGTTATAGGGCGCAGGCCTGCACATCCGTGCAAATTTAACTTAGAAAGGTGGTGAAAACCACATGCAGGTCAGCGTCCGCGACAATAACGTCGAACAAGCCCTTCGGGCCTTGAAGAAAAAGCTCCAGCGCGAAGGCGTGTTCCGCGAAATGAAGCTCAAGCAACATTTCGAGAAACCCTCCGTCAAGAAAGCCCGTGAGCAAGCTGAAGCAATCCGGCGTGCGCGCAAGCTCGCACGCAAGAAAGCCCAGCGCGAAGGCGGTCTTTAAGAAAAGATCGACGTCAAGCGAACACTGGTGGGGGCAACCCCACTAATAAGGTTAACCCCCTTGCGCGAGCTTGGGGGTTTTTCTTTTGGCCGGGGCGAAGCGGTATTGGGTGCTGCATAATGCAGAGGGACGCGGCGAACACAGGCGCGGCAAAAACCTTCAACAAGGAATTGAATTTTGAACGGTTTTTTTTTGCGGCGGAAAACGGGGTGTTTTGCTGATGTTCCTGAAACGTGGGTTTTTGGAACGGATCTCAACGAATACTGTGCTGACCAAGCCGTCACTCGCTGCCCGCTCCCAAGACTTGAATTTGAAATAGCTGGCAAGCTAGGCTTGTGATGGCCATATTACTGTTTGCGCCGATCCGAGTAACTTTGGGAATTTAGCACTATGCGATCAATCAATCCTCGTTCTTCCATATTAGCCCTCATTTTCACATTCGGTTTTTTGCCTCAAGTTGCTTCAGCTGAATTGCGTTGCGGTTGGGTCGATAATCCGACGCCCGCTAATTGGTGGCTAACGGATCGTGACGGCGAGTGGATCTTAAGTGTCCAAGGTGTTGGCGACCAAGATAACGGGTTCTCCGACATCCCGAACGATTGGAATTTTCAGGATCAGTGGCGAGAGACAAATGGTTCTTACGGCTACGGATGTGGCTGTTTCGAAGGTAAGGTTGATAAAGCGACAAATTGGGTCTCGGAAGTCACAGCGCTGACTGCGAAATCTCTGGCAGTTTGTGAAAGTGACCTTGCACTACCTGCTCGCTGATCTAAGATATTCGTCATTTGGTAGCGTTTCCGTATGAAGTCTATTTCAGCCTCGTATCTGCCATTCATAGCCCTTCCAAAAACCACCGTTTGTTGAACGGCTTCTCCGAAACGCCGCTGGTGCATATGTGGCGGGCTGACCTCTCCACGCACGCCAGACCAACTTGATTTCGCGATACACATTTCTCTTTTCCCTTAAGGCGCTTCCCTATCCCATCTTGGCACGACAGGGGCGTGCGATGCTGATGCCATGGCAGTTTCGCGCCAATCTGGGCCGGGTGTGCGATTTTGGCCAAGGAAGGCGGGCCTGGGCGGGTGGCGTGGCGCAAGGGAAACGCTGCGGAACCATATCGGCCTTGGCATTGTTTCACCCTCTGAAATGTGCCAGACCGCATCAGCTTACACGAACCAACAAAGGCCCGCATATGTCCGCCAGCATGATGTCCACTGTTATCAAGCCGATCCACCGCGAAGGGTGGCGCTTTATTCCGATCTTTGCGGTTGTGGCACTCGTGCTGTTTTTCGTCTGGCAACCGCTGGGCTGGATTGGTCTGGGCCTGACGATCTGGTGCTATTACTTTTTCCGCGACCCCAAGCGCGTCACGCCCACGCGCGAAGGGCTTATCATCAGCCCTGCCGATGGTGTGATCTCCTTGTTGGAACCGGCGGTTCCCCCTGCGGAACTGGGGCTTGGCCCTGACCCGATGATGCGGGTTTCGGTATTCATGAACGTGTTCAACTGCCATGTGAACCGCCTGCCGATTTCGGGCGTGGTCAGCAAGATTGCATACCGCCCCGGCAAATTCCTGAACGCAAGCCTCGACAAGGCCAGCGAGGATAATGAGCGTAACGCGCTGGTCGTGCGGATGGATGACGGCCGCGATCTGGCCGTGGTGCAGATTGCCGGGCTGGTGGCGCGGCGCATCGTCTGCGAGGTGCCCGAAGGCGCGCGTTTGCAAACCGGAGAACGTTTTGGCATGATCCGGTTCGGATCACGGCTGGATGTCTATTTGCCCGAAGGGGTAGAGCCGCTGGTTTGCTTGGGTCAGACCATGGTTGCCGGGGAAACCGTACTGGCCGATATCACTTCGACGGAATCCCCGCGTATGGGCCGCGAAAGATGAACGAAGAACCGCACCGCAAAAGAGACAGCCTCTCGCTGATGCTGATGTTGCCAAATATGGTGACAATCCTCGGGCTGTGTGCGGGCCTGACCTCTATCCGGTTCGTGCTGGTCGGGCGGTTTGATATCGCTGCGGCCCTGATCATTTTCGCCGCACTGATTGACGGGTTGGACGGGCTGCTGGCCCGCCGCCTGAATGCCGCGAGTGAGATTGGCGGCGAACTGGACAGCCTGTCAGACTTTCTGAATTTTGGTGTGGCCCCCGGTATTCTGGTGTTCCAATTCGCACTGGCCCGCGATTTCGCAACGGGCTGGATGTTTGTTCTGGTGTTTGCCTGCTGCTGCTGCCTGCGCTTGGCCCGGTTCAACGTCTCTCGCGATGATCCGGCGCCGGTGGGCGGCAAGCCGCATTTCATCGGGGTTCCGGCACCGGGCGGCGCGATGCTGGCGCTGCTGCCGTTTTTCCTGACCCGGCAAGGGCTGATCGACGCGCAGGATTATCCCTTTCTGTTCGGGCTGTGGATCGGGATCGTGGGCTGGCTGATGGTCAGCAAAGTGCCGACACTGTCGTCCAAGGCGGTGCGGGTGAAGCGCGAATGGCAAGTGCTGGTCTTGCTGGGCGCGGCGGTGATCGTGGGCCTGATGGTCACGCGGTTCTGGCTGCTGATGGTGATCCTTGATGTGACCTATGCGCTGATCATCGCCTTTGCGGTGGTTCAGTATTTCCGCAAACGGCGCAAGGCCTGATCACACCGCCATCGCCGTGGTCTTGACCACCGTGCGCAGCGCAAAGGACGATTGCATCTGCGCCACCCCCGGCAAGCGGGACAAATACTGGCGGTGGATACGGGCAAAATCCTCGGTATCCTGCGCAAGGATTTTCAGCAGATAATCGGCAGACCCCGCCATCAGATAACATTCCAGAATATCCGGCACTTTCGCGACTTCACGCTCAAACTTATCCAAAATCTCATCCGCTTGCCCCTGCAAGGTGATTTCCACGAAAACCGTGGTCGGGCGGCCCATGCGGCGGGTATCCAGCAAGGCGACATAGCCCGCGATATAGCCCTCCTCCTCCAGCCGTTGCACGCGGCGGTGGCAGGCCGAGGGCGACAGGTTGATCCGCTCTGACAATTCCGCGTTGGTCACGCGCCCCTCTTTTTGCAGAACGGTCAGGATGCGGCGGTCTGTTGCGTCAAGATCAAGCATGGCGGTGTAATCTTTCAAGACATACCCGGATATGCCGAAGATTATACGAAAACAAACTCCGATTGCCAGCAAGAATTCAAAACAATTGCGGCAAAGCGGATGCAAGCTGATGGCTTAGCATAGCGGGAGGTTCACATGAAAATCGGTTGCCCAAAAGAGATCAAGCCACAGGAATTCCGCGTCGGCATGACACCAAACGCCGCGCATGAGGCTGTCGCCCATGGCCATTCGGTGCTGATCGAAACCGGCGCAGGCTTGGGCGCGGGGTTCTCTGATGCCGATTACATCGCTGCTGGGGCCAAGATCGCGGCGACTGCGTCAGATGTATTCAGCGCCTCCGAAATGATCGTGAAGGTGAAAGAACCGCAAGCCGTTGAACGCGCCATGCTGCGCGAAGGTCAGGTGCTGTTTACCTATCTGCACCTTGCGCCCGATCCGGCGCAGACCAAAGACTTGCTGAAATCCGGCGTCACCGCCATTGCCTATGAAACCGTGACCGATGACCGCGGCGGCTTGCCCCTGCTCGCCCCGATGTCCGAGGTCGCAGGCCGGCTGGCGCCACAGGTCGGGGCCTGGACCTTGCAGAAAGCCAATGGCGGGCGCGGGGTCTTGTTGGGCGGCGTGCCGGGTGTTGGGCCGGGGCGCGTTCTGGTGATCGGTGGCGGTGTCGTTGGCACCCACGCGGCCAAGATCGCGGCGGGTATGGGCGCGGATGTAACGGTGCTTGACCGGTCTTTGCCCCGCCTGCGCTATCTGGATGATGTCTTTGGCGGCACGTTCAAAAATGCCTATGCCAGCGTAGGCAATACCATTGAACTGGCCCGTCAGGCCGATCTGATCATCGGTGCGGTGCTGGTGCCGGGGGCCGCCGCGCCCAAGCTGATCTCGCGCGCGCAACTGGCAGAATTGAAACCCGGCGCGGCCCTCGTGGATGTGGCAATCGACCAAGGCGGCTGCTTTGAAACCTCCAAGGCCACCACCCACCAAGACCCGATCTATGACGTGGACGGCATCATGCATTATTGCGTGGCCAACATGCCGGGCGCTGTAGCCCGCACCTCGACCATCGCGCTTGGCAATGCCACCATGCCCTTCATGCTGGCGCTCGCCGACAAGGGCTGGAAAAAGGCCTGCGCCGAGGACAAGCACTTGCTGGCCGGCCTCAACACCCATGCGGGCCATCTGACCTATGCCGCAGTGGGCGAGGCTTTGGGCCTGCCCGTCACCCCGGCGGCCGAGGCGATGAAAATCTGACGCAACAGCGACGGAAAGCGCGCAAACAAACGTAAAAGGGTCATAACAACACAAAGGCCCCCCTTCCATGTTTGCGCGTATTTCTCCCTATCTTCTGTGGGTTATCCTTTCGCTGCCCGCTTTGGGCATGTTTTCGGCCCTGACCGGCGATGACGCCCGCGCCTTTCACCGCCTGCTGCACCCGACGGGCGAATTCGCCGCGCGGTTCATGATCATCTCCATGCTGGCCACGCCCCTGATGATGCTGTTCCGCACCCATCAATGGCCGCGCTGGCTGGTGAAAAACCGGCGCTATTTCGGCGTTGCCGCCTTTGGCTATGCCGCGCTGCACACCGTGGTCTATCTGGTCGATGAAGGCAGCCTTGCCCGCATTCTGGGAGAGGTCACACATTTCGACATTCTGACAGGCTGGCTCGCGTTTTTGATCTTCATCCCGCTTGCGGCCACCTCGAACGACTGGGCGCTGCGCAAACTGGGCACGGCGTGGAAACCCCTGCAACGCTGGACCTATGCTGCCGCTGTGCTGACCTTGCTGCATTGGGCAAGCCTGCACAATTGGAGCGGCTGGGCCCCTGCTGCGGTCCATTTCGCGCCACTGGCCGCGCTCAGCCTCTATCGCATCTGGTATCAGTATTTCCGCAAACGGCCCAGCCGCCCGGCAACTGCGGCCTGACACGACCAAAGGAAAAGGCCCCCCGGATCGCTCCGAGGGGCCTTTTTGCTGCGGATAGCCCGCCGCTTATTTCTTCAGCGTGGCCAGAATTTCAGCCAGCAATTCGGTTTCGGTCGGCCCAGCAGGTGCTGCCGGTGCGGCCTCTTCCTTCTTGATCGCGGCATCCTTCACGCGGTTAACCATTTTCACCAGCATGAACACCACGAATGCGATGATCAGGAAGTTGATGATGGCCATGATGAAGGACCCATAGGCAAAGATCGCAGCACCGCTTTCGCGCGCCGCCTCAAGCCCGGTGCCGGGGGCGACATCGCCGCTCAGAACCACATACATGTTAGAAAAATCAATCCCGCCGATGATAAGGCCGATGATCGGGTTGATCAGATCGCCCACCAAGGACGAAACGATCGCCGTGAAAGCCGCGCCGATGATGATACCAACAGCCATGTCCATGACATTGCCTTTGGCGATAAAATTCTTGAATTCATTGATCATTCTTATGTCCCCTTGGTCGCTCAGCCTGTTATCGGCCCTTGGTTCCTGTGTGTTTACGCACATGCGCTGCGCCATGTTTGCCTGAAGGGCCGGGGTTTTTCACGGGGAAAATATGCTTATCTGCGCCAAAGCATTAAAAAAGGATAAGATCATGCAGAGTTTGGCAGACCACCCGATCACGCACCGCTGGCCCCCGCAGGTGCCCGACAGGCTGCAACTTTATTCCCTGCCCACGCCCAACGGGGTCAAAATCTCGATCATGCTGGAAGAAATCGGCCTGCCCTACGAGGCGCATCTGGTGGATTTTGCCAGCAACGACCAGATGAGCGCGCCGTTTCTGGCGCTGAACCCGAATAACAAAATCCCCGCAATCATTGATCCGAATGGGCCAGAGGGCAAACCGCTGGCCCTGTTTGAAAGCGGCGCGATCCTGATCTATCTGGCCGAAAAATCCGGGCAATTGATGCCAGCGGACAAGCGCTATGAAGTGCTGCAATGGCTGATGTTTCAGATGGGCGGGCTGGGCCCGATGTTCGGGCAATTGGGCTATTTCCACCATTTCGCTGGCAAAGAGATCGAAGACCCTCGCCCGAAAGAACGCTACCGGGCCGAAGCGGCGCGCCTGCTGACAGTGCTGGATGGTGCCTTGGCGGGGCGTGACTGGATCGTGGGCGACTACTCGATTGCCGATATCGCCATTGCCCCTTGGCTGCGCACCCTGCGCGATTTTTACAAAGCCGCCGACAGCGCAGGCTGGGCAGACCTGCACCATGTGCCTGCCTACCTCGATCGTTTCCTCGCCCGCCCCGCCGTGCAGCGCGGGTTGACGATCCCCAGCCGGGGCTGAACCGGACCGGGCGCGGGCAAGCCACAAACCCGCGCCCTGATTTCATCTTGGCAAAAATACCTATACCCGGCCCGCCGCCCCACAACCCAGCGCAGGCAAAATCAGGGCCGCGGGGCCGCAGCGCGGCGCAAACGGTCATTGATCGCCCGGCCCAAACCCTGCTCGGGGATCGGCGCAAAGGCAATGCCCGCCCCTGCCCCGGCCTGCGCATCGGCCAGCCGCAGGATATGGAACAGATTGGCCGCCGCCTCGATCAGATCGCCCGAGGCCGAAAGCGTCAGCGGCGCCTGCGCGCAATCGGGGCCGAAACCCACCCAAACCTCTGTTGGTTGCGGGGTCGTCACGCCCAAGCGCACCCGTGCCTCCGGCGCGTAATGCGAGGCAAGCTGCCCCGGCGCATTGGGCTTGGCCGCATTGCCACCACTGGCAAGCGGCTGGCCCAACGCGGCCTCCAGCGCTTCTTGCGGCAAACCACCGGGCCGCAGCAAAACCGGCCCCGGCTCCAGCCCCAGAATCGTGCTTTCCACCCCGACAGCGCAGGGGCCACCATCCAGCACCGCCTCGATCCGCCCGGACAGGCCCGCCATCACATGGTCGGCACGGGTCGGGGAAATGCGCCCCGACGGGTTTGCCGAAGGGGCGGCCAGCGGCCCGCCAAAGGCCCGCAGCAAGGCGCGGGCGGTGGCATGGGCCGGCACCCGAATGGCCACCGTATCCAGCCCCGCCGTCACCAAAGGTGACAAGCCCGCATCGGGCCGCAAGGGCAATACCATCGTCAGCGGTCCGGGCCAGAACGCATCCGCAAGTGTCCGGGCCAGATCAGGGATTTCGGCGTAAAGGGCCGCTGCCTCCAGATCCGGCAAATGCACGATCAGCGGGTTGAAATGCGGGCGGGCCTTGGCGTCAAAAATCCGGGCCACCGCCCGATCCGCCCGCGCATCACCGCCCAACCCGTAAACCGTTTCGGTCGGAAAGGCGACAAGCCCGCCCTCCCGCAGAATTTCTGCGGCAGCAGCGATACCGTCTGACGTTGCGTCAAGGATTTGGGTTTTCATCGGCATCGTGACGTAGCGTTGACCTTGAAGGCTGGGGCAGCGGCGTTAGTCTTGCCGCTTACCGGACATACTTGTGTAAGGTTCATTTGCCAAGCTCATGCCCGTATTTATGCCTGAGGAGAGTTTTATGCCCTATCGCGCACCGCTGACCGATTTTCAGTTCCTCTTTGACCATGTGGTGGGTTTCGATCAGGTCGCCAAGACAGAGATGTTTGCCGAAGCGACCCCCGACACGGTCGAGGCGATCCTGTCCGAGGCAGGCAAGCTGTGCGAAACGGTTCTGGCCCCCTTGCAGCGCCCCGGCGATCTGCACCCGGCGCGGCTGGAAAACGGGGTTGTGCGCTGCTCTCCCGGTTTTGCAGATGGCTATCGCGCGATTGTCGAAGGTGGCTGGGTCAGCATCGCGGCCAGCCCCGAATTTGGCGGCATGGGCCTGCCGATGGCGCTGACGAGCGCCGTCAATGAAATGATGGGGTCGGCCTGTTTGTCGCTGCAATTGAACCCGCTGATGACCCAAGGCCAGATAGAGGCGCTGGAACATCACGCCAGCGATGAGATCAAGGCGCTGTATATCCCCAAGCTGATTTCCGGCGAATGGTGCGGCACGATGAACCTGACCGAACCGCAAGCGGGCAGTGACGTGGGCGCGCTGCGGACCAAGGCAGAACCGAATGGCGATGGCTCCTATGCGATTTCTGGGCAGAAAATCTATATCAGCTGGGGTGATAATGATTTTACCGAAAACGTCTGCCATCTGGTGCTGGCCCGCCTGCCCGATGGTGCGCCGGGGACCAAGGGCATCAGCCTGTTCATGGTGCCGAAGGTGATCCCGAATGCCGATGGCAGCCTAGGCGCGCGCAATTCCCTGCAAGTTGTCAGTCTGGAACATAAGATGGGCCTTCACGGCTCCCCCACCGCTGTCATGCAATATGACGGGGCCAAGGGCTGGCTGGTGGGTGAGCCGCATAAGGGCATGGCCGCGATGTTCACCATGATGAACAACGCCCGTCTGGGTGTGGGTATTCAGGGGATTTCCGCAGCAGAAGGCGCGTATCAGCACGCGCTGGCCTATGCAAAAGACCGCAAGCAGGGCAAAACGCCGGTGGCAGGCTCTGGCGCGATCATCGACCACGCCGATGTGCGCCGCATGCTGGCGGTGATGAAAGCCGAGGTGTTCAGCGCCCGCGCCATCGCCCTGTCCTGCGCCGTGGCGATTGATATGGCAAAGGCCACAGGGTCGGCCGAATGGGCGGCGCGCGCGGCTCTGTTGACACCTGTCAACAAATCCTTCGGCACCGAAACCGGGATTGCCGTGGCCGACATGGGTATTCAGGTGCATGGCGGCATGGGCTTTATCGAGGAAACCGGCGCCGCCCAATACCTGCGCGATGTCCGGGTGACAGCGATTTACGAAGGCACCAACGGCATTCAGGCGATGGACCTTGTGGGCCGCAAGATGATGGACGGGGGCGAGGCCGCCTTCCGCCTGATCGAGGAAATCGAACAAAACGCCCATAGCGTGCGCGCCCAATATCCCAATATGGCCACCGCAGTCTGGAACGCTGCCGAAAGCCTGCGCGAGGCGACGGAGTTGCTGGTCGGCCAAGATATGAACGACCGTTTTGCCGGGGCCGTGGCCTATCAACGCGCCTTTGCCCGCGTGCTTGGCAGCCATTTCCACCTGCGCGCCGCCATGGCCGAGGGGCATGATGGCCCGCGCACGGCCCTCGCCCGCGTGGCGATCAAGCGCCTGTTGCCGGAACATATCGCCTTGCTGGCCCAAGCTCGCGCCGGTGCTGCCGAGCTTTATGCCCTCACGGATGAGGATCTTGCCGCGTGAATGTGATGGCGGCAGGCATCCGCTATCCCTACGCAGACCCACCCGCCGAAGGCGAGGCCATTGAAATCGCCCCCGGCGTGCTGTGGATGCGGCTGCCGCTGCCGATGGCGCTGGACCATGTGAATATCTTTGCGCTGGATGATGGCCCCGGCTGGACGGTGATCGACACCGGCTTTGACAGCAAACGCGGCCGCGCGATCTGGCAACGCCTGCTGGCCGGGCCTTTGGGGGGCAAGCCGGTAACGCGGGTGATCGTGACCCATCACCACCCCGACCATATCGGCCTTGCGGGCTGGTTGCAGGCACAAGGGGCCGCGCTGCACACCACTCGCACCGCGTGGCTTTACGCGCGGATGCTGGTGCTGGATGAACAACCCACCCCCCTGCCGGAACAGGTGGCGTTTTGGCGCGCGGCAGGCATGGCCCCGGACCTGCTGGCGCAGCGCATGGCCGAACGCCCGTTCAACTTTGCCGATGTGGTGGCCCCGCTGCCGCTTGGCTTCACCCGCCTGCAACAGGGGCAAGCGATCACCATGGGCGGGCGGCGCTGGACCATCCGCATGGGCAACGGCCATGCGCCGGAACACGCAACCTTCTGGTCACAAGATGACAATCTGGTGCTGGGCGGCGACCAGCTTTTGCCTTCTATCTCTGCCAATATCGGGGTTTACCCGACCGAACCCGATGCCGACCCTTTGGGCGAATGGTTGGAAAGCTGCGCGGCCTTTCAACCCTTGGCCCGTGACGATCAACTGGTGCTGCCCGGCCATAAGCTGCCCTTCACCGGCCTGCCGCTGCGCCTGCACCAGATGATTGAAAACCACCACGGCGCGCTGGACCGGTTGCGCGCGCATCTGTCGACACCCCACACCGCTGCCGAGTGTTTTTTGCCCATCTTCAAGCGTGACATCACCGGCGGCGCCTATGGGCTGGCGCTGGTTGAGGCGGTGGCGCATCTGAACCACCTCTTGCATCGCGGCGAGGTTTGCCGGACCATGAACGAGACAGGCGCTTGGACTTGGGTGATGCATGACAGATGACATAATGACCGCCGCCGAGGCGATGGAGGCCAGCGCCATGCCACATGCCCGCGTGGTTCATTGCAGTGAAAATGCGCCCGCCACCGCCGAACAACTGCCCCTGCCCAAGGCGGTTGCCGACAAGCCCGTCTCGCAGAAAAGCCCGGCGGAATGGGCGTATGAGCGGGTGATCCTGTATCTGAAGAATTTTGAAGAGCAACTGGACCAGAATCACGAGGTGGCCATGGGCTTTACCGGCAGCACGGCAGGTGTGCTGCGGATCGAAGGTCTGGGCTATTTCGACCCCGATATCCTGACCTTCTACGGTGTGGATGAGGAGGGCGCGCGGATGCAACTGGTGCAGCATGTAACCCAGTTGAACGTGGCCCTGCGCGCCGTTTCCAAACAATCCCCCGCCGAAGAGCCCGCCCGCCGGATAGGCTTTCGGCTGGCGCAGGATTTGGGTGAGGCCTGAGCGCCGCGCTTTTGCGGCATTTTGCCTGCCCCCGTGACAGGGCAGAATGAATCGGGTAAAGGACGAAAGAACTTGGAATTTAGGGGAGATGCCACAATGGCTGAACACAAGCACGGCAGCATGGATATCAAAGCACAGGAAAAGGCCTTTGCAGGGTTTATCCGTATGGTCACTTGGGGTGCCGCGATTTCGATCGGTGTTCTGATCTTCCTGGCTTTGGCCAACGCCTAATTTTCTTTTGGCTCCATGATTTTGGCGGCGCGCGTTTCGCGCGCCGAAAGGGATAGCTATGCGCCGTTTGTATATGTGCTTTGTCGCCATTTTGTTTCTGGCCGCCTGCGGCACGGCACAGCCGACATGGGCGCCGGATGCAGATGTGGCCCGCGCGCGCTATGTGCATGGCGGCCCGCCCTCGATCACGCTTTACACCGTTCTGGCAACCCGCGACGGCTCTGGCGCGCATGCGGGCTTGCTGATCAACGGTTCTCAGCGCGTCATGTTTGACCCGGCGGGCACATGGCGCCACCCGCGCCTGCCCGAACGCAACGATGTGCATTTTGGCATGACGCCCCTGATGGTGGATTTCTACATCGACTATCATGCCCGCGAAACCTTTGATGTGATTGAACAAACCATCGAAGTATCGCCCGAAGTTGCCGAATTGGTGATGCGGCGCGCGATGGAATACGGGGCCGTGCCCAAGGCGCAATGCACGGTTGCCACCTCCAAGATTCTGCGCGGTGTGCCGGGTTTCGAAGGCCTGCCAAGCACATGGTATCCGAAAAAGCTGATGAACGCTTTCGGGCAATTGCCGGGCGTCAAGACGAAGCGGATCACCGATACCGACACCAATGACAATCACGGCGTTTTGCTGGTGCAAGCGGGCGATCCGCGCCTGCAATGACGGTTTCGCTGCGCCGCGGCCTGCCCGAGCATTTGCGCCCAGAGGCAGCCGCCCTGTATTGGGAGGCCTTTGGCGGCAAGCTGGGGCGGGTGTTGGGGCCAAAACCCAAGGCCATCCGCTTTCTGGAACGGGTTTTGCGCA
Source organism: Pseudorhodobacter sp. E13 (assembly GCF_003991405.1). GTDB lineage: Bacteria > Pseudomonadota > Alphaproteobacteria > Rhodobacterales > Rhodobacteraceae > Pseudorhodobacter. The sequence goes on from NZ_RPEN01000159.1 coordinate 306,161, forward strand.
GCGATCATGCCTTTGTGGCCCTGTCAGACCGGGGCGATCTGCTTGGGCTTGTCGGGTTCAAGACGGCCAACGGGTCTTTTGCCGGGGGCGAGATGGCAGATATGCGCGCCGTCTATGGCCTGTTTGGCGCAAGCTGGCGCGCGGCATTGCTGGCCCTGCTGACGCGGGATGTCGAGAACCAACGGTTTTTGCTGGATGGTATCTGCGTCGCCCCGCAAGCACGCGGCCAAGGTGTTGGCACCCTGCTGCTGGAGGCGATCTGCGCCGAAGCGCGGCAGCGCAATTATCCGGCGGTGCGGCTGGATGTGATAGATACCAACCCCCGCGCCCGCGCCTTGTATGAACGCTTTGGATTTGAGGCGCTGCGCAGCGAAAATCTGGGGGTGTTGCGGCATGTGTTCAATTTCACCCGCTCGACCACCATGGTCAAAACGCTTTAGTCAAACGTCCCCGTCACCCGCCCCAGCAGCATGAAGGCGCGCGCGGTGCGGGTTTCGGCAAGGTCTGCCAGTTCCGCATCGGTGGCGTTCTTTTCAAATTCGGCAAAGGTCTTGTCAAAGCTGCGCAGGAAATGATGCGCGGCATCGCGGAATACCGGGTCTTCGCGCATGCGCGACGCCGAAAGCGCAAGGCTGGAGCGATCGCGAATCCCGCCCAGCGGTGCAATCTCGCGCCCACGTTCGCCACTGGCAAAGCGGCGCCAAACCTCGGGGCGGCAGCGCTCTGGCTTCAGGTCATCCATATAGATGCCTTCCTGGCTGAGCAGGGTCAGCACATCCTGCGCCGCGCGGATCAGACGCGAGGTCTTTCGATCCTCCAGCGCAAGCCGCAGGGCACGGAACCCGGCTTTATCCTCCGCGCTTTCGGGGAAGTGCAAGGCGCGCACAAAATCGGCCACCGACAGCGGCGCGCGCAATTCTTCGGCGGGTGTGCCAAGCGCCAGCGTGGGCTGTTCATCGGCAGCCGATTTGATCGGGATCGACAGCGCGGCCTTGCGATCTGCCGAAGGCACCGTCAAAGCCGTGTCGCGGCGCGAGGTGAACATGGCCAGTGCGCTTTCGGTCTTGCGTTGCGCGGCGGCAATTTCGTCCAGCTTCTTTTCCACCGATGGGTTGCTTGTCGCCCCGCCCTGCTGGCCTACGACATAGGCGTGGCGCATTGCATCCACCGCCACTTGCAACCGCGCCGCTTCGTCCCGCAGGGCGCGGATGGTGCGCGCCGTGGCCACAATGCCCCACAGCAATGCCAGCGGCAAAAACACCACCAACAGCGTCATCAGAATCGATAAGGGCCCCGTCATCACGCTTTCCGGCGCCATGACAAGCTGGGCAACCACCGCAACCACCCAAACCACAGCAAAGGCCAGAGCGATCATCTCTGACAGATGCGGCTTGCTCCGCTCTGCTGGCAGTGGTGCGCCGCGCTTTGCGGCCTGTTGCCCTGCGTCACTCATCTGTCGTTCTCACCTGAACCCCTTAGTCCACCCATGTAGCACGGATCAGACAAATTTGATCGAAAGCACTTCATAGCTGCGCTGGCCGCCGGGGGTGTTCACCTCGACCGTGTCGCCTTCGTCTTTGCCGATCAAGGCGCGGGCCAGCGGGGATTTGATGTTGAGCAAGCCTTTTTCAAGATCCGCCTCGGGTTCCCCGACGATCTGATAGGTGCGCTCTTCCTCGGTATCTTCGTCCACCAGCGTAACGGTGGCGCCGAATTTCACGGTGCCGGTGAACTTGGTCGGGTCGATCACCTCGGCCAGCGACAAGATCGCCTCCAACTCCTTCACCCGCCCTTCGATAAAGCTCTGCTTTTCGCGGGCAGCGTGATATTCGGCGTTTTCCGACAGGTCGCCATGCTCCCGCGCTTCGGCAATCGCGCGGATCACAGCCGGGCGTTCCACCGACTTCAGCACCTTGAGTTCTTCGTCCAGCGCGTTGAAGCCCGCGCGCGTCATCGGAATTTTTTCCATAGGCCTACACGTAAAAGTAAGAAAGCCACGGCCGTTGCGGGCCATGACCTCGTTTCTGGGTTGCTGCGCCTTACCCAATAGCAGCCACGCGGCAATTGCAAGAGGAATGGCAAGGCTTGCGCGGCCCATTGCCGCGCTTAGGCGCAAGGACGCAACGTATAGGCTGGATCAGCGCGGATTTACAGGCTTTGATATGCGGTAAAGATTGAAACTGTGATCTGGCTGGGCTAGCCAGTCACGCAAGAATGTGACGGATAGGTGCGCGTTTGCGCCACAAAGATGCAAGGGAGTTTTCAGATGGCCGAAGTCGAGCGCGAGGCGATGGAATATGACGTTGTGATCGTCGGGGCCGGGCCTGCCGGGCTGTCCGCTGCGATCCGCTTGAAGCAACTGGATGCCGATCTGAACGTGGTTGTGCTGGAAAAAGGGTCCGAGGTGGGGGCGCATATCCTGTCGGGTGCGGTGCTGGACCCGTCGGGCCTTGATGCGCTGCTGCCCGATTGGCGCAACATGGGTGCCCCGATCAAGACCGAAGTGGTTGAGGATAATTTCTACATGCTGGGCGAGGCGGGGCAAATTCGCATCCCCAATTTCCCGATGCCGCCCTTGATGAACAACCACGGCAATTACATCGTGTCGATGGCGAATGTCTGCCGCTGGATGGCCGAACAGGCCGAAGGTTTGGGGGTTGAGATTTTCCCCGGCATGTCCTGCTCGGCGCTGGTTTATGGCGACAAGGGCGAGGTGAAAGGCGTGATCGCGGGCGAAATGGGCCTTGCCGCCGATGGCACCCCCGGCCCGAACTATGAACCGGGGATGGAGCTGCACGGCAAATATGTGTTCCTGTCCGAAGGGGTGCGCGGGTCGCTGGCCAAGGAAGTCATTGCGAAATACGACCTGTCCAAGGGCAAAGAGCCGCAGAAATTCGGCCTTGGCATGAAAGAGATCTGGGAGATCGACCCCGAAAAGCACAAGCTTGGCACAGTGACCCATACGATGGGTTGGCCGCTGGGCAGCAACGCGGGCGGCGGGTCCTTCATCTATCATCTTGAGAATAATCAGGTTTATGTCGGCTTCGTGGTGCACCTGAACTATCAGAACCCGCATCTTTACCCCTACATGGAATTCCAGCGGTTCAAGCATCACCCGATGGTCGCCGAATTGCTGAAAGGCGGCAAGCGCGTGGCTTATGGCGCGCGGGCAATCTCGGAAGGCGGGTATCAGTCGATGCCGAAGATGGTCGCCCCCGGCGTGGCGCTGCTGGGCTGTTCGGTTGGCATGGTCAACGTGCCGCGCATCAAGGGCAACCATAACGCGATGCTGTCAGGCAAAGCCGCCGCCGAGGCGGCCCATGCCGCCATCACCGCAGGCCGCAGCAGCGACGAACTGAGCGCCTATGAGGCCGAGGTGAGGAGCGGCGCGATTGGCGCTGACCTGAAAAAAGTGCGCAACGTCAAGCCCTTGTGGTCCAAATTCGGGCTTGTTGCTTCGCTTATGGCGGGCGGATTCGATATGTGGACGAATACGCTGGGCTTTTCGCTTTTTGGCACTTTGGGCCATGGCAAGACCGATGCCGCCGCCACAGGCAAGGCAAAGGATTTCGCCCCGATCAATTACCCGCGCCCCGATGGCGTGCTGTCCTTTGACCGGCTGACCAATGTGGCGTTTTCCTTCACCAACCACGAGGAATCGCAGCCTGCGCATCTGAAGCTGAAAGATGCCGCCATCCCGATCAAGGTGAACCTGCCCGAATATGCCGAGCCCGCGCAGCGTTATTGCCCGGCGGGGGTGTATGAGGTGGTGGCCGAAGACGGCAAAGACCCGCGCTTTGTCATCAACTTCCAGAACTGTGTGCATTGCAAAACCTGCGACATCAAAGACCCCAGCCAGAACATCAACTGGACCACGCCGCAGGGCGGCGACGGGCCGAACTATCCGAACATGTAAATGGGCCTGCGCCGCGCGCGCAGACGCATCTGGCAAAGGGCGGGCCGATGGTGCCCGCCCTTTTTCGTTGCAAATGGCCCTTGTCCAACACGCACACGGCCCATCCTTTCGCGGCAAACCCTAACAATCGCGCGAGGCAGGGGCCAAACCCGGTTTTTGACCGCTGGGTCGCATTGCCTTGCCCCCGCGCGCGCACTACCCTGCCCCAAACCCTATGGGAGATTTTATATGCAGTTCCGCCCCGTTCTTGCCGCCGCATTGCTGGCGATGTGGTCGCAACCCTTGGTGGCGCAGGCGCAGGGCATCGACCCCGGCGCCTATCTGGCCGCGCGTGTGGCAGGCACCTCGGATGATTACCGCGAGGCGGCGCATTGGTTTACCCGCGCGCTGATCGCCGCGCCTGATGATGTCTGGCTGATGGATGGGGCGATTGTGGCGCAGCTTGGCGCGGGCAATCTGGATGCAGCAATTGCGGTGGCGCAGCGCCTGAAATCCAAAGGGGCGAAATCGCAACCCGCCGAATTGGCGCTGATCGCCGACCAAGCCAAGCGCGGCGATTTTGAGGCGCTGAAGGCGACCGAGGAAGGTGGCCGCACCGGGGCCCTGTTGCTGGATGGCCTGATCCGCGCTTGGGGGGAATTGGGCACAGGCCGGATGTCCGAGGCGCTGGAAGCCTTTGACGCAATGGCGCAAACCGAAGGGCTGCAAGCCTTTGGCCTGTTCCACAAGGCCCTGGCCCTGGCCTCGGTCGGGGATTTTGAAGGGGCGGAAAAGATCTTCGCGGGCGAGGAAGGCGGCACCATCAACGTGATGCGGCGCGGCACCATGGCGCATATCCAGATCCTCAGCCAGTTAGAGCGGAACCAAGACGCCATTGCGGTGCTGGACAAGGCCTTTCCCGGCGAAAGCGACCCCGAGGTGACGGCCCTGCGCGCGCGGCTGGAAACCGGAGAGCCTGTGCCCTTTGAGGTGACGCGCAATGTCACCGACGGGATTGCCGAGGTGTTCTTTACCCTTGCGCTTGCGCTGAACGGTGAGGCATCGGACGGGTTCACCCTGCAATATGCCCGCGTGGCATCCTATCTGCGCCCGGATCATGCCGAGGCGATCTTGCTTGCCGGGGCGATGCTGGAAAACCAAGGCCAGTTTGATCTGGCGACCGAGGCCTATGCCACCGTCCCGCGTGAGGATGGCGGCTTTTTTGCCGCCGAGATCGGGCGCGCGCGGTCGTTGAAAGGCGCGGGCAATCTGGAAGCCGCGCTGGAGGTGTTGAACGGTCTGGTGCGCGACAACCCGACGCTGATTTCGGTGCATCTGGCCTTGGCCGATATGCTGCGCGGTGCCGAACGCTGGGCCGAGGCCAGCGCCGCCTATGACGGTGCGGTCGCGCTGATCCCGCAGCCTGCACCGGCGGGGTTCTGGTCTGTCTATTACAGTCGCGCGATCACGTTGGAGCGTCAGAAAATCTGGGAACGCGCCGAGGCCGATTTCCGCAAAGCGCTGGCGTTGGAACCGGATCAGCCGCAGGTGCTGAACTATCTTGGCTACAGCTTTCTGGAACGGGGCGAGAATTATGAGGAAGCGCTGTCGATGATCGAACGCGCGGTCGCCCAGCGCCCTGACAGCGGCTATATCATCGACAGTCTGGCTTGGGGCTATTTCCTTGCCGGGCGCTATGCCGAAGCCGTGGAACCGATGGAGCGCGCCTCGGTGCTGGAACCGGTGGACCCGACCGTGACGGACCATCTGGGCGATGTCTATTGGGCCGTGGGCCGCAAGCGGGAGGCCCAGTTTCAATGGCGCCGCGCCCTGTCCTTTGACCCGGAAGAAGACGTCGCCGTGCGCATCCGCCGCAAGCTTGAAATCGGTCTTGACGAGGTGCTGAAGGAAGAGGGTGCGAAGTCTTTGTCCGATGTCGCGAATGGTAACTGAGCAGGCTTTTGCCAAGATAAACCTGACGCTGCACGTCACTGGCCAGCGCGACGATGGCTATCATCTGCTGGACAGTCTGGTGGTGTTTGCCAGCATCGGCGACCGGCTGGATGTAGCTCCGGCAGCCGTGTCCTCGCTGATGCTGGAAGGGCCATTCGGGGCCGAAGTGCCCGCCGATATGGATAATCTTGTGTTGCGGGCGGCGCGGCTTTTTGCGCCATCGCAAGGTTTCGCCTTCACCTTGCAAAAGCACCTGCCGCCTGCCTCTGGCATTGGTGGCGGTTCGGCAGATGCGGCGGCGGCCATTCGTGGCGTTGTTCGACTTATGGTCGCGGGGGGCGAGGGCAGCGCTGTCGAAGACAGCCTCCACCAGATTGACCGGGACAAGGTGCTGCGTCTTGGGGCCGATGTGCCGATCTGCCTGTTCTCCCACCCCGCAAGGATGCGCGGAATCGGAGAGCGGATTTCCTTTGTGAAAACCCCGGAATGTTGGATAACCCTTGTCAATCCACGGGTAGAGGTGCCAACGCCGCAGGTCTTTAAAGCCTTGACCACCAAGCAGCACCCCGCGATGCCCGATGCCCTGCCCGATTGGCCCGATGCCACAGCGCTTGCGGCTTGGCTGCGGGGCCAGCGCAACGATCTGCAAGCCCCCGCCCAAGCCATTGCGCCGGTGATCACCGATGTTCTGACCAGTCTTCAGGCGCAACCCGGCACGTTGATCGCGCGGATGTCCGGGTCTGGTGCCACCTGCTTTGCGCTTTTTGCTGATGCGGCCGGGGCCAAAGCGGCCAGCGCGGCGATTGGCCGGAACCACCCGGACTGGTGGGTGGCCGATGGGTCTGTTTTTCCCGGCAGCAAAGCCGCCGAACTAAATCAGTTGATGCGCGAGACGACGTAATCCGCAAGGTCCTGCAAGGCGTTGCGCAAGCGATGCTCTGGCAGGATATCCAGCGCGCTGCGGGCTTTGGCCGCCCAAGCCAGCGCATCGGCGCGGGCCGCCTCCATCGTGCCGTGACGGGCCATGATCGCCATGGCCTGCGCCAAATCCCCCTCGCGCTGGTCGCCCTTGCCGATGGTGCGTTGCCAAAAGCTGCGTTCCTCGGCATCGGCCTGCGCGATGGCCTTGATAACCGGCAGAGTCAGCTTGCGCTCGCGGAAATCATCGCCGGGGTTTTTGCCGATCACAGCCTCGGACCCGCCGTAATCCAGCAGATCATCCGCGATCTGGAACGCAATCCCCAGCGCATCGCCATAGGCAAACAGCGCGCGCACATGATCTTCGGGCGCGCCCGCTATCACGCCGCCCACCTCTGTCGCCGCAGAAAACAGAGCGGCGGTTTTGCCGCGCACCACTTGCAGATAAATCGCCTCGGTGGTGGCCAGATCCTGTGCGGCGGTCAGTTGCAGCACCTCGCCTTCGGCAATCGTGGCCGAGGCATTGGCCAGAATGTCCAGAACCCGCAGCGACCCGGTTTCCACCATCAACTGAAAGCTGCGCGAAAACAGATAATCGCCCACCAGAACGGCAGTCTGGTTGTTCCACAGGATATTGGCCGTCTTGCGTCCGCGCCGCTTTTCGCTTTCGTCCACCACATCATCATGCAGCAGCGTGGCGGTGTGAATAAACTCCACCGTTGCGGCCAGATGCACATGATAGGGGCCATCGTAACCACACAACCGCGCCGCCGCCAATGTCAGCAAAGGGCGCAAGCGCTTGCCGCCTGCCCCGATCAGATGGTCCGTCACCTCGGGGATACGCGGCGCATGTTCCGAGGCCATCCGCGCGCGAATCAGGGCGTTGACGGCGGCCATATCCTCGGCCAGCCAAGCGGCCAGTTGATCCTGCGGTTTCGCGACTGTCTGGTTCATGCCTTGCCCCATCTGCACCGTTCTGGCCTTGGTTGTCACCTTCCTGTGACCTGTTCAACCCCTTACACCCACCACAGCCCCATCCATCCTTGTTCACGCTGATGTCAGCAACCTCGACAGGCGCGCGCCCAACGATTATGTCCAAGGTATGAAAGAGCTTTTGCGCACGACCGATCCGACAATCATCGCCTGGGCCAGCGCGCTCTTGCAGGGTGAGGGTATAGAGACGTTTGAGATTGACGTCCACATGAGCATACTGGATGGCTCCTTGGGCATATTGCCACGGCGGCTGATGGTGATGGACCGCGATCTGTTCATCGCGCGGGCCGTGTTGACCGATAATGAAATTCCAACGGGGCAATAGGGTTCGATTACGGGATGTTTGCGCCAGAAGACCTGACAGATGACGCATTCCTCGGGGGCCGCTTGCAGCTTTGGCAACCCCGGCGCGGCTACCGCGCAGCAACCGACCCGGTGCTGATGGCCGCCTGCTGCCCGGCCGAACCGGGGCAAAGCGTGCTTGATCTGGGCTGTGGCGCGGGCGCAGGTGCGCTGTGCCTTGGGGCACGGGTGCCGGGGCTGACGCTGGCCGGGCTGGAACTGCAAGCCGACTATGCCACCTTGGCACGGCGCAACGCGGCGCGCGCGGGCTTGGGGTTTGAGGTGGTCGAAGGCTCCATCCTTGATATGCCCCGCGCGCTGCGCCGCGATTTCGATCATGTCATCACCAACCCACCCTATTACCCGCCCGTTGGCACCCCCGCCGCCGATGAAGGCCGCAATCTGGCCCTGCGCGAAGAGGTGCTGCTGGCCGATTGGATCACAGCCGCCAAGCGCCGCGTCATGCCTTTGGGCTGGCTGACGCTGATCGTGCGTGCAGACCGTCTGGGCGATGCGCTGGTGGGTTTGGGCGATAGCATGGGGTCAGTGACCATCCTGCCCTTTGCCGCGCGCGAGGGGCGCGAGGCCGGGCGTGTGGTGATCCGGTCGCGCAAAGGCGGGCGGGGGGCCTTGCGCCTGCTGGCCCCGTTCGTGCTGCATGACGGGGCCGAACACCCCGGCGACCGCGACAACCATTCCCCCCAAGCCGAACAGGTTTTCCGGCACGGACACGGGCTTGGGCATTTGTTTAGCTAAGTTCTCGGCAATCTGTGGCCGATGCTGTTCGGTTTTCCGTGACAAGTTGTAAAACTTATGTTGCACTGGTGTAACGGAAACCGTTTACAGGAGGACTCGAATGACCATTGCTTCGCACCTGCAGGAACTCCGCCGCAAGCATGAAAACCTTTCATCCATGGTTGAACAAGCGGAACGTAGCCCCGGTGCAGACCACCTTAAGGTTGCTGAACTCAAGAAACAGAAGCTTCGGCTGAAAGAAGAGATTACGCGTCTGGCACAATAGCCTGACGCCCGGCACTGGCGCGCGCTGCCAGTGCCGCACCCGCCGTGATAAGCACCGTGGCGACAGCCAGTGATGCGGTCGGTTGCGCGATACCCGCAGCGACCAAGACCAAAGTAGACAATAGCGGCGCGGCATAGGAGGCGACACCCAAAAGCTGGATGTCGCCTTTTTTCATGCCGATATCCCAAGTGAAAAACGCAGCCCCCACCGGGCCTATCCCCAGCGCCAGCACCGCGCCCCACCCCAGCGGGGTGGCAGGCCATTGGGTGGTTTCCAGCGTCAGATGCGCCAGCAAGGACAGGGCGGCCGTGGCAAGGCAATAGATCGTCACGCTTTCTGTCGGCACAGCCCCCAGACGGCGCGACAACACCGAATAGCTGGACCATGTCAACGCGCACAAAAAGGCCAGCGCCAGCGCAGGCAGGGAGTTGGCCCCGCCATCCCCGCGCGATGCAACCACGATCAACCCCGCGCCCAGCAGCGCGATAAACGCCCCGATCACATGGCCCTTGCGCAAACGCTCTCCCGGCAGCAGGCCCGAGAACAGCACGATAAACAGCGGCCAAAGATAGGCGATCAGCCCGGTGGCGGCTGTGGGGCCCCAGCGAAATGCAGTGAAATAAAAGAAGTGATAACCAAAAAGCCCCAATGTGCCAAAGGCATAGACCTTCCAGCTGATCTTGCGCAAGGCGCCAAGCCCGATGCCCCGCGCCGTCCAGACGAGCCCGATCACCCCGCCGATGCCAAAGCAGATCGCGCTGAGTTGAAAGGGCGGCACCGGGGCAGAGCCGATGGTGAACAGCGCCAGAAGCGCCCACATCAGGACAGCGGTAAAGCCGATGAGCGTGGCGCGGGGGCGAGTCATTCCAAAGCCTTTTCTGCGGGGTCAGCCGTGGATAGGTATTTGGACCAAGATGAAACCGCAACCACGAAAAAGGGGCCAGCCTGTGGCCAGCCCCTGAATGCCCTGTCCGATGGGATCAGACGAAGAATTGCGCGCCGTTTGCGCTGATGGTGGAGCCGTTGATAAAACTTGCATCATCCGAGACAAGGAACGCCACGCAGCGCGCGATTTCTTCCGGCTCGCCCAGACGACCAGCAGGGATGCCTGCAATGATCGACTCGCGCACTTTTTCCGGCACGGCCATGACCATTTCGGTCGCGATATAACCGGGGCAGATGGCGTTGGCGGTGATGCCCGCGCGCGCGCCTTCTTGTGCGAGGCTTTTCACAATGCCCAGATCGCCCGCCTTGGTCGCGGCATAGTTCACTTGCGCGAATTGCCCCTTTTGCCCGTTGATCGAGGAGATCACGACAACACGGCCAAATTTCCGCTCGCGCATGCCCGGCCAGATCGGGTGAACGGTGTTGAACACGCCTGTCAGGTTGGTGTCGATCACCTGATGCCACTGTTCGGGCGTCATCTTGTGGAACGGCGCATCGCGGGTGATGCCCGCATTGGCCACGACGATTTCCACGGGGCCAAGATCAGCCTCTACCTTGGCGATGCCGGCTTTGGAGGCCTCATAATCTGCAACGTTCCACTTGTAGGTCTTGATTCCGGTTTCGGCTGTGAACTTCGCTGCGGCATCGTCATTGCCCGCATAGTTTGCGGCAACCGTGTAGCCGGCGTTCTTCAACGCGATTGCAATCGCTGCGCCAATACCGCGCGACCCCCCGGTGACAAGGGCGACTCTAGACATGATAGTTCCTCCACGTGATTGATTTGTAATAGTGTTATCGAAACCAATATGCGGACGCAATATTATTGCGCCCGCATTTTTCAATCTTTAAGCGACATGCAGGGATCAGGGACGCTCAAGGCACATAGCCACACCCATGCCGCCGCCGATGCACAGTGTGGCAAGACCCTTCTTGGCGTCGCGGCGCTTCATCTCGAACAGCAGGGTGTTCAGGATACGCGCGCCCGAGGCACCGATCGGGTGGCCGATGGCGATTGCGCCGCCGTTCACGTTCACCACATCGGGGTTCCAGCCCATATCCTTGTTCACGGCGCAGGCCTGCGCGGCAAAGGCTTCGTTCGCCTCCACAAGGTCCAGATCAGCCGCTTTCCAACCGGCTTTGGTCAGGGCCTTGCGGCTGGCGTAAATCGGGCCCACACCCATGATGGCCGGGTCCAGACCCGCGGTGGAGTAGGATGCAATGCGCGCCAGCGGCGTCAGACCACGCTTTGCGGCCTCAGCCTCGGACATCAGCAGAACACCTGCCGCGCCATCATTCAGGCCAGAGGCGTTGCCCGCCGTCACGCTGCCGTCCTTGGTGAAGGCCGGGCGCAGTTTTTGCATCGATTCCAGCGTGGCGCCGTGGCGGATATATTCATCGGCATCCACGGTGATATCGCCTTTGCGGGTCTTGATGGTGAAGGCCACAATCTCATCCGCGAACTTGCCTGCCTTTTGCGCAGCCTCTGCCTTGTTCTGGCTGGCCAAGGCAAAGGCGTCCTGCATCTCACGGCTGATCTGCCATTTTTCGGCAACGTTTTCAGCGGTTTGCCCCATATGATAGCCGTTGAACGCATCCCAAAGCCCGTCTTTGATCATGCTGTCGATCATCTTCATGTCACCCATTTTGGTGCCCGACCGCAGATGCGCGACATGGGGGGACATGGACATGTTTTCCTGACCACCGGCGACCACAATCGCCGCATCGCCCAGTTGCACATGCTGTGCCCCCAAAGCGACCGCGCGCAGGCCCGAGCCGCACACCTGGTTCAAGGACCAGGCCGAGGCTTCCTGCGGCAGTCCGGCAAGAATATGGGCCTGACGGGCCGGGTTCTGGCCTTGGCCCGCAGTCAGCACCTGCCCCAGAATGGTTTCTTCGACTTCAGACTTGTCGACACCAGCACGGGCCAGAACTTCGGAAATGACGGCAGCGCCCAGCTCATGCGCCGGCGTATTGGCAAAAGCGCCATTAAAGCTGCCTACGGCAGTCCGCGCGGCTGAAACGATTACAACATTGGTCATGTTAGGTCCTTCCCCTTACCCAGAACGCGGCGTGGTCTTCCCAAGCCGCCGTTACCCTTGGCCTAAGGCGAGTGGGACCAAAAAGCAAGGTTTTCGCAGCCCGGTCAGGGCACAGATTTGACGCAGGGGAAATGCCATCAACCCGCCTGGGCGGCCCGCCCTTCAGCCCAGGAGGGGCGCACCGTGGGCGCACCGAACAGAAAGCCTTGCATGCAATCGATGCCCGCGCTTTGCAGCCACTCGGCATCTTCCTTGGTTTCGACCGAGGCGGCGATGGTCAGCATATCCAGATTCTGCCCAATCGCCATCAACGCGCGGGTCAGCGCCTGATTGTCAGGGTCGCTGTGGATATTGCGGATGAACTGGCCGTCAATCTTCACCATATCGAAAAAGAAGTTGCGAAAATGGCGGAAGGTGGTTTGCCCGGCCCCAAAATCATCCAGTGCAAAGCAAACGCCCTGATTTTGCAGATCATCCATGAAGGCGACCACCAGTTCCGGGATCAGCATGGCAGAGCTTTCCGAAATCTCGAGGATCAGCCGTTCTCCGATGGTTTTGTCCGCCGCAAGCCCCTTGCGCAATATTTTCATCCAACGCGGATACCCAACGGAGCGGGCCGACATATTCACCGACAGCCGCACCTGCGGAAAGCGCGCCAAAGCCGTCAGCCCGATGTTCAACGCGAGGCAATCAATCTCGCGGCCCAATTCATCCGTTTCGATGGCATGAATGAAATCCCGCGCCGGGATCACGCGGCCAGTCGTATCAATCACCCGCATCAGACCTTCGTAAAAGGCAACCCGAGAGCTGTCTGCGGCCAGAACAATTGGCTGATAGGCCAGCCGCATCCGCTTGTCCTGCACGGCTTGGCGCACCATGGCCAAGGTTTCCTTGTCCCGCGCGGTCACGGCGGCGGCCAGCGGGCTTTCACTGCCCGGCTGCCGATCAAGTCGTGAAATATCTGCCATATGCTGCCATGCCCCCATGCCATTTTGGGCCGACGCCCCAAGCTGTCCGTTCCGCACAATGCCGACACAGACGTAAAGGGCTGGTAAAATTCTGCCCGTTGTTCCAATTTTAGGCACTTCTCCCTCAGTAACCGGAGCCACCCGACATGCCCCTCGACCCCTCACGCTGCACTTGGCCCGGCACCGATCCGCTGTATCTGGCCTATCACGACACCGAATGGGGCGTGCCGGAATGGGACAGCCGCGCGCTGTGGGAAAAGCTGATCCTTGACGGGTTTCAGGCGGGGCTGTCATGGATCACCATTCTGAAAAAACGCGATGCCTTTCGCGCGGCATTCGAAGGATTCCACCCCGAAATCATCGCCGAATGGGGCGAGGATGACGTGCAGCGCCTGCTGTCAAACCCCGGCATCGTGCGCCATCGCGGCAAGATCGAAGGCACCATCAAATCCGCCCGCGCTTATCTGAAGATTGAGCGGGATGTGGGGTTTTCAAATTGGCTCTGGGCCTATGTCGACGGCACGCCGCTGCAAACCAACCTGAAAACCATGGCAGAGGTGCCCGCCTTCACCCCCTTGTCCACCCAAATCTCCAAAGACCTGAAAAAGGCAGGCTTCACCTTCTGCGGCCCCACCATCGTATACGCTTTCATGCAGGCCACCGGCATGGTGAATGACCACATGATCGGCTGCCCCTGCCACGCCAAAGTGGCAGCCTTGGCAAGGCGCTCCGAAAGGTAAACGCAACAAGGCCAAACCTGCGCGCTCATGCGCAAACGACCCGACGAAACCATGGCCCGAAAGGGCGCGCGCCCCCCTTTCTCTTTGGCAAAAATATCCTCGCCGAAGGCATGATTTTTCGCAGAAAAATCAAAAACGCGTTCAGGGCGCGATCAACGCCTCGATCATTGCCTTGGCATCGGCACTGTCCCATTCGGCGTCCCCAATCAACCGCGCCACCTCTTGCCCCGCGGGGTTCAGGATCACCGTCAGCGGCAACCCCAGCACGCCCATCTGACGCGCCAAGGCGGATTTCGGGTCCAAAAGCACAGGCAGGTTTTGCACGCCGATTTCCTCAAAAAATCGCGTGATGGCAGGCGGCGGGTTGCGCCCGGTGGCAATGGTGACCACAGAAACGCCCTTGTCGGCCACGCTGGCGGCCAGACGGTCAAGGCTGGGCATTTCCTTGCGGCACGGCGCACACCATGTCGCCCAGAAATTCAAAACCACCCACTGCCCTTGCCATTCGGCCAAGCCACGCTCTGCACCCTCCAGATCGGTCAGCACCTCGGCGGGCAGGTCCTTAGCCGTGTCGTGAAACACCAGTTTGCGCATATCGCCGTCCAGCACGGCCTTGGCCGCCCCCACATCGGCCAGCGCGCTGTTTGCACCAAGCCCCAAGCCAGTATAAAGGACGATCAGAACAATTCGCAGCATTTACATCTCCTCAGGGGCCAACCGATGACCAATTCTTCCAAATCCGATCCTTCTGCCCCCACCACCACCGCCAACGCCATGTGGGGTGGCCGCTTTGAAGCCGGGCCGGACGCGATCATGCAGGCCATCAATGCCTCCATCGGGTTTGACCGTCGCCTTGCCGCGCAGGATATCGCAGGCTCTCGGGCCCATGCCGCCATGTTGGCCGCACAGGGTATCCTGACCAATAAAGACGCCGAGGCGATCCGGGAAGGGCTTCTCACGGTGTTGTCAGAGATCGAGGCCGGAAAGTTCCCCTTCCGGGTGGAATTGGAAGACATTCACATGAATGTCGAGGCCCGGTTGAAAGAGATCATCGGTGAACCTGCGGGGCGTCTGCACACGGGCCGTTCACGCAACGATCAGGTGGCGGTGGATTTCCGGCTGTGGGTGCGCGATCAATGCGATGCGGCGATCACCGGGCTGGAAGCCTTGATGAAAGCCTTTCTGGCGCAGGCCGAGGCAGGCGCGGATTGGGTGATGCCCGGCTTTACCCATCTGCAAACCGCGCAACCCGTCACTTGGGGCCATCATATGCTGGCCTATGTAGAGATGTTCGCGCGGGATCGGTCGCGCTTCATCGACGCGCGCAAGCGGATGAATGAATGCCCCTTGGGTGCGGCGGCCTTGGCGGGCACCTCTTTCCCGATTGATCGCCATGCAACCGCTGCCGCCCTTGGCTTTGACCGCCCCACGGCCAACAGCCTCGATTCCGTGTCAGACCGCGATTTCGCGCTGGAATTCCTCTCTGTTTCCAGCATTTGCGCCATGCACCTGAGCCGCTTTGCCGAAGAGCTGGTGATCTGGTCCTCGGCCCAGTTCCGTTTTGTGAAACTGTCGGACAAATGGACGACCGGGTCGTCGATCATGCCGCAAAAGAAAAACCCCGATGCGGCGGAATTGCTGCGCTCCAAACTCGGGCGGATCTTGGGGGCGACGGTGGCACTGTTCACCGTGATGAAAGGGCTTGTGCTGACCTATTCCAAGGACATGCAAGAGGACAAGGAACAGACCTTCGACGCCGCCGACAGCCTGATGCTGGGCCTTGCCGCGATGACAGGCATGGTCGGCGATATGACGGCGCTGCAAGACAATCTGAAATCCGCCGCCGCCAGTGGTTTTTCCACCGCGACCGACCTCGCCGATTGGCTGGTGCGCGAACTTGGCCTGCCATTCCGCGACGCACATCATGTGACGGGCACGCTGGTTGCCATGGCCGAAAAGGCGGGCATCGACTTGCCGGACCTGACACTGGCGCAGATGCAATCCGTGCATGACGGCATCCGCGCCGATGTGTTTGATGTGCTGGGGGTGGAAAACTCCGTGCGCAGCCGTATGTCTTATGGCGGCACCGCACCCGATCAGGTGCGCGCACAGATCGCCCGCTGGAAAGACGCGTTGAAATGAAACTGGTTCTGGCCCTTGCAATTCTGCTGACCGCTGCCTGTCAGCTTCAGCCCCGCCAAGGGGCAGAGCCGATGGTAACGGGCTTGGGCCGCACTGAAACATCGGTGGAATTCTGATGCGCGGGCTTGGGATCATCCTCATGCTCTTGGCCGGATGCGCAGACCCAAGCCTGCATACCGGCATCAGCATCACCCCAAACGGCGTTCGCGTCACCCCGGTGGCCAGCGCCAAACTCGGCGGGGCCACCGTCTCTATCAGCCCTTGATCACAGGAACCAACCATGCGCGCCCTTTTTGCCCTTCTGACCCTTGCCACCTTGGCCGCATGTGGCGCCGATGGTGAACCCACCGCCCCCGGCCTGACCGTTTCAGGTGAGGCGCGGATGGGCGTTGTGGCGGGCGGATGATGTCGCCTTTGCGCATACTTTACCTTGGGCTGGCGGTCTGGGGGGCGGTGCATCCGATGTATTGGTTTGTCACCCATATGCGGGACACCGGCACCGGCCTTAGCGGGTTGATGGATGCGTGGTATGTCAACGCCTCTACCACCGGGCTGACATGGGATCTGACTATCGCCGCCATTGCGCTGACGCTGTGGATTCTGGCCGAAACGCGGGTGCGCAAGAACTGGTCGGCACTGATCGCCATTCCGGCCACCTTTTGCATCGGCGTGTCTTGCGGCCTGCCGCTCTATCTGTTTTTGCGCACCCGCCCGGTCACATGACCCCCCGGCAGCGCCACCAATACGCTGGTGGCTTTTCCTTGGCTTTCCATTCGTGATAGACGCGGGGCAAGCAGCAAGACAAAGGGCGCGAGATGGATCATTTTCTGTATAAAAACGGCGCGCTTTATGCCGAAGATGTCGCCATTGCCGATATCGCCGCACAGGTGGGCACGCCGTTTTATTGCTATTCCACCGCAACCCTGACCCGGCATTACCAGCTTTTCACCGAGGCGCTGTCGCCCCTGCCGCATCTGGTCTGTTTTGCCATCAAATCCCTGTCCAACATCGCCGTTCTGAAAACGCTGGCCGATCTGGGCGCGGGCATGGATGTGGTGTCTGCGGGCGAATACATGCGCGCCAAAGCCGCCGGCGTGCCGGGAGAGCGGATCGTCTTTTCCGGCGTCGGCAAAACGCGTGAGGAAATGCGGCTGGCCCTGACCGGCGGCATCCGGCAGTTCAACGTCGAATCGGAACCCGAAATGCGGGTCTTGTCGGAGGTGGCCAGCAGCCTTGGCCTGACAGCCCCGATCACCATTCGCGTCAACCCCGATGTCGATGCCAAAACGCATGAGAAAATTTCGACCGGCAAGAAAGGCGACAAATTCGGCATCCCGATTTCCCGCGCGCGGGAGGTTTATGCCGAAGCCGCCGCCCTGCCCGGCCTGAAAATCGTGGGCATCGACGTGCATATCGGCAGCCAGTTGACCGCGCTGGAACCGTTTGAAGCCGCCTATCTGAAAGTGGCCGAACTGACCCATGCGCTGCGCGCCGATGGGCACACCATCGAACGGCTGGACCTTGGCGGCGGCTTGGGGATTCCCTATGCCCGCGACAACAACGCCCCGCCCTTGCCGATGGATTACGGCGCGCTGATCAAGCGCACCGTGGGCGATCTGGGCTGCGAGATTGAAATTGAACCCGGCCGCCTGATTTCCGGCAATGCGGGGATTCTGGTGTCGCAGGTCATCTATGTGAAAAACGGCGAGGACCGTGATTTCCTGATCGTCGATGCCGCAATGAACGATTTGATTCGCCCCGCCATGTATGGCTCGCATCACGATATTATCCCGGTTGTCGAAGCACAGGCCGGGGCCGAGCAACAACCCTATGACATTGTGGGCCCGGTTTGCGAATCTGGTGACACCTTTGCCAAGGGGCGCAATCTGCCCGCCTTGCACAGCGGCGATATGATCGCCTTCCGCTCTGCCGGGGCCTATGGCGCGGTTATGTCGTCGGAATACAACTCTCGCCCGCTGATTCCCGAAATTCTGGTGCGTGGCGATCACTTTGCGGTCATCCGGGCACGTCCGACGTTTGACGAAATGCTTTCTCGCGATACCATACCCGAGTGGCTGTGACCCATCGCAGCCCAAAGGCAGGGTAAATGAAGCAAGATGTGCCGGACTCCGTTGCAGCCAGATTGAAACGCCCGCTTGCGCTGACGCGGGCGGGGCTGTGGGCAGAACGTCTGGCCCGCAGTTTTTGGCCGCTGTGGACCGTGCTGATTGCAACACTGGCCACACTCGCCTTTGGCGTGCAGGATTTCGCGCCGCTTTGGGCGGTTTGGGGCGGGCTGTCTGCTGCGGCTCTGGCTTCGATGTATTTCCTTTGGCGCGGCTGGCGCGGTTTTGCACGCCCCACGCGGCAAGATGCGCTGGACCGGTTGGATGCCACCCTGCCCGGTCGCCCCATCGCCACTTTGGCCGATACACAGGCAATCGGGGCGAATGACCCCGCCTCACAGGCGGTCTGGGCCGCGCATCAGGCCCGGATGGCCCGCGCCGCCGCTGCCGCCCGCGCCGTTTCCCCCGACCTGCGGCTTTCCAAACGGGATCCTTTCGGCCTGCGCTACATCGCGCTGACGGGGCTGGTGATGGCGCTGATGTTCGGCTCGCTCTGGCGGGTTGCCTCGGTTGCCGGCATCGGCCCGAACCCGGCGCAGGCGCTGGCGAATGGGCCAAGCTGGGAAGGCTGGGTGCAGCCGCCGCCCTATACCGGCAAGCCCACGCTTTACCTGAACGATATTGACCGCGTCACCTTTGAGGTGCCGACAGGCAGCCGCGTGCAACTGCGGTTTTACGGCGAGGTGGGCGCGCTGTCGCTGGCCGAAACCGTGTCCGGCCGCAGCAGCGAAACCCTAGACCCTGCCGCCCCCAGCCATGAATTTGACGTGACCCAAAGCGGTGAGCTGCGGATAGATGGCCCCAATGGCAGCAAATGGAACATCACCGCCACCCGCGACGCCCCCCCCAGCGTCAGCGCCAAGGGCGACCTTGCGCGCGAAGCGGACGGGCGGCTGAAACTGAATTTCACCGCCAAGGACGATTTTGGCGTCACCGGCGGCCAAGCCATCATCGCGCTGGATCTGGACGCGGTTGACCGCCGCTATGGCCTTGCCGCCACCCCGGAAATGACGGACCCGGTCACGCTGGACCTGCCTTTGCCGATCACCGGATCGCGGACGGACTTCACCGAAACCCTGCTCGACGATCTGTCCAAACATGTTTTCGCCAACCTGCCCGTCACCATCTCCCTGTCCGTCTCCGATGCGCCGGGGCAAATTGGCACCGCCGAACCGCTGCGCGTGACACTGCCGGGCAAACGCTTCTTTGACCCGCTGGCCGCCGCCGTGGTCGAAATGCGCCGCGATCTGCTGTGGTCGCGCAGCAATGCCCCCCGGTCGGTGCAGATTTTCAAGGCCATCACCCATCGGCCCGAGGAATTGATTCGCAACGAAAAAGCCTATCTGCGCCTGCGCGTCGCCCTGCGGCGGCTGGAGGCCGAGGCGGACACCCTGTCAGTCGAGACGCGCGATGAACTGGCCGAGGCGTTCTGGGACATCGCTTTGCTGATCGAAGAAGGTGATCTGGAAAACGCGCGCGAGCGGTTGAAGCGCGCCCAGGACCGGCTGGATGAGGCCATCCGCAATGGCGCCGACCCGGCCGAGATTGACCAGTTGATGCAGGAACTGCGGCAGGCCATGAATGATTACATGCGCCAGCTTGCCGAAGAGGCGCAGCGCAACCCAGACAGCCAGGCCGCGACCGAGCAAGAATCGATGGAAATCACCGGCGATCAGTTGCAGGAAATGCTGGAAGAACTGCAAAAGCTGCTGGAAGAAGGCCGGATGGAAGAAGCCGCCGAGCTGATGGAAATGCTGCGGCAGTTGATGGAAAACATGCAGGTAACGCAGGGCGAAGGTGGTCAGGGCGGCCCCGGCCAGCAAGCCATGCGCGACCTTGGCGATACGCTGCGCGACCAGCAAGACCTGTCGGATGACAGCTTTTCAGAACTGCAAAACCCCGGCCAGCAAGACGGCCAGCAGGGCAACGAGCAAGGCAGCGAACAAGACGGGCAACAGGGCGAGCAAGACGGCCAGCAACCCGGCCAGAACGGGCAGGACGGCCAGCAAGGTCAGCCCCAGCAAGGCCAGAATGGCCAAGCACAAGAAGGCACGGGCCGCGAAGGTCAGGGCCAAGGCCAAAGCCTGTCAGACCGCCAGCGCGACTTGCGCAACCGTCTGGGCCGCTTGAACGGCAGCAACCTGCCCGGTGCCGGAACCGAACAGGGAGAGGCCGGCCGCCGCGCCTTGGATGACGCAGGCCGCGCCATGGAGGAAGCCGAGCGCGCCCTGCGCGACGGCGACCTGCCCGGCGCGCTGGACAATCAGGCCGATGCCATGCGCTCCTTGCGCGAAGGCATGCAAAATCTGGGCGAGGCGATGGCGCAGGAACGCCGCGAAAGCGATGGCTCCCAGCAGGGTGAGGCGGTTGGCCGTGCCGACCCCAACTCTGCCCGCGATCCTTTGGGCCGCGAACCGGGCGAAGGCGCGCGGATCGGGTCTGATCGCAACCTGTTGCAGGGCGATGATGTCTATCGCCGGGCGCAGGATTTGCTGGACGAAATCCGCAAACGCCAAGGCGACCAGACCCGCCCGGAAAGCGAGCGGGACTACCTGAAACGTCTGCTGGATCTGTATTGAAACCGGGCCGCGTCCGGGCCGCTGGCCCGGGCTGCCGGGTAGTTAGCTTGTCTCGCCGCCGGTCAGGTTTTGCAAGGCGGTGATAGCGCTGCGCATGGCGCTGTCCAGCATCACCCGGCCTTTGTCGACCGCGCTGACATAGTTTTCCATCGCGCCTTTGCTGGCCGGAAACTGTGTGGCGATTTTCGGGGCCGCCAGATAGGCCGCAAC
The DNA here is from genome assembly GCF_003991405.1 of Pseudorhodobacter sp. E13. GTDB lineage: Bacteria > Pseudomonadota > Alphaproteobacteria > Rhodobacterales > Rhodobacteraceae > Pseudorhodobacter. The sequence goes on from NZ_RPEN01000159.1 coordinate 327,032, forward strand.
CAGAACCACCGCCAACAGCAACATCAGCGAAAACCCGTTGCGGAACCCCGCGCGGCTTTCGGCTTGCGTTGTGCTGGCTTGCTCCATCGCCAGTTCATCGCCCGAACGGTTTTCGGTGCTGGCGCGCAGAGTCGAATTGATTTCCTCGATATCGGGCAGCAGGTCACGGCGGGCGGTCGGCTTTTCGGTGGTTTCCGGCTCTGCCTCTTGCCCGCGCAGACGTGCCAAGCGGTCGCGCACGGCTTTGGCGGCGCTGGCGGCACCGGTGGTTTCCTCCAGCCCCAGTTCGGTTTGCGATTCCAAGGGCCGGGGCGGGGTTTGTGATCGGCGCACAGCGGCTTCGCGCTCGGCCTCCTCGCGCAGAACGGCAAGCAGGCTTTCATCCAGCCCACGGCGCGGTGCGGCCCCCGGCACGGCTCCTGACACCGGCGACTGCACGTCAGAGGCAGCAGGCGGGGTGGTTGTCTCGGCTGCCGGAGTGGCCGGGGCTTGCGCCGTTTTGGCAACCGGAACCTCTGGCGCGGCTGTCGGGGTGGGCGTCGACGCGGGCTTTGGCATTGGGGGCGCAGCGGGCCGGGGCGGTGGCGGCGCTGTCACCTCTGCGGCGGTGCTGTCATCCGGGTCATCGGCCCAAACCTTGCTTTGCCCGCGATCCCCGCCCCGCGCGGTTTCAACCGAACGTGTGGACACAGGCTGCGGCACCTGAACGGGGGCCGCTTTGCCAAACAGCGCCTCTTCGGCCTCCTGCTCTGCTTCCAGATCGGGCGGCAGTTGAAACCATGCATGACCACAATTCGAACATTGCACGTCCCGCCCGCCGTCAGGAATGGCAGTCGCTTCTACTTCGTATTGTGCGTCGCAATTCGGGCAAATCAGCCTCATTTGCACTTCTCCGACCCGTGACTTCTTTGTCCCTGTTTACTTTGTAGCTGTGATATTTTGCATATCCAAGCCTTTGTCGTCATTCTGTGCACAATAGGGCGTTGAAACCTCCCGAACTCTGGGCAAAACTGCCACAACACGCGGCATGCCGCCGCAATAGACGGAGCAACGCGTGATCGCATTTGAAAATGTCGCCTATTCTTATGGCGGGGGGGAGTTGTTATCCGAGGTCAGCTTGCGGCTGGCCCCCGGCTCTTTCCATTTTCTGACAGGGCCATCGGGGGCGGGAAAGTCGACACTGCTGAAGCTTTGCTATGCGGAATTGCTGCCGACCGCCGGGCGGATCACACTGTTTGACCGCGAGGTGCGCAGCCTTGACCGGGATGAGGTGGCGCGGATGCGGCGGCGCATTGGCGTGGTGCATCAGGATTGCCAGTTCCTCGATCACCTGCCACTGGCAACCAATGTGACCCTGCCCGCGATGGTGTCGGGGCGCAGCTCTGCCAATGAGGATTTGCAGGATCTGCTGAACTGGGTCGGGCTGGCCCCTTTGGCGGATGCTCTGCCGCCGCAATTGTCGGGCGGCGAACGTCAGCGCGCGGCAGTGGCCCGGGCGGTGATCATGTCGCCCGATGTGGTGCTGGCGGATGAACCCACGGGCAACCTTGATTGGGAAATGTCCTTGCGGCTGCTGACGCTGTTGGTGGAGTTGAACAAGATGGGCAAGACCATCCTGATCGCGACCCATGATCTGAACCTGATCCGCGCGGCCAAGCAGCAAGTGCCCGCGCGCGTGTTGCGGATTGCCAAGCGCCGCGTGCAATTGGCGGGGGCTGATCTGTGAAAATTCTGGCCCTGACCCAATTTCTGCGCGGCGACAAACAGGCGGACCGGGTGGTGCCGCCTTCGGGCCATACCGCTTGGCTGACAAGCTTTACCGCCGCCACCATGACCTTTCTGGCCGTCTTTGCGCTGGCCTTGTCGCTGGCGGCAGGGCGTCTGGCGGAACGTTGGGGCGATGCCTTGGCGCGCAGTGCCACCATCCGCATTTCCGCCCCGGCGGGGCAGATGGATGCCCAAACCCGCGCCGTGCTGGATGTTCTGGCCATCACCCCCGGCGTGGAACGCGCCCGCGCCATGGATGACGCCGAGCAACGCGCCTTGCTGGAGCCGTGGTTCGGCCCCAACCTGCCGCTGGATGCCTTGCCCATCCCCCGGCTGGTCGAGGTCACAGAGGATGACACCGGCTATGACGCCGAAGGCCTGCGGCAACGGCTGGCCGCCGAGGCACCGGGGGCAGTGCTGGATGATCACACGCGCTGGCGCAAACCGCTGGCGGTAGCGGCGGGGCGGCTGCGCATGTTGGGGATCACCTCTATCCTGCTGATCGGGGCAAGCATGGCAGCGATGATCACCCTGGCGGCCAATGCAGCTTTGGCGGCCAATGCCCAAGTGATCCGGGTGCTGCGGCTGGTGGGCGCGCGGGATGCCTATATCGCGCGGGCCTTTGTGCGGCGGTTCACGCTGCGGGCGCTGGCAGGATCGGCCATCGGGGCTGTGGCGGGGATGATCGGGGTGGCCCTGCTGCCCTCGGCCGATGTGGCGGGCGGGTTCCTGACAGGGCTTGGCTTTCAGGGCGCGGGCTGGTTATTGCCCTTCCTGATCCCCCCCGCGGCGGCGCTGGTGGCCTTTTTCGCGACCCGCTTTGCCGCCTTTCGGAAATTGAAGGAATTGACCTGATGCGCCACGCAATCCAATGGCTGCTTTCGCTGATCTTCATTGTCCAGATGTATCTGGCCATGGCCGTCGTGGGGCTGTTGTATCTGCCCTATGCGATCCTGTCGCCCGATGGCGCGCTGGCCGCTTGCCACGCCTATTGCCGCTGGGTGCTGTTCTCGCTGCGGGTGCTGACGGGGCTGCGGACCGAAGTGCGCGGCACCCCACCAACGCATGAGGTTCTGGTGGCCGCCAAACATCAGAGCTTTCTGGATATCCTTATGATTTTCCATGCGATTCCGCGTGGCAAGTTCATCATGAAACGGGAATTGATCTATGCCCCGATCTTGGGTTGGTTCGCGCTGCGCATCGGTTGTGTTCCGGTGAACCGAGGCAAGCGGGGCGCGGCGATCACCAAGATGATGGCCGATGTGAAATCGGGCGCACAACGCGCGGGGCAATTGATCATCTATAGCCAAGGCACCCGCGTCGCCCCCGGCGTCAAGATGCCCTACAAGGCCGGAACGGCGGCGCTCTATATGCAATTGGGGCAGGAATGCTATCCGGTGGCGACCAATGTCGGGGTGTTCTGGCCCAAGCGGGGAATTTTGCGCAAACCAGGGCTGGCGGTGGTGGAATTTCTGCCCCCCATCCCGGCAGGCCTGCCCAATGCGCAATTCATGGAACGGCTGGAACGCGAGGTGGAAACCGCCTCGGATGCGTTGATGGCCGAAGCGGGCTTTCGCGTCTGAGCGGAAAGGGCGTGCCGCCTTCGGGGGCATCGAGCCCCCGCTCGGCGGCTGTTGCCACGCACTTGTGGCAGAGGCTGGTCAGACAGCTTCGGGCGGGCGGATATGGCCATCGCTGATGCGCACAGCCGCGCCGCTGACCCGGACGGATGTCACCCCGGCCGCATCACAGTCCACCGTCAGGCAAATGGCACTGGGCCGCCCCATTTCCACACCCTGCGCCAGCGCCAGCGCCTTTGTGCCGGGCTGCAAGGCCCCGCTTGCCCAAAGCTGGGCGGCAAGGATGGCACTGGCAGAGCCTGTCGCCGGGTCTTCGGGAATGCCCGCGGTGGGCGAGAACATGCGCGCCTGATAATCCGCCCCCGTGCCGGGCGTATAAAGATAAGCGCTATCCACCCCACCCGCCGCCATGATCTGCGACCACTGCGGCTCTGACGGGCGGGCGGCGGCGAGGGTGGCAAGATCACGCACCGGGACATAAAGAAACGCGGGCCCGCCTTGCCACAGGCCGGGGCGATGTTCCCCAAAGCCGATCACTGCCGGATCAAGCCCCAAGGCCGCCGCCAGATGCGCGGGGTGCAGCGCAAAACCGGCATCCGGCACCGCAAGGGCGGGATGCGGCGTGACCGGCGCTGTCAACTCTGCCACGACGCGGCCCTGTTGGCGCCGCACGGTCACGGGCACCAACCCAGCCTCCTCCTCCAGCACCAGACGCAAAGCGCCGTCACCTTCGGGCAAAGCGCCTTCGGCCAGCAGCAGCGCGCAGCCAATCGTGGGATGCCCGGCAAAGGGGATTTCGGCAGTGGGGAAAAAGATGCGCACCCGCGCGGTATGGGCGGGGTTCACCGGGCGCTGCACGAAGATCGTTTCGGACAGATTGAACTCTCGGGCGATGATCTGCATCTGCGCGGGCGTCAGATCATCCGCGCCCATCACCACGGCCAGAGGGTTGCCCGCAAAAGCCCGGTCGGTGAACACATCCATCGTGTGAAAGGCCAGCATCACGCCCCCCAGCGCAGGTCAGACCAGCATACCACCGTCATTGTCATCGCCCGCGGCTTCCATCAGCACGTCGAAATCCTCCACCGTGACATGGCGCTTGCCTTCCAGAGAGATCACCCCATCCTTGCGCAACGCCGAAATCTGACGGCTGACGGTTTCCAGCGTCAGGCCCAGATAATCGGCCATTTCTTCGCGCGTCAGCGGCAGGTCAAACACCAGCCGCCCGGATGGCGTCTTCATCGACAGGCTGGCATCGCGCCGCGCGATGATCGACAACAGGCTGGCAATCTTTTCCCGCGCGGTTTTGCGGCCCAGCAACAGCATCCATTCGCGCGCGGAGTCCAGTTCATCCAAGGTCATTTCCAGCAAACGCTGGGCGACATGCGGCGTGCTGATCATCATTTCCTCAAATGGCTTTTTGCGGAAACAACACATCACCAGATCCGTCGTCGCGGTCACGTCATAGGCAGCCGATTCGCGCCCCGGACGCCCCACGAAATCCGATGGCAGCAACAGGCCGACCATCTGGCGGCGGCCGTCTTCCATCGTCTGGCTCAGCGTGGCAATGCCGCTGACCACAGAGGCGACAAAATCCATCCGGTCGCCCGACCAGATCACCGTCTGGCCCGCCTGATAGCTGCGGTAATACTTGATCTGCTCCAGCCGGGCCAATTCATCGCCTTCACAGCGCGCACACACGGCACGGTGGCGGATGGGGCAATCGCCACAATCATGTGTGGTGATCAGGCTGTCTAAGGTTGGCATATGCTGGGTCCAGTTTGATCTGAATCAAGGATTCATCTTAGCTTATACGTCACAGCTTCAGATATGAACACACAATCAGAACTCAAGCGCCTCGGACTATTTGACGCGCGCGTCCCGCGATATACCAGCTATCCGACTGCGCCGCAGTTCGCGCCGGGTGTTGGTCCTGACACGTTTGCCAAGTGGATACAGGCGGTGCCCTCGGGGGCCTCTGTTTCGCTGTATATCCATGTGCCGTTTTGCCGCCGCTTGTGCTGGTTCTGCGCCTGCCGCACGCAGGGCACCTCGTCTGATGCGCCGGTGATCGCCTATGCCGAAATGCTGCGCGAGGAAATCGAACTGCTGCGCCGAAATCTGGCCGCCGGCGTTACCCTTTCGCGCCTGCATTGGGGCGGCGGCACGCCCACGCTGCTGATGCCCGATTTGATGCGCAAACTGGCCGATCAGGTGTTTGATGTGGTGCCTTTGGCGCCGGGTGGGGAATTCTCGGTCGAGATTGACCCGAATGAGATTGATGCCGCACGGCTGGATGCACTGGTTGCCTCGGGCATGAACCGCGCCTCTATCGGGGTGCAGGATTTCGACCCAGAGATTCAAAAAGCCATCGGGCGCGAGCAAAGCTATGAACTGACCAAAAAGGTCAGCGATATGATCCGCGAACGCGGTGTGCCAAGCCTGAACGCCGATATCCTGTATGGCTTGCCGCACCAGTCCAACCAACGCATCGCGGAATCGGTGCAGAAATTGCTGACCCTGTCGCCGGATCGCGTGGCGCTTTATGGCTATGCCCATGTGCCATGGATGAGCCGCCGCCAGCAAATGATCCCCTCGGACAAGATGCCAACGCCAGAAGAACGGCTGGGCCTGTTTGAAACCGCGCGGGAATTGTTTGTCTGGGACGGGTATGATGAAATCGGCATCGACCATTTCGCCCGCCCGACCGACGGGCTTGCCATTGCCCAACGCAATGGAACCCTGCGCCGGAATTTCCAAGGCTATACCGATGATACCGCCGCAGCCCTGATCGGCCTTGGCGCCTCGTCCATCTCGCGCTTTCCGCAGGGTTTCGCGCAAAACGCCAGCGCCACGGCGGCCCATACCAAAGCGATCCGCGAGGGGCGCTTCTCTACCCATCGCGGCCATGTGTTTTCGGGTGAGGATTTGCTGCGCGCCCGGATTATTGAGGCCTTGATGTGTGACTTTCAGGTCAGCCGGGCCGAGTTGCTGCGCGATTTCGATACCAACGACAGCGCGCTGGAAGCGATGTTCCAATCAGCCAAGGCAAGTTTCGGCGATATGGTTCAGGTGAATGATGACGGCCTTGCCATCCCACCCCGCGCCCGCCCGCTGACCCGGATGATCGCCCGGGCCTTTGATGCCTATGATCACGCCAAGGCACAACATTCGGCAGCGGTTTAACCCGCTGTCGGTGCAAAGCTTTCCACATAATCGACCATGCGCGGCAGGCAGATGCCGTGCAGGTCGTATTTGTCCAGAATGGTCTGGCGCGCGGCTTTGCGCAGGGGCAAAAAGCGGTCCGGCGCGGCCAAACCTTCGGTCAGCGCCGCTGACCAGCCTTTGATATCGAAGAAATCGACCAAACGGCCATTCACACCATCCTCGATCAACTCCTCCACCGGCGCGGTGCGAGAGCCGACAACATAGGCCCCCGCCGACATCGCCTCCAGCATCGACCATGACAGGACGAACGGATAGGTAAGATAGGCATGCACACGGCTGATCTGCATCAGCGCCACGAAATGTGGATAGGGCACTTTGCCAAGGAAATGCACGCGGCTCAGGTCCAGCCGGTCCTTTACTTCGTCCAGAAACATCTGTTTCCACGTCTGGCCCTTGGGCGCTGCGGCCCCATAGCTGACATCATCGCCCCCCACGATCACCACCTGTGCCGCAGGCCGGGCCGTCATGACATCAGGCAGCGCCCGAATGAAGCTGTGATAGCCGCGATAAGGCTCCAGATTGCGGTTCACGAAGGTCAGCACCTCATCCCCGTCGCGCAGAACGCGGCCATCGGGCAGCGACAGGCTGGCGGATGGGTTCGGCACCATGGTCTTGGTGTTCACCCCGTCAAAGATCACCTTGATCAAAGGCTGCAACGCAGGCGGATAGGTGCTGGCCTGCCATTTCGTCGGGGCCAGCCCCGCATCGGCATGCAGCAGGCTTTGCCCCAGATGCCCCGCCCGCGCCTGCGCCGTCATCACCGCATCAAAGCCGGGGCGGCTGAACTCCGGGTCGAAACCAACGTCACAGCCGACGCCACGGTAATAGAATTCCGCATAGACAATCAGTTTGGCGGTTGGCCAAACCTCTTTCAGAAACAACGTCTCGCCCCAACCGGAATGGCCAAAGATCACATCGGGGGTATAGCCGTGCTTGTCGCGCAATTGCAGACAGGCCCGCGCCACCGAGACGCCCCTGTCGTTCATCTGCGTGAAATTGCGCCCCAAACGGGTCGCCGCCGGATCAGGTGGCGGCAAATCATGGCGATAGCGCAAAACCGGAATCTGCGCCTGCCGCTGGTTCTTGAGATCGGTCAGGGCGCGGCAATCATGCCCGCGCGCGCGCAGGGCCGGGGCAAGATACAGGAATTGGCCGGGAAAATTCTGATGAATAAACAGAATTTTCAAAGGCCACCTGCCCGCACCGGTCCAAAGGCGGCGGCCATCAAGCTGCGCGTGTAATCCGTTTGCGGGTTGTCAAAAATGTCAGACCCGGCACCGGATTCCACCACATCGCCCTGTTTCATCACGATGACCTTATGCGCCAGCGCCCGCACCACGCGCAGATCATGGCTGATGAACAGATAGGCAAGCCCCTGTTTGCGCTGCAAATTGCGCAGCAACTCCACGATCTGCACCTGCACGGTCATATCCAGCGCGCTTGTGGGTTCATCCAGCAGCACCAGCTTGGGCCGCAGGATCATCGCGCGGGCAATCGCCACCCGCTGCCGCTGCCCGCCTGAAAACTCATGCGGATAGCGGCCCATCATCGCCGGATCGAGGCCCACCTCACCCATGATCTCGGCCACCAACTTGCGATGGTCCAGCCCTTTGTCGGTGGAATGCACGCCCAGACCTTCCGCTATGATCTGCTCAATCGTCATGCGGGGCGACAGGCTGCCGAAGGGGTCTTGAAACACGATCTGCATCTGGTGCCGCAGGCTGCGCATCTGGTTGGCATTCCAGCCCTGCACATCCTGCCCCATGAACACGATCGGCCCGTCAGACTGGATCAGCCGAAGGATGGCCAGCGCCAGCGTGGTCTTGCCAGACCCGCTTTCGCCCACGATCCCCAAGGTTTCCCCGGCCCGAACCGACAGGCTGGCAGCATTCACCGCCTTCACATGCCCCACGGTGCGGCGCAAAAAGCCGCGCTGAATGGGAAACCAGACCCGCAGGTTCTCGGTGCGCACAATCTCGGCACCATCTGCGGGCGCGGGTTCGGCGCGGCCTTTCGGCTCTGCCTCCAGCAAGGTGCGGGTATAGGGGTGCTTGGGCGCGTCAAAAATCTCGGCGGTGCGGCCTTGTTCCACAATCTCGCCGCCTTGCATCACGCAAACCCGGTCAGCGATGCGCCGCACGATGCCCAGATCATGCGTGATGAACAGCAGGCTCAGGCCCTCGCGCTCTTTCAATTCGGCCAGAAGTTCAAGGATTTGTGCCTGAATGGTCACGTCCAGCGCGGTAGTCGGCTCATCCGCGATCAGCAGTTCCGGCCCGTTGGCCAGCGCCATCGCGATCATCACCCGCTGGCGTTGCCCACCTGAAAGCTGGTGCGGATAGGCCCCAAGCCGGCTTTCCGCATCGCGGATACCCACCTTGTCCAGCAATTCCAGAATACGCACCCGCGCCGCCGCCCCATCCAAGCCCTGATGCAGCAGGATGCTTTCGGCCAGTTGCTTTTCAATCGTGTGCAGCGGGTTCAGGCTGGTCATCGGCTCTTGGAAAATAAAGCTGATGTCATTGCCGCGCACCCGGCGCAAATCCGCCTCGGGCGCGCCGACCATCTGGGTGCCGTTATAGACCACCGACCCTGCAACCTCGGCGCTTTCGGGCAGCAGCGCCACGGTGGACAGCGCCGTCACCGATTTGCCCGACCCGCTTTCCCCCACCAGCGCCACGGTTTCCCCGCGCCCCACGGTGAATGACACGCCCTTGACCGCCTGCACCACGCGCCCATCCTGCCGGAACCCGATCCGCAGGTTTTCAACGGCCAACACGGTTTCACTTACACTCATTGAAACGTCTTTCGCGGGTCAAACGCATCACGCACGCCTTCAAAGATGAACACCAGAAGGCTGAGCATGATGGAAAAGGTAAGGAAGGCGGTAAAGGCAAGCCATGGCGCTTGCAGGTTCTGCTTGGCCTGCAAGGTCAACTCTCCCAGACTGGGGGCCGAGGCTGGCAGGCCAAAGCCCAGAAAATCCAGCACAGCAAGCGAGCCAATGGTGCCCGTGATGATAAAGGGCACCATGGTCAGCGTGGCAACCATGGCATTGGGCAGCACATGGCGGAACATGATCACCCGGTCCGAAACGCCCAAGGCCCGCGCTGCGCGCACATATTCAAAGTTGCGCGCCCGCAGGAATTCGGCGCGCACCACGCCCACCAGCGCCGTCCAGCCAAACAGCACCATCAACCCGACCAACAGCCAGAAATTCATCCGCCAGATCGCAGCGACAATGATGATGACATAAAGGCTGGGGGTTGACCCCCACAGCTCGATCAGGCGTTGAAAGAACAGGTCGATCCAGCCGCCGAAATAGCCCTGCACCGCCCCCGCCGCGATCCCGATGACCGAGGTGAGAAGCGTCACGATCAGCGCAAAACTGACCGAGATGCGGAAGCCGTAAATCACCCGCGCCAACACATCGCGCGCGGTGTTATCGGTGCCCAGCCAATGGTTTGCATCCGGCGGGCTGGGGGCCGCGCGGCCAATATCGTTGATGGTGTTATAGCTATAGGGCACGATGGGCCACAAAACCCAACCCGGCTCCGCCCCCTCCAGCGTTCCCGCCTCCAGCGCGGCAAGCGAGGCGTCCGGGTCATCCAGACAGGCCTCCACCCCGCCCGACCGGATCAGGCAGCGCACCTCGGGGTCGCGGTATTTCGCTTCGGTGCGAAAGTCGCCGCCAAAGGTTGTCTCGGGGTAGAATTTCAGGAAAGGCGCGTAAACCTCACCGCGATAGCTGACCAGCAGCGGCTTGTCATTGGCCAATACCTCGGCCATCAGCGACAGGCCGAACAGCACCGAGAATATCCACAGCGACCACAGCGCGCGGCGGTTCGCCTTGAAATTGCGCCAGCGGCGTTGATTAAGCGGGGAAAGAGCCATCAGCCACGCCCCTCAAAATCAATGCGCGGATCAATCCAGACATACATAAGGTCTGACAAAATCCCGACCACAAGCCCCATCAGGCCAAAGAAGAACAGCGTGCCAAAGATCACCGGATAATCGCGTTCCACCGCCGCCTTGAAGCCCAACTGCCCCAGACCATCCAGCGAAAAGATCGTCTCGATGATCAGGCTGCCGCCAAAGAATACCGACACGAACACCGCCGGAAAGCCCGCAATCACGATCAGCATCGCATTGCGGAACACATGGCCGTAAAGCACGCGGCTTTCCGACAGGCCCTTGGCCCGCGCGGTCATCACATATTGCTTCTTGATCTCATCCAGAAAGCTGTTCTTGGTCAGCAGGGTCAGCGTGGCAAAGCTTGCGATGGTCGATGCGACCACGGGCAAGGTGATGTGCCACAGGTAATCCAGCACTTTGCCGATCATCGTCAGATCGTCGAAATTATCCGAGGTCAGCCCCCGCAGCGGAAAGATTTTCCAATAGGACCCGCCCGCAAACAGCACCAGCAGCAGAATGGCGAACAAAAAGCCGGGGATCGCATAGGCCACGATAATCACCCCCGATGTCCATGTATCAAAGGGCGATCCGTCCCGCATCGCCTTCTTGATCCCCAAGGGAATCGAGACAAGATAGGCGATCAACGTCGACCAAAGCCCAAGACTGATAGACACCGGCATCTTTTCCAGCACCAGATCGGTCACGGAAATAGACCGGAAATAGCTTTCGCCGAAATCGAAGCGGGCGTAATCCCACATCATGTTCAAAAACCGCTCCAGCGGCGGTTTGTCAAAACCGAACTGGCGTTCCAGATCGGCAATGAATTCCGGCGGGAGGCCCCGCGCGCCAAGATATTCGCTGTTGCCGCCGCTGCCTTCGATCCCTGCATCACCGGAACCGGAAATCCCTTGCAAACTGTCGCCGCCGCCATCCAGCCGCGCCAACACCTGTTCAATCGGGCCACCCGGCACAAATTGCACAAGGCTGAAGTTGATGATCATGATCCCGACCAATGTCGGAATGATCAGCAACAATCGCCGAAGGATATAGGCTCCCATACTGCTTACCCGCCGTTTTTTATCGTTATTTTAGCGCGCCCGAAGCTTTCAGGGCCGCTGCCTTTTCCGCGTTGTACCACCAGAAACTCAATTCGCCCAGAGCATAGGGCGGCAGCGTTTCCGGGTGTTCATACATATCGTAATAGGCAACGGTATGGCTGCCCTTGAACCATTGGAACACTCCAAAGCGTTCAGCCCGCATGATGCGGTCCAGCGCCTTGGTAGCCGTGGTCAGGCTGTCCAGACTGTCGGCGGCCAGAACCACCTCAATCGCGCGGTCCACGGCAGGGCTTTTCAACCCCATCTTGTTAAAGGCCGACACATCGGCAGTTTCCGACCCGTAATATTGCTTCAGCTCAGTCCCCGAGAAATAGTTGGTCCGGCTGAAATCGGTGATGATGTCGAAATCATAATTCGGCGGCCGCTCGCGGCTTTGCATCTGCGCATCATCCACCCGCGTCAGCACGGCATCAAGGCCCAGCGCCCGCAGGTTTTCGATATAAGGGTTGATGATCCGGTCAAAGCTGGCGCTGTCGTTCAGGTATTCCACGCGGAACACCTCGCCCTTGGCATTGCGGCGCATCCCGTCATCGCCCACGATCCAGCCCGCTTCCTCCATCAAGGCCGAGGCTTTGCGCAGGTTGCCCCGGTCCAACTGCCGCGCCCCCGAGGCCGGAGGCATCACCACCTCATCCGTCAGGATCGACGCGGGCAACAGCCCCTCATCGACCAAAGGCTGCAAAATCGCCACTTCTTCGGGCGATGGCACGCCTGTCGCTTCAAGGAAGGAATTGCCCCAATACGAGGTCACACGGTCATAGATGCCGTAAAACAGCGTCTCATTCGACCATTCGAAATTGAACATCAGGCCCAGCGCCTCTCGCACGCGCGGGTCTTGGAACTTTTCGCGGCGCAGGTTGAAGATGAAGGACTGGCCGTTGGATTTTTCGCCCGAAGGCAGTTCGGCCTTGATAATCGACCCGTTCTGCACCGCCGGGAAATCATAGCCCGTCGCCCATTTGATCGAGGACGCCTCATTGCGGAAAGTGTAGGTGCCGGCCTTGAACCCTTCAAAGGCCGCATCATAATCGCCGAAATATTCAATCCGGATCGCATCGAAATTATTGGTGCCCACACGCAGCGGATGCGTATTCCCCCAATAATCCGGGTTGCGGCGATAGGTGATGGATTCCCCGGTTTTCATACTGTCCAGAAGATAGGGCCCCGTGCCCAGAAACGGCGTCAGGCTGCTTTCTTCTAGGTCCAGCCCCTCTGCCTCATATTGCGCTTTGGACAGGATCGGCAAGCCGCCGACATCCTGCGGCAGATCGCGGGTCGGGATGCCGGTTTTGAAGGTGAACTTCACCCGCAGCGGGTCCAGCGCCTCTACCATTTCGACCTTGGTGGCAAAGATGGTGCGGAAATCGGTCAGGCCTTTGGCAAGGAAGGTTTCATAGGAAAAGATCACATCCTCTGCCGTCATCGGGCTGCCATCGGAAAACCGCACATCGTCGCGCAGGTTGAAGATGACCCAAGACCGGTCTTCGGGATATTCCAGCGTGGTGCAGAGCAAGCAATAGGCAGCGCCGATCTCATCGCTGGTGCCTTCCAAAATCGATTCGTATGGGGCCGAGGACAAGGCCGCCGCCCGCCCCTTGATCGAATAGGGGTTCATGCTGTCAAACCCGCCCGAGGTCCATTCCGAAATCTCGCCGCCCTTGGGGGCATCGGGGTTCACATAATCCAGATGTTTGAAATCGGCGGGGTATTTCAATTCCCCAAATGTCGAGATGCCATGCGCGGTGATCGTGGTTTCGGCCCGCGCGCCCATCGCAGTGGCGGCCAGCGCCAACAGCACGGCCCCGCCCATCAATCCGGCCTTGATCTGTGCCGACATGGGCGCCAGCGCCTTTGACGATACCACCGTTTTCTGAACCCGCATCCTGATCTCCCTGCCTGTGTCTGTCGCCGTTGGAACCGGCAACAATCTTAGATGTAATGCTAGTGTGGAACGGGTCACGGCCTCAAGTTGCGATTGCGTGATTTTGGCCCCTGAAACGCAAAAGGCCGCCCTTTTGGGCGGCCTGTCACATAAATCTGCGTCAGATCACTGCTGCGTTGCCAGCCATGCGATCAGGTTCGCCCGGTCGGTCGCTTTGGGCAAGCCTGCAAAGCTCATCTTGGTGCCGGGGGCGTATTTCTTGGGGTTCAGCAGGAACGCATCCAGATTTGCCGGGGTCCAGGCTTCGGAAGACATCCCGACCAGAACCTCCGAATAGCCGAAACCACCGACAGAGGCTTTGGGCCGATCCACAACACCGTTCAGATGCGGGCCGGTGCCATCGGTGCCATCAACCTTGTGGCAGGCCTTGCACTTGGCGAATACCTTTTCACCCGCCGCAGCATCAGCCGAGGCATACACTTCTTCGAAGGTCGGGCCTTCGGCAGCGGTTTCGGTGGCTTCTTCGGCCCCGGTGTCGATGGTGTAGGCTTGCTCACCCTCACCGCCATGGCCGCCACCAGTGGTATAGAGCGCATCAGCCGCCCAACCGCCCAGCATAAACACCAGCAAGGACCCGCAAGCGGCCCCGAGAATTTTGGTCGAAGTCATCGTGTCGAACATGTCGCGCCTCACATCAGCGTTCACTTTGGGCGCTTCTAACCGCTTCCCACGCCCCAATTCAAGGTATACTAGCGCGACCAAACGCCTCTATGCCGCTTTTATCGACGGAGAATAGCTAAAATGACCGGACGCATCGCTTTTCAGGGGGAGTTGGGTGCCTATTCGCACGAAGCTTGCCGTCAGGCCCGCCCGGGGATGGAGCCATTTCCCTGCCGCACCTTTGAAGATGCAATCGAAGCTTGCCGGTCGGGTGAGGTTGATCTGGCGATGCTGCCGGTGGAAAATTCGACCTATGGCCGGGTGGCCGATATTCACACGCTGCTGCCCGGCTCTGGTCTGCGGATCATTGATGAGGCGTTTGTCCGCGTTCATATCAGCCTGCTGGCCGTTCCGGGCACCAAGCTGGCCGAGGTGAAGCGCGCGATGAGCCATACGGTTTTGCTGGGCCAGTGCCGGGACTTTCTGAAATCCCACGCGATCAGCGCCGTCACGGGGGCCGATACCGCCGGGTCAGCCAAGGCTGTGGCCGAAAAGGGCGATCCGGCCTTGGCGGCGCTTGCCTCGGACCTCGCCGGTGAGATTTACGGGCTGGATGTGCTGGCCCGCCAGATCGAGGACCAGTCCAACAACACGACCCGTTTTCTTGTGATGTCGCGCGAGGCGGATTTTTCGCGCCGTGCCGAGAAGATGATGACCACTTTCACCTTCCGGGTCCGCAACATTCCGGCGGCGCTGTATAAGGCGATGGGCGGCTTTGCGACCAATGGGGTCAACATGACAAAGCTGGAAAGCTATATGGTTGGCGGGTCCTTCACCGCGACCGAATTTTACGCCGATATCGAAGGCCACCCCGAGGATGCCAATGTAAAGCTGGCGCTGGATGAGCTGAAATTCTTTACCTCCGAGCATGATATTCTGGGCGTCTATCCGGCAGATCATCGACGGGATTGAGTGCGGAACGCCGCACGGAATCGCGCGCGGAGGACCGGACAAGCCTTTGATATACCTTCATATATTTTTATTTTTTAACCCAATCTTAACCTGCGTTCGCGCAGCAAGGCGGGGCATAGCTTTGCCCAAGGGCTGCGCTTGAAACAACTCTTTCAAAGCCAAAAGACAAACCCTGCCACGCATATACAAGCTGTCAAAAGACAGGCTGCGACGATACTGAACCGGCCTTCAGCTTCCAATTGAATCCCATTCTTTCTGCTGATCAGAAGCTTTATGGATTGCCTTGGTGGCTTATGAGCTAAAGGGCGTGTTGCCATTAAGAGAACCTCATATTCTTACGAAGGCCGCCGGAGCCTCAGAAAGGATCATGACCTGATACCGCACGTATGGCACTGAAAGGCTTTGAAAGCCCTAGGCCACTATCAAGGTGCGCTATTCACAAGGAAAGTGGGTGGTAGCGCGCTAGCCCAGTATCAGGGACGCCACGAAGAATCGCAATTCGGTTGCTTTTGGAAAAAGCGTTTCAAGCGGCAAAATCGTCGGAATACATCGCTAGCAGCGGCAGAAACTGATTTCGCAGCGTGCTCCCCCTCCGGTCGCTTACCAGCTACGCGCCATTTTGCCCTTGCCGATAGGCGGCGGGTGACTGGTTGTAGCTGCGCTGAAACTCTCGGTAAAAGTTGGACCGGGTGAGAAAGCCGGACTGGGCGGCGATGTCGGTCACGCTTAGGTCGGTGTCGCGCAGCAACCCGGCGGCATGGTCCAGCCGGAAGCCGTTGACATATTGCGACACGTTCATGCCCTTGGTCTGGTTGATCGCGGCGGACAGGCTGCGCATGGGCACATGCATCCGCTTGGCAAGCCGTTCGATGGTCAGGCCGGTATCAAGATAAAGCTGCGAGGATATCAGAAACGCCGCAGCGGCGCGTTCCAGCGCGGCGGGTTCTTCTTGTGGCGCGGGGGCTGGTGGGGCGGGACGCAGGCGGGGGGCGGCAAAGCCCGCAGCGGTGATGATGGCCAGCAGCAGGGCCACGATCAGCCCGATGGAACTGAGCGAGATGATGCGCACTGCTTCGGCGCTGCGTTGCAAGGCAAAGCTGATGGCGATGGCGCTGTCGATCAGCAGCAGCGCGATCAGGAACCCGGCAGCCCAAAGCATCCAGCGGTGCAAGGCGGGTGTCAGGTCAAGCCGCGCCTGCACCAGATGATTCGGGCCTTTGCGCCACAGCAACAGCAAGGCCGCGCTGTAGAACGCATAGCTCGCCGCGATACTGCCATCAAAGCCGGCCCAGCCCCACAGATGGGTTTGCAACAG
Organism: Pseudorhodobacter sp. E13; assembly: GCF_003991405.1. Taxonomy (GTDB): domain Bacteria; phylum Pseudomonadota; class Alphaproteobacteria; order Rhodobacterales; family Rhodobacteraceae; genus Pseudorhodobacter. The sequence goes on from NZ_RPEN01000159.1 coordinate 343,469, forward strand.
CCCCCCAAGCGCCACGGCGACCCCGATATGCAGCGCAACCATACGGCGGGCGCGTTGCGGTTTGGCCCCCAGCACGGCAAACCCAAGATACAGGAAGGGCCCGCCCAGCAGCGGCAGCACACGTTGCAACGGGATGAACTGTTCCAGCCCATAGCCAAAGCGCACCCCCACCAGCAAGGCCCCCAAGGCAACCACCGCAAAGAAGGCAACGAACATCGCCCGCGCCAAGGCCAGCCCAAAATCCACCCGCCAGACAAGCGCACTGGCGGCAAGGGCCAGCAGAAAGCTGAGGATGGGCAGCGGGAATTGCATCATGGCGTCTGTCTTACCTGTCCTTGATCCTGCCAAACTGTCCCGGATCAGGTTTCAGGACAGCAGACAGGGGGTCAACCTATTGTTTCGACTGCGATTATGGCCAAGGTCAAGGGCACAACATCACATCCATCGGAGTCCTACCATGAAATACCGGATCGCAACCACTGCCTTTGCCCTTCTTGCCAGCACGACCGCGCTTTGGGCCGAGGCCCCTTATCACACGGGCATGGTCGCCTTTGACATCGCAGATGCGGCCCGCGCGCTGGATGGCTTTGTCTGGTATCCGACCGCGCAGGCCGAAGGCGCCGTTGCGGCGCATGGCAACAAGGTTTGGCAAGCCGTCAGCGTGGTGCCGGATGCGCCGCTGGTGGCGGGGGCGCATCCGCTGGTGGTGCTGTCGCATGGCATGTATGGCAATGCCAATAATCAGGCATGGCTGGCGCAAGCATTGGTGGCGCAGGGCTATGTGGTGGCGGCGGTGAACCATCCGGGCAGTTCCTCCTTCAACAAAGACCCGGACCAGCGGCGTGCCCTGTGGCAGCGGTCGCGCGATATTTCGCGGGTGATCGACTATGTGATGGGCGGCGCAGGGATTGGGGTAGAGGTAGAGCCTGCACGGATTTTCATGGCCGGGCATTCGCTGGGCGGGTTTACGGCGGTGTCGCTGGCGGGCGGGCAGTTCGACGGGGCGGTGTTTGAGGCGTCTTGCGCGCAGGCCCCCGATGATCTGGCCTGCGGTGTCTTTGCCGATTGGCAGATCGCCCAGACGCCCGAAGATCTGGCCCAGATGGAGGCAGATTTGTCGGACCCGCGGATTGCGGCTTTTGCGGTGTTCGATCTGGGCGGTGCGCCGTTCTTTTCCGCGCCGAGTTTGGCAGCGATCGACCGTCCGATGCTGGTGATCGGGGCACCTGAGGACATGCATGGCATGAACATTGACCGGGAATCGCGCGGATTGGCGGCGCGGCTTCCAAGTGCGCGGCTGACCTATCTGGAACCGGCGGGCTTGGCGCATTTCGATTTTCTGGGCGAATGCACCGAAGTCGGGTTGGAGATTTTGAAGGAGGAGGAACCCGAAGACGCCTTTGTCTGCGAAAAAGGCACCACGGAGCGGGCGCAGGACCACCAGAGCATCGCCGCTGCGGTGCAGGGGTTTTTCGACGATCTGTAAGGAAAAAAAGGGGGCAGCGATGCCCCCGACCCGCTGTGTCAGCGTTTGCCCTGCGCGCGGAAGCGGTCTTCGATATCGGCGCTGACCTGCGACAGGCGCAGCGCGAAACGGCGGGTCACTTTGGTTTTGGCCAAGCGCAAGGATTGCAGGAACAGGCGGGCGGCCAGCGTGCGGGGCCGCACCTCCAGCGTGGCGACAACACGGGTGCGGCGCGGCCCCATTTCGGCCAGTTCGATCACCAGATCGCCTTCGGCCGGGGTGCCCAGACATTCGAAGGCAAGGCGCTGCTGCGGTTGCAGATCGGTGACTTTCACGACCACCTTGCGCGGCTTGCCGCGATAGGCAAAGCCAACCTTCCATGACATGCCGGGGCCGGGGCTGCGCATCGTGTCCAAGCGGTCCACCTCGGCGCCGCGGCGCATGGCGGCACGTTCCCACGCCTCAAAATCGCTGAGCACCTCATTCACAAAGGCCAGCGGTGCCTCGATATCTTCTTTCGCGCTCAGTTTCATGCCGCGTCCCTTTTCCTGCCTCGGAGTGCCCCGTTCTTGCTGCTTACGTTTGCCGGTTTGGGGGCTGTTGCTTTGGTATAGCCGATTTTGCGCGCCTCGGCTTGGGCTTTTTTCACTAAAGGTTACAAGGGCGGCGCGTCCAGCCGGTCCGCCAGCCAGCGCGCGATCAGGTAATAGGCGATGGCCCCTTTGCGCGCGGGCCGGATGACCGGGTGCTGCCCTGCCATCACATCCATCATCTCTTCGCGGGTCACCCAAAGCGCGGCTTCCAATTCGTTGGGGTCCAGCGTGATCTCGTCGCTCAACGCCTCGCCTGCGCAGCCCATCATCAGTGAGGCGGGAAAGGGCCAGGGCTGGCTGGCGACATAGCGCACCGCGCCCACCTGCACCCCGGTTTCCTCGGCCACTTCGCGGCGCACGGCGGCCTCGATGGTTTCGCCGGGTTCGACAAAGCCTGCAAGGCAGGAATACATCCCTTCCGGCCAACCGGGGGAACGCCCGAGCAACAGCTTGTTGCCCCGCGTGATCAGCATGATGACCACAGGGTCGGTGCGCGGAAAATGCTGGGCGGCACAACTGCCACAGGCGCGCTGCCAGCCGCCATTGATCGGGGCGGATTTTGCCCCGCACACCGCGCAAAAGCGGTGGCTGCGATGCCAGTGCAGCACGGCTTTGGCGCTGGCCGCCAGCTCTGCCGCGCGGGCCGAAAGCTGCACCATCACCCCGCGCAATTCCAAAAAGCACTGGGTTTCGGGCAAGCTGGGATGAAACTGCGCCGAGGGGTCGAAAAACCCGGCCTCCACCGCCTCGGCCCCGGCTTCGGGCGACCAGTCGGAAATATCCTGCGCAAAGCGGGCGATGCCGTCATCCAGCCCCAGAAACACAGGCTCTGCCCCATGCGCCAGCACCGGATGGCCCGAGGGCACCCAGCCCAGATCCTGCCCGTCACGGATCAGCGGCTTGCCCCGCCAGATCGGCAAAACCTGCCCTGCCGCCAACAGCCGCGCCATTTCCTGCGGGTCAGACCGCAAATGTGCCGCGCGGTCCAGCGCCGAGCCGGAAAAGGTCAATACATCCGCTGAAATCATTCCGCTGCCCCCTTTTGCAGCGTGATGCCATGCGCATTGACCTGTGGCAATTCTAACCCAAGAAAAAACAAGTAATACAATCTATGCGCGAAAATTTTACCTAACGCTTTACTTGGCATAGATTTCCCCATGATGACGCTTTACGTTCACACAGGAAATCGCTGGTATCGGCCCGGATAAAAACACCCGCAACGCCCCAAGGAAAGAATTTGCGCACTCCGTCCTCCATCGCAGCCAAGGCCACGGCAGGGCAATCGCATTTGCGGATTTTGCAGACCACGGATCTGCACGCGCAGGTTTTGCCCTTCGATTACTATACGGACCGGCAGGTTGAAGGCACGGGGCTGGCGCGCACAGCATCCTTGATCGCAGCGGCGCGGGCAGAGGCGCAGACCTGCCTTCTGCTGGACAATGGCGATTTTCTGCAAGGCAGCGCGATGGGCGATTACATCGCCTATGACCGGGGCCTGAACATGGGCGATCTGCACCCGATCATCGCTGCGATGAACACGCTGGGCTATGACGCGGCCACTTTGGGCAACCATGAATTCAACTATGGCATCCCGTTCATGATGGCGGCCATCGGGGCCAGCAATTTCCCCTTTGTCAGTGCCAATACCCTGACCAAACGCGGCGCAACCGTGCAAGAGGATGAGCGTTTGCTGCCGCCCTATGTGCTGCTGGACCGTATGGTGCAGGATGGCACGGGCAAGCAAAGCCCGATCCGCATCGGGGTGCTTGGCCTGCTGCCGCCGCAAATCGTGACATGGGACGAGGCGCATCTGCGCGACCGTATTTTCAGCCGCGACATGGTGGAAACCGCGGCGGCGCTGATCCCTGAAATGCGGCAGGCGGGGGCGGATATCATCGTCGTGCTGGCCCATACCGGCATCGGAGAGGCGGCGCATGACATTGACATGGAAAACGCCGCCATCCCGCTTGCGCAACTTCCGGGGATTGATGCGTTGATCTTGGGCCATACGCATCTTGTCTTTCCCTCGCCCTATTTCGAACAGACCGCCGGGGTTGACCTTGCAGCCGGAACCATCGCCGGAACGCCTGCGGTGATGGCGGGCTTCTGGGGGTCACATCTTGGCATCATCGACCTGTTGCTGGAACAGCAGGACGGGCGCTGGCGGGTTGCGGCCTCGCGGTCCGAGGCGCGGCCCATCGCCCTGCGGGACCCGGAAACCGCCGCGCGCCGCCCCTTGGTCAAATCGGCGCAACCCGTGCTGCGCGCGGTGCAAGGCGCGCATCTGGCCACGCTGAACTATATGCGCAGCCCGGTCGGTGAAACGCTAAAACCGATCCACAGCTATTTCGCGATGATCCATGATTGTCAAAGCTTGCAGATTGTTTGCCATGCCCAAAGTGCCTTTGTCGCAGAACGCCTGAAAGGCACTGTCTGGGCCGACCTGCCGCTGCTGGCCGCTGCTGCGCCGTTCAAGGCAGGTGGCCGGGCGGGGCCGGACCATTTCACCGATATTCCGGCGGGGCCCTTGTATCAGCGCAGCGTGGCCGATCTGTATTGCTTTCCCAACACCATTTGCGCGCTGCACCTGCGCGGCCACGAACTTGTCGAATGGCTGGAACGCTCTGCCTCGGCGTTTCACCGGATCACGCCCGGACAATCGGACCAGCCTTTGCTGGACGAGGCCTTTCCATCGTATAATTTCGATGTGATCTTTGGCCTGACATATGAGATCGACCCCTCGCAGCCCGCGCGCTATTCGGCGGACCACAGGCTGATCGACAGTGCAGCCCGGCGTGTGCATAACCTGTGCTACAACGGTAAACCACTTGATCTTGATGCGGAATTTATCGTTGCGACCAATAACTACCGGTCCAGCACGCAATCGGCGTTCAACAGCTTCATCAAAACCGAAGCGGTGCTGCAAGCCTCGGTGACCATTCGGACGATCATCTACAACTATATCTGCCGCAACGGGCCGCTGAACCTTGTGCCGCAACCGAACTGGCGGCTGCGCACGTTCCCCGATACCAGCTATTGCTTTGACTGTTCGCCCCGCGCCCTGCCTTTGGCGGCGCAGCTGCCGGGGCTGACGCTGGAACCCATGGGCAGCACCCCCGACGGCTTTGTGCGTTTCCGCATTTCCGCCTGAACAGCAAAAAGCCCGGAGCATGCGCCCCGGGCTTTTTCAGTTTCAAGGATCAAAGGCTCAGGCTTTGAATTCCGGGTAGGCTTCGAGGCCCAGCTCTGCCTTGTCGAGACCCAGAACTTCGTCTTCCTCGCTGGGGCGCAGGCCCATGGTTGCCTTCAGGACAAACCAGACCACCGACGAGGCCACCAGCATGAACACACCGATTGCGACAAAGCCCAGAAGCTGCGTGCCGAAATTCGCGCCTTCGGTGTAGAACGGAACCGCCATGGTGCCCCAGAAGCCAGCCACAAGGTGAACCGGGATCGCGCCGACCACATCGTCGATCTTCAGTTTGTCGAGCATCGGCACCACGACAACCGCGATGATACCACCGATGGCACCGATCCACAGCGCGCCGAACAATGTCGGGTCCAACGGCCCTGCGGTGATCGCCACCAGACCGGCAAGCGCGCCGTTCAGCAGCATGGTAAGGTCGATCTTCTTATACAGAACCTGCGTCAGGATCATCGCAGAAACAGCACCACCCGCCGCCGCCATGTTGGTATTGGCGAAGATGATCGCCACGGCATTGGCATCCGCTTCGGTGCCCAGCGCAAGCTGCGACGCACCGTTGAAGCCGAACCAGCCCAGCCACAGAACGAACGTCCCCAAGGTGGCCAGCGCAAGGTTGGAGCCCGGCATCGGGTTTACACGACCATCTTTGGAAAACTTGCCCAGACGCGGCCCAAGGATGATGGCACCTGCCAGCGCGGCAAAGCCACCGGTTGCGTGCACAAGGGTAGAGCCGGCAAAGTCCGAGAAGCCCGCTTCCGACAACCAGCCGCCGCCCCACTGCCAGGAGGCCTCGATCGGGTAGAGGAAGCCGGTCAGCACGACCGTGAAGATCAGGAAGGGCCACAGCTTGATACGTTCGGCCAGCGTGCCCGAAACGATAGAAGCGGTGGTGGCGCAGAACATCAACTGAAAGAAGAAGTCCGACCCGGTGGCATAGGCAGCATCCGCCGCAATGTCACCCTGAATGGAGGCGGTGGAGAAGGCCCCGATATAGCCCGCGATGGTCCAGCCATCGCCCGGATACATCAGGTTATAGCCGACCAGCCAATACATGATGCAAGCAATCGCAAACAGCGCGATGTTCTTGGTCAACTGCATGGTCACGTTCTTGGCGCGCACAAGGCCCGCTTCGAGCATGGCAAAGCCTGCGGCCATCCAGAACACCAGAAAGCCGCCGATCAGGAACAGCAAGGTGTTGAAGATAAACGCGTTATTCACAGCAGGTGCGGCCTCTGCGGCGGCCTCCTGTGCCATCAGGGGCAGGGCGGTTCCGGCGATCAGCGCCGAAAGACCTGCAATTTTCACTCCGGTTTTCATGATACTCATTTCCTTCCCCCGCTGCTTAAAGCGCGTCATCATTGGTTTCGCCGGTGCGCACCCGAAGCGCCTGGGACACATCCAGCACGAAAATCTTGCCGTCGCCGATCTTGCCGGTCTTTGCAGTTGCAGCGATGGTTTCCACCGCCGCCTCGGCCAAGGCATCCGGCACCACAATTTCCAGCCGCATCTTGGGCACGAAGTTCACGGCATATTCCGCGCCGCGGTAAATCTCGGTATGGCCGGATTGGGACCCGAAGCCCTTGATTTCCGTTACCATCATGCCACGCACGCCAAGAGAGGTGAGCGCTTCGCGGACCTCCTCCAGCTTGAATGGCTTAATCGCTGCAATGATCAGTTTCACGACCGTCTCCCTTGCTGAACCTGCCCGGCGCATGGCCCGGCTCTATGGCGACCAGAAGCATTTCTTTGCAGGTGCAGCACAAGAGAAGGGCGGCGGATTCAGCCCATCGAAACGGCAAAGTTGCACAATTTTTGCACTTATTTCAGCATCTGCCTAAAAATTGACCATAATTCGACCCGCAGCGCCTTGCCTTCCCTCTCCACAATCGCGCGCAAGCAGGCTATTCTGCGCAGCAACAAAGCGTGAAAACACGAAAGCATGATGGATGAGCAGATCAGGCAACAGGCCGTCACCCTTGGTGGCAGACCGCCGGTATAAAACCCCCGCCGGGGGCAAAAAGGCAGCGCCGCCTTCGCCCAAGAAACCCAAGACGCCGAAACGCCGCGCCCCGCGCCGGGGCGGGATTTCGGGGTTCATCCTTGGGTTTTTTGGCCTGATCTGGCGCATGTTCTGGGGCATCACATGGCGTATCGGCGCGGTGGTCACGCTGATCGTTGCCGCCGCGACCTTTTATTTCTATGCCAAATTGCCCCCGGTGGGGGACATGCTGGACGCCCGCGCGCGCGGCTCTGTCACGCTGCTGGACCGCAATGATCAGGTTTTTGCGTGGCGGGGCGAAACCTTTGGCGGGTCGATCACGGCCGAAACCGTGTCAAAATATCTGCATGACGCCGTTGTCGCGACCGAGGACAAGCGATTCTATTGGCATTACGGCATTTCACCACGCGGCATCGCCAGCGCCGTGCGCATCAACATGCGCGAAGGGCGCGGGCCGTTGCAGGGCAACGGTGGCTCTACCATCACGCAGCAGGTGGCGAAGCTTTTGTGCCTTGGCGTGCCCTATGACCCCACGCAATGGAAGTCAGAAGCGGATTACGAGGCAGATTGCCGCCAAGGTGGCCTGATGCGCAAAATCCGCGAGGTGCCTTTCGCCTTTGCGCTGGAAACCAAATATACCAAGGAAGAAATTCTGACGATCTATTTCAACCGCGCCTATCTGGGTGCGGGGGCGCGCGGGTTTGAGGCGGCAGCGCAACGCTATTTCGGGATTTCCGCCAATAAGGTGGATGCCGCACAGGCCGCGATGCTGGCCGGTTTGCTGAAAGCGCCGTCCACCTATGCGCCCACGAACAACCTGCAACGCGCGCAGGACCGGGCCGAGGTGGTGCTGGGCCTGATGCAGGAACAAGGCTATCTGACGCTGGCCGAGCATGAGGCCGCAACCCGCAACCCCGCCACCCTGTCACAAGCCGCCGAGGCGCGGGCGGGCGGCTATTTCGCCGATTGGGTGATGGGCGAAGGGCCCAGCTTTCTGACCAAGGACACCACCGAAGACGTGATCATGCGCACGACGCTTGACCAGCAGTTGCAAACGGCGGCGGAAACCGCACTGGCCGATATTTTCGCCACCAAGGTGCGCGACGGGTCCAAGGCCGAAGCGGCGGTGATTGTGATGTCGGCGGATGGGGCCGTGCGCGCCATGGTCGGCGGGCGCAAAGCCGCCCCTCCGGGCAGTTTCAACCGCGCGACCATGGCCAAGCGGCAAACCGGGTCGGCCTTCAAGCCGTTCGTTTATGCTGCCGCGATGGATCTGGGCTATACCCCCGCCGATTTCGTCGAGGACACGCCGCTGACCATCAATATTCCCGGTTCTGGCCCCTATTCGCCCAAGAATTACACCAATAAATATCTGGGCCTGATCACGCTGACCAAGGCGTTGGAGGAATCGGTCAATACCGCCGCCGTGCGCATATCCGAAGCGGTGGGCCGCGATGTCGTGCGCAAAGTCGCCTCGGATTTCGGGATTGAAAGCGATTTGGCCGCCGGGCCTGCGCTGGCTTTGGGCGCGTCGGAATCCAGCTTGCTGGAAATGACGGGGGCCTATGCGGGCATTTTGAACGGCGGGTCTGCGGTGCGGCCTTATGGCTTGCGTGATCTGCGCCTGCGCGATGATGACACGCCCCTGATGGGGCAGGATGGCGGTATCCGCGAGCGGGTGATTGCGGAACAGTCGGCGCAATACCTGACCTATATGATGTATAAGGTGGTCGAAGAGGGCACCGGCACCCGCGCCCGGCTGAACGGTCGCGAAGCGGCAGGGAAAACCGGCACCACATCGGCGGCGCGCGATGCGTGGTTCATCGGCTTTACCGCCGACTATGTGGCCGGTGTCTGGATGGGCTATGACGACAACACACCCCTGAGCGGGGTAACAGGTGGCGGACTGCCTGCCGAGATTTGGCATGAGGTGATGCTGCGCGTGCATGAGGGCCTGCCCGCCCGCCCGCTTCCGATGAAAGTGCCAGAGCCACGCCTGCCCCCCGGAACGCAGCAACAGGCCCCGCAAGAGGAATTCCCGCAAACCTATCAGCCACAAGCCCAGCAACCGCAGGCGCCGCAACCCGGCGACGATCTGGCAGACCGTATCTTGCAGGAGGTGTTGGGGATATTGGGCGGAAACTGACCCATGCCACCGCCCCGCCAAGGGCAACGGCCTTGCTGTCCGCCTTGGCTTGCGATTTGAAAACGGTGTTTTTGCATTGATAAAATATCAAGGGCCTGTGCTATATGGTCCTTGCGATTAAAACATAAAACACGCGGGCGCCGCGTATCGTTGCATAACAAGCGGATTTTATACCTATGACATCGCCAGAAAATCGCGACGGATTAAAAGAGCTCAAAGAGGCAAGACACAAAGGCCGAAGCCTTTATCTGCTGATCTTTCTGTTCAGTTTCTTCGTCAATTTGCTGATGTTGACAGGCCCGCTTTACATGCTTCAGGTCTATGACCGGGTTTTGGGCAGCCGGTCCGAAGAAACCCTTGTGGCGCTGTCGGTCTTGATTCTGGTGCTGTTTCTGGCGATGGGTTTTCTGGACCATTCGCGCAACAGAATGATGGCCCGGGTCGGCGCGCGGTTTCAGGATGCGCTGGACAAACGGGTGTTTCAGGCCTCGGTCCGGCGCCTGACGCTTGCCCCGAATGATATGAATGCCCTTGTCGCCCAGCGCGACCTTGAGGCCATGCAGCGCTATCTTTCCTCGCCCGTGCATCTCGCGTTTTTCGACATTCCCTGGACGCCGATTTTCGTCGCTGCCATTTTCATCTTTCACCCGGTGCTTGGCTGGTTGTCGATTGCGGGCGGGATTTGCCTTGTCGCGCTGACGCTGCTGAACCGCAAGATGACCCAAGCGCCGCTGAACAAGGCAAACCAGACCACCAGCCATGCCGACCGCATGGGCGACAACCTGAAATCGGAATCCGAGACCATTCAGGCCCTTGGCATGGCGAATGCAGGTTTCAACCGCTGGAACAAGGCCCGAGGAGAGGCGTTGGGGTCCAGTGTGGCGGCAGCGGATGTGGGCGGCGTATTCACCATCACCTCCAAAACCTTTCGGCTGTTTCTGCAATCGGCAATGCTGGGGGTGGGTGCCTATCTGGTGCTGAAAGCGGAATTGAGCGCGGGCGCGATGATCGCGGGGTCTATCCTGCTGGGCCGTGCCCTTGCCCCGATTGAGGTGCTAGTGGGCCAATGGGCCGTGGTGCAGCGCGCGCAGGAAGGGTGGGAGCGGCTGAGCCTGCTGCTGTCGCAACAGCCGCAGGAACCTCAGCGCACTGCTTTGCCGCGCCCACGCGCCTTGCTGGATATCAATCAATTGACCGTGGTGCCCCCTGGTGCAAGCCAAGCCGTGCTGCGCATGGTGTCGTTCAATGTGCAACCCGGTCAGGCTGTGGGTGTCATTGGGCCATCCGGTTCCGGGAAATCGACGCTGGCGCGCGCGCTCATCGGGGTCTGGCGTCCGGCGGGGGGCAAGATCCGGCTGGATGGCGCAACGCTGGATCAATATGACCCCGACGTGCTGGGCAGCTATATCGGCTATCTGCCGCAACGCGTCACGCTGTTTGATGGCACAATTGCTGAAAACATCGCGCGCCTTGCCGAACAACCCGACCCCGTCAATATCGTCGAGGCCGCCAAACGCGCCGCCGCGCATGAGATGATCCTGCAACTGCCTGATGGCTATGACACGCGGGTTTCCACCCTTGGCGGCCGCCTGTCGGGCGGGCAAATTCAGCGCATCGGGTTGGCGCGGGCCCTGTTTGGCGACCCGGTGTTTCTGGTGCTGGATGAACCCAATTCCAACCTCGACAACGAAGGCTCTCAGGCCTTGAACCAAGCGATCCGCGCCATGAAAGCGGCAGGGAATGCGGTGCTGATCATGGCGCATCGCCCCGCGGCCATTCAGGAATGTGATACGCTTTTGGTGCTGGAGGACGGTGCGCGCCGCGCGTTTGGCCCAAGGGATCAGGTGCTGCGCGAGATTATCAAGAACCACAGTGAAATCACCCGCAGCGCCGGGCCGGGAGGTGTCGCATGACCGAACTCAAGCTGGCCCCACCATCGCCCGACACCACCGCCAAGCCGCAGCCGCCAAAGCCCGCCATGCCACCACCACCATCTGCCCCGAATCCGTGGTCGGTGCGCCGTCCGGTAGCGATCGGGCTTCTGACCCTGTTTCTGCTTGTCATCTGTTTCGGTGGATGGAGTGTGATGACCACCATCACCGGCGCTATCGTCGCCTCGGGCCGCATCGAAGTCGAACAGAACCGCCAGATCGTGCAACATCCCGATGGCGGCGTGGTCGCCTCCATTCATGTGGTCGAAAGCCAACCCGTGAAAGCCGGGGATTTGCTGCTGCGCCTCGACGGGGCCGCGATAAAGTCAGAGCTTGCGATTGTCGAAGGGCAGTTCTTTGAAATCCTCGCCCGCCGGGGCCGGCTGGAGGCAGAGCGTGACGGCGTGGCCGACATCACCTTTCCCACCGAATTGCTGGTAATCGCGGAAACCCGCCCCGAGGTGGCCGCGCTGATCGAAGGCCAGCGCCGCCTGTTTGCCGTCCGCGCCGAAACGCTGGCGCAGCGCGAAGATCAGCTTGCCAAGCGCAGCGGCCAGATCAGCAGCCAGATCACCGGCATCGACGCCCAATCCAAAGCGCTGACCCAGCAACTGGCCCTGATTAACCAAGAGCGTGAATCGCAACAGGAATTGCTGGATAAAGGCTTGGCCCAAGCCAGCCGCGTTCTGGCCCTTGAACGCGAAACCGCCCGGCTGGAAGGTCAGGTTGGTGAACTTCTGGCCAGCCGCGCGCAGGCCGAGGGCCGCATCACCGAGCTGGAGATCGAAAGCCTCAACCTCGCCTCGGCCCGCCGCGAAGAGGCCAGCACACAGTTGCGCGATATCGGCTACCGGGAACTGGAACTGGCCGAACGCCGCCGCGCCCTGACCGAACGTATCGCGCGGCTGGATATTCTGGCCCCGGTATCCGGCATCGTGCTGGGCCTGCAAGTCACCACCCCGCGCGCGGTGCTGCGCCCGGCTGATCCGGTGCTTTACCTTATCCCCCAAGATCGCCCGCTGGTGATTGCCGCACAGGTGCAACCGTTCCACATCGACCAGATCAGCATCGGCCAACCGGTCAAACTGGTGTTCTCGGCCTTCCCGGCCCGCACCACCCCGGAACTGACGGGCCATATCACCGTGGTCTCTGCCGATGCACTGACCGATCCGAACACCAAGCAATCCTATTACCGCGCCGAAATCGTGCCGGACGTAGGCGAGATGGAAAAGCTGGAAGGGCTGACGCTGATCCCCGGCATGCCGGTCGAAGCTTTCATCCGCACGGATGAACGCACCCCGCTGGCCTATCTGATCAAACCTTTCACCGATTACTTCGCCCGGGCCTTCCGCGAAACCTGACCATTCTGGCCCGCCCTGCGAAATTCCGTTTCACCAATCGGCCCAAACACGGTAGTTTCCCGCGAAACGACCCGAAAGGACGATCATGACCATCGAATCCCGCCTTGCCGAACGCGGCATCACCCTGCCCAACGCCCCGGCCCCCGCCGCCAATTATGTGCCCTTCGTGCTCTCGGACACCACACTTTACGTCTCGGGCCAGATCAGCCAAGGCGAAAGCGGCCTGATCAAGGGCCGTCTGGGCGACGGGATGAGCGTGGAAGACGGTGCCGCCGCCGCCCAGCGCTGCGCCATCAGCCTTCTGGCGCAGGTCCGCGCGGCCTGCGGCGGCGATCTGTCAAAACTGGTCCGCGTCGTCAAACTCACCGGCTTCGTCAACTCCACCCCCGATTTCACCGACCAACCCAAAGTCATAAACGGCGCGTCTGACTTCTTCGTCGAGATATTGGGCGATGCCGGGCGTCACGCCCGCTCGGCCGTCTCGGCCGCCGCCCTGCCCTTGGGTGTCGCCGTCGAAATCGAAGGCATCTTTGAAATCAAGGCCTGAGGCCACTGTTTCATCTGTTTAAAAATATCCTCGGGGGGGCGGGTTTGGCACAGCCAAATCCGCTTGGGGGGCAGACAGCCCCCCACCTTCCCTGCCAAAAGCGGAACCTTTATGTCCACAGCATTGCACCCCGACTTCCTGACCAAACCCATCGCCCACCGGGCCTTGCATGATGTCACCGATGGCCGCCCCGAAAACTCGCGCGCGGCGGTGAAAGCCGCGATCAAGGCGGGCTATGGCATCGAGATTGATCTGCAACTGTCCCGCGACGGGCAGGCGATGGTGTTCCACGATGAGGTGCTCGACCGCCTGACCATGGAAACCGGGCCGCTGAACCAACGCTCCGCGACCGAACTGTCCTATATCCCGCTGCGCGGCGGGCGCGAAACCATCCCGACCCTGCCGGAGATCCTGAAAATCGTGGATGGTCAGGTGCCGCTGCTGATCGAAATCAAGGACCAGCAGGGAGAGCTTGGCCCCACCGATGGCAAGCTGGAGGCCGCAACCGCTGCCGCCTTGGCCGATTACAAGGGGCCGGTGGCCATCATGTCCTTCAACCCCAATTCCGTGATTGTCATGGCGCGTATTGCCTCGGATATTCCGCGTGGCATCACCACGTCGTCCTTTGACCCTGCCGATTGGCAACCCATCGCCCCTGCCATCTGCGACCGGCTGCGCTCTATCCCCGATTACGACCATGCCGGTGCCTGTTTCATCAGCCATGAAGCCCGCGATCTGCAAAACCCGCGCGTGACCGAGTTGCGGCATCAAGGGGCCAGTATTCTGTGCTGGACGATCACCTCCCCCGAGGCCGAAGCCGCCGCCCGCGAATTCGCCCATAACATCACGTTTGAACGCTATCTCGCCCCCTTCCCCGCTTGACCTGACGCGCAACCGCACCACCCTAAAGGCGTTCGTCAACCCAAAGGGGCCCCATGGCCGAGATTGAGATCACCCTCCATTCCGCCTTTGCCGAGATTCCGGCGGCGGAATGGGATGCGCTGGCCTGCCCCGAGGCAGCAAACGGCAGGCCAGTGGACCCGTTCACCACCCATCGGTTTTTGATGGCGCTGGAACGCTCCGGCTCCACCGGGGGGCGCAGTGGTTGGCAAGCCCGCCCCATGGTCGCGCGCCGCGATGGGCAGGCCATCGCCGCCATGCCGATGTTTGCCAAATCGCACAGCCAAGGCGAATATATCTTTGATCACAACTGGGCCCATGCCTTTGAACGTGCGGGCGGGCGCTATTACCCCAAACTACAGGTCGCGGTTCCCTTCACCCCCGCCACAGGCCGCCGCTTCCTGACCCTGCCGGGAGAGGAGGCCGAAGGCACCGCCGCGCTGATCGCCGGGGCCGTTCAGGTGGCCGAGCAAAATCTGCTCTCCTCGCTCCACATTACCTTTTGCACCGCGGTCGAGGCTGAACGCTGCAGCGCCCTTGGCCTGATGCATCGCGTGACGCAGCAATACCATTGGCACAACGCAAACTATGCCGATTTTGACGGGTTTCTGGCCCAGCTTTCGTCGCGCAAGCGCAAGGCGATCCGCAAGGAACGCCAAACCGCCAACAGCGCCGGGCTAGAGATCGTGTCGCTGACCGGCGATGCCATCACGCCTGCGCATTGGGATGCCTTCTGGCAGTTTTACCAAGACACCGGCGCGCGCAAATGGGGCACGCCTTACCTGACCCGCGCAGCCTTCACCGAATTTCACCAGCATATGCGCGACGATATCTTGCTGGTTCTGGCTTTGGATGCAGGCACGCCCATTGCGGGTGCGCTGAATTTCATCGGGCGTGACACGCTGTTCGGCCGCTATTGGGGCTGCACCCAAGATCACCCCTGCCTGCATTTCGAACTGTGCTATTACCGCGCGATGGATTGGGCCATCGCCAACGGCCTTGCGCGGGTTGAGGCGGGCGCGCAGGGCGATCACAAACTGGCGCGCGGCTATCTGCCCAGCCCTGTCCACTCCCTGCATTGGATCGGCAACGAAGGCTTTGCCCGCGCCGTGGCCGACTATCTGGAGGCCGAACGCAGTGCCGTGGCCGAGGATATCGAGGTGCTGACCAGCTATGGCCCCTTCCGCCGCAGCCAATCAGAGGACTGACAAAGCGGGCAAGCCATGCCAGACTGACCCAAACCAGACGGAGGCCGCCATGACCCTGACGCTTTACACCAACCCGATGTCGCGGGGCCGCATTGCCCGCTGGATGCTAGAGGAAATCGGCCACCCCTATGAAACGGTCGTGCTGTCCTACGGGGCCGAAATGAAAGCGCCGGACTATCTGTCCCTTAATCCGATGGGCAAGGTGCCGACGCTGGTGCATGACGGGCAGGTCATCACCGAATGCGCCGCGATTTGCCTCTATCTGGCCGATGCCTTCCCCAAAGCGGGCATGATCGGCAAGAACCGCGCTGCCTATTACCGCTGGATGCTGTTCGCCGCTGGCCCGTTGGAAGCCGCGGTGACGAATAAGGCACTTGGCCTGATCCCGCCTGCCGAACGGCAGCAAATGGTTGGCTATGGCAGCTATGAAACGGCTTGCGCGGCCTTGGACAGCGCCGTGACAGCCGCAGAATTCATCGCGGGCGATACGTTTTCCGCCGCCGATGTCTATGTCGGCAGCCAGATCGGCTGGGGGCTGCAATTCGGCTCCATCCCCGAAACCCCGGCACTTGCCACCTATTGGAACCGGATCAAGGACCGCCCGGCGCGGTTGCGCGCCGATGCCGCCGACAACGCATTGGTGCCGCAATGAAAGTGCCAAAATTGCAGGATCGCAGCGCGCTTGACCCATTGCTGGCCAAGGGCTGGGCCCTGCACCCGACCCGTGACGCGCTGGTCAAGACCTATCGTTTTCGCAATTTCATCGAGGCCTTCGGCTTCATGACCCGCGCCGCCCTTTGGGCCGAAAAATGGGATCATCACCCCGAATGGTCGAATGTCTACAAGACCGTCGAGGTGCTGCTGACCACCCATGATGTCGACGGGCTCAGCGCGCTGGACATCAAGCTTGCAACGAAAATGGACGCGCTGGCAGAAAGCGCGGCACAGGGTTAAGCGCGCCGCGTCATTTCATCTTGGCAAAAATACCTACTGCCCGACGGTTACAGCCGAATGACCTTGATATTGTTGCCCTTGGCCGACAAGGCAATTTCCCCCCGGCACAGGCGCAAGGCATCCTCGCCAAAGGCTTCGGCCCGCCACCCTGCAAGCGCGGGCACCTTGCGCATACCGCCTGCAATCATGTCCAGTTCCGAGGCCGAGGCGATCAGCTTGGCCGCAACGCCCAGTTCTTCGGACTTCGCTTTCAGCAAGACGCGCAGCAAATCGGCCAAAGCGGGGTTTACCTGCATCTGGTCCTTGCTGGTGTCGGGCTTTGGCAGCTCATCGGGCTTTGCCTCCATCCCGGCCTTGACCGCCGCCAGCAGCCCATCCGCAATCTCTCCGCGCCGCGCTTCGCGCAGCAACAGGCGCGAGCGACCCAGTTCTTCCAGATTGGTCGGTTTGGTCGAGGCCAGTTCCAGCAAGGCGTCATCCTTGATGACCCGGCTGCGCGGCACGTTATTGGCCTGCGCATAGGTTTCGCGGAATTGGGCCAATTCCTTCACAATCGCCAGGAAACGGCCCGAATTGGTGCGCGTTTTGATGCGCAGCCACGCTTCGGCGGGGCGAATGGTATAGGTTTCGGGATCGGTCAGAACCGCCAGTTCCTCCTCAACCCATTTCTGCCGACCGCTGGCCGCGATCTGTTCCGACAGGCTTTCATAGATCACCCGCAGATGCGTTACATCGGCAAGGGCATAGGCCTTTTGCGCCTCGCTCAGCGGGCGGCGCGACCAATCGGTGAAACGGCTGGTTTTATCCAAGGGTTGATGCGCGATCTTGCGCACAAGGGTTTCATAGCCCACCTGCTCGCCAAAGCCGCAAACCATCGCAGCGACCTGCGTGTCAAACAGCGGCTTGGGAAAGCAGTTTCCTTCGACAAAGAAAATCTCAAGGTCCTGCCGGGCGGCGTGAAACACTTTCACCGTCGCCTCATGGCGGAACAGGTCATACAGCGGCTCCAGCGACATATCGGGCCCCTCGATCGGGTCCACCAGCACAGCATCGCCCTTGGCCCCCGGCAGCGCCATCTGGATCAGGCACAGCTTGGACCAATAGGTCCGCTCGCGCAGAAACTCGGTGTCAATTGTCACATAGGGTTCGCGCTTGGCTGCTTCACAAAACGTGGCCAGCTCTTGTGTCGTTGTAATCGTTCGCATCGGATTCCTGATCAGCAATGGGCACGGGGTCATCCCGCAAAATCGCTATAGGCACCGAATGCGGCAAAAGAAAGCCCTGCTACGCAGGGTAACAGGGCCTTCTGTGATTGTTTTGGGCAACTGTGGCTTAGATGGCGGCCAAAAGTGCCTCCCCCCCCGAGATTTCGCAGGTGCCGGGGCTTTCTTCAAGGTGCAGCACCTTGACCACGCCATCTTCGGCCAGCAGCGCATAGCGCTTGGACCGCGCCATCAACCCCACCGGCGGCGCGTCAAAGGCAAGGCCCATTGCGCCGGTAAAGGCGCTGGTGCCATCGGCCAGCATGCTGATGCCTGCCGCTGCGGCCCCGGTGGCCTCGCCCCAGGCCTTCATCACGAAGGGATCATTGACCGAGACGCAGATCACCTCATCCACGCCTTTTTCGGCAAACGCCTCTTTGGTGCGCATGAAACTGGGCACATGGGCGGAATGGCAGGTGGGCGTGAAGGCCCCCGGCACGGCAAAGATCACCACTTTGCGGCCCGCTGTCAGCTCCGATACTTTGACCTGCTCTGGCCCTGCATCGCCCAGACGGACCAGTTCTGCCTCTGGCAGTTTGTCACCAACTGAAATTACCATATCGTTTCCCCTCATGCATTGCGTTACCTGTTGCAGCAGATATAGGCTGCGCGGCGGCAGCAGGCCAGTGACGTTTTTGAAAAAGCCGTTGCGGCAAGGGCGGCCACGCGCAGGAATGAGGCAGGCATGAAGCAGATTATCGTGATTGGGGCGGGGCAGGCAGGGGCCTCCTTGGTGGCGAAATTGCGCGGTCTGGGGTGCCGCGATGCGATCACCCTGATCGGGTCCGAAGCCGTGCCCCCCTATCAGCGCCCGCCGCTGTCCAAGGCCTATTTGCTGGGCGAAATGCCCGCCGAGCGCCTGTATCTGCGCCCTGCCGACTATTACGCCGAGCATGATATCACCCTGCGGCTGGGCGAAACCGTGACCGCGATTGATACGGGCATTGATACGGGCGCGCAAACGGTCAGCCTTGGGGGGGATGTGTTGCGCTATGACGCGCTGGTGCTGACCACCGGGTCCACCCCGCGCCGCCTGCCTGCCAGCATCGGTGGCGCTCTGGGCGGCGTGTTCACCCTGCGCGATCTGTCGGACGTGGATGCGATGCGGCCCTATTTCACCCCGGGCAAGCGGGTTGTGATCGTGGGTGGCGGCTATATCGGGCTGGAAGGCGCTGCGGTGGCGGCCAAACTGGGCCTTGATGTCACCGTGCTGGAAATGGCGCCGCGCATCTTGCAACGGGTGGCGGCACCGGAAACCTCGGCGTTCTTTCGCAAATTGCATAGCGACCATGGCGTGAAAATCCTTGAGTCCACCGGGCTGGACCGGCTGCTGGGCGAAGGCCATGTGACCGCCGCGCGCCTGTCGGATGGGCGCGAAATTCCCGCCGATTTCGTGATCGTCGGCGTGGGCATCACCCCTGCCACGGGTTTGGCCGAGGCGGCGGGCATTGCGCTGGACAACGGTATCAAAACCGATGCGCAGGGCCGCACCTCTGCCCCCAATGTTTGGGCGGCGGGCGATTGCGCAAGCTTTCCCACACCCGGCGGGCAAATGCGGCTGGAATCGGTGCCAAACGCGATTGATCAGGCCGAAGTGGTCGCCGCCAACCTGCTGGGCGCCGAAAAACCCTATATCCCGGAACCGTGGTTCTGGTCCGATCAGTTCGATATCAAACTGCAAATTGCCGGGCTGAACAGCGGCTATGACCATATCGTCACGCGCCAGACCGAAGGGGCGACCTCGTTCTGGTATTACAAGGGCGCGACCCTGCTGGCGGTGGATGCGATGAACGATCCGCGCGCCTTCATGGTGGCCAAGCGCTTGCTGGCCATGGGCAAATCCCCCGCGCCCGAGGCGGTGAGCAATCCGGAAACTGACCTGAAAGTCTTGCTGAAGTAATGCGGATCATTGGCGGCACCCATCGCGGCACCCATCTGGCCGATGTCGGCAAGGGCGATGCGGCGGCGCATCTGCGCCCCACATCCGACCGCGTGCGCGAGTCGGTGTTCAACCTGCTGATCAACGGCAGGCTGGATGGCGGCCCCAACCACCTGCCCGGCGCGCGGGTGCTGGACCTGTTTGCCGGCACCGGGGCCTTGGCGCTGGAGGCGCTGAGCCGGGGCGCGTCCCATGCCACGCTGGTTGATGATGGCAAGGCCGCCCTTGCCCTGATCCAGCAAAACCTGAAGATCACCCGCCAGACCGCCACGATCCTGCGCAAGAACGCGACCCAACTGCCCCCCAACACCGCCGCGCCTTACACGCTGATCTTCCTCGATCCGCCTTACGGCAAAGCCTTGGGCGAGGCCGCGCTTGCAAGCGCCATCAAGGGCGGCTGGGTCGCCCCCGAAGCGATTGTAATCTGGGAAGAAAACACCGCCATCACCGCCCCCGCAGGCTTTGCGCAGATCGACCAGCGCAAATACGGCGATACCACCATCACCCTGCTGCGCGCCCCCAACCCAAAGGCCCAACCATGACCCCCAAAGCCATCCTCTTCGATTGTGACGGCGTGCTGGTGGATAGTGAGGCCGCGGCCTTTGATCTGCTGACCGAAGATCTTGCCCGCCACGGGCTGCACCTGACCCGCGCCGAGATGGAACAGAAATTCCTTGGCGGCACGATTGGCGGCTTGTTCACCACCGCGCGCGGGCTTGGCGCGAACCTGCCCGATGATTGGGTCGATGACTTCTATGCCCGGCTTTATGCACGCCTGGGCCAAGGCACCGCGCTGATCACAGGCGTGGCCGAGGTGCTGGACACGCTGGATGCCGCCGGCATCCGCTATGCCGTGGGCTCCAACGGGTCGGACCAGAAAATGCAGATCACGCTGGGCCAGCACCCGGCCATTCTGGCGCGATTCAAGGGGCACCTTTATTCCGGCCAAACACTTGGCTGCCCGAAACCCGATCCCGGCCTTTGGCTCCATGCCGCCCGCGCCTTAGGGGTAGAGCCTGCCGATTGCGTGGTCATTGATGACAGCCCGACAGGCTGCACCGGGGCCGCCCGCGCCGGAATGCGCTGCCTTGGGCTTGCCGAACATGACGATGGCGCGCGGCTTGCCGCCACCGGGGCCGAGGTGATCCACAGCCTGCGCGACATTCCCGCAAAAATCGGGCTGGGCCTTTAATCGCGCCGCCCTGATTTCATCTTGGCAAAAATACCTATACCCGGCCCGCCACAGCCGCAGCGCCCAAAGGGTCAGCCCGCAAAGGCCGCTTTGTAAAGCCCGCCGGGCGAAAGCGTGAAAATCTCGGCCCCCGTCGCGGTCACACCGATGGAATGTTCATATTGCGCGGAAAGCGACTTGTCCCGCGTCACCGCGGTCCAGTCATCGGCCAGCACTTTGGTTTCCGGACGGCCCAGATTGACCATGGGCTCAATGGTAAAGAACATGCCTTCTTCCAGCACGGCCCCCGCCCCCGGTCGCCCATAATGCAGCACATTCGGCGGCGCGTGGAACACGCGGCCCAGCCCGTGTCCGCAGAAATCGCGCACCACCGACATACGCTGCGCCTCGACATAGGATTGGATGGCATAGCCGATATCGCCAAAGGTATTGCCCGGCTTCACCGCCTCAATCCCTTTCATCAGGCTGTCATGCGTCACCTCGATCAACCGGGCCGCCTTGCGCGACAAGCTGCCAGCGGCATACATCCGGCTGGTATCACCGAACCAGCCATCCACGATCACGGTGACGTCGATGTTCAGGATGTCGCCATCCTTGATCACCTTACCGCCCGGAATTCCGTGGCACACCACATGGTTGACCGAAATGCAGGAAGCATGCTGATAGCCGCGATAGCCGATGGTGGCAGAGGTGACGCCGCGCCGCGTCACTTCGGCGGTGATGAAATCATCCAGCGCCTCTGTGGTCACACCCGGCACCACCAATGGCCCGACCAGATCCAATATCTCGGCGGCAACCCGGCCCGCTGCATGCATGCCCGCGAAATCCGCATCCTCATAGATGCGAATGCCGTCCTTTGTCATCCGTCCGCGCGTATCTTCCAAAGTTCCGGCCTCGTCTGGTTCGCTTTTCCCTTAAATAGGCCCGCAAGCGGAAAATGGCCAGACCCTGCGGCAATCCTTGTTTGAAACCGCCCCGGCCGCGCCCTATACCTTGGGGCGAACCCAAAACAAGGACCGTGCCATGCCTAACCCTACTGCTGCGATGCTGGTGATCGGCGATGAAATTCTGTCGGGCCGCACCCGTGACAGCAACATGCACTATTTGGCGGGGGAGCTGACGCGCCACGGCATCACGCTGGCCGAGGCGCGCGTGGTATCCGATGACAGCGCCGCGATCATCGCTGCGGTAAATGCCCTGCGCGCGGCCTATGACCATGTGTTCACATCGGGCGGCATCGGCCCCACCCATGACGACATCACCGCCGAGGCGATTGCCGCCGCATTTGGCGTGCCCATCACCAAGCGCGCCGATGCGATGGCGCTACTGGCCGCGCATTACGACCGTCAGGGCATGGACTTCAACGAGGCACGGCAACGCATGGCCCGCATCCCCGATGGGGCCAGCCTGATCGACAACCCGATTTCCATCGCGCCGGGGTTCACGCTTGGCAATGTGCATGTGATGGCCGGGGTGCCGAATATCTTTCAATCCATGGTCGCCAGTGTGCTGCCCACCCTGACCGGCGGCGCGCCATTGCTCAGCCAGTCGCTGCGTGTCCATCGCGGCGAGGGGGAGGTTGCGGCCCCGTTTGGCGCGTTGGCCGCAGAATTCCCCGATTTGTCGATGGGGTCTTACCCGTTCACCAGCAACGGCGCTTATGGCACCAATCTGGTGATCCGGGGCACCGATGCCGCGCGGATTGATGCAGCGATGACCCGGCTTGCGGCGCTGTTCCCGGCATGACGCCCGACTGGTTCTATACGGCGCTGGAACAGACATGGCCGGCCGCCAGCCTTCGGCGCGCAGGCCCTTGGCTGATCCGGGAAGGACGCGGCGGCGGGCAGCGCGTTTCGGCGGCCACCGCCGAAGATGCGGTGACGGATGCGGATATCCCACAGGCCGAGGCCGCGATGCAGGCGCTGGGGCAAGCGCCGCTGTTCATGCTGCGCGACAGCGATACCGGGCTGGATGCCTTGCTGGCCGCGCGCGGCTATCGCAAACATGACCCGGTGGTCGCCTATGCCGCGCCCACTACCACGCTCGCCACGCCAGCACCATCGGCGATGGCCGCCTTTCCCATTTGGCCACCGCTGAGCATTGCCACCCAACTCTGGGCCGATGCCGGAATCGGGCCGGGGCGCATCGCGGTGATGGAGCGGGTGCAGGGGCCGAAAACCGTGCTGCTGGGCCGGGTGAATGATCGCGCCTCGGGCGTGGCATTTGTCGCCTGCCACGGGGAAACCGCCATGCTGCACGCGCTGGAGGTGGTGCCAAGCCAGCGTCGGCAGGGTTCCGCCAACAATATCATGCGGATGGCAGCGGTTTGGGCCCAAGATCATGGGGCAACGCGGCTGTGTCTTGCCGTGACCGAGGCGAACACAACTGCGCGCGCGCTCTATGCTTCCCTTGGAATGGAAGTTGTGGGAACATATCACTACCGGAAGAAATAACCCACTGAGAGGGGGCCGGAGCAGTGACACGCTATCGCTATGCAATGCCGCGCAAGGCCCGGCCTGCGCCCGTTTGGGCGGGGATGGCCCTGCTGTGCGGGCTGGTTGCGGCCCCGGCAGGCGCGCTGACGCTTGAATTCCCCGGCCCCGCCACTCCTGCCGCCACGCAACGCGCCAACGGGGCCAGCTATCCTTTGCCCACGGCCCGCTGGGAAAAATCCGGCCTGCCGACCAAGCTGATCGAAGGCACGGTCGAACGCACCGCTTGGCATGTCGACGCGCCCAAACTGTCCAGCCTTGACCTGATGAAACCCCTGCGCGCGCAAATCATCAACGCCGGGTTTCAGCCGGTGTTCGAATGCGAAACCGAGGGCTGCGGCGGCTTTGACTTCCGCTTTGCGACCGAGGTGATGGCCGAACCCGATATGCATGTCGATCTTGGCGATTTCCGCTTTCTGTCGGCACAACGGCAAGGCGCGGCGGGGATAGAGGCGATTGGCCTTCTGGTCAGCCGCTCGGCCAGCAAGGGCTTTGTGCAGATCACCCGCGCTGTGGCCGATGATGGCCCGCCGATGTTTGCCGCGACCAATAAGGTGGGCACCGGCCTTGCCCCGGCTTCGGGGGATACGGTCACGCTTGCCACCTCCAACCGTCCGCCGCTATTGCCCAGCAAGAACAGCGGCGTGGCGCGGCTGGTCACAGGGGGCGCGGTGGTGCTGGAAGGGCTGGATTTCGGCACCGGCTCCACCGAACTGACCGAAGGGCGCTATGACTCGCTTGCCGCCTTGGCGCGCTGGTTGACCGAGAACCCGGATAAAACCGTGGCGCTTGTGGGCCATACCGATGCCTCTGGCGGGTTGGACGCAAATATCACCATTTCCAAGCGCCGCGCGGCCTCGGTGCGGGCGCGGCTGATACAGGCTTACGGCATCCCCGCCGCCCAGATAGAGGCGCAAGGCGTAGGCTATCTGTCACCGATTGACAGCAACCTGACCGAAGAAGGCCGCCAGAAAAACCGAAGGGTCGAGGCCATATTGACCTCGACCCAATAGCAGACCGGGAAAACGTAAGGTCCGCTATTACCAGTTATCCGGCCCTTTGTCGGCATAGCGCCGCGCCAGAAAATCAATGAAGGCCCGCACTTTGGGTTGGGTAAAGCGCCCCGGCGGATAGACCGCGTAAACCCCCAGCGTTTCCACCGGAAGGCCGGGAATAGCCTCCTCTACCTGCCCTTGCTTAAGCGCATCGGCATAGAGGAATGACGGCAGATAAGCGATGCCAAGCCCCGAAATCGCAGCGTTCAGCAAGGATTGCCCGTCATTCACGGTCAACCAACCTGCGGTGCGCACTTGCCGCTTTTCGCCCGATGCGGCCGGAATTTTCCACACATTGCCATTGGCTTGGTTGGAATAATGCAGCAGCTTATGCTCGTTCAGATCGTCGATTTTCATCGGGCGGCCGAATTTCTGGAAATAGCTGGGCGAGGCGATCATGCGCTTCGTCGTTTCCGTCAATTTGCGGGCGCGCAGGCTGCTGTCTTCCAGATCACCGATCCGCACAGCCATATCAAAACCTTCGGAAATCAGTTCCACATAGCGGTTGTTCAGCACCATGTTGACGGTGATATCGGGATATTCCAGCAGGAAATCCCCCAGAATGGGTGACAGCAGGTTCACCCCGAAATCGGTGGCCACAGAAATCCGCAACAGGCCAGACGGCGCGGATTGCATCGAGGTGACAAGCGCATCCGCCTCGCCTGCATCATTCAGCACCCGGCGGGCGCGGTCATAATAGGCAAGGCCAATTTCGGTTGGGCTAACGCGGCGGGTCGTGCGGTTGAGCAAACGGGCGCCCAAGCGCGCCTCCAGTGCCGATACATGCTTGGAGACGGCGGATTTCGAGATCCCCATCTTTTTGGCCGCATCGGTGAAGCCCCCTTGATCCACCACGGTGGCGAAAGCTTCCATTTCGGTTAGTCGGTCCATTGTTTTCCCCATGCGGTAAGTGCAGGTCTATGCCCCTTACTGTTCCCCAAATCGGGCAAGATAGGGGCGCTGACGCGGCCAGTCCGGGGTATTTGCGAGGATCGTTAATGGCAGCGCAACAAAACGCGCCCGGCGAAAGGGCGCGGATTCGGGGTATTTGCAGCGGCGGAAAAAGGGGGGCCACCGCGCCATCGGCGGAAGAATGTTCTGCGTTTTCCTGCCAACAGGCGGCATTCCGGCGGGGGTTTCCGCCTATGCGTGTTAGGGTTGGAAACCTGTTCCTGACCCGGCTAGCCATTGGGGTAAGCGCTGGCATGGTGCCACCGCGACCCTGTGAAAAGGAACATGATATGACCCGTTTGATGATCGCCCTTGGCCTTGTGGCTGGCCTGACCGCTGCCCCCGTTCTGGCGCAAGACGCCCCCACCATTGCCGATACCGATGGCAATGGCCTGTGGTCGATGGAGGAATTGAAAGCCGCCTACCCCAGCCTGACCGAAGAAACCTTTGCCGCGATGGACACGTCAGCGGATGGTCAGATTGATCAGGCAGAGCTTGACGCCGCGATGGGGGCCAAGCTGCTGATGGCAGAATAAACCCCCGTTAGCCGGGAAGCTCCCCACCCCGGCGCAGGCTTTGCAGCACGGTCACAGCCCCTGCAAAGCCTGCATTCCGGTCCAGCCAATCTGCCACTTTGGCCGCCGCAGCCGGATACATCACCGCATGGTCGCGCGCGGCCTGACTGCGCCACAGCTTGGCATCGGCAGGCAAATCGACATCCGCAAACCCCTCGCGCCGGGGCGGCACCCCTTCGATCAGGGTGGCCAAGCCTTCATTCCACCACGCAGGCACGCGGCCTTGAAACAGCGCCTTGGCACCGACCAGACCGCTTACCCTTATATGCACCAATTCATGCGCCAAGGTTTCTGCATTTGCCCCCTGTGGGTTCAGGTAAAGAAAGACGCTGCCATAGGCCATGGCGCGCGGACCGGGCCCCAGACGGTCGGCACAGCTTTGCGTGGCACAGATCAGAAAGGTGGGGGTTTCATCGCCCCAGCCAAGCGCCTCTGACACCCGCGCCTTGGCGGTTTCAATCGCCACAAGCGTGGCCGAGGCATCATGGCCCTTCTGCACATAAACATGCGGGGCCACGCGGGAAAACCCATAACAAGCCGGGCAAAGATAGGCCGCCACCGCAGGGGCCGCAAAGCCAACACCGCCCAGGGCGATGAACACCAACAGCACCAGCCCCGAAAACAGACGCTTCAAAATGCGGCCCCCAAACGCGCGCCTTGGTCGATGGCGCGCTTGGCATCCAGTTCCGCCGCAACATCGGCCCCGCCAATGACATGCGCCGTGATCCCAGCAGCGGCCAGCGCATCGGCCAGCGCACGGTTCGGCACCTGACCGGCACACATCACCACAGTATCCACCGCCAGAAGTTCCGGCCCCTCGGCGGTGCTGATCTGCATCCCCTCTGGCACCACGGCATCATAGGAAACCCCGCCGCGCATCTGCACATTCTTCATCTGCAAGGCCGCCCGGTGAATCCACCCCGTTGTCTTGCCCAGGCGCCGCCCCGGCTTTTCCGCCTTGCGCTGCAACAAGGTCACGGCCCGCGCCGGGGCCTCGGGCTGCGGACCAGCGGCGGCAAGCCCGCCCGGCACCTCGGCAGGGTCGCCCACGCCCCATTCGCGCTTCCACAAGGCCAGATCCTCGGTCGGGCTGTCGCCCTGATGCACCAGAAACTCTGCCACATCAAACCCGATACCACCCGCACCCACAATCGCCACGCGCTTGCCCACGGGTGCCCCTGTCAGCACCGCCTCATAGCCCAGAACATGCGCCGCATCCTGCCCCGCTATGCCCGGATCGCGCGGCGACACACCGGTGGCCACGACCACCTCGTCAAAGCCTGCCAGATCGGGCGCGCTTGCCCGCGTGTTCAGCCGCAGATCAACGCCCGCCTCGGCCAGCATGACGCCGAACCAATCCACCAACCCGCGAAACTCCTCCTTGCCCGGCACCACCTTGGCAAGGTTCAACAAGCCGCCAATCTGGCCTGACGCCTCAAACAAAGTCACGGAATGGCCGCGCTGTGCCGCCACAATCGCGCACATCATGCCCGCAGCCCCCGCCCCCACAATCGCCACCCGCTTCGGCGTGGCGGTGGGCGCATAGCGCAGCTCGGTTTCCGCACAGGCGCGCGGGTTCACAAGGCAAGAGGTCAGCTTGCCGCTGAATGTATGGTCCAGACAGGCCTGATTACAGGCGATACAAGGTGCGATCTGCGCGGCCTTGCCCGCCGCCGCTTTGGCTACAAACTCCGGATCGGCCAGGAACGGCCGCGCCATCGACACCATATCCGCCTGCCCCCCGGCCAAAATCCCTTCGGCCACATCAGGCGTATTGATCCGGTTCGAGGTGATAACAGGGATCGAAACCTCCGGCCGCAACCGACCGGTCAACCAAGTGAACGCCGCCCGCGGCACCGAAGTGGCAATCGTCGGCACCCGCGCCTCATGCCAGCCTATCCCGGTGTTCAGCAGGCTGGCCCCCGCCGCCTCAATCGCGCGGGCCAGCAGCACAACCTCGTCCCAGCTTGACCCATCGGGCACCAGATCAATCAAACTGATGCGATAGATCAGAATGAACTTCGGCCCCACCGCCGCGCGCACCCGGCGCACCACCTCGACGGGCAAGCGCATCCGGTTGGCATAATCGCCGCCCCAACGGTCGGTCCGCTTATTGACATGACGCACCAGAAACTGGTTCAGGAAATACCCTTCCGACCCCATGATTTCCACGCCGTCATAGCCCGCCTCTTGCGCACGGCTGGCGGCGGTGACGATATCAGCGATCTGCTTTTCAATCCCCGCCTCGTCCAACTCACGCGGCACGAAAGGCGAGATGGGCGATTTCACCGCACTGGCCGACACACATTCCTTGCCATAAGCATAGCGCCCCGCATGCAAAATCTGCATCGCAATCCGCCCACCCGCAGCATGGACCGCATCGGTGACCTGCCGATGGTTGGCAATATCCTGCGCCGAAAACAGCCCCGCCGCACCGGGAAACACCCCGCCTTCGGCATTCGGCGCCATGCCCCCCGTCACAATCAACGCCACACCACCCCGTGCCCGCGTGGCATAGAATTCCGCCACCCGCGCCCAGTCGCCTGTCTCCTCCAGCCCGGTATGCATCGACCCCATCAAAACCCGGTTGGGCAAGGTGACATGGCCCAGATCAAGCGGCGCGAGAAGATGGGGATAGGTGGACATGCTGAAACCTCTGGGAATTGCGTTGGCCCAACATGGCGCGATGGCAGGCCGCTGTCACGCCCAACGCCGCGTCACTCCACCCCTAACCCGCTTTCTTTTCGGCACAAATATCCCGGGGGGAATGGCCGTAAGGCCAGGGGGGCAGCGCCCCCGCACCGCCCGGCGCGGAAGGGCTCAGCCCATCGTCTCCAGACAATGCCGCCTAAACGCGCGTTTCAACATGTCCAGCTCTGCCCGCAGCAGGTCCAGTTCCGCGCGGATGTCATCTTCCATCGCCACCCCGGTGATGATGGTGAAATGCCCCAGCTTGTCACCCGATACCGCATCGCGGATCAAAAACGTCTGCACCCCTTCGGACAACACCTCCACCGGAATCGGCACGCGCACCGCCCAATCGCCGGGACGGTCAGGCATCTCAGTGACGCTGGTGCCCGCCACCGGGGCCTCCAGATGCAGCACCTCCAGCAAGGGCTGGCCGGAGACCCCGCTCAGCACCCCTTCCCAAACGCCTGCCCGCAGCCGCGTCTTGACCAGCTTGGCTTCACCCATCTTGCGGCCCCAATTCTGCTTGCATCACAATTCCGCCCTCGGCCTGCGCGAGAAGGTCACATCCCGCAGGATGATCTGGTTCATCTCTGGCCCTTCAAAGATCAGATCGACCCAGATCCGCTCCACCCGCTTTTCATTCAGCTTGGTATAGGCAAGGTCAAATTCCACCTTCACCTCTTCCTCGTTCAAGGGCAATTCGCGCACGACCTGTTCCACATTGGGCCCGTGCTTGATGTTCAACCGCGCAAAGATTTCCAGCGGTTTTTCCATTTCCACAATCGCATCCAACCGGATCAGATGGGTCAGGCGCAGCCCCTCTACCGCGTCGGGTGGCAGTTCCAGCACCAGCGACAGGAAAGAGCCATCAAACCGGAACACATCCATCCGCACGCCAAACGGCGCCAGATCGGATTCGCGGGTATTGCGGATCTGGCGCACCGTCAATTCACTGCGGCGGCAATCGTGGAACACGGTCGCCCCGTCACAAATCATCGCCTTGTTCAGCACCGAGGAAAACCCCGGCACCGGAATCGGGCCTTTCCACAGCATCGGCCGCCAGGCCCAATCTGTCCCCATCGGTTTGCGGATCGCGTTAGAGCCGATGACAGGCAGCGCCAGTTGATGCTCGGCCAGATGGATCACCCGGTCCAGATTGCGCCGCAGCGCCAAGGCTTGCCCGCGATAGCGCCGCAGGCTTTCCAGATCCAGACCATTGGCAAAATCCGCAAGCCTGCGCCAGCGCCGCAAGACACTGCGATGCATCAGCTTGTCGATCAGACGGTCGCCTTGTTTTGCCATGCTCTCTTCTGTCACTTCCGCTTGTTGCCACAGATATTGTTGATCATATGGAAACGATTCCTTTATTCACACAAAATCGTTAAGACTCCACCCCCGCAAACAGCATTACCAAAAAATTAACGCCCGCATCCGCGCGGGTCAGGGCCGGTTTGCACCGCGGATCGCAGCCACAAAACGGCTGATCAAACGGTGACCATCTTGTCGGGGCAAGCTGCCGCCTTGACGGGGCCGCACCGATAGCGTGACCAGCCGCCCGTCCACCTGCATCAAGGCCCGCCACGAATCCCCCACCTTGGTCTGGCCTTCGCGCGTCAGGCGCAGCACAACCGCGCCGCTCTGGTCTTGCACCTCATGCACGCTGATCACGTCTGAATTGCCTTCCCCACGCAAGGCGCGCTGGCCTTCCTCTGTGCCGAAATAAGGTTTCAGCACCGCCGCAGACAGCCGGATGCCTTGGGCGCTGCCCGCCTCGCCAATCGTCGCGGCCAGAATGGCCCCTTGCGTGCCGCTGCAAGGGGCCAGCGCCACGAAATCGGCATTGCCGACCCGCTGACGCGAGCTTGGCACCGGGCAAAAGCCTTGCGGCCCGGCCACCTTTACCGTGCCCAGCGCGATGGTGCTGCGCGGGGCTGCGGCTGTGCTGTCGGCAGATGTGGCAGGCCCGCCGCCGGGTGCCACGCACCCCGACAGAAGAACAGCCGCAACCAGCGCCTTACTGATCCATGTAGACATGGCGCTCTTTCTTGGCGCCGGGATGGGTGACGGCACCAAGACGGGCCCCCCCCACAAGCTGCGCATATTTCCACAGCGCGCCGCTGTCATATTCGGTCTGGCGCGGGCCTTTCCAATTGGCTTTTCGCTCCGCCAGTTCGGCGTCGCTCAGCGCGACCGACAACTCGCCGGTAATGGCGTTCAGCGTGATCATGTCGCCGTTTTGCAGCAAGGCAATCGGGCCGCCATGCGCCGCCTCTGGCCCGACATGGCCCACGCAGAAACCACGGGTCGCGCCGGAAAAACGACCATCGGTGATCAGCGCCACTTTCTTGCCCATGCCCTGACCCGACAGCGCCGCCGTGGTCGACAACATCTCGCGCATACCGGGGCCACCGGCGGGGCCTTCGTTGCGGATAACGATGACTTCGCCTTCCTTATACTGGCGGGCCTTCACCGCCTCGAATGCATCCTCTTCACATTCGAACACGCGGGCCGGACCGGTAAAGACCTGCTGATCCGCGGACATGCCTGCCACTTTCACAATCGCGCCTTCGGGCGCAAGGTTGCCCTTCAGGCCAACCACGCCACCGGTCTTGGTGATCGGGGTCGCAACCGGGTGGATCACGCGGCCATCGGCTTCACCCTGAATACGGTCCAGTTCCTCACCCATCGAACGGCCGGACGCTGTCATGCAATCTTCGTGCATCAGTCCCGCCTTGCGCAATTCCTTCATCACAACCGGCACGCCGCCTGCTTCATAAAGGTCTTTGGACACGAACTGCCCACCCGGTTTCAGATCGACGAAATAGGGCGTGTCGCGGAAAATCTCGGCCACGTCGAACAGATCAAAATCAATCCCCGCCTCATGCGCGATGGCGGGCAGGTGCAGGGCGGCATTGGTGGAGCCCCCGGTGCAGGCCACAACCCGCGCGGCGTTTTGCAGCGATTTCAGCGTGACGATATCGCGGGCGCGGATGTTACGCTCAATCAGGTTCATCACGGCCACACCGGACGCCTCGCAGAACTGATCGCGGGATTCGTAAGGCGCGGGCGCACCCGAGGAATTCATCAGCGCAAGGCCAATCGCTTCGGACACGCAAGCCATGGTGTTGGCGGTGAACTGGCCACCACAGGCCCCAGCCGACGGGCAAGCGATGCGTTCCAGAATTTCCAGCTCGGCATCCGACATATTACCAGCTTGGTGCTGGCCAACGGCCTCGAACACGTCTTGCACGGTTACGTCCTTGCCGTTCAACCGGCCCGGCAGGATCGACCCGCCATAGATGAAAACCGAAGGCGTGTTCAACCGCACCATCGCCATCATCATGCCGGGCAGCGATTTGTCACAGCCCGCAAGGCCCACGATGGCGTCATAACAATGGCCGCGCATGGTCAATTCCACCGTATCGGCAATCGCCTCACGCGAGGCCAGCGACGAACGCATGCCTTCATGGCCCATCGCGATACCATCGGTCACGGTGATGGTGGTGAATTCGCGGGGTGTGCCGCCGCCCTTTTTCACGCCACCCTTGACCGATTGCGCCTGACGGTTCAGCGCGATGTTGCAAGGTGCCGCCTCGTTCCAGCAGGTCGCGACACCAACCCAAGGCTGGTGAATCTCCTCCTCCGAAATCCCCATGGAATAGAAGTAAGACCGGTGCGGCGCGCGGGCGGGCCCTTCGGTCACATGGCGGGACGGTAGTTTGGATTTGTCGAAACGCTGGTTGGTCATGGCTGGTCCTCCGGGAATTCGCTTGCGCAAAGGGATAAAGGGGCCGCGCGAAAGGGGCAAGACGCGATTGCACGACACACGCCGCCCGCATAGGCTTTGTGCCAAGCAAAGGGGCCAAATGCGCGGGATTACCTCTCTCCATCTGCTGGAACGGCTGGGAAAGACGCGGCTTTCGCGGCATTTCTTCGCACGGGACTTTCTGTATTCCGAGATTGGCAATTTCCACGCAATGCAAAACCTGCCCGAAGATGTCGAGCTGTTCCTTGCGGCGGGCCGCGCGTTCTGCACCGAATTGCTGGACCCGATGGTGGAAACCTTTGGCCCCATTGCCGTGCGATCGGCCTATCGCAGCCCGCAGGTCAACAGGTTCGGCAATGACCATAACCTGAAATGCGCCCGGAACGAGGCGAATTACGCGGGCCATATCTGGGACAGGCGCGACAGCGCGGGGCGGATGGGGGCCTGCGTGTCGGTGGTGGTGCCGTGGTTTGCCGATCAGTATAATCGGGGCCGCGACTGGCGTGACCTAGCCTGGTGGGTGCATGACCATCTGCCCTATCACGAGATGTGGTTTTTCCCCACCAATGCCGCCTTCAACCTGACTTGGCGCGAAGGGCCAGAGCGGGTGATTTCCTCTTATATCGCGCCGCGCGGCAAACTGTTGGCCGCAGGGGCCACGCCTGCGGAACCGCTAGCGGCCCGCCGCGCCCGCTATGCCGATTTTCCGCCGCTGCGCGGTATCGTCTACCCTGCCATTCCGCCCCGCTGGGCCACAGCCAAGGATTAACCCATGCCCGATTACGCCGCCATCGCCGCCCGCCTTTCCGGCCAGCCAGAGCTTTACGCCTTGCTGCATCGCGCCGCCGCCAATGATGGCCCGATAGAGCTTGCGCCCCTGATGGCGGCTTGTGATGCGCGGGTGCGCGCACGCTTGGCCTCGGTCGATCAAGGCTTGCTGCGCGCGATTTTGCGGGCTGGTGCGGGGATGGAGGCGGTAGAGGGGTTTGCCGCGATTCTGGCCCATTTACAGGCCGCAACCCCTGCCCCGATCTTTCGACCCGAAATCATGGCCGGCCCAAGCATCGCCTTGCCAACGGCAGGGCAGCGCGCCGATATGCCTGCCTTTTCCGACCGCGCCTTTGACGCGTGGTTCGCCCAGCAGGGCGTGCCTTACGGCATCGGGCTTTACGGCGAAAACCGCTCGGTCTATGCCAGTGACCAATTTGCCGATATGGCCAGCCATGAACGGCGCACCGTGCATCTGGGGATTGATGTTTTTGCCCCGGCAGGCACCCCGGTATATGCGCCGCTGGCCGGAACGGTGCGGCATCTGACCTATCAATCCGATCCGCTGGATTATGGCAATGTGCTGATACTGGAACATGATGACGGCCCCGCCCCATATTTCACGCTTTATGGCCATCTGGGCGGCAGCTTGCCGGAATTGCTGTCCGAAGGGGCAAGGGTGCAGCCCGGCGACATGATCGCGCATCTGGGCGATTGGCATGAAAACGGCGGCTGGGCCCCGCATCTGCATTTCCAGATCATGACCTCGATGCTGGAACAAAGCAGCGGCAATTTCTTTGGCGTGGGTCATGCCGGGCTGTGGGGTGTCTGGGCGCAAATCTGCCCCGACCCGAATATGATCTTGCGGCTGGATGAGGCGCGGTTCAGGGCCTGAAACGGCAAGCGGCGGTGCCGTTGCGCAGGCCGGGTATAGGTATTTTTGCCAAGATGAAGCCCAAGGCGGTGGCTTTTGCGGTGCAGCGGCGGGCAGGGTTTCAAGCTTCGGCCACGACCTCAACACAAAGCACAGTGGGCAGGTGGCGCGCAATCTCGGCCCAGCTTTCGCCTTCATCCAGGCTGGCAAAGACCGAACCGGAATTTGTGCCGAAATAGAGCCCCGTTGGCGTGGCGGCATCGACCGCCATGGCTTGCCGAAGCACCGTGAAAAAGCAGTTTTCCACCGGCAGCCCCTTGGTTTTCGCCGCCCATGTCGCCCCGGCGTCAGAGGTTTTATACACAGCGGCAGAGGCATTTGGCGGGTAGCGGCCTTGCGTGTCGCCGTTCAGCGGCAAGACCCAAGCGGTGGCCGGGTCGGTCGGATGTGCGGCGATGGGAAAGCCGAAATTGGACGGCAGCCCCGCCGTGATATCCTGCCATGACCGCCCGCCATCGGGGCTGCGAAAGGTGCCGTGGTGGTTTTGCTGATAGATCACCTCGCCCGCCCCGGCTGCGCGGGCCATGTTGTGCACGCAATGGCCAATCTCATGGCCGCAGGGCCCATGATCATGCGCCGCATCAGAGGTATTGTCCAAACGGTTGCGGCGCTCCCATGAGGTGCCGCCATCCTCACTCGCAAAAACGCCCGCCGCCGAAATCGCCACCCACAGCTTGGCCGGGTCTGCGCGGTCGGCAAGGATGGTGTGCAGCGTCAGCCCCGCGCCACCGGGTTGCCAACTGTCACCCGAAGGGTGATCCGACAGGCCCTGCACCCGCGCCCAAGTGATGCCGCGATCCTTGCTGGCAAACAGCGCGGCGGGTTTTGCCCCGGCATAAAGTGTATCCCCCGCAAGGCACAGCGACCACAGCGCCGCGATCTGCCCCTTGAACGGCGCGTCCGGGGCCGGGCCATGCCCGACATAAGCGGCAATCTCGGGATCATTGGCGAGCATTTCGTCAAACTGCCCATTGGCAAGCAAGCTCAGCTCCCATGTCGCGCCGCCATCCTCGGACCGCCAGACGCCTGCGCCGAACATATCATTGCCACCCGCCGCCCAAAGCGTTCCGGTTTCGGGGTCACTGGCGAAATGGTTGATCGGCCACCCGTCACACTGCGGGCCAGACAGCTGCCACTGGCCGCGATCGGGGGCCGCCTGCACCAGAAACGCACCTTTGGTCGTGCCAACCAGAATCCGTGTGCCTGCCATTTTGCCCCCCTGCTGATGCCGGGATGCTAGCAAAGCTTTGACGAATCGTCTTAGGTTTTTTTGTCCGCACCCGTGCAGTATCGCGCCAGAAACATGGCAACCGCGCCATTGATGATCCGGTCTTTCTGGGCTTGCGTGACCTTGCTGGCGATGCCGAACAGCATCTGATTGAACAGATCCGCGCGGCACATTTCGCCGAACAAGTCAGCGGCAAGCGCTTTGTCGTCGATCTGCACCTCGCCCCGCGCTTCGGCCTCTGTCAGATATTCGACCATACGTTCGCGCGCCATCTTCGGGCCGGTTTCGTAAAACTGGCGGCCCAGTTCGGGGAAACGCTCACTTTCCGCGACAACCACGCGGAACATGCGGAGATAAAACTCCGAGGTGAAAAACTCCACCAGCGTCACGGCGGCGATGGTCAGCGCGTGCTTAAGGCTGACCTCCGGGCCGATCTTGCCCTCGGCCTCATTCACCTGACGGCAACATTCGGCCTTTGCCACCTCCAGAAACAGCATGCGTTTGTCGCCGAAATAGCTGTAAAGCGTGGCTTTGGAGACGCCTGCGGTGCGGGCAATGTCATCGACGCTGGCACCTTCAAAGCCCTGCGCCAGAAACACTGTGCGCGCGCCTTCCAGCACATCGTCATATTTGCGGCCCTTCCGGGCGGGCGGTGTGGCTGCGCGCATTGGTTCTCCCCTTAGCGCGCAGCATAGACCAGACGGTTCAGTTCTCGCAAGCCGTCCCCTTGGGTCAGGACCGGGGGCAGCCCTGCGGGGCACCGGGTTGGGTGGCATCCGTGCAGCCTTGGGTTACGGGCGCTGTGATCGGCGCAGCCTCGGGCCATGTCAGGCGCGGCAAATCCGGGATGGATTGGGCGAAGGTCGGGGCGGTGGCCCCAAGCGAAACAGCAATAGCAGCGAGCAGGATACGGGGGGTCATGGGTTTTACCTTTCCAAGCTAAACTAAACTGGTTAGTTCAGTTATAAATGCACTGAGTCGCGCCGATTGGCAAGCAAAAACTGAACTGATCGGTTTAGTTTTTTGCGCGCCTCGGGGGTTGCTCTTTTTTGGCAGCCCTACTAACTTAGAATTATTCTAAACAGGAGGCTTCCATGATCCCCGGCTTTTCCAACCGCCGCCGTTTTTCTGATCTGAGCGAACAGGAAATTCTGGCGCTGGCGATTTCATCGGAAGAGGATGACGCAAGGATCTATCGAAGCTATGCCGAACGGTTGCGGGCGGATTTTCCGGCCTCGGCGGCGGTGTTTGACGGTATGGCCGAAGAAGAGGATGGCCATCGCCAGCGCCTGATTGATCTGCATGTTGCGCGCTTCGGCAAGGTGATCCCCTTGATCCGGCGCGAACATGTGGCCGGGTTTTACGCGCGCCGCCCGGTCTGGTTGACCGAAAACCTCGGGCTGGAGAAAATCCGCGGGGAAGCTGCCGCGATGGAACGCGACGCCCATGATTTCTATCTGCGCGCCGCCGCCCGCACCAGCGATGCCGAAACCCGCAAATTGCTCGGCGATCTGGCGGCGGCAGAGGCCGCGCATGAAAACCACGCCAAGGAACTGGAAGCCGAACATCTGCCCGGCGATACCCGAAGCGAGGAGGACCGCAACGCCCACCGGCAATTCGTGCTGACATGGGTGCAGCCGGGGCTTGCCGGGTTGATGGATGGGTCGGTTTCCACCCTCGCCCCGATTTTCGCGGTGGCCTTTGCCACGCAGGATAACCACACGACTTTGCTGGTCGGCCTTGCAGCAGCCATTGGCGCGGGGATATCAATGGGCTTTACCGAGGCCGCATCCGATGACGGGCAGCTTTCAGGGCGCGGATCCCCGATCAAGCGCGGGATTTCGGCGGGGGTGATGACCACGCTGGGCGGTTTGGGCCATGCCCTGCCCTATCTGATCCCCGATTTCTGGACCGCGACCATCATCGCGATTGCGCTTGTCTTTGTGGAGCTTTGGGCGATTGCGTGGATTCAGAACCGCTATATGGAAACACCTTTCCTGCGCGCGGCATTTCAGGTGGTGCTGGGCGGCGGGCTGGTGCTGGCTGCCGGGATGCTGATCGGCGCGGGCTAGGCCTGGGGCCGAAGGCCGGGGGGCATGCCCCCCCCGGGGATATTTTTGACCAGATGAAAGCTGAAACCGACTTTATATTTTGGTCGGCCAAGCGTCGATGATTGCGATGGCTTCCTCGGCGGTTTCGACGAAGCGGAAAAGCTGGAGATCTTCGGGAGATATGGTGCCGGCTTCGGCCAAGGCGTCCCAGTTGATGATCTTTTGCCAGAAATCCTTGCCGAACAGCAGGAATGGCACGGGTTTCATTCGCCCGGTCTGAATGAGGGTCAGACTTTCGAACATCTCATCCAGCGTGCCGAAACCGCCGGGAAAGACGCAGATCGCAGCGGCGCGCATCAGGAAATGCATCTTGCGGATCGCGAAATAGTGGAAATTGAAGCACAGGTCCGGGGTGACATATTCATTCGGGGCCTGCTCATGCGGCAGCACGATATTCAGGCCGATGCTTTGCCCGCCTGCCTCATGCGCGCCGCGGTTTCCTGCCTCCATCACGCCGGGGCCGCCGCCTGTCACAATCACGTTTTCCCGCCCATAGCTGGCCATGGAACGCTCAGTCATCAG
The DNA here is from genome assembly GCF_003991405.1 of Pseudorhodobacter sp. E13. Taxonomy (GTDB): domain Bacteria; phylum Pseudomonadota; class Alphaproteobacteria; order Rhodobacterales; family Rhodobacteraceae; genus Pseudorhodobacter. The sequence goes on from NZ_RPEN01000159.1 coordinate 381,264, forward strand.
ATAGGCGAATTTCTGCGCCTCGGCGTAGTATTTCGTCAACTCGGCAAGGGTCTTGGTGCGGGCTTTGTCTTTTTGCGCGGGTTCGGGAATACGGGCACCGCCGAACAGCACGATCGTGCTGTCGATGCCGCGTTCATCCATCACCAGTTGGGGTTTCAGCAATTCCAGTTGCAGACGCACGGGGCGCAGCTCTTCGCGGCACATGAACTCATTATCGGTGAATGCAAGCCGGTAAGCCGGGGCGCGGGTTTGCGGCGTGTCGGGAATATCGCGCGCGGCTTTCACGTCTTGCTGGCTGTCACGGAACGGGTGCTTGCGGGTGTCGTCTTTCATCGGGAACCACTTTCAACGGGCTATTCAAGGACGCACAGGCTAGCGGGCTTTGCCCCCCAAGGAAAGCCATGCGAGGCATTGGGTTGTTGCGCAAAGCCTGCCGCGCCGTTAAACCCGGCGGGAACTTCATTCCAGGACCCTCAGCCAAGGATAGACGCCATGAGCAATGCCGCATTGGAAGCCGCAATCGAAGCCGCATGGGAGGCCCGCGACGGGATCAGCCCCGCCACCAAGGGTGAGACCCGCGACGCGATCGAGGCCACTTTGACCGCGCTGGACAGCGGCAGCCTGCGGGTGGCCGAAAAGCGCGGGGCGGATTGGCATGTCAATCAATGGGCCAAAAAGGCCGTGCTGCTGTCGTTCCGGCTGACCGATATGTATGAAATCTCGGGCTCTAACGGGGGGACGAACTGGTGGGACAAGGTTCCGTCAAAGTTTCAGGGCTGGACCGAGGCCGATTGGCGCAAGGCAGGCTTTCGCGCGGTTCCGGGCAGCATTGTGCGGCGGTCGGCCTATATCGCGCCGGGCGTGGTCTTGATGCCGTCTTTCGTCAATATCGGCGCCTATGTCGACGAAGGCTCGATGGTGGATGGCTGGGCCACAGTTGGGTCATGCGCGCAGATCGGCAAGAATGTGCATCTGTCGGGCGGGGTCGGCATTGGCGGCGTGCTGGAGCCGATGCAGGCCGGGCCGACGATCATCGAGGATAACTGCTTTATCGGCGCACGGTCCGAGGTGGTCGAGGGCTGTATCGTCCGCGAAGGCTCGGTTCTGGGGATGGGTGTTTTCATCGGCCAGTCCACGAAAATCGTGGACCGCGAAACCGGCGCGGTCATGTATGGCGAGGTTCCGGCCGGGTCGGTTGTGGTGGCGGGGTCGATGCCGTCGAAGAACGGGATCAACCTCTATTGCGCGGTAATCGTGAAGAAGGTGGATGCGAAAACGCGGTCCAAAACCTCGATCAACGAGTTGCTGCGCGATTGAGTGCGAAACCGCCCTTGGAATCGCGCGCGATTCCAAGGGCAATATCTTGATTTTATGAAATTTTCGATTTTAAATTAACGCATTGTTCATACTTTGCGCGACTTCGACCTCGGTGCGGATACGCGTTTTCCCTATGAGGTTTGCAATGGAAGTTTTGGCCGTTGGACTTGTTTTAGGAGTCTGGGTTTTTCGCTTCGTATATCGCGCGGCGCGGAGAACGGGCCGCCACATTGAGCGACGATCCAGAATGCAACGGCGCGTCAGGCCGGACAGCGATAGCCCCATCAACACAAGCTTTGCGATACCCAGAAAAGCAGACAGCGCGGCCCCCGACCCTTTTGACGCCCGTGGCGCGGTGGCACTACCGGAAAACCCAATCCTGTCCGGCCCTGCCTATATCATTGATGGCGACAGCTTGGTCATTCAGAGAACCCAGATCCGGTTGTTCGGGGTGGATGCTCCGGAGATGAACCACCCACTCGGAACCCAAGCCAAATGGGCATTGATCAAACTATGCAAAGGTCACAGCGTCAGCGCAAAAGTCTTGGCCATTGACACCCATGGCCGCACGGTCGCGCTTTGCACTTTGCCCGATGGCCGCGACCTTTCCGCAGAAATGGTAAAGGCCGGGCTGGCGCTTGATTGGGCCAAGTTTTCTGGCGGCATCTACCGCAATCTGGAAACGCCCGATGCTCGCCGCAAGCTGTGGCTGGCCGATGCGCGGCAAAAAGGCCGCATGTATGTTTGGGCGCAGTTTGATGCGAAACAGGCCGCCAAGCAGAGGCAGGACCAACCTTAACCCGCTGGGTCGCCTGCCGCGCCCCAATCCCCGTAATCCCAATGCGCGGTCTTATAGCAGCGCAGCCATGCGACGGCCTCACGATGCGGTGCGGGTGCTCCATGTCTGATAGGCGGCTTTGCTGGCGTCGCAGGGTTCCAGTGTCAGGGCCTTGATCTGGTTCGCATCGCTGCGACCGCTGCGCGTGTCCTCTGCCACGGTAAGGCACATATCGGGCGCAGAGGCCGGAGTTATCGTGCCATTGCCGGAAAACACAAAGCCTTGTGCCGCGCTGCCATCACACGCGGCAAGATCAATCGTGCTACCCGTCTCTGACGACAGCGCCAGAGCGCAAACATCAAATTCCGGCATGTAAAGCTGGCCATCAGCAAATTTTGTGCTGTCGAATATCTGATCCACCATCAATTCGCCCAAGGGGCTGTAGCAGGTGTGGCCTTGCAAACCGTCATCGGGATTGGCCTGCGCCCCCTGTGCGCGGGCAATATCAAGGCAATAGCCGTTCTGCGTATTGTCCAACATATCTGTCAGGTAAATCTCAACCGGCTCTGCCATCGCGGTGCCAGCAATGAGCACTGCGCCGAAAAGGGTGGCGAGGGTGCAGCGTGAAAACATGGGGATATCCTTTATGACGTATTTGCTTCGTTTGCTTGCGCAGTGATGCTTGGCTTTAAGGCTTGCAAGTCCAACTGCCTTTGACATTGCCCGTCAAACGCCCGCCGCCCGCCTTTCCGTCGCAGATGCGCAGCGATTGACGCATGAACGGACCTATTGTGGCGGGTTTACGGGTGGGTGCCCCGATCTTCCTGATCCCCCCGCCTCCCCCCGATCCCATTGCGCGGTCATTTTGCGGTTCAGCCACGCCAATGCCACCAGCGACAGGCCCAGCCCCATGAAGGACATCACGCGGATCAGGCCCGACAGGCCCGACATATCGACAAGGAACACCTTGGCCACCGTCAGCGCCACGCCTGCCATCGCGATTTTGCGCAGGATGTCCGAGCGGCGCGCGAAGGCAAAGACCAGCAGCGCCACCGAGGCGATCAGCATCGCGATGGTGTAGTTGTAAAGCTCCGGGTCAGAGAAACCGGGCACCGAAAGGTCGCGGCCACGCCAGAGCCTGCGGATTTCGGTGCCGATATACATCGCCCCCAGAAAGGCTGCGACCACCGTAAAGCCAAGGCGCGGCAGGCGGCCAAAATGGCGGATTTTCCACGCGCCCACGGCAAACACCGCCGCAAGCGGCAGATAGGCCAGCAAAAGGCTGTCAAACACCGGCGGGCCAACCACCAGCCCGCCATAGGCAAAGGGGCTGAGCGCGGTAAACAAGGCGATCATGGTGCCAAGCGCTGTGAGCGTATAAAGCGCCGTCAGCAACCCGCGCAGCACGGTGCTGAACCGCCCGCCGCCTTGCATCCGGTAAAGCTGGTTCAGCGCGAGGGCGACCCATATGGTCGACAAAAGGCCCATCATCCAATGGGTATCCACATCGCTTTGCCCGACCGCGCGGATCATGCTGACGGCAAGGAAGATGCCAAAGATCGTCCAGCAGGCGCTTTCCAGCACCAGCGCGGTTTTCAGCCGTTGCCCGCGTGACAGCCACCATGCGGCCCCCAGCAGGGCAAGCGTGGCGAGAAAGGCAAAGGCGACCTCGGGGTAAGGCACAAGGTTGGCGGGGCCGTTCCAGCCGATATCCAGCGCCCAAGGCAGGCCGGGCCAGACCACCAGCCGGAAGGTGATGATGGCCACGGCGATCTGGATGAACCATGTCAGGGGCGGCAACGGCGTGCGCCTGTCCAGATAGGCGGTGCCCAGCACCATGACCGACAGCGCCACCGTCAAGGCGGCTTTGGTCAGCACAAGGAAAACCGCCAGCGTGATCAGCGTCAGCGCGCCCACGGCGAAAAGCCCGGTGCGCAGGGCGCGGCCGTCGTCCGTGGCGGTGGCCGCGCGGGTGGCCAGCAACACCATCAGCGCGGCCATAGCGATGGCGGCCAGCGCCCAAGGATAGTCGCCCAGCACCGCGCCGGGGCCCCACATGAATTCAAGGATCAGCAAGGTAGCGGGGGCGAAAATGGTGGAACACAGCGCCCAATAGGCCGGGGCCAGCGGGGCCGAGGGTTCGCCCTGCAACGCCCAGTTCATCCGCGCGAACATCAGCACGCTGCCCAGCGCGCCAAGGCCCGACAGCACCCAGATCGTCATCGGAAGGGCGGGGGCTGGCCCATCGGTGACAGGCAGTGCCGCATTCTGAAACGCGCGATACAGCGGGCCGTAGCCAAGGCTTTCAAAGGCCAGCAGCAAAAGGATAGCGATGCCGGGGATCAGCGCGTGATCGTAAAGCGCGGGGGCCTGTCGCGCCCAGACAACCGTGGCGGCCAACAGGAGGGTCAGCGCAAGGATGGCAAGCCAGACGGTATCGGGCGTGGTGGCATCCTGCATCACCAGAACCGCCGCAAGCGTGGCCGCGAAGGTGGTGCCAAGCGTCAGCCGGGTGGGGAACTCGGGGCGCAGCTTGCCCCGGCTCCAGATCGCGTCCAGCAGCGAGGCACCGGATTGCCGCGGGATCAGCCCGCGCTCGGGGATGGTGAAGGCGCCGAAAGCGATGATCAGCGTGGCGGCAAGGAAATGCAGGTCCGCCCCTTTGGCTGCATAAAGCACCGCATTGCCGCCCAAGGTCGCCAGCAAGCCCAGCGCGGAAATCCACGCCCAACGCTTGATGGTATCAACGCCCAAAGCGGTCAGCGCGATCAGGGCCAGATAGTAATGCACCATCCAGGAATTATTGGAGCTGCTGCCCACCACGAAGGGGGCCAGCGTGGCACCCAATATCCCCACCGCCGCCAGCACCGGGCCAGAGAACCAGCCCAGCACCAAGGACACGACCGACACGCCCGCAAGCCCGATCAGCGTGGTCAGCGGCCCGATCAGATCATAAAGCGCGCGGGCGGAAAAGACGGCGACATAAAGCACGATGATCCCGGCCCCCGACAGGGTAGAGGGCAGGTGCCGCGTGGCCCCCACGGCGTCGCCATCCTCCACCTCATCGCCGCCTTTGCGCCGGATATATTCGCCGCCACCGATAAGGGCCGCACCAAAGGCCAGCGCCCCCATGACGCGCCAGAACGGCGTGATCAGACCGTTTTCAATGCCATATTGCACCATAAACACCCCCGCCAAAGCGAGAGAGGCCGCCGCAATCGCCAGCACCCAGTTTTCGCGCAACCACGCCGACAGCTTGTCAACCAGATCGGCCTTGAACACAAAGGCGGCAGGGGTTTCCGGCTCTGGCTCCGGCTGCGGCTCTGGCACGACAGCGGCGGGCTTTGGGGCCCAAGGTTGCAGCGGTTCTTGCGTTTGCGCCGGGGTCTCCGTTGCCGCGCTCGCGGGCCGGGGTGCGGTGGTTTGCGGCCTTGCCTCAGGGGCCCGTGCCCCGCGCATCACCAAAGCCTCCAGATCCCGCACCTTGGCTTTCAGCCCCAGATGCGAAATCAGCAGGAAGGGCACCGCCAGCACGCTGAACACCGCAACCAGACCAAGCAATATCGCCAGTGCTTCCAGCCCATCCATGCCCATACCCCTTATCTGCCTGCGGCGTCACCCGCCCCTTGGCCCAAGGCTACTGCCAAACGCCCAAAATCCGCAACGCAAACGCGCGGCCCCCAAAAGGGCCTTTAGCGGCGCGGCTTGCCTGTCCATGTCGCCAGCCACGCCTTGAACCGCGCCCAAAGCCCATCGGCGCGGGCGTCCACCTCGTCAATCGTGTCGCCAATGCTTTCCAGCGCCGGGTCAATCGTGCGCTCGCGGAACTGCGCCCACATCCGCCACAGCAGCAGCAAAACGCCCCCCAACACCACAAAGAAGATCACATTGAACCACGGGAAGATGCTGGCATCCGGCCCCTCTACCGGGCGCATGCTGATCGCATTGGGGAAAATCGTCAGAAACTCATTGCGCCAACCGTAATGAGTGATCGCGACCCAGCGCGGGTTGTCGACGCTGGACACCATGCCCTGCGCCTCGGCTTGCAGGTTGGAACTGTCCAGCTTGAAATAGGGCGGCCAGCCCCAGCCGGTATCTTCATTGCGATACACCATCGGCTTGCCATCGGCGCGGAAGGTCTGAATGAAAAACACATCGCGGTTCTTGTCCACCGCCGTGCCGACATCAGGGCTGGCCCAGAAAAACGAATTCTCGCCAAAATCAATGCGCCGGTTTTCCGTGCCCACCACCCGCGCGATATCGGTTTGCGGCAAGGTGTAGTGAAAGAACGAAAACAGCAGCAAAGCGATGAGGCTAAGGAAGGTCCATTTTACATAGCGCATGGGCGGCCCCTTTTCAGGCGAAGTTCAAAAGATACACAGCCGCTATCACGGCGATGGTCGGGATAACATAGACAAGCCAGATGAGTTTCTTGCGCAGCCCCTTTTCATATTGCGCCATGCCCGCCGCGATATAGTCCTCACGCTCCCCCGGGCCTTGGGCGGCATCCCATTCCTTCTCCAGCTCCTCCCGCTGGGTGGACCGGGAATAGATGCTGACCAGAACATAAAGCACGGTCAGCCCGATCAGGCCAAAGACGGCAAGACGCATGAAACCGATCATCGCTGGGCCTTTCGCACGGCACCCCATGGGCCGACAAGGTCAACCATCTTGGGGGCGGGTTTGGGTTCTGGCCGCTCTGCCTCATCCATGCCGGGTTCGGCACCGAACAAGGCCGCGCGCGCGCCTGCCTTATCCACCTGATACTCCCGTTCCAGAAAATCGGCAACATAGCCGCGCTTGCGGTCCGACCAGCGGGCATAGCTGGCGTAGAACAATTCCTTATGCGTGATGAACATCTGCCGCACATCCAAAGGCGCAAGCTGGCTCAGCAGCATGTTCACCAGATCGCGGTCCGCATGCGGGCGCGCGCGCAGCGTATAGAAATAGGCCGGATGTTCCGACGTGATGCGCGGCCAGTCGCCGCCACCTTCGACCCAGGTCAGCAAGCGCGCAAGGCCAAGGAATTCATCCGGCAGGCTGGCCCCCAACCGCTGCGCGATCTTGCGCAGATCGTTGCGGGTGGCCGCGCCCAGATCAAGGTTCAGCGCATCCGCCGCCTCGACCAGAATGAAATCCATCTTTTGCCGCAACACCGCCGCACTATCCATGCCGCGCGCCTTGACGATGGGTTCCACCAGCCCGTTCCGCTCCATCCAATCCGCGATATGGTTGCGGTTGGTCAGGTCCATCACCTCGATCTTCGGCAAACTGCCGAGAGAGGCTTTGGGCATGACCGAAATCACCGCCGGCACCTTCACATCCCGAAACACATACAGCCCGCCGAAATGCGAGGTCCAGAAATTCGCCTGTTCAAAGGTCATCTTTGGCAAGGCAATCGGCACCCGCGTCACATCACCGGTTTTCTTGGCCAAACCGATCATCTCGGCGATCAGAACATCATCGCGCCAGCCCTTTGGGTCGCGGCGAAACTGGTCGATCTTTTGCGCCAGCTTGCCTGCATCGGCCACATGGCCCCCGATCGTATCCGCCTCGATGGTGATCCGGCGAATGTCCAGCAGCCGCGCGGGGTTGGACACTTCATAAACGCTGTTGAACAATTCCCCCGCCACGGCATCCCGCGCGGTCAGCGCAAACAGTTGCGCCTCATTCGCCTCGATAAATTGCCGCAAAATCCCGCGAGAGGTGGAAAAGGTGACATTCAGCAAAGGCGCGGTTTTCTGCGCCGTGGTCAGCAAGATGAACTGCCGGTTGCAGCCATTGGGGTTAAGGTAACGATCATCGCCCAATTCATCCCCGATCTCTGGGGAATAGCCGGAAATATCAATGTGAAAATCGGTAAGCGCGGTGCGCTTGCCCGCCAGATGCTCCAACGCGCGGTTATAGCGTTCGATCAACGCGGGCGAGGACACCTCGACCAGATTGCCGAACATCAGACCTTTCTGGATCAGCCGTTTCATGGCATGTCCTTCGGCTTGGTCGCCATCACACTCTCCGCCCGACGACTGAACAGAACCAGATAGACAGGCAACCAGAACACCGCCGAAAATCCGGCCAGCGCCAGCGATTCCCAAAACCGCGACTTGATCTCTGTCAGATGGTCGGGGTTAACGATGAACAACAGCGCCACCGCCGTAAACCCGATCAGAAAAATCCCCTTCATCCGCGCATGCGCCGGCCCGCGCGAAAACAGACTGGCGGGGCGGGTGACAAAAGGCACAATAACAAAGGCGACATAAAGGAAAGCCAAGATCACAATGGCCGCAACAATCAGATAGGTCATCCAACCACCCCGCAAATGTGAAACCGCGTCCCGCTTTCTTTTCGGCACAAATATCCTCGGGGGGTGCGGGGGGCAGACAGCCCCCCGCCGCTGGTCCAAATACCCATCATTTCCCCTCCAGATAGCGCCGCTTGGCTTCTTCCTGCCGGCCAAAATCGCGGACCATGTTGGAAATCGCGACCTCATCCGATTTATCGGCATAGCGGAACTCACTATCCGCATAGCGGTTGATTTCCTGTATCACCATCTCCACCGTGATCTTCTGCGTCATGCCCCGGATCATCGCCAGCTTCTCGTCATAGGGTTTGAACAGGAACAAATCCGGCTGTTCCATCCATTCATCCGGCAGCTCAAAATCCATCGCCCGCACTTTCACAGCATCGGTGATGTTCTTGATCGCGCGGCCGGTAAAGCGGGGGTCGGCCTCTTGGATCGCCTTCAGATAGGTCCCGAGTTTGGCAATGGTGTCCAGCTTGCCGATATCGCGGCCCACTTGGTCCCAGACGCGCAGCAAGCCGTCCTCATGCGGGCGGGAATGGCCTTCAAAACTGGCGGCAACGGCGCGTTTCATTTCCTGCGCGGCGAACAGCTCATGCGCGCCCACCGGGATCTCATGGTTCTTGCCCATCAGCAACGCAAGGATATCAATGTAATCCTCGCGGGTTTGCGGGCCGTCGACCAGAAACCGCGCCCCAGACCGTTGGCGCAAGGCGTCATCCACATTCTCGGGATAGTTGGAAAACATCCCGAAGGTGCAATTGCCACGCACCACCGTATTGGCCCCGGCAAAGGCCTCCATGAAAACCGCCGTCACCTCTTGCTGCCCCGCGCTGGACTGTTTGTCCCCGCGTTTCCCTGCGATCTGGTCGATGTCATCAATCGTGCCGAACCCGATCACGCCGGGGTCCAGCACATTGTTGATAAAGGCCTTGGCGTTTTGCCCCGATTTGCCCTGATAGCTGTCGATCTGATCAATCGAGAAGTTCTGATAGCGGAACGGATAGCCCGCCACCTTGCAGTAATCATTCAACAATCCCGCCATCATCTGGATCAGCGTGGTTTTCCCCGTCCCCGGCGCGCCATCCCCCATGAAGGTAAAGATGAACCCGCCCATCTCGGCAAAAGGGTTCAGCTTGCGGTCAAAATCATAGGCCATCAGCATCTTGGCCAAACGCAGGCTTTGGTATTTGGCGATATGGTTGCCGACAACCTCATTCGGCTTTTTGAAGGTCATCGTCAGGGCGGTGCCCTTGGCGGCCAGCGCGGGTTTGAACCCGGCAATCGTCAGCTTGTCCGCCTCCACCCGCCAGCTTGCAGCGGTAAAGCCGCTGATACGGGGGGCCTCTTGCCCGCGCAAGGCAACCTTGGCCATAAGCTGCTCGGCATAGGCCAACACGGTGGCGACCAGCGTTGCGTCATCTTGCGCATGGGCGGCGATAGCTTGGTCCAGCTCCCACAGCGCGCCATGCAGGGCGAGGGGGGCGTTATCGGTCAGCACTTCTTCGACGGGGCCAATCTCGGCGGTGCGTTCGCTGGCATGCGGGGCCAACAGGAATGCGGTGGCATTGCCGAAAGTGTAAAGCACGGCCAGCGCCTCGGCGGCCAGAAGCTCGGTAAACTCGGGCTTGCGATCAGCGGGCAGGCGCCCTTCAAGATTGGCTTTCTTCAACTCCACCAGCGGGGTCTGGCGGGCATATTCCTGCCCCACGGCCAGTGCGATGGACAACGCGCGGCGCAGGGCCTGCCCCACGGTCGCCTGAAGCGGCGAGGTCAGCGGGTCGTCATCATCCTGTTCCGCGATCCGCTCCAGCAGCCGCACCCCGTCTGCCCGCGCGGTAGAGCGTGTCACCAACCCCGGCGTGGTGGACCGAAAGCGCCGCCCCGTGGCCGCCACCCCCGGTGATCTTTCGGCCACGACAGGGGCATGGCGCGCGGTGCCGATGCGCGGCGTATGGTCCACACCCATCAACATCTCGGTCGCGGCCAGATAATGCGATCGGATATCGTCTTCGCGCAGTTCCATCGTGTCACGGGTCGTCATGTCAAATTCCTAACGTCAACGCTGCGGCAGCACGCGGCCACCCGCGCCCACCACGAATTTACGAACATCGGCAAAGCCTGCGGGGCGCTTTTCCGCCAGCGCCTGAAACGGGCGTTCCGGCATGATCAGCATCCGCTCCATGCTGGTCGCGCCAATATCGGCAAGGGTTTTGCCGACAAAGGGGCTGGAGGCAAAAATCTGCCGTTCGGAGGAGGAGAACCAACCGGTTTTCACGGTTTCCTCGCGCTCGGCGCGCAAATCCTCGACCGTCCAGACCAGCGCCCAATCCTGCCCCGGTTCAGGGCGGGCTGCGGCCAACACCTCGGAAATCGGGCCGGTTTGCAGCGTGAAACTGCTGGAATACATCGGCCCCAGATGGATGCGGCGCAGGCGTTTGGGGTGCAGATCGTCGAAATCGGTGTCGAACCCCTTGGCAATCGTCACCAGTTTCAACCCGTTCAGCGATTGCGCCATCAGATGCGCCTGCACCTGCGGCCAGCGCCGGTTGTCCTTGGGCAAGGGGGTTCTGCCGCTGTCCTCAAGGTTCAGCATATAGATCACGGGCAGATTGGTTTGCGTGTCATACACCGCCCAATGCACGAGCCATGACTTCCGCTCCCGCGTTTCGCCCAGCCATTGCACATCGGCATCATTGCGCGCCCAGAATTGCTGCCCATTGCGCAGGCTTTCATAGTAAAGCCGCTGCGACAGGGTGAATTGCAGTCTGGTCGGGATCGCCAACTCCCCGACGATCTGGCGGATCATCGCATCCTTGATCTCGGTTTCCGAGGGCAATTGCGCCAGATGCCTGTCGGCCTGCTGCGCATCATTGGCCATGACCAGCAATTCCTGCGCGATGGGAAAGCCGGATTCGTGCCGATCAAAGGTCAGCTTGCCGGGCAAAGGGCCATCCACCCGGCCCGTCATCAGGTATTTATACCCCAAAGACTGAAACGTCAGGTTGAGCCGCTGGACATAAGCCCCGATCACCCGCGCTTCCAGCTTGGTCAGATGGCCTTCGCTTTCCAGTTCCGCCGCAACACGGCCCAGATGCCCGGTGATCTTGTCAAACTTGTCGAAATAGCGCCGGACAACAGCGGTATCATACAGCTCTGCATGGTCATCGGTCAGCGTGTTCACTGCTCATCTTTCCTTTTGCGCCGCAGATACACACCCGCAGCGCTGATCGCCACAAAAACCGCGACAAAGCCCAACTGCCCCGGATTGGGCGCCACCGCAAAGCCATCGGTGGCCGCGCCAAGATAAAGCGCGGCCAGAATCGCCATGACCACGGCCCAGACCGACCAGCGATCCCCCTCGCCAAAGAACATGATGTAAATCACGTTCAGCGCGCGCAGCGTGGCCTGCCACAGCCGCATATCAGCCGCCGTATTGGTTCTTGTCGTGTTTCTCGACAATCGCGGCAAAGCGGCGGGCAAAGCGTTCATCCGCCTTGGCCTTGGCCTCCAGCACCTTGCGGGCGTAAACCATATGATCCTCATGCGCTTCCATCATGTCGGCCATACGGTTGTTGGTGGCGGTGCCAATGGCGGCCATGGCGGCCTGTGCCTCTTGGTCGGTTTTCACCCCGATTTCATTGATGCGATGCGCCACATCCTGCTGCTGCGCGGTTTTCAAGCTGGAGGTCAGCGCATCATACAGCACCACTCGCTGCTTGGTATCGGTTTGCAGCTTGTTGATCAGAACCATCTGGGTGGCGGCTTGGTTTTGCAAGCTGTCCATCCAGGTTTTACCCTTTTCGATATAGCGTTCCAGCGTCTGCGATTTTGCCAGATCAACCTGCTCTTGCTGCACCAGTGCGTTATAGCGGGTGTTCAACTCGGCCAATTCGCTTTCCAGCTTGGTGCGCTTGGCGGCGTCCTGTTCGACGCTGATCTTGTTTTCCAATTCGATGATCTTGGGGTCCATCCCCGCAATCTCGGCCCGCACCGCTTCCAGCGCGCCCACGGTGGCCTCGCGCTCTTCCAGCGTTGCGCTCAGGTTGCTTTCCACGCTGTCTTTTTGGGTGTTCAGCATATCCAACTGGCCCTGCAACAGCTTGACGATGATATCGGATTTGCCGATCAGATCCTGCAACTTGTCGTCGATGGAGGCCGAGCGCATCCGCTCCTGCCGCATGGATTCCGCCTTGGCGTTGGAGAAGATGCCGATAAAGCTTTCCATCCCGGTCTTGTTGCGCATTTCATCAAAATCGCGGCTGAAGCCTGCGGTCACATCATCCAGACCCATGATCAGATCGGCGATATTGGCATTCATCAGGTCGGTATGCTTATGCACATCGTCCAACGTGGCGTTTTCCACGTCAATCGCCGCTTCGCCCGCTTCGATCTTGGCCCGCGCGGTTTCAATCCTGCTGGTAATCTCAGAGATTTTGGCCTGCGCCTTTGCCACTTGATCCTGACTTTCGCGGATCTTGCTGTCGAAATCTGCCATATCGGCCTCCGATGTAAATACATGTAACATATGGGTGAGGGCGCAGGATCATTCCAGCCCCCGGCGCGAAATAATGTCGCAGACGGGGGTGCCCTCGGTCGCAGCCAAATTGCGACACGGGGGCGGGAATTGCAATTCTTTTGCGTTCTTGCAGGCCGGGGAAATGCGCGGCTAAACTGAGGCCATGCAAACCGAACCGCGCCTGATGCAGGAAATTGACCAACGCCGCAGCGATCTGGTGGCGCTGACGCAAGGCTTGATCCGTATTCCCACGCTGAACCCGCCGGGGCAGCAGTATCGCGAGATTTGCGACTACCTTGGCGCGCGGCTGGAACGCAGCGGCTTTGCGGTGGAACTGCTGCGCGCCCATGGCAGCCCCGGTGACAGCGACCGCTTTCCGCGTTGGAACATGGTGGCGCGGCGCAACGGTGCCCGGCCCGGTGATTGCGTGCATTTCAACAGCCATCATGACGTGGTCGAAGTGGGCCACGGCTGGACCCGTGACCCCTTTGGCGGCGCTATGGAAGGCGACCGCATCTATGGCCGTGGGGCCTGCGATATGAAAGGCGGGCTTGCCGCCAGCGTGATCGCGGCAGAGGCCTTCATTGCCGCCTATCCCGACCATGCCGGGGCCATCGAAATCTCGGCCACGGCGGATGAGGAGTCTGGCGGCTTCGGCGGCGTGGCATGGCTGGCCGAACGTGGCTATTTCAACCCCGAACGCGTGCAACATGTCATCATCCCCGAACCCTTGCACAAGGATCGCATCTGCCTTGGCCATCGTGGCGTCTGGTGGGCCGAGGTGGAAACCCATGGCCGCATCGCCCATGGCTCCATGCCCTTTCTGGGCGACAGCGCGATCCGCCACATGGGCGCCGTGCTGGCCGAGATCGAGGAACGGCTTTACCCGCTGCTGGCCACCAAACGCACCCAGATGCCCGTGGTCCCCGAAGGGGCAAAGCAATCCACGCTGAACATCAACTCCATCCACGGCGGCGAGGCGGAACCGGAACCCGGCTCCACCGCCCTGCCCGCGCCCTGCGTGGCCGATCGCTGCCGCATCATCCTCGACCGCCGCTTCCTGATCGAAGAAGACATCGCGCAGGTGAAACAGGAAATCACCGATGTGCTGGACCGCGTCAAAGCCCGGCGCCCCGGCTTTTCCTATGACATCCGCGACCTGTTCGAGGTGCAACCCACCATGGCCAGCCCCGACGCGCCTATCGTCCGCTCCACCGCAGCGGCCATCGAACGTGTGCTTGCCAAAACCGCCGATTATGTCGTCTCTCCCGGCACCTATGACCAGAAACATATCGACCGTATCGGGCGGCTGAAAAACTGCATCGCCTATGGCCCCGGCCTGCTGCATCTGGCCCATCAGCCGGATGAATGGGTGGGGATTCAGGATATGCAGGACAGCGCAAAGGTCATGGCCCTCGTGCTGGCCGACCTGCTCAGCGCCTGATTTCATCTTGGCAAAAATACCTGCGCCGCAGGCAACGATTTTTCAACGAAAAATCGTAACCGCTTACACCGCGATATTGTCGATCATGCGCACGCCATCAATCCGGGCCGCCGCCAGCATCCGGGCGGGGGCGTCCAGCGTCGAGACCCGCTCCAGCATCGCGGCAGAGCGGAGCTCGATATATTCCACCTCTTCGAACCCGGCCGCCAGAATCTCGGCCCGCGCGGCCTTCATCGCCTTGGGCACGGCCACACCGCCACGAATGGCCGCCGCCGCCGTTTGCATCGCGGCGTAAAGCGCGGGGGCCTTGGCCCGGCCCGCCGCTGTCAGCCGCACATTGCGCGATGACATGGCAAGCCCGTCCGCCTCGCGGATGGTTTCACAGCCAATCACTTCAACCGGGATGTTCAGATCGGCGGCCATGCGACGGATCACCTGCAATTGCTGCCAGTCCTTCTGCCCGAAATAGCCACGATCCGCCTGCGTGATGCCGAACAGCTTGGCCACCACCGTCGCCACCCCGTTGAAATGGCCGGGGCGATGCGCGCCTTCCAAAGGGCCGGAAACGCCCGACACCGAAACCTTGGTCGCAAACCCATCGGGATACATCTCGGTCGGTGCAGGCACAAAAACCACATCCACCCCCAAAGGCGCCAACAGCGCGGTATCGGCGGCCTCTGTCCTTGGGTATTTCGCCAGATCTTCCAAATTGTTGAACTGCTTGGGGTTGACGAAAATCGTCACGATCACGCGCTGACACTCGGCTTGCGCGGCGCGCACAAGGCTCAGATGCCCGTCATGCAGCGCGCCCATGGTCGGCACCACGCCCACCACCTCGCCAGCGGCTTTCCAGCCCGCGACAACCCGGCGCAGCGCCGCAATCTCGCGCAAGACTTGCGGTGTCACGGTTTGGTCCCTTTCGCGGGCAGCACATCGGGAAAGGAATGTTCCGGCCCCGGAAAGCTGCGCCCGCGCACCTCCTCGGCATAGGCGGCAATCGCCTTGGAGGCCTCATCCCCCAGATGGCCATAGCGTTTCACGAATTTCGGGCGGAAATCGGTGAACAGGCCCAGCATATCGTCGATCACCAGAATTTGCCCGTCACAGCCCACACCCGCACCGATCCCGATGGTGGGAATCGTCAACTGTTCCGTGATGCGGCGCGACAGGCCTTCGGGTGTCTTTTCCAGCACGACCGAGAACGCCCCCGCCGCCTGCACCGCCTCGGCATCTGCCATCACGCGCGCGGCTTCATCGGCGCGGCCCACCACCTTATAGCCGCCCAGCGTGTTCACCGCCTGCGGCGTCAGCCCGATATGCGCCATCACCGGCACGCCGCGCGCGGTCAGAAAGGCAATCGTTTCGGCCATATGCTGCCCGCCTTCCAGCTTGATCGCAGGTGCGCCGGTTTCGCGCATTAAGCGGCTGGCGTTGCGAAAGGCTTGCTGCGGGCTTTCCTCATAGCTGCCAAAGGGCATATCAATCACCGGCATCGCGCGCGTGATCCCGCGCATCACCGCCTGACCATGCAGGATCATCATTTCCATCGTCACCCCGATGGTCGAGGGCAAACCATGCAGCACCATGCCCAGACTGTCGCCCACCAAAACCACATCGCAATGCGGGTCGGCCAGTCGGGCAATCGGCGTGGTATAGGCTGTCAGGCAAACCAGAGGATCCCCCCCCTTGCGGGCCAGAATATCAACCGGAAGGGTCGGGCGAACGGGTGTTGATGCGCTCATGTCTCTCTTGCTCTCCCTCAAGAGGAATGGTTTTCCCCTTATACCGCCCCGCCCCAGAACGCACCAGCAAGAATCTTGCGCGCCGGGCCAAAGCGCCCGCTTTGCGCTTGACCTTGGCGCGGACAAGCCTTTGACTTTGCAAGATCACACATAACAACCCGGATTTTCCTATGCCCCATGCCCCGCTTCTGTTGCCGCTGTCCTGGGATGGCGTCCCGCCCGAAACAGCTCGGCCTGCGGCGGAAAAGGTGCTGGCGGGTGACCCCGTGCATACCACCTGGAACCTTGAGGACAGCGATGGGCTGTATTGCGGTATCTGGCAATCCACGCCGGGCAAGTGGCGCGTATCTTATGCGGAATGGGAATATATCCGCATCCTGCAAGGCGTCTCGGTGCTGACAGACGCGACGGGCAAAGCCGTGACCTTGCGCGCAGGCGATAGCTGGATCATCCGCCCCGGTTTTGAAGGGACATGGGAGGTGCTGGAAACCACCGTGAAGGATTATGTGATCCGGTTGTAAACCGGGGTTGGGGCCGCGCCCAAGAAAAAGGCGGCCCCAAAGGGACCGCTTTGATGCCATGACTTTGCGCCCCGCCTTACAGCGGCACATTGCCTTCATCTGCGCCGGGCACCGTGCCATCGCGCGGATCATCAAAGATCGGCGGCGGATCAGCGGCGATTGCCTCTTCGCTATAGATCAGATCAGGATCGACGCGGCGGGCCGGAACCTCTACCCCGCGGTTGAAGTTTTCCGGGTCAACCCGCAGCGATTCCGCCTCGGACCGCACATGCACCCGCGTGCCAATCGGCACCATTTCATACAATGCGATCACATCATGGTTGAACATGCGGATACAGCCGGCAGAACTGGAGTTGCCGATGCTGTCCAGCGCATTGGTGCCATGGATGCGGTAGAACGTATCGCGCCCGCCCTTATACAGATACAGCGCCCGCGCGCCCAAGGGGCTGCGCAACCCGCCGCGAATACCGCGCGCAAAGGGGCCATAGATTTCCGGCTCAGTGCGCAGCATGTTCTTGGTCGGGGTCCATCCCGGCCACTTCTTCTTGACCTGAATCGTGCCTTCGCCCGCAAAACTGCGCCCGGCGCGGCCTGCCCCGATGGGAAAGCGCACGGAATTGGCCCCTTCGCGCACGAAATACAAAAACTTGGCATAGGGGTCGACGTCAATCGTGCCGGGGGGCTGTTCACCCAGATAGGTGCCGGTGATCCGCCGGTTGACCCCTTGCAGATATTCTGTCGGCACGGCTGCCAGTTTATAGCCGCTGTCATAAATCGGGCCATAGCCTTCGACGAAACCTGCGCTTGGTGCAGGGGCCTCGGGTGCCGCGCAGGCACCCAACAGGGCCGACCCTGTCAGCGTCAGAAAGGTGCGGCGATTCACGGGAAGTTGGGTCACAATGCGCTCTCGTCAGTTAATTCGCGTTACCGCAGCACGGCCATTTCTACCCGGCAAGGTCAAGGGATTCGGCCGGATTAAGAAACCCTTACCACAGAAAAGCGGGGGAGCGTTGCACTTGTGAACCAGTCGGCTCGCCCGCAGGGCAGACGCGACAAGCGCCGCCGCCACGCGCCGCCCCGATTGCCAAAGCCCCAAAGGCAAGGCAATCGGGACGGGGAAAGGGGGCCTTAGCCCACCACGTTGAACTCCGGGCCGTAAGGATAGGCGGTGATGTTTTCATTCCCGTCCTCGGTGATGACCAGAATGTCATGCTCGCGGTAGCCGCCCGCACCCGGCTTGCCATCGGCAATCGTCAGCATCGGCTCCATCGAGATCACCATGCCGGGTTCCAGCGCGGTGTCGATATCCTCGCGCAGTTCCAGCCCGGCCTCGCGGCCATAGAAATGCGACAGAATCCCAAAGGAATGGCCATAGCCAAAGGTGCGGTATTGCAGCAAATCCCGCTCGGCCAGAAACGCATTGATCTGCGCGGTCACGCCCGAACAGGTCGCGCCCGGCTTCAGCAGGCTCATGCCATATTCATGCGCCGCGACATTGGCCTCCCAGATCTTCAGGCTGGCCTCATCGACCGTGCCCAGAAACATCGTGCGCTCCAACGCGGTGTAATAGCCCGAGATCATCGGAAAACAGTTGAGGCTGAGGATATCACCCTTCTGCAAAACACGCCCCGTGACCGGGTTATGCGCGCCATCGGTGTTCAACCCCGACTGGAACCAGACCCAGGTGTCGCGGTATTCGGCCTCGGGAAAGCGCTTGGCAATCTCCAGCTCCATCGCATCGCGGCCCGCCATGGCCACGTCAATCTCGCGCAGGCGCTTGCCCTTGCCCGCGATCAGACAATCGCGGATGGCATAGCCCCCCACATCGGCCACCTGCGCCCCGTGCCGGATCAAGGCCACCTCGGCCTCTGATTTCACCATGCGCTGCGCCATGGTCGCAGGCGCAATATCCATCCCGCGCGTGGGTTTCAGAAAATGGTTCAGCTTTTCAGATTGCATCAGGGTCAGATGGTCGCCCTCGCACCCCACCGATTTGCCATTGCCCACAACCCCGGCCACCACGCGCCAGAAATTGTCGCGCTGCCAGTCGGTATAGGTGATGTTGTCGCCAATGCTGCGCCGCCACGGCTGGCCCGCATCAATCCCGGCACTGACCGTCACGCATTGCGTGGGCGTCACAACACAGGCATAGGGCCGCCCAAAGGAACAATACAAAAAGCCCGAGTAATAGGCGACATTGTGCATAGAGGTCAGCACAATGGCATCCAGCCCATGCATCTCCATGATATCGCGCAGCCCTTCCAGCCGCGCCTCATATTCCTCGGGGGCAAAGGGCATCGCGTCCTTGCTGCCATTGTGAAAACGGTAATTCTCGGGACGGGTAAGCGTCATCGTCAGACCTCATGTGAAAAGGGGCCGCACCGCGCCAGACCCCCGAAAAGGCCCCGGCGTACAGGACGAAAATTTTGGGCCAGCGCTGCATCTGCCGCCCCGCAACGACGCCATCGCTGCTGCGCCATCCTTGCCGCTTTCGGCCGCCCCGCGCAAGCCCCCCTTCCTGCACAGCGCTGCAATTTCATTTTGGCATAAATACCTCATTCCGCCCTATGCTACAGGCGCAACGGGAAGGGGATCGCAATGCGACTGGCACAGAAACGGGCAATCGTAACGGGGGGCGGCTCGGGCTTTGGCGCGGGTATCGCGGCCAAATTCGCCGCCGAAGGCGCGCAGGTCATCGTCGCCGACATCAACGAAACAGCCGCCGAAGCCGTTGCCCTGCGCATCGGCGGGCAGGCGATACAGGTCGATGTGGCGCGCAATGACAGTGTGGCCGCGATGATCAACGCGGTGCAGGCCCAGCATGGCCGCATTGATATTCTGGTCAATAACGCGGGCATCACCCATCTGCCCAAACCGATGGAGGAGGTGACCGAAGATGAATTTGACCGCGTCTTGGCGGTGAATGCCAAATCGGTCTATCTGACCGCGCGGCATCTGGTGCCCTTGATGAAAGCCGCCCGCCAAGGCGTCATCCTGAATGTGGCCTCCACCGCTGGCGTCTCGCCCCGGCCCCGGCTGAACTGGTATAACGCCTCCAAAGGCTGGATGATTACCGCAACCAAGGCGATGGCGGTGGAACTGGCCCCCTTTGGCATCCGCATCAATGCCATCAACCCGGTGGCAGGCGAAACGCCGTTGCTGGCCAGTTTCATGGGCGAGGATACGCCGGAAATGCGCGCGAAATTCCTGTCCACCATCCCCTTGGGCCGGTTCTCCACGCCCGAGGATATGGGCAATGCCGCCTGTTTCCTCTGCTCGGATGAGGCCAGCATGATCACCGGCATCGCGATGGAGGTGGACGGCGGGCGCTGTATCTGACCCCCGCGCTCAGGGGTTCGTGTCGTTGACGATCCGGCCTTCTTCCAGCGTGATGATACGGTCGGCAAGTTCCATGATCCGGTTGTCATGCGTTACCATCACGGTGGTGACGCCACGGCTTTGGCCCAGCGCTTTCAGCATCTCGACCACCACACGGCCCGAATCCTTGTCCAGCGCTGCGGTTGGTTCATCGGCAAAGACCACCTCGGGGTTGGATACCAGCGCACGGGCCACGGCCACCCGCTGCTTTTGCCCGCCGGACAGATTGGCAGGCAGGTAATCCAGCCGATCCGCAAGGCCCAGCAGCCCCAGCATGTGCCGTGCGGCGCCTTGCTGCTTGGCAGCATTCCCCGGCCCATGCACCTGCAACCCCATCAGCACATTCTGCATCGCTGTCAGGCTTTCATGCAGGTTATGCGCCTGAAAGATGAACCCCAGACGGCGGCGCAACTGCACCAGTTGCGCCTCGGTCGCGCCGTGCAGCGCATGGCCCAGCAGGCGCACCTGGCCTTCCTGCACCTCACGCAGGCACCCCATCAGCGTCAGCACCGTGGTTTTGCCCGACCCGGAGGGGCCCATCAGAATGGTCAGCGTGCCGCGTTTGATCGACAGGTTCAGATCAAAGATCGCCTGTTTGCGCGCCTCGCCTGTGCCGAAATAATGGTTCAGCCCCTGCACCGCGATGGGAAAATCTGCGCCCGCCATCAGAACAGATCCGCCGGATCAGCCGCCGCCAGCCGCCGCGTGGCAATCGCCCCTGACAGGGTGCAGGCCCCCAAAGTGCCCACAAAGACCAGCACCGCGCGGGTTGCATCCATGGCCACCGGCAGGCCCGTCACCGCGACCAGCCCGGCATAAAGCCCCATCGACACCACCAGCCCCGGCACAAAGCCAAACACCGCCAGCACGATCGCCTCCTCGAACACGATGCCAAGGAAGAACCGCTGGCCATAGCCCATGGCCTTGAAGGTGGCATATTCGCGCAAATGGTCCGCCACATCGGTGGACAATACCTGATAGACGATCACCAAGCCCACCAGAATCCCCATGAACACGCCAAAGCCAAAGATGATGCCCGTGGGCCGCTCGGTCGCCATGAAGGACAGATCGGCGGCGCGGGCCTCGGCCACGGTTTGCACCTTGACCACGGCGGCGGGCAGCGCGGCGCGCAACCGTTCCGCCACGATATCGGGCGACAGGCCATCGCCCACCCGCAGCAAGATATGATCCGGCGCGCCGCTGCTGCGACTGCCGAAAAACCGCAGGAAGGTCTGATCCGATGTCACCATCATGCCATCGGCCAGAAACCCACCCCCGACCGACATGGACCCCACCGCCGTCAGCGTTTTGCCATTCGCCTCAAAGGTAAAGCTGCCGCCACTGGCCAGACTGTCCAACGCTTCGGCAGGCATGCCGCGCGTGTCCTTGTCCAGCAGCACGGTGTTTTCCAACGCCAACCCTGCCACGCTGGGGGCCAAGGCCGGTGCCATAAACCCGGCTTTTGCAGCATCCACGCCAAAGCTGAGCAAGGACACCGAACTGCCATCCTCCAGCGTCAGCGGCAGATTGCCAATGAACAACGGGGTCGCCGCCACCACCCCCGGCACGGCCAGCGCCTGATATTGATAGGTGCGGGCGATATTGCCGCTGTCGGTCAGGGTATTCCCCTCTTGCGAGGACAGGATGATATCGGCGTTCAGCAGCGCATAGGGGGCCACGGTGGAATTGTTCAGCGCGCCCATGATGCCAAGCTGCATGAAGACCAGAAGATTGGCAAAAGCCACCCCCGCCACCGCCGCAATCAAGCGCGTGCGGTTATGCGACAGTTGCAACCAGCCAATCGGCAAGCGCCCGAACAGCGCGGTCAGCAGCCGGATCATTCGGTCCGCCCCGGATCAATGCCCGCATCAATCCGCACGATGGTTTCCAGATTGGTGTAATTGCGCGCCAAGGCGCTGCTGGTTTCGTCCAGCGTCACGATCACATCCACCACCCGAGCATCAGTATTTTCCGCCGGGTCGCTGGAGGTGATGGATTGCCGCCCAATCTCCAACCCGATGGCGGTGACGCTGCCCGTCAATTCCTGCGCGAAGGCTTCGGCAGAAACCTTCACCGGATCACCGATGGCCACGCGCCCGATCAGGGTTTGATAGACTTCCACCTCAACCGTCATTTCCGAAGTGTCGCCCAGATCAATGATCCCCGCCGATCCGGGCCGCTCACCCGCGCGGGCGTTAATGTCCAGCACCATGCCCGCGATGGGCGCGCGGACGAAGGCCCGCTCCAGATCCTGCGTTGCGCGGGCCAGATCCACCTCGGCGGCGGCCAGATTGGCCTCGGCCACGGCAATATCGGCCTGCGTGGTTTCCCCCGAGGCATAGCGTGACAGCGTGGCGATGGCGCGTTCCACATCGCGGCTGGCCTCGGTGGCGCGGGCGACGGCTGTATCCAGATCGGCGCGGGTGGCAACGCCGCGTTCAAACAGCGATGTCACGCGACCGCGGTCGGTTTCCGCAGCGGCGGCGGTGGTCTGCGCCCGCTCAAGCGCGGCCTGCGCCTCCTCTCGGCTGGCGCGGATGGTGGCTTGGGTTTGTGCAAGGGTGGCCTTGCGCACCGCAATCACCGCCTTCGCTGTCGCAATCCCGGTTTCAAGCTGGCCCAGATTGTCCAGCACCGCCAACACATCCCCCCGCGCGACCTGATCGCCCACCGCGACGCGAATTTCGGCCAACCGGGCATCACCCGCGCCCGAAGGTGTCGCAACCGAGATCACATCGCCTTTCGGGATCACCCGGCCCAGTGCCACAACATCGCCTTCGCTGACAATCGCCACTTCTTCCTGCGCCTTGACCTTCTGGATCGCCACAGCAATCGGCGTGTCGGTGCCTGCACCCGGCTGCAAACCTGTGACCCCAAAAAAGACGCGCAGGCCGGGGGGCTGGAAATACATGCCGATCACCGCCCCGGTAAACAGCGTCAGCATCAGCAGCGGCACCAGCCACAGCTTTGTGCGTTTGCGCGGCGCGGCCTGACCCGCCGCCCCCTGATCTGACGCCTTGCCATTATCGACCAAGGGCAATTCCGGCGCTTGCGGGTCTTTGGTCATCGGCTTGTCCTTCCGGCTCGACAGTTACTGACATATATGTCATTAAAGCCCGCAAACGCAAGGCCAGCCAAATGACAGAACCGCAACGCCGCCGCCGCAAAGACGCCCGCCCCGAAGAAATCCTGTCGGCGGGACTGGCAGAGTTTGGCGAAAAAGGCTTTGCGGCGGCCAGCATCGGCAGTATCGCCGCGCGCGCGGGCATCGCGCGGCCCACGGTTTATCTGTATTTCACCAGCAAGGACGCGATATTTGAGGCCGCCGTGATGGACCGCATCGGCGGCATGGTTGCCCGCGCAAATGACATTCTGGCCGATGATGCGCCCTTTGACGAAACGCTGGAACAGGTGCTGCGCAACTATTACGACCGGATCGTCGGCACCGATGCCGCTGTGCTGATCCGGGTGCTGGTGGCCGAAGGTGGGCGCTTCCCACAGCTTGCAGCCTTTTTCCGCAGCAAGATGCTTGGCTCGGTCGAAACACTGCTGGCGCAACTGGTGGCCAAAGGCATCGCGCGCGGCGAGGTGCGGCCAGAGGTGCAGGCGCTGGACCTAAAGGTGATCATCGCCCCGGCTGTGTTTTCCATCATCTTCGGGCTGATCTTTGGCCCCATGCCAAGCGAGGCGCGGGACCGGTTTATCCGCTCTCACCTCACGATCATCCTGCACGGGCTTAGGCCAGACGCCGCCGCGCCGTAACCGCGCCGCCGTTACTGTCGCGGATACGGGCAATCGCCTCCTCGGCGGGTTCAATGACGGTGGCCATGAAGGCCCCGGTGGCATGGATCATCAGATCCGCATCCACCATCATCGCCACATGCCCCTTCCAGAACAGCAGATCACCGCGTTGCAAGGGCGCGCCTTCCGGCACCTCTTGGCCCAGCGCCTGCTGCATATCGCTGTCACCGGGGCAGGCCCGCCCGCAGGCCAGTAGCGAAAGTTGCACAAGGCCGGAACAATCCAACCCCGCATGGCTGTTGCCGCCCCAAAGGTAGGGCACGCCCAGAAACAGGCCCGCCACCTCGACCGGGTCGCCATACCAGCGGCCCAGCATCTGCAAATGGCTGGCCGGCACAAAGCCATGCGGCGTTTCGGCAAATTGCCCGCTTTGCCCCAGCACGCGCAACCGGCTGCCAAAGCTGATGCCCACCGACTGCGGGGCCTGCGCGCGCGGTTCGGAATAAAGATGGCTGGCAGGTGCTGCGAGCCAATGGCTCACCTTTGTCGGCTCACACAGCGCGCCTTCGGGGATATAGCCGCAATAGCCATCCTTGCTGCTGCGCCCAAAGGCGAAACCGTCCCGCTCCTCTATCACGTCGAACCCGTCACCCAGCAAAAGCTGGCGGTCGCGCGGGCCATCGGGGCTGCGCAACAAATCGACCACGGGCACAGCCACCTCATTGGGTATGGCATCGGCGAATTGCGGAGCCTCCACCTGCCCCTCCAACGAGATATGGGCCACACGGTCATTGGCAAAGGTTAGACGACGGTCGGTCATAGCGCACCCCCCAACAGGCCCGGCAAGGCCGCCAGCAGCGCCCGCGCACCCTGGCCCACACCGCCTTTGGGCCGGGCGGGCGCGGCTGCGGGCTGATGGCCGTAAATATCGAAATGCACATAGGCCGGATTGGCCACAAAGCGCCGCAAGAACAGCGCCGCCGTGGTCGACCCCGCAAAGCCGCCTGACGGCGCATTGTCCAGATCGGCAATGCCGGGTTCGATCATCGCCTCATACCCCGGCCACAGCGGCAAGCGCCAAACCGGATCGCGCGCAGTCCTGCCCGCCTGCGACAAGGCATTGGCGAAACCGTCATCATCGGTGAAAAACGGCGCAAGGTCGGGGCCAACCGCCACCCGCGCCGCCCCCGTCAGCGTCGCCATGGAGACGATCAGATCGGCCTCCCCCTCATCCGCAAGGGCAAGCGCATCGGCCAGCACAAGGCGGCCTTCGGCATCGGTATTGTTCACCTCAACCGTCAACCCCTTGCGCGAGGTCAGGATATCGCGCGGCCGCATCGCAGAGCCTGAGATCGCGTTTTCCACCGCCGGGATCAGCACCCGCAAGCGCAGCTTCAGGCCCAGCGCCATGATCATATGCGCAAGGCCCAGCACCGTGGCCGCCCCGCCCATATCCTTTTTCATCAACAACATGCCGGAGGAAGGCTTGATATCCAGCCCACCGGTATCAAAACACACCCCCTTGCCCACCAGCACCAGTTGCGGCCCGGCATCGCCCCAGCGCATATCCAGCAAGCGCGGCGCGCGGGTCGAGGCGCGGCCAACCGCGTGGATCATCGGAAAGTTCTGCACCAGCAGATCGTCACCGCGCACCACCGTAACACTGGCGCCATGCGTCTCGGCCAGCGTGCGGAACGCGACCTCCAGCTCATCCGGGCCCATATCCGACGCGGGGGTGTTGATCAGATCGCGCGTCAGGCATTCCCCTGCGGCGATGATCGCCAGTCGCTGCGCATCGACCCCTTGCGGGGCTTTCAGGCGCGGCAAGATCGGCGCGGGCTTGCCGGGGCGGTAAGCATCAAAGCGGTATTGGCCCAGCAGCCACGCCAGCGCGGCCTCATCCGCCTCCTCAGGGGACAGGTTGCCATCAAGATGCCAATCACCAGCAGGCAAGGCCGTTGCCGCCGGAGCCAGACCAAAGCGCGTGCGTTTGCGCGCGGTTTCCGACCCATAGCCGATGACAGCCGCCGCAACATGGCCCTGCGCATCCGGCAACAGCCGCAGATCACCCAAGCCCGCCTTGAACCCGGTGGCCGCCAGCCACGCCCCGGTGGCCGCAGGTTGCGCGGCAAGCCACGCGTCCAGATCAGGTTCCGCCACGATATGCAGCGGACGAGACACCGCATCGGCAGGGGCAAATTCGGGCATAAGGCAGGCTCCTCCAGCAAGATCATTGCTGCCAAGCCTACGGTGTTTTTCGCCGCGCCTTAAAGCCTAAATCAGGGCCAGACAAAGAAATCTTTGCACCCGTTGCCTTTCGCCGTTCCCCCCGCAACCGCCTTGGCAAGACCCAGCATCAGCGCTGCTGATCCAATGTGGCCCTGTCCGTCGCAAGCGAGCTTTCGGCCACCCGGATCAACCGCGCCCAGACGGCGGAAAAAGCCGTCAGGTCGCCGCCTTCCAGACAGGCGCGCACGTCACAGGCCACGCGGCCAAGGCTGACAAGGCCCAACTGTTCCGCCATGCGTTCCAGCCGCCGTAACTGCCGCGCCAGATTGGCGGTTTCCTTGCCGCGCACCTGATCGGCAAGCCCCGACATCGTCAGCGCCAATTCGCCCAGCGCGCGCGTCACCACTTCTTCCGCCGCAGCGGTGCCCATGGACCGGTAAATCAAGGCAATCGGTTCTGCATCCTGGCAAATCCTGTCCTTGGGTCGAAAATTCAATATCGTCGCGGTCATAACACCCATGCCTCCATTCACACCCAAGGCCAGTTTCCGCGCTGGTGCTGAAGAAAAGGTTGCGATCAGAACAGGAAACCCCTCGAATTTTCGTAAAGCCCCGCATAAGAGAGGGGAGAGAAGAACAGGAGTGCCCGATGAACCACGCCAAACTGCTGCCCTCTTACCTTATTCAGCGCTATCACGGCTGGAAGGCAACGGCCTATGCCGAGAACAAGGCCTGGTATCGCCGTTTGGCGGAATCCGGCCAGCACCCGCGCGCGATGGTGATTTCCTGCTGCGACAGCCGCGTGCATGTCACCTCGATCTTTGGCGCGGATGAGGGCGAGTTTTTCATTCACCGCAATATCGCCAATCTGGTGCCGCCCTATACGCCGGATGGCAAGAACCACGGCACCTCTGCCACCATCGAATATGCGGTTCAGGCGCTTGGCGTGGCGCATATCGTGGTGCTGGGCCATTCCAACTGCGGCGGCGTCAAGGGCTGCCATGACATGTGCTCGGGCCATGCGCCGGAACTGCTGGAGGAATCCAGCTTTGTGGGCCGCTGGATGGATATTCTGCGCCCCGGCTATGAACGCGTTGCCCATGTTGATGAAAGCCTGCGCGCCCGTGCGCTGGAAAAGGAAGCGGTGCTTGTCAGCCTTGAAAACCTGATGACCTTTCCTTTCGTCAAATCCGCGGTGGAGGATGACAGGTTGACCCTGCACGGGCTTTGGACCGATGTGGGCGAAGGCGGGCTGGAACAATACGACGCCCAGCAAAAGGCGTTTGTCAGCGTCTGATACGGCTGTGATATGCTGTAGTCTGCTGGGGGGCAAACCGGGGGCAGCCAATGCCCCCAGACCCAAACCGCGTTAATACCGCCCGCCGTTCAGCACCTTACCCTCGGGCCAGCTTTCCTGCGTGGTCAGCGAGATCACCTGCGTCGATTGCGCCGGAACCGTCAGATCCCATGCCAGCACGCCGCGCCGCCCATCGACATCCTGTTCGCTGACAGGCGGGGTCGCGGTAAAGGTGATCTGCAAATCCTCCTGCTCGGAATAGGGGATGGTATCCATCACCCGCACCGGCCAATCCTCGGCTGTCAGGTTCTCGATGCTCAGGCGGGCTTCCTCGACAATCTGGTTGGATTTGGTGAACACCCCCCGGTCGCCTTCGGCCCGGCTGGGCAATGTGCGCTTCAGCCGCAAACCTTCAATCGCACCAAAGCCAAGCGTTGCTACCGCCTCGGGGGCCAGCGGCTCCAGCATCGTGCCACCGATGAAGGCCCCGTCGCGCGTCAGAAACGCGGGGCCGGGCAGCAATATCTGGCCGCTGCTATTGCGGAATTCCGCCATCAGAAACGCGGTCGCATCGGCCCGAGGGATCGCCCGCGCCCGCGCATCAGCGTCAAAGACCAACTGATCCAAGCTCAACCGCAGGTTCGTCACCCCATCGGCAATATCGACGGGCTGCGGATAGGTATAAGTCACCGTATCGCCCTGAAATGCCACCGTGGTCTTGGCAAAGGCATCGCTGACGACCATCGGTTCCGCTGCCACCGGGGCCAGCGCGCCTGCTTCCAGACTGCGCTCTGTCTCAAAGCTTTGCGGGTCGTCGATCCGGTGCAATTGCGGCCACAACTCTGACGGAGAGGCCAGATTGCCGGGCTGCGCGGTGGATAGCGTCAGCGCCACCCCCTCCCAATCCTCGCCGGTGGATTGCGACACCAGCAGCGACCGGTCCAGCACGAGTTTTCCGGTCTGCCGCGTCAGCGCAATGTCATAAAGCGGCGACCAAGTGGCGGCAGGCATGAACTGGTTGATCTCAATCGTGGCAGGGCCCGGCGTTTCCACCGAAATCGCCAAGGACAAGGCGGCATAATCGTCGCGCGGGGCGGTCAGCGCCTGCAACGCGGCCTCTGCCTTGGCCCGCGCCTCTTGCGCATCGCGCAGCGCCCGTTGTGCGGCAGGCAGGTCCGCCCGCGCGGCAATCGCGGTTTGCGAGGCGGCCAGCACCTCGGCCCCGATCATGCGGGCGGTGGCTTGCAGCATCTCGGTGTCGGCCTTGGCATCACTGGCCCCCAGACGGCCCAGATAGGCGATCTGCGCCTGCGCCGCCTCGATCCGCGCAGTCACCGCATCCAGCGCCAGTTGCGCCGTGGTTTCAGCATCCTGCGCCGCCTCCAACGCCGTTTTGGCAGCGGTATATTCGGCCGAGGGCGCAAGGTCAGGCCGGGGCGGCAGACGGTCTGTCCGCAAGGCATAGGCCCCGATCTGCACCGCCGCTGCCGCCGTCAGCCGCAGGGTTTGCGGGTCGGTATATTGCGGCAAATCGGTGATCAGCAAATCATGCAGCCCGGCAGGTGCGTCAAATTCCACCCGCCGCGTCAGCATCGCCCCCTCGGGGTAAACCGTGACCGCCGTGATCTTGCTGCCGGCCTGCAAGGTTTCGGCCTGCAACGGCGCGGCAAGAAGCAGTGAAAACAGACAAATGACACGACGCATGAAAACACCCTGATCTGGAATACACGCCCAGCTTAGCGCCCCTTGCAAAGCGCGCAAGCCATCGCAGCGCCGGGTGGCGGGAAACAGCCCGAATGAAAACGCCCCGCCCGGATCAGGGGCGAGGCGTTGGGACATATCAGGAAAAAGCAGCGCATTTTATCCGGCGCGGTGCGGTGGCTCCGCGCGTGATCTGCTCAAAACGGTCCACTGGACCGTTTTGCCCCCGGCCTCTGGCCGGGGTCGCAGATCACCCCTTCTTCAAGCAGCGTTGGCCCAGCACTTCGGCGATCTGCACCGCGTTCAATGCAGCACCCTTGCGCAGGTTGTCCGACACGCACCACAGGCTGATGCCGTTATCAATCGTGCTGTCCTGACGGATGCGGCTGATGAAGGTTGCGTAATCGCCCACACATTCCACCGGCGTCACATAGCCACCGTTCTCGCGCTTGTCGACAACCATGATCCCCGGCGCCTCGCGCAGAATATCGCGGGCCTCATGCTCGTCCAGAAACTCCTCAAACTCGATATTGATGGATTCCGAATGGCCCACAAACACCGGCACGCGCACACAGGTCGCCGTGACCTTGATGTTCTTGTCGAGGATCTTCTTGGTTTCCGCGACCATCTTCCACTCTTCTTTGGTGGAGCCATCGTCAAGGAACACATCAATATGCGGAATCACGTTGAACGCGATCTGCTTGGTGAACTTCTTGGGCGGCTGGTTGTCGGTCGGGTTGTAGATGCTCTTGGTCTGATCCCACAGCTCATCAATGCCTTCCTTGCCGGCACCCGACACGGATTGATAGGTGCTCACCACCACGCGCTTGATCTTGGCGCGGTCATGCAAGGGCTTCAGCGCCACAACCATCTGCGCGGTGGAGCAGTTGGGGTTCGCGATGATATTGCGCTTGGTATAGCCGTAAACCGCATCGGCATTCACTTCCGGCACGATCAACGGCACATCGGCGTCATAGCGGTAAAGGCTGGAGTTATCGATGACAACGCAGCCCTGGCTTGCGGCCTTGGGCGCATAAACCTTCGTCGCCTCCGAGCCGACAGCAAACAGCGCAATATCCCAGCCGGTGAAGTCAAAGGTGTCGAGGTCTTTGCATTTCAGGGTCTGGTCACCAAAGCTGATCTCTGTCCCCATGGATTTGCGCGACGCCAGCGCCACAATCTCATCCACCGGAAACTCGCGCTCAGCGAGGATATTCAGCATTTCGCGGCCCACGTTCCCCGTGGCCCCAACGACAGCGACTCTATAGCCCATCATGGCCTCCATTTATGCGGTCAGCGCGCCATAACGCAAAGGCGCGGCAGGGGGAAGGGGGCCTGCGCCGAGGGCCGGAAACAGTGCCCATTTTGGCGCAATGTGCAGGGTGGCTGAAACCTGTGCAGGGCAAATGGCTGGGACAGGCCGAAGCCGAACATCAGGCAATGTGCAGCGAATGGCGGGTTTGCGCCCTGAGTTTCCGATGCTGCGGTTTGTGCGAGCAGCGGCGATGCGAAGGAAGCGGCCCTTGGCAAACGACAAACCTCAGTTGTGCCGAAAACAGGAACTTCAAAGAGTTCAACTATTTTTTCAGGCTTGAATGTAGTTGTGGGACCATCTCAAATCGGCGAAACGATGGGCGGGCTGTGGTAAATTTAACATTGTCCTCAGGGCGAAGAAGTGTCCTGAAGGTTTCGGAGGTATGGATCGAATTAACGCCGAATATGACTTCTCTAAGAACAAGATTTGTGTCGAAATTAGCGAAGAATAGTTCGCCCAGTTTCGTTTGCTTCATCTTCTTTTCTTCGCCGGAAAGCGAAAACCAGCAGCGCCACTCTTGCTCATAAGACCAATGGCTACTCTTGGTCTTGCGAGCGATTTCGACCATGCTCGCGTTGTACGCGGCATCGGTAAAGACGCGCTCATTCATCGGGTGCAGCTGATCAACATATTCGATTCTTTCAGCAAATGCAGCGTCATCATCGCGAAGAATGGGAATATCAAACCCGAGACAAATACCTTTATGGTTGTTTGCATAGTGCCCCCACATTGTCGGCACAGACCAACTCTTTGCGAACGAAATAAACCCTTGCGTCATGGAGTGTGTTTCTATCGCCTTGTTCCAAGCCAGACGGCGCAACCGCCCCTGTTCGCCTTCGCCAAAATCAAATGGCCGGAGTTCGAATACGTCGTTAACAAGACTAGGGAAGGACAGTTTCAACCGGCGTTTTTCGACGTTTTCTTTCCCCCATTGATCGTTGGTAAAGTAATAAAGTCTCACCGTTTTTGACATCGAGTTGCCTTCTCCGGACTGGTAGTTTCAGCGCTAGTTCTGGGCTGTAAGGAGTCAATTTTCAATCCGCCCCTTCTTGGTGTCGCGTTTGGCAGAATGCTGTATCAAGAACTTCTTAGGTCAAAGTCCGCTCCGTCCGCATACTTGCCATTGCAAAGACCGTAATCGAGGTCCGGATTGAGTCATAAATGCTCTGCGTTTGCGTCAGTGTTGCAGAAGATGGCCCTGCCCATCTTAAAACGCCCGTAGGTCGGGGTTCACCTCGACACTGCCCCCGGAATGACGCGAACACCCACCCCCACCCGCATTAAAAATCAGTTAACAAAAACCACGACACGCCTTTAAATCAAAGCCTTACCAAATGAATCGCGCGCGATTCTGCGGCTCTAATCCACACGATCCTCGGCAAACAGATAGATCACCAACCCCAGAACCATCGCCAGCGCAAAGAACCCGAAAATCGCGACATAGCCTGCCTCCACACTGACAGCGGCGGCCTTCAGATGCCCGGTATAAACCTGCGCCAAACCGGTCGCCCCGATACCAAACAGGTTCATCACCGTCACCCCGCGCCCCACCAGATGCGCCGGAAAAAACGCCCGGCCATGCGCCATGACCATGGGAAAGGACGCGCCGAAAAACCCGATCCCGGCCAGCAAAAGCGCGGCAAAACCCATGCCCTGCCCGGGGGCCGCCCAAAGCACCAGCAAAGCCACCGCAACGATCGCGTTGCCGCCAAAAATCAACCATTTCCGCGTGCCCAACACCCGGTCCAGCGGGCCATAGGCAAGGTTTCCCAAAACCATCGCCACCCCCATCGCCAGCGTCACCCGCCCGATACCGCCCGCGTCCAGCCCATAAATATCGGCCATATAGGGGCCCACCCACAGCCCCCGCAGCGCGCCCGCAGGCAGGTAATTCACCGCCATGATCGGCAAGATCAACCACAAGGCCCGGATGCGGAACACATCCAGAACCGACCCGCGCGGCCCCACCGTCAACCGCACCGGATCGCGGACCAGAATGGCAATCCCAAGCGCCACCAAAAGGCTGATCGCGGCCAAGCCCCACAAGGTTCCACGCCAGCCCAACAGCTCCACCGCATAGGCCAACGGCAACGAACTGGCGATATTGCCCAAAGAGCCGATGCCAATCACCACACCCGCCAAAGTGCCAAAAACCGCAGGCGAAAACTCCCGCGCGAAAATGTAGTAATTGGCCATCAACACAGGCGAACACCCAACCCCGATCAGAGCCATGGCCAGCTTCACCTCCAACGCGCTGCCCGCCAGCGCAAACAACACCGCCCCACCAGCCCCGCCCAAAGCAAACAAAACCGCCGAGGTCAGGCGCGGCCCTACCCGGTCCAGCGCCACCCCAACCGGAATTTGCATCGCCGCAAAGGTCAGAAACCACAGCCCCGAGGCATCTGCCAGATCCCCGGCAGAGATACCGAGATTCGCCATCAGAACCGGGCTCATCACAGCCAGAAAGGCCCGGTAGAACTGGCTCAGCACATAGGCCAGAACCAGACTGAAAATTCCCGCCTTCATCCCCACTCCCATTTCATCTTGGCTTAAATACCTGATACCGCGGCCACCACGCCCCACCGATCAAAGGCCGGGCCGCGACAGCGCCGCACATGGGGGTTCGATGCCCCCATGGGCGGCTCCCCCCTCACGCCACCGCCAAATTCACCCGTTTTTCCCTGATCGGCAAATGCACCAGCGCGGAAAACGCGCCCACCCCCACGCCAATCCACCAGACCAGCGTATAATCGCCCGTCAGGTCATACATTTTGCCACCCAGCCAGACCCCAAGGAACGACCCAAGCTGATGGCTGAAAAACACAAACCCGTAAAGCGTGCCCATATAGCGCAGCCCGTAAAGATGCGCGACAAGGCCCGAGGTCAGCGGCACCGTCGCCAGCCACAAAGAGCCCATCACAAGCGAAAAGATCAGCACAGTCGCAGGCGTCATCGGCAACAGAATGAACGTTGCCGCCGCAATCGTGCGACCCGCGTAAATCGCCGCCAGCAGGTATTTCTTGGAATAGCGTTTGCCCAGCCAGCCTGCATAAATCGCTCCGGCGATATTGGCGATGCCGATCACCGAAATCGCCACCGCGCCAAGGATCGAGGTGCTGGAAATCCCGATCCCCGCCAGATAGCCCGAAGGGTCTATCGGGCCGCACATCTCGGTTACAAAGGCGGGGAAATGCGCGGTGATAAAGCCAAGCTGATAACCGCAGGAAAAGAATCCCACGAAGATCATGATATAGCTGGGGTCGCGAAAGGCGCGGGTCAGCACTGTGCCAAGACTTTCCTGCAACTCTACCTTGCTTGCCGTGATCGGCGCGCGCAAAAACGGCAGTGCGAACAGCACGCACAGGATCAGCACCGCAAAGATCAGAAACACCGTCTGCCAGCTATAGCTTTGCAGCAAAAACTCGGCCGTAGGGGCACCAAACACCTGCCCCGCAGACCCCGCAGCCGTGGCAATCCCCAGCGACAGGCTGCGGTTTTCATCCGATGTGGCCCGGCCCACAATCGCCAGAATGACACCAAAGCCCGTGCCCGCGATGCCAAAGCCCACAAGGATTTCCAGCAACCAGTGCTGCCCCGGCGTCACCGCCATCGACGACAGCACCAGCCCCAACGCATAAAGCAGCGCCCCCGCGATGATCGCGCGGCGGTCGCCAAAGCGTTCGGCCAAAGCGCCAAAGATCGGCTGGCCCACGCCCCAAGCAAGGTTCTGAATCGCAATCGCCATGGAAAAATCGGCGCGCAACCAGCCAAATTCCGTCGCAATCGGAATCTGAAACACCCCGAAACTGGCCCGGATGGCGAAATTCACCAGCAAGATCGCACAACCGGCAATCAGAACGGGGGTGAACAGGGCAGATTTGGTCATGGCAAAGCTCCGGGAAGTCAGCCCGGAACCTTTGCGCGGCGGGGTGCAGCGGGTCAATCGTTGAATTGTGTCGGGTGCAAACACAACCCGTGATGGATCAGTCCCACGCAACCCCGGCCGGTGGCAGGGTCCGCCCGGCAAAATCGGCGGGCTCGGCCCCATAGTTGAACCAGAACCGATGCGGCCCGGATTGGCGGCAGCGCAGGCCTTCGGGCAGCGGCGTGGCCTCTATCCCTTGGCTGTCGCACAGCGCGGTCAATATCCGCGCCAATGCCGCCTCATCCGGCAAGCCTGCCAGATAGTGCAACCCGCCTGCGGCAACCAAGGCGGGCCAGCCATCGGCGGTTTCCTCGACCACCTGCGCCGCGCCTTCCAGCTTTTCGCGCCACAGCGTGAAAGCCCCCCCGCGCGCCAGCGGCACAGGCAGATCGGGGGGCAAGGTTTCCACCCGCGACACCACCGCCGCCAAGCCCGGCAGGTTCGGCGGCAAAGGGGTCGGGATACTGAACTCCGCCGTCTTGGCATTGCTGCGCGGGCCAATCAGGGACGCACCCTGATGCGCGGCAAGGGCGGCCAGAAGGGCTGGCGGCAGCGTGGCGATGGCCGGGGCCAAAACCAGCTTATAGGCCGACAGATCGGCAGTCTCGGGCGGCAGGATATCCACCGACAGGCCCAGCTTGCGCAGCCCTTTGTAAAAGGAAAAGGCGATGTTGAAATAGTCAAAGCCACGGCCCTGCGGCTGCGTGGCCCAAGCCCAGGCGCTGCCATAATCAAAGATCAGCGCGACCGGGGCGGCGGTGGTTTCCACCTCTGGCATGGCGGCCAACTCGCGCGCAACTTCGGCAGCGGCGTGATAGGCGGGCGCGGGTTCACTATCGGGGCGCAGCATACCTGCGTGCATCTGTTCCTGTGCAAAGGGCGCCTGACGCCAGCGGAAATAGCACACCGCCTCGGCCCCATGGGCAAACGCCTCCCACGCCCAAAGCCGGGCCATACCGGGTGCGGGGTCGGGGTTGTAGGGGGCCCAATTCACCGGGCCGGGTTGTTGTTCCATGATCCACCAACGCCCCCGCCCGACAGCGCGATAAAGGTCATGGTGGAAGGCCTGAAAATCCGGGTCGCCTTGGCGGGCAAAGGCGCGTTTATGGTCGGCGCTGGCCGCGATCCGGTCTGACAAAAAGCCCAGCGGGTAGCTGTCCCATGTGGCGATATCCAGATCGGCCCCGGTCGCGAAATGGTCAAAATCCACCACCGCGCCCATATAGTTATGCGATATCGGCGCGGGCGAGTGGCGGCGGATGATCTCTGTCTGAACGCGGTTGAAGCGCGCGACCTGATCGGATGAAAAGCGGCGGAAATCCATCACATGCGCGGGGTTCGCCTCGGTCACGGTCAGGTTGGGCAGGCCAACCTCGGCAAAGTCGTGATATTCCATCGACCAGAACACATTGCCCCAGGCCCGGTTCAGCGCATCGGGGGATTGGTATTTCTGCGCCAGCCAATCGCGAAACGCGTCCCGCGCGGCATCGGAATAGCTGACCGTCGTGTCATGGCAGCCATATTCATTGTCGGTTTGCCACGCGGCCACCTTCTGGCCATAGCGCTTGGCCAGTTCCGTGGTGATCCGGGCAGATTCGGCGCGATAACCTGCATGGCTGAAGCAATAATGCCTGCGCGAGCCAAAGCCCCGCGGGCGGCCCTGCGCATCCAGCGCCAGCATGTCGGGGTGACGGTCCAGCATCCAGCGCGGCGGCGTGGCGGTGGGCGTGCCCAGCACCACTTTCAGCCCCTGCCCGGTCAGGGTGTCAATCGCGCGGTCCAACCAGCCCCAGTCATACTGGCCGGGGGTGGGTTCCATCCGGCTCCATGCAAATTCACCGATGCGCACCCATGTCAGGCCAATCTCGGCCATGCGGGCGGCATCCTCGGCCCATTGCGCCTCGGGCCAATGTTCGGGGTAATAACAGGTGCCAAGCGTGCGTTTCATAGTCTGACCTGTGGTTCATCGCGGCCCTGCCCCACGCCTTGCAGCGCAAAGGTCTGGCCCGCCTGCGGGAATTGCGCCAGTGCTGCGGCATCCATGTCTTGCGTGGCCGAAGTGACGTAAAGCGTGCTGCCCGCAAAGGCGGGGCAAGTGATATGGGGCGCGGGCAGCGGGTGGTGGCCCAGCTTGCTGCCATCGGGGGCAAAGACCGCCACGCAAGACGCCCCCCAAAGCGCCAGCCACAGATTGCCGGCGGCATCCGTCACCGCGCCATCCGGGTTCAGCCCCGCGTCGCGCAGATCAAGGAACACTTCGGGCACGGCATCGGGCCAGCCTTCGGAATCCAGCGCCACACGGTTGACGATCCGGGTCGTGGTATCGGTGAAATAGGCGGCGCGGCCATCCGGGGCAAAGCAGATCGCGTTGGGGATGGTGATATTGGGGAAAAGCTGCCGCAGTTCGCCTTTGTGCAGACGGTAAATCGCCCCGGCACCCGCCTCTGCCGCCTTGCCCATCGTGCCGATCCAAAAGCCGCCCATCGGGTCGGCGCGGCCATCGTTGGAGCGGGTGACGCGGTTGTCAGCCTCTAGCAGCGCGACGGTTTCGCAGGCGGTGCTGGACAGATTGAACGTGGACAGCGCGGTTTCCGAGGCGATCAACAGCGTATCGTGATCCACCCATCCCGCCGCCGAAACCATTTCGTCGAAATGCCATTCCTCGGGGCCTGCATCGGACAGGGACATCAGGCGCTTTCCCAGAATATCAAACCAAAACAATTGCTTGCGCAGCGGGTGCCACAAGGCCCCTTCGCCCAAGGCGCATTGGCGTCCGTCAAAGACCGTCATCCCAGCGCATCCCATGCCGCCACCAGCGCGCGGGCGCGGGTGGACACTTCGGCCACCGACATGCCGGGCGTATAAAGCGCAGAGCCGATGCCAAAGCCGTTCACACCCGCATCGCGCCATTGCGCAAGGTTGGACAGGCCCGCCCCGCCCACGGCATACACCTTGGTTTGCGGCGGCAGAACCGCGCGCATCGCCTTCACCCCCGAAGGCCCGATGATAGAGGCCGGGAAAATCTTGAGCCCGGTCGCCCCTGCCGCCAGCGCGGCAAAACATTCCGTCGGCGTCAGCGCGCCGGGCCAGCTTTGCATTCCGGCGGCGATGGTGGCCCGGATCACAGCCGGGTCGGTATTGGGCGACACCACCAGCTTGCCCCCCGCCGCAGCCACTTGCGCCACCTGTTCCACCGTCAGCACCGTGCCCGCCCCGATCAGTGCGCGGTCGCCAAACGCCTGCGCCATGGCCGCGATAGAGGCGAACGGGTCCGGAGAGTTCAGCGGCACCTCGATCGAGGTCAGCCCGGCGTCGATCAGGGCCTTGGTGATGGGCAGCGCCTCGGCAGGGGTGATGCCGCGCAGAA
Source organism: Pseudorhodobacter sp. E13 (assembly GCF_003991405.1). Lineage (GTDB taxonomy): Bacteria > Pseudomonadota > Alphaproteobacteria > Rhodobacterales > Rhodobacteraceae > Pseudorhodobacter. Next base: position 418,838 of record NZ_RPEN01000159.1, read on the forward strand.
TCGCGATCAGAGGGCGGGTCATAGCGCACCTTTCAGTTTGGACAGGCCAGCCAGCGTGCAATCCGCCGCCGTCAGGGTGGAGGGGGCAAGCCCTTGGGCGCGCAAGGCACGGGCATAATGGTCGCACAGGGTTTCGGCCCCGATCAAGGTCACGGGTTGGCCCAACCAATAGGGTTTGGCGGCGGCCAGTTCGATCCCGATCAAAAGGCCCGACAAACGGCTGCGGGCCACGATGGGCGCAGCATCTGTCAGCAGGCTTTGGGCGCGCAGGGTGAACAGGCGCGCGGCAATCCGTTCGGGGCGCGACAGGGCATCCGACACAGCGGTATCAAACGCGGCATCGTCGAACCCCTCCGCCGCGATGGAATGGCGCAGCACCGATTGCGTGGACAGCAGGGCAAACAACTCTCCGGTCATGAAGGTTTGAAAACTGACCACCTCACCCGCGCTGACATGGACCCATTTCGAATGGGTGCCGGGCAAGCAGAACACGCCGTCAAATTCCGGGTGCAGGGCCAGCGCGCCCGCGATCTGGGTTTCCTCGCCGCGCATCACATCGGCGGGGCTGTCTTGGCGCAGCCCCGGCGCGATATGCACCGTGATGCGGCTGTCTTTTGTGGCCACGCGGGTCAGCGCATCGGCGGCAACAGGCGTGCAAGGCACCGCGCGATATTTCGCCTCGGCCCAGCCTTGACGCGAGCCGACCATGCCGCAGGCGATGACCGGGGTGACGGGGGCTGTCAGCCACGGACCGATCAGCGCCAGCAGCGCCGCCTCAAACTGGTCGGGTTTCAGGCTGCCCATGCCATCGGCACTACCCGCCTGTGCCAAGGGGCCAGCGCCGCCCATGGCCGTGGCGCGCAGATGGGTCGTGCCCCAATCCACCGCAATCCATGCGGGCGCTTGGGGCAAAGGGTGCGCGGGCTGGCTCATCCCGTCACCACTACGCCGCCGTCAATCACCAGCGCCTGCCCGGTCATCATTTTCGACGCGGAGGAGGCAAGGAACAACACGCCGCCCACGATATCCGCAGGTTCCAGCGCATCCTTCAGGCATTGGCGATCCAGATGCGCGGCAAGGCCTTCGGGCGTGACCCAGAGGTCTTTTTGCTTTTGCGTCAGCACCCAACCGGGGGCCAAAGCATTGACGCGGATACGGTCTGGCCCGAATTCCCGCGCAAGGCTGCGCGACATCCCGTTGATCGCGGAGTTGGCCGCCGTATACAGCGGATAGCCCGCGTTCCCCATCATGTAACTGATCGACGAAAAGTTGATGATCGACCCACCGCCTGCTGCTTTCATCCCCGCCACCACGGCCTGCGCGGTGAAGAAATAGGCCTTGAGGTTGATATCCATCATCCAAGTATAGAAATCCTCGGTCACTTCGGCGGTGCTGTGGCGTTTGTCATTGGCGGCATTGTTGACCAGCGTGGTGATGGGGCCATGCGCCGCTGCGGCCTGCGCGATGGCCGCTTGCAGCGCCGGGATATCGGTGATGTCACATGGGATGAACAGCGGGCGGCTGCCCGTGGCCTGCGCCATCTCCTCGACAAAGGCGCTGGCATCGGACCGCTGCACAAAGGCCACCTTTGCCCCTTGGCGCAAGAAGCCTTCGGTCAGGGCCGCGCCAATGCCAGAGCCGCCCCCGGTGATGAAAACGGACGTGCCGGAAAGGTCGGTATAGGTTGCGGTCATGGCAGGCTCCGTTTGCGGTTACAGGCGGGTGCCTTCCAGCACCCACATGGTTTCGGGGAAATGCCACGGCAGCGTGACGCCATGGCCCATAAGATACGCCCCCGACAGCACCAGCGGCCCTTGTTTCAACGCGGGCTTCCCGCGGGACAGGTTGGGCGCTGTGGCGCGGTTGATCAGATCGACGCGGTAGGTCGCTGCCGGGTCCAGCCCGGTCAGGCGCAAGGGGCGCGGGGCAATCTGCGCCGAGGTCGCGGCCTTGCCCGCAAAGGTGACAAAGCGGCTGCCATCCCGTGCCAATTGCTGTTCGGCAATCACCGCCGGATCGGCGCTATCGAGCCGCAGGATATCGGCGCGCATCATCCAGCCGCGATTGGCCTTCCACCAGCCTGTCACCTCGGTCAGCACCGCCGCTTCATGGTCGGTCAATTCGCGGGGGTCCATCTCAAAGCCCATGTGACGTTGGGCGGCGACCCATGCGCGCATGGAAATATCAATCACCCGGCCAGAGGTATGGCAATGGCGCGGGCCGACATGGCTGCCCGTCACACTGGCGGGCAAGAACAGCGCCGCATCATGCTGAATACGCAAGCGTTCCAGCGCATCGTTACTGTCCGACAGCCAAACCCGATGCGTGCGCCGCAAGATGCCCAGATCAATCCGCCCGCCACCCGAGGCACAGCTTTCAATCTCTACCAGCGGGAAATCGGCGCGCAAGCGGTCGATCAGCGCATAAGACCCACGGGTCTGTGCGGCATCCGGCATCGGCAACACGCGGTTATGATCCCATTTGATATAGTCGATGGCATGGGCCGACAGGATCGCCGACATCCGGTCATAAAGAAAATCGCGCACCTCGGGCAGCGCCATGTTCAGCGCCTTTTGCTGGCGGCCAAGGGTCTGATCTTCGCTGCCCAGCGCCCAATCGGGGTGGGCGCGGTGGATATCGCTGTCGGGGTTGATCATTTCCGGTTCGAACCACAGGCCGAAGCTCATGCCCAGACTATGCACATGGTCGATCAGCGGGGTCAGCCCGTCGGGGTATTTGCGCGGGTCCACCGTCCAGTCGGACAAGGATCGCGTGTCATCGTCGCGGGTGCCGAACCAGCCGTCATCCAGCACGAAACGCTCGGCCCCCAAAGCCGCCGCGCGGGTGGCAATATCTTGCAGCACCGGCAGCTTGTGGTCGAAATACACCGCCTCCCAGCAGTTGTAATGCACGGGGCGCGGGCGGTCGGGCCGTGGCATCTGCACGATCCGGTCGCGGGTATGGCGCTGAAACGCCACCGCGCAACCGTTCAGGCCCGCATTGGAATAGGTGATATACAGCGGTGCGGTGCGAAATTCGGTGCCGGGCGCGGTTTCCATCCGGGCCGCATGCCCGAACTGCACCTGGCGGCGGCCATCTGGCAATTCCTCCGCCAACATGCGGTGACCGCCGGACCAGCCGTAGTGAAAGGCATAGGCCTCTCCGCTGCAATTGGTGGTGCCGCGCGTGGGAATGATCAGGCCGGGAAAATGCTCATGCCCGGTGCGGCCCGTGCGGTTTTCGCGGTAACGCATGCCCGCAGACCATGGCGTGCGCGCAAGCTGAAATTCACCGCACCAGCGCCCCGAGACATCAATCATCTCATCCGACAATTGCGGCGCGGGCAGCACCGGGGCGGCAAGCCAATGCAGATGCACCGGGCGATCGGCGGTCAGCGTGGTGTCACAGGTGATGACATGGGTTTCCGGGTCGGCCACGAAACCAAAGGTCAGGCCAAGCCGCGCGTCATCATCGCGGTAGGTCAGATAAAGCGCGTGGTCTTCCTCGCGCGCCTCGGCAAAGCAGAACTTTGGCAGCAAGGGCGTGCTGTCGGTATCGCGCAGGATCAGGCCGGGCTGGCCGGGAAAGCTGCGCACCGCTTCGGGGCAAAGCGACAGGTCCGGGTTTTCATCCAGCATCCCGCCCGTGACATCAATACCATGCGCGGCCAGCAGCGTGCCAAGGTCTTCGCGCGCAGGCAGGGCCGCACCCCAATACACACATTCCGGCAAACGCCCACGCCGGGCCGCCAGCACCAAAGTTTGCTGGCCGTCATCCAGCCGCCATTCTTGTATCACTTCACCGCTCCGAGTGTCAGGCCCGCAATGAAATGCTTTTGCATCAGAAAGAACATCAACACCGGGGGCAGCGCCGCCAGTATAGACCCCGCCGAAACCAGATGCCACGCCGCCACCCATTGCCCGTTAAGCGAGGACAGGCCCGCCGTGATCGGCTGGGTTTCCTTGGTTGTGGTCAGCACCGTGGCCCAGAAAAAGTCGTTCCAGATGAAGGTGAAGATCAACACCGACAGCGCCGCGATGGCGGGCTTCATCAGAGGCAGCACGATATACCAGAAGATGCGGATTTCCGACACACCTTCGACCCGCGCCGCCTCGATCAATTCAAAGGGCAGGGCCTTGATGAAATTGCGCATGAACAAGGTGCAGAACCCGGTTTGAAAAGCGATGTGGAACATCGCAAGCCCGGTCCATGAATTATACATGCCAAGGTCCAGCGTCAGGTCACGCACCGGAACCATCAGGATCTGGAACGGCACAAAGTTGCCCGCGACGAACAGAAAGAACACCAGCAGGTTTGATTTGAACTTGTAAATCCCCAGCGCAAAGCCCGTCATGCAAGACAGCGCCACCGCCCCGATCACCGTGGGAATGGTCACCTTCAGCGAGTTGACCATATAGCTGCCCAGATCGCTGTCACGGAACACCGAGATATAGTTTTCAAAGGCGATATAGCTGGGCATCCCGAAATAATTGCCCTGCGCCAAGTCGGACGCGGGCCGCACCGAAGTGACAGCCACACCGATCAGCGGCAACAGCCACAGGATCAGCGCGATGGGCAGGGCCAGCGTATACAGCCACTGCGTTGTGGGGCGGGTTTGTTCTATCGGGCGTGGAAACATGGGTCAGCGCTCCGTCTCGTCGCGCCACATCTTCCAGATGAAGCCCGAAATGAAAACCATCATGATCGCGAACAGCACCACGGCAATCGCCGCGCCATAGCCCATGCGGAAGCCGTATTCCGACAGCGCCTGTTCATACATGTAGAAAGACAACACGCGGGACGACCCGTAGGGCCCGCCATCGGTCATGATCGACACAAGGTCAAAGCTGCGCAGCGCGCCGATCACCGTGACGACCACGGCGATGAACGTGGCCGGGCGCAATTGCGGCAAGATCACATGCCACAGCATTTTCCAGCCTTTCGCGCCATCCAGCCGCGCCGCCTCTACCTGATCGGGGGCGATGTTGTTCAGCCCGGTGATATAGAGGATCATCACATAGGCAATCTGCGGCCACAGCCCCGCGGCGATGATGCCATAAGTCACATAATCCTCATCCGCGAGGATGGCGATGCCGTTGCCCGTAACCAGTTCGATCAGCTTATACAGCAGCCCGAAATTGGGCGCATAGAACCATGAAAACATCAGGCCCACCACGACCTGCGAAATCACGAAGGGAAAGAAGAACAGCGATTTATAGATACGAATCCCGCGCACGGTTTGATTGAGGAAGATCGCAATCATCAACCCGGCAGGCACGGCCAGCATGTAAAGAACCAGCCAGATCAGGTTATTCTTGAGCGAGGTGTAAAAGGCTTCATCATCCATCAGTTCGACATAGTTGTCGGTGCCGATATAGACCGCCTCGCCCAAGCCATCCCAATCGTAGAACGAAATGGAAAGCGACTGAAAGATCGGGATGATGACGTAAACCAGAAACATGATCGCGCCGGGGGCCAGAAACAGCCATGGCGCAAGCCGCAGTTGGTTTCGTTTCCAATAGCTGGACATGATCGCCCCCCTCCGTGCGGTCAGAACAGGTGAAAAGGCCCCGCATTTGCACGCGGGGCCTATCGTTATTTACTGATAGATCTTGCCGCGTGCTTTTTCGAGACGGTCCAGAATGGCATCCAGACGATCCGGCTTCACCATGAATTCCTGGAAGCCTTCCATCCCCATCTTGGCCATTTCCGCCGGGGCGTCACGGTCAAAGAACTGTGCCAGAGCATAGGCCGAGGACAAGGATTCAAACCCGGCCGAGATGAACGGATCAGCCGCATCAACAGAGCTGTCCTTGTTGGTGGGCAGTTGCCCCAAGGCAGCGTTCAGCTTGGTCTGCACATCGGCACGCGCCACGAAAGCGAGGAACTTCTTGGCATCATCCACATTCTTGGCACCTGCCGGAATGTGGATCGTGTCTGTCGGTGCTTCTTCGGCGCGCGGCAGGCCGGGGGTGATTTCCGGGAAGACCATGAAACCAAGGTTGTCATTGGTCATGCCACCTTCCTTGAAGGTTGCCACGGCAAAGTTGCCCATCACATAGTTGGCAGCCTTGCCCTGCACCAGCAGCGCTGCGGCATCCTGCCAATCAATCGCGGCATGGTTTTCGGTGATGAAGGGCTGCACTTTTGCCCATTCGGCAAAGGTCGCCTTCACCTTGTCATCCGTCCACGCCACTTTGCCCGCGGTCAGGTCCATGTGGAACTCATACCCGTTGGTGCGCATGTTCAGATAATCGAAAATCCCGGCAGCGGGCCACAGCGCCTTGGACCCCGTGGTCAGGCAATCAATGCCCGCCTCTTTGAACTTGGCGCAGTTTTCCACGAACCCGTCCCAAGTGGTCGGCACTTCAACACCAGCCGCTTTGTAAGCGTCTTTGTTGTAGTAAATGCCCCACTGGTAATAGGTATAGGGCACGCCCCATTGCTTGCCGTCGATGGTCATCGACGCCTTGGCCGAGGCGAGTTGGTCACCAAGGCCGTTGGCCTCCCACACATCCGAGACATCCATGAACTGGCCCGAAGTGACAAAGGGGGCCATGCGGTTGCCGGCATACCAGTTGGCAAGATCCGGGCTGTCAGCCGTCAGGAAGTTGCGAATCGCGGTCTTGTAACCTTCGTGGTCAAAGTTGTTCAGATTGACCTTGATATCCGGGTTCTCGGCCTCGAAATCCGCGATCAGGGCCTGAAAGGCGGCCAGCGGCGTCGGGTCAAAATCGGCATTATAGTTCAGCATACGCTGCTGCGCGAAGGCCGAGCCAGACATCAGCAAGGCCGCCGCGAACGCAACTGCGCCCGTTTTCAGATGGGTCATTTAGGTTCCTCCCTTAGATCCATACTTAGGTTTCATTATTTGAAACTAGGTTTTGAATATTGAAAGTATGCCGAGATTAGGCTAACCTGTCAACAACGCGTTGAAGGGGAGGGGCTGTGACGAAGGCGATTACAGACGGGGCCGCAAGCGGCGATGGGACGGTGGGTAAAGCGCTGGATGTGCTGGATATGGTGGCCAACCACGGCGCGCCTGTGCGCTTTACCGAACTGCTGACGCAATCGCCCTTCCCCAAAGCCACGCTTTACCGTTTCCTGCAAACCCTGACGCATCAGAACCTGCTCAGTTATGACGCCGAGCGGCAAACCTATGCTTTGGGGATGCGGCTGGTGCGGCTGGCCCATACCGCCTGGGCGCAATCCAGCCTTGCCCCCTTGGCGCGCCCGCATCTTGATGCGCTGTCGGCAAAGCTGGGCGAAACCATCCATCTTGCGCAACTCGATCAGGGCCAGGTGCTGTATGTCGACAAGCGCAACGCGGCCCAACCGGTCGAGATGTTCTCCTCGGCGGGCAAAGTGGGGCCGGCCTATTGCACCGGGGTCGGCAAGGCGATGATGGCTTTTCTGCCGCCGGAGGCGCTGGAACAGGCCCTGAACCGCCAAAGCTTTTACCAATTCACCCCGCATACCTATGTCAACCGCGATCAGCTTTGCGCCGAGCTGGAGGCGATTCGTGCGCGCGGTTATGCCTTTGACCGCGAAGAGCATGAACCCAACATCATCTGCGTCGCAGCGCCGATTCTGACAGACCGGGGGCGGCCCATCGGGGCAATCTCGGTAACGTCCACCTTGCTGCGCACAAACCTGACAGAACTGGAAACACTCGCCCCGCAACTGCTGGCGGTGGCAAACAACATCGCCATGGAAGCGCGCGACTGGCGCTTTCCAGAACAATAAACAGGGAGGGGACCGCCATGACAGGCGTAAATTTGCAGGCCGTGACAAAGAAGTTCGGCGATATTCAGGTGATCCACGGGGTCGATCTGAAGGTAGAGGATGGCGAATTCTGCGTCTTTGTCGGGCCGTCGGGCTGCGGCAAATCCACCTTGCTGCGCATGATCGCCGGGTTGGAAAAGACCAGCGGCGGCAAGATCGCCATCGGCGACCGTGACGTGACCGATGCCGACCCCGCCGATCGTGGCGTGGCGATGGTGTTCCAGACCTATGCGCTTTATCCGCATATGACGGTGGCCGAAAACATGGGCTTTGGCCTGAAGATGACCGGCCACCCCAAGGCCGAGATTGACACGAAAGTGGCCGAGGCAAGCCGCATCCTGAAGCTGGATGACTACCTGACGCGCAAGCCCAAGGCCCTGTCAGGTGGGCAGCGGCAACGCGTGGCCATTGGCCGGGCGATTGTGCGCGGGCCAGAGGTGTTCTTGTTTGACGAACCGCTGTCCAACCTCGATGCCGAATTGCGCGTCGAAATGCGGGTAGAGATTGCCCGCCTGCACCGCGAAATCGGCGCCACGATGATCTATGTGACGCATGATCAGGTCGAGGCGATGACGCTGGCCGACAAGATCGTCGTGCTGCGCAAAGGGGTTATCGAACAAGTCGGCGCCCCGCTGGACTTGTATCACAACCCCGACAACCGCTTTGTCGCGGGGTTTATCGGGTCGCCTGCGATGAACTTTGTGGCAGGTGTGGTGGAAAAGGCCGGGCTGGTGCTGTCCGAAGGCTTGGTCGGGTCGGTCGCGACCGATGCGGCCTTGCCCGGTGCCGGGGCAAAGGTGGTGGTGGGCCTGCGCCCGCAGCACCTGCGCGTGACCGAAGGCGCCACCCACCGGGTTGAAATGACCGAAGCCTTGGGCGGCGTGACCTATATTCACCTGACCGCTGGCAATGGCGAAAAGCTGGTGATCGAGGCGCATGACGATACGCGGTTGAAGCTGGGCGATCAGGTCGGCCTGTCCTTTGAGGCCGATAAAGCCATGTTCTTTGAAGACAGCGAGCGTGGTTTGCGGCTGCGCTAAGCGCGCCTAGCCCAGATAGGCCGCAAGCGCGGGGGGCGGGTTGTCCAGCAGCGCGGCGGTCGGCTGCGGCGGATGGGCCACGCCATTCGCGACAAGGCAGGTCAGAGGGGCAAAGCGCAGCGCATCTTGCGGGTCATGCGTCACCATCAGCACCGTGGCCCCGGTGCGATCCGCCAGCGCGGTGACAAGGCCCAACATCTCACCCTTCAGCGCGGGGCCGAGGGCGGCGAAGGGCTCATCCAGCAGCAACAAGGGCTTGTCGCGCAACAGGGCCCGCGCAAGGGCAGCTCGGCTTTGCTGCCCGCCCGAAAGGGCTGCGGGTTTGCGCGGGCCAAAGCCTGACAGCCCGGTCTGCTCCAACGCCGCCTCAATCCGCGCGTGGTCGGCGGGTGTCAGCCGCAAGCTGGGCGAAACGCCAAGGCCAAGGTTTTGCGCGATGGTCAGATGCGGGAACAGGTTCTGATCCTGAAACAGCGTGGTGACCGGGCGCGCGCCGGGGTCTTGCGGCGTCAGGTCTTGGCCATCCCACAGAATCCGGCCCTGTGTGGGGCGTAAAAAGCCACCAATCGCGGCCAGCAGCGTCGATTTCCCGGCCCCTGACGGGCCGATCAGCGCGATCCGCGCGCCTTTCTGCGCCTGCCAATCCGCCGTCAGCCGGAACGCGCCTTGCGCCAGTGTCAGGGTGTCAAATTGCAGCATGGCGGCGGCCCCATTGGTCAAAGGCCCAGAACAGGGCAAAGGAAAGTGCAACGAGCAACAGCGCGGCACTGGCGGCGGTTTCCATCCGGTAGGCCCCCATCAGACGTTGCACCAGCAGCGGCAAGGTTGCCTCGGCCTCGCCTGCGAACAGCGCGATCACCCCAAGGTCGCCCATCGACAGCGCCGCCACAAGCCCGGCCGCAAAACCCAAGGGCCGGGACAGCCGGGGCAAAACCACCCAACGCGCCCGCGCCCATGGCGTCATCCCAAGCGAGCGGCTGAGCCGATTGTAATCACTGTAAAGGCTGCGCGCCTCTGGTGCCAGAATGCGAAAGGCAAAGGGCAGCGCCAGCGCCGCGTTGATCACGACTGTCACGGGCAGCGCAAGGCTGGACGGGCGCACATAGGGTTGTAGCAGCAAGAACAATCCCGTGCCCAGCACAAGGCTGGAGGCCGCCAGCGGCAAGGTGGCCGCCAAAGCAGGCCAGCCCCGCCCCCGCGCCGCCGCCAGCGCCAGCAGCAAAGCCGCCGAAATGCACAGCGCCGTAGACGCCCCCGCCACCGCCAAGGACCGCCCCGCCGCCTGCCAGACCTGCACCGGCAAATCGCCAAGACCGGGCAGCCCCGCCAGCACCACCGCCAACAAGGGCAAGGCGATGAACAAGCCAGCCAGCGCAATGGCCACAGCATCCACGCCGCGCCGCCAGCCGCCCGGTGCAGGCGGCCCCCCTGCCCGCCCCTGCCCCGCGCCAAAGCTGGACGGCAGCGTCAGCCGCGTGGCCAGCAGATAGGCCGCCGCGCACAGCGCAAATTGCAACAGCGCCAGCCGTGCCGCCGTGGGCAGATCAAAATCAAAGCGCAGCGCCTGATAGATCGCCAGCTCAATCGTCGTGGCGCGCGGCCCGCCCCCAAGGGTCAAAGCCACGGCAAAGCTGGTCAGGCAGATCACAAAGATCACCAGCGCGGCACCCGGCAACACCGCCCGCAGCATCGGCCATTCCAGATGCCGAAGCGTATCGGCGGGCGAAAACCCAAGGCTTTGCGCAAGGCGGAACCGCTCTGCCGGGATGGCTTGCCAGCCTTGTAACACCATCCGCACCGCCAGCGGCATGTTGAAAAACACATGCGCCAACACCACGCCTTGCAACCCGTAAATCGTGAATTCCGGCAGGCCCAGCGCGCCAAGGCTGCTATTCACCCAACCTGCGCGCCCGAACACCGCCAAAAGCCCCAGCACCGCCACGATCACCGGCAGAATGAACGGCGCACCAAGGGTGGAGATCAACACCCCCCGCCCCCGGAACCGCCGCCGCGCCAAGGCCCGCGCCACCGGCACCGCCAGCCCCACCGAGATCAGCGCCGACAACATGGCCTGCCACAGCGTAAAGCGCAGCGCCGCAGCCTCGGCCGCGCCAAGGGTCAGCCCGTCAAACGACAGGCCCAAAGCCACCAGCGGGGCCAGCAGCAGCGCAAACAGCGCCGCCGCCAGCCCTGCCGCGCTTAGCGAGAGAGCGCGGTCAGCCATTCGTCCAGCGCGTTTTTGCGCGCGGCCTGCGCCTCATCCGCGCTGAGCAACAGGGCCTTGGCCGGGGTGATCATCTGCGCAAACCCTTCGGGCAAGCCTGCCTCCGGCATATGCGCCGGATACATCCAGTTCGTCGTCGGGATCACCGATTGGAAGGCATCGGTTGCCATGAAGGCAAGGAATTGATCGGCCAATTCCGGCTGCGGCGCGGCGGCCAGCTTGCCCGCCACTTCGACCTGCATGTAATGCCCTTCGTCAAAGGCAGCGGCGGATTTGCCTGCATCCTCCTCGGCGATCAGGTGATAGGCGGGCGAGGTGGTGTAGGACAGCACCATATCCGCCTCACCGGCTGTGAACATGCCATAGGCCTCGGACCAGCCGGGGGTCACGGTGAGGATATTATCGGCCAAAGCGGCCCAAATCTCGGGCGCGCGGTCGCCATATGCCGCCTTGACCCACAGCAAAAGCCCAAGGCCGGGGGTAGAGGAGCGCGGGTCTTGAATCACGATCTTCAGGTCTGACGCGGCCAGCGCCTCAAAGCTGGTGGGCGGCGTGGCCAGTTTGGTGTTGTCATAGACAAAGGCGAAATAGCCCCAGTCATAGGGCAGGAAGATCGGATCATCGAAGGGCACCGGCAGGTCATTGCCACCCGTCTGCCCATGCGGTGCAAACAGCCCCGTAGCTGCGGCCTGCGCGGTCAGGTTGGTATCCAGCCCCAAGACCACCGAAGCCTCGGACTTGGCCCCTTCAAGCTGCACGCGCGCCAGAAGCTCCGCCCCATCGCCCACGGCAGAAAACACCAGATCACAGGCGCAAACCGCCTCGAACGCGGTTTCAATCGCGGGGCCGGGGCCCCATTCCGAGGTAAAGCTGTCATAGGTCAGCACGTTCAGCACCGGGGTCTGCGCCTGCGCGGCGGTTGTCAGCAGGGCAAGGGCGGCGGCGGGAAAAAGGCGGTTCATCATCATCTCCAATTCTGCGGGGGTGGGGCCGCACAGCGGCGGCCCGCTTGGGTTATTGGCTGAGCGCGCGCTGCCATTCGGCGACAGCGGTATCGCGCAAGGCGGCCACATCGGACTCGGAATAGAACAGCGATTTCGGCGGCAGGTTCAGCTTGTCAAATTCCGGCGGCATCAGCTTTGGGTCCAGCTTGACTGGAAAGCCGAAATTCACACGCGGGATCATCTCCTGAAATGTCTCGGACAGGATGAAATCCATGAAGGCCTGCGCCAGTTCGGGCTGGTCGGTGCCGGCAATCTGGCCCACCACTTCGGCGGTGAAATAATGGCCTTCGTCAAAGATCGCCGCGACCTTGGTGTCATCCTTCTCGACGATCAGGTGATAGGCGGGCGAGGTGATATAGGACATCACCAGATCCGCCTCACCCCGCGTAAACAACCCATAGGCCTCGGACCAGCCTTTGGTCACGGTCAGGATGCGGGGGGCAAGGCGGCGCCAGTAATCCTCGGCCTGATCGCCGTAAACCGACTTGACCCAGAGCACCAAGGCCAGCCCCGCCCCGGATGAGCGCGGGTCCTGAATCACGATTTTCACGTCCTCGGGCAGTGCTGCCAGCGATTCGAAATCATGCGGCGGGGTGGCCAGTTTGGTGTTGTCATAGATGAACGCCGTATCGCCATAGTTGAAGGGCAAGAAGGTTTCATCCGTCCAATCCACCGGCAAAGACAAAGTGGAAAGGTCCTGATTATGCGGGCCGAACAGCCCGGTTTCGCGCGCGCGCAAGGTTTCATCGGTGGAAATGCCGATGACCACATCGGCCTCGGTATTCGCGCCTTCCAGCATCAGGCTGGGGATCAGATCGGTGTTGCGATATTGCAGGTCGCAGCCGCAAACCGCCTCGAACGCGGTTTCAATCGCAGGCCCCGGCCCCCATTCCGACGCAAAGGAACTGGAGGCATAGACCGTCAGCACAGGCGTATCGGCCAGCACCGGGGTTGCAAACAGGGATAAAGTGATAAGTCGTTTCAGCATGGCTCTCTCCAAAAACGACGGCAAAAAGTCGGGATGGATTATTCCATGCACCTTCCCTCCGCCGGTCCTAACCGGTTCAGGTTCAACGGGTCTTTGGCTTTTGCCAGATCTCAGCCCCACACAGGGCCCCCCGAGGTAAGCAGCAATTTAGCGTCTATCGTGGCAGAGGCAAGGGGCTATGGCCGCGCAATCGCGTAGCGAGAGGAAACGATGCCCGAAGGAAAGCTGCGGCTTTCCAGCAAGGTCAACGCCACGTCGCCCGCCACAGGGCCAAACAGCGGGCGGCCTTGGCCCAAAAGCAGCGGCACGCGCGTCAGTGTGATATCGGTCAGCAGGCCTGCGTTGATAAAGGACTGGATCACCTGTCCACCATCGACATAGGCGCTTTGCCAGCCTTCCTCGGCCAAAGCGGCATGCAGCTCCGCCGGGTCCATATCGGTGATGGCGACATGATCGGCAAGGCTGTCAGGGATATCATCCACCGTCAGGCTTTGGCTGAGGACAATCACGGGCAGGCGGTAAGGCCAATGGCCAAAACCCAGCACGGTTTCATAGGTGCCACGGCCCATGATGATGCCATCCATCCGCGCGATAAACGCGTCATAGCCGTGATCTTCCTCGGCGGCGTTGAAAGGTTCCAACCAATCCAACCCGCCATCCGGGCGGGCGATAAAGCCATCAAGGCTGGCAGCAACAAAGGCGTGGCAGGAAAGCGGCATAGGGGCGTGGCCTTGGTCAAATAGGAAAAAGGCCCCACCGTTACGGGCGGGGCCTTTGGATCGCGTTGGATCAGATCAAGCGTGCTTTTTCTTGGGGCCTTTGACAGCCGCCCAGATACGCTTGTTGGTCAGATACAGCAGAACCGACAGAACCGTCAGGAAGATTACAGCGGTAAAGCCTGCTTGCTTGCGCGCCATCATTTTCGGTTCAGCCGTCCACATCAGGAAGGCGGTCACGTCTTCGGACAGGTGGTGCAGGCTGTTGTCATGACCATCCTGATATTCCACCAGACCATCCGACAGCGGCGGGGCCATGGCGATCCAGCCACCGGGGAACGCGGTGTTACCGTAGAAGGTTGTCCCGGCTTCTTCTTTCTCCTCACCGGTGTAACCGGTCAGGACCGAGACGATATATTCGGGGCCACCAATACCATTGACCAACTGGCTGATCCCCGTGCCCGCAGGGCCGTGGAACCCGGCGCGGGCCTTGGCCATCAAGCTCAGGTCAGGGGCGTTGGACAAGCCTGACTCCGGGAAGTGATCTGTGGGCTTGCGCGGACGCGTGTCGTCCAATTCGGCATCAAAGATATCGAACTGGGCGGCATAGGCGCGCACCTGATCTTCCGGCAGATGCGGGCCACCTTCATCCGACAAGCTGCGGATCGGCACGAATTTCAACCCATGACAGGCCGAGCAAACCTCGGTGTAGACCTGAAGCCCGCGCTGAAGCTGGTGCTCATCATAGGTGCCAAACGGCCCTTCAAAGCTGAACGCCGTGTCATGGACATGGCCTTCAGACCCGGCTGCCATTGCCGAACCGGCCCCAAGAACGAGGGCGGAAACGGCGCTGATTGCGATTTTACGAAACATAATCATCAGTTCCTTTGTCCTCACTCGGCCGGATTCGGATCGGCATAATGCGATTTGAAGTCTTCCTCGATGGTCGCAGGGGCTGCCTGCGGCTTTTCGATCACGCCAAGCAGCGGCAAGATCACGAGGAAATAGGCGAACCAGTAGGCCGAAGCGATCAGCGAAATCCAGTCATAAGGGAACTCTGCCGGGCGCGCGCCAACCCACATCAGCACCATGAAGTCGATGCACAGCAGCAGGAACCACATCTTGAACATCGGGCGATAGCGACCCGAACGCACCGACGAGGTATCCAGCCAGGGCGCCAACGCCATGACAGCAATCGCCCCAAACATCGCCAACACGCCAAAGAACTTGGCATCGACGATCCCGAAGGTGACAAAGCTGGTCAGCTGCACAACCCAGACATCTGCGGTGAAGGCACGCAAAATGGCGTAGAAGGGCAAGAAATACCATTCCGGCACAATATGCGCAGGCGTCGCCAGCGGGTTCGCCTCGATATAGTTGTCGGGGTGGCCCAGATAGTTCGGCATGAAGCCCACAACCGCAAAGAACACCACCAGGATCACGGCCAGCGCAAACAGGTCCTTGATCACGAAGTAGGGCCAGAAGGGCAAAGTATCTTTCTCGGCTTCGGCCTTCGAGGTGCGGCGCACTTCAACACCGGTGGGATTGTTGTTGCCGGTCGAATGGAAGGCCCAGATGTGAATGGCAACCAAGGCCGCAATCACGAAGGGCAGCAGATAGTGCAACGAGAAGAAGCGGTTCAGCGTGGCGTTATCCACGGCAGGGCCGCCCAACAGCCAAGTCTGGATCGACTCGCCAATGCCCGGAATAGCGCCGAACAGGCCGGTGATCACAGTCGCCCCCCAGAAGGACATTTGCCCCCATGGCAGAACGTAACCCATGAACGCTGTGCCCATCATCGCCAGATAGATCAGCATGCCGATGATCCACGTAATCTCGCGCGGGGCTTTGTAAGAGCCGTAGTAAAGGCCGCGGAAAATATGCAGATACACAGCGATAAAGAACAGCGACGCACCGTTTGCGTGCAGATAACGCAGCATATGCCCGCCATTCACGTTGCGCATAATGTGTTCAACGCTGGCAAAGGCCAGATCGACATGCGGCGTGTAATGCATCGCCAAGACGATGCCGGTGGCGATTTGCAGCACCAGACAGAAGGTCAGAACGATACCCCAGATCCACATCCAGTTCAGGTTCTTGGGCGTGGGGATCATCAGCGTGTCATACAGCAGGCCCACAATCGGCAGGCGCTTGTGAAGCCACTTTTCTGCGCCCGTTTTGGGCTCGTAATGGTCGTGCGGAATTCCGGCCATGATATGTCCTTACCCGAGCTTGAGAGTTGATTCGTCGGTGAATTCAGCCACCGGGATATGCAGGTTCTGCGGGGCGGGGCCTTTGCGGATGCGGCCCGCCGTATCATAGTGCGACCCGTGGCAAGGGCAGAACCAGCCGCCAAACTCACCCGCGCCGTCACCAATCGGCACGCAACCCAAATGGGTGCAAACACCGATCATCACCAGCCATTCGCCCGCCTCGTCCATCGTGCGGTTCTGGTCAGACGCATCGGTTGCCGGCTTGTTGGGGTTCTGCGACAGCTTGTCGATCGCCAGCTCCTCGGCAGGAACAGCGCGCGCAGCCTCGATTTCCTCGGGCGTGCGGCGGCGAATGAAAACCGGCTTGCCCAGATATTTCACCGTCAGCTGGGTTCCCGGCTCAACCGCCGAGATATCAACGAAGATCGAGGACAAGGCCTGCACATCTGCCGATGGGTTCATCTGATTGGCGAGCGGCCAAACGGCAGCCCCGGTGGCTACAGCACCTGCGCCTGCGGTGGCGTAATACAGGAAATCCCTGCGGGTGCCTGCGTGTTCGTCTGCGTGGGACACGAGAATTCTCCCTTCCGAAGGCCGCATGATACGGCCCATGTCATGACCGGGCCACGTGTGATGCGCAGCCTTACAAGCGGGGTATTTAGCGATGGATGCGGCCCACGTCCAGCGGACAAAGCGGCGCATGTGGGTGTTGCGCGACTGAAATGCAACGGCGAGCCTGTGAAAATGCGTGCAAATCGACGCAGGTCGCCAAAATCCGCAGAATCAACCCCAGACAAGCCGCGAAATCATGCCCGCCGCCAAGACCGCGAAAAACACGCCCGAGATCAGATAAATCACCCAACCCGCGCGCAAATAGAATCGCACCATCGGCCCGGTGGAAAACAGCGTGGCGTAAGTGCTGTGGAAAAACAGCCCGATAAGCGCCGACACTCCGGCCAGCAAAGCCACATCCGCCGCCCCGGCCCGCGCCACCGGAAACAAGGTCGCAATCGACAACCATGTCGTCAGAACCTTGGGGTTGGTGGCACTGATCATCACTGCCCGCACCAGTGCCGCCCCATAAGACAACACCGCCGGGGCCTGCGGCAATCCGCGCTGCGCTTCGCGGTAATTGCGCCACGCAAAGCGCAGCGCCCGCAGCGCCAGCCAGCTCATCAGCGCCGCCGCCACCACAGCCATGATCCGCTCGGCCAGCGGATAGGCCGAAAAGATCGCGGCAAACCCAAGGCTGGAGGCAAGGCACCACAGCGCGACCCCAATCGCCACACCCATCGCCGCGCCCAGACCTGCGCGCCGCCCCGCCGACATCGCGGTCGCGATGGTGTTCACCACATTCGGCCCCGGCGTTGTGGTGTTCAAAGCCACAATCGACCAGACCAAAAGGAAATTTGACAATGGTAACATAAGCTTGCGCCGCCGCGCCCTATGCGGGCGGCACCGTGGCCTTCATGCTGTCGCGCGCGGCAAACCCGGCCTCCCATGCCGCCAGCGCCGGGCGCCCCGCGCGCCAGTCGCGGTCGTCATGGCGGAAATCGAGATAGCCCAAAGCGCAACTAACCGCGATTTGCCCCATATCCAACGGCCCTTGCAGATGGCTCATCCAGCGCGCTTCAATCGCGTCCAGCGCGCGGGCAATCTTGCCCCATTGCCCTTCAACCCAGGCCGGAAAGCGGTTCTCCTCGGGGCGCACGCGTTGCTCGTATACCATCAGGATCGCCGCATCCAGAATCCCGTCCGCCGTCGCCTCCAGCGTCAAAGTCTCCCACAGGCGCGCGCCTTGCGGATAGAACCCGGCCTTGAAGTGATCATCCAGATAACGGGTAATAACCCGGCTGTCATACAACGCGGGCCCATCGGCACGCTCCAGCGTCGGGATCTTGCCCAAAGGATTCTGCGCCAAAGGCGTCGTCCCCGGATCAAGCGGTGTGCCACTGGCCGGCACCATTTCCACCAGATCGGATTTCCCCGCCTCTGCCAGCAGAACCAGAACCTTGCGCGCATAGGGCGAGGTGTGGGAACAATAAAGCCGCATCGTCATCTTCCTTTTTCAGGCAGCGCAACCCGCTGCTTCATCTTGGCCTAAATACCTAAATTCCACCGGGGCCACACAAACCAACAAACCGGGCCGCGCGCGACCCTATGCCAAACCGCGCCATCAATCTCGCTGCCTTGCCGCAGCAGCGGCGCAGGGGGCGGCGACGACCCGACGCGCGACTGGTATGGTAGGGCCGCGAGAGGGCAGAGTAAATCCCATTCACAGCCCGTCCATCAACCGCGCGATCTGCTGGGCCTCCATCCCGAACGCCGCTTCGCGCAGGCCCGCAACCGCCCCGGCCCGTTGATCGGCTGTCTTGTTCTGGCCCAGCTTGGCCGTGCTTTCCACCGCCTCGATCACAAAGCGGAACGGCAGGATCATCCGCTCCATCCGCATCAAGGCCTCCGCGCTCATCTTGCCAATCGTCCAGGGCTGCTTTGGGGCCAGGCGCGCCTCCATCTGCGCGCTCATGCGTTCCAGATGCGGGCGCAGCGCCTCTGGCGGCAACGGCTCCAACACCCCGCGCAGATGCACAGCGACGTAATTCCACGTCGGGACCTGATCCGCAGCACCATACCAATCGGGCGAGATATAGGCATCCGGCCCCAGAACCGCCAAAAGCGCTGGCGCGGGCAGCGTGGCCCGCGCAATGGCGTTGGACCGCGCCAGATGCAAATAGGCCGCGCCCTCCTGCATCTCAAAAGGAATATGCGCCGCCAAAGGCCCCGCTGCCCCGTTCACCGACAAGGTGCCAAAGCCGCGCCCGCGCGCGATGGCCAAGGCGTCGGCCGCGCTCGTGGTTCGAAAGACGGGGTTTGGATGCATCGCTCCCTCCTATGGGTTGCGTGATGCTGGGCAATCCCCCAGAAAGGTGCAACCCGTTGGAAGGATGTTTATTGTGACCGATACAACTGCCCTGAACCTGCCCCCCGCAGACCCGCTGGACGATGATATTGCCGCCTATTTCGCCAAATGCACCGAAAAGCTGGGGCTTATTCCCAATGTGCTGCAAGCCTATAGCTTCGATCAGGCCAAACTGCGCGCCTTCATGGAAATGTATAACGATCTGATGCTGGCCCCATCCGGTCTGTCCAAGATGGAGCGCGAGATGATCGCCGTTGCTGTCTCGGCCGAAAATCGCTGCGTCTATTGCCTGACAGCCCATGGCGCGGCGCTGCGGCAGCTTTCGGCAGACCCGGCGCTGGCCGAGGTGGTTGCGCAGAACTGGCGGGCGGCCCCGTTGGACGCGCGGCAAAAGGCGATGCTGGGCTTTGCGGTCAAACTGACCAATACGCCCAAAGATATGGTCGAGGCAGATCGCCAATCCCTGCGCATGGCGGGATTTTCGGATCGTGACATCTGGGATATTTCGGCGGTGACATCGTTTTACAACATGTCAAACCGGCTTGCCGCCGCGACCGAGATGCAGCCAAACCCCGAATATCACGGCATGGCGCGCTGACCAGCGCCCTGCCCCGCTGCCGGGGCAAGGCAGGCCGACCCTTCAGGCCGCCAGATACAGCGCATGCGCGCGGCGGAAGGACAACAGCTTCTTCTGGCTTTCATCCCACAGATGCAGGCGCGCGCAGGCGATGCTTTCGCGGATCGTCATGCGCTGGCTTTCCGCCAGAATGGGATGATCCTTGATCACCTCGGTCAGCCGATAAAACGGGATGCGGCTGTAAAGGTGATGAACATGGTGAATACCGATATTCGCAGACAGCCATTGCAAGGGCTTGGGCAGCACATAATGCGATGACCCTTCCAGCGCGGCCTCGTGCAACTGCCATTCATCCGCCTTGCGCCAATGCGTATCCTCAAACTGGTGCTGCACATAGAACAGCCACACCCCGGTCGAGGCAGCAACGATCCATGTCGGCAGGATCACCAGCAACAAAGGGGCCCAGCCGCCGAAGTAAACCAGCGCCGCAACCCCGGCGATCAGGGCCGCATTGGTGCCCATCGCCGAAATCCAGAACGACGCGCCGGATTTCATCAACCCATAGGGAATCCGGTTCTGCACCAGAAAGATATAGGCCGGACCAATCAGGAACAGCGTCACCGGGCTGCGATAAAGCCGATACATGAAGCGACCAAAGCGCGAACGGGCCAGATATTCATCCACCGTCAGGGTGGTGACATCGCCAATACCGCGCATATCAAGATTGCCCGAGGCGGAATGATGGATCGCATGCTGGCGGCGCCAGACGTGATAGGGCGTCAGCGTCAACACGCCCAGACAACGCCCGACCCAATCACTGACCTGCCGGTTGGCGTAGAATGACGCATGCCCGCAATCATGCTGGATGCAGAACAGCCGCACCAGAAACAGGCCGTTCACCGCAGCCAAAGCAAAGGCGACAAGCCCGCTGTAGGGCAAAACCCAGATCGCAGCCACCCAGATCATAAGGAAGGGAACCAGCGTCACCAGCAATTCAAACGTGCTGCGCGTCGGGTCCGGATCACGGTATTTGGCAAGCACTTGCAGCCACTCACGCGCTGAACGCTGGTGGTCAGGCACGGGCATGAGCGTGGCATCACGCAAATTCTGGATGTTCATGGACGAGATGTCTTCCCTGTAGTGATGGCCGGTTTTGACAAGGGTAACGTGGCCATGGCTACCCTATTTGGCATTACCGATAAGTTAATCCAGGCCTTCTTGCAACCGATGCAACAAAAGCAGGCCCTTGTGTCGCAGGGCGCAGCCCTTCAAGCGCAAGGGCACAAAGACTACACCCCTGTTTCCCCTAAGAAAAAGCCGCCGCTGTTATCCAGCGACGGCTTTTTAGATTTTTTGCACGGCAAGGTGCAAATATCGGGCTGGCTTAGCCCTGACGCGCTTTGTAGCGCTTCTGCGTCTTGTTGATCACATAGACGCGGCCCTTGCGGCGCACGACCTGGCAGTCGCGGTGACGCAACTTCAGCGAGCGGAGCGAGTTCTTGACCTTCATGGGTCTTCTCCTTATCGCGGCGCGCGTGCGCCGATTAAAACTTGGTGCCTCCACCTACAGCGGGGGCGGTGAACCTGCAACCAAAAAGGTGGCAAGATGGTGGGCGGTACTGGGATCGAACCAGTGGCCACTACGATGTCAACGTAGTGCTCTACCGCTGAGCTAACCGCCCACATGCCCGCAGCGATTCCGCCATGTCTTTGCTTTGGACCCAAGTTACCAAAGAAAAGGACGCGGGCGGAACCGCGTCGGTTGGCAGCGCTATAAAAGGAGTCGCGCCGGGGTTCAAGTGGTTTTGTTTTATCACGCGGCGCTTTGAGGTTTTGGCAAATGGCGATTGCGGGCTATACCTCTTGGCAAGAAGGAGTCTGTGATTTGACCGAAACGTTTGATCTTTTTCGTCCCGATGTGCAAACCGCGCCCT
This sequence comes from Pseudorhodobacter sp. E13, assembly GCF_003991405.1. Lineage (GTDB taxonomy): Bacteria > Pseudomonadota > Alphaproteobacteria > Rhodobacterales > Rhodobacteraceae > Pseudorhodobacter. The sequence goes on from NZ_RPEN01000159.1 coordinate 440,239, forward strand.
TTGTATTCTCGTCCCCGCACAGCGGGCGGGCCTATCCGCAGGCCTTTCGCGACCAAAGCCGCTTGGACGACGTGACCCTGCGCTCCTCCGAGGATGCCTATGTCGACCTGTTGTTCGCCGATGCCCCTGGTTTTGGGGCGCCTTTGCTGGCCGCCCGCGCGCCGCGCGCCTTTCTGGACCTGAACCGCGCCGCGGATGAGCTGGACCCGGCGCTGATCGACGGCGTGCCGCGTCTGCACCATAATCCGCGCATCAATTCCGGCTTGGGCGTTGTGCCGCGCGTGGTGTCAGGCGGGCGACATATCTATGGCGGGCGGCTGGACCGGGAGGAGGCCTTGGCCCGCGTCAACGGGTTCTGGCACCCCTATCACAAGCAATTGCGCAACCTGATGTTTGAAACCACCGAACGATTCGGCCGGGCCGTGCTGGTGGATTGCCATTCCATGCCGCATGAGGCGATTGAAACCCATGCCCGCCCCGGCAGCCCAAGCCCGGATGTGGTTCTGGGTGATCGTTTCGGGGCATCGGCCAGCGGCGATGTGGTGGGCCGCATCGAAGCGGCCTTTGTCGATGCCGGCTTGCGGGTTGCGCGCAACACACCTTTTGCCGGGGCCTATATCACGCAGGCCTATGGCCGCCCGTCACGCGGCCAGCATGTGGTGCAGATCGAGATTGACCGCGCGCTCTATCTGGATGAGGCCCGCGTTGAACCCCGCGCCGATTTCGCTGCGTTTCAGGCGCTGATCTCGGGCGTCATCGCCCAGATTACAGGTGCGGCGCAGGGCAAACCGATGGCGGCGGAATAAGGCTGCGCGCATTCGCGCAGGGGCAAGCTGACGCAGTGGCCTTGCGGCAGCCCCCCCCGGCGCGCAAATCTCCTGTCAAAAGGAGAAAAGCCATGCTGAACACAGCACAGACACAGCCCACCCACCCCGCAGGCAGGCCCACAGGCAGGATTGACCTGACCGCGCATCGCCAACCGCAGGACCGGCGCGACCGGATCGCCTTGGGCGTGGTAAAATTCATGCGGGTTTTTGCGGATGCCTTCTTTTCCAGCCGCTACGGCCACCGCGCCGTGGTGCTGGAAACCGTGGCCGCAGTGCCGGGGATGGTGGGTGGTTTGCTGCAACATCTGCGCGCCCTGCGCCATATCCGTGACGATCAGGGCTGGATTCGCGAATTGCTGGACGAGGCCGAGAATGAGCGGATGCATCTGATGACCTTCATCAAGATCGCTGAACCCAGCCGCTTTGAACGCTTTTTGATCCTGATGGGGCAAGGGGTGTTCTTCAACCTGTATTTCCTGCTGTATCTGTTCGCCCCGCGCGTTGCGCATCGGGTCGTGGGGTATCTGGAGGAAGAAGCCGTGATCAGCTACACGCAATATCTGGAAAAGGTAGATGCCGGGGTGATCGAAAACGTGCCCGCGCCACAGCTTGCCATTGATTATTGGTCGCTTGGGGCCGATGCCCGCTTGCGCGATGTCATCATCGCAGTGCGGGCCGATGAGGCAGGCCATCGTGACAAAAACCACGAATTTGCCGATGCCCTGAAGGCGGGCTAAGACGATCCGCTGCGGGAGAGGGGGCGCTGCCCCCTCGTTTGCATTGCCGGCAATGCAAACACCCCCGGGATATTTTTGAATAGATGAAAGGGGCAGGGTTTTCAGGCCCTGCCCCCTTCAATTTCAATGCACAACGGCAACATGCGGTTTGGGACGCTGCGAAGCACTGACGCGATCGCCGATCAGCAGGCCATCGGCGCTGGCCGACACTGCAATCGTGCTGCCGTCCATCACGTCACCGGCCAAGATCATCTCGGCCAGCGGATCTTGCAGGCTGCGCTGGATCACACGTTTCAACGGGCGCGCGCCGAACACCGGGTCATAGCCTTCATCGGCCAGCCATTGCAGCGCATCCGCATCCAGTTCCAGCGTAATCTTGCGGCTTGCAAGGCGACGCTCCAGCCGCTTGAGCTGAATGGTCACGATGCCTGCCATATCCTCGCGTGCCAGACGGTCGAAGATGATCGTCTCATCCAGACGGTTCAGGAATTCGGGGCGGAAATGCGCCCGCACCGCTTCCATCACCTGTGCCCGTGCCGGGGCCGGATCGGCGCCATCGGGAAGCTGGCTAAGGGCCACCGCCCCAAGGTTGGACGTGAGGATGATCAGCGTTTGCTTGAAGTCCACGGTGCGGCCCTGACCATCGGTCAGCACACCATCATCCAGCACTTGCAGCAGCACGTTGAACACATCCGGATGCGCCTTTTCCACCTCGTCGAACAGCACCACCTGATAGGGGCGGCGGCGCACGGCTTCGGTCAGCACCCCGCCTTCGTCATAACCGACATAGCCCGGAGGCGCGCCGATCAACCGGCTGACGGCGTGTTTCTCCATGAATTCGCTCATGTCGATCCGCACCATCGCCTGATCATCGTCGAACAGATATTCAGCGACCGCTTTGGTCAGTTCGGTTTTCCCCACGCCGGTTGGCCCAAGGAACAGGAAAGAGCCCAGAGGCCGGTTTTCATCATTCAGCCCGGCCCGCGCACGACGCACCGAATTGGCCACCGCTTTCAGCGCCTGCCGCTGCCCGATCACGCGCTTGCCCAGTTCCTCTTCCATCTTGAGCAGCTTTTCGCGTTCCCCTTCAAGCATCTTGGTCGTGGGAATACCGGTCCAGCGTTCCACCACCTCGGCGATCTGTTCGGGCCGCACGGCCTCGGACACCAGCGCATCCGATTCCAGACCTTCGCTTTCGGCAAGCTGCCGTTCAAGCTGCGGGATGATGCCATAGGAAAGCTCTCCGGCTTTGGCCAGATTGCCCTCGCGCTTGGCGGCATCCAGATCGGCGCGGGCGCGGTCCAGCTTTTCCTTCAGCGCGCGCCCCGATTCCAACTTGTCGCGTTCGGCCTGCCATTGCGCCGTCATGCTGTCGGACCGCTCCATCAGGTCGGCCAGTTCCTTTTCCAGCTTTTCCAGACGATCCTTCGACGCCGCGTCATCTTCTTTCTTCAACGCCTCGGCTTCGATCTGCAGCTGAAGGATCTGACGGTCCAACTGGTCCAGTTCTTCGGGCTTGCTGTCGACCTCCATCCGCAAACGGCTGGCGGCTTCGTCCACAAGGTCGATGGCCTTATCGGGCAGGAAGCGATCGGTGATATAGCGATGGCTGAGCGTGGCCGCCGCAACCAATGCCGAGTCGCTGATCCGCACGCCGTGGTGCAACTCATATTTTTCCTTGATCCCGCGCAGGATAGAGATCGTATCCTCCACCGTCGGTTCCTCGACCATCACAGGCTGGAAGCGGCGGGCAAGGGCGGCATCTTTTTCCACATATTTGCGGTATTCATCCAAGGTGGTGGCCCCGATGCAGTGCAATTCGCCCCGCGCCAAAGCCGGTTTGATCAGGTTGGCAGCATCCATCGCGCCGTCGCCTTTACCAGCGCCGACCAGCGTGTGCATCTCGTCGATGAACAGGATGATTTCACCGCTGGCGGCCTCAATTTCCTTGAGGATGGCTTTCAGACGTTCCTCAAACTCACCCCGATATTTCGCACCCGCAATCAGCGCGCCCATATCCAGCGCCATCAGCTTTTTGTTGCGCAGGGATTCCGGCACATCGCCATCCACGATGCGCAGGGCAAGCCCTTCGGCAATCGCGGTTTTACCGACACCGGGTTCCCCGATCAGCACCGGGTTGTTTTTCGTCCGGCGCGAAAGCACCTGCATCGCGCGGCGAATTTCCTCATCGCGGCCGATAATCGGGTCAATCTTGCCCTGCTCGGCGGCCTCGGTCAGGTCGCGGGCGTATTTCGACAGTGCCTCGAACGTATCTTCGGCGCTGGCGCTATCGGCGGTGCGGCCTTTGCGAATGTCATTGATCGCGGCATTGAGGCTTTGGGCATTCACGTTGCCCGCAGCCAAAGCATCCTTGGCATTGGTGTTCGTCATCGCCAGCGCGACCAGAATCCGCTCCACCGGGACGAAACTGTCACCGGCTTTCTTGGCGACCTTTTCGGCCTCATCCAGCACCCGCGCGGTGGCGGGGTCCATATAGGGCTGTGCATCGCCCGACACTTTAGACATCTTGCCCATGGCCAGATCAAGCGCCTGGGTCACCAGCGCCGGGTCACCGCCCGCGCGGCGGATCAGATTGGCCGACATGCCCTGATCATCATCCATCAAGGCTTTCAGCAAATGTTCGGGGGCAAGGCGTTGGTGATTTTCACGCAGCGCGATGGTTTGGGCGGCTTGCAAGAAACCGCGCGACCGTTCCGTGAACTTCTCAAGGTTCATCGGCATTCTCCTTTTCTGTTAAGCTCCCGCTGTGTGGAATGCCCTGTTGCGGCACATCCCATCTTCGGGCCTCAGGGTAAATCTGGGGATGCACCCCAAAGCTTTCAAGCATTTGTGAAGGCCAATCCCCTAAAAAAGTGGAAACCAAATCTTCATTTCTACGTTGTTAAATCACCGGGCCGAGCATTCGGCGGTTTGATTGGAAAGGGTTCGCGCATGGCCACCACAGCCACCAGAATTGCCTATGTCGTCTATGATGCCGCCCGCCGCCACTTTGAAGCGGCGGTGGAATTCTTTGCCCCCGGCCTGCCGGTGCCCCTACGCATCGGTGTGACCATGCCCGCCGCGCAAAGCATCGGGCATCAAGCCTTGGTCAAAGGGCTGGTGCGCGCAGCGGAACGGCAGATCCTGCGCTAAGGCCGCTCAGGCCAGTTCGCATTCCGCCTCGCCGCTGCGGTCGCGCAATGTGTGGTTGACCTGCGCCACCACCATCACGCCTGCAACATCCTCACCCCGGTCCCGGCGCAGGGCGATGGGGCTGACAACCCCACCCGGCACGCCTGCGGCTTGCAGCAAATCTGTCAGATAGCCAACACTATGCGCATAGCGGCGCGACGGGCGCAGCAAAATGGGCTCTGGCCCGTCATGGCTCTCGCAGGAATAGGCCAGCACGCCACCGGGGCGCAGGGCTTGCACGGCCCAGCTTATCACCGTTTCCAAGGCACCCAGATACATGAACACATCTGCCGCGACGATCAGATCATAGCGCCCCTGCGCGGGGGCCAGCGTGTTCAGGTCATGGCAGGCCAGCGCGTCATAAATGCCTTTCGCCTGCGCTTCGGCCAACATGCCTTCGGAAATATCCCAGCCGGTCAGATGCGCGGCCCGCCCGCGCAGTTCCGCCCCCATCAATCCGGTGCCACAGCCAAGGTCCAACACCGCGTCAAACGGGCGGTCGGGCAAGGCGGCGGCCAGTTTCTGTGGCACCCGGTAATTCAGCCGATCCACCAGACTGGCATCGAAATCCGGCGCGTATTGGTCAAACAGGGCCGCCACAAAGGCAGCAGGCATACCTTCGGTCAAGGGCACCTTGCGCAACAGGTCAAGCCGCAGCGTTGCCCCCAGACGATCTGCCGGGTCCAGCGCCAAGGCCTGCGCAAAGGCATCCTGCGCCGCCGTGTCGCGCCCTGCCGCCTCGGCCAATTCCCCCAGATGGAACCAGCCTGCGGCCCAGCCCGGCACCAGCGCCAAGGCATCGGCCATCAGATCGGCGGCGGCGGCCAGATCGCCAGAGGCGGCCAGCATATCAGCATACCCAACGCGACGATCTGCCAACAGATCGCCTGACGAACACAGGATCGGAGTCATCATGCACCAATGAAAAAAGCACGCGCCGCCCGAAATCAGGCGGCGACAGAGCGCAGCACATCGGGTGAAATCACCGCAGTGTCAAGGGGGGCTTTGGGCCAGCGTCATTCCCGCTTTTTCGGGGTCAGCAGTTTGGCGGGGCGCACTGATTCCGCCGCTTTGAACAGGCTGAAGGTCTGGTTCACATAGTTCACCGCCCCGGCGATCTTTTCCATGTATTCTTCCAGTGCCGGGGTGCGCTCTGCCTCGACCAATTGCACCGGGCGGTCGGGGCTGTTCGCCTCAAACTGGCAATAAAACAGCGGCTCGCCCCGGCGCAGGATCAGGTCTTTACTGGTATCGTGCCATTCAAACGCCCACATCAACCCGCGCGGCCACAGGTTCACCGGAAAGCGCCCGCCAAAGATGGTGCCGGGCAGCGGGTCGGGGCGGTAATGTGCAAAGGTGCCAAGCTGGGTCAGATAAACGGTTTCATCCGCGATGAAGCAATAGGGCAAGATCAACTGCACCGTCGGGCGGTCGGGAAAGCGCCACTCTGCCTCATTCACCAGCACCAGCGCCTCTGACAGCTTGCTGGCCCGGATCGGCGAGGCGTTTCCGGCCCGATTGATCAGATGCGGCTTGCCCTTTTCATCCCGGCCAAAGCCGATATGCATGTCAAACGGGCATTTCACCACAAAATAGCGGCTTTCCATCTGGATCACCGCCGGGCAACGGCTGGCCGATTTCGCGTGGGTCTTGTTGGTTTGGCGCACCGTCAACCGCTCTGGCGGGTCAAACAGAATGGACCCTTTGTCCTTGGTCAGAAACCATCCCACCGTCACCGGACCAGAGGCGGGGCCCTCATCCGGGCGCTCAAACTCAATATTAATCTGCATTTGCGGCCCCTTACGACTTGCGCTGCCCGTTTTTACCTGCCGCGATTGAATCCTGCCCCATGCGCCCTGTCAATCCGCCACGCTTGACAGGGCAGGCAGAAGCGCCCATCACGCAGCGGTTTTCGCAGCGAACAGGGGTTGAAGAATGGCAGATGATCGTTTGATCGTGGCACTGGACGTGCCGAACGTGGTGCAGGGCCTGGAGCTGACGCGCAAAATCGGTGATGCCGTTTCCTTCTACAAGATCGGGCTGGGCATGCTGACAGGCGGTGGCCTTGCACTGGCGAATGAGCTGAAGCAGGAACACGGCAAGCGCATTTTTCTGGATATGAAATTCTTTGACATCGGCGCCACGGTCGAAGCCGCCGTGCGCGGCATTGCCCAGTTCGATCTGGATTTCCTGACCGTTCACGGCGACCCGCAAGTGGTGCGCGCCGCGAAGCAAGGGGCTGCGGGCAGCAATCTGAAAATTCTGGGGGTCACGGTGCTGACCTCGCTGGACCGGGCCGATCTGGATGCGAACCTGATCAAACCCGGTGATCTGGCCGAAATTACGCTGGAACGGGCCCATAACGCACTGGAAGCCGGGGCCGATGGCGTGATCGCCAGCCCGCATGAGGCCACGATGATCCGTGCCCTGCCGATTGCCGAAGGGCGCCTGATCATCACCCCCGGCGTGCGCCCCACAGGATCGCCCAGCGATGACCAAAAGCGCATCGCCACCCCTGCCAGCGCGATTGCCGCAGGCGCGGACCATATCGTCATCGGTCGCCCGATCTGGCAGCACGCCGACCCACGGCTTGCCGCACAGGTGGTCACGGGCGAATTGCCGCCCCGCTGATCCGGCTTTGTCCGGCTTGGCGCAGGTTTTTTTGCCATTTGCGCCAAGCCTTGAAGGATCGCTAAGAAAATACGGCGATTCTGGTGAAAAACCACCGCGTCAGATGCTTGCAGGGTGCGGTTCGGCTCCTTATATACGCCCGGTAGCCGGAAAAGGCGGCCGTGCCTAGCCGTCTACAACTGGGATCGGGGATCAGGGGCCATAACGGGCCTGACCCCCATAACATCGCCGAATATGAAGAGGTATTTATCATGGCCAAAGTCATCGGGATCGACCTCGGGACAACCAACTCTTGCGTCGCCATCATGGATGGTTCGCAGCCCCGAGTCATTGAAAACGCAGAAGGCGCGCGCACCACGCCGTCTATCGTTGGTTTCACAGAAACAGAACGTCTGGTCGGCCAGCCCGCCAAGCGTCAGGCTGTCACCAACCCCTCCAACACCGTCTTTGCAGTGAAGCGCCTGATCGGTCGTCCGATCAATGACAGCCACGTTGCCAAAGACAAGAAAAACCTGCCCTACGAATTGGTCGACGGTGGCAATGGCGACGCATGGGTCAAAGTGCGTGGCGAGAAATATTCGCCCAGCCAGATCTCGGCCTTCATTCTGGGCAAGATGAAAGAAACCGCCGAAAGCTATTTGGGCGAGGATGTGACGCAGGCCGTTATCACGGTTCCGGCGTATTTCAACGACGCCCAGCGTCAGGCCACCAAGGACGCGGGCAAGATTGCCGGTCTGGAAGTGCTGCGCATCATCAACGAGCCGACAGCGGCAGCGCTGGCTTATGGCCTTGATAAAAAAGACGCCCGCACCATCGCAGTTTATGACCTTGGCGGCGGCACTTTCGATATCACCATTCTGGAAATCGACGACGGCCTGTTCGAAGTGAAATCGACCAACGGCGACACCTTCCTTGGCGGTGAAGATTTCGACATGCGGATCGTGAATTACCTCGCCGAGGAGTTCAAGAAAGAGCATGGCGTTGATCTGACCCAAGACAAGATGGCGTTGCAGCGTTTGAAAGAGGCCGCTGAAAAGGCCAAGATTGAGCTGTCCTCCAGCCAGCAGACCGAGATCAACCAGCCGTTCATCTCGATGGGCTCCTCGGGCACACCGCTGCACCTGGTCATGAAACTGACCCGCGCCAAGCTGGAAAGCCTTGTTGGCGATCTGATCAAGGCGTCGATCAAGCCGTGCCAGGCTGCGCTGAAAGATGCTGGTCTGACCACATCTGACATCGACGAAGTGGTTCTGGTCGGTGGTATGACCCGCATGCCGCGCGTTGTCGAAGAAGTGACCAAGTTCTTTGGCAAAGAGCCGCACAAAGGCGTGAACCCGGATGAGGTTGTGGCCCTTGGTGCCGCTATTCAGGCCGGTGTTCTGCAAGGCGACGTGAAAGACGTTGTTCTGCTGGACGTGACGCCGCTGTCCTTGGGCATTGAAACCCTTGGGGGCGTGTTCACCCGCCTGATCGACCGCAACACCACGATCCCGACCAAGAAGTCTCAGGTGTTCTCCACCGCCGAAGACAACCAGAACGCCGTGACGATCCGGGTGTTCCAGGGCGAGCGGGAAATGGCTGCCGATAACAAGATCCTCGGCCAGTTCAACCTCGAAGACATTCCGCCCGCTCCGCGTGGGATGCCGCAGATCGAAGTGACGTTTGACATTGATGCCAACGGTATCGTGTCGGTCGGCGCAAAGGACAAAGGCACCAACAAAGAGCAAAAGATCACCATTCAGGCCTCGGGCGGTCTGTCGGATGAAGACATCGAAAAGATGGTGAAGGACGCAGAAGCAAACGCCGAAGCCGACAAGGAACGCCGCGAATTGGTGGAAACCCGCAACCAGGCCGAAAGCCTGCTGCATTCCACCCGCAAATCGCTGGACGAGCATGGCGACAAGGTGGACCCGTCCACCGTGGAAGCCATCGAATTCGCGATGCAGCCTTTGGAAGAAGCCTTGAAGGCCGAAGACGCAGGCAAGATCAAGTCGGGTATCCAGAACCTGACCGAAGCCGCGATGAAGCTGGGCGAAGCCATCTACAAGGCAAGCCAGGCCGAAGCGGAAGGCAAGGACGAAGATGCACCGCGTTCGGTGGATGACGATATCGTCGATGCCGACTTCGAAGATCTTGGCGACAGCAAGCGCAAGTAACAGCGCGGGATCGGAAAAAGGGGCGGCCTTGATGAGGGGCCGCCCCGTTCCCGTTCTGACAAGCAGAGGTTTGCTCTATGGCAAAACGCGATTACTATGAGGTGTTGGGGGCCACGCGCGGCGCTTCGGCGGATGAGCTGAAGAAAGCCTATCGCACCAAAGCGAAAGAGCTGCACCCAGACCGCAACTCTGACAACCCCAAGGCCGAAGAACAGTTCAAAGAAGTGAACGAGGCCTATGAGGTCTTGAAAGATGCCGACAAGAAGGCCGCCTATGACCGCTATGGCCATGCCGCGTTTGAAGGTGGCATGGGTGGCGGGCACCGGGGCGGGCATCCCGGCGGGCAAGGCGATTTCGCCTCGGCTTTCTCGGATGTGTTCGAGGACCTGTTTGGCGATTTCATGGGCGGCCAGCGCGGTGGCGGCGGCCGGTCGCGCGCGCAGCGTGGCTCTGACCTGCGCTATAACTTGCGGGTGACGCTGGAGGAAGCCTTTGCGGGCATCCAGAAAACCATCAATGTGCCGACCTCGGTGGCCTGCGAATCCTGTCGCGGGTCGGGTGCCGAAGGCGGTGCCGAACCGATGACCTGCCCGACCTGTTCGGGCATGGGCAAAGTGCGCGCCCAGCAAGGCTTTTTCACGGTGGAGCGGACCTGCCCCACCTGTAACGGCATGGGCCAGACCATCAAGAACCCTTGCAAGAAATGCGCAGGTGCAGGCCGGGTGGAGCAAGAGCGCTCGCTCTCGGTGAATATCCCGGCAGGGGTGGAAACCGGCACCCGCATCCGCTTGGCCGGTGAAGGCGAGGCGGGTTTGCGCGGTGGGCCGGCGGGCGATCTGTATATCTTCATCGAAGTGCGCGAGCATGCGATCTTTCAACGCGAAGGCGCGCATCTGTTCTGCCGTGTGCCGGTGACGATGGCGACCGCAGCCCTTGGTGGTGAGGTGGAAGTGCCCACGATCGACGGCGGCAAAAGCCGGGTGAAAGTGCCCGCCGGAAGCCAGACCGGCAAGCAAATGCGCCTGCGGTCCAAGGGCATGCCCGCGCTGCGGGGCGGCGGAGTTGGCGATATGCTGATCGAGCTGGCGGTAGAGACGCCCGTGAACCTGACCTCGCGGCAAAAAGAGATGCTGCGAGAGTTTGAAAAGCTGTCGGAAGACAATAACCCCGAAGGCCGCAGCTTCTTTTCCAAGGTGAAAACCTTTTGGGAAGGGATGAAAGGCTAAAGGGGGGAGCCAAAGGCGGGGGCATCGAACCCCCGCCTTTGGCGCTGCCGCCACACAGCCCCCGACTGCGGATCTTGTGGGGCGTGTTGATGCCTGCGGCGCAGGTATTTTTGCCAAGATGAAGATCAGGCGCGATTTCTTTAACGCTTCTTTTACCAAGCCTGTGGCAGCGTTGCGGCATGAGCCAGAACAACGCCTTTCAGGAAGCTGCCTTGCCGCTGTTTGCGGATGCCGATGAGGCGGCCGTGGTGGCCGTGCCCTCGGGCAAGTTGCCGTCTTATATCGCGGATCATCGTAAGCGGTTGCGGGCCCGGTTCATGGAAGGCGGCGCTGCGGCAATGCCGGACTATGAGTTGCTGGAACTGGTTCTGTTCCGCGCGATTCCGCGGCAGGATGTAAAGCCGCTTGCGCGGCGATTGCTGGACATATTTGGCGATTTTAACCGGGTGGTCACAGCACCTGCGCCGCGTTTGGTCGCGGTGCAGGGTGTGGGCGATGCCGTGGTGCAGGAATTGAAGATCGTCGAGGCTGCTGCTCAGCGCATGATGCGGGCGCGGGTGATGAATCGGGCGGTTTTGTCCTCATGGGATGCTTTGCTGGATTATTGTCACACGGCCATGGCCCATCGCGAGACGGAACAGTTTCGCATTCTTTACCTCGACCGCAAGAATGTGCTGATCGCGGATGAGGAGCAGGCACGGGGCACGGTGGATCATGTGCCTGTCTATCCGCGAGAGGTGGTGAAACGGGCGTTGGAATTGAACGCCAGTGCCTTGATTTTGGTGCATAATCACCCCTCAGGCGATCCGACCCCTTCGGATGCCGACATTACCATGACGGGGCAAGTGCAGGATGCCGCAGCGGTGTTGGGTATCACGCTTCATGATCACCTGATCATCGGAAAGGAGCGGGAGTTGAGTTTCCGCGCGCAAGGCTATTTGTAGCCCTGCCGCTTAGGGTGCGGCATTTGCCAGCGGATGCGCCCAAAGCTCTACCCGGCGGTTGATCTGGCGGCCCGTGGCAGTGGTGTCGCAAGCCATTGGCAGCGCCTCGCCAAAGGCCAGAACCTTTGGCAGTTGCGCCTCGGTCAGGTCGGGGGCCAGCGTGCGCAAGGCGCTGCGCACGGCATCGGCGCGGGTTTTGGACAGGTCAAGGTTCACATCGGCATTGCCCGTGCCATCAGAAAACCCGGCCAGCACCAGTTCGGCCCCGGCAAAGCGCCCCGCCGCGATATGACGTGCGAGGTCTTCCAAATTCTCGCGGGAATGGGCGTCAAGCTGGGCCGAGCCATCCTGAAAACGGAACGTCAGCGACAGGCGCTGCCCGCCTGTCATCGCTGCCGCAAGCCGTTGCAATTCGGGCAAGGAAATCTCTGGCCCGGCATTGCGGATCGCCCCCAGCAGGCGTTGGCCATCCTCGGTCAGCGGGGCGGTGCCAAGCCTGCGATCCACATAGCCGGCTTCGGCCACCGCCGCTTGGGCCGCGTCTGTGGCGAGATATTCCAGAAACTCGCGCAGCAGCAGCGGTTGGCGGTGACGCGCCGCGCCGAGAAACAGGGGCAGCGTCAGCGGGTAATCTTCGGCCTTTACGTTCAGCGTGCTGGCAAGCAGCGGGAAATCACAGGAATCGGTCAGGGGCAGCGCGCGGGCGGGGCCAAGGTCGGACTGGCCGATCACGGCCAAGGCCCAAGGGTCGCGGGCCACTGCCGCTGCCAAAGCCGCAGCATCCGCGTGGCGCGGGCCATCGGCCAGTTTGCCCAAGCGGGCGCTGATGGCTGCGGCGAGCGCTGTGCCCTGCGCCAAACCATGCACAACGATGGGCATTTCGGGGCCGCCCAACTCTTGCCAATTCGTCACCCCGCCGGAAAGCGCCGCTGCAAGATCGGTGCTGCGAATGGCGGGAAACCCATTTTCGGCGGCGACAATCGGGACCAACGGTTCCAACCCCACAGCGCGATTACGCAGGTTGCCAGCGGCTTCAAACCCCAGCACAAGCGTGGCTTTGCGGGCCAAAACTTCGGTTTTGGCCATATCTGGCGGCATCGCGGCAAAGCTGATCTTGGCGAGGGTCTGCCCGGTGGCGGGGTCAGAAATTTCGGCCTCCCCCCCCTGCCCCGCAACAAACCGCAGGCCCCGCCCTGCCGCGAACCCCTGGAACAGCGGGTGAAGCAGCCGCGCGGCGGCATCCCCGGCGCCCACAACGCGGATCACGGCCAAAGGCGCGGACAGGTCCGGGCAGGCAGGGCCAGAGCAGATGACCCCTTCGGCGGCAACCGTCAGCCCGCCATAAACTGTGTCGATCCGGTAAAACTCTCCGTCATAGCTGATCAATTGCCCATCAAGCACCAGCCCGCCATCGCGCGCCGTCAAAGAGACGTCTTGCGCCCCCGCAGAAACTGCAAAAAGGAGCGCCGCGATAAACGCAGCGCCCCCGGTGATCCACCGCATATAAGCCCGCCTGAAACCTTAGTTCGCTGCGGCGAGTTTCAGGTCAGGAAGCGGATTATTCAACACCAGAACGTCACCAATTGCATCACAACTGGGCGTTGCCATCGTCAAATCGGTCTTTGTCACGGTTCCGCCTTCGCTCAGCAGCACTTCGCCCAGCAATTCGCGGTCACAGGTGGCCTCGGTCACGCTGGCTTCGATCGTCAGATCGACGGGCTGGGCCGGATCAAGCGGGAAGGTATAGACCTCGGCCAGCATCGGCAAAGGCGCGTTGGAATCGCCCAGAAGGCTCAGGTAGCCGCCCTGCATCGGGACGTTTTGCAAGCGCCGCGCCGGGTTGGTGGCCGAAACATGGCCCGGCTCGCCATAGCTGGCCCCGGATTCAAACGCATGCAACTGGAAGGCATCCTCGGCCACCCATTGCACCGCAAAGCGACGATAAAGCGGCAGATCGGGCAGGGATTCAGCGGCGCTGACCTCGACCCCATCGTTGAAATAAACAGCGACATCGCCCGTGGGTTCCATCCCTGGAACAGACGCAAACAGCGTGCCTGTCAATGAGGTCACGCCCGTCACAGTCAACCCGCCATGACGAATCACAACCCGTTCCGAAGCGCGGCATGGGGCGACGAGGGTCAGATCCAATGTGGCCTGCGCGCTTGCAATCAGGTCCAGCGTGATCGGACAATTGATACTATCGCCCGACAGAACCATATCCGGCGCATCCTCGACCAATTCGGGGGCGGGGGCGGGCAAGTCGGCGGTTTCGCGTGGCGCGTCTTGCGCAGGCGTTGGGGCGAATGCGGTTTCGGGCAGAACGGGTGCGCCAGGGGCAGGGGCCTCCACCGCAGGTCCGGTGCTGACGCCCGCCGCCAACGGCGTGATCGCCTGCGGTGTTTCGCCTTGCAGGGCGGCGGTTTGCGTTGCACCACCAAACCCGTTTTGCATCAGATGCCCTGCGCCCAGTGCGACCGAGAGCGTCGCTGCGGCCATCGCAACTTTGCGTTTCAATTCCATCACATGCCTCCTTGGCATCGAGCTAACGCCAAAGAGATAGGCGGGCAGAAAGGCAGGGGCGTGGCAAGAATGGGGAATGTTTCCATCAATTGCGGCCAATGCCGCCTTATCTGCGCCGCAAAGCAAAACGGGGGCGCAGCCTGCACCCCCGTTCCCCATGTTTTTCATCGTCCGGTCTGTTGCGCCTTAGGCGATTCGACCGTGGCAATGCTTGAATTTGTTTCCAGAACCGCAGGGGCAAGGATCATTCCGGCCCGGATCGCCCCAGGTTTCAGGGTTGTTTTCATCAAAGCCGCTGTCTGCTTCGGCCTCGGCCTCACCCTCCGGCGCGGCATCGGGGTGAACCGCTGTTGCACCGCCCGCCGCCGCGCGTTGTTGGGCCAGATACTGCTCCATCATCGCCTTTTGCTCGGCTTCGGTAAGCGGCCGCACCTGCGCCAGCTTTTGTGTCACATCCTGCCGCAGAGAGTTGAGCAGCGATTCAAACAGCGCAAAGCCTTCGGTCTTGTATTCCGACAGCGGGTCACGCTGCGCATAGCCACGGAACCCCACGACAGAGCGCAGATGTTCCAGCGTCAGCAGATGCTCGCGCCATTTGGTGTCGATGGTCTGCAACAACACCTGCTTTTCGATGTTGCGCATGGTTTCGGGGCCAAAGGCCTCCATCTTCTCGGCCATCTTCTTGTCAGAGGCCTCGCAAATGCGTTCGCGCATCAACTCTTGATCGACGCCTTCTTCCTTGGCCCAGTCGATGATCGGGATATCCAGCCCCAGCTTTTCCAGCACCGAGGCATAAAGCCCATCGGCGTTCCACTGATCGGCATAGGATTTCGCGGGCAGGTAAAGTTCAATCAGATCGTCGATAACCTGATGCCGCATGTCTTCAGTGATCTCGGAAACATCTTTGGCTTCCATGATCTCCAGCCGTTGACCAAAGATCGCCTTGCGCTGGTCGTTCATCACATCGTCGAACTTCAGCAATTGCTTGCGGATATCGAAGTTGCGGCCTTCCACCTTGGCCTGCGCTTTTTCAAGGCTTTTGTTGACCCACGGGTGAACGATGGCCTCGCCTTCCTTCATGCCCAGCTTGGACAGAACGGAATCCAGACGCTCGGACCCGAAAATCCGCATCAGGTCATCCTCAAGGCTCAGGAAGAACGACGACCGCCCCGGATCGCCCTGACGGCCAGAGCGGCCGCGCAACTGGTTATCAATCCGGCGGGATTCGTGGCGTTCCGTGCCCAGAACGAACAAGCCGCCCGCAGCCTTGACGCGTTCTTTTTCCTCGGCATGTTCCGCCTCGATCCGCTGGCGGATTTCGTCGGGATGGGCTTCGGGATCGGCGGCCAACGCCTCCAGCACCTTCATCTCGACGTTACCGCCAAGCTGAATATCGGTGCCGCGCCCGGCCATGTTGGTGGCAATCGTCACCGCGCCGAATTTGCCTGCATCGGCAACGATCTGGGCTTCTTGTTCATGCTGACGGGCGTTCAGCACATTATGCGGGACGCCTTCCTTTTTCAGCATTTCCGACAGCGCCTCAGACTTCTCAATCGAGGTGGTGCCCACAAGGATCGGCTGCCCCTTGGCATGCGCTTCCTTGATCGAGGCGACGACGCCTTCGAATTTTTCCCGCGCGGTGCGGTAAACCTGATCGTGGTCATCAACACGGGCGATGGGGCGGTTGGTGGGCACTTCCACCACGCCCAGCCCATAGATTTCCATGAATTCCTCGGCCTCGGTCTTGGCCGTGCCGGTCATCCCGGCCAGCTTTTCATACAGCCGGAAATAGTTCTGGAACGTCACCGAAGCCAGCGTGATGTTCTCGGGCTGAATCGCCACGCCTTCCTTGGCCTCAATCGCCTGATGCAAGCCGTCCGACAACCGCCGCCCGCGCATCATCCGTCCGGTGAATTCGTCAATCAGCATCACCTCGCCGTCCCGCACCATATATTGCTGGTCACGATGGAACAGCTTGTGGGCGCGCAGAGCCTGGGTGACGTGATGTACCAAAGTCGTGCTTTCGGGATCATAGAGGTTCTGACCCTCCGGCAACAAACCCGCCGCCCGCAGACGTTGTTCGATGAACTCATTGCCATCGTCGGTATAGGTCACGTTGCGGGTCTTTTCGTCCAGCGTGAAATGCTCGGGCAAAATCTCGGGGATCAGCGCATCGATCTTGGTATAAAGATCGCTGCGATCCTGCGAAGGGCCCGAAATGATCAACGGCGTCCGCGCCTCGTCGATCAGGATACTGTCCACCTCATCGACAATCGCAAAGAAATGCCCGCGCTGCGACATATCCTCGATCGAGGCTTTCATGTTGTCGCGCAGATAGTCAAAGCCCAACTCGTTATTGGTCGCATAGGTGATATCGGCGCGGTAGGCTTCGCGCTTTTCCTCATCGGGCTGATAGGGGTAAACCACCCCGGTCGTCAGGCCCAAGGCACCGTAAACCTTGCTCATCCATTCCGCATCGCGCTTGGCCAGATAGTCGTTGACCGTGACGATATGCACGCCCTTGCCCGCCAACGCATTCAGATAGGCCGGGAAAGTCGCCATCAGCGTCTTGCCTTCACCGGTTTTCATTTCCGCGATATTGCCCTGATGCAGGAAAATCCCGCCCTTCAACTGCACGTCAAAGGCCCGCAGCCCCAAAGCGCGGCGCGCGGCTTCACGGCAATTGGCAAAAGCCTCGGGCAGCAAGGCGTCAAGGCTTTCCCCCTGTTGCGCCCGCATCGCAAGGTTTTCCGTCTTTGCTTTGATTTCATCGTCCGTCAGGGCTTTGAAGTCCGGCTCCAGCGCGTTGATCTTTGCGACCAGCGGGCGAACCGATTTAACCTTGCGGTCATTTGGCGTTCCAAAGACCTTTTTGGCAAGTGTTCCGAGACCCAGCATGTTTTCTCCGTGGCGCGTTCCTGCCATATCAGGGCATCCTGACATGATCGTGCGAGCGTCTGGCCTTGCCCGCCCCTCCTCCCTTCCATAGATAGGGGAAGAAGCATTTGGTGGCCCGCTGCACACGACCTTCGCGATGTAAGCGGCGCTGCCGGGCAAGTCAACGTTGCGCAACAGCGCAGCCCCAGCCTGAGGATAATAAAGATGGGTCATTCTGCAACTTTCGGGGCAATCTGCGCCTTTGCCATGGCATTGGCGGCAGCCCCCCTTGCCGCACAAGACACCGCAACCACAGCCGCAAAGGTGCCGGAAGGCGGGGCAAGCGCGGTTGTGGCCACGGTCAACGGCACGCCCATCACGCTGGGTCACATGATCGTGCTGCGCGCCAATTTGCCCGCACAATACCAATCGCTGCCCGATGAAATCCTGTTCAAAGGCATTCTGGACCAATTGGTGCAACAGGCCGCACTGGCGCAAAGCGTCGAAGGCAAGACCACCCTGCGCGACACATTGGCGATGGAAAATGACCAGCGCGGCTATTTGTCCGGCGTGGCGCTGCAATCGGTTGCGGGTGGCGCTGTCACCGATGAAGCGCTGCAAAAAGCCTATGACGCCAAATTCGCCAATGCCGCTGAAACCAAGGAATACAACGCCGCCCATATCCTCGTGAAAACCGAGGAAGAGGCGAAAGAGCTGAAAACCCAGATCGACGCGGGCGCAGATTTTGCCGATATGGCAAAGCAGCATTCCTCGGATGGGGCCGCAGCCAATGGTGGCGATCTGGGCTGGTTTTCCGAAGGCATGATGGTCAAACCCTTTCAGGACGCGGTCTTTGCGATGGAGGTCGGCAAGGTCTCCGACCCGGTGGAAACCCAATTCGGCTGGCACCTGATCCAGCTCAAGGAAACCCGGATCAAATCCGCCCCCAGCCTCGATGACATGCGCGAAGAACTCGCCGCCGAAATCGAACAGGCGGCCGTTGAAGCCCATATCAAATCCATCACCGATGCGGCAAAGATTGAACGTCCCGGCGAAGGATTCGACCCCGCTGTGCTGCGGGATCAATCGCTGCTCGATAAATAACTGACCCAAAGGGGGGCATGACATGGCCAAGACCGACTGGAAATCCAAAGCCAAGAAGCTGAAAAAGAAGTTCAACGCGTTGAAGGGCGAAATGGAACTGCGTATCCATGACGCTGCCGTCAGCGTTGCGGCCACTACTGCCCCCCCAAAAACCAAGGCGGCCAAAACCGTCTCTCCGCTGGCCCCCAAGGGCGGCTTCCCCAAATTGCCGCACATCGCCGGGGCGGAATTCGCCGCGATTGAAGCAGGCGTGAAATACAAGAACCGCAAGGATGTGATGCTGGTGCGCCTTGCACCGGGCACCGCGATTGCGGGCGTTTTCACCAAATCCACCACCCGCGCCGCCTGCGTGTTGGATTGTCAGGCCAAACTCGCCCTCAAGGCCCCTGCCGATGCGGGCGCTGCGATCATCGTGAACTCCGGCAATTCCAACGCCTTCACCGGGGCTTTGGGCCAGCAATCGGTTGATGCCGTAACCGGCGGCGTGGCCGAGGCGCTCGGCATCCCCGCCACCCGCGTCTTTTCCTCCTCCACCGGTGTGATCGGTGAACCCCTGCCGCACGACCGTATCCTTGCCGTGATCGGCGATCTTGCCGCCGGGCTGAAAACCGATGCCGTCGATATGGCCGCCCAAGCCATCATGACCACCGACACCTTCCCCAAAGGTGCTGCGGCCACCGTGCAAGGCGATGGCGGCACCATCCACATCTCTGGCATCGCCAAAGGCTCGGGCATGATCGCGCCCGATATGGCGACCATGCTGGTCTATATCTTCACCGATGCCAAAATCACCCCCGCCGCCTTGCAACGCATGCTCTCGCGCAACGTCGACAGCACGTTCAACGCCATCACCGTCGACAGTGACACCTCCACCTCCGACGCGCTCTTGCTCTGCGCCACCGGCCAAAGCGCCGCCGCCCCTGTCAAAGGGCCTGTCGCCAAAGCGTTTGAGACAGCGCTGCACGGCGTCATGCTCGACCTCGCCAAACAAGTCACCCGTGACGGCGAAGGGGCCACCAAATTGGTCGAGGTGCAGATCACCGGTGCCGCAAGCGACCGCGACGCCCATCTCGCCGCCATGGCCATCGCCAATTCGCCCTTGGTGAAAACCGCCGTCGCGGGCGAAGATGCCAATTGGGGCCGCGTCGTCATGGCCATCGGCAAATCCGGCGCCAAAGCCGAACGCGACAAGCTTTCCATCCGCTTCGGCGATCTGGTGGTGGCCGAAAACGGCTGGCGCAGCCCCGGCTACTCCGAAGAGGCCACCTCCGCCTATATGAAAAACGATGAACTCGTGATCGGCGTCGATATGGGCCTCGGCCGCGCCAAGAAAACCGTCTGGACCTGCGATCTGACCCACGGCTATATCGACATCAACGCCGATTACCGCTCCTGATCCCGCTTTCTTTTCGGCACAAATATCCTCGGGGGGTCCGGGGGGCAGACAGCCCCCCGGCGCTGCCCCATAAGGCGCATCATGAAAATTATACTCGTCTCCGCCGTCGCCCTGATTGATCCCGATGGCCGCATCCTTCTCGCCCAACGTCCCGAAGGTAAATCCCTCGCCGGTCTGTGGGAATTCCCGGGCGGCAAGGTCGACGCCGGAGAAACGCCGGAAACCGCCCTGATCCGCGAGTTGCAGGAAGAACTGGGCATCGACACATGGGCCTCCTGCCTCGCCCCGCTGACCTTCGCCAGCCACAGCTACCCCGATTTCCACCTGCTGATGCCCCTCTTTGCCTGCCGCAAATGGCAGGGAATCGTTCAGGGCCGCGAAGGGCAAAAACTGGCCTGGGTCCGCCCGGAAAACCTGCGGGACTACCCAATGCCCCCGGCAGACCTGCCGCTGATCCCGATTCTGCGCGATTGGCTTTGAAACACGCGACAATCCTGGGCGTTTCATGAAAATTGTAACTGGATTTTAATCTTTTTCCGACTATCTTAGAGCAATGCTAGTTGGGGGATTGGCAATGCTGCGAACAATTACAATCGGAAGCTGCGTTTCGGTGCAGGGGCTGCAAGTCGGCCAGTTGCCGGATGGCAAAATCATCGTGCGGGTGGATGAAAAGAACTTCGTCGGCACGCCGATCATGCCAAGCCGCAAGGTTGAACCGCAAGCTGTCGCTGTGGCCTATTAACCTTCGTCGCAGCCTGCTCACGGCGCGGCCAAAGCGTTTACAGAAGCAAACAAAAAGGCCGGGCATCTGCCCGGCCCTTTTTCGTTTCACGCGGTCACATCAAGCCAGCTTGCGCTCGATCTCTTCCCGCTCAAAGATTTCGATCACATCACCCTGACGAATATCCTCATAGCGTTCAAACGCCATGCCACATTCTTGGCCAGAGGTGACTTCCTTCACTTCATCCTTGTAGCGCTTCAACGTCTTCAGCGTGCCCTCATGGATTACCACATCATCCCGCAGCAAGCGCACCCCGGCCGAGCGGCGCGCAACGCCTTCGGTCACGATACAACCCGCCACATGGCCAACGCCGGTAACCTTGAACACTTCTTTGATCTGCGCATAACCGATGAAGGTTTCGCGCACTTCGGCTTTCAACAGGCCCGAAGCGGCGTCTTTGATGTCATCCACCAGATCATAAATGATCGAGTAATAGCGGATTTCGACACCCTTCTGGTTCGCGGACTGACGGGCCGATGCATTGGCCCGCACGTTGAACCCGATGATCGGCGCATTCGACGCTTCGGCCAAGCCGACATCGCTGTCGGTGATCGCGCCCACGCCATAATGCAGCACGCGCACGCGCACCTCATCATTGCCAATCTTCTCCATCGCCTGAACGATTGCCTCGGCAGAGCCCTGCACATCGGCTTTCACAATGATCGGCAGCTCGGCCACATCTTTGTCAGCCTTGGCCTTCGCCATCAACTGCTCCAGCGTGGTGGCCGCACCGATGGCCGCGCGCTTGTCCTTGGCGGCTTTCTCACGATAGGTCGCGATTTCGCGCGCCTGCGCTTCGGTTTCCACCACGTTCAGCACATCACCGGCAGCCGGCGTGCCCGACAGGCCCAGCACTTCGACCGGGGTCGACGGGCCAGCCTCCTCGACGCGCTCACCCTGATCGTTGATCAAGGCCCGCACTTTGCCCCACTGCTCGCCCACAACGAAGATATCGCCACGGCGCAGCGTCCCGCTGCTGACCAGAACGGTCGCAACCGGGCCACGGCCCACGTCCAGCTTGGCTTCGATCACGGCAGCGGCGGCGGCCCGGTTCGGGTTCGCCTTCAGCTCCAGAATCTCGGCTTGCAAGGCAATCGCTTCCAGCAGCTTGTCGATCCCCTGGCCCGTCTTGGCCGAAAGTTCCACATCCTGCACATCGCCCGACATCGCCTCGACCACAACTTCGTGCTGCAACAGATCGGTGCGCACTTTGGTCGGGTTGGCATCATGCTTGTCGATCTTGTTGATCGCCACGATCATCGGCACACCAGCGGCTTTGGCGTGTTTGATCGCCTCTACCGTTTGCGGCATCACCGCGTCATCGGCAGCCACCACCAGCACCACGATATCCGTCACCTGCGCGCCACGGGCCCGCATCGAGGTAAAGGCCGCGTGGCCGGGCGTATCAAGGAAGGTCAGCAACGCGCCGCCATCGGTTTTCACCTGATAAGCACCGATATGCTGGGTAATCCCCCCCGCTTCGCCCGAAACAACCTTGGCCGAGCGGATCGCATCCAACAGGCTGGTCTTGCCGTGGTCGACATGGCCCATGATCGTCACGATCGGCGGGCGCGTCTGCAAATCTTTCGGATCGTCATCGACCGATTCGATCACCTGTTCCACGTCCGAATCCGACACGCGCACAATCTTGTGGCCGAATTCTTCGATCACCAGTTCGGCGGTATCGGCGTCGATCGCCTCGTTCATCGTGACCATCATGCCCATTTTCATCAGGCTTTTGACCACATCGGCGGCACGTTCGGCCATACGGTTGGCAAGTTCCGAAACCACGATGGTTTCCGGCACTTTCACATCGCGCACCTGCTTTTCCGGGCGCGCTTGCTGGCCAAGCGCCTTTTGACGGGCCTTTTCCTGCTTGCGCTTCATCGCCGCCATTGAACGTGTGCGCCCGCCTTCACCGGCCAGCGCATCATTCAGCGACAAACGACCCGTGCGGCGGTTGTCATCGCCCTTGACCTTGCCACGGCCACCATCATCGGCGCGGCTGTCACGGTCGCGGTCATTCTTGCTGCGGGCCGGGGTCAGGCCGGGCTTGGCACCCATCGGGCCACGCTCATCCACCGCCGGGGCGGCTGCCGTTGCCGAAGGCTTGGGCCGGGGCGCAGCTTTCGCAGCTTCGATGCGCTTGGCATCTTCTTCGGCCAGCGCTTTGGCGCGGGCTTCTTCTTCGGCCTTGGCGCGCAGGGCTTCTTCGCGTTCGCGATCCTCGCGTTCCTTGGCTTCCATTTCTTCACGCTTGCGCGCACGCTCTTCTTCGCGCGCAGCCTCTTCGGCGGCGCGGCGCTCTGCATCCTCGGCTTCGCGGGCCTTGGCCGCGCGCAACGCCGAAAGACGACGCTCCATTTCCGCATCCGAGATGCCCGCAGGCCGCTTCGAAGGATCCCCCAGATGGGCGTTACCGCCCGCTGCGGCGGCGCTGCCGGGCGCACCCGGTTTCGGTACGACCACGCGTTTGCGTTTCGTTTCCACCACTACACTTTTCGTGCGGCCATGGCTGAAGCTTTGCTTCACCTGCCCCGAACGGGGGGTGCCACCAAGGCCGAGGGGTTTTTTACCGTCTGTATCGCTCATGCGTCTTGTCTATCCTCATCGGCGGTCGTCCCGCCTGCTTGCTCACGGAAACCCGCAAGCCTTGCCGCTTCCTCTACAACACGAAGACCGAGTCCACCAGCGGCAAGCGCGCCGTGTATTGCATGTTCCCGCCCGAATGCCAAACCCATTTCCTGAGCCGACAAACAACCGATAAACCCGTTCTTGCGTTCGGGCGGGCGCAGTTTCGATTTTCCGCGCTCCGACCCATCGCTGGCCTGTATCAAGGCAATCGCTTGCCCTTTCACCAACCAGTCCTTCACCTTCTCATAGCCCGTCACGGCCTGCCCTGCCTTTCGGGCAAGGCTCAGCAATTCGATCACCCGCCGCGCCAGCAAAGCTTCAACCTGCTCGGCCAGCCCGTCCGGCGCCTTGACAGCCTGTCGCGCCGCCCGGGAAAACAACCCTTTGGTCGCCGCCTTGGCAACCGCGGCCCGATCCGCCGCCACATAGATGCCGCGACCGGGAAGCCGCCCCAAAAGATCAGGGACAACCTGCGCGTCCGGCCCGACCACGAAGCGGATCAAACCGCCCCGTGGCTGGCTGACGCCCGTGACAATGCACCGGCGCTCCGGCCCATCCTCTCGGTCTTTTTCCCGGCCTCCGCGTGTCATGGGTTCTGGGGCCCTTAGGCCTCGTCCTCCTCATGGTCGTCTGCGTCATCCTCTTCATCGCTTTCCAGCTCTGTCGGGTCGACCCAGCCCAGCATGACACGCGCGGTCATGACCAGATTTTGCGCCTCTTCAAGGCTGACGTCAAATTTTTCCAACACGCCTTCATCCTTGACGCGCACGCCTTTTTCCGTGGTCCAGCCACCGGCCAGTTCCCAATCGGCACAGGTCGCGAAATCTTCCAGCGTCTTGATGCCGTCTTTGGCCAGCGCTTCCAGCATCTGCGGGGTCAAGCCTTCAAAGTTCATCAGGCTGTCTTCGATGCCCAATGCCTTTGCCGCCTCAATCGCCTTCAGATTGGCCGCTTCCAGATATTCCCGCGCGCGGGTCTGCAATTCGCCTGCCGTCGCCTCGTCGAAACCATCAATCGACAGCAACTCATCCGCATCGACATAGGCCACCTCTTCCAAGGTGACAAACCCTTCGGCCACCAAAAGCTGCGCCATCATTTCGTCGATGTCCAAGGTTTCCATGAACAGCCCGGTCCGCTCGGCAAACTCTGCCTGACGGCGCGCCGATTCGTCGGTTTCGGTCACGATATCAATGTCCAGGCCCGTCAACTGGCTGGCCAGACGCACGTTCTGACCGCGGCGACCAATCGCCAGCGACAGTTGCTCATCCGGCACCACCACTTCGATCTTGCCGGCCTCCTCGTCGATCACAACCTTGGAAACTTCCGCCGGCTGCAACGCGTTCACAAGGAAAGTCGCCTGATCTTCGTTCCACGGAATGATGTCGATCTTTTCGCCCTGCAATTCGTTCACAACAGCCTGCACGCGGCTGCCGCGCATACCTACGCAGGCGCCCACCGGGTCAATCGAGTTGTCATAGGAAATCACGGCAATCTTGGCGCGGCTCCCCGGATCACGGGCCACAGCCTTGATCTCGATGATATTGTCGTAAATCTCCGGCACTTCCATCTTGAACAGCTCTGCCATGAACTGCGGATCGGTCCGGCTCAGGAACACCTGCGGCCCCCGCGCCTCGCGCCGCACATCCTTGATATAGCAGCGGATACGGTCATTCGGGCGATAGCTTTCGCGCCCAATCTTCTCATTCCGGCGCAGAATCGCCTCACCCCGGCCAATGTCCACGATGATATTGCCATATTCCTCGCGCTTGACCTGACCATTGATGATCGTGCCCTTGCGGTCCTTGAATTCTTCATACTGGCGGTCACGCTCCGCCTCGCGCACCTTCTGCAAGATCACCTGCTTGGCCGATTGCGCCGCGATCCGGCCCAGATCCACCGGGGGCACCTCGTCGATGATCTCATCCCCGATCTTCGGGTCCGCCAGATGCGCCTTCGCATCCTTGACGTTCATCTGCGCCTGATAGTTTTCCACCTCATCATCCGCGACCACGGTGCGCACACGCGTAAACGTCGCGCGGCCCGTGCGGCGATCAATTGCCACGCGGATGTCCAGCTCTGCGCCGTAACGGCTTTTCGCCGCCCGTGCGAGGCTTTCTTCCATCGCCTGGATCACCAGATCCGGGTCAATCATCTTTTCCCGCGCCACCGCTTCGGCGGTTTGCAACAGTTCAAGCTGGTTTGCTGAGGTAATTGCCATTGGTTCTCTCCCAGAGGGTCGGCTGTTGCCGTTAGTGTTTCGTCACAGGGGTTTCATCGGCCACATCGGCCTCATCCCCTTCGGTTTCTTCAATCTCATCAAAGGCGCTGGCATCAAACGCCGGGTCCGCCTTTTTCTGCCGCAGCATCTCGGCAATCAATTCATCCGTCAGGATCAGCTTGGCATCCGACAACCAGTCGAACTGCAAGCCGATGGTCACGGTTTCCTTGCCTTCCTGCAATTCGATCAACACCTCATCACCTTCGGTGCCGCGCAGCATCCCCTTGAAACGCCGCCGCCCGTCGATCAGCTCGGTCGTCTCGATCCGCGCTTCATAATCGACCCACATCTCAAAATCCTTGAGCCGGGTCAGCGGGCGGTCAATCCCGGGCGAGGAAACTTCAAGCGTGTAATTATCCTCAATCGGGTCTTCCACATCCAGAATGGCCGAAACCGCCGTGGAAATCTTGGCGCAATCATCCACCACGATGCCGCCTTCGGGACGGTCCGCCATGATCTGCAACACCTTGGTCTTGCCGCTCATCAGCCGGATGCGCACCAGTTCAAACCCCAAATCCTCGATGGCGGGGGTCACAATCTCGGCAAGGCGGCGATCAATGGCGGTTTTGGCGATCAGGTCAGACATGGGGCATCCATTGGCAAAAGGTATCCCAAAACAAAAAACGGGCCCACAGGCCCGCGTCAGGTTCCGGTAGCTTCAGGTTTGGACCCTGAAACAGCTGTTGAGGAGGATATAGGCGAAGCGCCGCATGATTGCAAGCTGAGTCTCTCCGCCGCCAATCGGGGTTCACCCGCCCTCCCCCAACACCCCACCCGCCTGTAGGTCGGGGTTCACCCCGACTCCCCCACCCTCCCAGCCAATTGCAAGCCCACCCCAATTGTGCTTCGATCCGCCCATTCATCCTTAGCGAGTATCCATGCCCATCTATCTTCAAGCCATCGCCGCCAAATTCTACCGCGGCATCGGCCCCGAGCCCCAATACATCACCGGCTTTTCCGAGATGAACTTTTTCATCGGCCCGAACAACGCGGGCAAATCGGTGGTGCTGAACCTGATCCATGATCGGTTGCCGTTTGGGGAGAAGGAAAACAATGCTAACATTGAACCGAACTCCGCCGAGGCATATCGCGGCACAGAATCGGGGCTGTTCTCGGTTGCCGTGGGAAGCCCACTCTCGGAATTTGAGAACGTCGTCGAAGATAAAATCAAGGGTGAGTATTTTCCAAATTCGAACCCCACAGAGTCCTTTGCGACGGTTTTAGAGAAATTAAACAGCAAAGGTCATATTTGGCGAAAATATAGCGTTCCCAATCAAAACGCAGAGTATTTCCATACGCCGAACCTCGAAGGTGCCGAAAATTGGATGGGGAAATACGCTTGGGCGGATTTAGCGAACGCTGTCGATGGATACAGAGGGGGAAACACCAGCAATCAGATTAAGTCTGTCGTTGACGCCATCAAAAGATTGGCTATCCCCACCTTTCCAAAATGCCTCAAGATCCTCGCCAAACGCAAACTCGGCCCGAAGGATGAAACCTTTGATGATCTATCCGGCAAAGGCCTCATCAACCACCTCGCCGCGATACAAAATCCCGATCACTTTGAATACGCTGAAAAACGAAAGGTCTTCGACCAGATCAACGAATTTGTCCGCGCCGTCACGGGCAAGCCTGATGCCCGACTCGACGTGCCGGATAACAAAAAAGACCTTCTCATCCACATGGATAACAAGGTGCTACCCTTGGACTCCCTCGGCACCGGCATCCATGAGGTGATCCTCATCGCCGCCTTTTGCACCATCCATCAGCACAAGATCATGTGTATCGAGGAACCGGAAATCCACCTCCACCCCGTTCTGCAACGCAAGCTGATCCGCTATCTGCAAGACAAAACCGAAAACCAGTATTTCATCGCCACCCATTCGGCGGCCTTCATTGATACGCCAAACGCCTCCGTCTACCGCGTCTGGAATGACAGCGTGCAGACCCGTGTTTCCCCTGCCCTGCGGCGCGGTGACAAGCGCCAGATTTGTGATGATCTGGGCTACAAAGCCTCGGATATCATGCAGGCTAATGCCGTGATCTGGGTCGAAGGCCCGTCAGATCGCATCTATATCCGGCATTGGATCAACGCCGTTGATCCCAGCCTGATCGAAGGCGTGCATTACAGCATCCTGTTCTATGGCGGCGCGCTGATCAAACACCTTAGCGCCGATGACGCCGCGATTGCGGATTTCATCAAACTGCGAGAGTTGAACCGCAATTTTGCTGTTGTGCTGGACAGTGACAAAGAGTCACCGCGCGCCAAGCTGAAACCCGCCTCCGCGCGGATCAGGGATGAAATGGCAACCGGCCCCGGCATCGTCTGGATCACCAAAGGCCGCGAGATTGAGAATTACGTCAATCCCGAAGAGCTGCAAACGGCGCTGCAATCGATTCACCCGATAATCTACCAAGCACCAAGCGCCGTTGGCCCCTATGACCACGCCTTTTACTTCATGCGCAAAGACGGAAAGATGGAAATCAAAGGCGACAAAGTCGGCGCGGCGCTGAAAGTCTGCGAACAGCCCGCCGATCTTTCGATCCTTGATCTGAAGGCACAAATCATAATTCTCGTCGCGATGATCAAGGCGGCAAACGGCCCGTAGAGGCCGCGCACTCAGATTAAAATTCAGTTAACAAAACAAAGAAAAACCAGCAATTTCAATATGCTGTCATTTGAATCGCGCGCGATTCATTGCGCGCCCTCTTGCTTTCCCCGCCCCTCTCACGTCAAATCCCGTGCATGGACCTGAACCTGATCCGCACCTTCATGGAAGTCTCGGCGACCGGCTCTTTCGCGGCGGCCTCGGACCGGCTTTTCGTCACCCAATCCGCCGTCTCGCTGCGGATTCAGCGGCTGGAGGATCAGTTGGGCCGCCCACTCTTTACCCGCTCCAAGGCGGGGGCAGAGCTGACGCCGGCGGGGGTGGAATTTGAACCATTCGCCCAGCTTCTCCTGCGAAACTGGGAACAGGCCCGCCAGCACGTCGCCATCCCCGAAGGCTTCACCCGATCCCTGACCATCGGCGCGCAAACCGCGCTTTGGCCCCGCCTCGGCTTTCGCTGGATCGACGCCCTGCGCGCCGAAATCCCCGACCTCGCGATCCACGGCGAACTCGGCATGCCCGCCAGCCTGACCCGTGCCATGTCCGAGGGGGTCATGCAAATCGCGCTCTCATATCAGCCCACCCTGCGCAATGGCCTGCGCATCGAAAAGGTCACGGATGAGGAGTTGATCCTCGTCGCCTCATGGGCCGACCCCACGCTGGACCAGCTTGTCGGGCATTACGCTTACGTTGACTGGTCGCCCGAATTCCTGACCTTTCACCAACTCCACCTGCCCCACCTCACCAACCCCGGCCTGACGCTGGATATGGGCGTGCTTTCGGCGCTCTATATCATCAACCGCCGCTGCGCCGCCTACCTGCCCGCCCGCTACGTCAAGCGATTCATTGACGAAGGCACGCTACATCTGGTGCCTGATGCCCCTGTTTTCGGCTACCCGATCTGGTCCGTCTGGCGCGAAGATCTGGATCAAGACATCGTGGATGTTGCCCAAAGAACACTGAAAATCCTTGTCGATCACTTCGATGACGGCGTGGCCGAAGTGATCGAGAAAATCTGAACGATCGCAAGCAGGCACAAACCACAATAATTTCAAATACTTAAACGGAACTCCGCAAGCAGTGCCGTTTTTTTGCATCGGAAATGGCGTTTCAAGGGCTCATTACACGAGTAATTCTCACTACAAACCCAATTATTACGAATTTTCCTATTGGATACCCCGACACTAAAACCGTCTCACAGGCAAATGAAACCCCGGCCACCTTGTCGGGATCCTGAACCTTGAAAGGGAAATGCCATGAAAAACGAAATGAAAACCGGCACGATCGCAGCCTTTGCACTGGCTCTCGCAACCTCGGGCGCCTTTGCGCAAGACCTGACCGGCACCAAAGACCTGAACGACCGTCTGGACGACATCGACACCGCTGTCGCAGAAGACATGGCGCGCTCCAACGATGCGGCCCGTTTTGGCAACCCGGAGTTCCGCCCCGGCCTGTCCGGCTCGGCCTCGCTGTCCTACTCGGGCAAGACCGGCAACAACAAGTCGCAAGACCTGACCATCGGCACCCGCCTGCGCTATGCAGCCGGCCCCATGGTGCAGACCCTTGGCGTTGCGGTTGATTTCCAGGAAGCAGCCGGCGCGTCGACCAAAGAAGATATCTTCATGGTCTATGATGCGAACTACTACTTCAACGACCAGTTCTATGCCTTCGCCTTGGCGCGCGTGCAGACCGATGGCCTTGCGACTGCGGCAACCGATGTGAAGAAAGACGCCTTCCTTGGCTTTGGTCCGGGCTACCGCGTCGTCAACACCGAGCAGATGACCTGGCGTGTGCAGGCTGGTGTTGGCCAGAGCTACATCAAATACGGCACGGGCGCTTCTGTGACCGAAGCCGCGGGCATTGTTTCGTCGCGCTTCTTCTATGGCTTCAACGACAACCTGTTCGTGACCATGGATACCGATGTGCTGAAGTCGAAATCCGCCCTGCGCGTGAACAACGATCTGGGCCTGAACGTCAAGATGACGGATGCGTTCTCCACCCGCATCAGCTACCTGACGGAATACAACGACAGCCGCGCAATCCGCTCGGACAACAAACTGGGCGTTTCGCTGGTTTACGGCTTCTGATCTGACGGTGCGTCCCGGCGCGGTGGGTTTTCGGGAAATAGGAAACCCACCTAACCGCCGGGGCGCGCTGCCCTCGTGATTTTTCAAACTGGCGCGGGGAAACCTGCGCCTTTTTTCGTAACCTGCGACGGGTTAATCCGCTTTACCGCGGGCGCAGCCTGTCCATCACGGCCACCAATGCCTCGGATATTCCCGGCTCTGACAGGGCGTGCCCGGCCAGCGGAATCAAGTTCATCCGCGCATTCGCCCAGCCCTGCGCGAGGTCTGTGGCTGCGGCGGGCGGGCACACCATATCATAGCGCCCCTGCACGATATCGGCACCGATCGTTTCGATCCGGTTGCGGTTTTTCAGGATCCAGCGATCTTCGCCCAGAAACCCCCTGTTGACGAAGTAATGATTCTCCAACCGGGAAAAGGCGCGCGCGTAATCCGAAGGCCCCTCGCCCGCGCTGACCTGTGCGTCGATGGTGGCCAGCGAGTTTTCCCAATTTGCCCAAAGCCGGGCAAAGCGCATTTCTTCCATCAGGTGGCCGGAAAACAGCCTGCGGTGATAGGCGGTGATCAGGTCGCCCCGTTCTGCCTCGGGGATAGCGGATTGGAATCGCGCCCATAGTTCAGGGAAAAACCGCCCGGCCCCGCCCCCGTAGAACCACTGCAATTCCGCCTCGGTCATGGTGAAAACGCCGCGCAGGACCAGATGGGCAGCGCGGTCGGGGTGGGTGATGGCGTAAATCAGCGCCAGCGTGGCCCCCCAACTGCCGCCAAACAGGATCATCCGGTCGATCCCCAGCGCGGTGCGGATCGCCTCCATATCCGCGACCAGATGCCAAGTGGTGTTTTCGTCAATCGAGGCATGCGGGCGCGAGCGGCCGCAGCCGCGCTGATCGAACAGAATGATACGATAGGTTTCCGGGTCGAAATAGCGCCGCATCGCCGGGCTGCACCCGCCCCCCGGCCCGCCATGAACCACCATCACGGGCAGCCCGTCGGGCCTGCCGCATTGCTCCACATAGATGCTGTGCCCGCCGCCCACATCCATCATCCGTTGATCGAAAGGGTCCAGCGGGGGGTATAAATACTGAGCTGCGCTCTTTTGGCCTGATCTATGGTCCATGATTGCCCTATATAGTCCCCCAAGCCTGCCTGTCCGGGCAAGAAACTGCAAGGCCCGAAACCGCGAGGAGAGACTGATGAGTTTGAACACGATTGACCCCGCCGAAGTTGCGAAATTCGAAGCGATGGCGGCGGATTGGTGGGACCCGACGGGGAAATTCAAGCCGCTGCACATGCTCAACCCATGCCGGTTGGATTATATCACGACCCAGATCGCGGCAGAGTTTGACCGCGACCTGACCGCGCCGCTGCCGTTCAAAGGGCTGCGGCTGCTGGATATCGGCTGTGGCGGCGGATTGCTTTCAGAACCGATGGCGCGGCTGGGGGCCGAAGTGGTGGGCGCGGATGCCGCTGCCCGCAATATTCCGGTGGCCAAGCTGCATGCCGAGCAGATGGGCCTGACCATAGATTACCGCCATTGTGCGGCCGAGGATCTGGCGCGGGCGGGAGAACAGTTCGATGTGGTTCTGAATATGGAAGTGGTCGAACATGTCGCGGACCCGCAGGAATATCTGACGGCGTGCCAGGACCTGCTGAAACCGGGCGGGCTGATGATCTGTTCCACCCTGAACCGCAATCCGAAAAGCTTTGTGATGGGGATTGTCGGGGCGGAATGGGTGATGCGTTGGCTGCCGAAAGGCACCCATGACTGGCGCAAATTCATCACCCCGGAGGAGCTGTTCTCGATGCTGGAAAAAGCCGGGCTGCGGCCCGTGGATCGCAAGGGGATGGTGTTCAATCCGATCAGTTGGAGCTGGTCCCTGTCGGCCCGCGATTTATCGGTGAATTATGTGACGGCGAGTGTGAAACCGCTGGATTGAATCGCGCGCGGTGAGGTCGGCAAACCACTGACTAAAAACGATAAAACGTTTTTTGTTAACCATATGTTAACATCTGCTGCGCGGTTGGATGCGGCGGCGGGTCAAAAGCCCGCCGCGCCGGTTGCAGCGATTAGCTGTCGGCAGCTTTGCGTGACTTTGCGGCCGGTTTGGCCTTGGCCGCAGGCTTTGCGTCAGCTTTGGGGGCGGCTTTGGCCTTGCGCGGCGCTTTGGGCTTGGCGGCGGCGGTCAGCGACTCGATGGCTTGCAACCAATGCGCCTCGTCGCGGCCTTCGGGCTGGCCTTCGGCTTCCCAGATCGCATAGGCGGCTTCGCGGATTTTCGTTTCTTCCAATACGGCTTTTGGCATTGTCTGTTCCTGTGATTTTGCTGTGACCTTTGAAATGATAGCGCTAACAATAACAGAAATGCTGCAACTGCACAATAGCAAGGCATATTCATGCCGCAGCGCAGCAAAAGGGCCAAAAACTCAATTGCTTAAGGGGTCCGCCCGCACATGCGGGCGATGCTGCGTTGGGAAATTGGCTCAGTTCACCTTGCGCGGCGGCAGGAAGGGCAGCGGCATCACGGGAATCCCATCCTCGACCAGCTTTTTCGCCTCATCCAGCCGGGCCTCGCCATGGATGGCGCGGGGGGTGGCGGCGCCTTCGTGCATCTTGCGCGCTTCGGCCACGAAATTCTTGCCGACGTAATCGGAATTGGCCTCTACCTCGGCGCGCAAGGCAGCCAGCGCCTTTTCCTGCGGGTTTTCCGGGGTCGACAGCGGCTTGTCCGGCAGGGTTGCCGCCTCGGACCGGGTCAGGCTGACGGCGGGGGCCATGAGCGATTTGCTGATCTCGGCGCTGCCGCATTGCGGGCAGGTCACATGGCCCGCATCAGCCAGCGCATCAAAGGCGGCAGCCGATTGGAACCAGCTTTCAAAGCTGTGATCGGCAGCACATTTGAGCGAGTATCGGATCATGGTTCGCCTGTATCGAGGAAACGGGAAAGGCCGGATCAGTGACCCGCTACCTAAGCTATTTGGTCGCAGAAGCAAGACGGCATCAGCCTTAGGCCTTGCTGCCCTTGTCCGGTGGGTTTGCGGCTGCCGAAGCAGGCGGGTTGAACAGGGCGAGCAGCGATTTCAGCTCTGGCTCTGCCACTTTACGGGCGGCATCGGCGGGGGCGAACCATTTGCGGCGGCGCTGGCGCTGTTCGGGAAATTCCGGGGCCAGCTTGGCCACCTCCAACGGGTAAACATCGACGATGCACGGCTTGGCGCGTTCTTTCTTGCTGTCGCGGTTCAGGATCTTGTCATAGGTGAAATGGCCCAGCCGATCCTCGGCAATCTGGCCTTTGACCCCGGCTTCTTCCCATGCCTCGATCGCCGCAGCTTCATGCCCGGCGCGGCCTTTCATCGGCCAGCCCTTCGGGATCACCCAGCGCCCGGTTTCCCGGCTGGAGATGAGCAGAACCTCTGCCCCCTTTTTGCCGATACGCCAGCACAGCGCGCCGAACTGAATATGCAAACCCTCCGCCGGGGAGGTGTTATCCTTGGGCATGGATTTCCTTATACCTGCCTGTGTTGCCGGGCCTGCCCGTGTGGCGGCCAATTTGCGGCTTATGGATTAACATATAGCGAAAAATCCCGAAAATTCAAGGTTTATGCCCTTGCAGCCCCGCCTTTGCGCAAGCAGTTTGGGTGCGTAAGGCGGGTTTGGGTGCCATGGAGCCAGTGTTCATCGGGTCAGAGATTTACCGCGGCTCGTCCTATGGGGCGGGGCATCCGTTGCGGGTGCCGCGTGTGTCGACGGTGATGGATCTGTGTCGGGCAATGGGGTGGCTGGAGGGGTGCTATGTCACCAGCCCGCGCGCCAAGCCCGAGGCGCTGCATCTGTGGCATGACCCCGGCTATATCGCCGCCTTGCAAGGGGCCGAGGCCATGGGCACCGTCAGCGCGGAGGTGCGCGCGCGCTATCATCTGGGCACGGTATCCAACCCGGTTTACCCAGAGGTGTTTCGCCGCCCTGCCACCGGGGCCGGGGGGGTGATGCTGGCCGCCGAGATGCTGCGGGCGGGGGGTGTGGTGCATGTGCCGGGGGGTGGCACGCATCACGGGTTGCCCGACCGCGCGAATGGGTTTTGCTACCTGAATGATGTGGTTCTGGGGATGAAGGTGTTGCGCCTGAACGGTGTGCGGCGCATCGCCTATATCGACATTGATGCCCATCATTGCGACGGGGTGGAGGCCGGGTTTGCCGGTGATCCCGATGCCTTGCTGATATCGGTGCATGAGGAAAAGCGCTGGCCCTTTACCGGGGCGCTTGGCGATACCGGGGGCGGGAACTGCTTTAACCTGCCGGTGCCGCGCGGGTTCAATGACAGTGAAATGCGGGTGGTGTTGGAGCGGCTGATCCTGCCGCGTGTGGCAGCGTTTGCCCCGGATGCGGTGGTGTTGCAATGCGGGGCCGACGCGTTGGAGGAGGACCCGCTGGCGCGCTTGGCGCTGTCGAACAATGCGCATGTGGCGGTGGTGAAGGCGTTGCGCCCGCTGTCGCCGCGCTTTCTGGTCTTGGGGGGTGGCGGCTATAACCCATGGAGCGTGGGGCGCTGCTGGACGCGGGTTTGGGCGGCACTGCGCGGGGTGGAGGAGCCTGACCGTTTACCCCCCGAGGCCGAAGCGGTGTTGCGTGGCCTGTCATGGCGCGGGGCGGGCCGCCCCCCTGCCGAGGTCTTGATGACCACGTTGAAAGACCCCGCGCGCGAAGGCCCGGTGCGGGCCGAGATTCTGGACCGTTTGGGCCTGTTGGAGGCACGCTTATGATCCGCGCATTTGTGGCTTTGGACATCCCCGGCGATGTGGAAAGCCAGTTGGCGGTGCAGCAATTCCTGCTGCCCATCCCGCGCAAGGTGGCGCGGGATCAGTTCCACATCACGCTGGCCTTTCTGGGCGAGGTTCGCGATGAGGTGCTGGAGGCGCTGCATGACGATTTGTTGTCGCTGCGGATGCCACCGTTTGATCTGTCGCTGTCAGGGTTCGGGATTTTCGGCAAGGCCAAGCCGACCTCGGTTTACGCGGCACTGGCCCCCAGTGCCGCGTTGGATCGGCTTCAGGCCAAGGTGGAACGGGTGGCGCGGGTGGCCGGGGCGGATGTGCCCTCGCGCCGCTTTTTGCCGCATATCACCCTGGGCCGCTTTCCCGCGCTGCTGCCCGAGGATGCGGTGCGGCTGGAACGCGCGGTGATCAACGGGGCGGGGTTTCGCGCGGGGCCGTGGCAGGTGGCCGAGATGGTGCTGTATCAATCCACGCTGACGCAGGACGGCCCGCGCTATGACGTGCTGGCCCGCTATCCTTTGCGCGGCTAAGGCCCCCCGTGCCGTCACGGAACGCTGGTTTTGCGGGCAATCCCCGGCCATGATCGCGTGGTGACACAAAGGACATGCGCCATGACAGACCCGCTTGCCAGCAGCTTTTTCGCTTGCACCATCCAAGACGGCATCGCCCATCTGGAGATGAACCGCCCCGATAAGGCCAATGCCATGAGCCCTGATTTCTGGGCGGATTTGCCCCGGCTGATGGTCGCCCTTGGCGCAGACCCTGCGGTGCGGGTGGTGGTGCTGTCGGGGCGGGGCAAGCATTTCAGCGGCGGCATGGACCTTGCGGCCTTTCAGGGGTTGATGGGGCTTGCGCAGGCCGAACCCGCGCGCGGGGCCTATGCCTTGCGCGATGTGATCCTGCGCTATCAGGCGGCGCTGACCAGTCTGGAAACCTGCCGAGTGCCTGTCATCGCGGCGGTGCAGGGCATGTGCCTTGGCGGCGGGATCGACCTGATCTCGGCCTGCGATATCCGATTGGCGAGTGCGGATGCCACCTTCGGCATCGAGGAGATTCATATCGGCATGGCCGCCGATGTTGGCACCTTGCAGCGCCTGCCCAAGCTGATGGCCCCCGGCATCCTGCGCGAACTGGCCTATACCGGGCGCAGGTTTTCGGCGGAGGAGGCGCGCGGCTGGGGTGTGGTGAATGCCGTGCATCCCGATGCTGCGGCCACGGTCACGGCGGCGCAGGCGATGGCGGCCGAGATCGCCGCCAAATCCCCGCTGGCGATTGCCGGGATCAAGCAAGCCGTCACCTATGCCCGCGACCATTCGGTTGCCGAAGGGCTGGACCAGATTGCGACATGGAACGCAGGCATGCTGCGGGCCGAGGATTTGATGAAAGCGGTGCAGGCCAAGATGACCAGAGCAACCGCGACATTCGACGACCTGCTGGACGGGTGATCCGGGCTTGCGCCATCAACCAAGGGTAAAGGCAAACTGACTGTGCTGGCGATAAACCTCGCCGGGGCGCAGCACCGGTTGCGCCCAGTCGGGATGGTTGATCGCATCGGGCCAGACCTGCGGTTCCATCGCGATACCGGCATAGGGGCCAAGCGGGCCATTGAGGCCGGGCACCGCAACCGACATCCGCGCGGCGTCATAGATTTGCAAGCCCGGCTCTGTCGTTGACAGCTCCATGCTCAGCCTTCCGCAAGACAACACCGCCACAGGGCGCAGCGCACGGCGTTGCGGCGAAAGGCAGAAGTTATGGTCCAGCGCCAGCCCTTGCAACGCCGCGCGCAGCAGGCGGGGTTGGTGGAAATCAAACGGGCTGCCCGCCGTTTCGGCAACCTCCCCCGTTGGGATCAAACCTGCATCCACGGGCAGATAGTGCGCGGCATCGACCTTCAGGCTGTGCGACAGGATATCCGGCCCGCCAAGGGTGAAGTAACTGTGATGCGCCAGATTGCACAGGGTCGGCGCTTGGGCGTGGCCTTCCATCACGATATCCATCACCCCACCGGGCAAAAGCGCATAGGTCACAGACACCGCCAGCGCACCGGGATAGCCCATATCACCATCGGCCGAGGCAAGCGTCAGCGTCACGCGATCGGCCTGCACATCGGCGATCTGCCAAAGCTGTTGCGAAAACCCTGCCGCCCCGCCGTGCAGATGGTTCGGCCCGTTGTTGATATCCAATTGAAAGCGCTGCCCGTCCAGCACCCCTGCCCCGCCCGCGATGCGATTGGCACAGCGGCCCACGGTTGCGCCGAAATAGCCGGGCACCTGAGAATAGGGCGCGAGGCTGTCAAACCCCAGAACCAGCGCCGGCGCATGGCCCGCCAGCCGCAAATCGCGCAGGCTGGCCCCAAGGGTCAGCACCTGCGCGGTCAGCCCGCCCCCGGACAAGGTGATCTGCTGCACGGCGCGGCCATCTGGCAGGGTGCCGAAAAGGGTGATTTGGGGCATTGGCGAAGGGTCCTTTGGCTGCGGCTTCGGCGCAGCTTTGCGCGCAGGCGCGGGAATGGCAAGCGCCCCGAGGAAAGCTGCGTTTTTTGCATCGGCTTTTGCGCGAGGCTCGGCTATGGCTGGGGGAAGGCAAGCTGAGAAGGCAACAGATGGCAGAGGCAGAGGCCCCGCGCGGGCGGATCATTGGCTTGGACGTGGCGCGTGCGCTGGCTGTGGTGGGAATGGTGATTTACCATTTCACCTTTGATCTTGGGCTGTTCGGCTTTACCCCGCCCAATTACGCCGTCACCGGGTTTTGGGCGATGTTCGCGCGTGCCGTGGCGGGCAGCTTTTTGCTGCTGGCGGGCGCAGGCCTTGTGTTGGCGCATGGGCGCGGGATTGTCTGGCCCCGGTTCTGGCGCAGGTTTGGCATCATTGCCGGGGCGGCGCTGCTGGTCACGCTGGCCACGCGTTTTGTGATGCCCGAGCAATTCGTCTTTTACGGAATTCTGCATTCGATTGCGGTGTCATCGCTGCTGGGGCTTGCGATGCTGCGGCTGCCATTTGCGGCGCTGCTGGGCTTGGCCGCGGTCTTTCTGGCGCTGCCGCAGATGTTCCGCCATGCAGCGTTTGACACGCCGATGCTGTGGTGGCTGGGCCTGTCGCCCAGCACGCCCGCGTCGATGGATTTTGAGCCGCTGTTCCCGTGGTTCGGGGCATTTTTACTGGGCATGGCACTGGCCAAGATTTTGGCCAAGCAGGGACTTTTGGTGCCGCATCCGGTGCCGCGCTGGCTGTGGCGCGCGACATGGATCGGGCGGCACAGTCTGGTGATTTACCTGCTGCACCAGCCGGTGCTGATGGGTCTGTTTATCGCCTATATCCGGCTAAACGGGTAGATCGCGGGCATCGGCTATCGCCTCCATCGTGATATAGGAGGTGACGGTTTCCAATTCGACCTTGGCGGTCAGGCGTTGGTAAATCTGGTCAAAGGCGTTCATATCCTCGGCCACGATTTTCAGCATGTAATCATAATCGCCCGCGATGCGGTAAAAGTCGATGACATGCGGGATGTTCAGCACCTCACGCCGGAAAATCGCCAGCCAGTCCTTGCTGTGATGGCGGGTGCGGACCATCACAAAGACGGTCAGGCCAAGGCCAAGCTGTTTGGCATGCAGCCGCAGGGTTTGGCCTGCGATCAGCCCACCCTCTTGCAGATTTTTCAAGCGCCGCCAGCAGGCGTTTTGCGACAGGCCGACGGTTTCCGCCAATTCGCGCTGGGATTGGGCGGCGTCGCGTTGCAGGGCGCGCAGGATGGCGCGATCTATCTGATCTAATGAAACTGGTTTCATGTGGTCATTTGACCCAAGATAAAGGGGCATTTCAATATAAAAAGGTAAGGTTTACCACGTTCGCCTTACGCTATGATCGGGAACAGCTTGACCCCCGGAGATGCCCGATGCCCAGCGCGATTGAAACCTTTGCAGCCAGCCTTGCCGTGCCGGAGGTGATTGCGCAGTTGCGGGATGGTGTGATTGGCGAAGGGGCGGAATTTGATGGGCCCTTTGGGGTGCAAACGCTGCTTTACGCCGATTATGTCGCCTCGGGTCGCGCGCTGCGGCAGGTGGAGGCCTTTGTGATGGAACAGGTGCTGCCCTTCTATGCCAACAGCCATACCGAGGCGTCCTATTGCGGCGGGTTGATAACGCGGATGCGGCGCGAGGCGCGGGCCGTTATTGCCGCGCAATGCGGCGCGACGGAGGCCTTTGCCACGGTGTTTGCCGGTGCTGGGGCCACGGCGGGTTTGAACCGTCTGGTGCATTTGCTGGGCGTGTCCGAAGCGGTGGCGCGCGGCGAGGCCCCCTTGGTGCTGATCGGGCCCTATGAACATCATTCCAACATTCTGCCATGGCGCGAAAGCGGGGCCGAAGTGCTGGAGATTTCTGAGGCCCCCAACGGCGGGCCGGATATGGCGATGCTGGAGGCGGCCTTGATCGCGGCACGCGGGCGGCGGATTGTGGGGGCGTTTTCGGCGGCCTCTAACGTCACTGGCATTGTGACGGATGCCGATGCGGTGACGCGGATGCTCAAGCGCCATGGTGCCTTGGCTGTGTGGGATTATGCGGGCGGCGGGCCGTATCTGCCCATCGACATGCGGGCAGGCAGCGATGCCGAGAAGGATGCGGTTGTGGTTTCGGCGCATAAATTCATCGGCGGGCCGGGGGCCTCGGGGGTGATGATCCTGCGCAAGGCGGCTGTTTGTTCGCGCAGGGTGTTTCAACCCGGCGGCGGCACGGTGAAGTTCGTGTCGCCCAGCGCGCATGACTACAGCAGCGATATTGCCACGCGAGAGGAGGCCGGGACGCCGAATGTGGTGGGCGATATTCGCGCGGCCTTGGTGTTTCTGGTCAAGGCGGCGATTGGACAGGCGCGGATGGAGGCGCGGCATGCAGCCTTGCGCGCGCGGGCGCTGGCGGTCTGGCAGGCAAATCCCAATATCGTGCTGATGGGCAATAGCGCAGCGCAGGCCTTGCCAATCTTTTCGTTCCGGGTGCGGGACGCGGCACGGGGTGGGTTTTTGCATCACCAGCTTTTCACGCGGCTGTTGTCGGATGTGCATGGTATTCAGGCGCGGGGTGGCTGTGCCTGCGCTGGCCCCTATGCGCATCGGCTGTTGGGGATTGGTGCGGCGGAATCAGAGGCGATCCGCAGCGCTATTCTGAGTGGGGCGGAAATGGAAAAACCGGGATGGACGCGGCTGAACCTGTCGGTGCTGATGGATGATGCGAAAGCCGACCGGGTGATTGCCGCTGTCGACAGCCTTGCCCGCAGCCCCTATCCGATGGCCGATGCCTATTGCTGCGAAGCCGCAACGGCAAGGTTCCGGCCTGCTGCTTGAGCCATCGGGATTTTGGCACGCGCCGGGAGGGGGCTGACTGCCCCCTCCCGGACCCACCCCCGTGGATATTTGTGCCGAAAAGAAAGCAGGGTGGGTTTCGCCGACGCGGACACTCGGGCATGGTGCGAGGCATATGACAGGAGCAGAGCACTATGGCAGTTTTGGACGACTTGCCGCCCTTCAAGGCTTTGATCTTTGATTGTGACGGCACGCTGGTGCTGAGCGCGGGGTTGCATTTTGCTGCGTTTTCGCAGGCTTTGGCGCGGCAGGGTGCCGCGATGGACGCGGGTTGGTATGCTGCGCGCACCGGGCTTGCGCGGCGGGATTTGCTGACAGAGCTGCGCGACAGTGCCTGTCGGGGGCTGGATGTGCCCCGCGCCGTGCGGGACAGCATTGCGGCGACGGCAGGGCTTGCGGCAACCTGCCGGGCCAATCCGCCGGTGTTGGCGTTGGCGCGGCACTGGTTTGGGCGGGTGCCGATGGCGGTTGCGTCAAACGCGGAGGCCGAAGTGGTGCAGGCGATGCTGGGGGCCTGTGGGATTGCGGCGCTGTTCGATCCGGTCATCAGCCTGACCGAGGCAGGGGTGGCCAAGCCGGACCCTGCGATGTTTCTGATGGCGGCGGCGCAAATGGGGGTGCCCCACAGCGATTGCCTTGTTCTGGAGGACAGTGATCAAGGCCTGCAAGCGGCGGCGGCGGCAGGGATGCCGGCGGTAGATGTGCGCGTTGAGAAGCCCTAGCGCGATGAGGTGAAAACTGGCACTCTGCGCGGATTGGATTTGAAAATTGGATCATGCCATGCCGTTGTTAAGCCGCCGTCGGGTGATTGCCGCAGGGATCGCCGCCACGCTGCCTTTGCCCGCCTTTGCGGACCCTTCGGTCGGGGCGACCGTTCAGGTTCGGGGTGAGGCGGTATTGATGCGCGCGCAGGCCGCCGAGATGCTGAAACGGGATGACCCGCTGTTTGAAGGTGATCTGGTGCGCACCGGGGCGGCCGGATTTGCCGAGTTGTTGCTGATCACGCAGACGCGGATCAACCTTGGCCCGGAGAGCGAAATCGGGATTGACCGGTTCATCGCAGAGCTTGGTGGCGAAATCTCCATCGGCGGCCAGATGCTGTTTGACCGGCCCGACGATTTGCCAAAGCTGGACCTGACCTTCCGCAATGCCTTTGCCCAGATCGGGGTGCGTGGAACCCGGTTTTTTGCCGGGCAAAGCAAGGGTGTCTTTGCCGTGTTTGTGGACAGGGGCGAGGTTGCCGTGACCGCTGCCGGTGTGGCGCAGATCGTGGCTGCCGGGGCCGGGGTGGATGTGGTCGAAGGGGCCGCGCCCACCGCCCCCGTGCAATGGGGGCAGGCGCGGATTGACGCGGCCTTTGCCAGCGTTGGGCTGTGACGAAGGCGTTTCGCGTTGAATCTGGATCCCCCAAAATTGCCTGAAACCAAAGATTTCAACGCGGTGGATGATGCGCGATGGATCAGGTGAAAGGCGAAACGCCCTCGTCCGGCAGGGTAAACAGTTCCATCATGCCAAAGCTGCGAACCTGATGCGTGCCGAGGCTGCGCAAGGGGCCTTGCGCCTGAGCTGCGGCATTGGGGCCGATGCAAAGGCTTGTGCCGAGGCTCTTGTTCATTGCTTCCAGACGCGCCGACAGGTTCACCGCATCGCCATGCGCGGTATAGTCGATCCGCAGGCCAGAGCCGACATCGCCCAGCACCGCCATTCCGGTTTCCATCCCGATCCGCGTGCGCCCCAAGCCTGCGGCCTGCATTTGGGGACGCTGGCGCAGCGCCTCGGTTTCGCGCAGCAGTTCGGCGGCGCAGGCAAGCGCGGCATCGACATGGCCGGGCTGATCCAGCGGTGCGTTGAACAGGGCATGCACAGAATCGCCCACCATTTTGTCGATCATGCCGCCGTGGCGCAGGACAATTGCGCAGGTGGTTGCGAAATATTGGTCGAGCAGGGCCACCAGCGCCTCTGGCCCGATGGCGCGGGTGGTTTCGGAGAAGCCTTCGATATCGGTCATCAGGGCCGTAATCTCGCGCCGTTCGCCGCGCAGATGAAAGCGGCGCGGATCATCGGCCAGTTGGCGCACCACGGCGGCGGGCAAAAGCTGGGCCAGTTTGCGGCGCAGGGTGCGTTCGGCGCGGGCGCTGCTGTTAGCCCTGCCGACAAGCGCAATCGCCCCCGCTATCAGCGCAGCCAGCAAGGGCGTTACCGGGTCCAGTAAGCTGCCCGTGGTGGCAAACCACAGCGCGGTGCCCAGCGCCCAGACCGCGCCAAGCCCCAGCGCGGCGCCGACCCCTGCGCCAACCGGGGCAAGCAGCAGCAAGGCGATGCTGGCAAGCCCGAGGGTGGTGGCGGCGGCGGCCTCCCACAGAGGGGCGGCGGCGGTGCGCTGGGGCAAGTGGCCCGTCAGCAGGCCTTGGGCCAGATCGGCTTGTATCTGGACCGAAGGCGCAATCGGGCTGCTGGCCGTGGCGCGCAAGCCGCCGCGTTGCGGCAGGCTGGAGCCGATGAAGACCACCGCGCCTTGAAAGCGCGACAGATCGGCATCAGGGGCCAAAAGCGAGGCGGCATCGCTGGTGCGCGCGGCCCAAACCTGCGGCTGCGAGGGCGCAAAGCGTAGCTGTGCGGCAGCATCGGTGGCAAAGATCGCAGACCCGACGCGCAGGCGGTTCCCCTGCGCCGCAGCGGCCAGAACGGGCGAGGCGGCACCGGGTTGCGCCAGACGCACCGCCTCAAGCGCCAAGGACGGATGCACGACCCCCGCCGCGCGCACCGCTGCCGGAATCCGGCGCACAAGGCCATCCGCATCGGCCAAAAGCGCGGTTACGCCCAAGCCTGCCGCCGCATCGGCAAACCCCGTGCAGGGACCTTCGGCGCCTGCTGCCTCCCACAGGGTGGGGGTGCCGCTGACGGCCAGCCGGGGGCCGGGGCGCAGCGGCAAGGTGGTGCGGGCCGACATCAGAAAGCCCAGCACGGTCGGGTTTTGCCCGATGGCATGGGCCAGAGCGTCATTGGCCGGGCCGGGGCCACAATCGCTGGAAAACACGATATCCAGCGCCACCACTTGCGGGCCAGCCGTGGCAAGCGCCGCCAGCAGACGCGCGGTGGCGGCGCGGCCCCATGGCAGGCCTTGGTCGTCCACCTCGGCGATATCAATGACCTGCACGCGAGGCGTCGCCTTGGCCGAGGCCAGCCGCAGAACGGCGTCAAACACCCGCTCTTGCAGCAGCAGGAACGTCGGGGGCGAACGGGCAAGAAGTGCTGCAAACCCCGCAAGGCACAGAAGGGCCGCCAGTGCGATGGGCAACCGCTGCCGCATCATTCCGGCTGTGGTTCCGCAAGGCGGATCAAGGCGGCGGTGTCACATTCCATCGCCTCGCCCCGGCGCTGCACAGCACCCGTGTCGCGCAGGGCTTGCAGCGCGCGGTTGACCTTGGGGCGGCTGGCCCCCAGAACCGCTGCCAGGTCGGATTGGTTGATCTCTAGCCGCAGCAGCGGGTTGGGCGGCAGGTCATCGCCATGGATCTGGCGCAGGGTGAACAGCAAGAACCGCGCCACCCGCGCCTCTAGCGTATAAAGCGCGATGCCTTCCAGCTGTTCCGTGGTGTCGCGCAGCATCCGGCAAAGGTAAAGCGTGGCCGCGTCACGCAGGCTGGGATGGCGGGCCGCGATCTGGTCAAAATCGCGCCTGTTCAGCACATAGCCCGCGCTGGCGACCAGTGCTGTCGCCTCGGCAGAGCGGGGGGCGCCGTCGAACAGCGACAGCTCGCCGAACAGATCGCCCGGCTCGGCGTGGCGCAGCACCAATTCGCGGCCCTGCGC
Source organism: Pseudorhodobacter sp. E13 (assembly GCF_003991405.1). Lineage (GTDB taxonomy): Bacteria > Pseudomonadota > Alphaproteobacteria > Rhodobacterales > Rhodobacteraceae > Pseudorhodobacter. The sequence continues at coordinate 484,167 of NZ_RPEN01000159.1, forward strand.
AGTGCCAAGCGCCAGACGGATACGGCCAGTAAGCAGCGCCACAAGGTAATCGCCGGGATCGCCGCGCTGAAACAGGGTTGCCCCCGCCGCCCATTCGCGCCGATGCGCGGCGGCGGCCACCTCGGCCAGAACATCCGCGCCCAACGGCTCAAACAGCCGGAACGATCGCCACGCCGCCAGATGCCCGGTTGGTTTTGTCATGTCTGGCATTCACCCGCATTACCCTGCGGAAAGCTTAGCCCGCAGCCGGGACACAGGAAAGCCGTTTGTCGCGTGCGGGCTGTGCCGGGGGTCTACATATCCTTGGACAAGGATAAGCACCCGGCATATACTTTCGTATAGACAAGCCGACTATTCTAAAGTATAGTTTAGAAAGTTAGAGCGGACGAAGCCTTTTTAGAATGAACCGCCGGTATTGACGGCACAACGCCCCTTCGACGCCTTGGTGTCGAAGGGGCGATTTTCATTTCAGCGACAAGGATTTGAAGGGGGCAAACCCTTGATTCACCCGCCACGGCGGCTTGCCATGGGGCAGAATGCCATTGGGGGCCAAGCCATCGGCCCAGCCCCCAGAGAATAGCCCCAGATCAACCTGCGATTCGTTTTGGTGCAGCGGCGGCGCGGTTATTCCGCCGCGACCGCGCTTTCGGCTTTTTCCACCTTCACCGCAGAGAACTTGAATTCCGGGATTTTGCCGTAGGGGTCCACCGCCGGGTTGGTCAGAATGTTCGCCGCCGCCTCGACATAGGCAAAGGGCAGGAACACCATATCCTCGGCCACCGCCCGGTCCGCCCGCGCCATGATGGTGATGCTGCCGCGCCGCGTTGACAGCCGCACATGACCACCCGGTTCCACGCCCAAGGCCCGCAGGGTTTTCGGGTTGAGCGAGCAATTCGCCTCTGGCTCCACCGCGTCCAGCACCTTTGATCGGCGGGTCATCGACCCTGTGTGCCAATGTTCCAACTGCCGCCCCGTGGTCAGGATCATCGGATAGTCGGTATCGGGCACCTCATCCGGGGCGATCACCGATGCGGGCGTAAACTTGGCCCGTCCCCCGGCGCGCGGGAAGCCATCTGCGAACACAATCGGCTGGCCGGGGTCCGTTTCCGACAGGCTGGGATAGGTGACGCAGCTTTCCCGCTCCAACCGGTCCCATGTGATGTTGGACAGCGATTTCATGTTCAGCTTCATCTCGGCAAAGACCTGCGACGGGTGGGTATAGGTCCAGCCCAGGCCCAGCCGTCTTGCCAGTTCGGTCGTGATCGCCCAATCTTCGCGCGCCTCGCCCGGCGGTTTCACGGCAGGGCGGCCCATTTGCACCTGACGGTTGGTGTTCGTCACCGTGCCGGATTTTTCATAAAACGCGGCGGCGGGCAGGATGACATCGGCGTAATTGGCGGTTTCTGTCAGGAAGATATCCTGCACCACCAAATGCTCCAGCTTGGCCAGCGCCTCGCGCGCGTGGGTGACATCGGGGTCAGACATCGCCGGGTTTTCGCCCAGAATATACATGCCCTTGATATGGCCTTCATGCACGGCATCAAGGATTTCGGTGACGGTCAGGCCCTTTTCATTGGAAAAGTCACCAGAGCCCCAGACCTCGGTAAAGGCGTTGCGGATATTGTCGGAAGTAACGGTTTGGTAATCGGGCAGGAACATCGGGATCAGGCCCGCGTCAGAGGCACCTTGCACGTTGTTCTGGCCGCGCAGCGGGTGCAGGCCCGCGCCGGGGCGGCCCACCTGGCCCGTCATCAAGGCAAGCGAGATCAGGCAGCGGGAATTATCGGTGCCGTGGATATGCTGCGACACGCCCATGCCCCAGAAGATCATCGCGGCCTTGGCCCCGGCAAAGGTGCGGGCCACATCGCGCAGGGTATCGGCGGGGATGCCGCAGATACCTTCCATCTTTTCAGGCGCGAAATTGGCAAGATGCGCCTTTTCGGCTTCCCAATTTTCGGTATAGGCCTCGATATACTGTTGATCATACAGCTTTTCTTCGACGATCACATGCATGATCGCATTCAGCATCGACACGTCAGAGCCGGGGCGGAATTGCAGCATATGGCTGGCGAAACGGCGCAGGCCAACGCCGCGCGGGTCCATCACGATCAGCTTGCCGCCGCGTTTGGTGAATTGCTTGAAATAGGTCGCGGCAACGGGGTGGTTTTCCACCGGGTTCGCGCCGATCACAATCGCCACATCGGCATTTTCGATCTGGTTGAACGTGGCCGTCACCGCCGCCGAGCCCACGTTTTCCATCAGCGCCGCCACGGAGGAGGCGTGGCACAGCCGGGTGCAATGGTCGACGTTATTGTGCTGAAAGCCTTGGCGGATCAGCTTTTGGAAAAGATACGCTTCCTCATTGGAGCATTTGGCCGAGCCAAAGCCCGCAACCGCGCGGCCACCATCGCTGCCGCGCAGCCGCGCCATGCCACCTGCGGCGAAATCCAGCGCCTCATCCCATGTCGCCTCGCGGAAATGGGTGAGCAGATTGCCGGGGTCGATATTCAGCCCCTTGGGCATATCCGGCTTGCGGATCAGCGGTTTGGTCAGGCGGTGGGGGTGGTGGATATAGTCAAACCCAAACCGCCCCTTGACGCAAAGCCGCCCTTCATTCGCGGGGCCGTTGATCCCTTCGACGAACTTCACCTTGCCGTCCTTGACCTTCAGGGAAACCTGACAGCCGACGCCGCAGAAGGGGCAGATGGATTTGACCTCCTCGTCGAAATCCTTGCTGTCGCCGCGCTGCTGATCGTCCAGCACGGTGGCGGGCATCAGGGCACCTGTGGGGCAGGCCTGCACACATTCACCGCAAGCGACGCAGGTGCTGGCCCCCATCGGGTCGGCCATATCAAAGGTGGGATAGCTGTCTTGCCCGCGGCCCGACATGCCGATCACGTCATTCACCTGCACCTCGCGGCAGGCGCGGACGCACAACCCGCAGGAAATGCAGGCGTCAAGGTTCACGCGCATGGCGACATGGCTGTCATCCAGAAGCGGAATGCGGGATTTTTCCAGCTTGGGCAGGCGGTTGCCCTTGGCCCCGGTGGCCGCAACCATATCGGCCATATGGGAGGATGCATCATGCGCCGCCTCGGGTTGATCCGTCACCAGCATTTCCACCACCATCTTACGGGCGGCAAGCGCGCGGGCGGATTTGGTATGCACCACCATCCCTTGCACCGGTTCGCGGATGCAAGAGGCGGCAAGCGTGCGTTCGCCCTCTACCTCCACCACGCAGGCGCGGCAGTTGCCATCGGGGCGATAGCCGGGGCTTGGTTTGTGGCACAGATGCGGGATGATAAGCCCGCGACCATTGGCGACCTCCCAGATCGTCTGGCCAGTTTCGGCGGTGACTTCGCGGCCATCGAGGGTGAATGTAACCGACATCAGATTTCCTCCGCGAAATGTTTCATCACCAGCTTGATCGGGTTGGGGGCGGCTTGGCCCAGACCGCAGATCGAGGCATCGACCATGACATTGGACAATTCGGTCAGCAGGGCCTGATTCCATTTCGGTGCTTGCATCAGCTTGACCGCCTTTTCGCAACCGACGCGGCAAGGGGTGCATTGACCGCAGGATTCCGCCTCGAAGAATTTCAGCATGTTCAGTGCGGCATCGCGGGCGCTGTCTTGATGGCCCAGCACCACCACAGCGGCAGAGCCGATGAAAGTGCCATGCGGTTGCAGCGTGTCGAAATCCAGCGGGATATCATGCATCGAGGCAGGCAACAGGCCCGAGGATGGCCCGCCCGGTTGATAGGCCTTGAAACTGTGGCCTGCGGCCATGCCCCCTGCGGCCTTGATCACATCGGTGATGGTGGAGCCTGCGGGCAGAAGGTAGACCCCCGGTTTGGCCACGCGCCCCGACACGGAATAGGACCGCAGGCCACTGCGCCCGTTCAGCGCGGTGGTGTTCAACACCTCTGGCCCTTCCCGCACGATCCGCGCCACCCATTTCAGGGTTTCGACGTTATGCACCAGCGTGGGGCGATCAAAGATGCCGACCTGCGCCACAAAGGGCGGGCGGTGGCGGGGCAGACCGCGCTTGCCTTCGATGCTTTCGATCATCGCGGATTCTTCGCCGCAGATATAGGCCCCTGCCCCGCGCCGCAGGTCGATATAACCGGGGGCCACGATGCCCGCCTGTTCAAGTGCCGCAATTTCATGGGCGAGGATATGCAGCACGGCGGGGTATTCGTCGCGCATATAGATGAAGCATTTATCCGCCTCGACCGCCCAAGCGGCGATCAGCATACCTTCAAGGAACAGATGCGGCGTGCGTTCAAGGTAATGACGATCCTTGAAAGTGCCGGGTTCGCCTTCATCCCCGTTCACGGCCAGATAGCGGGGGCCGGGATTGGCGCGCACAAAGCCCCATTTCTTGCCCGAGGGAAAGCCAGCGCCGCCAAGGCCGCGCAGGCCGGAGGCCATGACCATATCCTGCACCGCCTCCCAGTTGCCGCCCGCGCGCAACGCGGCCAGCTTTTTGTAGCCGCCTGCATGCTGATAGGCCGCGAGGGGTTCATAAAGCGGGATTTTCGGGGAAAATGCACGGGCCGCAATCGCTGCTTCGACCTTTGCAGGGGTGGCGTGGTCGATATGGTTATGGCCGATTTCCAAGGTGGGGGCGGTATCGCACCGCCCCATGCAGGGCGCGCGCAGCACCCGCACCTTGGCCGGGTCATGGCCGTTTGACAGCGCCTCGAACAGCGCCTCGGACCCTGCGAGTTCGCAAGACAGGCTGTCACAGACGCGGATGGTCAGATCGGGGGGGGAGGCCTCTCCTTCGCGGACCGGGTCGAAATGGGCGTAGAAGGTGGCCACTTCCCAGACCTCGGCCATGGAAAGGCGCATTTCTTCGGCCAAGGCCCGCAGATGGGCCGCTGAAAGATGGCCGTATTCATCTTGGATCAGATGCAGGAATTCGATCAGCAGATCGCGACGGCGCGGGCGGTCGCCCAGCAATGCCTTGACCTGATCCCATGCGGCATCGTCCAACTGGCGGCCCTTGGTCGCGCGGCGGCCTTTGCCCTTGCCGGATTTCCAGATGCCCTCTTGTTGATCCAGTGCCATTGGCTTGCTCCTATATCGCGCGCGGTCTAGGCGCGGGTGTAGCGATCTGCCCGCGCAGGGTCGATGCGGCTGTTCCGTGCCGTGATAGATAACATCTATCAAAGCCTGCCGCTTCAAATGCTATCTTCTGTCATCCCTGCGTTCAAAAGGATGGACAGGCCCCGGCATTTCTCCTATCGAAAGCGGCATGGAATGGGATGATGAATTGGATGCGCAGGGCCTGCTTTGCCCCTTGCCGGTGCTCAAGGCCCGCAAGCGGTTGAAGGCCATGGCAGCGGGGCAAGTGCTGCGGGTTCTGGCGACGGACCCGGCGGCGGTGATCGACATTCCGCATTTCTGCATCGAGGCGGGTCACACGCTGATCGGATCGGGCGAGGTGGGCGCGGCCCAGTATTACATGATCCGCAAAGGGTGAGCCGCCCGCGGGGGCATCGAACCCCCTTGGGCGGCATTGCCATGGACGCGTGACGCGGTTGGTCTGCGGTGGGATGGCGTTTGTCTGGTGGCTGTCGTTTTCAGGTATTTGAACCAAGATGAAATTGGCGCTGTGAATTAGTCGAACAAAGCGGCGTAGGGCAGAAAGCGGACGGGATCGCCGGGTTGGATGGTCAGGGCGTGATCGGGGAGTTCGACCAGCCCTTCGGCCCATGACAGGCCCGAAATGCGGCCCGAACCTTCGGAGGCGAACACTTCGACCCGGCCTTCGGCAGTCAATCGGGCGCGCAGATATTCGCGCCGCCCTGCCTTTTTGGATTTCGCGAAGGCGGCGGGCAGTGTCATCGCTTGCGGTATTGCCCAGCCCGCCCCCGACAATGCGGCCAGCGCCGGGCGGGCGAGGATGACCGCGCAGGTGAGTGCGGCGACGGGGTTGCCGGGCAGGCCGAACACCGGGACGCCTTGCCACAGCGCCAGCGCCAAGGGCCGCCCCGGTTTCATCGCAATGCGCCAGCTTGAGAGCGCCCCTTCGGCTGACAAAAGCCGCGAGACATGGTCTTCATCGCCGGCAGAGGCCCCGCCCGAGGTCAGGATAGCATCGCATTGCGTGGCGGCGCGGTTTAGCCTGTCACGGATCAGGGCGGTATCGTCGGGGCAGTGGCCAAGATCCACAGGCTTCATCCCCCAGCCTTGGGCAAGGGCCAGCAGCATCGGGCGGTTTGCGTCATAAATCTGATGCGGGGCGGCATTCTGGCTGACGATTTCATCCCCGGTGGACAGGACGCCGACCCGCAGGCGGCGATAAACCGGAACAGAGGCACGCCCGATGGCCGCGAGCAAGGCAAGATCTGGCGGGCGGAGCTTTTGGCCTGCCCGCAGCGCGGTATCACCTGCGCCGATATCTTCGCCTGCGCGGCGAGTGTTGGCGCGCGGCTTGATCGGGCCGTCAAAGGCGACATGGCGGGCGGTGGTGGCGCAATCTTCTTCCAGCACCACGGTGTCGACGCCTTCGGGCAGGATCGCCCCTGTCAGGATACGGATGGCCTGACCATGGGGCACCGCGCCTGCAAAGGGTTGGCCCGCGGCGGCACGCCCCTGCACCAAGGGCATCTGGCACAGGCCCGCGCCTGTGCTGGCATGGGCGAAGCCATAGCCATCCACCGCCGAATTGGCCTGCGACGGGTTGGCGCGCGCGGCCGTCATATCAGCGGCGAGAACACGGCCAAGCGCTTGGGCCAGGGAAATGGTTTCGGTGGTGGTGATGGGGTGCAGCGTTTCGCGCAGGCGCGTCAGCGCGGTATCCACCGGCACCCAATCCACCCCTTGCGGCATGGCAAAGCAATCGTTGCGCAGGCGCGGCGGGGTCAATGCGGGGGCAGGCGCGGCTGTCACCGCCGCTGCATTGCCCGCCCCCAGATACCAGCCTTCGGCCTCCAGCAGGTCTGTTGGCTCTGCGATCGTCATCAGCGCGTCAAGCCCGCCATTTTGTGCCATGGCAAGGAACGCCTCGGCATGGGTGCGGGTTTGCGCCTCATCCGGGGTCATGCCTGTGGCGACGAGGGCCGCGACCTCGGGTTTCAGAAGCGAGAGATAGGCCTCGGCGATCACCACGGGGGCTGCGGCATGCGGTTCCAGCGGCCAGACCGCCACCACGCCGGGATGGGCGGCACGCAGGCGGTGCAGCATGGGAATTCCGGTCAGGGATTGCGCGCCCACGGCCCCGGCACCCGCCAGTTGCCACAAGGTCTTGGGTTGGAGCCCGTTTTCATGGCCCGCCGTCTCGGCCCGCCGAAAGGGAGAGATGCCCTTGGGCAGCGCAGGCTTGGTGCGCGGCAGGTCCGCAGTTTCCAGCTTTTGGCCGTTGCCCCAGAACGGGCCTTCGCCGGGGAAATGGCGGTTCATTTCGGCGGCGATGGCGCGGTAATTGGTGCCGTTTTGCGGCGTGTCGGTGATGCGGGCGGCAAGCCAATCCCACAGGGCCAGCGCCTTTGGGCTGCCTGTCAACCGTTCGGCCAGACCGCGCGGCGCACCAAAGGCAAAATCGCAGGCCAGAAGCAGCCGCGCGCCGCTGCCCAGCGCCTCTGCGATATGGGTGGCCAGACGCGCCTCGGCGGCGTGGCGTGTGGCGATGTTTTCGGCCTGTGTGCCTTGTGGCGTGGCGCAGGCAATCCAGATCGAATCCTTTTGTGTGGTCGGCTTTCCGGCCGCCGACCAATCCACCACGATCACCCGGTCAAAGCTCATAGGCCAACCTCGGCCAGGATGAAATCCGCGATGGCGGTTGTATCGTCCAGATCGAACAGCGGCACCGGCACATCGGGCTGCGTGTTGGAGGCCACGGCCCGGATGGTCGGGTTCTGCGGGCACAGCAAGGGGCGGCCGGTTTCGTGCCGATGCGCCTCGATCTTGGGGTGGGGCGCGGATTTATAGCCTTCGATCAGGATCAGATCGACGGGGGACATACGGGCCAGCAGATCATCGAGCGTGGGTTCATCCGCCCCGCGCAGTTCCGTCATCAAGGCCCAGCGCACCGGCGAGGACACAAGCACCTGCGCCGCCCCCGCCTGACGGTGGCGGAAACTGTCGCGCCCCGGATGATCAATATCGGTGGCGTGATGCGCGTGTTTGAGGGTGGACACCGTAAAACCGCGACCCGTGATTTCGGCCACCAGCCGTTCCATCAACCCGGTTTTGCCTGCGTTCTTGTAGCCGGTGACGCCGTAAATCTTCATGCTTGCCTCAGGAGTGTTTCGGCGGCCTCGATATCTTCGGGCGTGTTGATATTGAAGAACGGATCGAACGGGGTGCTGGCAAAGGCGGCAAGGCCCGCGTCATGGCTTTGGGTCCAGATCACGATTTTGCGCAAGCCGCCTTGCAAGGCTGTGCGCAGATCATCGCGCAGCGCCACGGGCCAGAGGCCGAAGGTTGGTTGCCGCTGCATGCGCCCGGTTTCATCCGGGCTGGCAGCAAGGCACAGGCCGGACGGGCCTGCATGGGCCTGAAGCCGGGTGGCAAGATCCAAGGGAAAGAAAGGTGTATCGGCAGCGGCGGTGATGATGGCGGGGGCGCCAAGGCTTGCTGCCCAATCCAGCCCCGCCAGCACGCCTGCCAAGGGGCCGGGGTGATCTGGCAGGCTGTCGGGCAGCACGGGTAAGCCGAATTCGGCCAGACGCGCGGCATCGCCATTGGCGTTGATGGCCAGCGGCGCGCATTGCGTTGACAGCCGCGCGATCACCCGGTCCAGCAACCGCTGCCCCGCCACCACGCGCAGGCCTTTGTCGCCGCCGCCCATGCGGGTGGCGCGCCCGCCTGCCAGTATGACGCCGGGAAGCCTAACCATGCGCAGATTTCCAATCCATCAGCCGGGCACGAAAGCCTGCGCCGTCAAGGTCAGCGGGCAAGCAGTGATCGGGGATCACCAAGCGGCTGGCCCCGAACAACAGCGCCGTGCCACCCGCAACCGCATCAATCGCGGTGATGACCGGCCAGCCCAGCGTGCTGGACGCGTTGGCAGAGCGCATCGAAACCCCCGCCGTGTCGATGGTGGCATTGGTCACACCTTCCTGCGCTTCGAGTGCGGCAAGCAGGCCCAATATCTGAGCCATGAACCTGTGTCGATGCCATTGCCAAAACGCGTTGATCGCCCAGCCCCCCAGCACCGCCGCGATCAGATAGGCAAGCGCGTCTTGCAAGCCAAAGCCAAGGCGCAGGACCACAATCGCCAATCCCCCGAACACCCCCCCGCCCAGAAGCCCCAGACCCAGCTTTTGCCACGCGGGGCGACGCGGGCCTGCGCCAAGCGGCAAGGACAGTGCCGCGCGGGTAACATCCGCGTCAAAGACAAGCTCTAGCCGAAGTGGCGTGTCAGTCATCCCCTGCCCCTTTGCGGCCATGTTTGCGGCCCTCATCGGGTTGCGCGTTGGGGTCGGCATCGCGGATCAGGCGGTCTTCTCCGCTCAGGCAGATGAACCGCTGCCCGCGCATCCGGCCGATCAGCGTCAGACCCACTTGCCGCGCAATCTCGACCCCCCAAGCGGTGAAACCGGACCGAGAGGCCAGCACGGGAATACCCATCAGCGCGGTTTTGATCACCATTTCCGAGGTCAGACGCCCGGTGGTATAGAGGATTTTATCCGCCGCCGGGATGCCATGCTGAAACATGAAACCGCTGATCTTATCCACCGCGTTATGGCGGCCCACATCTTCCATATAGACCAGCGGCGTATCGCCTTGGCACAGGGTCGTGCCATGGATCGCCCCCGCCTCCAGATAAAGCGAGGGGGTGGTGTTGATCTTATGCGCCAGCGCATAAAGCCAAGAGCTGCGGACCGGGGTGGCAGGCAGGGTCAACCCCTCCAGCCCTTCCATCATATCGCCGAACACCGTGCCCACCGCACAGCCCGAGGTGCGGGTTTTCTTTTTCACCTTGTCTTCATAGCTGGTCTGGCGCTGCGTGCGCACGACCACGGTTTCAATCTCATCATCGTAGTCCACGCCCGTCACCACATCATCGGGGCGCAACATGCCCTGATTGCGCAGAAAGCCAAGCGCAAGATATTCCGGGTAATCGCCGATGGTCATCGCGGTCACGATTTCCTGCGCGTTCAGATAGATGGTCAGCGGGCGTTCCTCGACCACGGAAATCACGGTTTGCGCCCCGGTGTGGTCTGTCCCGGTGATGGCGCGGGTCAGGCGCGGATCGGTGGGATTTGGCAGGATCGGGAAATCAGGCATCATCGGGTGCTTTCATCGGCTTGCCGCATCTTGTATGCCAGTGGCAGCAGTTGCAAGAGGGCGGCGATGCTCGGCTATGTCACAGGTGGGGAACGGGGGCAGATGGATCTTCTGCTGGCCGATACAGCGGCGCGGCTTCGGGCCGAGGGCTGCGCACTGGCGGGCGTGGTGCAGGTGAATGAGGAATTCGACCCCGCGCGCCCCTGCCACATGGATTTGCATGTGCTTAACGGCACCAGCGTCATCCGCATCAGCCAAGACCTTGGCACCCTGTCCAAAGGCTGCCGCCTTGACCCGTCGGCGCTGGAGCAAGCGGTGGGGTTGGTGGCGCAGGCGCTGGAGGCCGGGCCTGCCTTGCTGATCATCAACAAATTCGGCCGGCAAGAGGCCGAAGGGCGCGGTTTTCGCCCGTTGATCGGGCAGGCACTGGCCGCAGCAGTGCCGGTGCTGACAGCGGTAAGCGCAGGCTACCTTGACGCATTCGAACGCTTTGCCGAAGGCATGGGCACCGCCCTGCCCTGCGAGACAGACGCGGTTTTGGCGTTTTGCCATGCCCAGATACGGCACCAGATACGGGCCCAGACAGAGGAATAAGACATGACGGTGACACCCCCCCAGATGAAGCGGCTGGTCGCGATTGGCGAAGCGATGGTTGAAATGGCCCCCGGCGCGGCGGTGGGCGATTACCGGATGGGCTTTGCCGGGGATACGCTGAACACCGCATGGTATGCCCGCAAGGTCATGCCCACCGATTGGCAGGTGGATTACCTGACCGCCTTGGGCGATGATGCGGTTTCGGGCCGGATGGTCGACTTCATCGCCGAGGCTGGGGTGGGCACCGACCATATCGCGCGGCTGTCGGGGCGGACGGTCGGCCTCTATCTGATCGAGCTGAAAGACGGCGAACGCAGCTTTGCCTATTGGCGCGGCCAGTCGGCGGCGCGGTTGCTGGCACAGGATGCGGCGCGGCTGGCGGCGGGCATGGCCGGGGCGGGGGTTGTGTATCTGTCGGGGATCACGCTGGCCATTCTGGAAGGGTCGGGGCGTGACACGCTTTACACCGCCCTGCGCACGGCGCGGGCGGCAGGCGCGCGGGTGGTGTTTGACCCCAATCTGCGCCCCCGGCTTTGGCCCGATACCGAAACCATGTGCCGCGTGATCATGGAAGCGGCGGCGCTGTCGGATGTCGTGCTGCCCTCGCATGAGGATGAGGCCACCTTTTTCGGCGATGCCGACCTTGCGGCCACGGCCAAACGCTATGGCGATGCCGGTGCGGGGCTGGTGGTGGTGAAAAACGGTGGCGGCGAGATGTTGACGTTGGAGGGCGGCGCAACCGCGATGCACGCCCCCGAAACCGTGGCGCAGATCGTGGATACCACCGCAGCGGGCGACAGTTTCAACGCCGGGTTTCTGGCCGATTGGCTGACCGGGGGCAGCGTGGCAAGCGCGGTGCGCGCCGGGGCGAAACTGGCGGCCTATGTGATCGGCAAGCGGGGCGCTTTGTGTGAATTGGGCCAATAGACGCAGCGCCGGGGCTGTGCCATGCGCCTGATCGCCAACCGCCAAGCCTATGTGCAGGGCATGAAGGATTGCAGCCCGTTTATTGTGATCGTGGTGCCTTTCTCGGCACTGTTCGGGATGGTGGCCACCGATGCCGGGCTGAACATTCTGCAAGTGGTCGCCATGTCGGCCATTGTGATCGCCGGATCGGCCCAGTTCACCGCGCTCAGCCTGTTGCAAGAGGGCGCGCCGGTGTTCGTGGTCCTGCTGGCCTCGCTTGCGGTCAACATGCGGATGGCGATGTATTCGGCCGCCTTGGTGCCGCATATTGGTGGCGCATCGCTGGGGCTGCGGATGCTGATGGCCTATGTGATGGTCGACCAGACCTATGCCGTCTCGGTGCAAACCTATGAGGCGAACCCGGCGATGCCGCAGGACGCAAAGATCAGCTATTATTTCGGCTGTATCACAGTTGTCTGCCTGCCTTGGTATATCTGCACCTTCCTTGGGGCCTTGCTGGGCCAAGCGGTGCCTGCCTCGCTGTCGCCGGATTTCGCGGTGCCGGTTTGTTTCATCGCGCTGTTCGCGCCGATGCTGCGCAGCTTGCCGCATCTGGTGGCGGCGGGTGTGTCCATCGCGGCGGCGGTGGTCTTTTCCGGGCTGCCGTGGAATTTCGGCCTGATCGTTGCGGCGCTGCTGGCCATGGTTGCGGGCGCGCAGGTCGAATTCTGGCAGCGGCGGCGGGCTGCACGGGCAGCGCAGGTGTCGCATGATTGACAATGGCACCTTCTGGCTGGTGACGCTGGTGCTGGGCATTGGCACCTATCTGATCCGGTTTTCCTTTCTGGGGCTGCTGGGCGGGCGGCAGTTGCCGGATTGGCTGCTGACCCATCTGCGCTATGTCGGGGTGGCCGTATTGCCTGCGATGGTCACACCCATGATCCTTTGGCCTGCCGCCCATGGCGGCGCGTTTGACCCGTTGCGCATGCTGGCGGCCATGGCGGCGCTGGCCGCAGGTTGGCGGCTGGGCGTGATGTGGGCGATTTTCATCGGCATGGGCAGCTTGTGGGCGCTGCAATGGCTTGTGGGCTTTGCCTGACATGCGCTAACATAGACGCCTTGGCATCAGGTATTATTGAACCTGATTCTCCTTTTTCAACACAACCTTTTGATTACACCCCAGAACCCTTACGGACCGATTGAGTCCACCTCATTTTGCACGAAATTGAGCGGAAACATGACCACAAAGGCACGATTAACCTTGTCCTGCTTGTTTGCGACACGTCCTTCGGCTAAGGAGCCTTGTCCCAAGTTGTCTTGGGCTGGTGCTTTGGGCGGTGTGATTACAGGTGATCGAGGTTAGACATGTTGTTCTTGAGAACACTGCTCTTTAAATTGGTTGACCGGCTGACCCGGGCCCAGAAAAAGGCCTTGCTGGCCTCTGTCGATGCCTTGCTTGCGCCTTGCGCCTTCCTGATCTCTACCGGCATCCTTTACAATGCCTTTCCCAGTATCGAGTTCATTCAACGGCATTTTCTGATCATCCTGCTGCTGACAGGTTTGGCAGGGGCGCTGTCTGTTCTGCTGAAAATGCCGAATATCAAGCTGAATTCCTATGAGGCCCGCGGCATCTTGCGCACTGGCTTGATGGCCCTTCTGGTCACGCTGGCCTTTGCCGCGCTGGTCAATCAGTTGCCGCTGTATTTTTCGCGGCTTGGGATCATCTTGTTTGGCATGGTGTTTTTCCTGCTCGCGGTCAGCGCGCGGTTCAGCATGCTGCATATGTTGCTTTGGATCTTGCGGGCGGGCCGTCCGCACAAGCGGGTCTTGATCTATGGTGCCGGGCACACGGGGATGCAACTGGTCGCGGCCCTGCGCGAACATGCCACGATTTTGCCTGTCGCCTTTGTTGACGACAATCCGTCGCTGCAATCCATGACCTCGGGCGGGCTGCGGATTTACAGCCCCGACCGCATCCTGGAGCTGTCGAAACGGCTGGAGGTGGATCGCATCTTGTTGGCCATGCCATCGGTGCCCGGCCCGAAACTGTCGCAGATCGCGCGCAGGCTTCAGGATCTGGGGCTGGTGGTGATGTCGGTGCCATCCTTCGCGCAGATCGTTGGGGTGGAACGGCTTGTCGACACGCTGACCCCTGTTGACGCCAATAGCTTTCTGGGCCGCAGTCAGGTTGAAAACCGGATGCCCATGGGCAGCGAGGCCTATCAGGGCCGCACGGTTCTGGTTTCGGGGGCTGGTGGTTCTGTAGGTTCTGCCTTGTGCCGGCAGCTTCTGGCCAGCAAACCCGCCTGCATCGTCTTGTTCGAGGTCAGCGAGATCAACCTTTACAACATCGAGCGCAAGCTGCTGGAACTGGCCAAGGGCACGCCGACCCGGATCGTCGCTGTTCTGGGCTCTGTAACCGATAGCCGGATGGCACGCACGGTGATGGCCGAACACAAGGTAGAAATTGTGTTCCACGCCGCCGCATACAAACATGTGCCGCTGGTCGAGGCCAATCCCTTGGCCGGGCTTGCCAATAACGTATTGGGCACGCGCACCTTAGGCGATGCGGCAAATGACGCGGGGGTGCGCAAGTTTGTTCTGATTTCCACCGACAAGGCGGTGCGCCCGACCAATGTGATGGGGGCCTCCAAGCGCCTTGCGGAACTGGTTGTGCAGGATCTTGCCAAGCGGTCGCAAGGCACCGTCTTTTCCATGGTGCGCTTTGGCAATGTGCTGGGGTCATCGGGTTCCGTGATCCCGCTGTTTCGGGAACAGATCGCCAAGGGCGGCCCTGTCACCCTGACGCATGAGGATGTCACGCGCTATTTCATGACCATTGCAGAGGCAGCGCAACTGGTGTTGCTGGCCGGGTCGTTTTCTGATGGCAGCGGCGGCGGCGATGTGTTCGTGCTGGATATGGGCGAACCCGTGAAAATCCGTGACCTTGCCCAGCAGATGATCGAAGCGGCAGGCCTGCGGGTGAAAAGCGACGACAGCCCTGACGGCGATATTGAAATCAAGGTGACGGGCCTGCGCCCCGGCGAAAAGCTGCATGAGGAATTGCTGATCGGCGAAGGGCTGTTGACGACGCCGCATTCCAAAATCCTGCGCGCGCAGGAACGCAGCCTGACCGAATTGGAAATGGCAACCGCCCTGCGCGCCTTGCGGACGGCTGTCGCGACCGGCTCTGCCGAAGATGCGCATCGGGTCATCAATACCTATGTCGAAGGCTTCCGCCCGCCCGAACAGGTGGCATCGGCGCAATAGTCTGCGGGAAAACCTTGAAAAGCGCCTTGCGCGATTGTGATACCGCGCAAGCCTGACTATGGTTGCCAAAACCCGTGAGGCCCAGATGCACAAGAAACCCCGTAACACCCTTTGGCGGAGCCGCGTAAAAGCCATTGGCACCGGTGGTCTGGCGATTGCGGGCCTTGCCTTGGCCGCGCCTTTTGCCATGGCCGAGGTGAAGCCATCGCTGAACATGTATGGCGCGACCGGGCTGATCGACATGCCCTCGGGCGAGGCGCAACCGGATGCGCAGCTTTCCGTGACAACCAGCCACTTCGGGCCGGTCAGCCGCAATACCTTGTCGTTCCAGATAACCCCCCGCATTTCCGCCAGCTTCCGTTTCACGGGGATCAGGGACTGGAACAAAACCGCAGCCTGCCAGCCTTCCTGCACGACCGGTCTGGACCAGTTCGATACCTATTACGACCGCAGCTTTGATCTGCGGTTCAAAGTTCTGAACGAAAGCAGATACCTGCCCGCGATCACCATCGGGCTTCAGGATTTCGCGGGAACCGGGCTTCAGGCCGGCGAATATATCGCCGCGACCAAGAATATAGCGCCGAACCTGAAAATCACCGCGGGCCTTGGCTGGGGGCGTTTGGGCAGTTATGGCGATATCGGCGCGCCGTTCGGAAAACGCCCCAAGGTCAATGTCGGCTTTGGCGGCAAGTTCAACTTTGACCAGTGGTTCCGTGGCCCCGCCGCACCCTTTGGCGGCGTGGAATGGAAATTCAACGATCGTTGGACCTTCAAGGGCGAATATTCCTCTGACGCCTATGTGACCGAAGCAGGCACCCGCAGCACCTTTGACCGCAAAAGCCCCTTCAACTTTGGGGTGGAATACCAACCCAGCGAATATTACCGGCTTGGCGCCTATTACATGTATGGCAGCACCGTGGGACTCGCGGGGCAGATTTTCATCAATCCCCAAAAGCGGCCCAGCGGTGGCATTGCCGACAAGGCACCGAACCCGGTGAAGCCACGGCCCAGCCGCAGCAGCGCGCCTGATGCCTGGTCCACCGACTGGGTGACACAAGCAGACAGGGCACCGGCCTTGCGCAACGATGTCGCCAAACGGTTGCAGGATGATGGCATCATCGTCGAATCCGTCGGCTATTCCGCTGGCAAGGTGCAGGTGCGTATTCGCAACACCCGATATCTGAACAACGCGCAGGCCATCGGACGCACCGCACGGGCCTTGACGCAGACAATGCCTGCCTCTGTCGAAACCTTTGAAATCGTCCCGCTCGCCAATGGCGTTCCCGCATCGCGTGTCACCATCCGCCGCTCTGACCTCGAAGATCTGGAATTCTCGCCCAATTCTATCGCAGAGATGAGCCAGCGTGTTTCGGTTGCGGGCGAGAATGGCTCTACCGCCGGGTTTGACCAGAACCCCGATCTTTACCCCGCCTTCACATGGTCGCTTGGCCCGACGGCGCGGTTCCGTTTCTTTGATCAGAAAGCCCCGTTCAAGCTGGATGTCGGCATCAAGGCCACCGGCCGGTTTGAGCTGCGCCCCGGCCTTGTGATTGCAGGGGAAGTGACCCAGAAGATCGCCGGAAACCTGAAAGACAGGCCGCCGTTGCCAGATCGTGGCCGCCTGCAACCCGTGCGCTCTGCCGTCTATTTCTATGACAAGGAAGGCACCACCGCGATTGAGAAACTGGCCGTGCATTGGCACAGCAAGCTTGGCCAGGATATCTATGGCCGGGTGTCGGCTGGCTATCTGGAACGGATGTTCGGTGGTGTTTCGGCCGAAGTTCTGTGGAAGCCTGCGGGCAGCCGCCTCGCACTTGGGGGTGAGTTGAACTATGTCAAGCAACGCTCCCCCGATCAGCATTTCGGCTTTGATCTGCCTGTCTACATGTATGAAACCGATTCCGGCCCCAAAACCGGGCCCAGCAGCTATTCCACCGTTACAGGCCATGTTTCGGCCTATTACGAGCTTGGTAATGGTTTTCACGTGCAGCTTGATGTCGGCAAATATCTGGCGGGCGATATCGGGGCGACCTTCCGGCTTGACCGCGAATTCGCAAACGGCTGGCGGGTTGGCGCCTTTGCCACCAAGACCAACGTCTCCTCGGCTGATTTTGGCAGCGGGTCTTTTGACAAGGGGATCAAGGTTGTGATTCCGCTGAACTGGGGTCTGGGAACACCATCGCGCAAAACCTCACCGGTGGAATTGCGCCCCTTCCGCCGGGATGGCGGTGCCAAGCTGGAGGTCGATGGCCGCTTGTATGAATCCGTCCGTGGCTATCACCAGAGTGGGCTGGACAATCAGTTCGGAAGGTTCTGGAAATGACCGTGTTTTCCCCTCTGCGCATGTTGGCGCTTGCGATAATGGCGATGACGCTGGCCTCTTGCGGGTCTGACAAATCCAGCACCGATGTGACCGGGTCCGTCAAGGTCATTGCCACGGCGATGACCGGTTTCATGCGGAAAGATCAGCCCACACAGGTGCAGGACCTTGGCCTGACACGGGCCGCGCTGGCGACACTACCCGTCCCGGCCAAACGAATCACGCTGGAGAAATACGGGCAGCAAGCCTTGGTGGTGCAGATTGGCACCAACAAAGATGTTGAAACATGGTCGTCGGTCGACAAGATCACCCTGTCGATGCGCAACGGGGTTGTTGTTGCGACGCGCGGTCTGATCGACGATCTGATGACAGCTTCGGTGCCCTCGCTTTCCATGTTGAGCCACGGCAGCAGCCACACAAGAACCCACAGCTTGCTGAACGGCGAAGATAAGCCCCGTGTGTTGCGTTTTGACTGTCAGGTTGCCCGCCACGGGCGTGTGAACCTGACGATTGTCGAGCGGTCTTATACCACGCAGCACGTCACAGAAACCTGCACAGGTGCCGAAGGCAGCTTCACCAATGAATATTGGCTTGAGGCAGGCGGAAAGCTTCGGCGTTCGCGTCAAACTATCAGTGATTTCGTCGGCCCTATGACGATTGATAGCCTTGACTAGGGGCACCGCAATCGGTAGGGTCCACGCAAGTGGTGGCATTTGCGTGTCGCTAAACCAAAAAGTCCCGGATTGGAGATTAAAATGAACAAGTTTTCTGTAGCGCTCGCAACGTGCGCAATGTTGGCTACCGCTTCTATGGCATCGGCTCAGGCTGGTGGCGGCGCTGCTGCGACTGGTGCAGGCGGCGCCGGAACGGGTGTTGGCGCCGTAGTTGGTGGCACGGCTGGTGCTGTTGGCGGCACGGTTGTTGTGGGTGGTCTGGCCATCGGCACGGGTGCTTTGGTTGCAGGTGCGCTGGCCTTGGCTGGTCTGGCTGCTATTGCTTCGGTTGACTCTGGCAGCCACTGATATCTTTCGACAACCGGTTAAGGTTCGTCGCAAAAAGCCCGCCTTTGGCGGGCTTTTTTGTCATGACCTTGCCCTGACAAAAATGGTCCTTTGACAGAATTCGGCACTGACGGATGATGATGCGCTTATATGCTGCGGCTTGCCGGGTCTGGGACCGGGCCTCGAATGCCGAAATCGGCCTGATCTCGGCGGGAATCGCTTTTTTCGGCTTTCTGGCGATTTTCCCGGCCTTGGCGGCGGTTATTACCATCTGGGGCTATGCGGCCGACCCGATTGTCGTGCAATCGCAGCTCAACCTGATCGCCGATTACCTGCCGGATGAGGCGTTTGACCTGCTTTATGGTCAGGTGCAGCGGATTCTGGCCACCAGCAACCGCAGCCTTGGCCTTGCCTCGCTGCTTACCACGGCTTTCGCACTGTGGTCCGCGCGTGCCGGGGTCGGCGCCTTGATCAGCGGTATCAACGCCATTCACGGTTTCCCCGGACGCAGCGGCATCCGCCATCTGTTGCGGGCGTTCGTAATGACGATGGTGTTGATCGGGCTGGTGCTGTCGGCCATGATGGCCGGGCTGGTAACGCCCTTGGTTCTCAAGTTTCTGCCTTTGGGCCAAGCCTCAACCGTTGCCTTGAAGCTTGCGAATTTCGCACTGGTGACGTTTCTGGTGCTGTCCAGCATCGCGGTCGCCTATCGCCTTGGCCCCAACCGCGAGGGCGAGGCATCGACGCTGCATTTCCTGACCCCCGGCACCTTGCTTGCCGTGGTGCTTTGGGCCGGGGTGTCACGCGGGCTGGTGTTTTATCTTGGCAATTTTGCCAATTACAATCAGGTCTATGGCTCCATCGGGGCGGTGGTGGCCTTGCTGATGTGGTTTTACCTGTCCAGCTATGCGGTGCTGCTCGGCTCTGCCGTCGATGCGGAACTGGAGGCCGATCGGCGGCGACGCCGCGCCGCGCCTCAGTAATCCTTTTCAAAGAAAATCCCCAGACCAGCCTCGCCATCTGCCGCGACCGAACCACGCACCGTCACGTTCTTTTTCAGATCAAGGTTCAGGTTGATCTGGCTGCGACCATCCTGATCCACCTCCACCTCGGAATAGACCCGTTTGGACAGGTATTTCCCGGCTTTCAATGAGATGTTTCCTTCGGAATCCGTTGAAAAATCAAGATCATCCAAGCCAAAGCCACTGCGCAATTTGCTGACGATACCTTCCCCGCCCTTGCCTGCCAAAGTCGCCACCGCCGAGGCAAGCTGTGCCGCTTGCAAGGGCGAAATCTGGTCCAGCCCCTGCCCGAACAGCAGTTGCGCCAAGACCTCCTCTTGCGGCAGGTCCGGCACGGATTGGAAGGTGATCTCGGGCTCATCCGCGCGGCCTTCGATCACGACCGAGGTGGTGACATCATCGCCTTCGTTGATGGCCACAATGTTGATATAAGGGATCAGATCACCTTGCAGCACCACGCTGGCTGTATCCAGATCAAGCCGCTTGCCCAGAATATCCAACCGCCCCCGGATCAGATCAAACCCACCGCTGGGGATGACGTTATCCGTGGTGCCGCGCAATTGCACGCTGCCGCCCAGTTCCGCATCAATGCCACGCCCCCGGATGAAAATCCGCGACGGTGCGCTGATGGTCAGATCAAGCCCAAAGGGGCGCGCGGCGGCCCCCTGCGACGCCCCGGTGCCCAAGTCGATCAGCCCTGCCTTGTAGCGCGTGGCCTTGACGGCAGCGGGTTCATTCTTGTGTTTCAGACCGGGAAGCGAGCCGAGGGCCGCAAAGCCCGTCGTTGGCACCTGAATCTCTGCTTCGCGGATACTGATCGCGCCCGAGATGCTGGCCCCCCCTTGCAACGGCCCTTGCACCACGACATTGCCACCCAGATTGACCTCATAGAGATCGGGGTCTTTCAGGATGCCATCGGTCAGGCCCACCCGCAGATCGGCCACATTCGGCGCGGCAAGCCCGATGCTGCCATCAACCGTCATGCGCCCCCCTGTGCTGGGAGAGGCCGCGACCGATAGTTGCACCGCATTGCCACCCAGATTTGCGGTTGCTTGCAGGTCTTGCAGACCAAAGGGCAGGTTTGGCGCCGACAAACGGCCTTGCGACAATGATGCGCTGCCCGCAAGTGACGACAAAGCCAGCGGCCCGTTCAACCGCAGGTCAAAGGCGGTTTGCCCCGATACCGAACGCGGGCTGATGAACGCATTGGCCAGTTCAGCCCGTGCTGTGCCGCGAATGGCCAGATTGGCCGAATTGAAACTGGGGGCGATGCGGCCCGAAACGCTTGCATCAATGCCACCCGGTCCGGTGCCTGCCAGATCCAGCACCACCCCGTTGCCATCTTCGACCGCCGAACCCGCTACAGTCAGCCGCCCCGGAAAATCCGGGGCCAGCAGCGCAAGATTGGCCAGCGTTGCCTCTAGCTGAAGGCGGCGCTGATCGTCGGTGACGCTGCCCCTTGCGGCCAGCGTGACCTGCGGGTTTGACAGGGTCAGGGTTTCAATCTCGATCCGGCGGCCTTTGAAATTGGCGGCCCCGGCAAGACGCGATTGCCCGGCCAGCACGCGGTCTGCCTCGGCCACGCCAAGGGCAAGGCCGGTCCCAAGGCCCGACACCTCTACCCGCCCGGCATCAACCGTGCCTTTGAACGTGGCCTCGGCCGAAAGCGCGCCGCGATAGCCCGGCCCCAAAGGCGCGATGCTTGGCAAGGCAACATCCAGCGCAAGGTCAGACCCTGCGGGCGCGTAAAAGCCTGTCACCTCACCCGCGATCTGCTGGTTGTTGATCGTGGCTTTGGTGATATCGAACCGCCCATCGTTCAGCCCGACATCCACCGACAGCCGGCTTTGCCCTGCGGTCAAGGCATCCACCTGTTTTTGCCCGATGCGCAACCCATCGGCCAAACCATCCAAGGTGATCCGCCCCTGCGCCGGGGTGCCGGAAAAGCTGGCATCGGCATTCAGGCTGCCACTATATTGCGCGCCCAGCGCCGACAGATCGGCAAATTGCAGCTTGCCTTTCAGGTCACTGCCATCGCTGGCCAGTTTGCCCGATGCGTTGACCCGCAAATCCTGCGCGGTCACATTCAGGCTGCGCAGAAAGGTGCCCTTGGTCGACCGCCCCGCCGCAAAGTCGATTTCAGAGCCGCCTTGAAGCAGGTTATCAACCTCTGCGATGCCGACCCGGATATCGGTGCCGCTGACCTTGCCAACCGCGTCAAACTCCCCGCCAAGGGGCACGGCTTGCCCGCTGATGCGAAAGGCCGCGGCGCCGCCAATCTCGCGCCCTGCCAGATCGGACAGGCGGGACAGATCGTCATAGCGGGCATCGACGCTGCCTTTCAGCCGGAAGCCGCTTTCCAGATCGCCAAACCGCACCGAAGCAACGATGTCATAGCCTTCTTCGCGCAGGGTCAGGCGGCCAATGCGAAAGCCAAGCCCGCCTTGCTGCCAGTCAAACACCATGCGGCCATCCAGCGAACTGCCCAAAGCGCGGGCCAGCGCCGGGTCGGCCAAGGCCACCTCTTGCGCATCAAAGACCAGTGTGCCGCCGACAATCGGGCCGCCGCTGCCTGCGCGGCGGTTGATCCGGCCAGACCCGGAAATCCGCGCTTGCCCCAAGGCCACATCATCGCGCTGCAACCCGGTCAGGTTTACCGCCCCCGACCAGCCATCGCCTTGCGCGGCATCAAAAGACAACCGCAGATCGGCAGAGGAGACACGGGTTTCCACCTCTCCGGCGATGGGCAACAGCACGGGCGCGCCATCGGCAAAGCCCAGCCTGCCCACCAGCGACAGCTTTTGCGGCAGGCCATCGGCGGCAATCATGGCCGACCCGTCCAGCCGAATGGCGCGGGTGTCCAGCGTCAGCGCGGTCAGGTCCAGCCGCCCCAGATTGCTGCGCGCGCCTTCCACTTCCAGCCGGACCTCGGTGCCAAAGAAGGCCGCATATTCGGGCAGAAACAGCGGGGCCACATCGCCATTGATCGCAGCACGAAAGCCTTGGCCGCCATCGTCTTGCCCGGTCAGCGTCAGACTGCCTTGCAGCCGTTCTTCGCCATCGGTGCGCAAATCCAGATCCGCCGTAAAATCGTCCAGCGGCCCTGCGCCCGCGATTCTCAGCGCGACAGACGGCGTCCCCGGCAGGCCGAGCAGCGTGGCGCCAATGCCGCCTTCGGCCTCGGCCAGATCCAGATCAACCGACAGTTCGCGCGTTGCATTGGCATAGGCCACTTTCAGCGACAGGCTGGCATCCGGCCCCGCATCGGTGCGTAGCAAGGTCAGCTCTGCGTTGCCCTGCCCACCATCCAGCACGGCAGCGGCCTCCAGCGAGCCTTCGAACGCTTGCCCCAGGATTTCCGCGCCCAGCGCAATCCGCTTGGCCGACAGCTTTTCAATCGTCACCGAAACGGGCAATTCCGGCAGGCTAAAACCGGACGCCTCGGGGGCCACAACGGCATTGGGGTCGGGCACGGGCTTGCGCGCGACGATCACCTCGTCGGCGACAAGTTCATTCACGCTGACCACCCCGCGCAGCAGCGAGGCGCGGCTCCAATCCAGCACAACGCCGTTCAACGTCAGCCAGACACCTTCGGTATCGGCGATGGTCAGGCTTTCGATCTGTGCTTGCGATGAAAACGCACCGCTAAACCCCGTCACCGTCACCTGCCGCCCGGCAGAGGACAGGTTATCCTCCAGAAAGGCGGTCAGGGTGTCACGGTCATCCGACTGCGCAAAGGCCAGAACCGGCAGCAGCAGAAAAACGAAAAGGGTGCGCCAAAAATTCTGCATCAAAATGCCTGTCCAATACCAACGTAAACCTGTGGGCTGCCACTGCCGCCCGAGATCGGCGCGCCGATATCAAGGCGGATCGGGCCGAACCCGGTGGCGTAGCGAATACCAAAGCCCGCGCCTGCATGGCTGGCCGTTTGCCCGCCGAACAAACCATCGCTGGCGATCTGCCCGAAATCGGCAAAGCCGACGATGCCGATGGTCGGCGTCACCTTGGCCCGCAACTCGATCGAGGCACCAAGGAACCCGGTGCCGCCGGTGCTGTCGCCCGTGGTCGGATCGGTAAAGCTGAGCGATTGATAGCTGTGCCCCCGCACCGTGCCGCCACCGCCCGAGTAATACAGATACTCCGGCGGCAAGCTGGTGGCATCGCCGCCAAAGCTGCCTTTGGCCTGAAACCGTCCGGCAATGGTAAAGCGGTCATCCTCGCCAAAGCCGCGATAGGCGCGGGCATCCAGTTCCAGTTTTGTGCCGGAATCGGTAGAGCCAAAGCCAAGGAAAGGCGCGATTTCGGCGTCGATGTAAAAGCCCTGCGTGGCGTCAGTTTTGGAATTCCGCTTGTCCCAGTTCACGCCCACCGGCAGCGACAGGATACGGAAATCGACGCTGCCACCGGTGGTATAATCCACATTATACTGCGCGTATTCCAACCCGACCCGCGCCGTCATCTCGCGCGAGACATAATGGGTAAAGCCCAGACCGAATTCCGCGAAATCCTGCACATAATCGTCTTCATCCTCATGCCCGAAGCGCAGAAAGGACGTGGCGGTGGTATCGGCGCTAAGGGTCGCGGGACGATCCAGCGTGAAGCCAAGTGCATAATCGACACCGCTGTTCTGCGCGCCGAGTTGGGCAATCTCGCCTTCGACCTTGAAGCGTTCACCGCCGCCAAACAGGTTGCGATGCAGCCAATAGCCGCTGACCTTCGCACCTTCAGAGCTGGCAACCTCTAGCCCGAAGCTGAAGCGACGGGGTTTTTCCTCGACCAGTTTGGCGGTGATGCCCAACAAGTCGGGCGCAGTGATCTGCTCATCCTCGACCAAGGCGACAGAGCGGAAAATCCCGGTGCGGCGCAAACGCTCTTCGGCGTCCTCCAGTTCGGCGGGGCTGAATTGTTCGCCTTCGGGCAGGCCAGCGATCTTGATGATGCGGCGCAGTTCCATACGGTCATGCCCGGTGACAGACAGCGGGCCAAAGCGCAGGCGCGGCCCGGCAGAAACAGTCAGTGCCGCCGACAAGGTGGCAGCGCGGTGGTCGGCCGTGACGTCTTGCCCCGTCACATCGGCCTTGGCATGGCCCACCTTGCGCCACCCCGTCACAGCCGCCGAGGCCGCGCCCGAGATGACATCGCTTTCCGCAGCAGCCCCAACGCGGTAGCCTTCGGGCAGCTCTGTGCCCGCAGCCAGCGGGGCGATGGCGGCTTTGGAAAAGGTGAACACCGGGCCGGGATCAACCGTTACCGTAATCACGCCCACGCTTTGCGGCGCGTCCAGCGGCGGAATGGAGGCAGCCTCGCGCCCGTCGATCCGAATGTTCACAACCCCGGAATAGCGGCCCGTGGCATATAGCGCGCCGACGATCCGGCCATATTCGGCCCGCGCGGCAGCGAACAGGTCTTGCGGGTCGGTGGTGCCTTCGGCTTGGGTGGCCAGCAGAACAGAGGCCGCACGCACAGCGGCGATCACATCTTCATCCCCGCCAGCAACATTGAAATCAATGCGTTCGAGCGCTTTGGCAGGCAGCACATTCGATATCTCGACACCGATCAGCAGCGCCGCGACACCAACAGCTTTCAAGCCTTTTTTCAGCATTCTCGTCCTCGCCTCTTTTCTTCTTGTTTTTCCCTACATCTATGACATTTCAATAGCGAATACACAACGGGACGTTATTGTGTGTCCTGTGACATAGGCAGGTTCAGGCCATTTCTGCCACAGCCATTCAGGGACAAGAACGCCTCATGCGCGCACCGATGAAAATGAAGCTACCCTCACCAGCGCTCGCCATGCTGATTTCCGTCATGGCAGCGCCCGTTTATGCGGAAAATCGCCCCATTCCGCTGCAAGACAGCGATTTCCGTGCGCATAGCGCGGCGGAAACCCGGCTGGGGCAATTGCTGTTCTGGGATGCCGAATTGTCGGGAAACCGAAACATTTCGTGTGGAACCTGCCATCACCCTAGATTTGGGACAAGTGACGGGGTGTCTTTATCGCTGGGTGAAGGGGGGGTCGGGCTGGGGCCTGCACGAAAAAGTGACCCGGAAAACCTGCCCGAACAGCGGATTCCGCGCAATGCGCCTGCCCTTTTCAATCTGGGCGTGCTGAACCTGACCACGATTTTCCACGATGGCCGGATTGAGGCGGACGCCACCCGCGCCAACGGTTTCCGCACCCCGCTGGAGGATGAGATGGTCAGCGGCTTCGCCTCGTTGCTGTCGGCGCAAAGCATGTTCCCGGTGCTGTCGCCCGATGAAATGGCCGGGCATTATTCGGAAAACGAGATTGCCAAGGCGGTGCGCACCGGGCAGTTGACCGGGCCGGATGGCGCGTGGGAACGGATCGCCGCACGGGTCGCCGCGATACCGGAGTATCAGGCACAATTCGCGGCCGTCTACCCCGAGATCGGGCAAGGCCGCCCCATCCATTTCACCGATATTTCCAACGCGATTGCGGCATTTATCAGCGCCGAGTGGCGGTCTGACAGCGCGCCCTTTGATGCCTGGCTGCGCGATGAGGCCCCTTTGCCGCCGCTGGCCGCCGACGGGGCCGCGCTGTTTTATGGCAAGGCGCAGTGCAGCACGTGCCATTCCGGGCCGCTGCTGACGGATCAGGGCTTTCACGCCATGGGCAGCCCGCAGCTTGGCCCCGGCAAAACCGAACGCTTTGAAACCAACCAGCGTGATATTGGCCGGATGCGCGTGACCAACCGGGCCGAGGATGCCTATGCGTTCCGCACGCCCTCGTTGCGCAACATCACGGCCACCGCGCCTTATGGGCATGCGGGGGGGCACAGCGATTTGCGGGCCTTTGTGGAATATCACGCCGCCCCGGCGCAGGGGTTGAAAACCTATCAGCCGCAAGCGATTTTGGCCGAATTTGCCGCCGCCAAGCCCGATTGGGCGCTGGCCGGTGACAGTGCCGAAACGCAAGCGATCACCGCCGCCATCCGCACCCCGGATGTGGCGCTTTCCGCCTATGAAATCACCGCCATTCTGGCCTTTCTGGAGACGCTGACCGACCCCACGGCAATCGCCGGGCGGCTGGGTATTCCCGATAGGGTGCCCAGCGGTTTGCCGATTGATCGCTAAGGCCTAATCCATCCGGCCCGCTGGCCCAAAGGTGACATGCTGTCCGGCCGCCACCGCAACCCATTCACCGGGGGCTTGGCCCGGCCAGATCACCCGCAGCTCTGCCTGTGTCGCTGCGTCCAAGCCGAAATGCAGCGGCACCGCTTGGCCCGACACATGGCCGCCGCCCACCGTGACCTCACGGGCTTGCACCCGCCCATCCGTGCGCAATTCGACCCAAGCACCAACGCCCATGCTGTTGCCGCCCTGCCCGCGCAACGCAACCGTCAGCCAATTGCCCGACTCTGGCGTTTGGTTTTCCCAGATTTCAATCGGCACACGGCGGTTGACCACAACGATATCCAGCCGCCCATCCGCATTCAGATCAACCAGCCCTGCCCCGCGTGACCGTTCCATCGTGGCCACGCCGGCCTCCTGCCCTTTTTCGACGAAACTGCCATCGGCGGCCTGCATCAGCAGGTTATTGGGGTCATGCATCGCGTTCGATGGCATCTGATCCACATTGCCTTTGGCGATGAACAGATCATCCCGCCCGTCATTGTCGATATCACCGAATTCGGCGTGCCAGCCGGTGCTGGGCCGCCCATCATCGCCGATATAGGGCCGATGCGCATAGGTTCCCAAGGCAAAGGGCGCGTTTTCCAGCCGCCCCCCGCCGCGATTGATCTGAAGCAACTGGTCGCCCATCGAGGTCATCATCACCTCGGGCAGGCCGTCGCCCGTGATGTCGCGGCTGGCAATGCCCATACCCCAAAGCGAAAACCGAGGCCATTCCGCCTCGGCATAGGGGGCAAGCGGGGAAAGGCGCCACATCTCCTCATAGCCGCCGCGCACATAGTAATGCCGGTCGTTGGAAATGCGCAGATCGGCGGTGCCGTTGCGTTGCCAATCGGAGAACAGCATCGACAGCGCGCAGTAACCGGGGGAAAGCGGGATTTCCGGGCCATAGCCCCCGTTGGGCGCGGGGCGGTAAAGGCTGTTGCTATCGCAGGCTTCGAACGGGCCATCGGCGCGGGCGCGGTCAACATAATGCCCGATGGCAAGCGTGGGCCAGCTTTGCCCCGACTCCCATGTGGCGGTGAAGGCGGTGGACCAACGATCCGCCGTTTCCAGCCCCCAGATCGCGGTTGCATCCTGAAACTGGCAATCGGGCAGGCCCTTTAGAAAGCGGTCCGGCCCGACGCGCAGCACCGCAAGGTCCAACAGGCCATCGCCATCAATATCCAAAGGATAGGCCCCCGTGACACCGGTGATCGGCGCAAGAGTTCCTGCGTCAAAGGAAATGGCACCCCCCGGCGCAGTGGTGTTGACCAGAAGTTCGGCCTTATTCTCGCCCCCTGCTACGAAGATATCGGGGCGGGCATCGGCGTTGCAGTCAAACAAGGCCACCCCGCCGCCGACAAAATGCTCCCACCCGCCGGCATAGACGGGCTGCACCGGAAGCGCGGCGGAACGATTCACAAACACCGGGTCGGCCAAAGCGGTTTCGGGCAAAACGGAGGCCGCCAGCGGCAGCAGCACCATAATCAACGGTATTTTCATTGCGCCGCCACCTCACGCGATGCCGAGTCGCGGCCAGCGGCCATCAAATCCTCGGTCAAGGCAGACAGCGCCAAGGCCGCCGCCCCTTGCGCCCACAGCATATCGCCCCAGGCGTGAATTTCGATCGGGGGGCGCGGGCGGCCTGTGGCGATGGCAAGGTTTTCCATCTCGGCCAGCGTATCGGCAGCATAAAGGTAATCAAACCGCATCCGCTCCCCGCTTAGAATGATCAGCGACGGGTCAAACAGGTTGACGACATTCGACAGGCCCACCGCCAGATAGCGACCCGCCCGCCGAAAGATCGACCGGGCCGAGGCATTGCCCGCCTTGGCATGATCATAAAGGCTTTCCAGCAGGATGTTGATGGATTGCCCGTCCTTGCCCATCCAGTTCAGCGCGGTCGTCGCCTCACGCGCCAAGGCGTAATCAGCGACATAAGCCTCCAGACAGCCGCGCTGCCCACAGCGGCACAAGGCACCATCAAGCTGCACCTTGGTATGGCCCAGTTCCATCCCCAAACCATGCGCACCGCGATAGATGCGGTGGTTCACCACCAACCCCATGCCAACGCCATGCTCTATCGTCACCACGGCGAAATCCGACAGGCGGCGGCCTACGCCGAACCACAGTTCAGCCAGCGTCACCAGATTGGCATCGTTATCGACATGCACGGGAATGCCCAGATGCGCCCCCGCAATCGCGGCCAGTCCGACATTGCGGTCCATCATCACCGAGGACCACAGCACCGTGCCGCTTTGCTGGTCGACAAATCCGGGCAGGCCAAGCCCAAGGCCCGACAATTCCTTGCGCCCGATCCCTGCCTTGGCACAAACCTTGTCCAGCAGGTTTTCCATCGCAGCCAACATCTGCGGCAAGGTCATCGCAAGGGGTTTACGCTCCACCACCTCATTGGCGATCAGGTTGCCCGCAAAATCGACGATCACGGCGGTATGCTCACGGTCTGACAGCTTGATCCCCGCGACGCGATGCGCCTCGGCGCGCACGCCAAGGGCCACGGCGGGGCGGCCCCGGCTTGCCTCGCCCTCACGGGTGGCGGCGACTTCTTCGATCAACCCGGCCTCGATCAGTTCCGAAACGCCCATCGTCACCGAGGCCGGGCTGACCGCCAGATCCTTGGCCACCTGCACCCGCGCAATCATCCCCGCCGCGCGCACGCGTTCGAAAATCTGTTGCCGCAAGGGACGCAACGAATCGGACAGGGGAGGGATGAGCGGGCCGCAACCGGCCACAGCGTTCGATGCAGGGTCATTGTGCATCTGCGGCATTATTTATTCACTCCAAAAACTAAAAACCGCCTGATTTCTTGCTGTTTTGCGCAAACCATGCCGCAGAGCAGCGAAAACAGGCGGTGATCTTCGTTGATTTCCATAGTGACCGTTATTTTTATTTTGACAACTGAAATTATTATCGCCATTTTCTGCCCGTGCCGACAAACTCGTCGGACTGGCCCGCAAAGGGTCGTTTCCACAGGGAGGAATACAATGCGTAACGCAATTCTGCTGGCGGTCGTCGCCGTCACCGGCTTTTCATCCGCAGCACTGGCCGAAGGTAAAAAAGTCGGCGTGTCTTGGGGCAGCTTTCAGGAAGAGCGCTGGAAGATCGACGAAGCCGCTGTAAAGGCAGCACTTGAAGCTGCTGGCAATGAATATGTGTCGGCTGACGCGGAATCGTCCTCGGCCAAGCAATTGACCGATATTGAATCGTTGATCGCCCAAGGTGTTGACGCGCTGATCATCAACGCATGGGACAAAGACGCGATTGCCCCGGCCATCGAACTGGCCGCGAACGAAGGCATCCCGGTTGTCGGCTATGACCGCCTGATCGAAGATGACCGCACCTTCTATCTGACCTTCGACAACGTCGGCGTTGGCCGCATCATTGCCGAATCCGTCTACGCCGTGAAACCCGAAGGCAACTACGCCATCATCAAGGGTGACGCAGGCGACCCGAACGCAGGCTTCCTGCTGCAAGGCATGATGTCGGTCATTCAGGCCGATGTGGACGCCGGCAAGATCAAGATCGTTGGCGAGATTCACTCGGACGGCTGGAAGCCGGAAAATGCCCAGAAGAACATGGAGCAGATTCTGACCTCCAACAACAACGCGGTTGACGCGGTGCTGAGCCAGAACGACGGCATGGCGGGCGGTGTTGTCGCAGCTTTGGCAGCCCAGGGCCTTGTAATCCCGGTTGGCGGGCAAGATGGTGACTTGGCCGCGATCAACCGTGTGGCCCGTGGCACCCAGACCGTTTCGGTATGGAAAGATGCGCGTCAGCTTGGCAAAGCCGCTGGTGAAATCGCCTCTGCTTTGGCCGAAGGCGCAGCATTGGACAGCATCGAAGGCGCGTCCAAATTCTCGGGCGGTGAGAAGGGTATCGAAATGAATGCCATCCTGCTGGCACCGACCCCGCTGACCAAAGACAACCTGAACGTCGCGATTGATGCGGGCCATATCTCGAAAGAGCAGGCTTGCGAAGGTGCGATGGCCGGCGTTGTTGGCTGCGAGTAACGAAAACCCTTGCCAGCGTCGGCCCCGCGCCGACGCTGGCTGTTTTTCCCCGGCGACATGTGGCGCGACCTTGTGATCGCCCCTGCCTATGCTCCGCTTGCTGCTATGCGCTGACGCGCTTGGCCAAGCGTTCGGGCGCATGCGCTTTAGCGTTGGATACACCGCGATGAACACCACCACCCCGCAAAACACAGGCCCTAAAACCAAGCAGCAAGGCGCTGTGAAACGGTTTTTGCACGCGACCGAACTTGACACCCGCTTGTTGGGGATGTTGGGCGCGCTGCTGCTGATCTGGTTCACGTTCGAGATTTATTGCGCCATGTTTCTGGGCCGCCCCTCGGTGTTTCTGGGCGCTGCGGCCGAGGATGCAACCGGCTTTCTGACCCCGCGCAACCTGTGGAACCTGTCTGTGCAGACCTCCTCGATCGGGATCATGGCGACGGGGATGGTGCTGGTGATTGTCACCCGCAACATCGACCTGTCGGTGGGGTCGCTGATTGGCGTCACCGGTATGGTGATGGGGATTTTGCAGGTCGATATCCTGCCGCAATATCTTGGCCTTGGGCATTGGTCGATCTGGATCATCACCGTTGCTGTCGGGATCGGCCTTGGTGCGCTGATCGGGGCGCTGCATGGCTATCTGATTGCCTATCTGACCATCCCTTCCTTTATCGTCACGCTTGGCGGGTTGATGGTCTGGCGCGGGGCTGCGTTTCTGGCCAATGGCGGGAAAACCATTTCCCCGGTCGATCAAACCTTTGCGCTGCTGGGCGGTGGGCCTTATGGCGCTGTCGGCTCCAGCATGAGCTGGGTGGTGGGGATTCTGGGCTGCATGGGTGCCGTCTGGATGATGGCCCATAGCCGCGCCCAGCGCCGCAAACATGAATTCCACCTGCGCCCGATGTGGGCCGAGGTGTCGATGGCCGCGATTGCCTGCGGGGCGATTATCGGGTCGGTCTTTCTGGCCAATGCCTATCCATGGCCCAAGGGCATCGTGAATGCCTATGCCAAGGCAAACGATCTGGTGGTGCCGCCCGAAGGCCTGTTCATCAGCCATGGCTTTGCCATTCCGGTGCTGATCCTGATCGGCGTGGGTATCTGCATGACCATCCTGATGACGCGCACCCGCTTTGGCCGCTATGTCTTTGCCATCGGTGGCAACCCCGAAGCAGCGGCACTGGCCGGCATCAACACCCGCTGGATGACGCTGAAGATTTTTGCGCTGATGGGGATGTTGTCGGGGCTGGCGGCGGTGATCGCTTCGGCGCGCCTGAATTCCGCCACCAATGCGCTTGGCACTTTGGACGAGCTTTACGTCATCGCGGCAGCCGTGATCGGCGGCACGTCACTGGCGGGGGGGCTCGGCACGATTTACGGGGCCATCCTTGGCGCGCTTGTGATGCAAAGCCTGCAATCGGGGATGGTGCTGGTGGGCGTGGATGCGGCTGTGCAGCGGATCGTTGTGGGGCTGGTTCTGGTCCTCGCCGTCTATCTCGACATTCTGTATCGCCGCACGACAAAATAAGGGACCATGAACATGAGCAACCAAGGCACACCCCTTGTTGAAATGCGCGACATCTCCATCTCTTTCGGGGGGATCAAGGCGGTCGATCATGTGACCGTTGATCTGTATCCCGGCGAGGTTGTGGGCTTGCTGGGCCATAACGGGGCAGGCAAATCAACGCTGATCAAATGCCTGTCGGGGGCCTATCAGGCCGATGCGGGCGAAATCTGGATCAATGGCAAGAAGGTCGAGATCACCAACCCCCGCGACGCCCGCGCCCAGAACATCGAAACCATTTACCAGACGCTGGCGCTGGCCGATAACCTTGATGCGGCCTCTAACCTGTTTTTGGGGCGCGAATTGGTCAGCCCCTTGGGTTTTGTCGATGAAAGCAAGATGGAGGCGGAAACCCGCAAGATCATGCATCGGCTGAACCCGAATTTCAAAAAGTTCAGCGTGCCGGTGTCGGCCCTGTCGGGCGGGCAACGCCAATCGGTTGCCATTGCGCGGGCGGTCTATTTCAACGCCAAGATCCTGATCATGGATGAACCCACCGCCGCCCTTGGCCCGCATGAAACGCAGATGGTGGCCGAGTTGATCGAGGAGTTGAAAAAGCAGGGGCTTGGCATTTTCCTGATCGAGCATGACATTCACAACGTGATGAAATTGTGCGACCGCGCTGCCGTCATGAAAAACGGGCAATTGGTGGGCACGGTGAAGGTGGATGAGGTCACGGATGAGGACATCCTGAGCATGATCATCCTCGGCAAAAAGCCGGGTGCCGCCGACTCTGAAGCTGCTGTCTGATGTATATCGGGCTTGATCTTGGGACGTCCGGCCTGAAAGGCGTGCTGATCGACGAGGCGCAGACCATTCTGGCCGAGGCGACCGCCCCGCTGAGCGTGCAGCGGCCCAAGGAAGGCTGGGCCGAACAAAGCCCGGCCCATTGGATCGCGGCGGCTGAAACCGTGCTGGAACAACTGGCCGCGCATGGGTTGGGCGCGGTCCGGGGGATCGGGCTGTCGGGTCATATGCATGGCGCGACCCTGCTGGATGCCGCAGATGAGGTGATCCGCCCTTGCATCCTGTGGAATGACACGCGCAGCGCCGCCGAGGCCGCCGTTCTGGATGGCGACCCCATGTTCCGGCGCATTTCGGGCAACATCGTTTTCCCCGGTTTCACCGCGCCGAAACTGGAATGGGTGCGCCTGCATGAACCACAGAACTGGAAGCGTATCGCCAAGGTTCTGCTGCCCAAGGACTACCTGCGCCTGTGGCTGACTGGGGAGCATGTGGCCGAAATGTCGGATGCGGCGGGCACAAGCTGGCTGGATACCGGGGCGCGCGATTGGTCGGATGATCTGCTGGCGGCCACCCATCTGGATCGCAGTTTCATGCCGCGTCTGGTCGAAGGCTCTGCCGTTTCGGGCCAGCTGCGCCCGGCATTGGCGGCGCGTTGGGGTCTGCCTGCACAGGTGATCGTGGCGGGGGGGGGTGGCGATAATGCCGCTTCTGGCGTTGGTGTCGGTGTGGTGCGCGCAGGCGAGGCATTTGTGTCACTTGGCACCTCGGGCGTGCTGTTTGCCGCCAATGATGGCTATCAACCCAGCCCGGAAACCGCCGTGCACAGCTTTTGTCACGCTTTGCCGAACACATGGCACCAGATGGGCGTCATTCTGGCCGCGACCGATGCGCTGAACTGGTATGCGGGTCTGGTGGGCGGCACCTCGGCGCAGTTAACGGACGCTTTGGGCCCGTTGCAGGCACCGGGCAAGCCCCTGTTCCTGCCCTA
Source organism: Pseudorhodobacter sp. E13 (assembly GCF_003991405.1). Classification (GTDB taxonomy): domain Bacteria; phylum Pseudomonadota; class Alphaproteobacteria; order Rhodobacterales; family Rhodobacteraceae; genus Pseudorhodobacter. Next base: position 517,985 of record NZ_RPEN01000159.1, read on the forward strand.
TCTAGGGGGGGAGCGGACGCCGCTGAACGATGCCGCCATTCGCGGGGCCTTTCTGGGGTTGGAACACGCGACCGACACCGCCGCCGGAACCCGCGCGGTGCTGGAAGGCGTGACCTTTGCTTTCCGCGATTGCCGCGATGCGCTGGCCGCCACCGGCACACGGCTGGAAAAGGTGATCGCGGTGGGCGGTGGCTCTCGCTCGGCCTATTGGCTGGAGGCGATTGCAACGGCGCTGGCGGTGCCTGTCCTGCTGCCCAAGGCCGGGGATTTTGGCGGGGCCTTCGGGGCCGCGCGCCTGGCCATCATGGCCGCCACAGGCAGCGGGGCCGAGATTGCAACCATGCCCCAGATCGCGCGGCAGATTGACCCGAACCAAACCCTGTCGGCAGCCTTTGATGCCGGTCATGCCCGCTATCGCGCGGCACAAACGGCCATCGCGTCATTGGCCTGACCACCATTGAATTTCCCGCGATGCGGGCCGAACGGGCTTGCGCTGCGGCGCATTATTCCCGACAACTGCCATACCAGTTCTTGCGGGGCAGCCTGCCTTGACCCGCAAAACCCGATCCGCACCAAAGGAGCCGCTATGCGCTATACACCCGCCGAAGATCGCTATTCCCGCATGACCTACCGCCGTTGCGGCAAGTCGGGGTTGAAGCTTCCGGCCATCTCGCTGGGCCTGTGGCATAACTTTGGCTATGACACGCCGCATGCCACCAAACGCGCGATTTGCCAGACCGCTTTTGACCATGGCATTACCCATTTTGACCTTGCCAACAACTACGGCCCCCCGCCCGGTTCCGCCGAGGAAGCGTTTGGCGACATCCTCGCCACCGATTTCAAAGGCTACCGGGATGAGCTGATCATCTCGTCCAAGGCGGGCTATCTGATGTGGCCGGGCCCCTACGGCGAAATGGGCAGCCGGAAATATCTGATCGCCTCTTGCGACCAGTCGCTGAAGCGGATGGGGCTGGATTACGTCGATATCTTTTATTCCCACCGTTTCGATCCCGACACCCCGCTAGAGGAAACCATGGGCGCGCTGGATCATATCGTGCGGTCAGGCCGCGCGCTTTATGTGGGCATTTCCAGCTACAACTCCAAACGCACGCGCGAGGCGGCGGCGATCTTGAAGGATCTGGGCACCCCCTGCGTGATCCACCAGCCCAGCTATAACCTGCTGAACCGCTGGGTTGAAAAGGACGGGTTGAAGGAAACACTGGCCGAACTGGGGATAGGGTCCATCGCCTTTACGCCCTTGGCGCAGGGGATTTTGACCAAGAAATACCTGGGCGGCATTCCCGAAGGCAGCCGCGCCGCACAAGGCAAATCGCTGAACCCGGCCACCATCACCGAAAGCGCCTTGAATTCGGTGCGGGCGCTGGATGCGATGGCAAAGGCGCGCGGGCAGACACTGGCCCAGATGGCGATTGCCTGGGTGCTGCGCAACGAAGGTATCACCACCGCGCTGATCGGCGCCTCGAAACCCGAACAGGTGGTCGATTGCGCAGGTGCGATTGGCAATCTGGAGTTCTCGGCCACAGAACTGGCCGAGATTGACCGGATTTCATCGGAAGAGGATATCAACCTCTGGGCCAAGTCGTCGGCGGAATAATCAGCCTTGGGCGGCCTGCATGATAAGCTGGTCGCCCACATAAAGCCGCAGGACATTGCCCGCAAAATCGAACCGGGTAACAGCGGCCAGCGCTTGGGAAAACCCGGCCTCGATATCCATCAGTTGCGGCGCGCAGGCTTTGCGGGTCATCGCGGCGGGGCCAAAGGTCAGGGCGTTGCCCGCTTGGGTGAAGCTGCCGTTATAGCGGTTGCAGCCGGAACTGCCCGACACCGCGCCCGGTGAAAATTCAAGCGTCACACTGGCCGTATCGGGCAGCGCCACTCCGGCAAGCGATGTAACCTTCCAGTTGCCAGACAATGGTGCAGCCACGGCGGCCCCCTCATTTTGTTGCCCAACGCAGGCGGTGATCGCAAAGGCCAGCCCAAGGCCAAGCACGGATGAGAGCAGAAATCTTGCGGGTTTCATTGCGGGTTCCTTTCCTGTTGTTCCCCTGATCCGGGCATCACGGCAGCTTTTGCAAAATCTCAAGGCTGGGATAGCCATCGGGCACCAAGCCGCTGGCCCTTTGAAACGCTTTCACGGCTGCGATCGTATTGGGCCCCATCTTGCCATCAACGCCCTTGGTGTCAAACCCCGCGCGGGTCAGCCGGGTTTGCAGGTCCAGCCGTTCGTCCAGCGTCAGGGCACGCAAGTCGCGCGGCCAGTCCGATGCGATGCGCGGCCCGCCTTTCAGCAAATCCGCCAGATGGCCCACCGCAATCACATAGGCATCGGCGGTGTTATACCGCTCGATCACCTGAAAATTGGAATAGATCAGAAAGGCCGCCCCGCGCGCGCCCCCCGGCAACAGAACCGAGGCCGTGCCATGGTCAGGCAAATCGCCCCCATCCACGCGCCGCACGCCCATGGCCTGCCAGTCGGCCACCGGTTTTTTCACCCGCTCGCTGGTCTGGTCATAGTCAAACCCTTGCGGCAGTGTGATTTCCATGCCCCAAAGCGCGCCTTTGGTCCAGCCGAACCCCGCCAAATAGGACGCGGTCGAGGCCAACGCATCTGTCGGGTCATCCTCCCAGATGTTGCGCTTGCCATCGCCGTCAAAATCCACCGCATAGGCAAGATAGGACGACGGCATGAATTGCGTATGCCCCATGGCCCCCGCCCAACTGCCTTGCATCCGCGGAGCAGTCGTATCGCCCGATTGCAGGATTTTCAGCGCCGCCAGCAATTCGCCTTCGAAAAAGGCCGCGCGCCGCCCGTCATAGGCCAAGGTGGCAAGGGATTGGATGGTCGGAACCGAGCCGCGAAACGTGCCATAGGCGCTTTCCAGCCCCCAGATCGCGGCCACGATTTCCTTTTCGACGCCATAGCGATCCTCGATCGCCTGCAACACGCGGCGATGTTTCGCCAGTGCCGCCTTGCCGTTTTCCACACGCGCGTCCGAGGTGGCGGTATCCAGATAATCCCAGATCGTCTTGGTGAATTCCGATTGGTTCCGATCGCGCCGAACCACATCGGCATCATAGGACAGACCCCGCAAGGCCTGATCCATCACCGCATCCGAAATGCCCGCCGCTGCCGCACGGGTGCGAAACCCTGCCAGCCAGCGCTGCAACCCTTGGGTATCCGCCGCAACCGTTTCTTGCACCATCACTGCCCCTGTCTTGCCAATGAACCGCGCAGGCTGATCCACCGGGGCGGCAAGCGCCGCCGCCGTGCCAAAACACCACGCGATAACTGGGTGGAAAAACTGCATATACCTGCCTCGGGTTCTTGTTTTGCGGTCAGTCTACCAAGACGGCCCGGTTTGACAACGGCTTCGGCGCGGCTGTGCGGTTTTCGGCGGCTATTTGCGCCGCCGTTCCACCTTGCGCTTGATCGCGCGGCCCTTGTGGCTGGCCTTTCCGGCCATACGGCCACCGCTGCGCCCGCGTTTCGGGCTGTTCCCTGCGGGCAACGCGCGGTCCTCGATCTCCAGCAGTTCAAGGATAAGGCCACCGGTCACTGGCACCGCTTCGGTCAGGCGGACCTTGACCCGCTGGCCGATGCCGATGGTCAGGCCGGTATCTGCCCCCATCAGGGTTTGGGTATCGGCGTCAAAATGGAAAAACTCCCGCCCGACGGACCGGATGGGAATAAGCCCATCGGCCCCGCTTTCCTCCAGCTTCACGAACAGCCCAAAGCGCTGCACACCAGACACCCGGCCTTCAAACGTGGCGCCCACCCGATCTGACAGATAGGCAGCCAGATAGCGGTCGGTGGTGTCGCGCTCGGCCAGCATCGACCGGCGCTCGGTGTCGGAAATCGCCTTGGCGGTATCTTCCAACTCCTCCACATCCTGCGGGGTCAGGCCATCATCGCCCCAGCGATGCCCCGCGATCAGCGCGCGATGCACGATCAGATCGGAATAGCGGCGGATGGGCGAGGTGAAATGCGCGTAATTCCGCAGGGCCAGCCCGAAATGCCCGAAATTCTGCGGGTTGTAATAGGCTTGGGTCATCGACCGCAGGGTGGTGATGTTCATCAACTCATCAAATTCGGTGTTCTGCGCCTGCGACAGCAAGCGGTTCAGATGCGCGGTTTTCAACACCTGCCCCTTGGCCAGCACAAAACCCGAGGCTTCGGCCACTTCGCGCAGCGCCTCCAGCTTTTCGGGGCTGGGTTCTTCATGCACGCGGAACAGCAAGGGCTGTTTCAGCCGGATCAATTCCTCGGCGGCGGCGACATTGGCAAGGATCATGAATTCCTCAATCACCTTATGCGCATCAAACCGTTCATAGAAATCGACCGACAGCACCGCGCCTTCCTCTGACAGCACGATCTTGCGTTCGGGCAGATCGAGGTCAAGCGGTTGCCGTTCGGCCCGCGCAAGCGTCAAAGCGGCATAGGCCGCGTAAAGCGGGCGCAGCACGTCCTCCAGCAGCGGTTCGGTCACGGCATCGGGGTTGCCATCCACAGCGCCTTGCACCTGCGCATAGTTCAGCGAGGCGACAGAGCGCATCATCCCACGGGTGAACCTGTGGCTGATCTTGCGGCCCTGCGCGTCGATCACCATGCGCACGGCAAGGCAGGCGCGGTCCACATGTTCATGCAGGCTGCACAGATCGCCGGACAGGATATCGGGCAGCATCGGCACAACACGGTCGGGGAAATAGCTGGAGTTGCCACGCTTTTTCGCCTCGCGGTCCAGCGCGGAGCCGGGGCGGACGTAATGCGCGACATCGGCAATCGCCACCCAGATGACAAAACCGCCGGGGTTGGATTTATCCGTATCGGGCTGGGCCAGCACCGCATCATCGCGGTCGCGCGCATCCACCGGGTCGATGGTGACAAGCGGCAATGCGCGCAGGTCTTCGCGTTTAGCCATGGGGGCGGGTTCGGCGGCATCCGCCTCGGCAATGACCTTATCGGGGAATTGGTCGGGGATACCGTGCTGGTGAATGGCAATCAGCGAGATTGCGCGCGGGCCAGACGGGTCGCCCAGCCGTGCGGTGATACGCGCTTGCGGCAGGCCAAGGCGGCGGGGGCCTGCCTGTTCAGCCTCCACCAATTCGCCATCGCGGGCCTCCATCGTGCCATCGCGCAGCACGCGCCATTCCTTGTCGTTTTTCTTGTCGACTGGAATGATGCGCCCGCCCTCAGACTCCGCGCGAAAAATCCCGAGTATCTTCAAGGGGTTCGCGCCGATCTTGCGGATCAGCCGTGCCTCATAGGCGTGGTCTTTGCCGCCCACAGGTTCCAGCCGCGCCAGAATCCGGTCGCCTTCGCCCAAAGCCGGGTCAGAGGCTTTGGTGACCAGCAGAATACGCGGCGGCTCGGCCTCCTCGTTCCACTCCATCGCTTTGGCGAACAGATCGCCATCGGCATCGGGGGCCAGCACTTGCAGCACCGATACGGGCGGCAGCGCCGAACTGTCGCGATAGCTGCGCTTTTTCTTGGTCAAAGCGCCTTCATCCTCCAGCTCTTTGAGCATGCGTTTCAACTCTATGCGCAGGGCGCTGCCTTTGATGCCAAAGGCGCGCGCTATATCGCGCTTGGAGGTGAGCGTTGGGTTATCGCTCAGCCATTGAAGGATCTGGGGTTTTGACGGCAATTGTTCCATAAGCCCGCGTAGCACGGGCAAAGCGGGCCGTCACCTGTGAAGCGCGCGGATTTCGGCCATCGCCCCGGTTTTGTTGTGCCCGTTACAGGGTGAAAACCATATCGCGGTGTGGAATACCTGCATCATCATAGACATCGCCATAAGCGGTAAAGCCAAGCTGTTCGTAAAAGGCGACCGCATGGGTCTGCGCGCCCAGCTTGACCTGCGTGATACCCGGCATGGCGCGAAACACCTCTATCGCGGCGCGGATCAGCGCGGCCCCAATGCCTTGGCCCCGCGCCGTTGCCAGCACGCAGACGCGGCCAATCTTGCCCACGTCGCCCATGTGCAGCAACCGCGCGGACCCAACCGCCGCGCCACCTGCGCGGGCCAGCAAATGCACTGCAGCATCGTCCAGATCATCCCGCTCATCCGCCTCGGATACGCCTTGTTCGTCAATGAAGACAATGCGCCGCAGTTCCAGACAGGTGGCAATATCGCGCGTGACTTCAATCTGCACGCTCATGCAAAGTAATCCGTCAGGATGCGGGTATAGATCGCCTTGAGTTGGTGGATCTGCGCCACCTCAACCCGTTCATCCACTTGGTGCATGGTCTTGCCGACAAGGCCAAATTCCACCACCGGGCAATGATCCTTGACGAAACGCGCATCCGATGTGCCGCCCGATGTGGACAGAACCGGCGCGACCCCGGTTTCCGCCTGCACCGCCGCCGCCACCATATCCGACAGCGCGCCCGGCGGGGTCAGGAAACTCTCGCCCGAGATTTTGACATCGACGTCAATCGCCACACCCGTTACCGCCTGCACCGCTGCCGCCTCGGCTTGCAGCCATGCGGTGACAGAGGCCCCGCTATGCGCATCGTTGAAGCGAATGTTCACCGTGGCCTTGCAGCTTGCCGGGATGACGTTATTGGCCGGATTGCCGGTATCAATCGTGGTGATGGCAAGGGTGGAAGGGTCGAAATGATCGGTGCCCTGATCCAGTTCATGGGTCGCCAAACGATCCATCAAGCGCACCATCGCGTTCAGCGGGTTATTCGCCCGATGCGGATAGGCGGCATGGCCCTGCACCCCGCGCGCGGTGAAATAAGCCGTCAGCGACCCGCGCCGCCCGACTTTCATCATCTCGCCCATGGTGTTGGGGCAGGTCGGTTCCCCCACCAGACAGACACTCATCGCCTCATTATTGGCGGCCATCCAATCCAGCAAGGCCACGGTGCCATCGGTTGCCACGCCTTCCTCATCCCCGGTGATGGCAAGGATAATGGCGCCATCGGGGGGCGTGTTGCGGGTAAAATCAATCGCCGCCGCTGCAAAGGCCGCCACGCCGGATTTCATATCCGTGGTGCCGCGCCCATACATCCAACCGTCCACGATCTCTGCGCCAAACGGTTCATGCGTCCAGGCGGAGGCATCGCCAACGGGGACAACATCGGTATGGCCGTTAAAGCCGAAACTGCGGTTCGCCCCTGCCCGGCCCCAACGCGCATAAAGATTGGCCACCCCGCCCCGATCAACGCGGGTGCAGGCAAAGCCCGCGCCCGACAGCAGCTTTTCCAGCAACATCAGCGCGCCCCCTTCGGCAGGCGTGACCGAGGCACAGCGCACTAAGGCCGCTGTCAGATCAACCGGATCGACCGTTTTGTGCTGTTCAAAGGGGGGCATCGGCACGCTTTCTGCTGGGACCATATTTGCCCACCGATACCCGTTCTGCCCCGGCGCTTCAACACTCGGCCACCCGCACAGCCCAAGACAGGAACTGTTGCGGACCTGCCACCTTACCTTACGGCAACTGTCAACCATTGCGCGAAGGCGCGTGACAAAAGTTAATTTCTGCGATTCAATGAAACTAATAATAACGTCCTGAGGCAGGGCAAACGCTGGGTCAACGCGCCCAAACGAGTAGGTTAAAGACAGTGCAAGACCGGCAAATCCGGTCTTTTTCAGGCGTTTGGACCTGTCTCCAATAATATTTGGGGGCAGATATGGCGACGGGTGCCGAACTCACCTATCAGACCAATGCATCGGCATTGGCCATGGCAAACACAATCTTCGGGTCTGGCGTCACGGTTAACGGTGCCAGCTATTCCGGGCCAAGCGCATCTTCGGCGATCTATTCCAACGGCCAGTTGGCGGCGGGGGTCGTGCCCTCGACCACGGGCGTTATTCTGTCCACGGGCAACGTGACCAGCTTTACCCAAAGCAGCGGTGATCCGAACCGATCCACCGGCACGTCGACCAACACCTCGGGCACTGATAACAACAGCCTGTTCAATGCCATCGCCGGCACGCGCACCTATGATGCCGTCTGGCTGGACGTTGATTTCACCCCAACCGCCAGCCTGATGACGATGAGCTTTGTGTTCACGTCCGAGGAATACCCGGAATATATCAACAGTCAGTTCAACGATGTCGTCGGCGTTTGGGTGAACGGCACCCATGTTCCGATCACGGTGGGCAATGGTGTGACCTCGGTCAACAACATCAACGGCAACACGCAGCAAAACCTGTTCGTCAACAACACAAATGATGCGTTCAACACCGAGATGGACGGCTTTACCGTCACGCTGACGCTGACGATGCCGGTCAATCCGGGGGTGGTGAACTCTATCCGGATCGGCGTGGCCGATGCGACCGACACCCAATATGACAGTAACCTGCTGATCGCGGCAGACTCGGTGCAGACGGCGCTGATTGCGGTGGATGATACGGTCAACCTGAACCCGAACGGAACCAAAACCGTATCTGTTCTGGCAAATGATATCAGTCAGAATGGCGCGACGCTGGTCATTACACATATCAACGATGTGCCGGTTACTGCTGGCTCTACCGTGACGCTGCCGTCGGGGCAACAGATCACGCTGAACGCCAATGGCACCTTCACGCTGGTCGGTGACGGGCAGATCGAAACCAAGACCTTCACCTATACGATTCAGGATGGGCTGGGGAATACGGATGTTGGCTTTGTCACCATCAACTCCATCCCATGCTTTGTTGCGGGCACAGCCATTCTGACCCCGGACGGCGAAGTGCCGGTAGAAAGCCTGCAAGCGGGTGATCTGGTCATCACCCATGATGATGGCCCGCAGCCGCTGCGCTGGATCGGGCAGCGCCGCGTTGCCGCCGAAGGAAGCTTTGCCCCCATCCACATTCGCGCCAATACTTTTGGCAGCCACCGCGACCTGCTCGTCTCGCCGCTGCACCGCATCCTGATCCGCGACAGTCTGGCCGAATTGCTGTTTGGCGAGGCAGAGGTGCTTGTCGCCGCCAAGGACCTTGTGAACGACCGTTCCGTCCTGTCGGTGCCGGGGGGAGAGGTGGATTATGTGCACCTGCTGTTTGATCGGCATCAGGTGGTCTTTTCCGAAGGTCTGGCGACCGAAAGCTTCTTGCCGGGGCCGCAAACCACCAAAAGTTTTGAGGCCGAGATCGTGGCCGAAATCTGTGCGATCTTCCCCGAGATTGACCCCGAAACCGGCCATGGTTACAGCCCCGCCGCCCGCCGCACCCTGCGCGGCTATGAGGCGCGGCTGCTGACCGCCGCCAACCGGGCGGCCTGAGCGCGCATGGCACAATGGCTCGCCCTTTCCGACAGAGCGACCCCGCTGGAAGCAGCGGTGGGCCTGCCTTTGTTGGCAAAAGCGACCCTTGTGCTGGAGTTTGAATTGCCGCTGGAAGGGGCTGCAATTCTGATCGACTACAAGACCGATACCGACTGGCCCCGCGCCTTGTCGGTGTTTGTCGATGAGCAAGCGGGCGTCGTGATCCTGCACCGTCAGGCGGACCGCTTGCTGCGCCATGTCTTGCCGGGGCCGCTTGGGCTGTCTAGCAACGGCGTTGCCCGCATTTCCTTTGGCTGGAACGGGCCTGCGAAAAGCTGGACGCTGTCGCTGGAACAGCCCGGCCAAGGCGAGGGCCGCCGAACCCGCGGGCGCGATTGCATGCCGATGCTGATGGAAGACATCCTGAGCATTTGTGACGGCACCCACGAAACCCGCCGCCACCGATCCGTGCTGTGGTTTGGTGTCATGGATGGGGCGACCCTGCCGGACCGCGCGCCGTGGGTCGGCCTGCAAACCCCGATTGATACGCCTTATGGCCCCTGCCCCGCAGGCAAGCTGCGCCCCGGTGACATGCTGCTGACCGAAGATGGTGACTATGCTGTCCTTTTGTCACGCACGCTGATGGATTTGCCCAGCCGGGGGTCGTTCAGCCCAGTGGTTCTGCGCGCGCCCTATTTCGGGGCGGAGTCGGATATCCTTGTCTCGGCCGACCAGCTTGTCGCAATTTCCGGCGATGAGGTGGAATATCTGTTCGGCGAAGATACTGTTCTGACCGAGGCGCGAAACCTGACCGATGGGCGCGCGGCCTTGATGGACCTGCGCCGCGCCCTGACCTCTTGTGTGGCGCTGGATATTGGCGTGCCCCGGTTGATTCAGGCCGAGGATTGCCGCTTGCTGACGCATACCAACGGGCGCAGCACCGCCCAGACCTTCGCCCCCCATACGGTCATTCAGGGCTATGAAACCATTCCCCTGCTGGACATGCTGGGCCGCACCGGCGGGCGGTCAGTGGCCTAACGGGTTTAGCGTTTGATGAGTCAGCTTTATCGCGAAACGCTCTAACGCCCTTTGGCGAGGGGGGAATGACTGGCCGTATTCCCCTTAAATTTATGCAACAGCGCATCTATCTAAAGTTCCTGTTCCAATGTCGGGCAGGTTTTGCCTGACAGAACGCCAACATCGGGGGGTGTTGATATGGTTGCTGCTGCTGAACTTGCGATTGATACGTCCGCCTCTGCCTTGGACATGGCGAATGCCATGTTTGGCGCGGGTGTGACGATCCTGTCGGCCAATTATTCCGGTGCCGCTGCGGCCTCGGGTATCTATTCCGGCGGGCTTGCCACCGCGCCGGGGGTGGTGCCTTCGGATAGCGGGGTCATCTTGTCCACCGGGCGGGCGACGGATTTCACCAATAGCACGGGTCAGGCCAATCAGGCCGCGAACACCTCGGGCAATCTGGGCCGTGCGGGCGATGCGCAGCTCAGCGCGATTGCAGGTGTGAACACCTTTGACGCTGCCATTTTCACGGCAAGCTTTGTGCCCGATGGCAATGTGCTGACCATGCAGATCACCTTTTCCTCGGAGGAGTATCTGGAATATGTGAATTCAGGCTTCAACGATGCGACCGCGATCTGGGTCAATGGGGTGCAGGCCGAACTGACGGTCGGCACCGGCGACATCACGATCAACAACATCAATACCACGTCGAATTCCAACCTGTTTGTGAACAACCCCGCAGCCACCTCGCCCTTCAACACCGAGATGGACGGCTTCACCGTCACGCTGACGCTGAAAGCGCCGGTGATCGCTGGTGCGACGAATACCATCAAGATTGCCATCGCCGATGGTGGCGACCGCATCTATGACAGCAACCTGTTGATCGCGGGCGACAGTATTCAGGTGGCACTGATCGCCGGGGATGATGAATTTGACATCGGCAAGAATGATCCTGTCACCTATGACCTTCTGGCGAATGACACCTCCTCGACCGGGTCGACGCTGACGATCACCCAGATCAACGGGCAGCCGGTGGTTGCGGGCAGCGTCGTGACGCTGGCCACGGGAGAGCAGATCACCGTCAACGGCGATGGCACCATCACCGTGCTGTCGGATGGCAGCTTTGACAGCAACACCTTCACCTATACCGTCGCGGATGCGGACGGGAATACCGATGTCGCCTTTGTCACCGTCAACACCGTGCCATGCTTTACGCGTAGCACCCGTATCCGCACCGCGCGCGGCGATATCGCGGTCGAGGATCTGGCGGTGGGCGACCGCGTGATCACCCGCGACCATGGGTTGCAACCGATCCGCTGGATTGGCGCGCGCAAGGTGGCAGGCATCGGCCCCTTTGCCCCGGTGGTGTTCGAGGCCGGAAGCCTTGGCGCGCATGACCGGCTGGTGCTGTCACAGCAGCATTGCGTATTGATGCGCGGGGCGTCGGCCCAGATGACCTGCGGCGCTGCGGAAGTGCTGGTCCGCGCCAAGCATCTGATCAACGGCCACAGCATCCGGCTGGAAACGTCAGGCGCGCCGGTGGAGTATTTCCATATCCTCTGCGACCGGCATGAAATCCTGTGGTCCAACGGGTTGGAAACCGAAAGCTTCCACCCCGGCACGCAAGTGCTGAACGGGATGGAGGCCGAAAAGCGGGCCGAGGTGTTGGCGCTGTTCCCCGAACTGGCACAAGGAGATTGCGCCCTGCCGACCGCCCGGCCCGAGGTCAAAGCCTATGAAGCGCAGCTTTTGGGGCAGAATATCGCCGCATAATTGGACACACCCATCAGTCAGCGAAGACGCCCATCAGGGCGGATGAGCCGCTCGTCACTCCCTCACGGGCGCTCCTCGCGCAAGTGGCACAGCGTCACAAGGTCAGTCGAAAAGCGGTGTCATCTGCGCGACGATCACCGAGTTTTCCGACAAGGCGCGGTCCATCAACCCGCGCTCTTCCTCGTCAATCTCATCGCCCGCCTCCAGCCGTTCTTCCAGCGTGCCATAGCCCGACACATCCAAAGGCGACATATCGGCTTGCTTGAGGATGGCCACGGTTTCGCGCACCGCTTCCGCCTCATCCACCCCGCTGGCATAGACCATCAGCGCCGCCCCCGTCGATTTCGCGGGCAGCCCGTCACCGGGGCTGCGGCCCACTTCGATGACCAGAGTATAGACTTGCTGCCGAGAGGCCTTTTTCTGCTTTTCCGGTTTATCCGTCATATCCGCCTCTTTGCCTGTGCTGTGCCCAACCTGATAGTCGCCCGGCATAGGCTGGGCAAGGGTGCGGCCACCGAAAGCCGCTTATGCGGGCAGGATGGTTTCTTCCAACGTCCGGGCCATCCGCGCCACCATGAAATCTATGAACAGCCGCGCTTTCGGGTCTTGCTTGCGGCGATGCGAATACAGGCACGCCATCTGAATGGGCACAGGCGGTTGATGCGGCAACACCGGCACAAGCCGCCCTGCGGCGATATGCTCTTGCACCTCAAACAACGGTTTCATGATGATCCCATGCCCCTGCAAGGCCCAATCGGTCAGAATATCACCATCGTCGCATTCAAACGGCCCAGAAACTTCAATCCGCTTTACCCCGTCTTTGGTTTGCAAGGGCCATTGAAACTCTGGCGCGCCGGGGAATCGCAGGTTCAGGCAGTCATGCTTGCTGCGCAGCGCCTCGATACTGTCGGGCACACCGCGTTCGGCCAGATAACCGGGTGCGGCACATAGCACGCGCTGGCAATCCGCGATCTTGCGGATACGCAGGCTGGAATCTTCCGGGATGCCCAGAAAAAAGGCCACGTCCAACCCTTCCATCGCGAGGTCGATCTTGCGATCGGACAGGCGCAGGCGAATTTTTATCAGCGGATATTCCGCCCGAAACGCTGCCGTTTGCGGTGCAATCAGCCGCCGCCCCACGCCCAAGGGGGCCGCCACATGCAATATCCCGCGTGGCACCAGCGTCACCGCGTTCACCTCGGCTTCGGCTTCCTCTACCGCGTCCAGAATTTTCCGCGCGCCGGGATAAAAGATGTTGCCCTGCTCGGTCGGGTTCAGCATCCGCGTGGTGCGCTGAAACAGCCGCACGCCCAGATGTTCCTCTAGCTGGGAAATCCGGGCCGAGGCCACTGCCGCCGAAATCCGCATATCCCGCGCCGCCGAGGACATGTTCCCCAGCTCGTAAACCCGGACAAAGGTGCGAATGTTATCAAGATAGGCCATGCGCTATTGTTAGCGGTAATTTGAAACAGCTAGAAGCCTTTTTGCAATTCCATCTAATCCGGTTTCAGCTAGGCTCGCAGAGGGCGACAAAACAAGAGGTGCTGCATGTATGAGCTGGCGATAATCTGGGAATGGCTGGCTTTTGCTGTGCGGTGGCTGCATGTGATCACCGCGATGGCGTGGATCGGGGCCTCGTTCTATTTCATCGCGTTGGATCTGGGGCTGCGCAAGGCCTCCAACATGCCCGAAGGCGCCTATGGTGAAGAATGGCAGGTTCATGGGGGTGGGTTTTATCATATCCAGAAATATCTAGTCGCGCCCGCGAACATGCCTGACCACCTGATCTGGCATAAATGGCAAAGCTATACGACGTGGTTGTCCGGCGCGGCCCTGTTGATGATCGTCTATTGGGCGGGGGCAGAGCTTTACCTGATCGACGCGCAAAAGGCCGATCTGTCGGTGTTTCAGGGCATCGTGATTTCCGCCGCCTCGCTGACTTTGGGTTGGCTGATCTATGATTTCCTGTGCAAATCCAGCCTCGGCCATCGCCCGACCTTGCTGATGGTGCTGTTGTTCGTGCTGCTTGTTCTGATGGCTTGGGGCTATAACCAGATTTTCACGGGTCGTGCCGCCTTGCTGCATCTGGGTGCCTTTACCGCCACGATCATGACGGCGAATGTGTTTTTCATCATCATGCCAAACCAGCGGATCGTGGTGAAAGACCTGCAAGAGGGCCGCACACCGGATGCCAAATATGGCCGGATCGCCAAGCTGCGCTCGACCCATAACAATTACCTGACGCTGCCTGTGATTTTCCTGATGCTGGCCAATCACTACCCGCTGGCTTTCGCGACCGAATACAACTGGCTGATCGCGGCGCTGGTGTTTCTCATGGGCGTTACCATCCGGCATTATTTCAACTCGCTGCATGCGGGCAAAGGCAACCCGACATGGACATGGCTTGTTTCGGTTGTGCTGTTCATCCTGATTATGGCCCTGTCCACCGCCCCCTTGATGCAAGACAGCTATGAGGAGTCGGAGGCCCGCGCCCTGACCCCGCGCGAGCAGGTCTTTGCCAGCGCCGCAGGGTTTGAGGATGCCGCCAGCATCGTGCCGGGCCGTTGCGCGATGTGCCACGCCCGCGAACCGGGGTATGAGGGCATCCACCGCGCGCCGAAACACATCTTTCTGGAAACCCCGGCCGATATCGCGAAGAACGCCGAGTTGATCTATATTCAGGCGGGCGTCACCCATGCGATGCCGCCCGCGAATGTCACCTATATGGAGGAGGCAGAGCGCGCGGCCCTCCGCAAATGGTATCGCGCCGCCGCAAAAGCGTTGCCATTCACCGTGGCGGCAGACTAACCCTATGGCGGGGCAAGCTGCCCCGTGATTGGGAGGCTTACATGATCCTGCATCTGGCCACGCTGCTGGCCTTTCAACTGGCCGGGGAAACCCTGTCGCGCGGCTTGGGGCTGGTGGTGCCCGGCCCGGTAATCGGGATGGTGCTGCTGCTGGGCTTTTTTATCGCGGCCCCGCGTGCGGCGGCGGCAATCCAACCCACGGCGCAAGGATTGCTGTCGCATCTGTCGCTGCTGTTCGTGCCCGCCGGGGTGGGGATCGTGGCGCATCTGGACAAGCTTGGCGCGGATGGGGGGCCGATCTTGCTGGCCCTGCTGGTCAGCACGGCGCTGTCCATCGCGGTCGGCGCGCTGGTTTTCGTGGGCCTTTCGCGGCTGATCGGGGCGAAGGAATGAACAGCCTGCCCGAGATCTGGACCTATCTGGCGCAAGAACCGCTGCTGTGGCTGACGGCGACTTTGGTTGCCTATGCGATCGGGGATGCGCTGTTCAAGGCGGTGAACAAGCGGCCCTATGTGAACCCGGTGCTGATCGCGGTGGTGTTGCTGGCGGCTTTGTTATGGGCGGCAAGCGTGCCTTACACGACCTATTTTGAGGGCGCGAAATTCGTTCATTTCATGCTGGGTCCGGCCACGGTGGCGCTGGCGGCCCCGCTTTATGCGAACCTTGGCAAGATCAAAGCCTCGGCGCTGCCGATGATCGGGGCGCTGCTGGCAGGGTCTGTGACGGCGATTGCCTCGGCGTTGGGGGTGGCCTATGCGCTGGGGGTGCGGGGTGAGGTTTTGCTGTCGCTGGCCCCGAAATCGGTGACGGCCCCGGTGGCCTTGGGCGTATCCGAGGCGATTGGGGGCAGCCCCACGCTGACCGCCGTGCTGGTGATTTTGACAGGCATTATGGGGGCGGTGATGGCGACACCTTTGCTGAACCTGTTGCGGGTGAAGAACTGGCAGGCACGGGGGTTCGCGGTGGGCGTCGCCTCGCACGGGATCGGCACGGCGCGAGCGTTTCAGGTGAATGAGACGGCGGGGGCCTTTGCAGGCATCGGCATGGGGCTGAATGCGGTTTTGACGGCCATCATCGCGCCGATTATCGTGCGATTCTTCCTATAGGAATCCCGCGCGGAATGGTCGGTAAGATATTGTAACATAGTGATATTGAGAATTTTTTTAACCGGCTGTTAACCCACGGATGCGATGTAAAGAGCGGGCAATACAGCAGGCGAGGCAGAGGGTATTTCATTAGAAGAAATGCCTTAGACGCGCGATTTTTTTGGCGGTGTTACGAGATACTCAGAAGGCTGCTTTGCGGACGGTCCGGAAGCCTAAAAAACCCGCGTGAACTCGTTTGAACCTTTTAGGGTTTCCATTTGCAACTTTCTGCAAGAGAATCAATCCGTGCGCGTAAGCCGGAAATATCAAACGAAAACTCGAGGTTCGAGTTACTATAGCTTTCATAAGCCACCACCATATCTTCGGCGTCAAACATCTTCTTTATGAAGGGGATTGCTGAGTTTCCTGACCAGATGCCGATGCCTTCACCGCCTTGCATGTGGACCATCCAGACTTTTCTGACGGGGCTATCATCGAGCTTGTAGCGGACGTTTTGATTGTCTGGAGTATAGTTGTTGAAGGTGATGAACAAGTTTGTGCTATTGTTCATGCAGCGCACCCAAAGAGTGGACTTCTCTGGGTTACCAATCTGGTTTGGTTGGGAGTTTTTGCTGTCGACCGAAAGCCAAACATCCGTGCGGCCATCAAGGCTACTGCTTTCTTCTGACTTTCTCCATTGTTGCCCGGTGGCCGCAGATACTTCGCTGACCTCTTCCTTTTCTGGAGCCTCGTATTCTGTTTGTTTATCGTAGCAGTCCAGTCGTTCCTTTTCGACTTTGATGGCATGACACGCATTCCCGCCATCTTTCGCCTTTGCGACCCCAGAGCCTGACGCAACAATGATAATGAATAGCGCCAATACAGAATATGACTTCATTTATTTCCTACCATAATCAAAGCTTTTGCTTTTCCAGATTGCAATACAACATTGAATTTACCAAGTCGTTTTCATCTCTTTGGAATAAATTGCTCGAAGTAGAGTTTAGGTAGTTACTTTCGCTTTGATATCCAAGCTGACCTTCCCCCCCAAACAAAAACGGCGCGGGGTTGCCCCTGCGCCGTTTCCAATTTCAAGCGATGATTACTTCAGTTCCATCGCGCGTTCGGCGTCAACCACGCCTTGGGCTTGGTCAACAGCAGCGGTGAAGGCGTCCAGCACTTCGGGGCCGCCTTTTACGCTGGATTTGAACCATTCGAACACCGGTGCGGCAGCGGCCTTGAAGGCAGCTTTTTCGTCGGCGGTGGGCACATAGATATCACCCCCGGCGGCTTTGAAATCGGCGTAGGCTTGGATTTCCTTGCGCTTCGGGCTGGCGAAGGTGGCCTGCTGCAAGGCGGCAAAACCATCCACCACAACCTGCTTTTGCGCGTCCGTCAGGCTGGCGAAACGGTCCTGGCCCATCCACCAGAACGCCCCCATATAGGAGTGGCCATCCAGCGTCAGGTATTTCAGGCCGGCATCGGGGAACTTCATGTTCATGATGTCGGTGATGCCATTCGCGGTGCCTTCCACAACGCCGGTTTGCAGCGAGGTGAACAGCTCTGGCCATGCGATGGGCGTGGGGGATGCGCCGACAGCGCGGGCGGATTCCTGCGGCAGGTCAGCCGGGACGGTCCGCATTTTCAGACCAGCAAGGTCGCCGGGGCCCTGCACGCGCTTTTTGGTGTTGGCATAGTTGCGCCAGCCGCCGGTGTTGCCGATGGTCATCAGACGGATTTTATCGCCCGAGTCTGCCATCACCATATCGCGCAGTTTCGAGGTGAAATCGGTGCTGGTCAGCACGGTTTCGGCCACGCGGTCATCCGACATCAGGTAGGGCAGATCCAGCACCTGAATATAGGGGAACAGGCCCGCCGCACCGCCCGAAGTGGAGATATAGATATCAATCGAGCCATCGGCCACGCCTGCAAGGCATTCATCGCCCTTGGCGCAAAGCTGGGTGCCGATGAACAGTTCCACCGCGATTTCACCGTTCGATGCGTTTTCGACATAGTTCTTGAAGACGACCAGACCGTCATAATCCTCATCGGCCTCGTTGGAGTTTGCGGTGGCGCGCAGGGTGACGGCTTGCCCCATGGCCATGCTGGTGGTGCCTGCCAGAAGCGTGGCGAGCATCAGGGTTTTGATGGTGTTTTTCATGTGGTCTTCTCTCCCTAGTGGTTTGGTTGGCTAGTGGTTTGGTTGGTCAGTGGATGAACCCGAAAAAGCGCGGGACGGTAAGGCTGATGGCCGGGATGAAGGTGATCAGGAAGATCACGATCACCTCAACGGCGAGGAAGGGCAGCGTGGCCTTGGCGATGGTTTCCACCCTGAGTCCGGAGACAGAGGAGGTGACAAAGAGCACCAGCCCCATGGGTGGCGTCAGCAGGCCCACGGTCAGGTTGACGGCCATGATAATGGCGAAATGCACGGAGTCCACGCCAAGTGAGGTGAAAATCGGGCCAAGGATGGGGCCAAGGATGATGATCGCGGGGCCTGCATCCAGAAACATGCCAACCACGAACAGCAGCAGGTTGATCAGGAACAGCAGCACCAGCGGGTTATCCGACAGGCCAAGGATGATCGCGGCCAGAAGTTCCGGCGTATGGCTAAGGCTGGCCACGGTTTTGAAGGCCATGGCGGCCCCTACCAGCAGCAGCACCACCGCCGAGGTCATCCCCGCATTGGTCAGCACCTCGGGCATGTCGCGCAGTTTCAGGGTGCGCATGACGAAAAAGCCGATCAGGGTGGAATAGCCCACGGCCACGGCGGCCGCCTCGGTGGGGGTAAAGACCCCGCCAAGGATGCCGCCAAGGATGATGACCGGGGTCAGCAGCGGCCAGATGGCGTTAAGGCTGGCCTGCCCGCGTTCGCCCCATGTGGCGCGGGTGGTGCGGGCCGGCAGGTTGTATTTATCGGCCAGCAGGTGAATTGTCAGCATCAGGCCAACCGCAATCAGGATGCCCGGCACGATGCCCGCAAGGAACAGGGCCGCCACGCTTTCGCCCATCACATAGGCATAGATGATCATGATGCCCGAAGGTGGGATGATCGGCCCGATGATCGAGGAGGCGGCGGTGATCGCGGCGGCAAAGCTGCGGGTGTAGCCTTGTTTTTCCATCGCGGGGATCAGCATGGACCCCAGCGCCGAGACATCCGCCACCGCAGAGCCGGACAGCCCTGCAAACAGCATCGACGACAGCACGTTCACATGCGCCAGACCGCCGCGCAGATGGCCCATCATGGCTTGGCTGAATTCGACAAGGCGCATGGTGATGTTGGAGCGGTTCATCACCTCGCCCGCCAGCATGAAAAACGGAATCGCCATCAGCGGAAAGCTGTCCATCCCGTTATAGACGTTGCGATACAGCAGGACGATGTCGCGTTCCTGCCCGTTCAGCCACAGCAGAATGGCGGGGGCCGCGATCAGGCCGAAGAACACCGGCAGGCCCAGCAACAGGAACACCAGAAACAGCGGCAGGAAAAAGGACAGCATTATTCCGCCCCTCCCATGACCGCATGGGGAATCTCGATCAGCCGGTCGCCGCGCCCGGCAAGGGTGGCGATGTTGCGCAGCATCAGTTCCGCACAGACCGAGATCAGCAGGCCAAGCCCCACGACCAGCGACAGCATCATCCAGCTTTTCGGCACCTTGTCCCAGATGCTCAGATCCCATGTGGTGGGGAAATGCAGGCTGTCGGTGGTAAAGCGCCCGCCAAGGCCCGTCACCTCGGACCAGCCGATTTGCAGGCCGACGAGCAGCAGGACCAGCGACAGCCCCAACAACAACAGCGACAATAGCGCCGCCATCCGCGTGGGCAACAACCGGGTCAGCATTTCGATAGAGACAAAGCCACCGCGCCGAAACGCCGTGGGGGCCATCAGGCCCGTCATCCACAGCATCAGAAAGCGGGCGGCTTCCTCGGGCCAGGCAAGGGCATTATCCAGCACATAGCGGAAGAACACCTGAAGCAGAATGATGATGACCATCAGCCCCACCATACCCGCGCCAAGACGGCGGCCCAGCGTCAGCAGGGCGGCATTCACCACCCCCAGCCCGTTGGTCAGACCCAGCAATGCGCCCATGGCGCGCCCCTCCCCCTATATCTGCGCGGCGTTGTGCCCCGCAGCCGTATCAGTTGGCGGTAAACCCGCCATACTGGCCTTTTGTAAACACCAATGGTGCGCCTTCATTCATGGCGCAGCGCAGCACACGGCCCACAACGATCAGATGATCGCCTCCCTCATGGGTCGCGTGTTGTTCGCATTCAAACCGGGCCAGACTGCCCGGAAGCAGCGGCACCCCTTCGGCATTGTGGTGAAAGGACATGCCTTCAAACCCCAAGCCGCCACGGATGAAGCGTTGGATCAGATCGGTCTGATCCTGCGCCAGAACGTGAATGGCATAGTGCCGCGCCGTTGCATAATGGGCAAAGCGTGACGAAGATTTCGCCGGCGACCACAGCACCAGCGGCGGGTCCATCGACAGGCTGGCAAAGCTGTTGGCGGTAAAGCCCATGGGCCCGTGATCCGATTGCACGGTCACGATCGTCACCCCGGTGGCAAAACAGCCCAGCGCATCGCGAAAGGCGCGGGACTGGCTGGCATCGGGGATAAAACTGGTTTCGGTCATCTGCCCTCCGTCGGCCATCACGCGACCTCATGCCCCATGACAAGGGTATAAAGTTCGAACCACGTCTGGCGGTCGATCTGAATATCCATCGCGGTCGCAATCGTGCCAATGCGGGCAAGGCTGTTCGTGCCCAGAACCGGGATGATACGCGCAGGATGACGCAAAAGCCAAGCGACAGCGGCGGCAGACCAATCGGTGCCATGGGCTTCACCGATGTCGGTCAGGCGGTCGCGCAGGGGCTTGCCTGCTTCGGCCAGCAGCCGCCCGCCTGCCAAGGGCGACCATGCCATCAAGGGAATGCCGCGTTCCTGATGGAAGGCGACATCGCCATTGGTAAAGCCGTCATGCGCCACAAGGCTGAGTTCGATCTGGTTGGTGACCAGCGGCGTTTTCATGCCCGATTGCAGCAGCGTAAAATCCCAAGGGCGGAAATTGGAAACCCCCACCGCGCGCACCTTGCCAGCGGCCACCAGCGCATCCAGTGCCGCCCCGGTTTCATGGTGGTCCATCAACGGGTCGGGGCGATGCACCAGCAACAGGTCGATCTGTTCGATCGCCATGTCGCGTAGGCTGGCCTCAACGCTGGCGTTGATATGGGCGGCAGAGGTGTCGTAATGTTTCACCCGCGCCGACGCATGGCGGCCAACCGGCGCCACGATATCGCATTTGGTGACGATCTCCATGCGCGACCGAAGCTGGGGGGCGGCGCGTAATGCGGCCCCCAAAAGCGCCTCGGCCTGATAGCCGCCATAGATGTCGGCTTGGTCAAAACTGGTGATGCCTTGCGCAAGGCAGGCCTCGATCTTGGCCTGCACATGGCCCGCGCTGGTATCGGCATCATCGCCCAGCCGCCACATGCCATAGACCAGCCGTGACAGCTCAATTTTGCCAAGCGAAATTCGTTCCATCAGCGCCGTTCCCCAATTCCAAGCGGTGTTGCCGGGGTGCTGCTGGGCACCCGGCCATATGCATGCGGCAAGGAGCAGGTTTTAAGCTGCGGCAAGACCTTGGCGCCAAAGTGATCGCATTCATCCAGATGCGGATAGCCCGAGAAGATGAAAGCACGGATGCCCATCTTCTGATAGGCTTCGATTTCCGACATAACCTGATCGGTGGACCCGACAAGGGCCGCCCCGCAGCCCGACCGCGCACGGCCGATGCCTGTCCACATATGTGGTTCGATATAGCCGAATTGGTCGGCCAGTTCACGCGCGCGGGCCTGATGTGCCACGCCCAGCGAAATGCTGTCATGCGCGCGGTCGCGGATCAGTTTGCCATATTCATCATCCAGCTTGCTGGCGATATATTCGGCATATTCCTTGGCCTCGGCTTGCGTATCCCGCACGATCATATGCACGCGCAGCCCGTAATCCAGCGTGCGGCCATGGGCTGCCGCGCGGGCATGAACCGCCTTCATCCGTTCGGCCAATGTATCGCGGGTTTCCGGCCACATCAGGTAAACGTCGCATTGCGCGCCGCACAGTTCCAGCGCATCCGGGGAATAGCCGCCGAAATACAGCAGCGGCCCACCGTTTTGCTGATACGGGCGGGCGGGATCGGCGGAAACCTTGCTGATCTTGTAAATCTCGCCATCATATTCGATGTGATCCTGCGTCCAGGCCTGGCGCAGGATTTCCACAACCTCATGGCTGCGCTTGTAGCGGAATTTGCTATCGGCCACCTCGCCCGGGAAATCCGAGGAAATGACGTTCAGTGTCAGCCGCCCTTTCAGCATATGGTCCAGCGTGGCCACGGTGCGGGCCAACATGACGGGCTGCATCTCGCCGCAGCGGATGGCGGCAAGGAAGTTGATCTTGTCGGTGATCGGCGCGCAACCCGCCACGAAAGACAGCGTATCCTGCCCCACCTGATAGGAGGACGGGCACAGGATGTTGCGGAACCCATGCCCTTCGGCGCGTTTCACGATGTTTGAACAATGCGCCCATGACGAGCGCAGCGCGCCATCGGGTTGGCCAAGGAATTGGTAATCGTCGGAACACAGGGCGGCGAACCAGCTAACCTCTGCCGCGTTCAGATCGGGGGATGTGATGGGAACGACGGTCATTGATTCTCTCTCCCTGAGATTCAGCTTTTCACTTGCGTAGCACCCGAATTGATGTAGATCAATACTGTATCAATTTTTTCAGATGTGGTGCGCATGCCCTCTCCCGGCTCCCTTCCCCTGTTTTTGCAGATCAGCGAATTGCTGATCCGTGACATCGCGGCAGGCCGGTTGATTGATGGCGAAAAACTGCCCCCTGAACGGGAGATGGCAGCACAGCTTGGCATCGCAGTAGGCACCTTGCGCCAAGCGCTGAAGGAATTGACGGCCAAGGGCATGTTGGTGCGGGTGCAGGGGTCTGGCAATTACATCCGCGCGGTGAATGCGCCGGCCTCGGTCTATGCGCTGTTTCGGCTGGAACTGGTGACGGGGGGCGGCTTGCCCACCGCGCGCGTGCTGTCGGTGGAGCGTTGCACCAAAGACCCCGCCTTGCCCGATTTTGGCGACAGCGCCGAGGGCTTTCGCATCCGCCGCCTGCGTTCGCTTTCCGGCAAGATCGCCGCGGTCGAGGAAATCTGGCTGGACGGCAGCTATGCCCAGAGCATCGCAAAAACCGACCTGTCGGAATCGCTTTACCTTTATTACCGCGAAAAGCTGGGGCTATGGATCGCGCGGGCCGAGGATCGCGTAGGTTTGGGCCGATGCCCGGACTGGGCCCCGGATGAATTTGCCTATGCCGCAGGCACGAAGCTGCCGCTGATCACGCGGGTCAGTTGGGGGCAGGATGGCCGCCGCTGCGAGGCATCATGGACATGGTATGACCCCGATATCGCGCAATATGTCGCGCGTTTGAAATGAGACCCGGCGCGATCTGCGCCAAAGATGAGGGATTGGAATGAAAACCGTTCGGTATGGCATCATCGGCTGCGGCATGATGGGGCAAGAGCATTTGCGCAACATCGCCTTGCTGCCGCAGGCAGAGGTGGTGGCGATCTTTGAACCCGATGCCGGGATGCGGGCGCGCGCGGCAGAGCTTGCACCGGGGGCCCGCATGGTCGGCTCGGTCGCCGAGGTTCTGGCGGTGGAGGCGGTGAATTGCCTGCTGATCACCAGCCCCAATTTCATGCATCTGCCGCAGTTGGAGGAAATCGCAGCCATCCGCCCCCTGCCTGTGCTGTGCGAAAAGCCGCTGTTCACCGACCCTGCCGATGCACCGCGTCTGGCCACCTTGCGCGCGGCATACCCTGCGCCGATCTGGGTGGCGATGGAATACCGCTATATGCCCCCGGTCGCCCATCTGATTGCGCAGGCCGAAGCGGCCACGGGTGGCATCAAGATGCTGACCATCCGCGAACACCGCTTTCCTTTTCTGGAAAAGGTCGGGGATTGGAACCGGTTTAACCGCAATTCGGGCGGCACATTGGTGGAAAAATGCTGCCATTTCTTTGACCTGATGCGCCTGATTGCGGGCTGTGATCCGGTGCGGGTGATGGCATCGGGCGGGCAAGCGGTGAACCATCTGGACGAACGCTATAACGGCGAGGCCCCGGATATCTGGGATAATGCCTATGTGATCGTCGATTTTGAAAACGGCATGCGGGCAATGCTGGAACTGTGCATGTTCGCCGAAGGCTCTCGCTATCAGGAAGAAATCAGCGCGGTGGGGCCTGCGGGCAAGATAGAGGCGCTGGTGCCCGGTCCGGGGCGGTTCTGGCCTGCGCATCTGGGCGCGGCCCCTGTGCCGCAAGTGGTGGTATCGCCGCGCCAACCCGCCGGCCCGCATGTGCTGGAAGTGCCGGTGGACCCGTCGCTGCTGGCGGCGGGCGATCATAACGGATCAACCTTTTACCAGCATCGCGGCTTTGCCGATGTGGTGGCACATGGCGGCACGCCTGAGGTTGGGCTGAAGGATGGCTGGTGGGCGGTTGCGATGGGCATCGCGGCACAAATCTCGGCCGCTGAAGGCCGCGTGATCGGGGCGGAGGAGTTGCGCCGCCTCGCGCCATAAGCCCCCCGCAACGGGCCTGAAGGGCGGCGCAAGGGCATCCCCCGCGCCGCCTTTTTTCTATCGGATGATCGTCTCTGGCCCCATGATCAGCGTGGGCAGATAGGTAGAGATGATCGGCACATAGGTGATCAGGATCAGGAACACGAACAGCACCGCAAGGAAGGGCAGCGCCGCGCGCACCACGCGCATGATCGGCATCCCCGCCACGCCCGAGGTGACAAAGAGGTTGAGCCCGACCGGTGGCGTGATCATCCCGATTTCCATGTTCACCACCATAATGATGCCAAGGTGAATCGGGTCAACGCCCAGCTCAACCGCGATGGGGAACACCAAGGGCGCCACGATCAGCAACAGTCCCGAAGGTTCCATGAACTGCCCGCCGATCAGCAGGATCACGTTCACGATCACAAGGAACATGATCTTGCCAAAACCCGCGCTCAGCATCGCTTCGGTGATCTTTTGCGGGATTTGTTCATCGGTCAGCACATGTTTGAGGATCAGCGCATTGGCGATGATGAACATCAGCGTGATCGTCAGCTTGCCCGCCTCAAACAAGGTGGCGCGCGTGTCGCGGTGAAAGAAAGACGTCACCAGTGCCTGCGGTTTGTGCCACAGCATCCGGTTGCCGCCATCATCCTGCAACGGCCCCATATCGCGATAGATGAAGTTTGCCACGAAGAAGGCATAGACAGCGGCCACGGCGGCGGCCTCGGTCGGGGTGAAGATACCGTTGGTGATGCCCGGCACGCCATACAGCCCGACCATGATGATCGCGATCAGCATCAGGCCCCAGAAAGCATCGCGGAAGGAGTCGAAAATCTCGGCCCAGCCCTGCCAAGCGCCTTTGGGCAGGTTTTTGACAATGGCAATCACAAGGATCGTCGCCATCAGCATGAAGCCCGCCAACAGGCCCGGAAAGACCCCGGCAAGAAACATCCGGCCCACGGAAACATCGGTTGCCGATGCGTAAACCACCATCACGATCGACGGCGGGATAAGGATGCCAAGCGTGCCTGCGTTACAGATGACCCCTGCCGCGAAATCCTTGGAATAGCCCACCTGCCGCATCGCCGCGATGACGATGGACCCGATGGCAACCACCGTCGCCGGAGAGGAGCCAGAGAGCGCGGCGAACAGCATACAGGCGAACACACCCGCAATCGCCAAACCGCCCGGCAAATGCCCCACGCAGGCAATCGCGAAACGGATAATCCGTTTGGCCACGCCGCCCGTTGACATGAAGCTGGAAGCAAGGATGAAGAACGGAATGGCCAGCAGCGTCGCATGGCCTTCCATCGCCTGATACAGCGTCTGCGCGATAGAGGCGAGCGAGGTATCGGAAAACCACAGCAGGAACAGGGTAGAGCTGAGGCCAAGCGACACGGCAATCGGCACACCGATCAGCATGAAGCCGACCACCATCACGAAGAGAAGAACGATTTCCATGACTTAATCCTCTGCGTTCAGGTGGCGGACGTCTTGCACGGCTTCTTCGGCCTCGTGGCTGACGATCAGGGCGGTGCGCTTGCCTTGCACCAGTTCCACCGCAGCCTGAACATAGCGGAACAACAGCAACGCGCAGCCAAAGGGCAGCATGAAATAGGGGATGAAACGCGGCAGTTTGTCATAGGATTCGCCCGCGTTGAACGTGCCTTCGATAAAGCGCAGCCAGTCGGGCATCGGAATGGTTTCGGTGACATACCAGCCCTGATCGCGGGTCTTGATGAAGCCTTCGGGGAACCAGCGCCCCCCGGTTTGCTGAAAGCCGCCAAAGGGGGCCCAGTAATCCCACGCGCCCTTGAGCAGCAGGAACGCATAGGCAAGGCAGAGCGTTACCGCGACCAGCGACATGATGCGGCGGGTCTTGCTGGGCAGCATGTTGACAACGGCATCCACCCCCAGATGCGCCGTAACCTTCACCGCATAGGACATGCCGAACAGCACCAGCCATGCAAACAGCGACAAGGTCACTTCAAAGCCCCAGAAGATAGAGCTGTTGAACACATAGCGCAGCACGACATTGGCGAATGTCAGCATGGTCATCAGCCCAAGGATCAGGGCGATGGCCGTTTCTTCAAGTGTGTGAATTGCCCGGCCAAAAGCCGTTTTGGGCACATAATGTGCGCTCATCTCCTGCCCCCTCCCCGCGGGATAAGATGCGGCGCGCGAGAGTTTCGCGCGCCGTATGTTGGCTTAGTGCTTGGCGTTGATCGCCTGTGCGGCGTCAATGTTTTCTTGGCCAACACCGTCAACGAATTTCGCCCAGACCGGCTTCATCGCATCAACCCAAGCCTGGTTCTGCTCTGCCGTCAGGGTGCGGATCTCGCCGCCTGCGTCGATGATCGCCTGACGGGCATCCAGATCCACCTGGTTCACGGCGGCGTTGCGTTCAACCGTCACTTCGTTCAGGATTTTCAGCATCTGGTCGCGCACATCGGCATCGAGGCTTTCCAGCCAGTCGACCGAGGCCACAACCATATAGTCGATCAGGCCGTGGTTGGTTTCGGTGGTGCCGTCCTGCACTTCATAGAACTTCTGGCCGCGAATGTTCGACCAGGTGTTTTCCTGACCATCCACAACCTTGGTCTGCAAGGCACCGTAAACTTCCGAAAACGCCATCGGCTGCGCCGAGGCACCCAGCGCCTCCATCTGCGCGACGATCACGTCAGAAGGCTGCACGCGGAATTTCAGGCCCGCTGCATCGGTGGGCAACAGCAGCGGCTTGTTGGCCGAAAACTGCTTCATCCCGTTGTGCCAGAATTCCAGACCCTGCAAGCCACGGCGCACCATGGAATCCTTCATCGCCTGACCGGTTTCGGAGTTCTGGAATTCGTCCACCGCATTGATGTTCTTGAACATGAAGGGCAGATCGAAAATCTGGAACACTTTGGTGAAGGCTTCGAATTTCGACAAGGACGGGGCTGCAAGCTGCACATCGCCTTGCAGCATCGCCTCCAGCACCTGATCGTCATCATAAAGGGTGGAGTTCGGGAACACCTCGACGCAGGCCTTGCCGTTCATTTCGGTGTTCACACGTTCAGCGAACATATTGGCGGCGATGCCTTTGGGGTGGTTATCGGCATTGGTCACATGCGCGAATTTGATCTTGACCTCGCCATCCTCGCACGAGGCATTGGCCACGGTTGCGGTGGTGGTCAGTGCCAAGGCGGCGGCGGTCAGTGTCAGCTTTGCAAAGTTCATTCGTCTCTCTCTCCCTGTTTTGACGCGGTCTTATGACCGTTAGACCTTATATTCATAAGGGCTCGTCACCGTTTGTCACTATGGATATCTGATTTACGCAGGTTCGGCCCGGCCCGGCTGGGGCCAAAAACCTTTGCCGCAAGCAGCGGCAATTCCGGCGTTGTGCAACAATATCCCCCCTTCTGCCCTGCCTTGCTGGCGGTGGTGCAGATAGCAGGCGCAGTATGCGGCGCGCGGGCGCAAAGACAAAACGCTTTTGCACTTTGCCGCGAAAACAGCAGGCGATCCGCCGCCAAAACCGTGGCGACAAGCCGCCACGGCACGGAAAGGACGCGCGCGGCCTTGCGCATTTCACGCGCCAGAGCGCCAAGACGCGCGTGGATCACGCAAACACCGGGGCCATCACGCCGCAAAATGCGCAAAATGATGCGGATGGCTGCGCTATACTGGTGGAAACAGATGGAGGATACGCATGGGCCCGTTCCCACATGATGCCGCGCGCGCCGAGATTACCGCCGCCAACCCGGTTGGCACCGATGGGTTCGAATTCGTGGAATTCGCCCACCCCGAGCCGGAAGCGCTGGAGACACTTTTCTCCCAGATGGGTTACATCCCCGTTGCCCGGCACAAGACCAAGCAGATCACGCTGTGGCGGCAGGGCGATATTACCTATGTCATCAATGCCGAACCGGGCAGCCATGCGATGCGTTTTGTCGAGGAACATGGCCCCTGCGCGCCGTCGATGGCGTGGCGGGTGGTGGATGCGCAGCATGCCTTTGACCATGCGGTGGCCAAGGGGGCAAAGCCCTATACCGCGGCGGACCGCACGCTGGATGTGCCTGCGATTGTGGGCATCGGCGGCTCTATCCTCTATTTCATCGACACCTATGGCGACAAGGGCAGCGCCTATGACGCAGAGTTTGACTGGCTGGGCGCGCCTGACCCGAAACCGGAAGGGCTGGGGTTTTACTACCTCGATCACCTGACCCATAACGTTTATCGCGGGAATATGGATACATGGTGGGATTTCTACCGTGAGCTGTTCGGCTTTACCCAGATCCATTTCTTTGACATCGAAGGCAAGATGACCGGGCTTATCAGCCGCGCCATCACCAGCCCCTGCGGGAAAATCCGTATTCCGCTGAACGAATCCACCGATGACAAAAGCCAGATCGAAAGCTATCTGCGCAAGTATAAGGGCGAAGGTATCCAGCATATCGCGGTGGGCACCGAAAGCCTGTATGACGCGACCGACAAACTGGCCGCCAATGGGTTGCAATTCATGCCCGGCCCGCCCGATGCCTATTACGAGATGTCGCAGGCCCGCGTGAACGGCCATTCAGAGCCGCTGGACCGGATGAAACAGCACGGCATCCTGATTGATGGCGAAGGCGTGTTTGATGATGCCAAGGGCGACCGGATGACCAAGATCCTGTTGCAGATCTTCTCTAAAACCGTGATCGGCCCGATTTTCTTTGAATTCATCCAGCGCAAAGGCGACGAAGGCTTTGGCGAGGGCAATTTCCGCGCGCTGTTTGAAAGCATCGAACGCGAGCAGATCAAATCCGGGGAATTGCAAAGCGATCCGGCCTGAGCGCCTTATTGCGGGGCCATTTGCGGGGTGTAGATGGTGCGGTGCCCATCCTCGAACGCGTCCAGCGACAAGGGCCAAGTGGCGGCGGGCCAGCGCAGTTCCATGCTGCGCCGACGCGGGCGGTAAACGGCCGTATAAAGCGTGCCGAAGCCGCGATCAAAGGCGGTGGAATACAGCGGCGGGCGCAGAAACGCGCGGGTGAATTTTTCCTGACTTTCGACATGCAGGGTCAGGCGTTGCAGCAAATACCGCTCCCGCTCGACCGTTGCTGTCATGCGGGCATGGGCCTCCCATTCCACGCGTTCTTGGTGGTTGGTGGCCACAGCGGCATGGGTGATCTGCGCCGGGCGGTCTGGCCCCATAAGCACCGTCAGAAACTTGCGCTTGGCGTCCAACACGGTGACATTATAGCTCATATGGGTGGGAAGGCGGGCAAGGGCAGCGCCGGCCTGTTCGGCTGTGTCGCAGGTTTGCAGCACATAGCGCAGGATCAGCGGCACGCCGAACCCGGTGCCCACCACGCGCCGCCCGCCAAAGGTCAGGGAAACCGCAAGCCCGGCATCATTGACCCCGTCCACCAGCCCCCACAGCCCGTCTGCGGTGCCCATGACCTTGCGGCCTTGCCAAGTGGTGTGCAGCACAAGGCAATCAAAGGCATTTGGCGAATAGTCGTAATTGCGCACCAGCATCGGGTCCGCCCCTTGCCAGACCGCTTGCGAACAGCCGGACAGGTAGGGCGGCGGGTTGTAGAAGGACAAAAACCGCGCGGCCAGATCGCCGCCCCCCGCCAGCGCGCAAAGCTGGTCATAAAGCGGCACAATTTCGGGCATATGGGTGACAAGCGCCTGGCGGCTTTCCCAATAGGTTGCCCGTTCATCCAAGCCGTTGCGCAGCCACCAGCGCTGATAATCCGGCCAGTATTCAGCAAAGAGCCTAGCCCATTTCGGGCCAGGCTCTGCTTCGGAAATGGCGCGCCATAAAAGTTCCATGAGCCAGCGCCTATCACCGTCTTACATAATCTTGAAGGCCGGATCGGCGATGGCCGGGCCTGCCTCGGCCACCGGAAGCGGCCGCGCCTTAAAGGCATTCTTGATCCCATGCACCCATTTCTTGGCGCGTTCGTTCATCTGGAAACTGGGCGTCATCGACCGACCGCGCGTGACCAGAATACCCAGATCGGCCCCTTCATAACGGTAATCGCCGGGTTTCTGGATGCGCAGGAAAAAGGCCTCGTTTTCCGATTCCACCGCGCGGCGGTGATAATCAAAGCGGTCATAGACCACGCGGCCATCATCCAGCATCTTGTAGATGCCGGTTTGCGGCGCTTCGGTGATGATATCGACGCTGTCTTCGGTGTGTTTGATGACCATCTGCGACCAACTGTCGATCATATCCGGGTTGGCCCAGCGTGCGTTGAGTTCGGCCACATCCAGTTTGAATTTCTTTTTGGAAAATTCAAGCAGGTGGAACAGGAACAGCGGCGCATCGGCATGCGCAAAGGCAGCGTGGTTTGTCATGGAGGAACAACCCGTGATGCGGGGGTTCAGTTCCCCCAGCCACAGATCGCCGGTTTTCTTGTCGATCAGGAAATCGAGTTCGAAATAGCCGCGATAGCCTTCCTTGCGCAATTGCTCGCCGAATTTGAAGGTCAGGTCGCGGGCGTGTTGGCGCACCTTTTTCGGAAAGGCCGAGGACAGGATTTCATTGCCACACCAGCCGCCGCGATAAGGGGTCAATTCCTTGAACCCCACCAGTTCGGTCATTAAGGGGCCGACAATCGTGCCCTGTTTGGTCACGCAAGCCTCAATCGCAGAGCCGCGGCAATCAATCCGCTTCATGATCTTGATCTCGCCCTGACCGACGATCTCATGCTCATGCCGGCGGAAATCGGCTTCGGTCTTGATGAAGAAGGTGGTGTGCCCGCTGTCGCCAAAGGCCGATTGCAGCACAAGATCATGGCCGATCCCGGCCTTTTCGGTGATCTTGCGCAGCGCCTCATAGCTTTTGACTTCGGCCAGTACGTTCGGCACCGAAGGCACGCCCGCCTTGTTGCCGATGCGCACGGTTTCGATCTTGTTATCCATCGAGGTGCGCAGGCTGGCCTTGGGGAACCAGACATCGGCGCCAAGCTCTTTGGCCAGCCGCTCGGTTTCCTCGTCAAACATAAGGAACACGAACTTCGGCTTGCCGCCGCGCCGCTTTACAAGGTCGATGACCTCTTTGTGCTGAAGCAGGTAGTTGTTGATATCCTCAATGCTCTGGAATTCCGCATGCGGCTGTTCCGACGGGCAGAACACGTTGGGGTGGCGGCCGTCATAGCAATCCAAGTAGCAGATATATTTGAAGTTTTTGCACCATTCATCAATCCCGAGCAGGTTGAAGTTGGTGGCCGAGATGAAATAGATCGGGTCTTCGTTGCGGTGGAAAAAGCGCCGGATTTCAGAGATGTTGTTCAACTGTGACGTGGTCATGGATAGTATCCTTCCCTGCAAGTTCTGTTGAGCGGGGCCATGCGCCCCTTGTTCTGTCAGCCGCTTTTTGCGGCCTTGTTTTTCTGTGTGAGGTCGGCCAGCGCCTCGGGCGTAAAGACGCGCAGGCCAAGTTCGGGCCGATAGCCGTGGATCTCATTGACATCCAGCGCGCGCATGAAGGCGAGGATTTCCTCGCTGACCACCTGCCCCGGCACGAGGATCGGGAAACCCGGCGGATAGGGGATGATGAACGAGGCTGACACCACCTCTTGTCCGGCCTCCATCGCCGATTTGATGGTGCTGTCGAGTTCCAGATAATCGCAGTTGTTTTCATCATAGCTGAGGAAAAACGCCGAGCGGATATCGCCTTCGCCGGTTGCGCCATCGCTGAGGAACGCATCGTGGAAGCGGCTGAAATCGGGCAAGGGCGGCAGGTCTTGCATCAGGTTCTTGACCCGGCGTTCAAAGGCCAGCCGTTCCATCTTGGAGGCGTCATCCAGCAATTCATCAAGGTCTTTGGCAATTTCGACCAACACTTCGATCAGATAGGCGACCGAGGAGCGCGTGGTGCCGATATTGGTCATGAACAGCACGGTATTACGCGAGGTCTTGTTGATCTGGATGCCGTATTTATCCATCAGGATCTTGGTTTTGAACGTATCGCCATCCCAACCCGTGCCGCCTACCGCCAGCGTGACACGGGTGGCATCCAGCACGAATTCGTCCTTTTCCCAGCAATCCCAGATATCCGTCCAACCCTGTTCCGGGTCGTAATAGCTGGACACCTTGCTTTCGCGATATTCCTCGGGGATCATATCGCCCGCGGTCAACACTTTGAAATATTTCTGCAAAAGCGGATGGGTGGAGATGGCGCGGCGCATCGACATGGCCGCCTCTACCTGCCGCTGCACAAATTCGAACCCTTCCAGTTCCACCTGCCGGCGGCCCACGTCCAAACTGGCGATGATCTGGTAATTCGGGCTGGTGGAGGTATGGGTCATATAGGCTTCGTGGAAGGCTTGCTCTACCTCTCCCTTGAAGTCCTGATCGTTGACATGGATCATCGACCCCTGCCGCAGCGAGGTCAGGGTTTTATGCGTGGATTGCGTGGTATAGACCCTGATCCGCGCATTGGGTGGCGGGATCAACCGGGTGTTCAGCAGGGTTTCCATATCTGCATCGGCCAGCTTTTCCTGCTGGGCGGCATAGGCCTTGGCATGGGCCGGGCTGCGCAGCTTTTCGCGGAAATTATTGGCGGCATTCATCCCGGTGCGCTGGCGATAGGTCGGGCCGAAACGGGCAAAGGCGAACCATGCTTCATCCCACAAAAACACCAGATCGGGCTTGATGGCGAGGCATTCTTCCATCACCCGTTCGACGTTATAGACCACGCCGTCAAAGGTGCAGTTGGTCAGCAAAAGCATCCGCACGCGGTCCAGCTTGCCTTCGGCCTTCAGTTGCAGCAGGCGGTGCTTGATCTCGCGCAGCGGCACCGCGCCATACATCGAATATTCGTTCAGCGGATAGCTGTCGAGGTAGCTGACCTGCGCACCTGCCAACACCATGCCGTAATGGTGCGATTTGTGGCAATCGCGGTCGACCAGCACAATATCACCGGGCCGGACCAGCGCCTGCACCACGATCTTGTTGCAGGTTGATGTGCCATTGGTGGAAAAATAGGTGTGTTTGGCACCAAAGGCACGCGCGGCAAGTTCCTGCGCCTCTTTGATGGTGCCGACAGGTTCCAGCAGGCTGTCCAGCCCGCCGGATGTGGCCGAGGTTTCGGCCATAAAGATATTGGGGCCATAAAACGCGCCCATATCCTGAATCCAATGGCTGCGGGTGATGGATTTGCCCCGGCTGATGGGCATCGCGTGAAACACGCCTGTCGGCTGTTTGGAATATTCCTTCAGCGCGGTAAAGAACGGGGTTTTATACCGGGCCTGAACACCGCGCAGGATGTTCAGGTGCAACTCCATAAAGTCTTCTTGGTTGTAAAACACCCGGCGGCAGATCCCCAGATCAAGCCCTGCGATATCTTCGACAGAACGATCGGTGACCAGATAAGCATCCAGTTCGGGCCGCACCTTGGCAACAAGGCGGCAGAGTTCGGGGCCGTAATCTTCGGGGTTCAGCGCCTTGATATCCTCTATCCCGCCTGCGCGGTTCAGATAGCGGGTCAGCAGGCCCAGTTCGACCTTGGATTCCATCCGCAGGCCGGGGCGCACGACGATGGCCTGAATGTTGTGGTTGAACAACACCCCGATCAGCGCGTCTTGCAGGCTGGGCACCACGACCGGCGCATAGGTAAAGGCGTCTTCGGGGCGGCGCATGGAGGCCATGTTCTGCCGCAGCCAGCGTTCCTGATGCTCGTTCACATCATCGACGATCATCACCTCGAAATAAGGTTTTGCCAAGGCGCGGGCATCGGGCGACAGGATCGCCTCATCCTCGTTTTCGTCCTTGTCATCCATATCACGGTCCAGCGGGATATGGCGGCGGCGGTAGGCCCCGGTGGTCAGGGCGCGCGCGGCCCGGCGCACGGTAAAGGCAACATCGCTGACATTGCCGTTTTCAAACTGGCGGCGCATGTGGTCAAAGGCCTGAATGCCGGGAAAGGCCCAATAGCGTTCGATCAGTTCCAGCGCGGTGAACATTTCGGCCACCTTGGCGCGGGTGGCTTTTGCGTGGCGACCTTCCGGCTCTCGGGCGAGTTGGTCGAGCGATTGGCGCAATGTGCTCCAATGGTCGCTGCGCAGCTGCACGGCAGAATAATAGTCGCTCATCGTTTGCATCGCGTGGTCCTTTACCTAGTGGTCAAGGCCGGCCCCAGTGGGGGCGATATCGCGCGGAAGGGCAAGCGGCCCCTCCGCGCAAATTGTTCAGCCTGTTACGGTTTTGCCCGCAAGTGGTGCGGCGGTATTAGTTTGGGCGGGCGCGTGAACCGGTTGGTCTGCGCCTTTGAATTGCGGCTGAGGAGCTCCTCTGATGATCTCATCCGAAACGGTGGTATCGCGCAAGTCCAATGTTGAAAGCCCGGCTTTTGTGCCCTGCTGCGGGATGGCCAAGGGGCCAAGATGGTTGAGGTAAGCATCGGCCCCGCTGGTCCGGTCATAGACGGTGAAATCGACGGCACGGTCGCGGAAGCTTTTGAGCACCTGGCCCAAGCCTTTCATCCCGGTTTCGCGCTGGCGGCGCACTTGGGCAAGGTCAAGCTCCAGCGGGAACATGTCTTCCTGCCCTGCGGATTGGTGCAGCACGGTGGCTGTCGGGTCGATCACACAAGACCGCCCGTTGCCGCCCGCGCCCAGACCATTCACATCGACCACATAGCACTGGAATTGCGCGGCGGTGGCGCGGGCGATGGCCAGTTCTGCCTCGCGGTCGGTGGTGCCTGTCAGAACCGGGTGCAGCAGCACCTCGACCCCCGCGGCGGTCAGTTGGCGGGTGGTTTCGGGGAACCAGATGTCATAGCAGATCGACAGCCCGAAACGGCCCACCTCTGGCACGTCGAAAATGCAGAATTCTGTGCCAGCCTCTACCCCGGATTCGTAAGGGCGGAAGGGGAACATTTTGCGGTATTTCTGGATCACCTGCCCCTGCGGGTTGATCACCGCCGAGGTGTTGTAGATATGGCCGGTTTCGGTTTGTTCAAACATCGAACCGGGGATCAGCCAGATATTGTGTTTGATCGCGGCTTCCTGAAAGCGGTGCAGATGCGCATTGTCAAAGGGCAGCGCAAAGCGCGGCAGCGGGCCAAGCGGCGCCAGTTCCGAAAACAGAACCATCTGGGTCCATGGAAAGCGCGCCATCAGGATATCAAGGCGCTGCAACATGCCTTCGATATTGGGCTGCAATGCATTCACATACATCTGAACGCCAGCGATTGCGAAGGGGGTCATTGTGGGGATACTCCGGTAAAGATGAGCCGCGCGCGGCGCGGCCTGTGCATAGATGCTACCGCCTGCTTCTACGCCCGAACGACAAGAACGGAAACAGGCGATCTGCGCACAACTCTGTCAGCTTGGCTGCCGACCAGAAATTCGCGCACCCGGTCAGGTGCATGCGAGGCCATGACCACCAGATCCGCGCCGACTGCCGTGATCGTCTCCAGAATTTCCGTATGCACCGTGCCGTGGCGCACATGCAGCTTGGCCTCGCGTTCGGCAGGCACTTCGCGCGCGACCAATGCCGAAAGCTGTTCCAGCGCATGGGCCAGCGCGGTTTTGGCAAAGCCTTTGGGCAAGGCATCCTCGACCAGCACAGACCCGTAAGAGGGCACGACATACAGCACATGCAGCGCCGCCTCGTTCAGCTTTGCCAGCTTCACCGCCTCGGGCAGGGCCACCTGCCATGACGCGTCTTCGGTAACGTCAATCGCAACCAGAATTGTCTTGGTCATCGCAATTTCCCCCTGTTTCAGGCCGTTACGGCGGCGATTGGGCCCGCGCGGCGGCGTTGCAGCATCACGATCAGGCCCAGAACCAGCAGCGCAGGCAGGAACATCCAGTATTTCGATGGCACATCCACCGGGCGCAGCACGCGCAACACCTCTTGATCCCAGTCCAGCCCCGCATCGGCGGCGGCAGAGCCAAAGCTGACATCGTCAATGATCATCTTGTCGCCATCGCTGCGCAGGGCCAGACCTGCCGCTGCCAGCTTTTCATCCCCGGTCGCACCTTCGGTGATCGGCAGGACGGCAACGAATTCGATCGGGTCGCCCAACTCATTCAACCCGGCCACGCGCAGGCGCAAATCGGCCCCGATGGGCGTTGCCTCTGCCGCTTGCACAAGGTTCGCGGGCGGCTCTTCGGCAAAGGGTGGATAGATCATATCCATCCAGAAGCCGGGGCGGAACAGGGTGAAGGCGATCAGCAGCAGGGCCACCGATTCGTAAATCCGGTTGCGCGTCAGGAACCAGCCTTGGGTTGCCGCTGCGAACAGCAACATCGCCACGGTCGCGACAATGAAGACGAACACACCTTGCACCGCCGTGACATTGATCAACAGCAATTCGGTGTTGAAGATGAACAGGAAGGGCAAGGCCGCCGTGCGCATGGAGTAAAAGAACGCCACGACCCCGGTCTTGATCGGGTCGCCCCCCGAAACCGCCGCAGCCGCAAAGGAGGCAAGGCCGACGGGCGGTGTGACATCAGCCATGATGCCGAAATAGAACACGAACAAATGCACTGCGATCAGCGGCACGATCAGCCCATTTTGCTGGCCCAAGGTCACGATGACCGGCGCAAGCAGCGCGGAGACCACGATATAATTGGCGGTAGTCGGCAGGCCCATGCCAAGGATCAGCGACAAGATCGCCGTCAGCACCAGAATGGCCAGAATATTGCCACCCGACAGCACCTCGACCACATCGGCAAGGGCAGAGCCGACACCCGTCTGGCTGACCGCGCCCACGATGATACCGGCAGTTGCCGTGGCAATGCCGATGCCGATCATGTTGCGCGCACCTGTCACCATCCCGTCCACAAGGTCGGTCAGCCCGCCGCGCACAGCCGCAGCCATGTCGCCAGTCCCGCGCAGGATCGCCAGAAGCGGGCGCTGGGTGACAAGGATGAACACCATATAGGTCGTCGCCCAGAAGGCCGAGAGGCCGGGGGACAGACGGTCCACCATCAAGGCCCAGACCAGCACCACCACCGGCAGGATGTAATGCAGGCCCGACCGGATCGTCGGCCCCGGAAGCGGCAGCTTGGTAACCTTGGCGTTCGGGTCATCCAGCTTCAGCGGCGCTTCGCGGGCGGCGATGGCCAGAAGGCCGATGTAGACCGCTGTCAGGAAAGCAAAGATGATATAGCCCGCCGCCGCCGGGAAGGCCGGACGGATCCAGCCCATGCCGTAATAGACGGCAAAGGATACCGCACAGATCACCGCGATGGTGAAGGCAATGCCGATCAGGCGCTGCACGATGGGCTTGGGGGTATAGGCGCGCTCCAGCCCTTCCATGCCTGCCTTGCAGGCTTCCAGATGCACGATATAGACCAGCGCGATATAGGAAATCACGGCAGGCAGGAAGGCGTGCTTGACCACGTCGAAATAAGGGATGCCGACATATTCCACCATCAGGAAGGCCGCAGCCCCCATGACCGGCGGCATGATCTGCCCGTTGACGGAGGAGGCAACCTCTACCGCGCCGGCCTTTTCGGCGGAAAAGCCCACTTTCTTCATCAGGGGAATCGTGAAGGTGCCCGTTGTCACCACATTGGCGATGGACGACCCTGAAATCAGCCCCGTCATGGCCGAGGACACAACCGCCGCCTTGGCAGGCCCGCCGCGCATATGGCCCATCAGGCTGAAGGCGACCTGAATGAAGTAATTGCCCGCGCCCGCCTTATCCAGCAAAGAGCCGAACAGCACGAACAGGAACACGAACCCGGTCGACACGCCCAGCGCGATGCCAAAGACGCCTTCGGTTGTGATCCATTGGTGGTTCACGATCTCGGAAAGGTTATTGCCCTTATGCGCGATGATCGAGGGCATGTTCGGCCCCAGCACCGTATAGATCAGGAACACCGAAGCCACGATCATCAAGGCAGGCCCCAAGGCGCGGCGTGTCGCCTCTAGCAGCAACAGGATGCCGATGACGGCGACCACGAAATCCTGCATGATCGGCGCGCCGACCCGGCTGGAGATATCGCGGTAATAGACATAAAGATAAAGCGATGCGGCGGCGGCAATGATGGCAAGCGCCCATTCCCAAACCGGAATCCGATCTTTGGGAGAGCCGAGCACAACCGCCCCCACAATCGCCAGCGCAATCGGGGCGATCCACCAGACCGGGGTGCCATCCTTGGCCGAAACCATGAACAACCCGCCCACAACCAGCGGCACGATGATGCCAAGGCCAAGCTGCACCGGGGTTCGGGTGGCAGGAAAAGCCGCAAAGGCCAGAAAAATCGCAAAGGCCAGATGGATAGACCGCGCCTCGGTATCGTTGAACACACCGATGCCAAAGATGAAGGGCAGCGGCGAGGCAAACCAAAGCTGGAACAGCGACCACGCCAAGGCGACAAGCATCAGGAAAACGCCAACGCTGCCTTGCGACCCGCGCGCGCCGGTATCAGAGGCGGCAACAAGTTCGTCAAGTTCTGCCTGGCTTAAACCTGCAACACCGGACTCTTGCGGCTGGTTCTGCGTGACCATTGAAAATCCCCCTGCGCAGCCGGTCTGATGCGGCCTGAAATCTGGTTTCTATTGGAAAAGGGCCGGGGCGCGTGAAACAGGCGCCCCGGCGGGCAGTGGCCTTACATCCAGCCACGTTCCTTGTAGTATTTCTCAGCGCCCGGATGCAGCGGGGCCGACAGACCGTCCTTGATCATTTCTTCTTCTTTCAGGTTTTCAAAGGCCGGGTGCAGCCCCTTGAACCGATCAAAGTTGTCAAAGACCGCTTTGACGACCTGATAAACCACCTCGTCATCGACATCCGCCGAGGTCACAAAGGTCGCCTTCACACCAAAGGTCGTGGTGTCGGCGTCGGTGCCTTTATACATGCCGCCCGGAATGGTGGCATAGGCGTAGAAGGGGTTATCGGCAACCAGCTTGTCAATCGCCTCGCCGGTCACCGGCACGAGATTTGCATCCACGGTGGACACAGCCTCTTGGATAGAGCCGTTCGGGTGGCCAACGGTATAGATGATCGCATCCACCTTGTTATCGCCCAAGGCGGCTGCCTGCTCTGCCGGCTTCAACTCTGACGCCAAGGCAAAATCTGCCATGGTCCAACCTTTGGCGGCCAGAACCACTTCCATCGTGGCAAGCTGGCCGGAACCGGGGTTGCCCACGTTGACGCGCTTGCCCTTCAGGTCATCAAAGCTGTTGATATTGGCATCTTTGCGCGCGATGACGGTGAAGGGTTCGCCATGCACCGAAAACACGGCGCGCAGCTTGTCGACCTTGGCACCTTCAAACTGGCTGGAACCGTTATAGGCATGGAACTGCCAGTCAGACTGCGCCACGCCCATATCCATATCCCCCGCCGCAATGGCGTTGATATTGGCGATGGACCCACCGGTCGAAGGCGCGGTGCATTTCAGGTTATGTTCGGCCGTGCCACGGTTGATCAAACGGCAGATGGACTGGCCCACCACAAAGTAAACGCCGGTTTGCCCACCGGTGCCGATGGTGATGAATTTCTCTTCCGCCGCTACAGACCCAGCTGCCAGGGACATGGCTGCCGCAGCGGTGATCGCTTTCCAGTGCTTCATGGTTGGTATCCTTTCAGTTTTTTCATCGGCCACCGCCACATCAGATGCGCGGTGAAGTTCGAAACGCGAGGCCGGATGGCCCCTTGGCGGCACCCCGGACAAGCCGGGGGGCTGGGAGAAAAATGGGCATGCGCTATGCGCTTTGCTCCCAGATGTTGGTCGGGCGGCCAAAATGGGATGGCAGCCCCGTCTTCACATCTGATACCGCCGCGAATTTTGATTTCGTGTTTCGGCATCATCCCTGTTGGCGCGGGCTTCTGGTTGGCCCGTTTCCAATCTCAGGTCAGCTTAGGCGTGTTTAATATTTCAATCAACCCTGTATATTTTTCCAAACACTTCTTGGGTTTTGGCCCGTTTTCGCCTAGGGTTTTGAAAAGAAAAAACGGGGGGTTTGATTGGAAATTATGCCGGAAAGCGCGCCAAGCGACAGTATCGACATCGGCGACCGTCTGCGCACGGCACGCACTTTGCGACGGCTGTCACAGCGTGAATTGGCACGGCGCGCGGGTGTGACCAATGGCATGATTTCCCAGATCGAACAGAATCACTCCAGCCCGTCGATTTCATCGCTCAAACGCATTCTGGATGCGGTGCCGATGTCGATGGCCGAGTTTTTTGCCGATGATTTCACCGAACAGAACGCCGTGTTTTTCCGCAAAGAGGACCTGCGCGAGATCAATCCCGCGAATTTGTTGTCGAAAACGGACGCAGATGCAAAGCCGTTTTCGTTTCGGCAGGTCGGGGATGCGCGCAATCATACGCTGCAAATGCTGCATGAACGCTATGCCCCCGGCGCAGATACCGGCCCCGAGATGTATAGCCACAACTCCGAAGAGGCGGGGATTGTGATCGAAGGGACGATAGAGGTGACGGTGGGCGACCGCACCGAAACCCTGCACCCCGGCGATGCCTATCTGTTCGACAGCCGCATCCCGCACCGTTTCCGCAATACCGGCGACTGCGTTTGTGTCATCGTCTCGGCCTGCTCACCGCCCTCCTTCTAAGGCGGTTTACGGCGTTTCGCGTTGCATCTGGATCACCTGACGCGCCCGCCAAGCGCCGCCGTGATCGCCGTTTCCAGCTTGTCTGTCAGCTCGTCAATCTGTGCATCGCTGATGATGAAGGGCGGGGCCAGCAAAACGTGATCGCCCGCGCGCCCGTCAATCGTGCCAGACATCGGATAGCAGATAAGCCCTGCCTGAAACGCCGCTTTCTTGATCTTGGCGGCAAGGCCCAAAGCCGGGTCAAACGGCGCTTTGCTTTCGCGGTCGGCCACCAGTTCCACCCCGCGAAACAGGCCCCGCCCGCGCAGATCGCCGACATGCGGATGCTGACCGAACCGATCCAACAGCGCGGCGGCCAGCTTGTCGCCTTGCGCGCGCACCTGCGGCAACAGGCCCCGGCCCAGAATGGCCTGCACCACGGCCAAGCCACCCGCTGTGGCAACCGGATGGCCGATATAGGTGTGGCCGTGCTGGAAAAACCCCGACCCTGCGGCAATGGCGTCATAGATCTGGCCGGAACACAGCATCGCACCAATCGGCTGATAGCCCGCGCCCAAGCCTTTGGCGATACAGGCAATATCGGGGCTGATGCCATCTTGTTCCGATGCAAACAGCGTGCCGGTGCGCCCCATGCCGCACATCACCTCATCCAAAATCAACAGTACGCCATATTGGTCACAAATCTCGCGGATACGGCGGAAATAGCCGGGGGCGGGGGGCACCGCACCTGCCGTGGCCCCGACAACCGGTTCGGCCATAAAGGCCATCACGGTTTCCGGGCCAAGGCGCAGGATCTCCGCCTCCAGTTCATTGGCGGCGCGCAGGCCATAGTCTTCGGGTGATTCCCCCGCCGTGCGCAGCCGGTAATCATAGCAAGGCGCGATATGGCTGACATCCAGCAGCAAAGGCCCGAATTGCGCCCGCCGCCATGCGTTGCCACCCGCAGACAGCGCGCCGATGGTGTTGCCGTGATAGCTTTGCTTGCGGGCAATCAGACGGCTGCGGTTCGGCTGGCCAAGCTCAACAAAATACTGCCGCGCCAGTTTGATCGCGGCCTCGGTCGCTTCGGACCCGCCCGAGACGAAATAGACCCTGTCCAACCCTGCCGGGGCTTGTGCGATCAACAAGTCGGCCAGCGCCTCGGCGGGTTCAGAGGTGAAAAAGCCGGTATGCGCGAAGGCAAGCCTATCCAACTGCGCCTTGATCGCGGCTGTCACCTCGGCGTCGCCATGGCCAAGACAAGACACCGCCGCCCCGCCGGATCCATCGAGATAGCGTTTGCCCGTGCTGTCGATCAGGTAACACCCCTCGCCCGCAACGGCGGTGGGCGGGTTAAGCTTGCTGTGACGTGGAAAGACATGGGACATCGGGAAGGCCTTGCTGGCTGCATCGTTCGGGGTCAAAGCCTAATGGCTTTTTGCCCCGCCCGCTACCCGGCGTTACCTAACCG
This sequence comes from Pseudorhodobacter sp. E13, assembly GCF_003991405.1. Taxonomy (GTDB): domain Bacteria; phylum Pseudomonadota; class Alphaproteobacteria; order Rhodobacterales; family Rhodobacteraceae; genus Pseudorhodobacter. The sequence continues at coordinate 560,470 of NZ_RPEN01000159.1, forward strand.
TTTTCCCGCAGGATATGCCCGGCCAGATAGAGCGAGCCGCAAATCAACACCCGCGCCATCGGATCGCGTGCGACGATGGCCGCCAGCGCCGCTTGCACCGATGCTGCTTCCTCTGCCGCGATGCCCGCTGCGCGCGCGGCAGCACAGGTTTCGGTGGCCGACAGGGTCGCTGCCTCACCCGGTATCGACACAGCCGACAGCGTGGTCACATGCGGGGCCAAGGGGCGCATATAGCCGGTCACGTCCTTGGTGTTGAGCATGCCGCAAATCAGATGTGTCGGGCGTTTGGGCATGGCGGCCAGCGTGGCGGCGACAGCCTCGCCGCCGGCGGGGTTATGCCCGCCGTCCAGCCACAATTCCACCTTCGGTGCGGCATCGACCAGCGGCCCTTGGGTCAGCCGTTGCATGCGGGCAGGCCAATAAGCGCGGGTCACGGCGGCCTCTGCGTCACCTTTGCCCAAGACGCGCAACGCCATCAGGGCTGCCCCTGCGTTCTGCACCTGATGCGGGCCGGGAAGATTGGGCAGCGGCAAATCGAGCAAGCCGTTTTCATCCTGAAACACCATGCGCCCGCGATCTTCAAAGCAGTGCCAATGCTGGCCAAACACATGCAAAGGCGCGCCCATCGCGGCGGCTTTGCCCTCAATCACCTCTAACCCCTCGGGGGTTTGCGGGCCGACGATACAGGGCACACCGCGCTTGATGATCCCGGCCTTTTCACCAGCAATCGCGGCAACGGTCGTGCCCAGATATTGCTGATGGTCCAACGATACTGGGGTAATGACGGTCAGCGCGGGCTTGTCGACAACATTGGTTGCATCCAGCCGCCCGCCAAGCCCCACCTCCAGCAGCAGATAATCCGCCGGAACCCGCGAAAACGCAAGAAAACCCGCGCAGGTCGTCGCCTCAAAGAAGGTGATCGGGTCGGGGCCATTGGCGGTGATACATTCATCCAGAAGCTGCGACAGGGCGTCCTCATCAACCAGCTTTCCGGCCAGCCGGATGCGTTCGTGAAACCGCGCCAGATGCGGGCTGGTATAGGCGTGAACGCGCAGGCCCGAAGCCTCCAGCCCCGCGCGGATCATCGCTTGGGTGCTGCCCTTGCCATTGGTGCCCGCCAGATGGATCACGGGGGGCAGGTGGCGTTCCGGGTGGCCGAGTGCGGCCAAAAGCCGTTCCATCCGGTCCAGTGTCAGGTCAATGATCTTCGGATGCAGCGTCATCATCCGTTGCAGCAACGCATCAGACCGGCTGTTCGTCACTTTGGCGCGGCCTTCTTTTCGGTTGCCTCTGGTTTTGCTGCGGGTGGCTCTGGCTTTTTCTCTGGCACTGGCTCTGGCGCGGGGGCGGGCAGATCGCCGCGCACGGCGGGCGGCAATTGCATCAACATGCGCAGCACAGTGACCAGTTCATCGCGCATCTCCTTGCGATGGGTGACACGGTCCAGCATGCCATGATCGAGCAGATATTCGGCGCGCTGGAACCCTTCGGGCAGCTTTTCGCGGATGGTCTGTTCGATCACGCGGGCACCGGCAAAGCCGATCAGGGCATTGGGTTCGGCAATCTGCACATCGCCCAGCATCGCATAAGAAGCCGTCACGCCACCTGTCGTCGGATGCGTCAGCACAACGATATAGGGCAGCTTGGCCTCGCGCAGCATTTCCACGGCAACGGTTGTGCGAGGCATCTGCATCAGGCCCAGAATACCCTCTTGCATCCGCGCGCCGCCTGCTGCCGAAAACAGCACCAGCGGGCGCTTTTTGGCCAGCGCCACCTCTGCCGCCGCAATGATTGCATTGCCAACATACATGCTCATGGAACCGCCCATGAAGGCGAAATCCTGCGCGGCGCAGACCACCGGGGTGCGACCGATTTCACCTTCTGCAACCAGCATCGCCTCATGTTCGCCTGTCGCTTTTTGGGCGGCCTTCAGGCGGTCGGGGTATTTCTTCTGATCGCGGAAATGCAGCGGGTCGGCAACGGGTTTGGGCACTTTCACCTCGGTGAAAATACCGCCATCAAACAGGGCAGCAAAGCGTTCGCGCGGCGTGATCGCCATGTGATGATCGCAAGAGGTGCAGACGTTCTGATTGTCCTTCAACTCTCGGTGGAACAGCATGGTGCCGCATTCGGGGCATTTGGTCCACAGGTTCTCCGGCACCTCCCGGCGCGAAAACAGGGAGTTGATGGTCGGACGGACGTAGTTGGTGATCCAGTTCATCTGTTGCTTGGCCCCTCGGTCACTCTGCGTGCAGCCCAGATAAGCTGAGCGCGGCGGAAATGCAAACGGGATGCGCTGATCCAAGCCGCTTGCAAGCGAAAGGGCGGGGTTGCAGACTGCGGGCCAGAGGCAGAACCATCGGGGCGCGCAGCGTGATCAAAGCCAACACAACCAAGCGCCGCGCGATTGTTTGCGCGATATCGGCAGATCATGCCTTTGCCCTTGGCAGCCTGATCGCCGGGTTCGCGCGGCACAATCCGGGGTTTGAGGGGGTCTTCGTGGTGTTCCACGATGGGCTGGATGCGGACCAGCAGGCGCAATTGCGCGCGCTTTGGCCCGACATCGCGTTCCGCCCTTTCACACCGGCCGATCTGGCGGCACGCTTTGGGGCGGGCACAGACATCAGCGCGGCACTTGCGCTTTACAGCCCGATGATCTTTGCCAAGTTCGAGTTGCCCAACCTGCTGGCCGAGTTTGAAAAATGCCTGTGGCTGGATGTGGACATACTGATTCAGGGCGATCTGGGCCCGATCTGGGCCTTTGACGCGCTGGCGTGGCGCCCGTTGCCCGAAGGTGCCTTTGCCCGGCGTGCCGAGGTGATGGAGCGTTTCGCCGATCTGCGCGGCGATGGCAGTTATCCCTTGCTGAACGGTGGGGTGCTGGGCATGGGACCGGGGGTGCGGGGGCAGCTATCAACTGACGATCTTTACGCCATGGCCGCGCGTTTGATGGCGCAGACCGGGGCACATTCGGTGGATGAGCTGGCCGTTTACTTCTGTGCGGCGGCAGGCGGGGTGCCGCTGCATCTGCTGGACCAGCGCTTCAACCACCCGATCATCGCCGCAGGGTGCCGAGAGGCCGTTGTTCTGCATGCCATCGGGCCGGATAAGTTCTGGAACTCTGCCCCGCTGCAATTGGCCTACCCGGAATGGGCGCGCAATCTGGCGGAATGGCAGGCGGTGGGGGGCGCGGGATTTGCGGGGCCGATGCGATTGGCCGAAGTGCAAGCCGCAACGCCCGATCAGGCGTTGAAGGCGGCGCGGCACCGGGCCTATTGGCACGCGCTATACGATGGTTTGCGCGCCGCCCTGCCCCCGCGCCTGACCGTTGATCTGCGCGCCAACGGCCCCGGTTTGCGCTTTTTTATCCAAGGATTGCCAGACACAGTGCATCTGCGCCTGACCCGCCAAACGAATGAGCGGCGCATCGGGCTGCATCTGTGTTTCCAGAAGGACGCGCCCCACGCCCAAGCGATTTTCGCGCGGCTGGACGGGCTTGCCCTTGCGGCGACCAAAGGCAAACCCTTGGAACTGGCACAAACGCGGCATGGCCTGACCTATGGCACGGTGCTGCCTGTGGCCGCCTGCGCCGAGGCGATGGCCCAGATCATGGACGCCTTGCGCGATCTGTAGGCCCGCGCAACGCGCTAGGCCACGTCCCGCGCCAAAAGCTGGCCACCGGGGCCGGGTTTCACCTCAAACCGGCTGATCTTGCGCACAAGGTCTGACAGCTTGGCGCTGCCATAGGTGCGGGTATCGAAATCCGGTGCGCCTTGGGTGATATACTGGCCAATCTGGCCCAGTGAATACCATTCCCCTTCTGGGTCAATGGCACGCATGGCGGCGATGATCAGCGGAATGGCCTTGGCGGGGGCTTCCTTGGGGCCACGGGCAGGCGCAGGCTCTGCCGGCATTTCGGGCATCATGCCACGGTCTGGCCTGACCACCGGGCGCGCAGGCTCTGGCGCGCGATCATCGCTTTCATCGCTGCCAAGGTTTTCGACATAGATGAACCGCTTGCACGCCATACGAAACGCCTCGGGCGTTTTCTTCTCACCGATGCCATAGACGTCCAGCCCCTGTTCGCGGATACGCGCCGCAAGCCGGGTGAAATCACTGTCGGAACTGACCAGCACAAAGCCGTCAAACAGGCCCGAGTGCAGGAAATCCATCGCCGCAATCACGAGGCCGATGTCGGACGCATTCTTGCCCTTGGTGTTGGAAAACTGCTGGTCGGCAACGAGGCCCAAGGCTGCCACCTTGCGCGCCCAGCCGCCCAGCCGCTGCGCGGACCAGTCACCATAGATGCGGCGCACCGAGGCTTCGCCCAGCCCCGCGATCTCTTCAAAGATCGCCTCGGCATAGGAGGCGGGCACGTTATCAGCATCAATCAAAACAGCAAGGCGCGGCGCGCGCGGGTCAGACATCGGGGTTTCCTTTCGGTCCGTTGCCCCTTGTTAGCCCATCACAGCCACGGGCGACAGCGCGCAAAGCTAAAACCTGCGCTGTCTTTTTGGAAATGCCTGTGCAAAATGGCACCGTCCAACAAGAGTATTCTGGTATGAAGCCCACCTTAATGATTTTCGCACTGATCGGCTTGGTCGGATGTATGCGTGCGCCGGACCCCGCGCCCCCTGTTCCGCTGCCCCCACCCGACAATGGGCTGGAGGAGCGTGAGCCAGACAGTTGCGGCGCTGGCGAGCTGTCAAGCCTGATCGGGCAACCCGAAGGCATGATCCGCACGGTTCCCATGGCCCGCGCTTACCGCGTCATCCCGCTGGGGGCGATTGTGACGCAGGAATATAATGCGCAGCGGGTGGATTTCTATCTGGATGAAAACAACCTGATCTCTCGCATCAGCTGCGGATAGGACGCGCCTTGCGCCCCAAAGCAAAACGGCCAGCCCACGCGGGACTGGCCTTTTCCTTTTCGGTTCCGGGCGCTTATTTCTTGGCGCGGAAATCGGTGTGGCATGCCTTGCAGGCACCGCCAATATCGCCCATCCCGGCCTGCACCCCTTCGATCGAGGACACATCAATCGCGCCCGCAGCGGTTTCCAGCGCCTTGGCCTTTTCGACAAAGCCTTCCATGTTCATCCAGATGTCCGGGCGTGCCTCGGATACCGGGTCATCAGCTTCGGTTTCAAAGGCGGCGGGGATTTGCGCAGCAGCAGCAGACAAAGCGGCCTTTGCGGCTTCGGCGGCGTTGGCGTCAAAGGCGGCTTTGCCACCGGCCATATCGCCCAGAACCTTGGTGTTCATGCCGATGGTGCCCATCAGGTCCATCCGCGCCTTTACGGTCGGATCTTGCACGCCTTCCTTGGCAATCGCCACGCCGGCGCTCAGGGTGAGGCCGATAATCAATGCTTTAGCTGCGAATCGCATGGGTGAATGCTCCTGTTGATTGAAGCCCCGAGTATAGCCGCGACATTCTGTCCGCATAGTTCCCAAAGTGACATTCACGCGATTGTCATGCGGTTTTCTTCACCCTTCGGCAAGATGCCGCTCGCCCCGTGCCTTGGCCAAGGCGATCTGCTTTTGCCGTTCGCGAAAGCGCGCGCGGTCGGCATCGGTATGCTCTGCGTGGCACTGATGGCAGGACACGCCTTCTTCATATTCGGGGCGCGTCTTATCCTCGGGCGCCAGCGGGCGGCGACAACCGTGGCAGGTAAAATACGGGCCGGGCACAAGCCCGTGACCCACCGATACGCGGTTATCAAAAACGTAACATTCGCCGTTCCACAGGCTTTCCTCTGGCGGCATTTCCTCAAGGTATTTCAGGATACCGCCTTTGAGGTGATAGACATCCTCTACCCCCTGCCCCAACAGATAATTGGTTGATTTCTCACAACGAATGCCACCGGTGCAGAACATCGCGATACGCTTGTTGTGAAAGCGGTCCTTGTTTGCCTCCCACCAGGCGGGGAATTCGCGGAAAGATTTGGTTTCGGGGTCAATCGCGCCTTCGAAGGTTCCGATGCCGACCTCGTAATCGTTGCGCGTGTCGATCACGGCCACATCCGGCGCAGAGATCAGCGCGTTCCATTCTTCGGGGTTCAGGTAATGGCCGACGCGAGCGCGCGGGTCTATATCGGGCTGGCCCATCGTCACGATCTCACGCTTCAAGCGCACCTTGAAGCGGCCAAAGGGCTGATCCTCGGACCAGCTTTCCTTATGCTCCAGATCGGCGCAACCGGGCAGGGCGCGGATATGGGTCAGCATCGCATCAATCCCCGCACGGTCGCCGGAAATGGTGCCATTGATCCCCTCGGACGCCAGCAAAAGAGAGCCGCGAATACCATGGGCGCGGCCAAATTCCAGCAGCGGCTGTTGCAGGGCTGCAAAGTCGGGGAAGCGGGTGAAGTGATAAAGCGCGGCGATTGTAAACATGGGCATTCTCTTGCCGTGCCATGCGCAAAAAGGCAAGGTATCAACTGACGCAGGACAAGGAGACAGCCATGGCAGACGCCCTGATCGTGATTGATGTGCAGAATGATTTTTGCCCCGGCGGCGCGCTGGCTGTGGCCGGGGGCGATGCGATTGTGGCGGGCATCAACGTGCTGATGGCCGATTTCAATGCGGTGGTGCTGACGCAGGATTGGCACCCCGCCGACCATTCCTCTTTCGCGGACAACCATTCCGGCGCAGAGCCTTTCAGCATGGTAGATATGCCCTATGGGCCACAGGTGCTGTGGCCGCGCCATTGTGTGCAAGGGTCCAACGGGGCCGCCTTTCACGAAGCGTTAAACAGCAACCGCGCGGATATGATCATCCGCAAAGGGTTCCGCCCGCAGATCGACAGTTACAGCGCGTTTTTTGAAAATGACCACAAAACCCCCACCGGGCTGGAGGGTTATTTGCGCAGCCGGGGGCTGACCAAATTGGTGCTGACGGGTTTGGCCACCGATTTCTGCGTCGGTTTCTCGGCGCTGGACGCGGCGGCGCTGGGGTTTGAAGTTACCGTGCGGATGGACCTGTGCCGCGCCATTGACCTGAACGGATCACTGGCGGGCATGGTCGACAAGATGAAAGCGGCAGGGGTTGCGCTGGCTTAAAGCCCGGCACCTTCGTCCAGCCCCAGCATGATATTGAGGTTCTGCACCGCAGCCCCCGAGGCCCCTTTGCCAAGGTTGTCCAGAATGGCCGACAGAACCACACGCCCTTCGGCTGCATCGCCCAGAACCGACAATTCCAGCTTGTTGGTGTTGTTCAGCGCCTGCGGGTTTTCGCGCGCCTGCGCCTGATCCAACGGGCGGACAGAGACAAAGCGGCTGCCCGCGTAATGCGCCGACAGGGCGGCGTGCAGTTCCACCGCGCGGCTGGTGCGCAGCGGGATTTGCACAATCATGCCTTGGGCATATTGCCCGACGGCGGGCACAAAGATCGGCGTGGCCGACACTTGGCCGTAATGCATCACCTCGGGCATGTGTTTGTGGTGCTGGGTGGTGGCGTAAAGAAAGTTGCCCGTCACCTCACCTTTTTCAAACTCGGCAATCATGGCTTTGCCGCCGCCTGTATACCCCGAGATGCCAAAGATCGACAAAGCGTCATCACGCGCGATCAGCCCTGCATCGGTCAGCGGGCGCAGCAAGGCGATGGCGCAGGTGGAATAGCAACCGGGGTTCGAAACATATTTGGCCCCGGCAATCGCCGCACGCTGGCCCGCTGCAAGTTCGGGAAAGCCATAAACCCAATTCGGGTTCACCCGATGGGCGGTGCTGGCATCAATCAACCGCGTGGGCAGCGATTGGCAGATGGTCGCCGCCTCACGCGAGGCATCATCCGGCAGGCACAGAATGGCGATATCGGCGGCGGCAAAGGCATCGGCCCGCGCGCCTGCATCCTTGCGCCGATCCTCGGGCAAGGAGATCAGCGAAATATCCTTGCGCCCCAGCAAACGGTCACGGATTTGCAGCCCGGTTGTGCCAACCTCGCCGTCGATAAAGACTTTCGCGCTCATATCCATACCTCGTTTTGCTGTATTCGCGCCCCTTGTAACGGTTGATGAGGCCATAGCCAAGCTGGACAAGTGCCAAGGGGCTTGATTTAACCGCAGTTACCGGCAGGGAAGGAATGAATATGGTCGATATTGCAACGCGGGTGCATAACCACAAATGGAAAATTGACCCGATTGTTCGGTCCCTGATTGATACCGATTTTTACAAACTGCTGATGTGCCAGTCGGTGTTCCGCAACAAGCCCGACACCAATGTCACCTTCAGCCTGATCAACCGCACCAAACGCATCCGGCTGGCCGATCTGGTGGATGAGGGCGAGCTGCGCGAGCAGTTGGACCATATCCGCACCCTGCGCCTGTCGCGCGGGGAAAGCACCTGGCTGCGCGGCAACACGTTTTACGGCAAGCGCCAGATGTTCCGCCCCGATTTCATGGAATGGTTCGAAGGGCTGCGCCTGCCGCCCTATCACCTTGAAAAACGCGATGGCCAGTATGAGCTGACGTTTGAGGGCAAATGGCCCGAGGTGATGATGTGGGAAATCCCTGCGCTGGCCGTATTGATGGAATTGCGCGGCCGCGCCGTGCTGGCCGATATGGGCAAGTTTGAACTTCAAGTGCTTTATGCCCGCGCGATGACCAAACTGTGGGAAAAGATCGAACGCTTGCGGCAGGTTCAGGGGTTGCGGATCGCCGATTTCGGCACCCGCCGCCGCCATTCCTTTTTGTGGCAGGATTGGTGCGTGCAGGCGATGCAGGAAGGGTTGGGCGGGGCCTTTGCCGGCACCTCCAACTGCCTGATCGCGATGCGCCGCGAGGTGGAGGCGATTGGCACCAACGCGCATGAATTGCCGATGGTTTACAGCGCCTTGGCGGAAAGCGATGCCGATCTGGCCCAAGCGCCCTATCAGGTGTTGGCCGATTGGCATGAAGAACATGACGGCAATCTGCGCATCATTTTGCCCGATACCTATGGCACCAAGGGCTTTCTGGCCCGCGCGCCGGAATGGCTGGCGAAATGGACAGGCATTCGTATCGACAGCGGCGACCCGGCCACGGGTGCCGAAACCGCGATCAAGTGGTGGCAAGACCGCGGCGAAGACCCGCGCCAGAAGCTTGTCATCTTTTCGGACGGGCTGGATGTGGAAATCATCGAGCGGTTGCAAAAGCAATTTACAGGCCGGGTCAAAGTGTCCTTTGGTTGGGGCACCATGCTGACCAATGATTTCCGTGGCCTTGTGGCGGATGATGCGCTGGCCCCGTTCAGCCTTGTGTGTAAGGCGATTTCGGCCAATGGTCGCCCCACCGTGAAGCTAAGCGACAACCCAAACAAGGCGATGGGCCCGGCCTCGGAAATCGCGCGTTACAAGCGGGTGTTTGGCGTGGGCGAACAAAGCGCGATGGATGTGATCGTCTGACGTTCAGGCAAACTGCGGCGCGGCCCACAGCGCCTTGTGGTTCTTGGCATGGCGTTCCACCAGTTTGCGCGCCAGCTTTCCAGCGGCAAACAAGCGCGCGGGCTGATGCGCGCTTTGCGGCAGGGTTGAGGTGCCAACCCCCAGCAAAAGCGCCAGTTCCGACAATGCGGGCGCATCCATTGCCCGCAACGCCTGCGGGCCAAGATACAGGCTTTCACTGGGCGCACCTTCGGCAAACACAATCTCATGCGCGCCAAACAGCAGGTGCAGATAGGTGACCACCTGTTCGGGCAAAACCACATCAACGCCCGCAAGGCCGGTCAGGTTTTTCGCCGCGACCAGCACCTCTGACGCGCCAAACATCCGCTCTGCGATGCGCGAGGCCACCAACACGCGGTGCTGTTGCGACAGCAGCAAATCGCGGGAGGGCAGGCCATTTCCCAACGCATTCCGCGCGATGCGGACAGGGCAAAGCCGCTGATCCTGCACAAAGGCAGCGGGCGTGTGGCTTTGCGACCAGACCCATACCACCGGCTGCGCGCCATGGTCCCGCGTCAACACCAGATCACCGGGGCGCAGCGCCTCGATCATCACGGGGCCGGACGGGGTTTCGATCCGCGTGCCCGCGGTAAAGCAAACATTGAAGGTTCCCGGTGTCGGGGTTTCATTATTCACAAAGACGTTGGACCCATCGGGCGCGCGCTGGATTGAAAACCCATCCACATCATTGCCGAAATTTTCCCCTGCACCGATGCGCGTGGCGGTGCTGGAAAACCCGGAATAGCCTGCCGCGCCAATGGTCGGGTTGTCCAGTGCGGCCCCGTTGAACCGGGCGACGATATAGCTGTTGGCGGTCGGGTCATAGACGACCACATTATCGCCCGTATTGGTGATCACGGCCGAGCCGCGCCCCGCATCGAAAGCCAGGCTGCCTGCGGGCATCGTGGGCAAACTGCCGCCCGGCTGCACCCCGATGATGATCAGCGCATGCCCGCCCGGCCCCAGCACGGCCCCGCTGGGAATGGTGAACCATTGGCCCACGCCGCGATCCCAGAATTGCAGCCCCGCGATGCTGATCGGTGCGCCAGTGGTGTTTACCAGTTCGATGAATTCATCCGTGGCCGCCGAGGTGCCATTGCCATCGGTATCGAATGAGGTGGCCCCGTTCGGGTCCACCAATATTTCATTGATCGCGATGCCACCACGCAACATATCTGCCAAGGCACAAACCCCATCAACCCGCTACACAACTATAGCAGAGGTTAGCACCCGCCCGCAGCACCACAAAGCACTGAAATTTAATAAGTTTATTCTGCCCCCAACCCGCAACAGACCCGCGTTACAGCGTCAGCGTGCTGATGACCCAGAACACCAGCGCCGACAGCAAGGCCGTGGCGGGCACGGTGATGACCCAAGCGGCGATGATGGTCAGGAAATGCGAGCGGCGCACCAGTTTGCGGCGGCTGCGTTCCTCGGGGGCGACGGGTTTGCCTTTCAGGATGCCAAGCTCGCGCGCGCGGCGTTCGGCGTGCCATTCGCGGTAAAACCCCACCCCGAAAATCGCACCCACCGCGATATGGGTGGAGCTGACGGGCAGGCCCAGCCAAGACGCGACGATCACCGTGATGGCCGCAGACAGCGCCACACAGTAGGCCCGCATCGGGTTCAGCTTGGTGATCTGGCTGCCCACCATGCGGATCAGTTTGGGGCCAAACAGCATCAGGCCAAAGGACAGGCCCGCCGCGCCAATCACCATGACCCACAGCGGAATTTGCACCTTGCTGGCGGTGTCAAAATCCTGCACGGCATGCACGATGGCGGCCAAAGGCCCTACCGCATTGGCCACGTCATTCGCCCCATGCGCAAAGGACAGCAGCGCCGCCGAGGCCACCAGCGGAATCCCAAACAGCTTTTTCAGCGATTTCTTGCGGTTCTCCAACCCTTCGGATTGCTTGCGGATCAAGGGCGCGCTGACCAGTTGCGCGACAACCGCAACGCCGAGCCCGATGATCAAAGCGGTCGGCAGATCAATCGAGACAATCCGCTTCAGCCCCTTGATCGACAAATAGGCCGCAAAGGCCCCTGCCATGATGGCAATCAGGATCGGCACCCAGCGCCGGGCGGCGGCGATCTTGTCATCGGCATATTCGATCTTGGCCTTGATCAACGCCAGAAACAGGGCCGCAACCGCCCCGCCAAGCACGGGCGAGATGACCCAGCTTGCCGCAATCTGCCCCATGGTTGGCCAGTTCACCGCCGCCAGACCGGCCGCAGCAATCCCTGCCCCCATCACGCCACCCACGACCGAATGGGTCGTCGACACCGGTGCGCCCAGCCATGTCGCAAGGTTGATCCACAGCGCCGCCGACATCAGCGCGGCCATCATCGCCCAGATAAAGGTGGCCCTGTCGGCAAGGCTTTCAGGTGCCACGATCCCGCCCGAGATCGTTGACACCACATCGCCCCCCGCGATCAAGGCCCCTGCGGTTTCACAAACCGCCGCAATCGCAATCGCGCCGCCCATGGTCAGTGCATTGGCCCCGACCGCCGGGCCCATATTGTTGGCCACATCATTCGCACCAATGTTCAGCGCCATATAGGCCCCGAATACAGCGGCAGAAATCACGATCAGGCGATCCGGCGACCCACCCGAAAAAATGGCCGCCGCAACAGCGACGATCACGATGAAAGCAAGGCCCAACCCCGGCGCAACCAGCGGACGCGCGACATATTGCGTCGCCTGTTCCAGATGCGAGATGCGGTTAAGGTCTTTGTCCAGCGTCTTCCACTGGTTTACCGGGCGGTCGGACATTGTGCAGGCCTGTCATCAAAGTGTTACATATTGGGGGCCAGCTATCCGGTTTTTGCCAAAGAAACAACGGTGATCAGCGCATTTCCGGGGAAAGGGCTTCGATCAGGCGTTTCAACTCCGGCTCTCCCAGCTTCTTCGCGGCCAATGCTGTGGGAAACCATTTGCGATAGCGCATTGCCGCTTCGGGATAATCCTTGGCCAAGGTGACGCCTTCGATCACAAAGACCTGCACGGCGCATTTTTGCTTTACCCCGCTGCCGCGCCGTTTGCCATAAACATAGCTGCCGATTGGCCTGTCCGCGATTGTGCCGCGCACGCCGGCTTCCTCCCACGCCTCGATGGCGGCGGCCTCGGCCAGCGACTGGCCCCGCATCGGCCAGCCTTTGGGAATGATCCAGCGGTTGCTGTCAAGGCTGCGGATCAGCAGCACCTCGGTCGCGGCCCCTTCACCGCGCAGACACAGCGCGCCAACCTGAAGGATCGGGGGGCGAAAGAACAGGCTGCGCAGGGTGCGATACAGCAGGCCGATCATCGCATGACCATATCCGCGCAAAGCAGCGCCCGCCGGATATGCGATCGCATGATCGGATCATCCGGCGCAAGGCGCGGCATCGTCCAGCCGACAGAGGCCAGCGTGCGCGCCAAGGTGAACACATCAACCATGCGGGGGTCTGTGGGGCGGCGGGTTTGATAGCCCTCGATCAGCGCCGCGCGCAACTCATCCCGCGCGGGTTCATACAGGTTCTGCGACATCACGGTGCCCAGATCATACAGCGGGAAACCCATCCCGCTGTCATCAAAGTCGATCAATGACAGGGCCGCGCCATCGACCAGAATATTCTCGCGCAGCACATCGGCATGCACAGGGATCAAGCGCGCGTCATGGGATTGCAAGGCCGCGCGCAGGAACAATCGCGCGTCGTGCAAGCGGGTGGATTCATTGGCGGTCAGGGCCGGATGGTCCCAGAACCGGCCCCAAAACGGGGCCTCGCCCGTCAGCCCGTCGACATCCCAGGCAGGGCGGGTAAAATCGGCAGGCAGGGACAGCGTTTCGGTGATGCTGTGAATATCGGCCAACAGGCGGCCCAGCGCGTGGTGCCGTGCGGCTTGGTCCTGCACGCTGCCGGGCAAGGGCACGCCTGCCTCGCCCAAAGGGTGCCCCGCCAGCCATTCCACCGCCGAGGCCGCTCGACCATTGGACAGGGCAACAAGCGGCTGGCCGTTTTGCGCGGCAAGCGGGCGGGGGACGGGCAAGCCATGATCGGCCAAGGCGGTGCAGAACCACAGTTCAGACCGGATCGCCGCGTCGGATTGATAGCCGACCCGGTGTAAGCGCAGCGCAGCAAAGCGGCCCGCAGGCAAGGCCATGCGAAACACGGCATTTTCGCGGTTGCGGATCAGGGCGACCGGGGTGCCGCCCCAATGCGCCGAAGCCTCTCGCGCCAGCGCCTCGATGGTCATTTCGGCACCGGAACCGTTGCCAGCGCGTCTTGCAACGCGTCGATCAACTGGTCCGCGTGGTCTGTGTTGAAGGGCAGCGGCGGGCGGATTTTCAGCGTGTTCCCGGCGCGGCCAATCCGGTTGAGGATGAAACCTTTGGCCACCATCACCTCTACCAGATCCTCAACAAACGCCGTGGCGGGGGTGTTTTTGGCATCCAGCACGAACTCGGCCCCAAAGAACAGGCCCACGCCGCGCACCTCGGCCAGCAGCGGGTGACGCAGCGCGCGCAGGCGGTCCATTACATAGGCCGATGTCTTGGCGGCATTGTCCTGCAAGCCTTCGTCGTCGATCACTTGCAGGGTGGCAAGGCAGGCGGCGGCGGACACTGGATTGCCGCCAAAGGTGTTGAAATAGCCAAAGGCATTGCGAAACGCGGCCATCACATCGGACCGCGCCAGCACGGCGGCGACCGGGTGGCCGTTTGCCATCGGCTTGCCGCAGGTTACGACATCGGGCGTCAGGCCCAACCAGTCATGCCCCCAGAAATGGCTGCCCATGCGGCCAAAGCCCGGCTGCACCTCATCACAAAGCACCAGCCCGCCCGCCTTGCGGATCACCGCTTGCGCCTTGTCGAAAAAGCCGGGGGTAACGGTGGGGATGCCTTCGTTGGCGAAGGCGGGGCAAAGCATCATACCGGAAAAGCCGATACCCTTGGCGGTCAGATCGTCAATCGCCGCTTGAATATGGGCCGCAAAGGCGCTGCCATCCGGGTCAGGGCTGCGCAGGCTGTCAGGTGCCGGCACCAGCCGCACATGCGCGGGGTAGCCCCCGATGGGCGGACGACGCGAGGACAGTGCCGAGGTCGCCGTGGTATTGCCGTGATAGGTGTTATCAGTGGCGATCACGCCGATCTTGCCCGTCACCGCTTGCGCCATGCGCAAGGCGATGTCATTCGCCTCCGACCCGGTGCAGGTCATGATACATTGCGAAATGCCATGGCCCAGCCGCGCGGTCAGCCGTTCGATGTAATCCAGCACAAGGTCGTGGTGATAGCGGGTGTGGGTGTTCAGAATCGCGGCCTGTTTCGCAATCGCCTCGACCACTGCCGGGTGACAATGGCCGACATGGGGCACGTTGTTGTAGCAATCAAGGTATTGCTTGCCCGCTGCATCCCACAAATGCACACCCCTGCCCCGCACGATATGGACCGGGTTTCGATAGAAGGTCGGCACATTCGGCCCCATCAGGCGAGCGCGGCGGTCGGCCAAAGTCTCATGCAGGGTCTCGGGCAGGCTTTCACTCATTCCTCAGGCTCCACTTTGCCGCGCAGGGATTTGACAGTGCCGCGCACGGCTTTGGCGGCAAGACGGCGCTTTTGGCTGCCATAGGTGGGTTTGGTCGGGATACGGCGCTTGGGGGCGACGAGGGCGGCGCGGATCATCTCGACCAGCCGCTCCCGCGCTATTTCGCGGTTGCGGATCTGGCTGCGGGTTTCCTCGGCCCGGATCACAATGGCCCCGTCCAGCGTCCAGCGCCGTCCGGCAAGCCGTTTCAGCCGGGTTTTCACCGGGCCGGGCAAATGCGGGGAGCGTTCGGCCTCAAACCGCAGTTCCACCGCGGTTTCAACCTTGTTCACATTCTGCCCCCCCGGACCGGAAGAGCGTGTGAAGTTTTCCGACAATTCCCAATCCGCAAGCGTGATGTCATCATTGATACGCAACATCCGGCAAAGGTAACCGAATTTACGGCGGGGGCAATGGGCGGCTCATCCTGCCTTGCGGCACTCTTCGCGGGGTCTGCGAAGAAAGCCGCAAGGCTTGATGAGCGTCAGGCGAAGGCGATGACTTTGCCCAGAGGCAAGCTGCGAAGGCGCTGGCCCGTTGCGGCGAAAATGGCATTGGCCAGTGCCGGGGCGGCGGGGGGCGTGCCCGGTTCCCCCACCCCGCGAATTTTATCCCCGTTCTGCAAGATCGCCACCGAGATCGGCGGGCAATATGGCAGGCGCAGCGCGTCATAATCAGGGAAATTCTGTTGTTGGGCCTGCCCGCCTTCAAACGTGATTTCACCATGGATCGCCGCCGACAGGCCAAAGATCATGCCGCCTTGCACCTGCGCCTCGATGATCGACGGGTCCAGCGCCGTGCCGACATCCACCGCCGCCCAAGCCTGCGTCATCCGCAGCCCGTCTTGCCCCTGTTCAACCTCGATCACCTGCGCCGTGGGCACCCCGAAGGACAGGCAGAACGCCAGCCCGCGCGCGCGGCCCGCAGGCACGCTGCCCCAATTGGACGCCGCGGCCACCGCTTCCAGCACTTTGCGAGAAGGAGCGTGGTCGATCTGTGACAGGCGCAGCTCCAACGGGTCCACCCCCGCCAGATGCGCCAGTTCATCCACCGCGGATTCGTGGAAAAACGCGTTTTGGGACGCCCCGACCGACCGCCATGATCCAACCGGAACCCCGGCAGGCACGCGGTAGCCTGTGGTGCGGTAATTGGGGAAAGTGTAGGGCTGTTCCCACGCGCCTTGCACGATGGTCGCATCCGGGCCGGGCAGCGCCATGCCCAACCGCCCCATTTGCGAACCCATCACCGAGGGCGCTGCAAGCTGCACATCCAGCGCGGTGATCTTGCCGTCGGCCACTGCGCCCTTGATGCGCGCCATCGCCATCGGGCGATAGGCGTCATGCGTCATATCCTCTTCCCGCGTCCAGGTCAGCAGGACGGGGCGACCCTCCATCGCTTTGGCGACATGGATGGCTTGCTTGATGAAATCCATCTCGGCCCGACGCCCGAAACCGCCGCCCATCAGCGGGGTTTCCACGTCAATCGCGGCCTCTTCCAGCCCTGTGATGGCTGCGGCTTCTTTCAGCACTTGGGTCGGCAATTGGTTGCCCGCCCAGACCTGCAAGCGACCGTTCTGCAACCATGCGCCTGCTGTCATCGGCTCCATCGTCGCATGGGCGAGATAGGGGACGGTATATTCCGCCGACCAGTCACCGCTTGTCAGCGCGGCCTCGACATCGCCATCGTCGCGGTTGCGGCTGTCTTGGCTTTCGGGGGTGAAGGAGGCAGCCGTTTGCGCCAGCATTTCTTCGCTGGTCGCGGCATAGGGGGCGGGTTCCCAGTCATAGGAGATCAACTCTGCCGCCTTGAACGCGGCCCATGTGGAATTGGCCACCACCGCAAGCCCGCCTGGAACCTCAACCACCTTTTCCACCCCCGGCAAGGCCAAGGCCGCCGTCGCGTCATAAGAGGCCAGCCCGGCGCCCAATCCGGGGTTGCTGCGCGCGGTGGCGAACAGCATACCGGGGTGGCGGATATCGGCGGTGAATTGCGCCGTGCCCGTGACCTTGCCCAGCATATCCTTGCGCGGAAGCGAAGTGCCCAGCAAGCGCCACTCGGATTGCGGTTTCAGCGGCGGCACCTCTGGCAGATCGCTGTTGGCGGCATCCTGCGCCAGTTCGGCATAGGGGATTTTGCGACCATCGGGCAGCACAACCGCCCCGCTTGCGGTTTTCAGCATAGCGGCATCCAGCCCTTCGCGCCGCGCTGCGGCCTGCACCAAGGCCACCCGCGCCACGGCCCCGGCGGCGCGCATCTTGTCAAACGCGTCGGGGGTGGAGGACGAGCCCCCCGTGATCTGCAAACCCAGAAACCTTGCCGGGATATGCATCGCGCCTCGCGCTGTTTCGGCCAGCCAGCTTTCATCTGTCGGCGCGAAGGGCACGCCTTCCTCCAGCACAGCCGCGTTGAAATAGGCGCGCGAGGCGGGGCCGTGCATCACCTGCACCTGATCCCAGTCCAAGTCCATCTCCTCGGCCAGAAGGGCGGCGAGGGTGGTCTGCACCCCCTGCCCCATTTCCGCCCGTGGCGCGATCAGCGTGATGCCCTGCGCATCAATCAACACATAGGGCGTGATTGCGCTGGCTTTCAGCGGATTGGGGATCGGTTTTTTATAGGCATAGGTGCCAAAGACGACACCCCCGGCAATGGCGGCAGAGCCGATCAGGAAGGTCCGGCGGGCAATGGTTTTCATGCGTCCCATGGGTCAGCCTTTCATCTTGGCAGCGGCAGAGTGAATGGCGGCGCGGATACGCGGGTAAGTGCCGCAGCGGCACAGATTGCCTTCCATCGCGGCGTCAATATCTGCATCTGTCGGGGTCGGGTTTTCAGCCAGAAGGCTCGCGGCCTGCATGATCTGGCCCGACTGGCAATAGCCGCATTGCGCGACCTGATGTTCCAGCCAAGCCGCCTGTATCGGCGCCAGCGCCGCAGGGGTGCCGATGCCTTCGATCGTGGTGATCTGCGTGCCCACCGCATCCTCTAATGCGGTTTGGCAGGACCGCACGGCAACCCCGTCCAGATGCACGGTGCAGGCCCCACAGGCCGCAACACCGCAGCCGTATTTCGTGCCCGTCAGATGTAACCCATCGCGCAACGCCCAAAGCAAGGGGGTATCACCCGGCATCTCCAGCGTTTTGCTTTCGCCGTTCACAGTCAGGGTATAGGCCATTATTCCATCCATCCTATCGGTTTCTGACAAATTGGTCTGAAAATGTCATTATGTCAAGTTGACGTTTTGCATCCATTTTGTCAGATTGAGGCCATGGACCAAGCAACCGCCCCTGACAAAGACCTTAGCATCACGCAAGCCGCCCTGCGGGCCTTTGCGCTATATGGCTATCGCCGCACCTCGATGGAGGACATAGCGCAGGGTGCGGGCATGTCACGCGCGGCGCTGTATTTGCGCTTCAAGAACAAGGAAGACATCTTTCGCAGCCTTGTGCGCCAATATTATGCCACCGCGCTTTCCGATATGGCCCCGGCGCTGTCACGCACGGATCAGGATGCGGAAACCACGTTGAGCGCGGCCTTGCAGGCCAAGAACGGCGCGATGATGGAGCTGCTTCTCACCTCGCCGCATGGGCATGAGTTGCTGGATGCGGGCTTTGCCATCGGCGCGGATATTGTAGCAGAGGGTGAGGCGCGGATGACCGACCTGCTGGCCGGTTTTTTTGACGCGCGCGGGCTGGCGGCGGGCTATGGCACCCCGCAAAGCTTCGCGCAGATGGTCATGGCCGCCCTGAAAGGGTTCAAGACCAGTGCTGCGGATTTTGACGCGCTGGTCACCAGCCAGCAGCAGCTTGTGCGCCTGATCGCACGGGCGCTTGAGCGGGACGTGGGTTAATCCCGGAACATCTGCAACAGTGCTTGCGACAGGGCGCTGTCTGCGTCCTGCAAATCCAGTATCACGTCAAAATGGTTGCGGCCCGCGACCGTTAACAGCGGCACGCCCAACGCTTTGGCATAGGCCTGCGACTGGCGGTGAAAGCCCGGCGTTTCCACCTCGGCCACGGCGATATGGCTGCGCGCGGTGCCCGCGATGTGGCGCAGGGGGCTTAGGCGCGTCACCTCATCCGGGGTCAGGTGCATCCAGTCTTGGACATGGCTGCGGGCGATGGGGGCCAGATCGAACAGGCCGCTGATCGGCAAAGCCGCATGAACCGCATGGTCGGGCAGCCCGAAATCCGCCTGCCAGCCCGGCATCGCCAAAGCCGCCGCCAGATGCCCCCCAGCCGAAGACCCGCCGACGATGATGCGGTTTCGGTCGATCCCCAGCGCCGCCGCATTGTGCCACAGATAGGCGACTGCCGCACGCATCTGGCGCGTGATCTCGGGCAGGCTGGCGGCGGGGGCCAGCGTATAGTCCGGCACCGCCGTGGCAATGCCTTGGGCGGCCAACATCGGCGCCATGAAGGCCGAATGCCCCTTGGACAGCGCGCGCCAATAGCCGCCGTGGATGAACAGAAACACCGGGCGGTTCTGGCCAATGGCGAAAAGGTCCATCCGCTCGGCGCTGGCGGGGTCATAAGGCACATCCAGCCGGGCGTTTTGAAATTGTCGCGCGGGTTGCGACAAGGCTTGATACTGCGCGATCACCGCTGCGAAACCTTCCGCGCTGGTGCAATTGCGCGCGGTGTAATCGGCGTCAATCTGCGCGCGGGTCAGATCATGATCAAAGGCCGGGTGCATCACAGTGCCAAGGGGCTTGCTTGGTTTTCGATGAAGCGCACCAGCGAAAGGGCCGTCATTTCCGACGATTTCGGATTGGTTGCCAAGGGGCGGTTTTCAAGAACCAGCGTCAGGTTGCCAAAATCGCCGCTGGCCTGAATTCGGTGGGTGTTCAGGCCCGCGCTTGGGTCCGCGATCAGCGCAACGGTTGTGCAGTCCAACCCCAGCCCCGCCATGGCCGAGATCACGGCGACATTGGCGTTTTGCGGATAGCTGTCTGCCGCCTGCCGCGCCGTGCCTTCAAAAAAGGTGAAGGCCGTGGTCAGCTTGCCCAGATCGCACAGGGTTTCGGCCTGCGTGCCGCGCCATGCCAGCGGCGGCTTCACCACCTCATGCCGCACGGCGGATAGGCCCAGACGCGAGGCTGCCGACAGCGCATCAATGCCGCCCAAGGCACCAGGCGGGATATGCAGCTTAGCGCGGTGCGTGCGGGCCAGTTCCGTCAACTCCGCCAGCACATCCGCATCCGTCAGCGCCGAGGTCGAGGAGATCGCAACATCCCAACCCCGCGCCAACCCCGCCCGCGCCCACGGCGCGACAGAGCCGCGCCCGGCGGCCTCCACCAACAGATCGGCGTCAACCCCGGCCAAGCCTTCGGGCGTGGTGATCAGTTTGGCGCCGTCTGGCAGGCCTTGCCGCGCCGCGCCTGCATCGCGCACGGCAACGGCCACAATGCGAACCGCCGCCCCCCGCTGGGCCAAAAGCGCGGCGACCCGGTGGCCAATCGCGCCCCAGCCCACCAGAACCACCCGCAGATCAGATCCCGACATAGGCCTGCACCGTTGCTGCATCCTTGTCCAAATCAGCACCTGTGCCCTGCCAGACTGTGCGCCCTTTTTCGATGATGTAATGCCGATCGGCCAGCCGTTTCAGAACCCCAAGGTTCTTGTCGATCAACAAGATGGACTGCCCCTGCCGCTTCAGCTTTTCGATCACATGCCAGATCTCGGTGCGGATCACGGGGGCAAGACCCTCTGTCGCCTCGTCCAAGATCAACAGGCGCGGATTGGTCATCAGCGCGCGCCCCACCGCCAGCATCTGCTGTTCCCCGCCCGAAAGCGTGCCCGCCGATTGCCCGGCGCGCTCGCCCAGACGGGGAAACAGATCATAGATTTTCGCCAGATCCCATGGGTCGGCGCGGCCAAGCCGATTGGCGGCGGTGGCGACAAGGTTTTCGCGCACCGTCAGCGTGGGAAACACCTGCCGACCTTCGGGCACCAGCCCCGCGCCCATCCGCGCGATACGCTCGGGCGCCAGACCCATGATCGGGGTTTCCCCAAACTGCACTTGCCCGGCCTTGGCCGCCAACAGGCCCATGATGGTTTTCACCGTGGTCGTCTTGCCCATGCCGTTGCGGCCCAGCAGGGTGACAACCTCGCCATCCTGTATCGAAAGCGAAACATCAAACAGAACCTGCGACGCGCCATAACTGGCCGATAGGTGAGAGACAGTCAGCACAGCTCATCCTCCGCGCCCAGATAGGCCTCTCGGACATCGGCGTTTTCGCGGATTTCGGCGACGCTGCCGCTGGCGATGATGCGGCCGTAAACCAGCACGGAAATGCGGGTGGCAAGGGCAAAGACGGCCTCCATGTCATGCTCCACCAACAGCATCGGGGTTTGTGCGCCAATCTCGCGCAAACGCTCAATCATCTCTTGGCTTTCCACATGGCCAAGTCCTGCCATCGGCTCATCCAGCAGCAGGATGCGGGGCTTGCGGGCAAGGGCGACCAGCAGTTCCAACTGCTTCCGCTCACCATGGCTGAGGTCATTCACCGGGGTGCCTGACCGCGCGGCCAAGGGCGTGCCTGCCAGCATGGCATCGGCCTGATCCCACAGCCGCGCGCGGCCCGCCACGGCATCCCAGATGCGAAAGTTCAAACCCTCGCGCGCCTGCACTGCCATGGCGATATTCTCGCGGCAGGTGGCATCGTCCAGAAGGCTGGTGACCTGAAAGGTGCGGCCAAGACCCAGATCGACCCGCGCCGGAACCGACAGTGCGGTGATATCGCGACCCCCAAGCAGGATGCGCCCGGCATCAGGCCGCAACTCGCCGCATAACTGGTTGATTAGGGTGGATTTCCCGGCGCCGTTCGGCCCGATCAAGGCGTGAATCTCGCCTTCTTCCACTGTCAGCGATACGTCATCGGTGGCCAGCAAGCCGCCAAAGCGTTTGACCAGTTTCGACACTTTGAGGATGCTCATTTCCGCGCCCCCCACAGCTTTGCCAGCAACCCGGCGATGCCGCCTTTGGTGCCCAGCACCACGACCAGCAAAATGGCCCCCATGGCAAGCTGCCAATGCTCTGTCCAGCCTGCCAGAAAGGTTTCCAGCGTCAAAAACGCCGCCGCGCCAAAGATCGGGCCAAAGAAACTGCCAACGCCGCCAAGGATGACCATGATCATGAACTCGCCCGATTTGGTCCAATGCATCATGTCAGGGCTGGCAAAGCGCAGGAAATTCGCCATCAGCGCGCCCGCAAGCCCTGCCCCCATACCTGCCAGCACAAAGGCATAAAGCTTGTAGCGGTAAGGCGCGAAGCCCAGCGCGGCCATGCGGCGTTCGTTCTGTCGGATGCCCTTCAGCACCGCGCCAAAGGACGAATTCACCACCCGCCAAAGCAGGGCAAAGAACAGCGCCGCAATCGCCAGAATGACGAAATAGAGCGTGGTCTTGTCGCGCATGTTCAGGCCGAACAGATCATTGGTGCGGCGGATGATGATGCCATCCTCGCCCCCGTAAGGGGTCAACGAGACGAAGAAAAAGAACAGCATTTGCGCGAAGGCCAGCGTGATCATGATGAATTGCACCCCACCGGTGCGCAGCGACAAGGCCCCGATCAGCGCGGCGAACAGGCCGGAAATCACAAGTGCGGCGGGCAGGGTGATCAGCATCTGCTTGCTGCCGGGGATGAAGCCGAACAGCGGCTCGCTGCCCGCATGGGCAAACAAGATGCCCACGGTATAGGCCCCGACCCCGAAAAACGCCGCATGGCCAAAGCTGATCATGCCGCCATAGCCAAGGATAAAGTTGAGGCTGGCGGCGGCAATCGCATAAATCAGCACCCGCGTGGCCAGCGATAGCAAGGCGGGTTGGCCCGCAGCCTCGGTCACGAAAGGCAGGGCAATCAGCGCTGCGGCGGCCAGCAGGGCAAAGGCAATTCTCATCCGCCGGTCCCCACGGAAAACAGCCCCTTGGGCCGGATCAGCAGCACAAGGGCCATCAGCAGGTAAATCCCCATCGAGGCGATGCCAAGACCGATGGCATCGGCATCTGACGGCGGCATCACCTGCCGCAGCATTCCCGGCAGAAACGCCCGCAGCATCGTATCCACGACGCCCAGCACGATCCCCGCAACAAAGGCCCCCTTGATGGAGCCAACACCACCGACCACCACGACAACGAATGTGGCCAGCAAAATCTGTTCCCCCATGCCCACCTGCACGGCCGAAATGGGCCCGGTCATATAGCCCGCAAGCCCCGCAAGCAGCGCGCCAAGGCCAAAGACCAGCGTGTAAAGCAACCGGATATCGACGCCCAGCGCCCGCACCATATCGCGGTTGGTCGCCCCGGCCCGCACCAGCATCCCGATGCGCGTGCGGTTGATCAGCAGGTAAAGCCCAAGGGCCACCAAAAGCCCGGTTGCAATAATAAGCAGACGGTAGGTTGGGTAAGGCAAGCCGGGCAACAGCTCAACCGATCCTGCAAATGCCGCAGGCAGGGGCGTGAACACAGGTTGGCGGCCAAAGCCCAGCGTGATCAACTGGTTGAACATCAGGATCAGCGCAAAGGTGGCAAGCACTTGGTCCAGATGGTCGCGGGCATAAAGGCGGCGCACCACCAGCGCCTCAACCAACAGGCCCGTGGCGGCGGCGGCCAGAAGTGCTGCGGGAAGGCCCAGCCAAAAGCTGCCTGTCACCCCCGCCACATAGGTGCCCGCATAGGCCCCCACCATGAACAACGACCCATGCGCAAGGTTGATCACCCCCATAATGCCAAAGATCAGGGTCAGCCCTGCCGCAAGCAGGAACAGCATGACCCCGTATTGCAGGCCATTGAGCAATTGTTCGAAAATCAGGATCATCTGCGGGCAAGTGCCTTTGTCGACAGCAAGAGGGCCGGGGAATCGCCCCCGGCCCAAGTCACTTGATTACATCTTGCACTGCGCGGCATAGCTGTCGCCGTGATCCGCAAGGATCACACGGTCGGTCACAGCCTTGGCCCCGCCTGCCCCGTCATCGACGATATTCAGCACATACCAGTCATGGATCGGGTGCTGGTTATTGCCGAATTTGAAATCGCCGCGCACGGAATCAAAATCGGCGGCTTTGACAGCCTCGCGGAAGGCTTCCATATCGTCCAGACCACCGGTCTTGGCCAAGGCGCTGCCGATCAGACGCGCGGTGTCATACCCTTGGCTGGCGTAATAGGTGATCGGGCGGGCATATTTCGCATCCCAGGCCGCGACGAATTCCTTATTCGCAGCATTGTCGAAATCGCGGTTCCAGTGCGCCGTGGCGGTAATGCCCACCGCAGCATCCTTGACCGCGCCCAGAACCACCGCATCGGTAGAGGGTTCAGACAGAACCATGGGAATCTGCCCCAGAAGCCCCGCTTGCTGATATTGCTTCAGAAAGGCAATCCCAAGACCGCCGGGGTGGAACTGGAACACAACCTCGGGTGCGGCATCGCGGATTTGCGCCATTTCGCTGGCGAAATCGGTTTGATCCAACTGGGTGTAAATCTCTGTCACCTCACCGCCGAACATGCGGGTGAAGCCTGCAATCGCGTCCTTACCGGCCTGATAGTTGGGGGCAAGGGCTACGGCCTTCTTATAGCCCAACTCCTTGGCGGCGGCACCCGCTGCTTCGTGCAGGGCGTCATTCTGCCAGCTTACG
This sequence comes from Pseudorhodobacter sp. E13, assembly GCF_003991405.1. GTDB lineage: Bacteria > Pseudomonadota > Alphaproteobacteria > Rhodobacterales > Rhodobacteraceae > Pseudorhodobacter. The sequence goes on from NZ_RPEN01000159.1 coordinate 585,064, forward strand.
ACGAAATAATTCGGGTCACATTCTTCGCCCGCAAAGGTGGACGGGCCTGCGTTGGGGCTGATGTAAATGCCGCCATTGTCCAGAATATCGGGCACCGTGGCCCCCGCGACGTTGGAAAAGATGATGCCGGTCAGCAGCTTGATGCCATCATTCTGCATGTATTTCTCGGCGATCTGGCGGCCGTTGGCGGGCTTCAACCCGTCATCTTCCACCACGAATTCCACCTCGACGCCGCCCAGCTTGCCGCCGCCCATTTCCAGCGCCAAAAGCATCCCATCGCGGGCATCCGCCCCCAGATAGCCCGCCGGACCGGACAGGGTGGTGATAACACCGATTTTCAGCGGCTCGGCAAAGGCCTGCGTTGCCATAAGCGCGGTAAGACTGGCAGCCGTTAGCAGTTTCTTCATGTCTCTCTCCATGTTGCGTGATGGGCCTTTGCGGCCTTTTGGTTACAACCAGCATGACGCGGGCCGTTTATTATTTCAAGTCTGAAATATTCAAAGTTTCACCCAGCCCTCCGGCGGCTCCTTGCCCGGATGCAGCGCGCCACAGGCAGGGCAAGTGCGCGCCTTTTCATCGGCATAAAAGGCTTTGTAGATCGGTGGCAGGTCATCGACGATGCTGGTCAGGGCCACCTCGGCGCGATGCACAAGGCTTTGACAGTCAAAGCAATACCACTCTATCGCGTCCTTGGACCCTGCGGCGCGCTTGGGTTCGATCACCAAACCGATAGAGCCCTCCTGCGGGCGCTGCGGCGAATGGCGGACATGCGGCGGCAACAGAAACACATCGCCTTCGCGGATCGGCACATCGTAGAATTCGCCGGTGCCGGTATCATGGATTTTCAGCAGCATATCGCCTTTGATCTGGTAAAAGAATTCCTCTACCGGGTCGTCATGATAATCGGTGCGCTTGTTCGGGCCACCCACCACCGTCACCATCATATCGGCATTTTCAAACACCATCTTGTTGCCGACGGGCGGCTTGAGCAGGTGCTTATGCTCGTCAATCCACTTCTGAAAATTGAACGCGGCTAGTCTGGTCATGGTTTCCCCTTTCTCAAGGCATCATGGAAGCAGCAGGCCGCATTCGTCAAATGCGGCGCGGGTGCGGGCTTTTTCGCGGTCGGTCAGGTCCAGCAAGGGCGCGCGGACATGGCCACCGACCTGCCCCAGCAATTCTTGCCAGTATTTCTGATGCGCATGTGGCTTTTCGGCAGGGCGGGTGCCCTTCCACGCGTCGCGCACTCGCTCCAGACTGGCGCTGATTTTTCGGGCCTTGTCAAAATCTCCGGCAAAGGCGGCTCGGGTATAATCATGCATGCGGCGGTCTTTGGCGGTTTGCAGCATGTAGGGCGGCGAGGAACAGAGGTAGAGCTGCCAGCCCATGTCGATGATATTATCAAGCCATTCCTCCTCGGACGCGGTGGAAACGATAATGCGGTCTTTCGCCATATCGTGAAGCTGTTGATACATCGGGCGCGGCACGGAATATTTGATCGCGACCACGGTTTCGATATCAGCCAGACGGTTGCACAGGCGGGGTGACATCAGATACCCGCTATCGGGATGGGACCACAGCGCCATGCCGATATCCACCTTTTCGGCGATGGTCTGGTAATAGCGCATCAGGGTTTCGTCCTGCGCTTTCTGGAAATGCAGAACCGGGGCATGAACGACGATGTAATCGGCCCCGCAGGCCTGTGCATGGCGGGCCAGATCTATCACCACATCAAGGTTCTGGTCGGAACAGGACATGATGGTTTGCGCACGCCCATCGGCGGCCGAAACCGCCAGATCGAAATTGCGTTTGCGCTCATCCAGTGACATGGCAAAACATTCGCCCTGCTTGCCCGCCACAAAGAACCCGGCAATGCCCAGATCCTCTATCCAGTGGTTCATATTGGCGCGAAAACCGCCTTCATCTATCGCGCCATCTGCCTTGAACGGCGTGAGGCAGGCGGCCCAGATGCCGCGCATATGGGCGAAAGCGTGGGATTTAGCGTCTTTGCGGTTGTATTTCATTGCAAACTTCCTGTCAGGGCACGCCACAGCTTTTCCGAAGTCAGGGGCAGCGTAAGATCGGGGGTGCCCTGTGGCAAGGCATCCATCACGGCGTTCAGAATGGCGGCGGGGATGCCGATGCAGCCTGCCTCGCCCACACCTTTGACGCCCAGCGGGTTGGCCGGGCTGGGGGTGGGTTGGCTGAACAGGTGAATCGGCGGCATGTCGGTGGCGCGGGGCAGCGCGTAATCCATCAGGCTGCCGGTTTGAAGCTGGCCATCGGCATAGACCATGCGTTCCATCGTGGCGGCACCGATGCCTTGGGCAGCCCCACCCAAAAGCTGGCCCTGCACCAGCACAGGGTTGATGACGATCCCCGCATCATCCACCCATGTCATCCGCTCTATCGTCAGCACGCCGGTTTCGGGATCAATCACCACTTCGGCCAGAATGGCACCAGAGGCCCAAGCCTCTGCCGCTGCCTCGTGCCGGATGTGAACCACCAGCGGGTCAGCGCCCAAATGCGCAGCCAGATCGGCCCAGCCCAGCGAATTACCGCCCCCGCAGACCCCTTCGGCGCTTGTCACCACATCGGCGGGGGCGCAGCCCAACAGCGGCGCGCACAACGTGGCGGCGCGGTCCAGCAGGCCCGATGCGGCACGCCACATCGCCGCCCCGCCAATCGCAGTAGAACGGCTGGCAAGCGCGCCAATGCCTTCGGGGGCAAGCGCGGTGTCACCGTGGCTGACGGTGATTTGCTGCGGATGCAGGTTCAGCGCCTGCGCCACGATCTGCGCCATCGCGGTTTCACGCCCTTGGCCCTGCGCCGATGATCCGGTGATCGCCAGAAAACGGCCATCCTCGCACAGGCGCAGGCTGGCGGTTTCCAAGCCTTGGCCGCAAGGCTCCACATAAAGCGCAAGGCCAAGGCCGCAAACCACGCCCTGCGCCCGGCGCTGGCTTTGCGCGGCCCGCAAGGCACGATAGCCGGTTTCCTGTTCCAACCGGTCAAGCAGGCCCGGAAAATCGCCCGAACAGGGGGTATCTGGCTGCGCGGCAAGCCGGGTGGTCACATTTCGTCGCCGCATATCCATCGGGTCGATGCCCAGCCTTTGCGCGGCGCGGTCCATCAGCCGTTCAAGGATCATGGCCGCCTCGGGCCGCCCCGCCCCGCGATAGATGTTGACGGCAGCGCCTTCGGTGGTTTCCGCCGCGGCTGTCACATCGCAGGGAATGGTATAGGGCCCCGGCAAGATGCGCCCCGCGTTGCGCACCGGAGCCAGCGCGGAATAGGGCATCCAATGGCCCAAGGGAAAGGTAAATTCCGCCCGCAAGCCCGTCGCGCGGCCAGTTGCATCCACCGCCATTTCGGCATGGCTGCTTGCCCCCCGCCCTTGGGTCGCGGCCAGAAACTCATCCGACCGGGTGGCCGCCCATTTCACCGGGCGTTGCAGGGTCAGCGCGGCAAAGGCGGTCAGGTAATCTTCGGGCATGAGCGAGGCTTTGCCGCCAAAGGCCCCGCCGACATCGGGTGCGATCACCCGCAACTGGTCGCGGTCCAGCCCCAGCATGGCACAAAGGTCATCGCGCCCACGCTGCGGGGTCTGGGTCGAAAGCCAGACTGTCAGCCCCGTCCCTTCGGGCATGGCAAAGACGGCGCGAGGCTCCATCGCGAATGGGGCGACCAACGCATGGGCGATGCTGGCGCGCACCGGGTTGTCAAAGGCGGGCAAGGTTTGGCCCCAATGCGCCTGCGTGCGGGCGCGGGTTGGGGCGGGCTCTCCCTCCACCTCCAGCCAGATCGCCTCGGCGGCATCGCGGGCGCGGTCACGGCTGGTGGCGATGATCGCGGCAACCGCTTGGCCTGCCGCGCGCACATGGGTTCGGGCCAGCGGCTCCATCGCGGCCAGTTCGGCCCCGGGCAGCAGCGCATTCACCGCACTATCGGCCTGCGGGGTGATGTCCGCTGCGGTATAGATGGCAATAACGCCGTCCATGCCCGATGCCTCAGTGACATCCAGCGCGGTGATGCGACCCGCAGGATAAGGGCTGCGCAGCACCTCCAGAAACACGCAATCCGGGGCTTGCAGATCATCGACAAAAACGCCCTGCCCGCGCAGCAGGCGGTCATCCTCGCGCCGGGGCATGGCGCGGCCCATCCAGCTGCTGTTTTGCAATGCGTTGCGCACCGAACCATCCATCAAACCCGTCTCCCCCGGCCTTCATAAGAACAGCAGATGACATATTCGGCAATTCGGCTATATCTTATTATTTCATAAACCACAGGTATAATGATGCGCCCCAATCTGCGCCAGATCGAAGCCTTCCTTGCCGTGGCTGAGGCGGGCAATTTCTCCCGTGCGGCGGCCCAGATCGGGATGACACAACCCGGCATCAGCCAAACCATCCGCGAGTTGGAGGGTCTGCTGAACCTGCGGCTGTTTGACCGGACGACCCGGCGCGTGATGCTGACCGCAGCGGGTGAGGCCTTTCGCCTTGGCGCGGGCAAAAGCATGGAGGTGCTGGATATCGCCGTCGCAGAGGCCAAGGACCAAAGCACCCTGCGCAAAGGCTTTTTGCGCTTGGCGGCCCCGCCTTTTCTGGCCGCAACGGTTCTGCCGCGCGCCTTGGCCGAATTTCAAAACCAACACCCCGATTTGACGCTGGAGATGACAGACACGACCACCGCGCAGATCATGGAACGGGTTGCGAATGGGCAGGCCGATCTGGGGCTTGGCACCTTTCCGCCCGGCAAGCAGGGATTGGGCAGCCGCGTTGTGCTGCGCGATGAAATGATGTGCTTTGCCAAGACCGGCAGCGTCATGCCCGAACCGCTTGGCCTTGCCGCCCTGCACAGCGCCCCGTTGATTGTGATGTCGGCGTCATCCGCCTTGCGTTTGCCGGTGGCGCTGGGGTTTGAAAGCGCGGGCCTGCATCTTGCCCCCGCCTTTGAAGTGGAACAGATCGCCACGGCTTTGGCACTGGTAGAGGCAGGCTTGGGCCTTGCCATTCTGCCCGGCTATGCCCGCGCGTGGCAAGGGCGCGGGGTGGTCGCGCATCCGATCGCGGGGCCTCTGATGCGGCGCGAGGTGCAACTGATCTTTGCCGCCGACAGATCACTTTCCCCGGCAGCCACGGCCTTTGCCACCCACCTTACCCAAAGCCTGCGCAAACTTGCGCCGTGATCGCAACAGACCGGATTGAAACTTTGCCGCCGCACGGGCAGTCTGCGGTCAACCTGAAAGGATGCGCCATGGTCCACCCGCTTTTGACCCAAGACGACATTGAGACCTATCAGCGCGACGGCGTTGTGATGATCAAAGGGCTGTTTGCCGATCACGTCGACACGCTGCGGCGCGGGGTGGAGCGGAACATGGCAAACCCCGGCGAATATGCCGCCGAGAACCTGAAACCCGGCGAGGGGGGCCGCTTTTTCGACGATTACTGCAATTGGCAGCGCATCCCCGAGTTTGAGGAAGTGATCCGCAATTCTGCCGCCGCCGCCGTTGCCGCCGACCTGATGGGATCGACGCGCGTGCAGGTGTTCCACGATCATGTTCTGGTCAAGGAACCCGGCACTTCCAAGCCAACGCCGTGGCATCAGGACGGGCCGTATTACTTTGTCGACGGCATCCAGAACATCAGCTTCTGGTCGCCGCTGGACCCGGTGACAGAGGCATCCTTGCGCTGTGTCGCAGGATCGCATCGCTGGGAAAAGCAGGTGTTGCCAACGCGCTGGCTGTCGGAAACCAATTTCTACCCCAATCCCGAAGATTACATGCCCGTGCCGGACCCGGATGCCGAAGGCATGGATATCCGCGAATGGGCGATGGAGCCGGGCGATGCGGTGGCTTTCAACTATGGCACCCTGCACGGGGCGCGCGGCAATACAACGGACCGACGCCGCCGCGCCTTTTCCTTGCGCTTGCTGGGCGATGACGCGCGCTATGTTGAACGGCCGGGCCGCACCTCGCCACCGTTTCCGGGGCATGACATGCAACCGGGCCAGCCCCTGCGCGACGACTGGTTCCCGGTGATCTATCGGCGAAGATAGGATGTGCGCGGGCGCAGGCCATGCCAAGCGGCCACTGCGCGCGGCCTGCGGCACAAAAACCTGTAGGATTTGGTCGGAAATATCCGCGTTTACCTTGACAGAACGCAGCCAGTCCCACAGTTAAACACTTAGGGTGGCCCCAGCGATTGAGGCCACCTTTTACATAAATGACGACCCGAGCAAAGAACGGAACAGACGAATGTCCCTTGCCCTGATCGCCGCCCTGCCCTTTCTCGGCGCGCTGCTCCCCGGCCTTTTGATCCGCGCGGGGCGCAATGCCTGCGCCACAGTCACCGGCGCGGTTACAGCCCTTGCCCTGCTGGGCATACTGCTGCACGCCCCCGCCGTGATGCGCGGAGAGGTGATTACCGCCCAGATCGAATGGTTGCCCGCGCTGGGGCTGAACGCCAATTTCTTTCTGGACGGGTTGGGGATGCTGTTTGCGGGGCTGATCCTTGGCATCGGCTTGCTGATCATCCTTTACGCCCGGTTCTATCTGTCGACCAAAGACCCTATGGGGCAGTTTTACACCTATCTGCTGCTGTTCCAAGGCGCGATGGTGGGCATTGTTCTATCCGATAACATCCTGCTTTTGCTGGTATTCTGGGAATTGACGAGCCTTAGCTCTTTCCTGTTGATCGGGTATTGGAAACACCTGCCCGAAGGCCGCCAAGGCGCGCGGATGGCGCTGACGGTGACGGGTGCGGGTGGTTTGGCCATGATCGGGGGGATGTTGATCCTTGGCAATATCGTGGGGTCTTATGACCTGACGGTGATCTTGCAGAACAAAGACCTGATCCAAGCCTCTGACTGGTATTTTCCCGCGCTGATCCTGATCTTGTTGGGCGCGTTCACCAAATCGGCGCAGTTCCCGTTCCATTTCTGGTTGCCGCATGCAATGGCGGCGCCCACACCGGTTTCGGCCTATCTTCATTCGGCGACTATGGTGAAGGCGGGTTTGTTCCTGATGGCGCGGATGTGGCCGGTGCTGGCGGGCACGCCGGAATGGTTTTACATCGTCGCCACCACGGGCCTGATCACCATGGTCATGGCCGCCAAGATCGCGCTGTTCAAGGATGACCTGAAGGCGCTGCTGGCCTTTTCCACCGTTTCGCATCTTGGCCTGATCACCATGCTGTTGGGCTTTGGCACCGCCGAGGCGGCCACGGTGGCGGTGTTCCACATCATCAACCACGCCACCTTCAAGGCTGCCCTGTTCATGAGCGCGGGCATCGTGGACCATGAAACCCACACCCGCGATATCAAACGCTTGGGCGGCTTACGGCATTTGATGCCGATTACCTTTACCATCGTCTGTGTCGCCGCGCTGTCGATGGCGGGGATACCGCCGCTCAATGGCTTCCTGTCCAAGGAATTGATGCTGGAAGAAACCGTTCACACGGTATGGCTGGGCAATCATTGGGTGATGCCGGTGCTGGCGACGATCGGGGCGATGTTCTCGGTCGCTTATTCCTTCCGGTTGATCGCGCATACCTTCCTTGGCCCGGTGCGCGATGATTACCCGTCCAAGCCGCATGATCCGGGCTTTGGCATGTGGGCGGCCCCCGCGCTGCTGGCGGCGATGGTGATCGCGATTGGCGTGATGCCGATGACAACGGTGGGCGAGCTGGTGCGCACGACCGCCAGCGCCGTGATCGGTGGCGAGGCCGAAGTCTACATCAGCCATTGGCACGGGTTTGTTCCGGCGCTGTGGATGTCGATCATCGCGGTGGGTGCGGGGCTGGTATTGCTGGGCGCGCATAAACCGCTGGAGGCTATGTGGCTTTCCACCCCCCGCCCCGAGGCAAAAGCCATTTTTGATGCCATCATGGAACCGTTTGCCAATGCCGCCCGCGCCGTCACCGACCGGCTGCATGACGGTGCCTTGGCGCGCTATTTGGCGGTGGCCACGCTGACCATTCTGGCCGCTGGCTATTTCGCGTATGAAACCGGCACCCACACCCCCGGCACCCGCGCATTGACCCCGATAGAGCCGGTGCCCGCGATTGGCTGGCTGTTGCTGATGGGTGCGACCGGATCGCTGTTCACCTATCACCGCAATCGCCTGTTGGCGCTGGTGCTGGTGGGTGTGATCGGGCTGATGGTTTCGGTTGGCTTTGTCTATCTGTCCGCACCGGACCTTGCGCTGACCCAGATCAGCGTTGAGGTGGCAACCGTGATGCTGCTGCTGCTGGCGCTGAACTTCCTGCCCAAGGACAGCCCGGTGGAAAGCACTGCCGGGCGGCGTGGGCGTGACGGGTTTATCGCGGCGGCGGCGGGGCTTGGCATCGGCGCGCTGATCTATGCGCTGATGACCCGCGACTTCGCCTTCCCGACCATTGCGGAATACCACCTCGCCAATTCCAAACCGGGCGGCGGTGGCACAAACGTGGTCAACGTGATCCTCGTGGACTTCCGCGGTTATGATACCTTTGGCGAGATTACCGTGCTGGGCATCGCCGGCCTTGTGATCTATGCGCTGGTCGAGGCGCTGCTGCGCGGTGGTCCGGCGAATGACCGCTTGCTGGCTTGGGTGCCCGACCAGAAGCGCGCGGGCGACCGCCACCCTTTGATGCTGGTGGTGGCGACCCGGATGATCCTGCCGATTGCCTTGATGGTGGGCGTCTACATCTTCCTGCGCGGCCATAATGAGCCGGGCGGCGGCTTTATCGCCGGGCTTGTCGTGGCGATTGCGACGATCATGCAATACATGGCCTCGGGCTTTGGCTGGGCGGCGGCACGGCAGCGCATTGATTACCACGCCCTGATCGGCTGGGGCGTCACGATTGCGGGCCTTTGCGGCGTTGGGTCATGGTTTGCGGCGCGTCCGTTCATGACCACGAATTACGGCTATTTCAAACTGCCCTTCCTAGAAAAGTTTGAACTGGCCACCGCCGCGATCTTCGACCTTGGCGTCTTTTTGACCGTGGTGGGGGCTGTGATGCTGGCGCTGGCCTCGATCAGCCGCATCGCGATCCGCGCGGGTGAAACCGTCAACGTCGAACCGTTCGACATTCAACCCGATGAAGAAGCCGCAACAGAGGGGGCACGCTGATATGGAACTTCTTGTCGCCTCTGCCGTTGGTATGATGACCGCTTGCGGGGTTTACCTGATCCTGCGCAAGCGCAGCTTTCCGGTGATCGTCGGGCTGGCCATGCTGTCCTATGCGGTCAACGTGTTCATCTTTGCTTCGGGCCGGGTGGCGATTGGGCTGCCGCCGATCATCACCGATGGCGCGGCCTATACCGACCCGCTGACCCAAGCGCTGGTGCTGACCGCGATTGTGATCAGCTTTGGCATGACCGCGCTGATCGTGATGATGGCGCTGGGGGCGTTTCTGGAAACCGGGGACGACCATATCGGAATGGAAGAGCGTGAGGCCCCGCCATTGCCTGCCAAGCCGCAGGAGGGCGCAGAATGAACCATTGGATCATCGCCCCGGTCATTCTGCCCGCGCTGCTGGCACCGTTCATCGTGCTGGTCATGCGGCATGACCTGTCGCTGCAACGAATCTTTTCCACCACCGGCACGGCTGTTCTGGCCGCGATTTCGCTGGTGCTGCTCTATACCGCTGCGACCAACCCGCCCGAGGTGTATTTCCTTGGCAACTGGCCTGCGCCCTTTGGCATCGTGCTGGTGTTGGACCGACTGTCCGCGATGATGATCGCGCTGACCGCCGTGCTGGCGCTGCTGGTGCAGCTTTATGCCATTGGCACCGGATGGGATGCACGCGGCAACCATTTCCATGCGCTGTTCCAGTTTCAGCTTATGGGCCTGTGCGGCGCGTTTCTGACCGGCGACGCCTTCAACCTGTTCGTGTTCTTTGAGGTGTTGCTGATCGCAAGTTATGGCCTGATGATCCACGGTGGCGGCGCGAACCGGCTGAAGGCGGGCGTGCAATATGTGGCCTATAACCTTGTCGGGTCGACCCTGTTCCTGTTTGCGCTGGCGACGATTTATTCGGTGACAGGCACGCTGAACATGGCCGATCTGGCGGTGAAAGTGGCCGAGTTGCCTGCGGGCGATGCGGCCTTGCTGCGCGTTGGCGCGGTGCTGCTGCTGCTGGTCTTTGCGGTCAAGGGCGCGCTGGTGCCGCTGCAATTCTGGTTGCCCGCCACCTACAGCTTTGCCCCCGGTGTGGTGGCCGCCTTGTTTGCGGTGATGACCAAAGTCGGGGCCTATGCGGTAATCCGGGTGTTCACGCTGATCTTTCCGCCGGAAACGGCAGCAACCGGGACGCTGTTCGCGGATTTGTTGATGCCCGCCGCTGTGGTAACGCTGGCATTGGGCGCGATTGGGGTGATGGGGGCCACGGGCATGGCGCGGCTGGTGGCCTTTGCCGCCATCGGGTCGATGGGCACGCTGTTCATTGCGGTGTCGCAATTCACCCCGCAGGCCATGACGGCGGCGTTTTACTACATGCTCCATTCCACTCTGGCGACCGCGATCCTGTTTCTGGTGGTGGATCTGGTGCAGGACCGCCGCCGCGATGACACCTTGCGCACACCGCTGCCGCCCATAGCCCAACACGGGCTGCTGGCCGCGCTGTTCTTTGGCGGCGCGATTGCCATGGCCGGGATGCCGCCCTTGTCAGGCTTTCTGGGCAAGATGCTGGTGCTGGATGCCACGCGCGGCGCGGATATGACGCTGATCTGGACGGCGATCCTTGTGACATCGCTGATCACCGTTGTCGGCTTTTCCCGCGCAGGCTCTGCCGTGTTCTGGAAGGCCTATGCCATCACCACCACCCAAGCCCACCCGGAACCAAAGCGCGAACCCTTGGCCTTTGGCATGGTCCTTGCGCTGATGGCCGCCCTTGTGGCGCTGACCGTGATGGCCGGGCCTGTGACGGCTTGGCTGGATGACACCAGCGCCGAGTTGTTTGACCGCACGGCCTATATCAACGCCGTCCTTCCCACGGCAAAGGAGTAAGCCAATGCTGCGCAAGCTCTTTCCACACCCCTATCTGACGCTGCTGCTGATCATCACCTGGATGCTGCTGGTCAATCATCTTAAGCTGGGGTCGCTGGTTTTTGCCGTGATCCTTGGGACCATCATCCCGATCATCACCGCCCCCTATTGGCCGGACCGCCCGCTGCTGCGCAACCCTGTGGCGATCATCGGCTATATTCTGATCGTGCTGTATGACATCGTGAAGTCCAACTTCATTGTCGCCGGGATCGTGCTGTTCAAGCCCAAGACCAAGCTGCAATCGGCATGGATCACCGTGCCGCTGGACCTGCGCACGCCCGAGGCGATCACCGTTCTGGCCGGCACCATCACCATGACCCCCGGCACCGTAACCGCCGATATGTCGGGCGATGGCAAGGCGTTGCTGATCCATTGCCTGCATGCCCCCGACCCGGATTCCGTGCGCGATGAAATCAAATCCCGCTATGAGGCCCGTTTGATGAGGATTTTCGAATGATCCATTATGCCCTGATCTTTGCCTTCAGTTGCTTTGGCCTTGGCCTGCTGTTCAACCTTTACCGCATCTTTGTGGCCCCCGGCGTGGTGGACCGCGTGCTTGCGCTTGATACGATGGTCATCAACATCATCGCCTTGCTGGTGCTTTACGGTATCTCATCCCATTCCGGCGTGTATTTTGAGGCGGCGCTGCTGTTTGCCATGACGGGCTTTGTCTCCACCGTGGCCTATTGCAAGTTCATCCTGCGCGGCGACATCATCGAATAAGGGGCGGAACCATGGAACAGATTGCAGAAATCGTCATTTCGCTTTTGCTGGTGGCTGCCGGGATATTTGGGCTGGTGGGCAGCTATGGCCTGCTGAAATTGCCCGACACCATGAGCCGCCTGCACGCGCCGACCAAGGCCACGACCTTGGGCGTGGGGGGCGTGCTGATCGCCTCGATGCTGTATTTCTGGATTTTCCGCGATACGCTTAGCTGGCATGAACTGCTGATCACCATGTTCCTGCTGCTGACAGCGCCGATCACCGCGAATTTCATCGCCAAGGCGCATTTGCACCGCTTTGGCAATGCAGATGACCTGCCCGACACCCAGACCGACCACATCTGGGCCACGTTTGAGGATGAGGCCGAGGAATTGCAGCCCGTGATGACGCGCACCACACCCAAGCCCGCACCCCCGAAAGCCGATCACTAAATCTGACCGCATGGTCAATTTTCTGACGGAATGACGAAGCGGCACTCTTGCCAGCGGACAAGGCAAGTGCGACCCTCTGGCAATCATTTGACGCGGAGAGTCTCTTGCACAGCGAACGCACTGCCACCCCTACAACAGCGCAGACCGGGGCCGCCAATACCCTGCCGCAACTGACCCATGCCCGGAACGAAGGCATGCCGCTTGATCTGGATTGGGTCGCAAGCGTGCAGGCCAATACATCCGCGATTGAACGCCGCGCCGCGACCTTGCCGGGGCGGCGCACGGTGAAAAAGGATTATCAGGCGGCATGGCTGTGCAAGGCGATTTCCTGCATCGACCTGACCACCCTGTCGGGGGATGACACAGCGGGGCGGGTGCAACGGCTTTGCGCCAAGGCACGGCACCCCGTGCGCGCCGATCTTCTGGCCGCGCTGGGGATGGAAGGGCTGACCGTGGGCGCGGTTTGCGTTTATCACGACATGGTGGAAACGGCTGTGCGCGCGCTGGAAGGGTCCAATATCCCGGTGGCGGCAGTATCGACCGGCTTTCCGGCCGGTCTGTCGCCGCTGCATCTGCGGCTGGCCGAGATTGGCGAAAGCGTCGCTGCGGGCGCGCGGGAAATCGACATTGTGATTTCGCGCCGCCATGTGCTGACGCAGAACTGGCAGGCGCTCTATGATGAAATGCGCGCCATGCGCGAGGCCTGCGGCGAGGCCCATGTGAAGGCCATTCTGGCAACGGGAGAGCTTGGCACCCTGCGCAATGTCGCCCGCGCCAGTTTGATCTGCATGATGGCCGGGGCGGATTTCATCAAAACCTCTACCGGGAAGGAACCGGTGAACGCGACGCTGCCGGTGACGCTGACGATGATCCGCGCGATCCGCGACTATCAGGATCGCACCGGCATCAAAGTGGGTTACAAACCTGCGGGCGGGATATCCAAGGCCAAGGACGCGCTGGTTTATCTGGCGATGATGCGGGATGAACTGGGCCTGCCCTGGGTGCAACCCGATCTGTTCCGCTTTGGGGCCTCCAGCCTGCTGGGCGATATTGAGCGCCAGTTGGAACATCACGTCACCGGCGCCTATTCCGCCGCCAACCGCCATGCAATCGGGTGATGCCATGACCGTTAAACAGATTTTCAACGAAATGTCCTATGGCCCCGCCCCGGAATCCGCTGCCGAGGCAATGGACTGGATCACCACGCACGCGCCTTTCGGGCATTGGATCAACGGGCAATTCACTGCGCCCGGTGATGTGTTCGACAGCAAGAACCCCGCCAATGGCAAGGTTCTGGCACAGGTAACACAAGGCAGCGCCGCAGATGTGGACAGCGCCGTAAAGGCCGCCCGCCGCGCCCAGCCGAAATGGGCCAAGCTGCCCGGCCACAAGCGCGCGCAATATCTGTATGCGCTGGCGCGACTGGTGCAAAAGCACAGCCGTTTGCTGGCCGTGACGGAAACCTTGGACAATGGCAAACCGATCCGCGAGGCGCGCGATATCGACATCCCGCTGGTCGCGCGGCATTTCTATTATCACGCAGGCTTGGCGCAATTGCTGGCATCTGAACAGCCAGATATGCAACCCTTGGGTGTCTGCGGTGCTGTTATCCCGTGGAATTTTCCACTGCTGATGCTGGCGTGGAAGGTGGCCCCTGCTTTGGCCGCAGGCAATACCGTGGTTCTGAAACCCGCCGAATACACCCCGCTGACAGCGCTTTTATTCGCCCATATCAGCCGCGAGGCGGGCCTGCCCCGCGGTGTTTTGAACGTGGTGACGGGCGACGGGGCCACCGGGGCGGCGCTGGTCGATCACCCCGATGTCAACAAGATTGCCTTTACCGGCAGCACAGAGGTGGGACGCAAAATCCGGCAGGCCACCGCAGGCAGCGGCAAGGCGCTGACTTTGGAACTCGGCGGCAAATCCCCCTATATCGTCTTTGACGATGCCGATCTGGATTCGGCGGTTGAGGGGCTGGTCGATGCGATCTGGTTCAATGGCGGGCAGGTCTGTTGCGCAGGGTCGCGTTTGTTGGTGCAGGAAGGCGTGGCCGACCGTTTCCACGCCAAACTGCGCGCCCGCATGGACGGGCTGCGCATTGGCGACCCGATGGATAAATGCATCGACGTTGGCGCGATCGTGGACCCCGTGCAACGGGCACAGATTGCTGCGATGGTGGAGGCCAGCGATGGTGACAAATATCAGGTGCCTTGCCCCGATGGCTGTTTTTATCCGCCCACGCTGATCACCGGCTTGGGCAGCGCCAGCCCCTTGATGCAAGAAGAAATCTTTGGCCCTGTGCTGGTATCCATGACCTTCCGCACCCCGGTTGAGGCGGTGGAACTGGCAAACAACTCCCGCTATGGGTTGGCGGCGAGCGTCTGGACCGAGAATGTCAACCTTGCGCTGGATTTGGCGCCGAAGGTGAAGGCGGGGGTGGTCTGGATCAACGGCTCCAACATGTTCGATGCTGCTGCGGGCTTTGGCGGGCTGCGCGAAAGCGGTTTTGGCCGCGAAGGTGGCTGGGAAGGGTTGCTCGCCTATCTGCGGCCGAAAGGGGATGCTAAGCCGTTGAAACCTGTGGCGCGGGCGGCAGAACCCGCCAATGCCGAGGTAAGCGAGTTTGACCGCACCGCCAAGCTGCATATCGGCGGCAAGCAGGCGCGGACGGATGGTGGGTATTCGCAGGCGGTCTGGTCGCCACGCGGCAAGCTTTTGGGGCATGTCGGCCTTGGCAATCGCAAGGATATCCGCAACGCGGTGGAGGCCGCCCAATCCGCGAAGGTTTGGGGCAAAACCACCGCGCATCTGCGCGCGCAGATCCTGTATTACATCGCCGAGAACCTGTCGGCCCGCGCGGAGGAATTTGCCGGGCGGCTAAAGGACATGACCGGCAAACCCGGCGCGGCAGAGGTAGAGGCCAGCATCGCCCGCCTGTTCACCTATGCCGCTTGGGCCGATAAATTTGATGGCGCGGTGAAATCGGTGCCCATCCGTGGCGTGGCGCTGGCGATGAATGAGCCTTGCGGCGTGATCGGCGCGATTTGCCCCGATGAAGCGCCTTTGTTGGGGTTGATCAGCCTGATGGCCCCGGCGATTGCGATGGGCAATACTTGTGTGCTGGTCCCATCGCAGGCCTACCCGCTGGCTGCGACCGATCTTTATCAGGTGTTGGACACGTCTGATTTGCCGGGCGGTGTGGTCAACATCGTCACCGGCGCGCATGGCGATTTGGCCAAGCCTTTGGCCAGCCATATGGATGTGGATGCGGTTTGGTGTTTTGGCGCGGCGAATCTATCTGCTGTGGTCGAGCGTGAGGCGGCCGGGAATTTGAAGCGGACATGGGTGAACCATGGTCGTGTTACCGACTGGGATCATGCAGAGGGACGCGCATTTCTGCGCGCCGCGACCGAGGTAAAAACCATTTGGGTGCCATACGGCGAGTAATGTTCGGCCGCTGGGGGAGGGGCTGTCTGCCCCTCCCCCAGACCCCCACCCCGAGGATATTTTTGAATAGA